>CAIVQH010000018.1 GCA_903907995.1 uncultured Verrucomicrobiota bacterium | reverse complement strand
GCGTCCTCGCGAGCCGCAGCAGCCCCTAGAGAGGGTGGCTACGGCTCGCGAGGACGCTCGCCCCACCCGACTGCTCTTTGCTTCGTCCGCTGCTATTGACCGGCACACACCGTCCCATGGTTCATCGCTTGCCCGCCGGCATCTGGGCGCACACCTTTCGCCCATGAAAATCCACTTCCTCGGGGCGACCCGCACCACCACGGGCTCGATGTATCTGGTGGAGGTCAATGGGCGTCGTTTCCTGTTGGAATGCGGTCTCTACCAAGGACATCGCGACGAGGCGATCCGGCGGAACTGCTGCTTTCCCTTTGACCCGCGCACGCTGGATGCCGTGGTGCTGAGTCACGCGCACATCGACCACTGCGGCAACCTCCCCAACCTCGTGAAACAGGGCTTCAGCGGGAACATCTACGCCACCCACGCCACGCGCGATCTCGCCGGCATCATGCTGAAAGATTCCGCCGCCGTGCAGCGTTCGGACGCGGATTTTGTGTCCAAACAGCGGGCGAAGAAAGGGCTGCCGCCGGTGGAGCCGCTCTATTCGGCCCAGGATGCCGAGGCGGCCAGCCGGCTGTTTGTCGCCGTGGGTTACGGACGGCCGCTGCCCGTCACCGATGGCGTGACGGTCACCTTCCGCGATGCGGGGCACATCCTCGGTTCGGCGCAGGTGGTGCTCGACGTGCGCGAGGGCGACCGGAAGTTCCGCTACCTGTTCAGCGGCGATATCGGCCGGCCCAACCAGATGATCCTGCGCGATCCCGAGCCCGTGGCGGACGTGGATTTCCTCCAGATCGAGAGCACGTACGGCGCGCGCACCCATAACGATCCGGTCAATGCCACCGAGGATCTCTGCCGGCTGGTCAGTGGGGCCTTGGGACGAGGCGGCAAGGTGATCATCCCCGCCTTCTCCGTCGGCCGCACGCAGACGCTGGTCTATGAACTGCGGCAACTGACCGACGCGGGCCGCCTGCCGCAGGTGCCGGTATTTGTGGATAGCCCGCTCAGCGTCAATGCCACCGAGGTCTTCCGGCTGCACCCCGAATGCTATGACGAGGAGACCTCCCGCTTTCTCAACGAGCACGGCGACCCCTTCGGCATGGAGCGCCTGACCTACATCCGTGAGGTCACGCAATCGAAGAAGCTCAACGAGCTGAAGATCCCCTGCATCATCATCAGCGCCTCGGGCATGGCCGAAGCCGGGCGCATCCGCCACCACATCAAGAACAACCTCGGTGACGCCAAGAACCTGATCCTGTTTGTCGGCTATTGCGCGGAGAACACCCTCGGGGCGCAGCTCCGCTCCGGGCGCAATCCCGTGAACATCTTCGGCGAGCCGAACGTGGTTCACGCGCAGGTGGCCGCCGTGGATGCCTTCTCCGGCCATGCCGACCGCCGGGAACTGAGCCAGTACGTGAACCAGCTCACCGGCGATATCCGCCGCATCACCGTGATCCACGGCGAAGAGGCTCAGTCTCTGGCCTTCGCCGAAACGCTGCGGGAGCTGAGGCCCAAGGCCGAGGTGATCGTCCCCGTGCGGGGTCAGGTGCTGGAGTTTTGACGGCAACAGGAGGACAAAAGGGGGACGCTCGCGGTACGAAGATTGCCGCATGGCTGACGGCTCGCGGGGACGCTCGCCCCACCCGACGCCGGGTCATTGGCCGGACCAGAACAGGTCGAACACCCTGCCCTTGTACGGCCAATCTTCCATGCGTTGGCAAAGATTCTTACGCACCGGATTTTCCTGCACATATGTCCACTTCACCGAATAGCTGTCTCCATGACGTAACCGATGATGCCACCCGCGTGACTGGAACTTCCATTCGGGTAACGTCTTTTGCCCAACGCCACCCCGCACGTTGGCGGCCCCACCTAACCCGGCGCCGGGTGGGGCGAGCGTCCCCGCGAGCCGAGGCCCGACAGCCATAGAAGCCGATGTCTTACCCAGACCGTCCGGCAAGTCAGGCTTCCCCGTGAGCCTCTTCCGTTTCAGCGCAAACTCTCGTTTCCAATAAGCGATCCAAGTCTCGATATCGACGCTCAGATCATGCGGTGCACAGAAGCAGTGCAAGTGATCCGGCATCGGCAGGTAATCTCCCACCAACCAAGCAGTGGCTTCCGACCAGGCCTCATGCAGCAGTCGGTAGGCGGTCTCGTTGGCGATCCAAGGGTCACGCTTCTTGGTAGCCACGGTCAGCAACACCATGTTCGGCTGGCCGAGATCGATGCGAACACCGGTCGCTGGATTGTGCCGCTGAGGAAGATTGTCGCCAGACGAGGCGTTCATTTGTGTTACGCAGCCATAAACTTGCAAAGCGCACGCTGGGGCGAGCGTCCGCGCGAGCCGAGGCGGCCTCGGTCTGGGGCGGCACGGCTCGCGGGGACGCTCGCCCTACCACCCTTCTGGCTATTGGTCGCTCTCGAACAGGAGCCTCGCAGATAAGTAAGGCAACTCACTTCGGCATCTGCAATCCCACCTTGGTGGCCACTTGCATCACGTCCTTATCGCCGCGGCCGGAGAGGTTCACGATGATGAGTGAATCCTTGCTCATCTGCGGTGCGCGCTCGATGGCGGCGGCGACGGCGTGGGCGCTTTCCAGCGCGGGGATGATGCCTTCCAGCCGCGCGAGGCGCATAAAGGCGTCCAGGGCCTTTTCGTCGGTGGCGTAGGTGTAGTCCACGCGGTTCTGGTCCCGCAGCCAGGCGTGCTCCGGCCCGACGGCTGCGTAGTCCAGCCCGGCGCTGACGCTGTGGGTGAGCTGAATCTGGCCGAACTCATCCTGCAGGATGTAGCTGCGCGTCCCCTGCAGCACGCCAAGGGAGCCACCCTGGAAGCGCGCGGCGTGCTTCTCGGGCAGGATGCCTTCGCCACCGGCCTCGACGCCGAGCATTTTGACGGAAGGGTCATTGAGGAACGGGTAGAACAGGCCGATGGCGTTCGAGCCGCCGCCCACGCAGGCGATAAGCAGGTCCGGCAGGCGCTCTTCCTGTACCAGAATCTGCCGGCGGGCCTCCTCGCCGATGATGCGGTGGAAATTCCGCACCATGACCGGGTATGGGTGGGCCCCGTAGGCGGTGCCGAGAATGTAGTGCGTGTTGCGGATGTTGGTGACCCAGTCGCGCATGGCCTCGTTGACGGCCTCCTTGAGCGTCTGCTGGCCCGCCTTCACCGGCACGACCTCCGCGCCGAGCATCTTCATGCGGTACACGTTCAGCTCCTGCCGCACGCAATCCACCGCGCCCATGTAGATGACGCATTTCATGCCGAACATCGCCGCTACGGTGGCGGTGGCCACGCCGTGCTGACCGGCGCCGGTCTCGGCGATGATGCGGGTCTTGCCCATGCGCTTCGCGAGGAGGATCTGGCCCATCGCGTTGTTGATCTTGTGCGCGCCGGTGTGGAGGAGGTCCTCGCGCTTCAGGTAGATCTTGGCGCCGCCGAGCTCCTTGGTGAGCCGCTCGGCATGGTAGAGGGGCGTGGGCCGCCCGACGAACTCGCGCAGGTAATAGCTCAGCTCCTGCTGGAAGGCCGGGTCCTGCTGCGCGCGGTAGTACTCATCCTCCAGCTGCTGGAGGGGATAGACGAGCGTCTCGGGCACGAAGCGGCCGCCGTAGGGACCGAAGTGTCCGTGGGCATCCGGCATCGAGGGCGTGGCGAACGGGGCGGCAGTGGCGCTCATGTGCGGGTGAAGTTAACGCAGGGCCGCGTGGCGGGAAGTGGGAAAAGTCTGCGAAGCGCGGAGCGGGGCAGTAAGCCAGTAAACCAGTGCGTCATTCAGTGAGAGAGTGGGCAGATGGGCACCTCGAATCCGTGCGGTAGGCAATCGCGGACACCCCAATCCCTGGCCGGAGTTCCTTGCCTAGCAGCCATTAGGGGTACCGGGAAGGATTTGCCCCATCTGACCCGCCACCCCTCGAAACCGGCCCAAACCGGCCATTTTTGCCGCATGGCATACCGGGTGCTGAAGGGGCTTGCCGGTGAGTGCCGGAAATCATGGTCAACGCCATTTTCGATCAGCCGACGTATCAGGCCGCCAAGTCCATGCTGGATGTCACCGTGCTCCGGCACGAGGCCATCTCCAGCAACCTGGCGAACCTTGAAACGCCCAACTACAAGCGGATTGATGTCTCCCCCTCGTTTCAGGCGGAGCTGAAGCAGGCCGTCGCCGCCGGGGATACCGACCGCATGGCTGCCATGAAACCCTCCCTCGGGGTTGATTACACCGCCACCGCCTCGAACCGCGACGGCAACACGGTGCAGATGGAGAATGAACTCCTCCAGATGAACCAGAACTCGATGGAGCATTCCCTGGAGACCCAGCTGATCACCGGTTCCCTGCTCCGCCTCCGCCTGGCCATCACCGGTCACTCCGCCTGAGCCCCTAAGATTTATGATCCAACTCATTCCCGGACTGCAAAGCACCGCTTCGGCCCTCAATGCCGAGCGTATCCGCATGGAGGTGGTTTCGCAGAACATCGCCAACGCCAACACGACGCGGGGCATCGACGGCAAGCCGTTCCAGCGCCGCCAGGTCGTGTTTGAGACCGTGCTGTCGAACCAGCAGCAGGGCGACCTGCCCGGCAGCGGCGTGCAGCTCCTGCATGTGGCGCGGATCGACAAGGACCAGCGTCCGCCCCGCCTGATTTACAGCCCGGGCCATCCCGACGCGAACCCGCAGACCGGCATGGTGGAAGTGCCCGACATCAACATTCACGAGGAGATGGCCGACATGATCACCTCCTCGCGGGCCTTCGAAGCCAATCTCGCGGTGGCCAAGACCTCGCGGAACCTCGCCCAGCAGACGCTTTCAATCGGCAAGCGGTGAGGAACCGCCCGGATGATTCGCCCGACGCATGAGCCCGCTTTCCGCCATCCAGTCCCTGCCCATGAAGGATCTGCAGGGTCTTTCCTCCCTGCAGAATCTGCCGGGGGCGAAAGACGCGCTGGGCAAGCTGCCGGGAAACATTCCTTTGGCGGAATTGCAGACTCTGGGGAATTCCCTCGCCTCGCAGGCCACCCTGCCCACCAGCACCCTGGGCGGCAATTCGGACGTGGCGCGCGTGATGGCCAGCTCCGGCCCGAACGGCGATTCCTTCGGGGACATGCTCGGGAACATGGTCAAGGACGTGAACAGCAAGGGCGCCGCCTCCTCCGACATGGTCACCGGGCTGCTCAGCGGCCAGAACGTCTCGCTGCACCAGGCGATGATCTCCATGGAGGAGGCCAGCGTTTCCTTTCAGCTGATGGTCGAGGTCCGCAACAAGCTTCTCGATTCGTATCAGGAACTCATGCGCATGCAGGTCTGAACCGGCCGACCCCTAAATCCCCGTGAAAGACTCTCCCGCACAAATTCTCCAACAGCTGCTCTCCATCTGGAAGCAGCTTGGCCTGAACCAGCGCGTCACCATGGTGGTGGCCGGCCTCGCGCTCGTCGCCGGCCTCGTGGGCATTGCCGTCTGGTCCAACCGGACCGATTACGCCCTGCTCTACGGCCGCCTCGAGGAGGCCGAAGCCGCCAAGGTCGTCGCCGCGCTGGATGACGCCAAGGTGCCCTATCAGATCAGCCGTGCCGGCGGTTCCATCCTGGTGCCCGCCGACAAGGTTCATCTGATGCGGATGCAGCTCGCCGCAAAAGGAATCCCGCGCGCCGGCGACGGCGTCGGGTTCGAGATTTTTGACAAGCCGGCGTTTGGTATCTCCGACTTCGTGCAGCGCGCCAACTACCTCCGCGCGGTGCAGGGCGAACTCGCCCGGACCATCGGCCAGGTGGACAGCATCGAGAGCGCCCGGGTGATGATCGTCATGCCGGAAAACCGGCTGCTGGTGGACAACACCCGCAAGCCGACCGCCTCCGTCTTCGTCCGCGTGCGCGGCAATGCCACGCTACCGCCCCAGACGGTGAATGCGATCCGCTTCCTGGTGGCGAACTCGGTCGAGGGATTGCAGGCGAACTTTGTCTCGGTCGTGGACAACCAGGGCAACGTGCTTTCGGAGAATTCCGATGAGAATTCGCTCGCGGGCATGACCACCACCCAGCTCGGGGCGCGCAAGGAGCTTGAACATTACCTCGCCAAGAAGGCGGAGGGGATGCTGGAAAAGGTGCTCGGCCCCGGCCAGGCCGTGGTCCGCGTGTCCGCCGACATCAACTTCGACAGCCAGACGCGGACCGAGGAGAAGTTTGATCCCGAGGGCCAGGTGATCCGCACCACCACGCTCAACGACGAAAACACCGACACCACCACCACCACGCCCAACGCCGGCGTGCCGGGCGTGACCGTCAACGCCAACGCGGAGACCAATTCCCCGACCTCCAACCTCACCGCCAACCGGACCAACACGAGGAAGAAGGTAGCGAACACCCAGTTCGAGATCAACAAGTCCACCAGCAGCCTCACGCAGACCGCCGGCGGCCTGAAGCGGGTTTCCGCCGCCGTGTTCGTGGCGGCGCGCATGACGACCACGGCCACCAACCGGGTCGCCAACCCGCGCAGCCCCGAGGAGCTGCTGAAGCTGAAGCATATCGTCCAGAGCGCACTGGGCATCCAGGAGGGCGGCGACGCCCAACGGCTGGATGAGATCACGCTGGAGGAAATGCCCTTCAACGACCAGCAGGCGGTGGAGCTGACCGACAAGCTCGATAAGGATGAGCGCAAGCAGTTCTGGATCGGGCTGGGTACCAAGCTGATCTATCCCGTCCTTGGACTCGCCATTTTGGGCCTCTTCTGGCGCACCTTCCAGAAGACGCCGATGGAGAACATCCCGCTCGGGATTCCCATCGGGGACTTCGCCACCGCCGGCGCGGAAAGCAAGGCCAACGGCCACCTCGAAAACGGCAAGTCGCCCCTGCCCGGCGGCATCGTGACCGTCGATGTGCTGAACCAGCTGATCCGCGACAACCCCAATAACATGGCCCAAGCCATCCGCTCGTGGATGAACCGGAGCAAATCCAAGTGACCATGGAAGCCCATTCGGAAGCCAAGACAACGGCCATTGCCGACATTGCCAAGTTCACCAAGGTGCAGAAGCTGGCCGCCCTGCTGATCACCCTGGGCCAGGAGTCCGCCTCGCAGCTGATGAAGCAGCTGGACGAGCACGAGCTGGAGGCGGTCATCAGCGAAATGACGAAGATGCCCCTGCTCACGCAGGAGCTGCAGCAGGAGATCCTGAACGAGTTCAGCGATGTGGCCGTGCAGGCCAGCACGTCGATCCGCGGCGGCATCGAGTTCACCCAGACCACGCTGGAAAAGGCCGTGGGCCTCTTCAAGGCGTCGAACATCATCAGCCGCGTGGCCCCGCAGCGCCCGTCCGTCGCCGCGATCCAGCAGATCGTCGACCTGGAGGCGCGCCAGATTTTCAACCTGATCAAGCAGGAGCAGGCCCAGACCATCGCCCTGATCACCAGCTACCTGCCCCCGGACAAGGCGTCGCAGCTCCTGCTCATGCTCCGGCAGGATCTGCGCGGGGAGGTCATCGAACGCCTGGCCACCCTTTCCGCCACCCCGATCGAGGTGGTGGAAAAGATCGTCGAGGTCATCAACCGGCGCCTGGGCGGCAAGCACACGCGCGCGCTCAACCAGACGGGCGGCGTGAAGTCTGCCGCCGACCTGCTCAACGCGCTCGACAAGAATCTCAGCAAGTCGTTCCTCATCACCCTCGAGGAACGCAACCCGGAGCTCAGCCAGGCCATCCGGCAGAAGATGTTCACCTTCGAGGACCTTTCGAATCTCGATCCCTCGGCCGTCCAGCGCGTCCTCCGCGAGGTGGATATCCGCGACCTCGCAGTCTCCCTCAAGACGGCGAGCGACAAGCTCAAGAACCTCATCCTCAGCTCCCTCTCCAAGCGTGCGGCCGAAACGGTCGCCGAGGAAATCAGCCTCATGGGCCCGCTCAAGCTGCGGGACATCGAGGCGGCCCAGATGCGCATCATCGAGACCGTCCGCCGCCTCGAAAGCGAGGGCGAGATCGAGCTTGGCGATCCCAATGAGAAGGCGGCCACGTGAAAAAGCTCAGCCAGTCCATCACGCTCGCCTCGCCGCTGCACGGCGCCCTGCTGGCCCAGCCCGGGCACAGCGAGACGCTGGACGCGCGCATCCGCGAGCGCGAGGCGGCGAGCTACGAGCGTGGCCGGCAGGAGGCGGAACAGGCCGCCGCCGAACGGTTGCAGCAGGAACGGGCGGGCTTTGCCCGGCTCCGTGATGGTGTGCTGAAATCTCTGGGCGAAGGCGTGACCACCGTCGCCCGTGACTGCGAGACGGCTCTCATCGCGCTCGCACTCGCGGCCGCCCGAAAGCTGGTCGCCGGCCTGCCCATCACTGAGGAACAGGTTGCGGCAGTCGTGCAGGAGTCGCTCGCCGAGATCGAGGACAAGGCCAATATCCGGGTGCTGCTGCATCCCGAGGATATCGCCCTGCTGGAACAGGCCGGCTCGCCGTTGCTGACCACCAACATCGGGGGCGACCGCATGCGCCTGGAACCCTCCTCCGAAGTCACCCGGGGCGGCTGCCTCGTGCAGACCCGGCTCGGGGTGATTGATGGCCGCCGTGAAACCAAGCTGGAGATGCTGCGCCAAGCTTTGGAGCCCTGATGACCGCCCCGCTTCCATTTCCGAGCCGGCTGAAGCAACTGACCGAAAAGGTGCGCGGCACACGCGTGCTGCAAAACCGCGGCCGCGTGGCCCAGGTGATCGGGCTCATCATCGAGTCCGAAGGCCCGCTGGCCGGTGTCGGCGAGGTCTGCCGCATCGAGTCGGCGCGGCGCGACGGTTCCACGCTGGCGGAAGTCGTAGGGTTCCGCGACCGGCATGTGCTGCTGATGCCGCTGGGCGAAACGCACGGCATCCAGCCCGGAAGCGAAGTCATCGCCCTGGGCCGGCCCCTGCAGGCACCGGTCGGGGACAAACTGCTGGGCCGGGTGCTCGACGGACTGGGCAATCCCATTGACGGACGCGGCTCGCTGGAAGCGGACCGGCACATCCCCGTCAACGTCCAGCCTCCCCACCCGCTCCGTCGCCAGCGCATCCAGCTGCCGTTCCAGACCGGCATCAAGGCGCTGGACACCTTCGTTCCCTGCGGTCGCGGCCAGCGGCTCGGCATCTTCGCCGGCAGCGGCGTCGGCAAGTCCACCCTGCTGGGCATGATGGCGAGCCGTGCCGAAGCCGACGTGAACGTGATCGCCCTCATCGGCGAACGCGGGCGCGAGGTGCGAGAGTTTCTGGAGAAAGATCTGGATGAGGCGGGCCGCCGCAAATCCGTGATCGTGGTGGCGACTTCCAATGACCCGGCCCTGGCCCGGCTCAAGGGGGCGTTCGTCGCCATGACCATCGCGGAACACTTCCGCGACACGGGAAAGAACGTCCTGCTGATGATGGATTCCGTGACCCGTTTCGCGATGGCCCAACGCGAGATCGGCCTGGCCGTCGGCGAGCCGCCGGCCACACGCGGCTACACGCCCTCGGTGTTTTCACTCCTGCCCCAGTTGCTGGAGCGGGCGGGCACCGGCGAACAGGGCTCGATCACCGGGCTCTTCACCGTGCTGGTCGAGGGCGACGACATGAACGAGCCCATCGCCGACGCGGTGCGCTCCATCCTGGATGGCCACATCGTGCTCACGCGTGAGCTCGCCACGCAGAACCACTATCCCGCGATTGATGTGCTCGAAAGCGTCAGCCGCCTCGTGCGCGACCTGACCAGCACCGAGCAGCAGGCCCTGGCCGGCGGTGCGCGGGAAGCCCTCGCGGTGCACCGCAAGAACCAGGACCTCATCAGCATTGGCGCCTACCCGCCCGGCAGCAATGCGGCGGTGGACCGCTCAATCCGCCTGCATGAGCCGCTGAACCTCTTTCTCCGCCAGGCCGTGTCACAGGGCGTTTCCGCCCGTGAAAGCTGGCAGCTGCTCGCCGACGTGATGAAGGCCGCCGACCGCGAAAAGCCGGCTGCACCCGCGCCCCGGAAAAACTGATGACCCTCTGAGACCATGAAACCGTTTCGCTACAAATTGCAGGCCGTGCAGATGCTCCGGGAACGGCGCGAACACGAGGCGGGCGAGCAATACGCCCTCGTCCTCGCCCGGCGCGCCCAGGCACAGAAGCGGCTGGAGGACGTGGAGCACGAGCTCAGCCTCGCGCGTTTCGAGATCCAGGAGCTTGTGACCGCCGGCTGCCCGGCCCACCAGGTCAGCCGCCGGCAGCAGTTCTGCCTGGTCATCCAGGAACGCCGCAGCCAGTGCGCCGCCGATTTGCAGAACGCCGAACGCATCGTCCAGCAGCACTTTCACGCCCTGCTGAAGGCCCGGCAGGAACGTGAGGCGGTGGAAAAACACCACGTCAAATGCCGCCAGGAATACCAGCGCGACCTCCAGCGTGAGGATCAGCGCTGGCTGGATGATCTTGCACCGCGGCCCAGCCTCGCCGCCCACGCCTGACCACGACTGCCATGAAGATTTTGCAATCACCGATGCTGGCCTCCGTGCTGGGCGCGCTCCTCTATCTTGGGACGACGTTCTGGGAGTTGCGCAGCCTTAAGCCCGTCCAGGCTGCCGCCCCCGCTCCGACGGCAAGAAAGACAAAGGCTGCACCTCACAAGGCTGGAACTCCGGCCGCACCGAAGCTGGTCTGGGACCCGCAGAATCCGGAAGTCGAGCAGCTCGTGAAGGAGTTGCGTGAGCAGAAGGAATCGTTGGCCACGCGGGAAAACGGGCTGAACGAACTGGCTTCCCGCCTGCAGGTGGAGCGGCAGGAAATCGACCGCGTCATCCAGGAGGTGCAGCGGATGCAGACGGACTTCGAAAAAAGTCTGACCAAGGTCAAGGGCGATGAGGTCGGCAACCTGAAGCGGCTGGCGAAGATGTATTCGACCATGACACCGGACGGCGCGGCCAAGATTTTCCGCGAACTGGATGACGATTCCGTCGGGAAGATTCTTCTGCTCATGAAAGAAGCGGAGTCCGCCGCGGTCCTGGAAGCCATGGCCAAGCAGGGTGCCCCCGAGGCCAAGCGGGCCGCCGGCCTTTCTGAGCGTCTGCGGGTTTCATCCAACGCGGCCGCCGCGAAAGCAAAATGAACATTCCGGCGTCAGCCCCAGGCTCCGCCACTCCGAGGTCCGGCGGACAAGCCGGCCCGACGATTACTCCCGGATCATCGCCGGCCAGTTGGCATGAGCTGCTGACCCGCCAGATGCAGGCGGGCGAAAGCGCCGGCCCGTCGCCCTCGGAAAAAGCGGCAGCCTTCCCGGCAGGGAAAATCAAAGGCGCCGCGGCCCAGCCGCAGGGCCAGCAACCGACGTCCTCTTTTCAATCCTTCGCCACCGATTGCGAAACACCGCCCGACCAAGACGTATCGGGCGAGGAAGATCTGCCATCCGGCAAGACGACAGGCCAGGCCAAGACACGGCTCAAGCGCTCGGATTCGGAAGAAAAAGCCCCGACAGCGACCGCGTTCATGCTGGCGTTTCCGTTCCAGCCGATCCCCAAGCCGCTGCCTCCGGAAACATTTGTCCCAGCCGGTGCCGCCGATCAGTCGCATGAAATCCCGACGGACACCCTCTGTGCGTCGGGCGTAGCTGCAGAAATCCAACTGCCGCCGGCTGGCGATGCTGGGCCGGAATTCGGGATGGGAAAAATGCCGCTGACCCAGCTGCTCGCCCGGTCCGCACCGGTGATACCGCAAGCCACCGCCAACCAAAAAGTGGTCACCGCCGAGAGCCCTTCCCATCTGCGCCCCAGTGCCCCGACTCCAGCAAAAGACTTGCCCGTGGAAGCGACGTCCAAGCCCGCACCCGCCGCGTCGGAGACCAAGCCTCTGACGTTGCCCCCCGGCTGGGAAGAAGTGTCTGAACCCGCAAAGTCTGAGCCGGTGGCCGAGTCGTCCGTCCCAGTGGCAAGTGAGGCCCAACAACCGCCAGTTGAGTCGGTTGAAATGCGTGGCACGCCCGGTGCTCAACAGGAAAGCACGATGAAATCAGGGCGCGAACAGTCCGAAATTGCCGGGTGGTTTGGCCGAGGGTTCCTTACCCGGCAAAATTCCCCCGGTGACGGCCGACGGGTACAGGCCGTCATCAGCACTGGCTGGCGCACCAGGCATGGTGCGGGTTCCGAAGCGGACGATATTTCGGCGCTGTCCGCCGGCAATCCTGCCGTGTCCGGCACGCTCAACGAACTTTCAGCCGACGCCAAGGAGGTGGCGGCAGCTCCGGTCCCACTGGCCGCCCATATCGCTGAACAGGCGATCCACTTCAAAAGCTCCGGGTTGAACTCGATGGCGGTCGTGCTCAAGCCCGATCCGCAGACGGAGATCCGCTTGGAGTTCGCCACCCGCGACGGACAGACCGAGGCCCGCGCGCACGTGACCGGTGGTGACCTGCAGCAGCTGGGTTCCAACTGGACTCAGCTGCAGGATTCCCTTGCGCAACAGGGCATCCGGCTGCTGCCGCTTTCCGGTGGTGAAGCTCTGGCGATGGGAACCGGCGCGCAGGGCGAAGGGGCCGCCCGCCGCGAACTGCCCCAGACTCCGGAAAATGGGTCGCCCGCTCCCCAACCGTCTTCCCTCCCCATCACGGCGAGCACCGCCAACAATCTGACCGTCCGCCAACTCATCAAACGTCTCGGCCTGCTGGATTCCTGGGCCTGATATTTATATGTCCGCCATTTCCGCCATCTCCGCCCCCGCCATCGCGGGTGACACCACCACCACCGACCCCACGGCGCGCACCCCGGTGAAGACGCTCGGGCAGGACGATTTTCTGAAGCTGCTCGTGGCCCAGATGACGTCGCAGGATCCGCTGGAACCGCAGAAGGACACCGACTTCATCGCGCAGATGGCGCAGTTCAGCACGCTGGAACAGTCCAAAACCATGGGTCAGGACGTGACTGGGTTGCGCGACCAGCAGGATATTTCGCAGGCTTACTCGCTGATCGGTCAGAGTGTGAGCGTGCAGGCAGATGCAAACACGACTGCCCAGGGCACCGTACAGGCCGTCAACATCCAGGCAGGGAAGCCGCAAATCGTCGTGAACGGCGTGGGTTACGATCTCAGCCAGGTGCTGAGCGTGACTCCCGCCGCCCCGCAAACCACCACCCCGCAAACCACCAATCCCTAATACATCATGCTTTCCTCACTCAATACCGGAATCAGCGGCCTCGAGGCGTTCCAGGGACAGCTCACCTCCGTCGGCAACAACATCGCCAACTCCAACACCGTCGGCTACAAGTCCAGCCGCACCACCTTTGAGGACACGTTCAGCCAGACGCTGGAGGCCTCCAGCAACGGGTCGTCCGGCGTGCAGGTGGGAACCGGCGTTGCCACTTCGGCGACCGAAAGCAATTTCACCCAGGGCAGCTTCCAGTCGGGCCTCGACAGTGACCTGGCGGTCGATGGCACCGGCTTCTTTGTCGTGCGCAACTCAACCACTGGCGAGGAGTTCGCCACACGCGCGGGCAATTTCCACCTGGACTCCCAGAATTATCTGGTCACGGAAACGGGCGAACGGGTGCAGGGCTCCACGGATGGCACCACCAAGGGCGACCTGAAGCTCGACCCCGCCGACGGCACGACCCGGACCAGCTACAGCATCGGACAGGACGGCAAAATCACCGTGAAACTCTCCGACGGTACGAGCGCCGACCGGGGCCAGATCCTGTTGCAGAACTTCAACACGCCCCAGGCGCTGCAGAAGGTGGGCAACAATCTGTACTCAGGCCTGGTCCAGGCCGGTCCGCTGGGCGGTGCCGGTGCGGCCGGTGCCGCCGCCCCCGGGACTCAGGGCCTGGGCAGCATCCGCAGCGGCGTGCTGGAATCCTCCAATGTCGATCTCCCGTCCGAATTCGTGAACATGATCACCGCCCAGCGCGGCTTCCAGGCCAACGCCCGGGTCATCACCACCAGCGATGAGATCCTCCAGGAAATCGTCGGTCTGAAGCGCTGATAACGCCCATCCCTCCCTGCCATGAAAGACGCTTCCAGCGCAACTGCCGCACCCGCCGATGGCGGAGCCGCCGCAGCACCCGCCTCGGGCGGTGGCTTCAAGGCCTGGCTGCCACTGCTGGCCAACCTGATCCTGATGCCGGCCATCGCCTATGGCGTGGCGGTGTTCGTGCTCCTGCCCAAGCTGAATTCCGGCGGCGCTTCGGCAGCCCCCGAGGAACATGCGGCCGCCAAGGAAGGCGGGGAGCACGCGGCCAAGCCGGCCGCCGAAAAGAAGGAAGGCAAGGCCGGCGAAGCCACCGATGGCAAGGTCGCCGTATCGCTGGGCAACAAGGTGCTGGTCAACGTCTCCGGCACCATGGGGACGCGTTACCTGATGGTCAGCATCACCCTGGTGGGTGAAAGCCCCTCCCTGAAGGACGAGGTGGAAAAGCATGACGCCCAGTTACGCGATGCCGCCGCCAGCACACTGGCCAGCAAGACCATCATTGACCTGGAAAAACCCGGCGCCCGGAACATGATCCGCACGGAGCTGATTGCCGCGTTCAACAACGTGCTGGGGGGCAACCCGGTCAGCGAAATCTACCTGCCCGAATTCGCCATCCAATAACATGGATTCGACCGACAACATCGCCGCCGGACAGGAGGTTCTCTCGCAAAGCGAGGTCGAGAACCTGCTCGCCCAGGTGGCCGAGTCGGAGTCGAAGACGGTCATCCACCAGGCCGATGGTGCGAAGAGCCAGCAGTCCAAGGATGCCATCCAGCCCTATGATTTCCGGCATCCGGTCTATCTGACGGCGCTGGAGCTGCGGAAGCTGCGCCTGCACCACGAGGAGTTCATCCGCTCGCTGGCGGCGCGGCTGTCCATCCACCTGCGCGTCGAGTTTTCGCTCCAGATGTCGCAGCTCAGCACGCTGACTTTTCAGCGGTTCACCGAGTCGCTGCCCAATCCCTCCCACATCGTCCTTTTCAAGACCGAGCCGCTGCGCGGCATCAGCATCCTGCACGTGAACTCGCGT
The DNA here is from genome assembly GCA_903907995.1 of uncultured Verrucomicrobiota bacterium. Classification (GTDB taxonomy): domain Bacteria; phylum Verrucomicrobiota; class Verrucomicrobiia; order Limisphaerales; family UBA9464; genus CAIVQB01. The sequence continues at coordinate 105,822 of CAIVQH010000018.1, read as the reverse complement.
CTGGGACTGACCGTCGTGGACCGCCTGATGGGCGGCCCGGGCCATTCCATGAAGGCCGAACGCGACCTCAGCGAGATCGAGGTCGCGCTGCTCGACCAGGTGGTGCAGATCATCCTGGGCGAATGGTGCAGCCACTGGGCCGGCACCATGGACATGCGCCATACCGTGCTCGCCCACGAGAGCAACGCCCGCTTTCTCAACACCTCCCCCTGGGACTGCGTGATGCTGTGCCTGTCGTTGGAGGCGCGCATCGGCGACTGCACGGAACAGATCCAGTTCGGCTTTCCCTACCCCACCATCGAACCGCTGGTCCGCCTGCTGAACAGGAGCGTGGATCCCAGCTTTGATGAGGCCGCCTCGGCCACGCTTGTCCCACCCCGCTGGCGGCAGGAAATGGAAGACATTGAAATTCCCGTCACCGCCGAGCTGCCCAGCCGCACCATGACCACCGGCCAGCTTACCCGGCTCAAGATCGGTGACACCTTGGATTTTGATCGCGATCTGCTAAACCATGTCCAGATTCGCCTGGCCGACCTGCACAAGTTCTCCGGACGACTGGGGAGCCGTGGTGGCAAGTGGGCCGTTGAGGTCACGCAGGTGATGAAAACCTGACCCTTTTGCAACCCATGAGCATTTCTCCCAATTCCATCGCCAACCTCGACATCCTCATGGACGTGCCCGTCCAGGTCACCGTCGAGCTCGGCTCCTGTCATCTGCCCATGCGCGATGTGCTGCAGCTCAACACCGGCTCCGTCGTGCAGCTGGACAAGGTAGCCGACGCCCCCGTCGAGCTGTTTGTAAACCGCAAGCTCGTGGGCCGCGGTGAAGTGGTCGTCGTCGAAAACCGCTTCGGCATTAAGATCACCGAACTGGTCGGCACCCCGCCCACCGCCTGAAGCTGCCCCGTGGTAGGAGCGCCGGTCTCCGACCCGGCGCGGATAAGATTGAAAAGGGACCCCGCGCCGGATCGGAGATCGGCGCTCTGCCTGGAAAACCCGCCGGACGGCGAGCCTCAGCGGTCCCGTTCCAGCAGGTAGCGGGCAAGCGCCTCGAGCGCCACGGCTTTGCCCTTGAAGGGCTTCAGCGCGGCATAGGCCTTCTGCGTGAGCTGCGCCGCAATCTTCTTGGATTTCTCCAACCCGACGAGACGCGGGTAGGTGGCCTTCTGCGCGGCCACGTCCTTGCCGGCGGTTTTGCCCAGTTTCTCGGAGGACTGCGTGACATCCAGAATGTCGTCGATGACCTGGAAGGCCAGTCCCACGTTGTAGCCGAAGTCGGTCAGCGCCTGGAGCTGCACCGGTGTGCAATTCGCGCTCATGCCGCCGAGCCGCACCGAGCAGCACAGCAGCGCGCTCGTTTTGCGCTCATGAATGTAGCGCAGTTGCGGCACGGACAGATCCTTCCCCTCGCCTTCCAGGTCGGCGACCTGCCCGGCAATGAGCTGAAGCGATCCCGAGGCCTTGGCGATCTCCAACACTAGGTCACGGTGGGAATAGCGCGGCCAGCCCTTCGCGAGCGCCGCGATCTCGAAGGCCTGCGTGAGCAGCGCGTCGCCGGCCAACACCGCGATGCCTTCGCCGAAGACCTTGTGGTTCGTCGGCTTGCCCCGGCGGAAATCGTCGTTGTCCATGCCCGGCAGATCGTCGTGGATCAGCGAATAGGTGTGGATGCACTCGACCGCGCACGCGAGCGGCAGCGCTGCCTCCTCTTTACCGCCGCAGGCTTCGGCCGCAGCCAGCACCAGCGCGGGGCGCATCCGCTTGCCGCCCGCGAAGAGCGAATAGCGCATGGCCTTGTGGATGGTGGCGGGCTTGGCGCTGGCCTTGGGCAGAAAGCGGTCCAGCGCCGCATCCACGGTTTTGGAGCGGCTGGCAACCCAGGTGGAAAGATCGAACGCGTTCGAAGCGGTTTTGGCGGACATCTCGAGCGGTGTTTGTAAGGGAAAGAGGATGGGAAGCTCAAAGCTCAAAGTTCAAAGGCGGGAAGTTCCAGGACAGGCACATCGAATGCCTTTCGCATCCGGTTTGAATTTTGAATTTTGAGTTTTGAATTTACGCTCCGCCGCGTGTCGAAGAAATCCGCCAAGATCGCCGCCCTCATCGCCGGAAACGAGGGGCGCGGCTTCGACGCGCACTATCTGGGCTATTTCGACTGTTTCAACACCCAACTTTTCTACGAGGCGCACGATGTGCTGGAGGAGCTCTGGCTCGCCCAAGGAAAGACAGGCGCTAACTACGCCTACTACAAGGGGCTGATCCAGCTCGCCGGCGCCTTCGTGCACCTGCAAAAGCAGCGGCTCCGGCCTTCCGTGGCGCTGTTCAATCTCGCTGAGGCGAACCTCCGCCAGTACCCGGCCCGGCATGAAAGCTTCGATGTCACCAGCGCGCTCATTCTCATCGGGAACTGGCGCGGGAGGATCGTATCGCAGGATTTCATCGTGAACCCGCTGCAGGCCGACAACGCGCCGCAACTCGTTCCACCCGCTGAATGAGGCGCACGGGCGTCCTCGTCCGCGCGCTGGCACCGTTACTTCTTCGCGTACTTCAGAATCCAGGGTTCGGGAACTGATCCCAAATCTTCAGCGGTTTTGGCACGAAGATGGGCGAGAATGTCGCGCACGACTTCCGACCGCCTGTTCTCAACCAGGCGATCCAGCCTTGAGCCGGTCTCCTGCTTGGTTCCGGAAGGATAATACCAGACGGCATACTCCAGAAAGCCGGCCGCCTCCACCGGCTCGCTCTGCAGGGCTTTCGTGCGCATATCGTCAAAGATTTCCATCTGGTCACTGGCAAATGCGACCCGGACCTTAAGCCAGCCGTAATTCCAAAAGAGGCCGCCAGACACCAACAGCAGTCCAAGTGACAGGATGCCGAGCGCAACCGTCAGGCGTTTGTAACTCGGCACACTCATACTGCACGTATCCGCACTTTCAGTGCCGGAAATGCCGATGACCGGTGAAGACCATCGCCATGCCGCGCTCGTCGGCGGCCTTGATGACTTCCGGATCACGGACCGAGCCGCCGGGCTGGATGGCCGCGGTCGCGCCGGCTTCCGCTGCGGCAATGAGTCCGTCCGGGAATGGGAAGAAGGCGTCGCTGCACACCACGCTGCCCGCCAGCGCCAGCTTCGCCTCGCCCGCCTTCCACACGGCGATCCGGCTGGAATCGATGCGGCTCATCTGGCCGGCACCGAGTCCCAGCGTGCGGTCGCTCGCGGTATAGGCGATGGCGTTCGACTTCAGGTGTTTCACCACCCGCCAGCCGAAGAGCATCGCCTTCAGCTCGGCCTCCGACGGCGCGCGCTTGGTCACGACCTTCAAATCCGCTGCGGTCGTGGTCTTGAGGTCGCGCTCCTGCCAGAGGTACGACTCTGCGCCGACGCTGCGGACATCGAACGGCAGGGCGGTGACCGGGTTCTTCAGCACCTTGAGCAGGCGCAGGTTCTTCTTCTGCTGAAGCAGCGCGAGGGCTTCCGGCGTGAAGTCCGGGGCGACGATCACCTCGCTGAAAATTTCCGCGATGGCCTCGGCGCAGGCGCGGTCGAGGGTCTGGTTCACCGCGATGATGCCACCGAAAGGTGCCTGCCGGTCGGTCGCAAAGGCATGGTCCCAGGCCTCGCGCAGTGAGCCGCCCTGCCCCACGCCGCACGGGTTGGAGTGTTTGAGGATGGCCAGGGTCGGCGCGTCGCCCGTGAACTCCGCGATGAGCGCGGCGGCGGCGGTGAGGTCCAGGATGTTATTGTACGAAAGCTCCTTCCCGTGGAGCTGCGTGAAGTAGTCGCGGAACTTGCCGTAAAGCGCGGCCTTCTGGTGCGGGTTTTCACCGTAGCGCAGCGGCTGCGCGAGCGGCGCGCTGATCGCGAGCGTCGGGAGCGGTTCGGTCCCGCCCGAGAACGCCTTGGTCAGATGGGCCGCGATGGCTGCGTCGTAGGCTGCCGTGCGGGCATAGACCTTGGCCGCCAGCTTGCGGCGCAGCTCCAGAGTGGTCTCGCCGGACGCCTTCACCTGTTCGGCCACGGGCGCGTAGTCCGCCGGGTCCACGATGACGGTGACCGAGTCGTGGTTCTTCGCGGCACTGCGAAGCATGGATGGCCCGCCGATGTCGATGTTCTCGATGGCGTCGTGCAGTGACACATCCGGTTTCGCCACGGTCTGCTCAAACGGGTAGAGGTTCACCACCACGAGATCGATCGGCGGGATGCCGTGTTTCCCCACCGTGGCCACATGTTCGGCGTTGTCCCGGATGTGCAACAGGCCGCCGTGGACCTTGGGGTGCAGCGTCTTCACCCGGCCATCCAGCATCTCGGGAAAGCCCGTGTAATCGCTCAGCTCGATGACCCTCAGCCCTTCCGCTCGCAGCGCCTTCGCCGTGCCGCCGGTCGAGACCAGCTCCACGCCGGCCTCGGCCAGCACCCGGGCGAAAGGAACGAGGCCGGTCTTGTCGGAAACGGAAAGCAGTGCGCGCGTAATTTTCGCCATAGGAGGCGCGGAGGTTTTGCGTCGTGCGTCCCCGCGTCAATGGCGGAAAACTGCGGTCTCAGTCGGCAGATGCAAGCGACCCGGCAGCAGACGGAGCGCGGCTCTGTGAGCCGCAGCAGGCTGCGTAGCCGGATGCGTTCGCGTTTTTCCAGCCTGCCATGTCAGGAAAGTTGCTGCGGCTCACGGAGCCGCGCTCCGTCCTGAGCCCGCTCCCGCGATCAGCCGCTGTAGGGCGACGATGTTCACGGCCGCCTTGGGCACGAAGGAACCGGGCTCCACGTACTCCGGCAGTTTGGAGCCGTCGGCGCTCCGTTCCGAGCAGTGGGCGTTGTCCCCGGTGGGACCGAGCCCGTCGAGCGTGGGCACTAAGTCCCAGAGCTGGTTGCCATCGCTCAGGCCGCCCCGCGACTCGCTGCCCACCGGCACGCCAACCACCTCACCCGCCTCCTGCCAGAGGGCGAGCAGACGGTCCGTCCCGGCATTGCGCGGCCAGGGTGAACTTTCGTCGGTGACTTCGACGGTCACTTCGCAGGCGTGGCCGTCCTCCACGCTCCGGACCTCGCCGGGTCCGCCAAGAGCAAGCAAGGCCGCCTTGGCTGAGGCATAGACTTCGGGATCAAACGCGCGGAACTCCCCCGCCGCCGTCGCCGCGTGCGGCACCCGGTTCAGCCCGCCGCCACCGGATACGGCTGCGACATTGAAGGTAAGCTGCCGGGCGTAATGCGTCAGTGCGGCCACCTTTTGGACGGTGGTCCCGAGCTGCACGATGGCATTGGCCCCCGTCGCGTGCCGCCCGCCCGCATGGGCGCCGCGACCGGCCACGGCCAGCTTCCACGTCCCCCGGCCTTTACGGGCGACGACCACCCGCCGTTCCGCACCGGCCCTTCCCTCCGCCTCGAAGACAAGCGCGGCCAAGGTTTCCGTTCCGAAGCGCTGGCGGCATAGTGCGCCAAAATCAGCCGACAGCACTTCCTCCGACGAATTCCAGCACAACCGCCAGTTCATGTCGTCAAAGGCCACCGGATCGCGCTCGCGCAGCCCATGCAGCACCAGCCACATCAGCGCCGTGCCCCCTTTGATGTCCTCGGTGCCCGGCCCGTAAATGCGGTCGCCTTCCGGCCGCCAACGGAAATCATTCCGCGCCTCCTCGTCGGGCGGGAACACCGTGTCCAGATGCGCCACCAGTGCCACGGACTTGGAGGAATTACCCGGCCGCCACAGAAACACGTGGTCGCCATAGGCCGGATTCACGGACGGCACGAATTCGGCGGTGAAGCCCAGATTGGCGAACGCGTCCGCCGTGAGCCGGCCGAGCCGGTTCACGCCGTCGCGGTTTTCCGTCCAGCTGTTCAGGTCCACCATCTGCTTCAGCAGATCCAGCGTGGCCGGCAGCCGGGTTTCGAGCGCAGGAACGAGTTCACGGACATCCATGGCTGCCGACTCTCGCCCTTCTCGGTCTGCCCGCAATCCCTTTGCGACATTAACCTTGGGATCGCACCCTTCCGATCACGCTTGTCCGCCGGTTTCCACGGGTTTGAAATCGGGCCGAGATGAAACCGATTGCAGGCCATTTTCTGATCCGGCCGGAAGACCTCACCTGGCGGCTCTCCAACCTGATGAGAATTCCCAACGCGGATTTTCTGGAGCGCACGGGCAGCGAAAACCTCAGCGCGCGGCTCTGGCGGATGCCGCCGAAAAGCGCCAACACGCTCCACAAGCACATCCGGCAAGAGGAATTTTACTTCGTGCTGGTAGGCACCGGCCGCATCCGCGTGGGCGAACAGACGCTCACCGTGCCGAAGCATGGTGGCCTGCTGGTCGGTCCGGGCGAACTGCGCCAGGTGTTCAACGACACCGATTCCGAGGTGCTCTGGCTCATTTTGGGTGCTCCGGAAGAGACGGAGTTCCTGCCCGGTGCCACGAGCAAGCCCGACATGTCGCTGATCTATCCGGTGGACCCGAAGCAATTGCCGAAGGAACTTGCCGGAGCGGTGTGGCCGCCCAAGAGCTAATCCCGGAGCTGATCGACCTGGGCCGGCTTCCACCAGGGTAATGTCAGAGCCGCCGCAGCGAATGCCGCTGCAGGGCCGGCACCGCCCTCATTTTCCCGGTAGCCCCTGCAAGATTCGCTCGATCTGTCCCCGGTGGAGCCCCATGTGCGTGCCGGCCATCGCATACCATCCCAGGGCATCCAAAGGTCCAAACCACGGATGGGGGAAGCGGACACCGGTCTTCAGGTCGGTTGCCGCTGCCACGGTGGTTTCCACAAGATCGCAGGCTTTTTCGTAGGCGCTGACGACATCCGCCGTCAGTTCCGCACCCGGTTTCACCGCCGCGGTGCTGGCCACGCCGGGCGGAACAACGCCCCGCGCCAGCGACCGGATCACCCCCGCGATCTGAGTGTTCACAATCCGCAGGTGATCCAGCGTCATCCACACGGACCAGTAGCGGCTGCTGTCCTCCAAACCGGGCGGTCGCCGGATCAGCACGCGCTTCGTCGCCGCCGCTTCATCGCATGAATGGACCAGTTGCCGGATCGCCTCGCGCTCCTGCTGGAACCGGCGGCTGAAGGACTCGCGGCTACCCGTCCGTCGCTGCCACTCCATCAGCAGACGGGCGATGAGCAGTTCGGGCTTGGGCAGCCCGGCCCCGGGCGGGGCCAATCGGGGTTCGGCATTTTTGGTTTTTGATCGCACGCGACGAGAATGCCAAGTTACTTGCATTCAGCAAGCATTTTACTTGTAGATTGCAAGTGACTGTTCTGCCACCTTCGCTGCGTGGCCAAAACCAAGCCAACCCGTTCACGCAAACCGGACAGCGCCGCACGGCGCTCCCCCTGCCCCGTAGCATGCTCGCTCGACATCCTCGGCGACCGCTGGTCGCTGCTGGTCATCCGTGACCTGCTGTTGGGGCGCACGCGCTTCAAGGATTTCAGCGCCTCGCCCGAGGGCATTCCCACAAACATCCTGAGCGAACGTCTCGTCCGCCTCCAGCAGCACGAGATCATCGCGCAGATCCCCGCCGCCGATGGCACCAAACACCGTGCGTATCAGCTCACCCCGAAGGGAAAAGCCCTTGGGCCCATGCTGAAGGAGATGCGTGATTGGGGGTTGAAATGGGAAAAGGGAACCCGTGCGTGACCGGTCGAAAAATCGTGAAGCTCGTCAGGGTTTCAGCCCGTACCGGCAAGTTTCGCTCTCACTTGGAAGCGATTGTACCCGTGATGAAATCCACCACGGGATTCGGGTCACGCGGCGCGAGCGGATAGTGGCCCTGCCCTTCCTGCACGATCACGCGGATTGATCCGCCGATCCCTTCGTATCGGCGTTTGACTTCGCCGGTTTGCGTCGTGAAGGCGGGATCAAGGCTCCCGCACACGTGGAGCAGCGGCACTTTGGCTCCGGCCAAGACGTTGAGCCGGTCGATCAGCGGCGTCTTCGACATGAAGCTGCGGAGCACGGGATTTTCCGCATAGATGCAGGACACCTTGTCCGGATTTTCCACGGACCAGGCGTAGGCGTCGCCGGCCGCGCGGCCGGCGCCTTCCAGCACCGGCTTCGGCGAGAAGCCATGCGCGACCAGGTACTGGTACGCGGCGTTCCAATGCGCCAGCGAGGGCCCATCCATGTTGTAGGAGACCGGCCCGGTGACGATGTGAAAGCCCCTGGCCAGCAGCGCCAGATCCACCACGGCGTCGCGCCCTACGAATTCAGAGCGGAACACCCACGGTTTTCCTGGAGCGGGCATCTTCGGGATCGTGACCGTGATGGCTCCTTCCACGCCCGCCAGTTCGAACGAATAGCGGTCGTAGCATGCGGAGAAGATCGCGCCGCGACAGGTGATGTCGGTCCCTTCCTTCGGGAAGTCGCGGTAATAATTTTCCGTGCTGTAAAACGAGGTGTGCGTGATCCGTCCCGCAAGATAATCCGGCGCCGCACTCGGGGTTGCCCGCACGCTCTGCTCGATGAAATCCGCGATGGGGGTGGGATCGTGCAGGCTGTGGGGATGATGGGCCGCGCCGTCCTTCATCATCACCGAAATGCGTCCGCCGTACTGCTGGTAGATGTTCTCGATGGTCGAGGAGAAGCGGCCCAGCAGCGGATCGATGCTCCCGACGACATGCAGCAGCGGCACGTCATTCGTGGCCAGATCGCCAAGCCGCGTCAGCATCTCGCGATTGCCGCCCGGGTTGTCGGCATAGATGCAGGACACCTGCTGCGGATGCGCCGTGGCCCAGGTGTACGAATACTCGCCGCCCCGGCTCATGCCGATGAAGGCGGGTTTCCGGGAAAGGCCGTGCTGTTCCGTGAGAAAGGCGTACCAGGCATCCCACTCACGGCCCGGCCGCAAGGTCGCATTGGCGGAAATGTAGGCGATGTGAAAGCCGCGCCGGAGCAGCTCCACCTCGGTCTGCGGCTGATGGTCCCAATAGCATCCCCGCCATGACCACGGGTTGCCGGGCGCAGCCTGTTTGGGGACGATCACGAGACACCGGCGTTGGCCCTTCTCGGGATCGCGCACGCCGAAGCGCTCACCTTCCGGGGCCTTGAACGGCCTGATGGCCAGCGTCGCCTCGTCCATCACGTAGTCGTAACGGTCGAAGCCATCATGCCACGCGGACTTCTCGCCTTCAAAAGGCCCGTAGGCCTCGGCGGCCAGCAACAGAGCGGGTGTCCCCAGCATCATTGCAATCGCCAAGGTCGCGGCTTTCCAATGTCCCAAACAGCCAGTGAGATTTCGGGAAAAGTGGCTCATAATCATGGAGGTGCGGTGCAGACCAACGGGTAACCAGGCAGGCCGCGAAAGTGGCGCTCGGCCGCCATAATGCAAGCATCGCCAGAACACCCGAACGACCTCGTGGATTGACGAACACCCGCGATTTTCCGTGCAACAAGGACCGTCTGTCCATTCGGCATGGGTTCCGCTACGCTGCGGCAAACTCGCCGAGCCTTTCCACCTGCCACCGCATATCCGAGCGCTTTTGCGAAGACCTGGAGCGGCGTCCGGGCTAGCCTGATGGAAACTCTGGTCAAGCACTTACCGCATGACTGATAAACAGCCAGCCACGTTGTTCAATCTCGGCGTCCGCCTGCGCCTGCTGCTGCTGCTCGCCGCGCTGGCGCTGATGGCCGCCCTGACCGCCTGGGGCGTGACCACCGCCTGGCGGCAGATTTCCGAATTGGAAGGCCGCCTCACCGAGGGGCATCTGGAAACCTTCCGGCTGGCCGACCACTTCCAGCAGAGCGTGCTCAGCCTCAATGCCTCGATCCTGCGCTTCACCGCGCTGCGGGAGAACAGCACCTGGGATGATTTCGAGCGGGCCGGCAAGCAGCTCGACCGCTGGATCGACGAGCAGAACCCCAAACTGAACACCGACCGCGAACGCGTGCTGATGCAGCAGCTGAACGACGCCTACGACGATTACCTGCGCGCCGCCCGGGGGGTGCATTCCAACCAGCAGCCGCCCACCGTTTCCGCCTCGTCGTTCTCGCAGCTCGCCGAGTTTGAGCGGCAGGCCCAGCGGCTCCTGCAGCTCGGCATCCAGCTCGCCGATGCCCACCGTGAGGCCCAGGAATCCTTCCTCGAACGGGCGAACACCTCCCTCGATCACCTGCGGGTGATGCTTTACGTCGGCGTCGGCCTGCTGCTCGCGCTGGCAGCGGGACTCGCGATCGTGCTGCACCGCGATTTCATCGCGCCGCTGCAGGTCAAGCTGGTGCACAGCGCCGTGCTGCTTGAGCGGCAGGAGAAGCTCGCCTCCCTCGGCATGCTCGCCGCCGGCATCGCCCACGAGATCCGGAACCCGCTCACCTCGATCAAGGCCCGCCTGTACACGCTCGGAAAGCATATCCGGGGCAACCAGGCGGGGTCCGCCGATGCGGGGCTGATCAGCGCGGAAATCGACCGCCTCGAACGGATCGTGCAGGACGTGCTGCAGTTCGCGAAACCGGCGGAGCCGCAGTCCGAGGTCGTTCTGGCCTCTGCCCCACTGCGCGATGTGCAGTTGCTGATGGCGCCGGCGCTGGAAAAACAGCAGGTGCGGCTCGTGCTGGAAAATTCGCCCGAACTGCATGTGTCGGTGGACGCCGCCCTGATCAAGCAGGTGCTCATCAACCTCGTCCGCAACGCCGCCGATGCCATCGGCTCGGACGGACTCATCTCCCTGCGGGCCCGGCGCGACCGGGTGAATCTCGCTGGCCGGCCCACCGACGTGGCCATTCTGGAAGTCACGGACAACGGCCAGGGCATGACCACGGAAGTGCAGGAGCGGCTGTTCGACCCGTTCTTCAGCACCAAGGAATCAGGTACCGGATTGGGCCTGCCGATTGCCGGGCGCATCGTGGAAAAGCATGGCGGCGCGCTGCTCTACCAGACCCGCATCGGGCGCGGCACGACGTTCGGTATCGTGCTGCCGCTGGTGCCGGCACCGACCAAGCAATAGTCACTCCTGGAGTATTGGTGGCCTGTTCGCGTCGCGGAACGCCGACGATATCCCAAAGGGATTGCAGCATTCAGCCCAGCGTTGCCGATCCGATCGGCTATGCTGGGGTAAACGGCAGAAGTTGTGGCCATCTCTGAAGGAGATGAATCAAAGCCCAGGCCAGTCGATGCAACCCACGTTGGGGTTGAAGATCATTTTCTCGGAGGACCCGGGGCAGTCCCGCGATGCGGTCCAACCCCGGGCTGAATGATGGAATCCCATTGGGATTCAAAAAAGTGCGCCGGTCTCCGTTTCCAAATGCCACACAACTTTTGACGTGCCGGCTCCGGATAAATTGATTCCACCCACGGACCTGATCAGGCATGCACCGGCGCTGCGGTCGGAGCGGTCGGAGAAGCGCTCGCCGGCTTCTCCCGCGCAAAGAGCAGGTACAGCGTCGGCAGCACCAGCAGGGTCAGCGGCGTCGCGCTGACGAGACCGCCGATGATGACCAGCGCCAGCGGACGCTGCGTCTCCGAGCCGATGCCGTGCGAAAGCGCCATCGGCAACAGGCCCAGCATCGCCAGCATCGCGGTCATCAGCACGGTCCGCAGCCGGATGCTCGCGCCTTCACGCACGGCTTCCAGCGGCGACTTGCCGCTCTCCACCAGCTGGTTGAAGCAACTCACCATCACCACGCCGTTGAGCACGGCCTGGCCGAAGAGCGCGATAAACCCGATGGCAGCGCTCACGCTCAGCGGAATGCCGGTCAGCCAGAGCGCCAGGATGCCTCCAATGATCGCGAACGGCACGTTGAGCAGGATCAGCAGCGCGTTCTTCACCGACTGGAAGGTGTTGAAGAGGAGCAGGAAGATCATGAACACGCTGATCGGCACGATCATGCTCAGGCGCTTCATGGCGCGCTGCTGGTTCTCGAATTCACCGCTCCAGGTCACCAGGTAGCCCGGCGGCATGGTCAGCTCTTTGACCTTGGCCTGCATGTCCTTCACGACACTGCCCATGTCGCGCCCCTGGATGAACACGCCTACCGCCTTCACGCGGGTGCCGTTCTCACGGCTGATGTTCATCGCGCCGCTGGTGAGCTTGAAGTTGGCCAGCTCGCTGAGCGGCACCCGGGGACCGGCCGGCGTATCCACGAGAATGCCTTCCAGCCTGCTGAGCGCCCGCTCGGGTTCCGGCAGACGCAGGACCACGCTGAAATGCTTCTCCCCCTCCCAAAGCTCGGTCGCCGCCTTGCCGCCCAGCGCGGTTTCGATGACATCCTCGACATCCTGCACGTTCAGGCCGTGACGGGCCGCGGCGGCGCGGTCCACCTCGATGACCGACTGCGGCACTTCGCCCGCGCGATCCACGAACGCCCGCGCGACACCCGGTATCCCAGTGACCTTGCGGATGATCAGGTCCACCTCCTTTTGCAACGTGGGCGCATCCTCTCCGAAGACCTTGATGACCACCTGGCCGTCAATCTGGGAGATGCTCTCCAGCACGTTGTCACGGATCGGCTGCGAAAAACTCGTCTCCAGGCCGGGCAGCGCATCCAGCGCATGGTCCATCTCTTCCAGAAGCTTCTCCTTCGTGATGCCCTTGCGCCACTGGTCCACCGGCTTCAGATCGACAAAGCATTCGAGCATGTTGATCGGCTTCGGGTCGGTGCCATCTTCCGGGCGTCCCGCCTTGGAGATGACGGTGTTCACCTCCGGCACCGAACGGATCAGCTTGCGCATCTGGGCGCAGCGCTTCTGGGCCTCCGCGATGGAAACGCCCGCCGGCAGGGTGGTGTTCACCCAGATCGTGCCCTCGTTCAGCTCCGGCAAAAACTCCGTGCCCAGCCGCGTCGCGACACCAAAGGCCAGCACCAGCGCCGTGACGGCCAGGGCGAGTACCGTCTTCCACCGGGCGAGGCTCCATTCCAGCACCGGCAGGTAGGCGCGCTTGGCCCAGCGGACGATGAAGTTGTCCTCGTGCGGGAGCTTCTTCCGCAGCAGGAAGTAGCAGAGCAGCGGCACGATGGTGAGGGAGAAAATCAGCGAACCGACCAGGGCGCTGGTCACCGTCCACGCCATCGGCGCAAAGATGCGGCCCTCATGCCGTTGGAGCGTGAAGATCGGCACATGCGCCGCGATGATGATGAGCATCGAGAAGAAGGTCGGCTTGCCGACCTCGGCCGCCGCGCGCTGGATGGCCTCGCGGAACTTCACCGGCGACGATTTGTAGTCGGTCTGCCCCTCGCTGAGATGCCGGAAGATGTTCTCCACCACGATGACCGCGCCGTCCACGATGATGCCGAAGTCGATCGCACCCAGTGAAAGCAGGTTCGCCGGGATGCCGCGCCACGTCAGGCCGACGAAGGTGGCCAGCAGCGACAGCGGGATCATGAGCGCGACGATCAGGGCCGCGCGCAGGTTGCCGAGGAAGAGCAGCAGCACGGCGGTCACCAGCAGCGCGCCTTCCAGCAGGTTGTGGAAGACGGTGTGCAGGGTGGTTCCGATCAGCCAGGTGCGGTCGTAGTAGGGGACGACCTGGACGCCCTTCGGGAGCACCGACTTGTTGAGCAGCTCGACCTTCGCCTTCAGCGCCGTTAGCACATCGGAGGGGTTTTCTCCCTTCCGCATCAGCACGATGCCGGAAACGATGTCGTCATCGTCGTCCTGCCCCACCACGCCCTCGCGCGGCACCGCGCCGATGGTCACCTCGGCCACATCCTTCACGAACACGGGCGTGCCGTTGTGCGACGCGACGACGATGGTCCCGATGTCGTCCTTGGAGCGAAGCAGGCCGATGCCACGGATTAGGTACTGCTGGACCCCTTGCTCGACCTTGCTGCCGCCGACGTTCGCATTGCCGCGTCCCAGCGCCGTGTACAGTTGCGCCAGCGTCAGGTCATAGTAACGCAGCTTGGCCAGGTCGGGGTTCACCTCGTACGTCTTGATGAGGCCGCCCAGCGTCACGATGTCGGCCACGCCCGGAACCATCCGGAGCTGCCGCTCCACGGTCCAATCCTCGATGGACCGCAGGTCGCGGGAGGAAAGCCCGTCGCCCTTGAGGCGAAAGCGGAAGATTTCACCGATGGCGGTGGAGAGCGGGCCGAGCTGCGGCTGGACTCCCGGCGGTAGTTCCGCCTGCTGCAGACGCTCCAAAACCTGCTGCCGCGCAAAGTAATCCGTCACCTTCTCGTCGAAGGTCAGCATCATGAAACACAGGCCGAACTGCGTGTGCGAAAAGAGCCGGACCTGATGCGGCAGGCCGCTCAGGGCGATCTCCAGCGGGATGGTGACTTGCTTCTCCACCTCCTCGGCTGCCCGACCGGGATAGAGCGCAACCACGTTGACCTGGATGTCCGAAACATCCGGAAAGGCCTCGATGGGAAGACCTTTGAACGCCGCCACCCCACCCCCGATGAACAGGACCAGGAGCAGCAGCGTGAACATCGGCTGGTGCAGGGCGAATGCGATGAGTCTTCGGATCATTTGATTCTGCCACCCCCTGGGTCGGTGTTGGGGTAGACTTGGCGCAAATTGAGGCCCGGGCAGAGGAGTTCAACTCATTTCATTGTTCAGTAGAGGTCACCTTATGATTTCCTGAGCTATTGATGCTCGCAAATAGGGGGGGAACGCGCGGCGGCGGCACTGAATGGCTTCGGCGCGGTGCCCGCCAATGGGGCAGCAAGAAGCGCACGGCACGGGCAGAAATCCGCACCGACCGGGGCAGGACAGAAACGCTCGCTCCCTAAATGGGAAGCGAGCGCGCACGCCGGATTGGGTCAGGAGTAGCCACTCAAACGGCGGGGCGGTGCAGCGCGGCACCAACACGATCAGCAGTCAGCCGGTCGTCCCGCTCCTCAAACCAGGGATACAGGATGGGCAGGATGAAGAGGGTAAGCAGCGTGGCTGTGACCAGCCCTCCGATGATGACCACGGCGAAGGGCCGGGACGTCTCCGCGCCAACGGCATGGGAAAGCCCCGCCGGCAGCAGGCCGATTGCCGCCATGGTGGCAGTCATCACCACCGGCCGCACGCGGGACATCGCTCCCTCGCGGATGGCATCGGCCAGCGCCGAGCCCTCGCGACGAAGCTCACGGATGCGTTCCACGAGCAGCACCCCGTTCTGGACCGACACACCGAAAAGCGCGATGAAGCCGACCAGGGCGGAAACCGACAGGCTGAGTCCTGCCAGCGGCAGCACCACCAGCCCGCCGACGGCGGCGAAGGGCACATTGAGCAGGATCAGGGTGGAGAGCCGCGCCGAATCGAAGGCGGTGAACAGCAGGAAGAAAATGGCCACCAGCGTGATGGGCACGATGAGCGCCAGCCGCTTCACGGCCCGCTGCTGGTTCTCAAAGGAGCCCGTCCATTCCAGATGATAGCCGGCCGGAAGCTTGACGACGGAGTCCACCTTGCCGCGCGCCTCGGCCACCAGGGAGCCGAGGTCGCGACCACGCACCGAGAGTTTCACCGCGATGCGGCGCGCGTTTTCCTCACGGTAGATGCGGGCAAAGCCCGGCTTCACCTCGACGGTCGCCACCGCCCCGAGCGTCAGCCGCTCGCCGTTGCCGCCGAAAACCGGGATGTGGCGGATCGCGTCGAGGTCCGTGACAAACTGCGGTGCCAGTTTGACAGCGAGATCAAACGTGCGCTCCCCCTCGAGCACCTGCGAGGCGACCGAGCCGCCCAGCGCGGTCTCGATGACTGACTGCACGTCCGAAATGCTCAGGCCATACCGCGCGATGGCGGCGCGTTCGATCGCAATCTGAACCTGGGGCTGGCCCAGCAGCTGTTCGCTGCCGACATCGGCCGTGCCCTGCACCTTCTTGAGCACCTCCACGATCTGGTTGGCCAGCAGCTGGAGCGTGTCAGGATTTTCCCCGAAGATCTTGATGCCCAGCTCGCCCTTGATGCCCGAGACGGCCTCGTTGACGTTGTCCTCGATGACCTGGCTGAACTGCACGTCAAGGCCGGGAATGATGGCGAGCTGCTCGTTCATGGCGTCCACCAGCGCCTCCCGGCTGCGCTGAACCCGCCAAGTGTCGCGCGGCTTGAGATCCACGAAAAGCTCTGCGGTGTCGAAGCCGTTGACATCGGTGCCATCGTCCGGGCGCCCGATCTGGTTCACGATCGTCCTGACCTCCGTGAAAGAGGAAAGGATGACGCGCACCTGGGTGGTGAGCCGGGCCGCCTCGGCCGGCGAGATGGACTGCGGATAATGGACCCGCACCCAGAGCGAGCCCTCGTCGAGCTTGGGCAGGAATTCCGAGCCGATGAAGGCGAGCAGCACGCCCGCGCCCGCCAGGCTGGCCACGGCGACGGCCAGCACGGCCAGGCGCCAGCGCAGCGCCAAGGCCAGCAGAGGGCGGTAGATCCTGAGCAACCAGCGTACGAGCCAGGATTCCTCCTCCGCGATCCGGTTCTTCACGGCAAAACTGGCCAGCACCGGCACCATGGTGAGCGCCAGCAGCGTGCCCATGATGAGCGCGAACGTGAGCGTGAGCGCCATCGGGCGGAAAATCTTCCCCTCCACCCGTTGCAGGGTGTAGAGCGGGATGAACGCGGTGAGCAGGATGGCCTTGGAGAAGAGAATCGGCCGGCCCATCTGCGTGACGGCCTCGACGATGTATGAGGTGATCGGTCTCGTCCGGTCCTTCCGCTTCTCCAGCAGATGCAGCAGGTTCTCGATGATCACCACCGCCGAGTCCACGATGATGCCGAAGTCGATCGCCCCCATCGAGATGAGGTTCGCCGGAATGCCGCGCAGATCGAGCAGCAGGAAGGCGCCGAGCAGCGACAGCGGCACCACGGCGGCGACGACGAGCGCGGAACGCCAGTTGCCGAGGCCGAGAAAGAGGATGAGGACGACCAGCACCAGGGTGATGCCCTCGACCATGTTGTGGCGGACGGTGTGGAGGGTCCGGTCGATCAGCTCGGTGCGGTTGTAATGGGGGACCACCTTCACTCCCGGCGGCAGGTCGTGGGCGTTGATCTCCTCCACTTTCGCGATGACGTTCTGGAGCACGGCGAGCGCATTCTCACCCTTCCGCAGCAGCACGATCCCTTGCACCACATCATCGTGGTCAAACTCGCCCGGAACATTCATGCCGACCCGGCCCAGGCGGGTGGCGTTCCCGATGACGACCTCGCCGACATCGCCGATGCGGATCGGCGTGCCGTTACGGGTGTCCACGGCGATGGCGGCGATGTCCTCGACGTCATGCACGAAGCCCAGGCCGCGCACCACATACATCTCGGAGCCGTGCTCGATGTAGGAACCGCCGGCATTTTTGTTGCCGTTGGCCAGGGCGGTGAAGACCTGGGCGAGGCTGAGGTTGTAGGACCGCAGCTTCACCGGATCCACCTGCACTTGGTACTGCTTCGTGGGGCCGCCGAAACCGACAATATCCACGACGCCCGGCACCGTGCGCAGACGGCGTTCCACCACCCAGTCCTCCAGCGACTTCAGCTCCACCGGGGCCATCCCCTTCGGGCCGCGCAGGGTGTAGCGGTAGATTTCACCCACGGGGGTCGCATCCGGGGAAAGGCTGGCCTGCGCCCCCGGCGGCAGGCTGACCGCAGAGAGATGCTGGAAGGCCTGGTTGCGCACGAAGTCGCTCTGCGCGTCGTCCTGAAAGACGATGGTCACGACCGAAAGCCCGAAGAGGGAAACCGAACGCATCGAAACCCGCTTGGGTATGCCGTTCATCTCGTTCTCGACCGGCACGGTGACCAGCTTCTCCACCTCCTCGGCCGCGTGACCCGGAAAGAGCGTGATGATCTGCACCTGCACGTTGGTCACGTCGGGATAGGCCTCGACGGGCAGCCGCTGGAAGGCGTTCAGTCCGGCGAATACAAAAATCAGCAGGAGCACCATCACGATGGCGCGATGCCGCAACGAATACTTGGTCAGCGATCCGATCATGCGTCAAAACTGGTTGGCTCGATTCAGAGGGGCTTTACTGGGGACCTCGGGACAAATTGGCGCAGGCAAAGTCACAACCCGTGTGAGGTGTGGTGCAGGAACGGTCAGTGCCTGAGGCATGGAGGCCTACGCCGTTCCAGTCTTCAGCTCCCGAAAGCGGGTGCTGCCGACTGCGTCATGGGGTTCTGGTTCAGCCTCCCTGAGGTGTCTGCAGCATCTGCTGGAGAAGCAGGGAGCCTTCAGTCACCACATTCTGACCCGGCCGGAGGCCATCCAGCACGAGCACCTTGCCGTCATGCTCCGGCCCCGCCTTGATCTCGCGGCGGACAAACTCACCGCGGTTCTCCTCCACGAACAGGAAATGCTTTTCGCCCACGAGGAAGACGGCCTTGGACGGCACGTCCGTGCCTGAAGTGGGAAGACCGGAGCCAACTTCCGCGGTCATGAACATCTCGGCCTTCAGGCGCCGCTGGGAATTGTCCACGCTGCCGCGAACCCGGATCGTCCGGGTGGCGGGATCCAGAAACTCGGAAACGGCCTCGATCTGCCCGGTGAACTTCTGCCCCGGCAGTGACCGGGTGTGCAGTTCAAACGGCTGACCGGCCCGGAGCAGCGGCAGTTCCACTTCGCTGGCATCAAGCTGAATCCAGAGCCGGGCCGGGTCGGTGATGGTGAAAAGCGGAGCGGCCTGGCGGTCGGTGCCGGCCAGCATCTGGTCGGGGCGGATCTCCTGTCCCGGATTCAGGTTCTTCTCGACGACCACGCCGTCCAGCGGGCTCTTCAGTTCGTAGGTCTGGTCGGCGCTGTCGGCGCTGCCGCCGTAAAATTCCAGCCGGGCCCGCGCCCGCTGCATCTCCGACTGCGTGCGCGCGTAGTCGGCCTGCGCCGCCTCGACGTCCTTTTGCGCCGCCGCCCCGTGTTCGGCCAGCTCCCGCACCCGGTTCTGCGTGCGCTCGGCGAGAGCAAAATCAGCGTCGGCCTTGCGGGCATCGGCCTTGGCCTGGCCATAGTCGGACGACGCCACGATGGCCAGCGGATCACCCTTCTTCACGGTCTGACCCGGTTCCACCAGGATCTTCGTCACCCGGCCGGCAAACGCGGTGAAAACGCGTACGGTCACCGTGTCGTCCCAGACGAGACGGCCGTTCAGATGAAGCGTCGGGCTGTGGCCCACCTCCGCCGGCTCGACCCCGAGTGTGTTCAGTTGCGGGCTGTGGGGCGGCAGGGTCACTTTGTCACCGGAGACCTTGGCTGTGGCTTCGGGCTCTTCGGCGGCTTTTTGCGGTTTGCAGCCGGCCGCCGCGAGTGCGGCCAGCAGGGTCAGGGAGAGGAGCGTCTTCATGGAAAAATGATCAGGGTTTGGCCGCCGGGTTGTCGCCCAAGGCCGCCTGCAAGGCTGCGGCGGCATTTGCGGCGTCCGCCTCGGCAGTCGCGGCGGCAAGCCGCACATCGTTGTCGTTGCGCTCGGCGGTGAGCAGGTCGAGGAGCGAGGCCCCGCCCTTCTGGTAGGCAAAGCGCACGGTCTCGGTGATGGCGGCCGAATTCGGCACGATCTGGGTCGAGTAGCGCCGGCTCCGCTCGGTCGCCGTATCCAGCTCGCGCTGGGCGGTCGCGATCTCGGCGTAGGCAGTGGCTTTGGCCTGGCGCACGTGACCTTCCGCCTGCACCCGCGTGGCGGCGGCGGCGGCAATGTTGCCCCGGTTCCAGTTCCACAGCGGGAGCGGGAAGGAGACGCCGAAGCCCACGGTGTCGTTCTTGTCGGGCGGTTCCCGCTCGTACTGCACCAGGAAGGTCGGATCGGGCACGCGCTGCGCCTTCTGCAGGCGCAGGTCGGCATCCGCCTTCTTCACGGCCGCGGCCGCCGCCCGGACATCCGGGCGTTCGGCAATATCAACGGAGGCGCTGGACGGCCTCCTAACCCTTGCCATCGTTTCCCTCGTCAACTCCGTGAGAGAACCGCCCAGCGCCAAATCACCTTTTGCCTCCGGAGTTCCCAGCAGGACCTCCAGCTGGATGCGCGCCGCATGCGCATCCGACTCCGCCCGGCTGGCATCCAGCTCGAGACGATCGGCAGAAATCACAATCTGATCCCGGTCCGCCCGGGAAATGTCACCCGCCTTGTACCGCGTCTCGGCAATCCCGGCCTCGCGCCTCAGGGATTCCGCCGAGGCGTGCAGCACGTGCGCCTGCTCGTCGGCGAGGAGCGACGCGACATAGGCCCTCGTGACGGCCAGATCGAGCAGACGCCGGGCATCCGCGAAACGGGCGGTGGCCCCTTCCACGCCCGCCTTCGCCGAGGTCTTGCGGGCGGTACGCTTGCCACCGATCTCGATCAGCTGGTTGAACGACGCGATCGTGTCGTAACTGCGGTGGAAGAAACTGTTGCCGAGCACCGTGGACGACGGCTGGCCGTCCGTGGGAATCTTCATCACCGTCAGCCCGACCACCGGGTTCGGAAATTCCTTGGAGACCAGCCCCTGCGCCGTGGCGATGTCCACGTCGGCCTTGGCCGCCAGCAGGTCCCAGTTCCGCTCGAACGCGAGCCGTTTGGCGTCGGCCAGTTGCAAACTTGGGCCCGGTGCATTGGTGGATGCGTCCTCGGCATACGCCAGACGCACAATGACCGAACCCAGGCCCAGAATTACCCGGGCCAGCTGGACCAGCCGACGCTCAAATTGATAGAAGGTCATCGGGGACGTTCTCATTCTACCACGCGGCGGGCCAGCAGAGAGTTGCCGTGCTTCACATAGAGCACCCGCAATGGTGCGCCCACCTTCAGCTGTTCGGCGGCCCTGGCATCAAACCGGGCCGGCTTCTTCTGGCCCGGGTGAAAGAACACCGCAGTGTGTTTGTCCCATCTGAAATGCAGCTCCACTGAAGCGGCTGGATCGCGCAGGACCAGTTCGCTGCCCCCGACCTTTGCGTACACAAATTGACCGGCGAACCACTCCGGAACAGGACGCGGGGCCGCCTGCGCCGGCGAGGCGCCCAGGGCAAGCAACAGGAGGCCGAACAATCCACTGCCCATTCGGACGGCGCGATTGAGATGACAAACCATGGCCCCCTAGGAGCTACCGGTATGCCAGCGGCCATTGGGAGCGGTTTTTCGAAAAATGCTCAGAAATCGAACCGCTCATCCGGCAGGAGTGGTAAGTGGCTGACCAGCCGATGGTAAGCAATCGCACCACACCACCCGATGGGTGGTGGTTACGAAAAACAATTCCGGGCTGCCATTGCCGGCCATCCGAGCTACCGTTTCCCGTCATGTCGCCTGCCGCCCGTATCCTGCTCATTGAGGATGACATCAGCCTCGCCGCGAATCTGCGCCAGGTGCTCGAGGATGAAAGCTACGCGGTCACCCACAGCGCCCGGGGCGATGAGGGCCTGCGCCGGGCGGAGTCCGAGGAATTCGAAGTTGTCGTGACCGATCTTCGGCTGCCCGGCCTGGGCGGATTGGAACTGGTCCGCCGGCTCCATATCTCCAAGCCACGCCTACCCGTGATCCTGATGACGGCACACGGGACCATCGAGACGGCCATCGAGGCTACGAAGCTGGGCGCTTACGAATACCTGCAAAAGCCGTTCGAGATGGAGCGCCTGCTGGAACTGCTGCACCACTCGGTGGCCGCCGGGACGCTCATGTCCGAACCGGTGGCGCTGGCGGAAACATCACGCCCCGGCACCGCGCTGGTGGGCGTCAGCAACGCGATGCAGGAGGTCTGCAAGGAGATCGGGCGCGTCGCGGCCAAGCCGGTGACGGTCCTGCTGCGCGGAGAGACCGGCACGGGCAAGGAACTGATCGCGCGGGCCATCTACCAGCACAGCGGACGCTCCGGCGCGCCGTTCATCGCGATCAACTGCGCGGCGATTCCGGAGAACCTGCTGGAGAGCGAGCTGTTCGGCCACGAACGCGGCGCCTTCACCGGAGCGGATCACCGGCGCATCGGCCGCTTCGAGCAGGCCGACCGGGGCACGCTGTTTCTCGACGAGATCGGCGACCTCAGCCCCGGCATCCAGGTGAAGCTCCTGCGCGTGCTGCAGGAGCGGACCATCCAGCGCGTCGGCGGCAACGAGACCCTCTCCGTGGACGTGCGCGTCATCGCCGCCACCCATCGCGATCTGGAGGCGATGATGGCCGAGGGCAAATTTCGCGCGGACCTGTTCTACCGGCTCAGCGTCGTGACCATCCACCTGCCGCCGTTGCGCCAGCGCCGCGAGGATGTGGCCGTGCTGGCGCGCCATTTTCTCCGCAAATACGCCGCCGAATACGAGGTGCCCGAGCCCGGCCTGAGCACCGAGGCGATCCGGCTGCTGGAGGCCGATCCCTGGCCCGGCAACATCCGCCAGCTGGAAAACGTGATCCGCCGGCTGCTGCTGCAGGCGCGCGGCCTGCCGATCCAGCCCGAACAGGTCCGCCAATCCCTGCAAAACCCCAAGGGCGAGGAAGCCGGCCAATCAGGCTCGCTCCACTCCTTGGCGGCGGATCTCCTGGCCCGCGCGCAGCGGGGAGAACTCACCGACGCCTACGCCCGCCTCTTGGAAGAGGCGGAAAAGGAAGTCCTCACCCAGGCCATCGAGCTGGCCCGGGGCAACCAGGCCCAGGCCGCCCGCTGGCTGGGCATCTCGCGGCTTACGCTGCGGGAAAAACTCACCCAACTCGGCCTGCGCCCGCGCCACGGGAATGCGGGGTAGCAGGCTTCCAAAGTAGGACGGAGCGTCCCGCCCGTCTTCTGACTTTTTCCCCTCACGATGCTCCCGCTCGCGAAAGGCTCAGATGACATCTTGGCTTCGACGGAAACAATTGGAGGACGGGCGAGACGCCCCGTCCTACTTCGCAGGGCCAATGCCGGCTGAATTGCAAATCCGGCCGGCCCTACAGATTTGCTGCCACTTCGTTGCTGTCACGCGATTGTCGCGCTCCTCGTTCCGTCTCAAAACGTAAGCGCGCACTTGCCATGGGCCGCCACGCTCGGATACTCACTGCGCTTCGGGCGGAAGGGTGGCTGAGTGGTTGAAGGCACCTGACTCGAAATCAGGCGTAGGTGCAAGCCTACCGGGGGTTCAAATCCCTCCCCTTCCGCCAATTTCTTCCCTCCAACGCGTGGTGCGCTCAGCCTTCGGCTATTTTCTGGAGGCTCGTTGAGTGGCAGCGAAGGCAGTGTGGAACAACCAAGGAACGAAGAAACCAAGGCACGTGTCCATTGCCGGAAGCCTCTGTCCGTCTTCGTTCCTTTGTTTCTTGGTTGCTCATTTTCTCTCCCGGCACCCGCCGCCTGCATTCAAAATATTTTTCGCAAAGTGGCCGACTGCATGGTTGACAGTGCTTTCCGCGTAGGCGGACGCTCAGGGCATGTCCTCCAAGTCTCGTATCCTCGTCACGTCACGGCGCGGCTTTCTCAAGACCGCTGCCGCCGGCACCGGCGGCATTGCCGGCATCTTGGCCGGCCGCACCGTCATCAACGCCCAGTCCAAGACGGCTGCAGCCACCGCCACCGCCCTCACCGCCGCCAATGCGGCCCATGCGGAGCATACCGACACCATCCAGGTCGCCCTCGTCGGCTGCGGCGGCCGGGGTGGCGGCGCTGCCGGCAACGCGATGAGCGTCAAGAACGGACCCGTGAAGCTCGTCGCCATGGCCGATGTCTTGGAGGACCGCCTCAAGGCCACCTTCGAGGGCCTCAGCGGGGAGTACGCCGCCACGATGGATGTGCCGCCCGAGCGCAAGTTCATCGGCTTCGACGCCTACAAGCACGCGATGGACGCCCTCAAGCCGGGCGACGTCGTCATCCTGACCACGCCGCTCGCCTTCCGCTGGGTCCACTTCACCTACGCCATCGAGAAGGGGCTGAACGTGTTCATGGAGAAGCCGCTGATCGCCGACGGGCCGAGCGCCAAGAAAATGTATGCGCTCGGCGAGCAGGCTGCGGCGAAGAACCTCAAGGTCGGCGTCGGCCTCATGTCGCGGCACAGCAAGGCACTCATCGAACTGCACGACCGCATCCAGAATGGCGAAATCGGCGAACTGATCCTCATGCGCGGCTACCGCATGGCCGGGCCGCTGGGGTCCGCCTTTTCGGAAAAGTGGCCAGGCACGGAGACCGAGCTGCTCTGGCAGATCCGCCGTTTCCACAGCTTCATCTGGGCGAGCGGCGGCTGCTTCAGCGACTTCTACATCCATCACATCGACCATTGCTGCTGGATGAAAAACGCCTGGCCAGTCAAGGCCCAGGCGCTCGGCGGCCGGCACTATCGCGGCGGCAATGTGGACCAGAATTTCGACAGCTACAGCGTCGAATACACCTTCCCCGACGGCACCAAACTCCTGCTGGATGGCCGCTGCATGGTCGGCGCGGCGCCGATGTACCACAGCTACGCGCACGGCACCAAGGGTTCGGCCATCATCGCGAAGCGCAACGATTGCGATCCTCCCTCCAGCATCTATTCCGGGCAAAGTCCCGACCGGGCCAAGATGCTCTGGCAGAGCACTGACACGTCCAGTCCCTACCAGAATGAATGGGACGGGCTCATCGCCGCGATCCGCGGAGACAAGCCCTGGAACGAGGTCAAACGTGGCGTCGATGCCAGTGTTGCCACCTCCATGGGCCGGATGGCCGCACACACCGCCCAGGAGATCACCTGGGACGACATGCTGAACTCCGACCAGGAATTCAGCCCGAACACGGACAAGTTCACCATGGACTCACCGCCCCCGCTCCTGGCGGATGCCAACGGGATTTACCCGGTCCCGATGCCCGGACTGAAACAGAAGCACGAATACTGATTCCGGCTCATCCACCGGCTCCAGTTGCAGGGCGGCAACCGAATGTTGCCGCCCTTTTCTTTGCTGGCCCGAATCCTGCGGACCGCGGTTGAACAATTTTTCGAACATGCCCCAAGGGGCGAATGTCATTCGAACAACTTCCCCCGGGTCGGGCGAAGCCGGGGCCTGCACCCCTTGACGGGGTGGCAGGTTTCTGGCTTTCCTCACGGCCCGTCCAGAGGAAGCAGCTACGCGGTAGCGCCATCAGAACCATGATTACTGTCGAGAATTTGGTGAAGGAATTCGGCCCAAAGAAGGCCGTCAACAACGTGACGTTCACCGTCCAGCGCGGGGAGATCCTCGGCTTCCTCGGGCCAAATGGTGCGGGGAAATCCACCACCATGCGCATGCTCACCGGCTTCTTCCCGCCCACCTCCGGCAAGGTGGCCATCGGCGGCCACGACATTTCCGAAAACCCGATCGCCGCCAAGAAACTCATCGGCTACCTGCCGGAAGCGGCCCCCTGCTACAGCGACATGACCGTGCGGGGGTTTCTAGCCTTCTGCGCCGAGATGCGTGGCCTGAGCGGCGGAGCCATCGCCGACGCGGTCAACCGCGTCGCGGGCCTCTGCTTTCTGGAAGGCGTGCTGCACCAGTCGGTGGACACCCTGTCCAAGGGCTACCGCCATCGCACCTGCTTCGCCCAGTCCATCATCCATGATCCCGAGGTGCTCGTGCTCGATGAGCCGACCGACGGCCTGGACCCAAACCAGAAGCACGAGGTGCGGCAGCTCATCAAGCGCATGGGCGAGAAGAAGGCGATCATCTTCAGCACGCACATCCTCGAGGAGGTCGAGGCGGTCTGCTCGCGGGCGATGATCATCGATCGCGGCACCGTGGTCGCCAACGGCACCCCGGCGGAGCTGAAGGCGAAGGCCGAGGGGGCCGGCAGTGTCACGCTCCGGGTGTTCGGCACCGCGGCGGAGACCGTGAAATCCCGGCTCGGCAGCCTGATGGTCGCCGGCAAGGTTTCAGTCAGCTCGGCCAACAATGCGGTCAGCGCCCGCGTGTTCCCGCGCGACAGGCATGTGAACGGCGAATTGGCCAAAGCGGTCGCCGAACTCACCGTGAAGGAAGGCTGGAAGTTCGATGAACTGCACACCGAGGAAGGCCGCCTCGACGACGTCTTCCGCGCCATCACCCTCCCCGACACCGTCAAGGCCAGGAACGACTAGCCAGCCCGGAAGCTGGAAGCGGATGCCGGATGCCAGAAGGTGGACGGCCCGCCACGGTCCAGCCTCCGGCAACCAGCACCCAGCATCCCCTTTTTCACCATGCTCTCCGATTCCATTCGCAACATCCGGACCATCGCCAAGCGCGAGCTGATGGGTTACTTCAACTCGCCGGTCGCGTACGTGTTCATCGTGATCTTCCTGCTCCTGAACGGCTTCTTCACGTTCATGCTGGGCGGGTTCTTCGAGATTGGTGAGGCCTCCCTGGCGCGACCCTTCTTCAACTGGCATCCGTGGCTCTATCTCTTCCTGGTGCCCGCCGCCGGCATGCGGCTGTGGTCGGAGGAGCGCCGTACCGGCACCCTGGAACTTCTTCTCACCATGCCGGTGGCGGCCTGGGAGGCCATCGTCGGCAAGTTCCTCGCCTGCTGGGTCTTCCTGGCCATCGCGCTCGCCCTCACCTTCCCGGTCGTGGCCACCGCGATGTATCTGGGCTCACCGGATGTCGGCGCCACGGTGGCCGGCTATCTCGGCAGCCTGCTGCTGGCCGGCGCGTACCTCGCCGTGACGGTGATGACCTCGGCGCTCACTCGTAACCAGGTCATCAGCTTCATCATGTCGGTGGTCATCTGCTTCTTCCTCATTTTCGCGGGCTGGGAACAGGTGACCAGCCTGGCGGTCCGCTGGGCCCCCGACTGGCTTGTGAACACCATCGCGGCCTTCAGCGTGATGCCTCATTTCATGAATTTCCAACGCGGCGTCGTGGAGCTGCGCGACCTGGTTTATTTCGTCAGCGTCATGGTCTTCAGCCTGTTCACCACCAGCGTCATCCTGCGCAACCTGCGCGGCGCCTAATTCCCTTTTTTCTCGCACGAACATGAAACAGTCGAAGCTGCAAACGATCCTGTTCTCCGCCGCCGGGGTGGGCCTGGTGTTCATCGCCATTGTCGGGGCCAATCTCCTCTTCAGCCCGGTCCGCACCCGCGTGGACATGACGGCGGAAAAGCTCCACACGCTCTCCAGCGGCACGAAGGCCATCCTGGCGCGTGTCGATGCGCCGATCCAGGTGCGCCTGTACATGAGCCAGGGCAAGGACACCATGCCCGCCGTGCTCAAGACCTACGCGCAGTCCGTCGAGGATCTGCTGGCGGAGTTCAAGGCGCAGTCCAGGGGCAACCTGGAGATCAAGAAGTTCGATCCCGAGCCGGATTCAGAGGCTGAAGATTCCGCCAAGCTGGACGGCGTCGAGCCGCAGCTGCTCCGCAACGGCGAGCAGGTCTATCTCGGAGTGGCCATCGAGTACGCGCCGCAAAAGGCCACCCTGCCCTTCCTCAGCCCGGACCGGGAGAAGCTGCTCGAATACGATCTCGCCCGCGCGCTTTCCCAGGTGCTGGCCACCAACAAGCCGGTCATCGGTGTGATGTCACCGCTGCAGGTCTTCGGCCAGCCGATGAACCCGATGATGATGCAGATGGGCCGCCAGCAGGGCAGCGAGCCGTGGGTGTTCATCAATGAGCTGAAGCAGGACTTTGAAGTCCAGCAGGTGGGCATGGACGTGGACAGCATCGACGAGAAGATCAAGGTGCTGATCGTGATGCACCCGAAGGACATCACGGACAAGGCGCAGTTCGCGCTCGACCAGTTCGTTCTGCGCGGCGGCAAGCTCATCGGCCTGCTGGATGCGCTCTGCCTCTCCGACAACCAGAAGCCCAATCCGATGGGCTTCAATCTCGGCGGCGGTTCCTCCCTGCCCAAGCTCCTCAAGGCCTGGGGCCTTGAATTCGACACCACCAAAGTCGTGGCCGACCTCAACTACATGAAGCAGCTCGGCGGCCGTGACGGCCGGCCGCAGCTCGTGCCGTCGTTCCTCTTCATGACCCCGGTCGGCATCAACAAGGACGACGCGGTCACCGCCCAGTCCGATGACCTGTGGATTCCCTTCGCCGGGGCTTTCACCGGCAAGCCGGTGGACGGCCTCAAGGAGGATGTGCTGCTGAAGACGACGGAAAAATCCCAGCTCGTGGACGGTGTCACCGCCCAGCTCAACGGGCAGAAAATCGTCGATGAATTCAAGGCCAGCGGGACCAACTACACACTCGCCCTGCGGCTGACCGGCAAGTTCAAGACCGCCTTCCCCGACGGCAAACCCGGCGAGACCAACGCGCCCGCCGGCGGCTATCTCAAGGAATCCAAGGGCGATGGCGTGGTGTATCTCTTCGGTGACACCGACTTCCTCTACGATCCCTACTGCGTCGAGGTGAACCAGATGCTGCGCATCGCCACCCCGCGCAACGGCAATCTGAACCTCATCCAGAACCTCGTCGAACAGGCCGGCGGCGACGCCAACCTGATCGGTGCCCGTGGGCGCGCCTCCCTGCGCCGGCCCTTCACCGTGGTGCAGAAAATGGAGACTGAGGCCCGCATGCGCTATCAGGCCAAGATCGAGGGGCTCGATAAGAAGCTGACGGACCTCCAGTCCAAGCTGAGCGAAATGCAGGTCAAGAAGGAGGGCAACGTCTCCAAGGTGATCCTGTCGCCCGAACAGCAGGCCGCGCTGAAGCAGTTCAGCGAGGAGCAGACCCGGACGAAGAAGGAGCTGCGTGTCGAGCGCCGCAACCTGAACCAGGATGTGAACGCCCTCGAAAGCCGCCTCAAGTGGCTCAACATCGCCGCCATGCCGGTGCTCGTCACCGTCGCGGGCATCGGGCTGGCCGTCGCCCGCCGCAAGAAGGTCGCCGCCAAGTGATTCCAACCCTTTCCTGACCGGAACCTATGAAGTCGAAGCAACTGCTGCTGTTGGTGATTGCCGCCATTGCCCTCGGAGGCGGCGGGCTGATGGTCCTCAAGAACCGCCAGGCCGATTATAACCGCTCCACCACCGACATGGGGGGGAAGCTGCTGGGCACGTTTGACGTCAATGCCGTGACTGCCCTGCGCCTGAGCCAGGGCACAAACGTGCTCAACGTGGTGAAATCCGGCGATGGCTGGACCGTGAAGGAACGGGGCGGCTATCCCGCCAATTTCGGGGAGGTTGCCGAACTCGTCCGCAAGCTCTCCGAGCTCAAGGTGGCCCAGCCGCAACGAGTCGGGGCCTCCCGCCTGGGTATGCTGGAGCTGTCCAGGGATACCGCGACCGTCGTCGAACTGCTCGGCAGCGATGGCAAGGCGCTGAAGACCATCCTGCTGGGCAAAAAGCACAGCAAGGGCGGTGCGGAGGACAATTCGCCCTTCGGCATGGGAGCCATGCCGGACGGCCGTTATGTGATGGTGGGGAACGACCTGTCCTCCGTCGCCGTCGTCACCGATCCGCTGAGCAACGCCAACCCGAAACCCGAAGAATGGGTGGCCAAGGAATTCTTCAAGGTGGAGCAGCCCGTCTTTGTCCAGGTGACCGCCAGCGAGCCGACCAACAGCTTCCAGCTGACGCGCACCAACGAATTCGCGGACTGGACGCTGGCCGACCTGAAGGCCGGCGAGGAGGCGGACAAGAACAAGCTCACGCCCTTCAGCAGCCTGCTGAACGGCCCCAGCTTCAACGACGTGCTGGTGAATCCCGACCTCAAGGCGCTGGGTCTGGACCAGCCGGTCGAGGCCCTGGTCAGGACGGCGACCGGCTTTGCTTACAAACTCCACATCGGCAAACCGCAGGGCGAGGACAGCTATCCCGTCCAGGTCAGCGTGGACGCCTCGCTGGTGAAGGAGCGGACACCGGGCAAGGACGAGAAGCCGGAAGACAAGGCCAAACTCGACAAGGAATTCGCCGACAAGCTCGCCAAACAGCAGGAGAAGCTGAAGGCGGAACAGGCGCTCTCCAAATGGACTTTCACGGTGGGCAAATGGACGCTGGATTCCCTGCTGAAGAAGCGCAGCGAGCTGCTCGTGGATAAGAGCGCCGCCCCGAACCCGAATCCGGCCGGCGACACGCCCGCCACGGTGATCGACCCGCTGAAGCTCAACCTGCCCGGCGCGAACTGAGGACAAGGGTAGTTCAACGAACGAGACTCTGCTAAGGGGCCAAAGGCCCGGCCACAAACCAGCCCAGGGCAAGCTGGACGAAGTCTGGCGTCGCCCTGGGTTCTCAGTCGCGCGATGGTTCAAGCCCTAAAAGGGCGGTGCACTCAGCGCGGCAAGGTTCTTTGTACCGGCCCGGCATGCCTCGCCCCTTCTGGGCATCACCCCAAGGCGTCGCTCGTGCCTCACTTTGCCTTGGGCTGGCTTGTGACCAGGCCTTTGGCCTTCAAAGTGAGGCGGATGATTTTCACCCTGTCCGACCCCTTTCCTTCGCCGAAAGCTGGGAACTGACGGAGTGGCTCACTCACCCTCTCTCCCCCGCTCCCCCGCTACCTTTCTCCCCTGTTCCACCGGCCGCTGTCCGCAACTGCAACCACACGTTGGCGGCGAGGATCACCCCGCCGCCCACCAGCAGATTCCAGGTCAGCCGCTCGTTGGGGTAATCAATGCCCGAAAACCGGGAGATGATCTGCGGCAGGAACAGCGTCACCAGGCTCGTGAACACCGGTTCGGTGCAGTAAAGCAGCCCGGCCTCCGTCGCCGGCACCTCCGGCTGCCAGCGATTGGCCAGCAGGAACGAGATGAGCGTACAGACCACCACGAGCAGGGCCAGCAATCCCAGCGCAGGAACGGAGGCGTAGGCCTGGAACAGATCCGACGGCTTCGCGGCGGTGGCCAAGGCCAGCGGCAGGCTGGTGAGCACCATCACCACGAACATCACCAGGGTAAAGCGCCTCACATCGTTGCCCGCGAAATCCTTGCGTTCCAGCCAGAGAATCTGGCCGGCAAACAGCACCGAACCGCCGAGGTTCTCCCACTCGCCGCGTCCCAGCGCGAAATGATGCCAGTCCACCCCGGCCAGCAGCGCCGCGCCGATCAGCACCAGCAGGGAGCTGCCCCACACGGTCAGCGCGGGCATTCGGCCGTGGCGCAAGGCGAACCACAGGGGAATCCAGATGCAATAGCCCTGGGTCAGGAACGCGGCGGTCGAGGCATGGGTATAGCTCATCCCGTCCATTTGGAGCACGAGCCCCATCCCGCCAAAGAGACCCAGTCCGGCGCCCTGCTTCACCTCGTTCCGCGTCAACCCGGCCAATGACCGCGCAGAAAATAGGCCCAGCAGCAAGGCCGCCACGGTAAATCGCGTGACCACGCAAAGGGCGGCCAGGAACACCGTGCCGCTCCCTGGGGCATTCCGGGCGCCCACGAGCGCCAGCGCCTTCATCGCCGGGAAGCTGAAAGCCCAGCAGGCGCAGCAGAAGATCAGAATCTGGGACGCACGGCCCCGTTGAGTATGGGTAGGTGATGGCACGCTGGAAACAAAAAACCGCCGTTGAGGGCGGCGGTTTCGTGGATTGGAATGGTTCGGCTGTCCGAAACGCTCACTGCGGTGTCCTGAAAAAACCGGCAAACATCCTTCTCGCATCACCGGCCGGGACACTGGGCTGTACTTCAGCCGTCACATGTTTGGCACCTAGCCCGATCTTGCTGCGATCGCAACGATGGATTTCCGATTGCCCAGCGGCAAAAGGGAAAGCCGAACGCATCTCGCGATGAGTGAAGGCGGACGGGTCGATGATCTGACCGTTGGTCACGTGTGGCCTTTCCGCGCCGGCCTTTGCATTGGAAAAACCGGTGTCGTTGATGCTGTCAGGTTGCACCTCCGCAAAAAGCCAAGCTTAGGAGGGTTTGACGGCCATGGCGTCCTTGCCATAGGTGCGCCACTGGATCTCGCTCTTGGCTGCACCTCTTGTCTCACCATTCGCCCTTGCCGAAGCCTTGGCACGTGGAAGCGCTAGAGATGCGCGGAATATGCTCCTGGTGTCAGTTGAAGGGCTTGAGCGGCTGGCCATCCACACGTGCCGAGGTGCGGGCGCTGATCCAAGTCCGATCCGCTTTGCCTTGGGCAGTCTTGGGAGCGCGCTGACCCACGTTGCCGTTTATCACCTTGGTTTCACCAGAAGCCCATTTGTGGATTTCACCATGTCCATCCGCAAATGCGAATGAAGCGCCGTTCAAGGCGAAGGTTGCGGGCCAGTCAATCCATGACGGAGTCTCCGCAGCGACTGCGAATCCGCCGTCATTGATGCTATACGGATCCTCATCGAGGAATATCCATGTTTGGGAAGCCCCGGGAGAATTGAAATCCGCCATCTTGCCATAGCAGAAATAGGTCTTGTTGGCGGTGTGTCCATGATTGCCATCCAGCCAGGGACCGTCGACAGGCACCCGCGAATTGGCCTTGTAAGGATTGGTTCCCACCGCTTGGGACATGGACATTGACCGCGCGGCCTGCGTGTAGGTCGTACCGTCTTTTGACTTAAAGGGGGGTTTGACCTTCCGATTGTCAAACGGACTCTTCAAAATGGCGATGTTGTTTCCAATATATGGAAGAAGGAGGAACCGCTTCGGATCCTTGAGGAGGTCGACATTGCCCTCATCCGCCGAACCGATGGACACATTTCCTGGGCACCAGTTGTACCCGGGAGTGCTATTGCCGTCGTCGGGATTCGGGGGGAGGAAATCAGTGTAGTCGCTTGCGTAGAGATGAAGTGCCAGGATCAGCTGGTGGTCGTTATTGAGCACTTGGGTCTGCATCGCCTTGGTCTTGGCCTTGGACAGAGCAGGCAGGAGCATGCCGGCCAAGATCGCGATGATCGCAATCACCACCAGCAGTTCGATCAGCGTAAATCCGCGCCGTGGCAGCGTGCGGGTTTTGGAAATCAATTTTTGCATAGGTATATCGTGTGGACGGAAGAGTTATCGTCCTACCATACAGCGCAGTCAAACCTAGAGTTTCGCAAATGGATTTCGATTGCGTGGACGGGTTGCCAAGGAAAGCAATACACCTGATTTAGAATATTTTAAACTGCTGATTGAAAGCATCTTAGGAATTAAATGACAACCAGAGCGCCTTCCGAACAGATCAACAGCACACTCCGTTGCTGTCCCCCCTAAATCATGGGATGTTTCGCCCAGCGATGTTCGAACTGCTGAAGACAGATCCCTCCTCCCGTGCCCGTTTGGGGCGCCTGACCACCACCCGTGGGGTCATTGAAACCCCCGTGTTCATGCCCGTGGGCACCCAGGCCAGCGTGAAGGCGCTCGACAACCGGGAGTTGCGCGAGATGGGCACACAAATCCTGCTCGGCAACACCTACCACCTGAACATCCGCCCCGGCCGCGAGATCATCGAGGCCGCCGGCGGCCTGCACCGGTTCATGGACTGGTCGGGGCCGATTTTGACCGATTCGGGCGGCTTTCAGGTCTTCAGCCTCGGCAAGATCCGCAAGGTGAAGGAGCACGGCGTCGAATTCCGCAGCCACCTTGACGGTTCGCTCATCTTTCTGGGACCGAAGGAAAGCATGGAAATCCAGCGATGGCTCGGCTCGGACATCGCGATGGCGTTCGACGAATGCCCGCCCCACACCGCCTCCCGCGAGGAGGTGCTGAAAGCGGTGAAACGCACGCTGCGCTGGGCCGCCGAATGCAAGGTGCAGCCGCGTGCCCCCGGCCAGATGGTTTTCGGCATCGTGCAGGGCACGCACCATCCCGACCTGCGGAAGAAGTGCGCCGAGGAGCTGCTCGCGATGGACTTCGACGGCTACGCCATCGGCGGCGTGAGTGTGGGCGAACCGGAACCGGAGATGATGAAAGCCGTGGAAATCTCCGAACCGCACCTTCCCGCCAACAAGGCCCGCTATGCGATGGGCCTCGGCACCCCGGCCCAGATGGTCGAACTGGTTGCGCGCGGCGTGGACATGTTTGATTGCGTGCTCCCCACCCGCGTCGCCCGCAACGGCACGGCCTTTACGAGCAAGGGCACCTTTGCCATCAAGGGTGGGGCGGTGAAGGCCGACTTCGGCCCGATCGAGCCGGGCTGCCAGTGCTTCGCCTGCCGTCACCACACCCGCGCCTACATCCGCCACCTGCTGAACGTGAACGAGATTCTCGGGCTACGGCTGGTGAGCATCCATAACAGCCATTTCTACCTCGAAGTGATGCGGCAGATTCGGACCCATCTGGCGGCCGGGACGTTTGCGGAGTTCCGCCGGGAGTTCATCGCCAACTACATTCCGACGGAGAAGGTCCGGGCGGCCCAGAAGGCGGCGAAGGAGGCGTGAGGAGAATTTCGAGTTCCGAATTTCGAACGGCGCGCCCCCGCCTATGCCAACGAGAGGATGGCGTGGGCGGCACGGTGACTGGCACCAGGGGTTCCGAGGGAAGCTACGACTGAGGCCAGACGGCCGCGCACGGCGGCGCGACGGGGAGCATCTTTCAGGAGCGCGATGACCGCATTCGCGAGGTTTTCGGGTGTGGCCTCATGCTGGATGAACTCAGGCATCACCGCCTCGTTGGCGAGGAGGTTCGGCATGGCCAGGAATTTCACCGTCACGATGCGCTTGCCGATCGCATAGGTCAGCGGCGAGGTCTTGTAGAGGGCGACGGTTGGCACGCCGAACCACGCGCACTCCAGCGTCACGGTGCCGGTCGAGGCGAGCGCGACCGTGGCCCGCGCCAGCGCTTCGGGCAGTCCGCCGATCTGGAGCGTCAGGCCGGGTACGTCTGCAATCAGGGGCTCCGTCTGCTTCGCGAGTGTCGCGGCGGGCAGGACCATGCGCAGCTTCGCGCCGGTCTCCGCCTCGATTCGCTTCGCCGCCGCCAGCATCACCGGCAAGTGCCGGCGGAGTTCCCCTGCCCGGCTGCCGGGCAGCAGCAGCAGTTCCGGGGACGCAGCCGCTTCCGGCTTCGCGTCAGGCGAGGCGTTCAGTCTGCGGGCCGCGTGCCGCTCCACCAATGGGTGCCCCACAAATTCCACACGCAACCCGGGCGCATGCCGGGCGTACCAGGCAGCCTCAAAGGGCAGGATGCTCAGGAGCAGGTCGTGCGTGTGTTCCAGCCGCTTCGCCCGACCGGCGCGGGAGGCCCACACCTGAGGCGAGACGTACTGCACCAACTTGGGCCGCCAGTTCTGGAAAATCCCCGCCCGCTTCATCGACTCGGCCCGGATGCGCTCCGCCAGGCTGCCGTTGAAGGCGAAGAAATCGACGCACACCACGATGTCCGGGGTGCGCGCCGCCGCGAGGGCCACAAGGTCATCACGGAAGTGCCGGAACTTCGCGTACTGGCCCGGCGTCGGAATGCCGATCACCGCGTGCCGAGTCAGATCCAGGGCCAGCTCGACACCGGCCGCCGCCATGCGTTCGCCGCCGGCCCCGAAAAAGGTCGGCGCAAACGGAGCAGCCTCGGCCCGCAGGGCGCGCACGAGCTCGGCCGCGAGCTGGTCGCCGCTCGGTTCCCCGGCAACGACCATGATGGACAGCGGTTTCACAGAGACGGCCGAGCCTCCC
Organism: uncultured Verrucomicrobiota bacterium; assembly: GCA_903907995.1. Taxonomy (GTDB): domain Bacteria; phylum Verrucomicrobiota; class Verrucomicrobiia; order Limisphaerales; family UBA9464; genus CAIVQB01. The sequence goes on along the minus strand of CAIVQH010000018.1, from coordinate 70,643 downwards.
CGACGCGGACCACGGAAGGCAAGCGGCGGGAAAAAGGATGAAGGAGGCATTACGGATGATGAATTAGGAATCAAGACCCCTGACTTCGCGCTTGCCCCGCCGCTGCGTTCTGGAAACCGTTTGGGCGCTTCACCGCATCACACGTTTATGGCCAAGAAACAACTTCGCATCGGACTCATCGGCTACAGCTTCATGGGCCGCGCCCACAGCAACGCCTTTCACCAGGTCAACCACTTCTTCCCCTCCAGCTACGAGGTGATCCCGCAGGCGGTCTGCGGCCGCGACGTCGCCAAGGTGCAGGAGTTCGCGGACAAGTGGGGCTACAAGTCCATCGAGACCGACTGGCGCAAGCTCATCGCGCGCGACGACATCGATGTGATCGACATCGCCACGCCGAACAACATGCACGCCGAGCAGGCCATCGCCGCCGCCAAGGCGGGCAAGATGATCCTCTGCGAGAAGCCCCTAGGCCTGAATGCCAAGGAAGCCGAGAAGATGCTCAAGGCCATCGAGAAGGCCGGCGTGCCGAACATGGTCTGGTACAACTACCGCCGCTGCCCGGCCGTCGTCCTGGCCAAGAACATCATCGACTCCGGCAAGCTCGGCCGGGTCTTCCACTACCGCGCCAACTTCCTCCAGGACTGGACCATCAACCCCGAGCTGCCGCAGGGCGGCACCGGCCTGTGGCGGCTGGACGCCAAGGTCGCCGGCTCCGGCGTCACGGGTGACCTGCTCGCGCACTGCATTGACACCGCGCTCTGGCTCAACGGCGGCATCAAGGATGTGAGCGCGATGACCGAGACCTTCGTGAAGGAGCGCAAGCACAACGTTACCGGCAAGGTCGAGAAGGTCAGCATCGACGACGCCTGCCTTTTCCACTGCCATTTCAACAACGGTTCCCTCGGCCTCTTCGAGTCCACCCGCTACGCCCGCGGCCACAAGGCGCTCTACACTTTCGAAGTGAACGGCGAGAAGATGTCCCTCAAGTGGGACCTCCATGACCTGCACCGCCTGCAGATCTTCGACTACAGCGACGAGGGCCAGGAGCGCGGCTGGAAGAGCGTCCACGTCTCCGACGGCGACCATCCCTATTGTGGCAACTGGTGGGTGCCCGGCCTCCAGCTCGGTTACGAACACAGCTTCGTGCACGCCATGGTCGAATTCGTCCGCGGCCTCGAGAGCGGCAAGGGCTGCAAGCCGGACTTCAAGGACGGCCTCGCCACGGATTACGTGGTGGATGCCGTGCTCGCTTCCGCGAAGACCAAGAAGTGGGCCAAGGTGAAACAGGTCAAGGGGATCTGAAAACCTCTGCCTGAGGCGCGGATCGTCCGGCGAGCACCCTCGCCGGACGATCGGTCATTTGAGGACATCCTGTCCGTAAATCCCGACCATCCGACCGATTTGCCTTGGGAGCATTCCCGGCTACAGGTAGGCAGTGAGCCGCCCAGATCTTGCCGAACCCGCCCCGCCCGGAACGCACCTGTTTACCGCCGAACTCTGGCTGCCCCGTCCGCGAGCGGAGGTGTTTCCTTTTTTTGGGGACGCCGCAAATCTGGAGGCCATCACTCCGCCCTGGGTCCGCTTCGGGGTTCTGACGCCCCAGCCCATTATAATGGCTCCGGGCACCCTGATTGATTACCAGCTGCGCATTCACGGCCTGCCCCTGCGCTGGCAGACCGAGATTGTGGTCTGGGAACCGCCATTCCGGTTCATGGATGAGCAACGCAGGGGCCCGTATCGGCTTTGGCGGCACTGGCATACGTTTGAGGAACAGGATGGTGGCACACTCTGCCGCGACCGGGTGGAATACCGCGTGCCCGGCGGAGCCCTGGTGAACTGGCTCTTCGTGCGCCACGACGTGGCCCGTATCTTCCGCTACCGGCAACAGAAGCTGGCGGAACGCTTCCCGGCCATTGGAGGGACCGTTGCCAAAGTGTCACCCGCCGCAACCGGATTTTGACAAAGGGCGCTTCTGTTGCCAGCGTGAGTCCGTTGGTCGCGACCCTCGACCTGGACTACCAATCAAATACTGGATGAAAGCCGTAGCCGTATCCGCCCGCCGCCGCGAAAACGCCAGCATCGGCGTTGGCATCCTCATCACGCTCGCTGCCGCCCTCTGCGCGCTCTGCGTCTTCCAGTGGTGGGATGCTGCCCGCCTCCGCAAGCTGGTGGAGGATGAGCGCAAGAGTAAGCGCGACGTGGACGTGCAGCTCGCGGAAAAGGATCAGGCCAACAAGCGCTATGCGGATGAGATCGCCCGCCTCGAAGCCCTCCGCAAGGATCTGGACGAGTCAGTGAAGACCAACAAGGCCGAGGTCAGCCGCCTCAAGGCCGACCTCAAGCGCAGCGAATTCGACCTCGGCCGGGCCACCAACTCGGTCACCGTTTACAAGGACGCGCTGGACAAGGCCAACGAGGCCATCCGCCAGCAAAACGAGTCGGTGAAGCAGCAGAATGAGGCGATCAAGAAAATCGCCGACGACCGCGCGGAACTCGCGGCCAAGTACAACAAGCTGGCCGAGGACTACAACAAGGCCGTCACGGACTACAACACCCTCGTGGAGCAGGTGAAGAAGGAGCACGCGGCCGCCGCTGCGGCTGCGGAAAAGGAAAAGAAGTAGCCGGCGGTCCGAGCCGGGTGCCGGGTTAGCTTGTCAGCGGCAACGCTTTCCGCTTCGTTGGAGGTCCGCCTCCCACCTTAGAGGAGACCCTCTGGGGCTTCGGATTTAACGCGGAAGCTGCCTAGCTTTTCGGTCGTTCTCGTGGTCTCACGGTTTCCTTCCTGCGGCCTTGGCAAACCGCGCTTAAAAGGCGTTTCTTCATTTCCTAACCTGCTTATTATCAGTATTTAGCAGCGAAATCCACGCTGGTCTCCACCGTTCCGCTTCGATTTTCTCTAGCGGAAGCTGGGGCACAGCCCCGGCAACCCGGTTGTCCCAACCGACCTCCGCCTCCGAAACACCTGCCTAGGTACCCGAACAGTTGTCCTGGAAATTGGGTCCGGCAGTTCCCTAAGGAGGCCCGTTCAGCACCTCCTAGGGAAGTCTGTCGGCAATCATCCCCCGGTAAGTCCTGCGCTTAACCGTGTCCGGGTTGTTGGGTGCGGCGAAAACCGGCGAGGGTTTGTCCCGTAACGGATGAACCTATACCGCTCCATGAAGATCGCCGCCGGTGGACTGGCCCTGCTGGGCCTCTGCCAGGTTGCGGCCATGGCGCAGAACCTGATCGTCAACGGTGACTTCAGCTCGGGCAACACGGGGTTCACTTCCGGCTACAGCTACAGCTCCAGTCTTTCCTCGGGCGGCGACGGCGGCGGCGGCGAGGGCAACTACTACGTCTCCACCAACCCCAACAACACCCACTCCGGGTTCTCCAGCTTTGGGGACCACACGACGGGTTCGGGCAACATGATGGTGGTCAACGGCTCGACGGTCGCCAGCAAGTCCCTGTGGCAGGAGACGGTCTCGGTCACTGCCGGTCGCAACTTCACGTTCAGCCTGTGGATGGCCAGCGCGGTCGCGGGTACGCCTGCGGTCCTGCAAGTGTATATTAACAACACGCTGCAAACCACCACGTTCACCGCTCCTAGCAGCGCGGCCACCTGGCAGCAGTTCTCCCTCAACTGGACCAGCACCGGCACCAACAGCGCCACGATCCGCCTCGTGGACAGCAACACCGTCGCCGGCGGCAACGACTTCGCCATCGACGACATCCGCCTCGTGCCGGAGCCGGGCACGTACGCGGCGGGCGCGTTCCTCGTCGGGGCCGGCTTCTTCGCCTGGCGCCGCAGCCGCCAAGCAGCCGCCAAGAAGGCCGCGACGGTCACCGAGGTGGCCTGAACGCAGGCGGTTGAACGTTGGACGTTCAAAGTTGGACGTTCGATTTTCCCCCTCTCGTTCCCCGCTTGCCCGCTTGGCTTCCGCCAGTTCCCTACGGTAGTTTCGCGGGAATGCCACACCCGCTAGCCGGCCAACCCGCCCCGAAGGACCTGCTCATTGACCTTGCCGCCCTGGAGCGGGACTACCTCGACCGCACTCCCGATCTGGGCGACCCCAACCAGCTCGTCTCCTTCGGGACCAGCGGCCACCGCGGCACCCCGTTTGACGGCTCTTTTACCGACGCGCACATCGCTGCCATCACGCAGGCCGTGTGCGATTATCGGCAGGCGCAGGGCAATCGGGGTCCGATCTTTGTCGGCAAGGACACCCACGCCATCTCTCGCCCCGCCGAACGCACCGCGCTGGAGGTGCTTGCGGCCAACCGCGTCGAGACCTTCATCGCGGCCAACGACGGCTTCACGCCCACGCCGGTTGTTTCCCATGCCATTCTCGGTTTCAACCACGGTCGGACCGCCGGCCTCGCTGACGGCCTGATCATCACGCCTTCGCATAATCCGCCGCAGGATGGCGGCTTCAAATACAACCCGCCCAACGGCGGCCCCGCCGACACGGACGTCACCGGCTGGGTGCAAAACCGCGCCAACGACCTGTTGCGCGGTGGCAACCGCGATGTGAAACGCACGCCGTTCGCCAGCGCGCTGAAGGCCGCCACCACGCACGCGCACGATTTCATCACGCCCTATGTCAGCGACCTCGCCTCGGTCATTGACATGGAAGCCATCAAGAGTGCCGGGCTGCGCATCGGCGTGGACCCGTTGGGGGGCGCTTCCCTGCCCTACTGGCAGCCCATCGCGGACCGCTTCGGGCTGAACCTGACCATCGTGAACCAGGTCGTGGACCCGACGTTCAGTTTCATGACGCTGGATCACGACGGCAAGATCCGCATGGACTGCTCCAGCCCCTTCGCGATGGCCAGTCTCGTGAGGCTGAAAGACCAGTTCGACATCGCGTGGGGCTGCGATCCCGACGCGGATCGCCACGGCATCGTGACCCGCAGCGCCGGCCTGCTGAATCCGAACCATTACCTCGCGGTCGCCATCCGCTACCTCCTCAAGCACCGGCCGCAGTGGTTCGGTGCGGCCGTCATCGGCAAAACGCTGGTCAGCAGCAGCCTCATCGACCGGGTGGTTTCCCAGCAGGGACGCCGCCTCATGGAGGTGCCCGTGGGCTTCAAATGGTTTGCGCCCGGACTCTACGAGGGCACGTGCCTCTTCGGCGGTGAGGAAAGCGCCGGCGCGAGCTTCCTGCGGCGCGACGGCACCGCCTGGACGACTGACAAGGATGGCTTGCTCCTCGGCCTGCTCGCCGCCGAGATCACCGCCGTGACCGGCCAGGACCCCGGCGTGCACTACGCCGAAATCACCGCGCAGCTCGGCGCGCCCAGCTACACCCGCCTCGACGCGCCCGCCACCCCGGCCCAGAAGGCCAAGCTCAAGAAGCTCTCCCCCGAGGCGGTCAAAGGCACCACGCTCGCCGGCGAACCCATCACCGCCAAGCTCACCCGTGCCCCCGGCAACCATGCCGAAATCGGCGGCCTCAAAGTCGTGGCCGAGAACGGCTGGTTCGCCGCCCGCCCGAGCGGCACCGAGAACATCTACAAGCTCTACGCCGAAAGCTTCCGGGGCGAAGCGCACCTGCAACGCATCGTGACCGAGGCGCAGGCGCTGGTGACGGAGGCGCTGGCCGGATAGTAGGCAAGGGCCCGTCGGTGGGACGGCCGGTGGGTACGGACGGTTCCGCTTGCCTCATTTCGTCCGCCACAGCTCACCCGACCGGAGCCACTCCGCTACCAACGTGCGGAAGGCGCTGGCAGGCGGTTCCTCGTGTTCCTGCTTCCAGACGAGGACTAGCGGAATGGTTCGCGCAGGCGTGAGCTGGACGGGCTTCCAGCGGAGGCAGGGATCGGTTTCAGCCAGGCAGTCGGGAATGAGGCCGATGCCGGCGCCGCTTTCGACCAACCGCAGCACGGTGCTGATGAGGCTGGGCGTGTGTGCGAGCCGCGGGGTGAAGCCCGCACGCCGACACGCCGCCAGAATCTCGTCGTGCAGCCCCGCGCCTTCGCGCCGCGCGAGCACCACGAGCGGTTGGGCGGCTAGACGGCTCCACGGAAGCGACTTCCGGGCGCTCCACGCGTGGCCGTGGGGTACGGCGGCACAAAGCCGTTCGTCGCCCAGCTTCAGCGTCTCCATGCGCAGCGCGGTGTGGGCCAGGACCGGCCGGGTCAGGCCCGCATCCAGGCGCCCTTTCGCCACCATTTCCCAGACGCGTTCCGGCGTGCGCTCCTCGAGATGGACCGTTACCTCCGGGCACCGCCGGTGGTATTCCTCCAGCAGGCGCCCGAGGAACCGCTGCGTCGGTGGCCCGATATATCCCAGACGCAGTTCACCACTCTCCCCCGTGGCCGCGCGACGGACGCGGCGCACGGCCTGGTCCAGCCGCTCGAACATCAGTCCCGTCTCGCCCAGCAGAACCCGCCCGGCCGAGGTGAGGGCGACGGACCGGCGCGTGCGGGCGAACAGTTCCACGCCCAGCTCCGTCTCCAGCTCCTTGATCGCGCGGCTCAGGGCCGGCTGCACGACATTGAGCCGCCGCGCCGCGCCAGTGAAACTCAGTTCCTCGGCGATGGCCTGGAAATAGCGGAAGTGGCGTAGGTCCATGATCTCTTATCGCGAATCGCTATCAATGCCATAGCCAAATGCTATTTCCGTTACAAGACACAAACGGATAGTGTTGCTACGGATCGGAATGCGGTACGACGCGACCGTCCCCTGCGGCACCTGATGAAGCGCGCCTCCATTTTCTACCTCGCAACCCTCGCCATGGCGGGAGCCGTCATTGCGTGGGTGATCCATCTGGGCAACGCCCTGCCGCTCCCGGGCGGCGAAATGCTGGCGGCCGGCAAGGGTGGTGCGGCCGGTCCTGCCGCGGCCTCCGATCTGACGCGGCTGTTTGTGCAGCTCCTCGTCATCCTCATCGTGTCACGGCTGACCGGCTGGCTGTTCACCCGCATCGGCCAGCCCTCGGTCGTCGGCGAAATGGTCGCCGGCATCCTGCTGGGGCCTTCACTCTTTGGCGTGTTGGCGCCGGATGCTTTCGCGTCCGTCTTTCCCACCGGTTCCCTGGGCGTGCTCAAGCTGCTGAGCCAGATCGGCGTGTGCCTGTTCATGTTCACCGTGGGCATGGAGTTCGACGTCAGCCATGTGCGCAATCGCGCGCATGTGGCCGTGATGGTGAGCCACGCCAGCATCGTCATTCCCTACGTCATGGGCGTGGTCACCGCGTGGTTCCTTTACAGCACGCTGGCGGCACCCGGGGCGGGCTTTACCGCGTTTGCGCTGTTCATGGGCATTTCCATGAGCATCACGGCGTTTCCGGTGCTCGCCCGCATCCTGCAGGAACGCGGCCTCACGCAGACACCGCTGGGCAGCACCGCGCTGACGTGCGCGGCGGTGGGTGATGTCACCGCCTGGACCATCCTTGCCTTTGTGGTGGCGACCGTGCGATCCGTCGGCCTCGGCGGCTGGGCCTGGAGCATCCTGCTGGTGCTGGGCTTCATCGCCGCAATGATCTGGGGCGTCAAACCCCTGCTCGGTCGCCACCTTGGAGCTAGCCGGCTCGCGGCGGAGGATCTTTCGCGGGGCACCATGGCGACGGTCATCGTCGTCCTGCTTCTCGCGGCCCTGAGCACCGAACTGATCGGCATCCACGCCCTGTTCGGCTCGTTCCTGGCCGGCACGATCATGCCCGACACCCACCAGTTCCGGCACAAGCTCGGACTGCGGATCGAGAACTTCAGCTCGGTGCTGCTGTTGCCGATTTTCTTCGCCTTTATCGGCCTCCGCACGCAGATCGGCCTGCTGTCCGGCTGGCAGGACTGGTCGGTCTGCCTCGCCGTCATCGGCGTTGCGACGCTCGGCAAGCTGGGCGGCACGGCCGTCACGGCCCGATTTACCGGGATGAGCTGGCGCGAGTCCCTGCAACTCGGCGCGCTCATGAACACGCGCGGCCTGATGGAGCTGATCGCGCTGAACATCGGCTACGATCTCGGCATCCTCTCGCCGCGCATCTTCGCGATGCTCGTGATCATGGCCCTTACGACCACCATGATGACCGGCCCGCTGCTCACCCTCTTTGCCCGGCAACGCGTCCTCCGTGGGGCGCTGCAACCGGCGGCCTGAACCGGCCCGTCGGCGCCGGCTGCGCCGACGACTGTTTCCCGCCGCCTAGCAATTGATCTTATGACTGAAAACTACGACGCAATCCTGATCGGCGGCGGTCCCTCCGGCTCCTGTGCCGGCGCCATCCTCGCCGAATACGGCCACAAGGTCCTCATCCTCGAGCGGGAGAAGTTCCCCCGCTACCACATCGGCGAATCGCTCATTCCCTTCACGTTTGGGCCGCTCGAACGAATCGGGATGATTCCCAAGATGCGCTCCTCGGGCTTCGTGAAGAAGTACAGCGTCACGTTCGTGCAGCGGGATGGCCGGCGCTCGCAGCCGTTCTACTTCTTCAATCGCTACGACCGCGCGACTGTGGCGCAGACGTGGCAGGTGCTGCGCTCCGAGTTCGATCAGCTGCTGCTCGACAACGCCCGCGAAAAGGGCGCCGAGGTGCGCGAAGAAACCACCGTCAACCGCCTGCTCATGGAGGGCGACCGCGTCGTGGGTGTCGAGGCGACGGACAAGTCCGGCCGGACGTATGAGGTACGCGCCCCCATCACTCTCGATTGCAGCGGCAAGGAAGCCTTCGCCGCCAACCGACGCGGGTGGCGCAAATCGGACCCGTACCTCAACAAGGTCGCGGTCTGGACCTACTACCGGGGCTCGAAGCGCGGGGAAGGCATCGACGAAGGCGACACCACGGTGGCCTACGTGCCGGACAAGGGCTGGTTCTGGCATATTCCCCAGCACAACAACATGGTCAGCGTGGGCGTGGTGGCCGAAGGCAAGTATCTCACCCGCGACGGGCTCAGGGAGCCGAAGGACATCTTCCACCGCGAGGTCAATCAGAACGAGTGGATCCGGGAACACCTCTCGGTCGGTGAGCCGGTGGGGAAATACTTTGTCATGAGCGAGTACAGCCGCCACTCCCGCCACTGCGCCTCGCCGGGCCTGCTGCTGGTGGGCGACGCCTTCGCGTTCCTCGACCCCGTGTTCAGCAGCGGTGTGATGCTGGCGCTGAAGAGCGGTCAGCTCGCCGGCGAAGCCGTCCACACCGCCCTGGCCACAGGCGATGTTTCTGCGGAACAGTTTGCGCCCTACGGACGGATGCTGCGCGAAGGCGTCGAGAACATGCGCAAGCTGGTGTACGCCTTTTACGAGCCCGCGTTTTCCTTCCGCGAAGTCATCGAGCGCCATCCGGAAGCCGCCGGCCTGATCACCGACTGCCTTTCCGGCGATGTGAACAAGGACTTCACCCAGCTCTGGGATTGGATCCGCGAACTGGTGCCCCTACCGGATGATCTGCCCTATGGGGAACCGCTGGGGGAGGCGAAGGCGGAATGCGACGCGGTTTCGGCGTGAGCAGGAAGTTTCAAACCAGACCTGGCTGGTGCCCGCGCAAGTGACAGCCCGAACGTCTAGGTGCGCGGGATCAATGCATCGCCTTCCGCCATCCTGAAAGGATGGGATCATTCAGCCCAGTGTTGGCGATGGAATCGCCTACGCTGGGCGTCAATGCCCATGGCGTTTCGACCCTGAAGGGATCGCAGCAACTGGGGTACGAGGCCCTGCAACCGCGTTGCGGTTGATCTTCTTTCCGAATGACCTCCCAGGTAGATGCTTCGCCCCAACCCTTGGCTGATGGCTGGATTCCCTTCAGGAATCTTGGGCATGGGCGCAGTACGAGAAAAATTGGGCCGCTTTACATCAAATCGTCTGCATTTCACGGTTTCTCACGCTGTTTATCTGGCCCGCAAGCCGATCAAGACAGTCAATCAAGCGAATCCGAAAGATTTCTGAAAAGGCCGCCCGACCTAGGACGAACGGAGGATGATGAAATTCTTCTCCGTCGCCGCCCGACCGTCCTGTTTTCTGCCTGCAACCGTGATTCTGGCGGCGCTGACCGCCGGCCAGGCTCTGGCCGCACCCGCCACCGGTCCGCTCGGTGACCGGACGCTCACGCTCGAGCAGCTGGACGCCCAGTATCTGCAAGATCCCAGCCAGGGCGCGCACTTCGCGGGCGCCCGCGCCATCAGCATCCTTGACGCCACCATTTCCGCCTACTACTACGAGAACGGCGGGAACACCCGCTACTATTCCGTGCGCCCGTTCATTCCCATGATCGAGGTCGGTACGGGTACGCAGGTCGCGCAGGAACATGGCGATTCGGGTGGCGTGAACACGACGGGCTACAATGGATCGTTTCCAATTGATGGCGGAGGGACGGTTGGAGTGGGGATCGGTTACTCGGGCACAACTCATGCGGCCGCCAACCTCGCCACGGGCATCCTGCGCAACTCGTCGGCCTACGGCCTGGGTGGCCCGGGCGTCGCCAAGACGCCCGCCCCGCCCTATAGCGGCTTCGGCGCGCAGGGGTCGGCCACTTCCAGTTCGGAAATTGCCGACTATGTCACCACTTCGGCCGACACCACCCTGACCCTTTCGGGGGTCTGGCACGGCCAGATCAGCGCCAATCCGCCCGGGTCCTTTTTGCCGACCTCGGTCTCATCCCCGACCGTGATCGCGACCGGCCCAACGCTGGCCCAGGCCTTCGCGCACATGGAGATCAGCATCTACTCGGCACCCCGTACGGTCCATCATCCCGGTGAGGGCGAATTCGGCGGCTATGACACCATCGAACGAACCTATCTCGGCGGTGTCAGCCTTGACCGCCATGCGGGCCCCGGCGACTCGCTGACCATCCACGAGCCATTCAACGTGACCATTGTGGTGCCCAAGGGTGATTTTTACTTCTACGCCAGCCAGTCGTTGAATAACGGCGGCGGCAGCGATCCCAGCCAGGGGTTGGGTGGTTCAGTTTACGCCCAGGTGAACACCATGGCGGATTTCGAGCACACGCTGCACTTCAACCTGACCCCGGATGCCGCCAGCGGCGCGACGCTCACCTCGGAGTCCGGCGAATTTCTCACCCTTGCCTCCCCTTTGCTGGAGCAGGCGCTTTCCGGTGATCAGGTCGTGCTCACTTGGCTCACCGCGACGGCAACCGGCTTCGGGCTGCAGACCTCCTCCTCCCTGGAAGCCAATGCTTCGTGGTCAGCCATCACTTCCGGCATCACGCAGACGGGCGATCATTTCACCTTTACCGCCCCTGCTTCGGGAACGCCCGTGTTTTACCGTCTGACCAAGCAATAGGCCTTCAGGGCAATCGGTGGCCATGTTTTGAACGACCAACGTCCAACGCTGAACTTTCAACGTTCAACGCCGGAAGCCTCTGGTTCTTCATAATCCGGGTGCTGCCGCGCGGGCGGCTTCAAACTGCGACCGCCTCCATTGAACGTTGGACGTTCAAAGTTGGATGTTGGCGGTTGAAGCCTCCCAGCAATTTCCGGGTTGTTGTCGGCTGTGGGTTGGGCATGCTGCGCCCAATCCCAGATCCGTAAGACCTATGGCCAAGACCACAGCCCGCACGGCCCACCGTGTCGGTGGTAAGTCCACTGCCGCCCGCAAGGGCCGTATCCATCCCGTCGTGATCTATCCGTATCGCCAGCCCGACGATTACGCCGATCTGGAGGAGCTGTACCGGCTGGTGGCGCAACTCGCCGGACGGCCCAACGCCTACGCCCGTCCGCTGACCGTGATGGATCGGAAGACGCATTACGCGATGGCGGACGACGCCCGGTTTCACCGTTTTCGCGAGCTGACGGTGGCTACCGGCTCCGACCTGGTAGATGCGTGGTGCGTGGATACCTGCCAGATGTGGTACTCCGGCCTCGGCCTTGCCTACGAACGCGGCCAGCCCGGTGACGTCTATTGGCTCATCCCGGGCGACTTCAATTACGGCACCGCCGCCGGCCGCGAAGTGCTTTCCCGGCTGGCCGACCTGCCGGAAATCATCCTCGAACTCGGCCAGGACGTCTGCATCGGTGAGATCGAGACCGGTCACGGGCATTCCAAGCAGCTCATCGACACCTACGGAACCTTTGCGCTGCTCTACAACTGGTTCCCCGCGGAAGCTCAGGAAATCCGCGAATACACCGAGCGGCCGCGCTCCGAATTCTTCGCCCTCGGCCACGAATTCCTCGGACAGATGCTGCGCCGCCGCTGGTATGCCTACGAGCAGACCGTGGTAACGCTGCTGCACGCGGTGTTCGACGACCGGCGTATCAGCCGCTTCTTCGTCGGGCAGGTTTCCGACCTGCCCGAGGGCCGCGAATCGCTGGCGTCGGCCATTCAGCAGGTGGAACGCACGGAGCGCGTGCTCAAGACACTCTGGCGGGAACGGAACCAGGTGCATCCCGGCTGGAGCGAGCTCTACCAGCGCCTTGAAGCCCGCTCGGAACAGGTGCGCCGGACGGCGCATACGCTGCTCGAAAATCTGCTCACCCCGCCCGCCTGATGGGCATCGGGCGGATTCTCGCCGACACGGCGAAGGCCCTTCAAAGGAGCGACTTGATGAGACAGTAAACCCCGATCAGGTAGACCGGAAACAGGAAGGGCGTGGCCGCCATGATCAGGTTGGACAGCGTGTGCCGCTGTTGCAGGCGCAACACCATCGCATGGGGGAACAGAATGAGGAATCCGGCGAGGCTGAGCAGGATGATTTTCAAGCTGCACCAGGCAGCCGGCCAATCACCCCAACGCCGCCAGGGTGAGCCACTGGCCACGCTCAGCAGCGCGCGAACATTGCGGTGGGCGGCATCCGGCGTCAGAAAGACCACCAGCAGCAGGACGATCCCGAAGGCGCACAAAAGCGCGGCGAACTGGAACGATTCCCAGTCAACGCCGGCTTTTTCCTGCTTGGGGTCCATGTGCTCGGGCGCATTGATATAAGAGTACTGTCAGTCGGCAAGCCCGAATTGTTCACAAGATCGCCCGTACGGGTGGTGCCCGTGTTTCCGCGGGGAACTAATTCGCGGCTCAAGGCCTGGTATAATGGTCCGGCAAGCCCAGCAGTGCCTCCGGGATTTCACCATCGGCCGCCGTCGTGAGATACTTGATGCCCGTGGGCGAGGTGCCCACGACCACGGCCACCTCGCGGCCGTCCTTAAGGACGAAGAACGTGCTCCGCTGATTTTCAATCGCGGTGATCGCCTGACGTTCCAACAGCAGCCACCGGCCCCCACCCACCGTGGTGCCACCCACCGCTCGGACATGGGAGAACGGCACGGGTTCACGGTGTTTGAGGATGCTTTCGATGGCAATTTTCAGGGACATTCCGGTGACTTTTTTGCGCAGACGCTAAAGCGTCCTCGGTGGTTACACGATAGCTTGGGAGCTCCAGGAAAAACTTCGCCGCTCCGGTGCATTTTAGCGGACCGGCTAATTTCGGAGCGGCGGCGCCAGGAACCCCCGGAATTTCTTCCGACGTCGCAGGCGCATTTTTACTTTGTAAACGTGGAAGCCCGACGTCAAATGATTCCTGCTTCTGAAGGTGAAAAAATTCATGTTTGTATCACCCTGATTGACAGGCTTCAGCGGGCCGTGCAACCGGTCGGCCCTCCGGCCCGGCGCATCTCCCTAAGATCACAGCCAATGCCCTGGAACACGGTACCAGCCGTGCCGGCCGGCAACCCAATGCGCCTCCACCCAGACGGCATGACGATACGGCGGTACCACCCAGCGACCGCCGACCCAGACCCAGGCCGCGCCGTTCCAAACCCATTCGCCCCGTTCATAGACATAATCGGGCCCGGGTGCGACCTCCACCGTCTCCGTAGGAGGCGGGGGCGGCGCCTGCGTGGCAACGGCGTTGGCGGTGCCGAGCATGTAGGCGATCACGTTCTGGCTGACCCCGGAGTTCTTGAGGCGGATGATGGTTTCCGCATCCAGATGGAACACCGCATGGGTGCTGTTGATCTGGTTGATGATGTCATTGTCGCTCACGCCCGAGTGGGTAAGGTTTTCGACATCAGCAACGCTCACGGGCGGGGGCGTCGCCACCGGCGCCGGTGGGGGCGGTGTCGCCACATAGACCGGCGGTGGTGGCCGACGTTCCTCGTCCATGCTATGGCCGATCAGGCCACCCGTGATCAAACCGGCCACGCCACCGATCAGGGCACCGGCTCCCGGATTTCGGCGGTCCGCGATGGCTCCGATGGCTGCACCCGAGGCGCCGCCGATCAAAGCTCCGCTCCCCGTATTGTCCTGCCGGCCATACCGGTCGACACAACCGGCCAGAATGCCGCTCAATGCGACCAGCGTAACTACCTTTACCGCAATAAGTTTCATAAATTGACCACTTTTCACCATCACACCCTCAGACGCAGACCCATGGCAACAGATTCAGTCATGGGCCCGCCCCCGTCAAAGGCTTGGGCATCACCCTAGGGGGCTGCCGCCGCCCCTCACCAGCAGGCGACGCCTGCGAGCTCCCCGCGGTTACGCGCAATTTGTGGGCCGCCTGCAAGTCCCTGCAGCGGGCATCCGACGGCTCTTCGCCACCCGGCCAGTGCCGGACATCTGCCTTTGCCCCGCAGGCTTCGGACCCAGTTCCGTGAGCGATCGCGACACTCCTTGTCCTGCCGCCATGATGTGTTAGGTTCGGCGGCTACATGGAACCCGCCGACTTCGCGCAGTTCAACGCCGATGCCGCCCAGCTTTTCCTGAAGGAATTTCCCACGGACGTGCGTCGCCGTGGGGACGAGCTCTTCGCCGCCGAGGCGGTGCGCGAGCTGCGTTGCATCGCCCCCGGCGGTGAATTTGTCGCGGATGTGCAGGGTGAGACCCTCCTGCAGACCGGCCTGCGCTACGATCCGGAATCCAAGTCCTGGTGGGAAGAATGCACCTGCCCGGTCGGCGGCGGTTGTGAACACTCCTACGCCGCGATGAAGGCGCTGCTCGCCGAGCACAGCGCCGCCAGCGTGCGGAACCTGAGCGCCGGCGGCCGGGTGGCCAAACGGGTGCCCACCCCGGCCGCCCCCGGCTTGCTCGCCCGCAAGGCCGCCGAAACCCTGGGCCGCGAATTGTCCCGGCCCGAGGCCGAGTTTGTCCGCAAGGTCGAGGAACGCTTTGCGAAACTGCGGGAACGTCCCTTCCTCACCGGCGACGACCTGCTGGGATTCGGCTTCAAGTTCACCGGCCCGAATTCCTGGGAGAAACTGGAGGCGTGGCCGGCCACCCCGAAGGATGAGCACGAGTTCTGGCTCTACGTCGCGCTGGCGGTCGAGGAGCGGGGCCTGGCTTGGCCGGAATTTCTGCGCCCTGTCACCGACCTGGCCGAGGTAAGGCGCCTGGTCGCCGAATGGCGGCGACGGCGCAATGTCGACCGGTGGCGCAGCCTGCTGAACAACCTGCAGCTCGGGCACGGCGAGGATTCCGGCGAAGGCGAAGAGGTGGAACTGCGCCTCCGGCTGACCGAACAGGAAGGGCTGATTGAATACCGCAAGCCCGGTGCCCTGGACTGGAGCCCGATCAAGCCGGGCCGCTTCAAGGATTTTGACGAGAAGAACGCCGACCAGCTCACCCCGGAAGTCGCCCTGCTCTGGCAGCCGCTCGCCCAGCGCGCACGCTACGGTCATGCCATCAACCTGGTCTGGCACGATGCGCAGACGCGCCGGATGCTGAACCGCTTCCTGCGGCTGCCGGCCCTGCGCTCGTTCATCGTGGGCGAAGATGGCGAACCCCTGCGGCGTCCCGAGACGCCACTGCGCTGGGAACTCAGCTCCGCCGCCGATGAGGATGACGACTACCATCTGCGGTTGCGCCAGGGCGACGGTTCCCCGGTTCCCCGCTTCCTGTTCACTTTGCCGGGCCGTCCAACGCTGTATGTGACCACCACCGCCATCTTCTCCGGCCCGCCCGTGGAAGACCGCGCGCTGGATCCGATGGTGGAAACGCCCATCCCCGCCCCCGCACTGGAAACGGCGACCGGCGTGCGTTTCCTCCAGCATCTGTCCGTGCCGCTGCCGCCGCGCCTGGCCGAGCGGGTGCGGGTTGTGCCGTTGCAGGCCCGCCTGCAGGCCGAACTGCGCACCATCTCGTTCGGCAGCGAGACGGAATACGTGGTGCTGGATGTCACCGCTTCCGCCCCCGGAAGCGGCCACGGAGAACGTTGGAACGGCAGCGCGTGGACTGAGATCAGGGACGGGGACAGCCAGCGGCCAGCCACCGCCGCGAAGACCGTATCGGAATCATCCGCCGCCGCTGAGACCGTGCGCAGCTCCGACCCGCTCGTGACGTATGACCGTTCGGCGTTGGGCGAGCTTCCGCGGCTGCTGGAGCCGTCGGGTTTCAAATGGGATTTCGCCCGTCAGCGCTGGCTGCTGCGCGTAACGGCCAAGTTCCCCGATCAGTTCATGGGCTGGTTCACCAGCCTGCCGCCCCACATCGCCCTGGAACTGCACGGCGAACTGGCCTCGTTCCAGAATGCCACCGTCGCCGGCCAGGTGCGCCTCGATGTGGCAGAGGCGGGCATGGACTGGTTCGATCTCCGGGTCATCCTCGACGTCAGCGACACTCAGCTTTCTCCGGAGGAGATCAAGGCGCTGCTCGATGCGCGGGGCAAATGGGTGCGCCTCGGCAGCAAGGGCTGGCGCAAGCTGGAGTTCAAGCTGAGCGCCGAGGAGGACGCGCAGCTCGCCAAACTGGGCCTCAGCCCGCATGAGCTGACCAGCGAACCGCAACGGCTCCATGCACTGCAGTTGGCCGACGCGGCGGCGAAATCATTTCTCGGCGAGGAGACCTTCACCCGCATCCAGCGACGCGTGGCGGAGATTCGCGCGCGGGTCACTCCCGATTTGCCGACCACGCTGAAGGCCGAACTGCGTCCCTATCAGCGCGAGGGCTTTCATTTCCTCTGCTACCTCTCCGCCAACGGCTTTGGCGGGGTCCTGGCGGATGACATGGGTCTCGGCAAGACCTTGCAGACGCTGGCCTGGCTCGCCTGGCTGAAAGCCGAGGCCATGACCGGGCCGCTCGGCCTGCCCGTGGGCACTTCCACCCAGACCGCCGCTTCCCCTGCCCCGTCGGCCGCCATCGCCGCCGAAAGCGCCGTTCCGGCCAAGAAGGCCAAACGCGGAAAGAAGACCGTCGAAGAGGTCGAAGTCATGCCCTCCGGAACGGCAGGTGGACCGGCTCCGTTTCTGGTCATCTGCCCCAAGTCGGTCACCGACAACTGGCGGGCCGAAGTGGAACGTTTCCTCCCCCATCTCCGTGTGCGGGTCTGGAGCAGCGAATCCATCGAGAACCTGCCCGCACTCGCCGGCTCGGCCGACCTGCATGTCATCAACTACAACCAGCTCCGCATCGTGGGCGAAAGGCTGGCCCGGATGAATTTCCTCGCGGTGGTGCTGGATGAGGGGCAATACATAAAGAACCCCGCCAGCATCACCGCCCAGGTCACCCGCAGCCTGCGCGCCGAGCACCGGCTGGTGCTCTCCGGCACGCCCATCGAGAACAAGCTGCTCGACCTGTGGAGCCTGATGAGCTTTGCCATGCCCGGCGCACTCGGCGGCCGCAACGAGTTCGCGAAGGTCTTCGATTCCAAGAATGACCCGCTCGCCCGCCAGCGGCTCGCCGCGCGCGTGCGCCCGTTCCTGCTCCGCCGCACCAAGACCCAGGTGGCCAAGGACCTGCCCGACCGCATCGAGGAGGATCTCTTCTGCGAACTCGAAGGCGAGCAGAAGACCCTGTACCGCGCGGAACTGAAGCGCGCCCAGGCGATGCTCCTGCGCGTGAACACCCCGGCGGCGCTGAACCGGCACCGCTTCAACTTCCTCACCTCGCTGCTGCGGCTGCGCCAGATCTGCTGCCATCCCAAGCTGGCCAAACCCGACTCCAAGGGGGAAAGCGCCAAGCTGGAGGCACTGATGGAGACCCTCGAACCGCTGATGGAAGAGGGCAACAAGGTGCTCGTCTTCTCGCAGTTCGTGGAAATGCTGGAGCTGCTCAAAGCGGCCATCGCCGAGCGCGGCTGGACGCAGTTCTTCCTCTCCGGCGGCACCGAAAATCGCGGCGACCTCGTCCGGCAGTTCCAGGGCCACGACGGGGCCGGTGTGTTCCTGATCTCGCTCAAGGCGGGCGGCTTCGGCCTCAACCTCACGGCCGCCAGCTATGTCGTGCTCTTCGACCCGTGGTGGAATCCCGCCGTCGAGGCGCAGGCGATTGACCGCACGCACCGCATCGGCCAGACGCAGAAGGTCATCGCGTACCGGCTGCTCATCAAAGACTCGGTCGAGGAAAAAATCCGCGCCCTGCAACGCACGAAATCCGCGCTCGCGCTGGACGTGCTCGGCGAGGAGAAGTTCGCGCAGAGCCTGTCGCTGGATGATCTGCGTTTCCTGCTGGCGGATTGAACCGCCCCCTGTGCCTACAACAAACCCAGGCTTCCACCATCCTGAAGGGATGGAAGCATTCAGCCCAGCGTTGGCGATGAAATCGCCTACGCTGGGTTAACGACATCCAATGCAGATCGACCCTGAAGGGGTCGCAGTGGCCTTCGATCGATGACGTTCGAATCTGCCATGCTGGAATGAGATTCTTCCCTCTCTGACGAGACTCGGCTCGCCATTGCTCGTTCAGCCCGGTGCTGAAGCACTGGGCTATGTTCCATGCGAACCGGACGATGGTCCCGGCCCGGTGGCCCCATCCGGAATTGGCACCCGTTCCCCTACCCTAAAAAATCCGGCCTGAAACGGCGGCGGAGGTTGTTCCGTGAATTTGACCGGTGCTAGCCTCGTCGCCACTACGGTCATGAATTCCCCGCTCTCCCGTCGCCGCTTCCTCACGCGCACCGCCCAGGCGGCCGTCGCCACGAAACTCCTGAGCTACGCCGGCCCGGCCTGGGCCGTCTCGCCCAACGAGAAGCTGAACATCGCCATGATCGGCACCGCCAACCAGGCGCTGTACGATCTCAACAACGTCTCGCACGAGAACATTGTCGCGCTGTGCGATGTGGATGAAATCTTCCTGAACAAGGCGGCCGGGACGCACACGGGCGCGCAGAAGTTCCGCGACTACCGCCGCGTGCTCGACCTCAAGGGCATCGACGCCGTGGTGGTCGGCACGCCCGATCACACCCACGCGGTCATCAGCGCCGCGGCGCTGCACTCAGGACGCCATCTGTATTGCGAGAAGCCGCTCGCCCGAACGATTGCCGAGGTCCGCTTCGTGACCGAGCTGGCGCGCGAGAAGAAGCTGGTCACCCAGATCGGCACGCAGATCCACGGCGGTGCCAACTACCGCCGGGTGGTCGAGCTGGTGCAGGCCGGCGCGATCGGCGAAATCCGTGAGGTTCATGTCTGGGTGGGCGGCGGCTTTGGCGGCCTGAAGCGCCCCACCGAGACGCCGCCCGTGCCTTCCACGCTCGAATACGACCTGTGGCTCGGACCGGTCGCGGCGCGGCCGTATCATCCCGATTACCTGCCGTTCAAATGGCGCAACTACTGGGCCTTTGGCGGCGGTACCTTGGCGGATCTCGGTTGCCACCACTTCGACCTGTCGCATTGGGCCCTTGGCCTGCGCACGCCGGAACGCGTCCGCGTGGTGGACGGCCCGAAGCCGGACCCCGAATGCCCGCCCACCTGGCTGATCGTCGAGTACGACTACCCGGCGCGCGGCGCGCAGCCGCCGGTGAAGCTCCGCTGGTATCACGGCGACAAACGACCGCCCCAGTTCGCCGAAGGGAAGCTGCCCAAGTGGGGCAACGGCACGCTCTTCGTCGGCAGCAAGGGGATGCTGCTGGCTGATTACGACAAGCTGGCGCTGCTGCCCGAGGCGGATTTCGCCAGCTACCAGCGGCCGGCCAAATCCATCCCCGATTCCATCGGCCACCACAAGGAATGGACGGAAGCCTGCAAGCATGGCGGCAAGACGCTGTGCAACTTCGACTATTCCGGACCGCTCACGGAAAGCGTACTGCTCGGCAACGTCGCCCACCGCACCGGCAAGGAAATCGTCTGGAATGCCGCGAAGATGAAGGCAGTCGGTGCGCCCGAGGCCGATGAGTTCATCCACTACCAGTACCGCAAGGGCTGGCGGTTGTAAGACGGTTCGGGGTGAAGTGGGAGCAGGAGCCTTCTGATCCTGCTCTTGCTCCTAATCTATCCGCTTCGTCGTTAACGAGCAGGAGTAAGAGTAAGAGCAGGAGCAAGAAACTGCGGACACCGCCAGGCCTCGGCGTCTCAGTAGAACGCCGTCCAGTTACCGGACTGCTGCCAGCGGATGTTCTCCCGGGTGTGGGTCTCCACGTGGCCATCGGCGAAGGCCATATTGACATTGATGAGGGTCTTGCCGTCGGAATGCCCGGCCATGGCTTTCGACACGTCGGTCGTCTTGTAGCCCGGGGCCAGGCACAGGTCACTGATGATGGGCTGGCGTGCCGCCACGCCGGAATCGGCCTTGGTTGGCCAGCCATCGGGATCGCGAACCGCCGTACCATCATTGAGCGGGGTGGGAAAAAGTTCACCCGTGTCAGCCAGCGGACGGGGCACCCACCAGCAATGGCGGATGACCGCAAAGTCGATGTATTGCCAGCTGAAATACTCGCTGAGGTCCGTGACGGAGGACAGTTGGCGCTTCTTGGTCTTCAGGAACCAGTTGTTAGCCTCGGCAAACTCCCACGGCCGCGTGGGGCAATGCCACATGGTCACCGTCAGCCCGTAAGGTTCCAGACCGGGTGCCATGTCGATGGAGACATCCCATGGATTGAGCCCGGTGCGGGGCATCTTGTAGGACGGCAACCGCCCGTGTAAATCGTCACTGGCGTAAACGCTGACCGCAACCCCCCACTGGCGATAATTCGAGGCACAGTTGGCGACCTTGGAGTAGAACTTCGCCTTGGTCAGCGCCGGTAGCATCATGCCCGCCAACACCCCGATAATGGCAACCACCACCAGCAGCTCCACCAAAGTGAAGGCTCGTTGGTTACGGCGAAGTTTCATGGGGCGGCTCTAGATGACTCCTAACTGGGGCTGACGTCGAGCAAAGAATAGGTCACAGAAACTGCCGATCAAGGGCCAGTAAGCCGGTAAGCCAGTAAGCCGGGGTCAGGGGGCAGTGAGCGGCAGCTCGGCCCCACCCACCGACCAGGTTAGCCGGCCTGCTATAAACAGCCAATGAACGACAGGCCACTGGGAGCAGTGTGTCCTTGGACAGTTACCGAAGGAGGCTGGACGTTCAGCGTTGGTTTTCCAGCGCCGAGGGTCGGACGCTCCTCGGCTCAGAGCGAACCTGTGGCCAGTTGCGCAAGGATCCGGTCGATATCCGGCCGGGCCTGCGCGAATTCGCGCTCGATGGTGGTGGCCACTTCGGCCTGGCCATCGGTCTTTTGGCCGGCGGCGAGGTTTTCCAGCTGCAGGCAGGCCTGGGTGAGCGCCGTGAGGCCGAAGATGCTGGAGCTGCCCTTCAGCGTGTGGGCGACGCGCCGCAGGGTTTTCTGATCGGCCCCGCCGGCGAGCCGTTTCAGTTCGTCGATGCGGCTCGGGCTGTCGTTCAGAAAGGCCGCCAACAGTTCGAAAATGGATTCGGCGCCGAGCTGCTCGATGAGCGGGGCCAGCGTGGTCCGCATGGAAGAGGCACGGGCACTGTCGGCTGCCGCCGGCGCCTCGGGTGGCGCCGGATTGGCCAGCCGCGCCTGATCCAGCGTCTCGCGCAGGTGGTCGATGTTCACCGGCTTGACCAGGAATTCATCCATGCCCACGGACAGGCAATGTTCACGTTCCCCGGCCATGGCGTTCGCGGTCATGGCTATGATTATCGGACTCCGGCGCGTGGAGTTTAACGCATAAAAATCGCGGATCATCCGGGTGGCCGTATAGCCGTCCACCACCGGCATGTGGCAGTCCATCAGGACCACGTCGAAGTCGCGCTGTTGGACCGCGTCGAACGCCTCCTGCCCGTTCTCGGCCAGGGCCGTCCGGTGGCCGAGTTTTTCGAGGATGAGGACCGCGAGACGGCGGTTGATCTCGTTGTCTTCCACCACGAGCACGTTGAGCCCCGCGGCCTGGGTCCCCTTCTCCGCGCGTCCCGAGCCGGCGGCGGCTGACCCCGCCGGGGCGTGGCCCACAAAGTGGTTGGCCAGAATGGTCTGCACTTGAGAACGCTTCAGTGGCCGGGCGAGAAAGGCGTCCACGCCCTGGATCTCCGTGCCCTCGCGAATGGTGTCCGTGAGCAGGCAGGTGACCAACAGACGGGGGGGACGACGCAATCGTCGGCAGACATCGGTGAGTGCCGTGGAACCTAGCAGGGCGCGATCCGCCAGCACCAGATCAAACGCCGGGCGGGCCAGCCGAAGCCGCTCGATGACTTCCGCTTCGGTACCCACCGCCTCGGCAGTGGCACCCAACGCGGTGAAATGCGACAGCGCAGCCCGCCGGCTCTGGGCGTTGGTTTCGGCAATCAGCACGCGGGCGCGATTGTGGGGAACTGACAGACGGTGGGGCACACCGCCGCCCACCGGCAGCGTGAACCAGAACAGCGACCCCTTTCCCGGGATGCTCTCCATCCCGATCAGGCCGCCCATGATTTCCACGAGCCGCTTGCAAATGACCAGGCCCAGGCCGGTGCCGCCGAAACGCCGTGAGGTGGAGGAGTCCACCTGGGTGAAGGGGTTGAACAGCCGCTGCTGCTGTTCGGGAGGGATGCCAATGCCTGTGTCGCGCACCAGAAAGCGCAGCCGCCGTATCCCGTCCTCATCCACATCGGTCGCGACCTCCATCGTGATGTCGCCGTGCTCGGTGAACTTGATCGCGTTGCCAACCAGGTTGAGCAGGATCTGCCGGAGGCGGCCCGCATCCCCATGCAGGGTCGTCGGCACGGCCGGTTCCATGACAATCGCGAATTCCAGCCCCTTTTGCTGCGCCTTGTGGGCCAGGAGGTCCACGACGCCGTCGAGCACCGGATCGAGCTCGAACGCCTCATGGACAAGCTGGAGCTTGTTGGCCTCGATCTTCGAGAAGTCGAGGATGTCCTCGATGATCGACATCAGCGCCTCGCCGCTGGCCCGCACCGCTTCCAGCATTTCGCGCTGCCGGGCGTCCAGCTGGGTTCCCAGCACGAGGTTCGACATGCCGATGATGCCATTCATCGGGGTACGGATCTCATGGCTCATCGTCGCGAGAAAGTCGCTCTTGGCGCGGTTGGCAGACTCGGCCGACTCCTTGGCCAGCTGCAGCTGCTCCTCGCCGCGCTTGTGGTCGGTGAGGTCGGTGACCGTCGTGACCGTGCCCACCACGCGCCCATCGCGCCAGCGCGGCACCCCCGTGAGCTGGGAATAGACCGGGGAGCCGTTCTGCCGCACCATCCGCAGCCCGCAGGTGATGGTCTCCCCCCGCAGGCAGCGTTCCCGCAGGTCCGCGAAAATGTGCCGGTCTTCCAGCGCCACCAGCTCCTCGGGCTGGCGTCCGATCAGCTCCACCGGCTCATACCCCAGCAGCCGGGCAAAGGCGGGATTCACAAAATCATAGACGCCCTGCTCGTTGGTGATCGTGAGCCCCTGCCCCATCAGGCTCATCACCTGCTGACCGAAATCACGCTGCCGCTGCAGTTCCGACTCGGCGCGTTTGCGGACGATGAAAAGGCCGATCTGATGGCCCACCGAGCCGAAAACTTTCAGCAGCTCCGCGCTGGGCTGCCGGTGTTCCTCGCAGAAGAGCTGCACCACGCCGACCGTCTCGCCACCCGCCAGCACCGGAAACGCGACGGAACTGGCCAGCCCGGCGGCCTTTGCGGCCTCCAAAGCAGGGAAGCAGGCGTCACTGCCCAGTTCCGCCAGCCAGGCCGGCTGGCGATTGGCCCAGACCTGCCCTGGCAGGCAGCTTTCCGATTCCAGCAGCGCGCTTTGCAGTTCGGCGATCAGCCGTTGCGCGGGGCCCTCGGACACATTGCGGACAAACTGGCAGCGCAGCTGCCGGCTGATCGGCTCCACCTGCCAATAGACGCCCACGCTCCAGTCCAGCCGGCGGCTGAACGCCTGAAAGATGGCCATCATCGCCAGCTCGAACGAGTCGCAATCCGCCAGCGCCCGTGAGCAGGCATACTGCACTGCCAGGCGGCTTTCCGCGTCCCGGCGATGGGTCACGTCGCTTTCGATGGCGACAAAATGGGTGACGGCGCCGCTGACGTCGGCAATCGGCTGGATCTCCACGGCCGCCCAGTATTTCTGGCCATCCTTGCGGCAGTTCAGGATCTCGACCGAGAAACCCCGTTGCTGCGCGATCATCTGCCGCATGTGCTCGATGGTCCGGGAATCGGTATCGGGACATTGCAGGACCGCCCCGGGCTTGCGACCGCGCACCTCGTCAAGCGTGTAGCCGGTGAGCCGCGTGAAACCCTCGTTCACCCATTCGATGCCGCCCTGGACATCGGTCAGCACCACGGCGTTGTCGGTGCGGGCGGCCACCAGGGCCAACAGCCGTGTCTCGACATCCTGCTGCTGGAGCCGTTCATGGGCGTCAAGCAGCGCGCTGCGCTGCGCCTGGAGAGCATGGACCAGGTCCGCCCCCGGATCATGCAGCGCGAAATCCTCCATCGTCAGCCCATGCGTCCGGAATTGCGTGCTGTCGGAGCACCACGGCGAGCCGAGGAAGATCATCTGGCTGCCGTCGGCCACGGTCAGCGACTGGCCGCGAAAGCGCAGGCCGGTGCCCAGCAGCTCGACCATCAGGAGCCGTCCCTCGTTTTCCCGCAGCCACCCGCTGCTCATCCGCCCTTCGGGCTGGACGCAGGCAAACAGCTTTTCGACCTCCGGCTGCTCCGCGACCGCCGGGCGGATTCGTAACAGGGTCCGACCAGCCTGAACAATCCGGCCCTCGCCGGATACGCAGAAAAAAAAGGGGAAGGCCGCGGCGAAGCCTTCCATCGGCAACGCAACGGTTGGCAAAGCCCCGGCGGACACCAGGCTCATGGACGAGGACGGCATCGCACGGGTTGGTGGCTGGTCCGGCACAGGGGTGTCATGGCAAATGCTTCACCTGAAGGTCTCCTATTGTGGGGAAAACAAACCACCGCATCCACCGCCATACAAGCCGCGTTCCTCCGATCGGGACGCCGAAAAAAAGCGATGGGCGGCCCGTATTTCCGCCCGGGACCGTCATTCTTCCTAGCATCGGCGAAAAGCGGCTCCGCTTTAGGGGAAATGTCGGACCTGCCTCCCTCATCTTTTTCTTGATCCTAATCTTAATCATAATCTTGGTCGCCTTTTCTCCGGCGATTAGGATTCAGAGTAAGGAACGGCCAAAGGCCTGGGTGTCCGCGCGGCATTCCTGGGGCCGCTCAGGAGGCCGCTCCACGCCCCAGGCAACGGGCGATCTCGGCCTGGAGGAGGTCCGGCCCGAACGGCTTGTTCAGCAGCCCGCGGAAGCCGAGCTTGCGTGCCTGTGCCTCGTTGATGTCGCCGCTGAATCCGGTCACCAGCAGGATCGCCTGCTCCGGACGCAGCCGGAGGATTTCCCGCGCCAGGGCGACGCCCGACATCTCGGGCATGGCCAGATCGGTAATGACCAGCGGGAAGCTGTGCGGACGCTCCATGTAGGTCTGGAGCGCCAGCTGCGGGGAATTGAAAACGGTCGTCGGATGGCCCACCGCCTCCAGCATCCGCCGGATGACCGCCGTCACGACCGGATCATCGTCCACCAGCAATATCGGCTCACCCTGCTCCACCGTCGTGACTCTCGCACCCACCATCGGCTGCGACGTGGTCGCGCGCTCCAACGGGGCGGCGGGAGCGATGGGCAGGTACACATGGAAGGCCGTGCCGTTGCCGGGCCGGCTTTCGACGGAGATGGCTCCCTTGTGATTCTGGACGATGCCATGAACTACCGCGAGGCCAAGACCCGTGCCGCGCCCCAGGCCTTTCGTGGTGAAGAACGGCTCGAAGATGCGTTGCAGCGTCTCCCGCGACATGCCGGGGCCGGTGTCCCGCACCGACAGCATCACGTGTGTCCCCGCCTGGGCGAGTTGGTGGATGCGGCAGAAGGCCTCGTCGAGTTCCACCGGTTCCACCGCCACGGTCAGCAGCCCGCCATTTGCCTCGAGCGCCTGCACGGCATTGGTGCAGAGGTTCAGGACGACCTGATGAAGCTGCGTCGGGTCCCCCCAGACTGGCGGGAGCTGCGGCACCACCTGCGTGCTGATGCGGATATCTGCCGGGGCATTGGTGCGAACGACGGCCAGCACCTCATCCACGATCTGCGGGAGGTCCACCGGCTCGCGATGCGTCGAATTGGGCCGGCTGAAAGTCAGGATCTGCCGAACCAGCCCTTTGGCGCGCTGGCCGGCCTGGTCTATCTGAAGGATGCTCTCGCGCATCTCGGGCGGGACCTGCCGCTCCATCTTGAGCAGCTCGATGTTGCCGATGATCGCGGTGAGCATGTTGTTGAAGTCATGCGCGATGCCGCCGGCCAGGGTGCCCAGCGCCTCCATCTTGCGCGACTGCCGCAGCCGCTCCTCCAGCCGCTGCCGCTGTTCCTCGGCGGTCTTGCGCGCGGTGACGTCCCGGGAAATCACCACCACCCGCTCCTCCCCGCGATCGGTGTGGAAGCGCCGTCCCGCGCTTTCCACCCAGCGCCAAGAGCCATCCTTGTGCAGGTAGCGGCAGGTCAGCGAGCCACCGGTATGCCAGAGCGTCTCGCGCAGGGCGGCCACGTCGTCGGGATGGACATGGGAAAACAGGGAGGTGGCGATCAGTTCCTCCGGCGAACGGCCGAACACGGCCTCGGCGCTGGCCGTGATGAAAAGCACCTGGCCGGTGGAGTTCAGCTCCGACACCACGTCCTGGGAATTTTCCACGAGCAGCCGGTAGCGCTGCTCGCTCGCGCCGAGGGCGATTTCGGCGCGGCGCTTTTCGCGGACGGTCCAGGCCAGCGCGATGACCGCCAGGCCAAGCACGGAGATGACCGCCAGTGACGCCAGGATGATCTGCCGGTTCTGCTCCCAGTAGGACGCCGGACGGTTTCGTAGTTCGATCCCGGCAGGCAGAGCGGCCAATGAGAGCCCCAGCCGCCGGGCGGCGGCATAATCCACCGCCAGACGCAACGGGGGCTGCTCGATGACCGGGAGCTGGGCGACCGGCTCGCCGTTCAGCAGCCGCAGCACCAGGCGGGCGGCCGTCTGCCCCTGCAAAAAGCCGTCCGAGAAGCTGCCCCCCACGACTCCGGCCAGCTGGTTGGGCGATTGCAGCCCGTAAAACGGGGCTTTGCTGCGGCTGTGCAACAGCTGCTGAACATCCTGCAGGCTCAGCGAGCTCCCCGCCAGCACGGCCGTCGTGCTGTCCAGTGCTTCGACCAGGCGCAGCATTTCCGAAAGGGGCGCGTTCGTCAGGACCTCCACCGAGATCTCGGCCGGCAGTGCCGGGGTCAGGCCGAGCACCTGTTTCCGCAGCCGCAGCGCCTTTTCCATCGGCGCATCGAAGATCAGCAGCCGCTTCAGCCTGGGCTGGAGCTGCCGGGCCAGACCCACGGAACCGGCGGGATCGGCCTTCTCCATCACGCCGGTAAACCAGCGGTCCTGCGGGGCCACCGCCGGCAGCTGTTCGACTCCGCAGAAGACCACGGGTGCTTCCGGAAACAGGGAGCCGTGATTGGTCACCATCAGATCCAGGGCGGCCTGGTCGAAGGTGAGCACGGCACCGAACCGTTTGCCGGCATACTTTTGCCGCAGATACCCCGCCTGGCGGATCAGGTTGTCCGCTCCCGGGTTGCGCGACTGGTCGAGATATTCGATGGAGATTTCCAGGTCGGCCCGCCCGGCCTTCAGCGTCTTCTGCGCACCGTCCAGCTCGGCATCAGACCACACGTAGCCCGGGTGATAGGAGTCCAGGATCAGCACCTGCATGCTCTCCGCCCCTGCCGCTGAAAGGAGAGGCAGGGCACCCAGCAGCAACAGTCGGCAAACGGCCCGGCGGAACGTCCGAAAAGGCAGCCGGCCACCCCACCCAGGCGAAAGCCGTGGGGCCGGCGTCACCGGGCAATGATCATATTGGGGAACCATCTGCCGCGCATCCATCCGTATAAAATCTGACCAGGCCGCGCCTTTTCCCGGGAAGACAGACCCCGATCGGGTTCTGGCGGCAAGTGTGGTCAAGGCGGACCCGACGTAAAATCGGCGCAACGGTTTTGGCATGTGACCGGAAGGGAAGCCAGCAAGAAGCGACCCGGCCACACCGGCGATCCGGTCCGGATCAGGAATAGGAATGCCAGTTGGACTGCGCCACCGAGCCATAGGACTGCCGCATCCGCCGCAGGTTGCGGCAGGACTGTTCCGACTCATCCCGCCGACGCCGCGCCTGGCTGAGACGTTCGCCCAGCAGCTCCGCATTCTGCCGTTCGAGCGTCATCAGTTCCGACACGGCTGAACGCAATTGGGGTGCCGAACGGGCGGCCGGGCTGGACTGGCTGATCGCCAGCTGCAAATCCTGTTTTTCCCGCTGATGGCGGTGAACCTCGGCCCACTGCCCCATGCGGATGGCCTCGGACTCACGCTCGGTCAATTCACGCCATTGGGCGAGCAAACCCGGGAGTTGCTGGTCGTGTGCGCTCATGCGGCGGAAATCAGGCGGCCAGCAGCTGGGAGCCCCGGTCGGGAACGCTCCCGTCGGTCTGGGCCTGCAGCATCTGTGCCCAGGCATCGCGCAAGATGGTGACCCGGCCGATCACCTCGCTGATGCCATCCGGGGTCTTGGTCATGTTGCTCTGCTGCAGCCGGCGGTCGAAGTAGAGGTAGAGCTGGCGCAGGGTGTCGGCGAACTGGCCGCCCTCCTGGACATTCAGCGAAATGTTCAGCTCGTGAATGATCGCCTGAGCCTTCAGCACATTGTTGCTGATCTGCTCGTTGGCCGCCGCCGGGTCGGTCAGGCCGAATCCCCCGTTGGCCCGCTCGAGAAAGCGGATGATGCCATCAAACAGCATCAGCACCAGCTGGCCGGAACTCGCCGTCTGGGTGGCGACTTGGCGGTAGGAGGCCCAGGGATTGACAGCGCGCATACAGGCAGGCTTTGGCAGCTTATTCGGCCCGATCCAGGTTCCTGGCCAGCAAATTGGCGATCTTCTGGATGGTTTCGTGGGGAGGATAATCGCTCGAAGCCACCAATGCCTTGGCGCTGGCCACCTTGTCGGCCCGCACGGGCGGTTCATTGTGCAGCCGCTGATCCAGCGCGTGCGATTGATCGAGAGTCACGTGGTCAACAGGCTCGGAAACAGCGCGCGGTTTCGCCTGGCTCTTCGCCTGAGGCGGGAGCGGGTCAACCTGAGCATTCAGCTTGATTTCCATATGAAGTTTTTCCGTTAAGACAGGCAGATTCGGTGTTTCCAACGACTCCACAACCCCTCAATCGGCGGCAGCGTGGGAAACTTTAGGGCGAAACAACAAAGGATATGCGTCCCGCCGTCGAGGCAAAGTAACGGCCAAGTATTTCCAGGTGGCCAGCTTACGGCCACGCAAAGCCCGCGTACTTCGCCTTGATGGCCGCCCGCAGCTTGGGGTAACTGGCTGTTTTCCAGGCCGGAAAATCCGTGGTGGCGTCCAGCCGCTTGCCATCGGGCGCCTGGAGGCAGAGTCGCACCGGCACTTTGCCCTCGCCCAGCACCGGATGCGTTTTGAGCGCCCAGCAATCGTTCAGCTTCACCTGGGCAGTGGGCCAGGCGGGGCCCTCGTCGCTGTCACGGCCGGGCTCAGGATAGGTGAGCTTCACCGTGCGGCCATCAGGCCAGGGGATGGACAACGGCAGCAGCTCATCCAGCCAGCCCCGCTGTTCCGGTACGAGATGCGCCCGGAAATGCGGGCGCAGTTCGGCGGCCTGCGCCTCCTTGACCAAAGTGAAGCCCGTGAAGGCCCGGGTGAGCGCCGCCAGCAGGGCCGGGCTGTCGAAGCGCGGAAAATCCAGTTCCGGCAGCGCCGCGCAGACGAGGTTCACCCGGGCAATGAACTGCTTCACGTCATGGGTAAGGTTGGGCAGCTCAAACCAGCCCTTGGCAAAGGCTTCCGCCAGCGTGAGCCCCGCCGCCTCCGGATCGGTTTCGCGCTGGTGCTCCTGCCCGATGACCAGCCCGAGGCAGCGCACCTGCCGGATTGCCGCGACGCGTTTGTGGGTGCGGTCGAAAAGATGCTCCACTGTCGCCTGGAGGTGCTGGGGAAATATCTCCATGATCCACTCGCGCTTCACCGCCGTGGCCAGGCTGAGCAACGTCATGCGACCGCCCCGGCCCTCCACCTCGCGAATGCTGGCGACAACCAACAGCGGGGTATCGACCACGCTTTCACGGACCAGCGCACCGGATCGCCCTTCGGTCAGCAGGCAGTCGAGGGTGCCGGTATCCTTGCGGGCGGCCAGCTGATCGATGAAGCCGGCCAGCAGGCATTTCGCCAGCGCGTCGGGATCGGTCGGGTTGCCGGTGGCGGGTGCTTTTGCGCCCTCCTCCTCGTCCTCCAGCAGCCGTTCGCGTTCGGCGATCTGGAGCAATTGACGAAAAGTATCCTCCACCTGCCGGGCGGTCTGCGCATGGATGCCCATGCGGCGGCAGGCATTCAGGTCGAACTGGCTCTGCTTCGCGAACTGGTGCGCCCGCATCAGCGTGTGAAAGTCGCTCTGCGTGCTGCCCTCGAAGGTCTCCCGCGCCTCCTTCATCTGGCCATCGTCGCGGCCCACCCGCATGAGCAGGTCGCGCCCGCTGACCAGTGCGGCGCATTGGGCGGCCGCCGGCACACAGCCGCGACGCGACGCCTCGATCAGCATGCGCGAATAGCGCGGGTGCATGGGCAGACGCAGCATCTGGCGGCCAACGGGAGTCAGGTCCGAGCCGTTTTCGGCCAATCCCCCGCCCTGCTCCGCCGGCACCAGCGCGCCGAGGGTGGTCAGGAGCCGTTCGGCGCGTTCCACCGCTTCCGTGTCGGGCCGGTCCAGCCAGTCGAATTCAGCCGCCCGCCGGATGCCCAGGGAGTGCAGCAGCAAGACCGTCTCGGCCAAATCAGCCCGGCGGATTTCCGGCGTGTTCCGGGCGGGACGGTTCAGGTGATTGCTTTCCGTCCACAACCGCCAGCAGGTTCCCGGCGCCGTACGCCCGGCCCGGCCCGCCCGCTGGTCGGCACTGGCCCTGCTGATTTCCTCCACCGCCAAGGTTTGGATGCCGCGCTCGGCATCATAGCGGGCGATGCGCGCCAAGCCGGCGTCCACGACGTGGCACACGCCATCAATGGTCACGCTGGTCTCGGCGACGTTGGTGGCCACAACGATCTTGCGCACGTCGCTCGGCTGGAAGGCCCGGTCCTGATCGTCCGGGGCCAGATCGCCGTGCAACGGGATGAACGTGCAACGCTCGTCCAGCCGGGCCGCGCGCAGCGCGTTGATGGTGGCGTTGATCTCGCCCATGCCGGGCATGAACACGAGGATGTCACCGGGTTCCCCATTGCGGACGAGCCGCTCCACCGCCTCCGCCGCCCGCTCGGAAGCCGGCCGATCGTCACCGTACTGGGACCAGTTCAACGACACCGGGTAGGTTCGTCCCTCCGACACGAGCACCGGGCATGCCTCGGGCTCAGCCCCCATCTTGCTCCTGCTCTTGCTCTCGACGGCGTCCAACAGAGCAGGAGGATTAAGATCAAGAGCAGGAGCAAGAGCATGAGAAGGCCCGGCCGCCAAATAACGCGCCACCGGCTCGGCCTCCAGCGTGGCCGACATCACCACGATTTTCAGGTCGGGCCGGGTGGTCTGCTGGAGCCGTTTCACCAGCGCGAGGGCAACATCGCTCAGCAGGTTCCGTTCGTGGAACTCGTCGAAGATCACCACGCCGATGTCGCTCAGTTCGTGGTCGTTCTGCAACCAGCGCAACAGGATGCCCTCGGTGACGAAACACAGGCGCGAAGCCGCCGAGAGATGATCCTCAAAGCGCACCTGGTAGCCGACCTCATCTCCCAACCTTCCCTTCCGCTCCCAGGCCACTCGCGCAGCCACGGTCCGGGCGGCCACGCGACGGGGCTGGAGCACCACGATGCGCTTCGTGCCGGCCAGCCCGGCATCCTGGAGCATCTGGGGCACCTGCGTGGTTTTGCCGGAGCCGGTGGCGGCCACCAGCACAAGCTGGTTGCCCGCCGTCAGCGTGCGGAGGATGTCGGCCTGAAGCAGCCAGACCGGCAGACCTTGGTTCGCCATGTGTCGAAGGACGTGGGACTCGGAACTCGGGACACGGGACTTGGCTTCTCAGCCCTTGGTGTTGAAATACACGAAGAGACCCGCCCCCAGCGACGCAATCGCCATCAGGCCACCGGGCATGAACTTCTTTTTGCGGGCGAAACTGACTGCGAAGTAGAGGAAGTGAACGCCCAACACGATCAGGATCACGTTGATCGGCCACGCCAAAACCAGCCCAAGGACCAACGGCACGGCAAAGATCGTCGAGGCGATGATCGAAGCCTTGCTGCCCGCCTTCAGGAGGCCGATGAGGCCACCCACCTCGAGCAGCGCGATGTAGATCCAGACGACAATGTGCCAGTTCATGCGTGCCCAGCGTAGCGACCAGCCCGTGGCCTGCCATCAAGAATCCGTTGGTCCACCGGGGACTGTGCGCGGCGTTTCATCGTGGCAGTGATCGGAGGAAGATTCTGGAAGACCCAACGCTAGGAATATCCTGAACCACCAGTCAGGCAGTCCGCGGCTGACGGTCCTCTGGAAGTAGCGCAGGTTTGCAACCTGCACCGGCAGGAGGATTTCCCGTGCGCGTCCGAGCATTCCACCCCGTGCCGATTGAAAATCGGGATACAGCAGGTTACAAACCTGCGCTACACCCGCGCCGCGCCTCTCTCTTCGAATGAGCTGCCAGCCGCCACGATGAAACGCTGCGCCGCGGGGTCTGCAATTTTCCCTGGCCGCCGCTTGCCCGTGGCCAGAATTGTTAGAGAATTCCGGCCATGTTTCTGCCCGTCGTCATTCGCGAACTGTCCGTCCGTTCGCGTCTCACTTCGACGTTCTACCTCCGGGCGGCTGCCGCCGGCGTGGTCACCCTGATCGTCGGCGTGGCCTTGCTGGTCGCGGCCATGTCCCGCCGGATGGGAGGGGGGCCGATTGGAGCGGAACTGATGGGCCTCATCATCCTGATGCTGCTGCTTTATGTCCTGGTCGAGGGGCTGCGGATGGCGGCGGGCGGGATCAGCCAGGAGCGGCGCGAGGGCACGCTGGGCTTCCTGTTCCTCACCGACCTGAGCAGCCTGGACGTGCTGCTGGGCAAGCTGTCCGGGGCGGCGGTTACCACGCTGTACACGCTGCTGGCCACCCTGCCCATTGCGGGTCTCGCCATCCTGTTCGGCGGCGTGACCGGCGGGCAGTTCTTCCGCTGCATTCTGGCCCTTCTGTCGGCGCTCGCGGTCTCCCTGGCCTGCGGGGCCTGGGCCTCGGTGCGCTGCCGCGACGGCATGGTGGCCATCGCGACAGCGACGGCCCTGCTGATGGGAGCCACCGTCCTGCCGCTCGCCCTCGACGCCGGCTCGCACGCGCGCACCGGCACCTTCCACATGATCGACGCCGCCGTGGGGCTCTTCAGCCCGATCGCGGAGATCACGCTGGCCGATGACCTGAGCCAGCGGATCGACGCCGCCCGCTACTGGTGGAGTCTCGCCGCGCAACTGAGCCTCGCGGGACTGCTCGTGGCCGACGCCGCGCGACGGCTGCGCGGATTGTGGCGACGCGACGAGTCCGCGACGCGCACCGCGCGAAGGCGGCGCCGGCCCGGCAAGGCCCGGACCGACTTTGGCGAACTGGTCGCCCAGACCCTGGCGGCGCGCATCCATCTGGGCCGCTGGTTGGCCGTGCTGGTCCTGCTGACCTGCCTCGGCCACCTCAGCGGGCTGCTGCAATGGTTTTCCCTGAACACCACCGTGTCCGGGGGCATCACCGTGAGCTCGACCAGCGCGCTGTCCGCCATCGCCGGGCTGGCCCGGCTGCTGCTGTTTGCCTATCTCGCCACGCGGGTCTTCGCCGATGCCCGGCACAGTGGTGAGATGGAGATCCTGCTCACGACCCGGCTCGAGGACGGCGAGCTGGTCCGGCTCCTGTGGCGGGCCATGCGTCGTGTCGTCTTCTGGCTGGCCGGGCTCGACCTGCTCTTCAGCCTTTTGGAGACCGCGCACACGCTCATGACGCTGCCGGCAGGCACCCCCATCGAAACCCGTTGGAGCCATGTGGTGGTCACGCTCAGCCAGAATGGCCTCAACGTCTTTGACTAGGTGGCTTTTACCTGGTCCGCCATGTGGTACGGCATCTCGAGCCGGCGCACCGAGATTGCCCTGGTGAAAACCTTCGGCAGCGAAATTGGTGTCGCCGCGGCAGCCTCGTTGGGCGGAGGCATAATAACCCTGATGTTGCACTTCGGGTTTCAGCAATCCGCCCCGAACGGAATCGCCTTCACGTTCCTGAGCAGCCTTCTGCCCATGGCATTTCTTCAACTGGGGCTGAACTGGTGGCGATTGCGCTGGGCCAAATCCCTCCTGTCCACCCGCTTCCGCCAAGCCGCCGCCGGCTTAGGGCCGTGAACCCGGTTTTTCTGGCATTCCTTTGTCCGGGCCGAAGCGAAACCGGATCGGCCCGACATCGGCCGGACGGCCCGGTGACCGGGCGCAAGTTTTCATCGTGGTCAGGCGCTGAGCCCGGAGGGAGAATCGCTCTTGTTGAACGGGTAGTCGTTCTCCCTCATCCCGGCCCTCTCCCGCTGGGAGAGGGAGAATGGTCTCCCGCCGGTCGGCGAAGGCAGGCGCGGGATTGGCCGGAGAATCTGCCCCTCAGCCAGCGGCATTCCCGGCGGTTTCCTCTCCCAGCGGGAGAGGATTAAGGTGAGGGAGAACGGCCCGCGTTCATTAGGGGCGACTTGTCTTCCGGGGTCACCATCTCGACCACGGTGAAAAGATGCGCCCCGGCGACCGCGATTTCCAAGCCGCACTTGCAGGGTTGTTACGGTTCAGCAACGTTGCAGAAGTCCATGAAGTTCGCCGTCTGCGCCCTGCTGCCCATCTTCTGCGCCACCGCCATGGCGGCAAATGGCCCGGTGGTGATCAATGAGATCCACCATTCGCCTGATCCCAAACAGGAACGGGTGGAGTTCGTGGAGCTCTATAACCGGGGCACCAAGGCGGTTGATCTCAGCAACTGGAAGCTCAGTGGCGGCGTCAAGTTTACCATCCCGACGAACACGGTCATGGCCGTCGGCAGCTATCTCGTGCTGGCGGAGGATCCGGCGGCGCTCCAGGCGAAATACGGCTCCAGCGGCGCCTTGGGGCCCTGGGAAGGCTCACTCAATGGCGACGGCGAGACGTTGACCCTGCGGGACGCCGGCGGAAACAAGGTGAACGAGGTGACCTACGGGTTCGGCTTCCCCTGGCCCATCGTGGGCACCCCTCCCGGACTCTCCATTGAGCTGATCAATCCGGAATTGGACAACTCGTTGGGCGGGAATTGGCGCCCCTCGGCCAGCGGCAGCACCCCGCCACAGGTCGGTCCCACGCCCGGCCAGCGTAACCGGTCCTTTGCCCTCAACGCCCCCCCGAGCGTACGTCAGGTTGGCCATTCACCCACGCAGCCCACCTCGGGGACTGCCGTCACCGTTTCGGCCCGCGTCACCGACCCGGACGGTGTCGCCGCCGTGGCGCTCGACTATCAGGTGGTCACTCCGGGTAATTATATCGAACTGACCGATCCGGAATACACCAACAACTGGACCCGCCTGAGCATGACGCCCACGTTGGCCGACACCAACGTGTTCAGCGTGACCCTGCCGGGATTTCTGTCCCAGCATCGCAATCTCATCCGCTACCGGGTGATTGCCCGCGACACGCTGGGCGCGGAGGTGACGGCCCCCTACGCCGATGATCCGACGCCGAATTTCGCCTTTTTCTGCTACAATGGGGTGCATGAATGGGACGGAGCCATCCATCCGGGCGCGACCGGCGCGATGGGGCAGCAGTTCGCCGTCAGCCGTGAGGAAATGAACCGGCTGCCGGTGTTTCAGCTCATTTCCAGGAGCAATTCCGTCGCCGTGGCCACCGGCTGGGCGCCGGGCCAGCCCAACAACCAATACCGCGGCAGCACCTACCTCTGGAAGGGCGCGCTCGTTTACGACGGCGTGGTATATGACCACATCCGCTACCGGGCGCGCGGCGGGGTCTGGCGCTACTCGATGGGCAAAAACGCCTGGAAGTTCGACTTCAACCGGGGGCGCAACCTGATGATGAAGGATAACTTCGGCAATCCCTTCAACGCGACCTGGGACAAGCTGAGCCTGCGTCCGGACATCCAGCAGGCCGACTCCGACCACCGGGGTGAACAGGGCCTGTTCGAGAGCGTAGCCTACAGGCTGTTCCAGCTCGCCGGGGTAAACGCCAACCACAACGCCCATATGCAGTTCCGGGTCGTGGACAAAGCGGCGGAGGACCAGCAGGGAAACCAGTACGGCGGCGACTTCTGGGGGCTTTACCTGGGAGTGGAGGAGCAGGACGGGCAGTTCCTGAAGGATCGCGGCCTGGCCGACGGAAACATCTATAAAATGGCCTACGGCGGCGGCGTCATCAACCACGCGGGCAAGCTGGGGCCCGTGGATAATTCCGATCTGTACACATTCCTCAACACCTACAACAACACCGTGCCGGACGAGACTTGGTGGCGCACCAACCTCAATCTCGCCAGCTATTACGGCTATCAGACCGTGGTGCAGGGAATCCATCACTACGACATCGCCGACGGCAAAAACTACTTCTACTACCGGAACTCGGTGTCGGGACTCTGGGAAGAGCAGCCGTGGGATCTGGATCTCACCTGGGCGGACAACATGTACCACGCCGGCGTCAGCGGCGGTGACGAGCCCTTCAAATCACGGGTGCTGGCCAACTTCAGCCTCACCGCGCCGACCTACCCGAACATCTCCCGCGAATTCCGCAACCGCGTCCGCGAGCTGCGCGACCTGCTCCTGAACGCCGACCAGGGCGGCGGGATCATTGACGAGCAGGCCCGCCTCATCCGTGGCACCAACATCTTTTCAATCATCGACGCCGACCGCGCCCAGTGGGACTACAATCCCATCATGACGAATCCTGCGATCGTGCTCACTTACAAGGCGGGCTGGGGGCTGTTCTACAAGTTTCCGCAGGAGCCGACCGTGGCCAAGAATTTCTCGGGAGCCGTGCAGCTCATGAAGAACTACCTGACCAAGCGGGCGGCCATCCTGGACAACATGGCCAAGGAGCCCGGCCGCCCCGCGACGCCCACGCTCACCTACACGGGACCGGCACCCTACCCGATCAACCGTCTGAACTTTCATGCGAGCGACTATGCCGGGGCGGCCGGCTTCGCGTCGGTGAAGTGGCGCATCGCCGAAATCAGCCGCCCGGGTCATCCTTCGTTCAACCCGGGCGAGGCCATGCGGTTTGAGGCCCAGTCCACCTGGGAAACTGCCGAACTGACCAACGCCGTCACCGATCTCACCTTCCCGGCGGCCGCCCTCCGGCCCGGCAAGCTGTATCGGGCGCGGGTCCGTTACACCGATACAGTGGGTCGTGCCAGCAACTGGTCGCTCCCAGTCGAGTTCACCGCGGGCGAGTCGGACATCGCCGCCGGACTCGTGGAGAGCCTGCGGTTCACCGAGCTGATGTACAATCCGCCGAGCGCGGGCTTCGAATTCATCGAGCTGTTCAACGCCAGCAGTGTCAACGCCCTGGACCTCTCCGGTGCCAAATTTACGGCCGGCGTGGATTATACCTTCCCGACCAACTCCCTGCTCCAGCCCGGCAGTTACGCGGTCGTGCTGAAGACCACGAACTTCCCCGCCTTCCGTAGCTATTACAGTCTGCCCGAGAGCCTGCCGCTCTTCGGCCCTTACAACGGCTCGCTCGACAACAGCGGCGAGACCGTGACTTTGAAAACCAGTGCCGGCGGCATGGTCCTGTTCTCGTTCACCTACTCAAACCTGGCTCCCTGGCCCACCGAAGCGGACGGCACCGGCTACTCACTGGTGCCCGCCGACAACGGCCCGGCCGATCTGAACGATGCCCTGCATTGGCGGGCCAGCTCCCTGGTGGGCGGCTCGCCCAATCGGGCCGATCCGCCGCCCCCCGTCTTCGCGATTGGCGGCATCGAAACCGCACCGAATGGCCTCCAGCTCAAAATCGCCGTCCCTGCCGATGTGAGCTACGCCCTGCAAGTTTCGACCGACCTGGTTCACTGGACCGCAGCGGGCACGAACACCGGACCCTCCACGTTCCAGCTGCCGTTTGCCCCGGGCACGGGCGGTCAGTTTGTACGCGCGGTGCGCCAATGATCTGCTGACGGCTTGCCGCGCGGCGTTTTCCGCCCTCCAATCCGCGCCCATGTCACGTCGCGCGGTCATCGACATAGGAACCAACTCGGTCAAGGTGCTCGTGGCCGATGTGGCCGGTGGCAGCGTCACGCCGTTATGGGAAACCAGCGAGCAGACGCGGCTGGGCCGTGGCTTCTACGAAACGCACCGGCTGCAACCCGAGCCCATCGCCGCCACCGGCGTCGCCGTCGCCCGGTTTGCCGCCGAAGCCCGCGAACGGGGTGCGGAATCCGTCCGCGTCATTGCCACCAGCGCCGCCCGCGATGCCATCAACCGGGACGAGCTGCTCTCCGCGATTTTCTCCGCCTCCGGCCTGATCACCGAGGTGATCTCGGGAGAAACCGAGGCCGAATGGGCCTTTGCCGGCGTCGCATCCGCCCCTGATCTCGCGCGCCAACGCCTGCTGGTGCTCGATGTCGGCGGCGGCAGCACGGAGTTCATCCTCGGGGCGGATCGCCATGTAGGTTTCCGCGAAAGTTTCCCTCTCGGCAGCGTGCGCGCGCTGGAGCGGCTCAATCCCGGTGATGCGCCGTCGCCGGAAGCCCTGGCCACCTGCCGGGCGTATCTGCGCGACTTCCTTCAGCGCGAAGTGGCACCCCGGCTCGCCCCGGCCTTTGCAGCCCAGGGTCGGCCCGAACGCACCCTTGGCGTCGGTGGCAGCACCGCCCTGCTGGCGCTGATTCATCATGGCTGCCGTGACTTCCGCCGCGAACTGGTGGAGGCAACTCATTTTGACCGCGCCATGCTGTCGGCGTTGGTCAACCGGCTTTGGTCGCTGCCGTTGGCAGAACGCCGCCAGTTGCCCGGCCTGCCGCCGGAGCGCGCCGACGTCATCCTCACCGGGGCCGCCATCTACGAGGCCGTGCTCGAGGTCTTCGCCCTGCCCGACCTGGGCATCAGCACCCGCGGTCTGCGCTTCGCGGCGGTGCTGGGCGTGCCCGTGAGCAAATGAGCCGCTGTCACACTTTCTCAAATACATTGCCCTGACCTCGTGGATACCCCTGCCGCCAGCCCTCCCAATGCCAATCCGGAAACCCTCCGGAATGAGATTGGCGTGCTCATGCAGCGCTTCGAGTCCGAGCCGGAACATGTGCTCCAGGTCACCCGTTTGGCGGTCCAGCTCTTCGACGGACTGGCCGCCTGGCATCAGCTCGGTGCCCGCGACCGCCAACTGCTGGATGCCGCCGCCTGCCTCCACGACATCGGCTGGTCGGTCACGCAACCCGATGGCAAGGGGCATCACAAAGAATCCGCCCGGCTGATCCGCGAGTTTCCTTGGACCGCCCTGACACCCGAGGAGGTCGAACTCGTTGCCTTGGTGGCCCGTTATCATCGCAAGGCCGTCCCCACGCTGGAACACGGTGCCTACTCGGCCCTTTCACCTGTGCAGCAGCGTCGGGTGCGTATTCTCGGCGCCTGCCTGCGCGTGGGGGATGCGCTGGACCGGCGGCACATCCAGCGGGTGGATCATGTGGAGATCCGGCTGACGTCCGACCGGCTGGAAATCGTGGTGCTGAGCACCCGCGAAACGGGAGCCGAGCTCTTCGCCGCCGACGCCAAGGGCGACCTGCTCCGCCAGGAATTCGGCAGTTCCGTGTTCTTCATGAATCGCTGACATCTTCTTCTTAATCCTGATCTTACTCGCAATCGTAATCGCTTCGCTGCGATCCAGAGCAAGAGCAAGGGCGGGATTGAAACCACGCCGGAACACCACCGGACTTCCCAATTTCCCCATTTCCGGCCAATCTCCCCCCATGCCAAGTTTCGACATCGTCTCCCAGGTCAACTCCATGGAAGTTGAAAACGCGATCAACCAGGCCCAGAAGGAACTGGCGACCCGCTTTGACTTCAAGGGCAGCGGCGCGGAGATCGTGCTGGAAAAGCACGAGATCAAGCTCAAGGCGACAGACAACTTCAAGATCAAGGCGCTGGAGGAGATCGTGATCGGCAAGCTGGCCAAACGAGGCATCAGCATGAAGAGCATCGATCGCGGTGAGGCCGAAATCTCCCCGCTGGGCCATGCCCGCCAACTGATCAAGATCAAGCAGGGCATCGACGGCCCGACCGCCAAGCTGATCAGCCAGTTTGTGCGCGACACCAAGCTCAAGGTCACCGCCGCCATCCAGGGCGATGAGGTGCGCGTGACCGGCAAGAACCGCGACGATCTTCAGGCTGCCATTGCCGCCGTGCGCGGCCACGACTTCCCCATCGCCGTGAATTTCGTGAACTTCCGCGACTGAACCGGCTTCGGAGGCGGAGCGCGGAAGTGACCGTTACCGTGCAGAATTCATACGGACGGAGGGGTCGCTTCACCTTACGTAGCAGCCGACGTGAGGAGGCTCTAATTTGGAATGGAATACGGAGCCTCCTCACGTCGGCTGCTACCGAGCTAGGAGGATTTAGCGCCTGTACGCCTCGGCCAGCAGCGTGATCGGATGCGCCACGCGCAGGTTCACGCCACGCGCCTGGCAGCCATTGATGAGCTGGAGCAGGCAGCCGGGGTTCCCGGTCGCCACCACCTGCGCCTTCGTGGCAATGATGTGGTCCATCTTTCGCTCGAGAAGCTGGTTGGCCATCTCCGGTTGAGTGAGGTTGTAGATGCCGGCACTGCCGCAGCACCAACTGGACTCGAACAGCTCCACCAGCTTCAGCTTCGGAATCGCCTTCAGCAGCTGACGCGGCTGCACGGTAATTTTCTGCCCGTGGCACAGGTGGCAGCTTTCATGATACGTGACCACCTGCTCCGGCTGAGCGGCTGACGGAGCCACGATTCCAATCTGGCCAAGCCACTCGTGGATGTCCTTCACCTTCGCATCCCACGCGTGGGCGCGGGCGAGATAGCGCGGGTCATCCGCGAGGAGTTTCGCGTAATGCTTCAGGTGGGAGCCGCAGCCGCCCGCGTTGGTGATGATCGCGTCGAACTCGGCCGGCGGGAACTGGTCGATGTTTCGCCGCGCCAGCGCCTGCGCCAGCTCCCACTCGCCATTGTGGGCGTGCAAGGAGCCGCAGCAGCTCTGCTCGGCCGGCGTGATGACCTCGCAGCCGTTGCGCGCCAGCACCTCGGCGGTATCGCGGTTCACCGTCGCAAAGGTCAGATCCTGCGCGCAGCCGGTGAGCAGGGCCACGCGAAAGCGGCGTCGCTCCGTGGCCGGCGTGACCGGTTCGATCAGATCGGAAGAAAAGGAGTCTTCCACCACTGGCGTCATCGCTTCGAGTTCACGCAGCCGTCGGGGCAACAGCCGCAGCACGCCGCTCTGCCGCAGCAGCGCCTGAGCGCCGGTCTGCTGCCAGAGGCGCATCGCGGAGCCCAGCAGCCGCAGCCGGTTCAGGTCGCCAAACAGCCAGCGCAGCGTGAAGGCGCGGATGAGCGTGCGCTTCGGCGAGCGCAGCACTCCGGACTGCTCCGCCTCCGCCCGGGCATGCTCGAACAGCTCGGCGTAATTCACACCCGCCGGACAAGCGGTCATGCAGGCCAGGCAGCCGAGACAGAAATACATCTCGTCCGCGAAGGCCTTGGTCGGCTCCAGTCGCTCATCGGCGATGGCCCGCATCAGGGCGATGCGGCCGCGCGGCGAATTGCGTTCCAGCTTGGTCGCGTCATAGGTCGGGCACGTCGGCAGGCAGAGGCCGCAGTGCATGCACTGCTGCACGACCGAGTAGTCTAGGTCTTTGAGGTGCGAGGGCTTGGACTTCATCCGGTGATCTGCGGGAATCAAACCGGGAAGTGTCCCCGCGCCGGAAGTCAATTCGCAGCGGGTTGCCGTTGTTCGCCGCGCACCAATCTTCCAAGCTCACGCCGTCGTGCCGTTTCACCTCCACACCAGCAACCGCCTGGACCGCCTGGCCGACCAGCTGGCCGCCGTGGTCCGGCCGCCATTGGCGTCGCCATTCACGCCGGAGACGGTAGTGGTGCAGAGTCTCGGCATGGCCCGGTGGCTCAAGCAGGAGCTGGCCCGCCGACTCGGCGTCTGCGCCCACGTGGAGTTCCCCTTCCCCCGCGCCTTTGCCGACCGGTTGTTTCGCGAATTGCTGCCCGAAAAGCCCGATGAAACGCCCTTCAGCCGCGAAGTGCTGCAATGGCGGCTGTTCCGGCTGCTTGGCCAGTTGCCCGAGGAGGAAAGCTTTGCCAGTCCTCGCCGCTACCTGGCCGAGGGCGATGCCCGCAAGCGGCTCCAGCTCGCCTCGCGGCTGGCGAACCTGTTCGACCAGTATCTGGTCTTTCGGCCGGACTTCATTCGCGCGTGGGATCTTGGTACTCCGGCGACTCTGTCCTCCGGCCAACCCCTCGCGCATCCGGCAGAAGGCTGGCAGGCGGAGCTTTGGCGGCAGCTCGCCGCAGAATCAGCGACACCGCATCCGGCGGAACTTCACGCCGCACTAGTGAACCAGCTTCGCTCGCAGGGCACCCATGCGGATGACACCACCGGCGAGAGCGGCACTGCTTCCTCCGGCTTTTCGGCGCTGCCTTCGCGACTGGCCCTGTTTGGCATGTCGGCGTTGCCACCGTTCTATCTCGAGCTGTTCGCGGCCCTGGCGGATCACACCGAAGTCCACTGCTTCGTGCTCCAGCCCTGCGCGGAATGGTGGGGCGATATCAGCACGGGACGCGAAAGTGAACGGACGCTGCGCCGCCTGGGAAGGCGCGCCGGGGATGCGGCGGAAGCCCATTTGGAACCCGGTCACCGGCTGCTGGGTTCGCTGGGGACTTTGGGCCGTGATTTTCTCCGGCTGATTTACGAGCACACTGACCCCCTCGAAGACGACAGTTTCCGGGCTCCAGAAGGCACGACGCTGCTGCAACAGCTCCAGCGCGATCTCCTCGAACTCAACGACCCGGCCACTCAGGGACTGGGAAAACGGATCGTCGCAACCAGTGACGACTCGGTGCGGGTCCATGTCTGCCACAGCCCCCTCCGTGAGCTGGAAGTGCTGCGCGACCAGATGCTCGACTGGTTCCAGCGCGATCCGACGCTCACGCCGCGCGACATCGTGGTGATGACCCCGGACCTGGCGACGTATTCGCCATTGGTCCCGGCGGTGTTTGATCCGATCGAGGACGAAGCCCAGCGCATCCCCTATAACCTGGCCGATCGCGGTCCACGTCAGAACGGGCAGATCGCCGACACCTTCCTCCGGCTGCTTCAGCTCGCCTCGGGCCGGTTGGGTGTCACGGCCGTGCTGGATCTGCTCGAATGTCCCGCCGTCCGCGCGCGCTTCCACCTCGCCGAAGCCGATCTGCCCATCGTGCGTCACTGGGTGATCCGCACCCGCATCCATTGGGGACGTGACGCGCGCCATCGGGATGCCCTGGGCCTGCCGGCGACCGACGCGAACACCTGGCGCACCGGCCTGCGACGCCTGCTGCTCGGCTACGCCATGGCTGGCGATGGCACGGAACTCTTCGCCGGCACCCTCCCCTTTCCCGACATCGAGGGTGGCGCGGCCGAACGGCTGGGCCATTTCGCCGAGTTCGCCGAAAGCCTCTTTGGCGTCGTGGAAACATTGGAACACAAACAACCGCCCGCCGACTGGCAAAACACGCTGCTACACGTGGTGGACGGCTTCTTTTTCAACGATCCCGATACGGCTGATGAGCTGGCCCAACTCCGCCGCACGCTGAACGAGCTCAGCCAGCGCATGGCCGCCGGCGGTGTCACCGAGCCTCTTGATCTGGCCGTGCTCCTCGAACCACTCGCCGCCGCCCTGGAGGACGACACCTCGGGCGCGGGCTTCCTTACCGGTGGCGTCACCTTCTGCGCGCTGAAACCGATGCGGAGCATTCCCTTCCGGATCATCTGTCTTCTAGGAATGAATGACGGCGCGTTTCCACGTCAGCCCCCGCACCTCAGCTTCGACCTGATGGCCGCGCAGCCCCGGCTGGGCGACCGCTCGACGCGCGACGACGACCGCTACCTCTTTCTGGAGACGCTGGTCAGCGCCCGCGACCGGTTGCATCTCAGCCACGTCGGCCAAAGCCAGCGTGACAACCGGCCCATTCCCCCGAGCGTCGTCATCAGCGAACTGCTCGACCACCTCGACGCCTCGTTCACCACCGGGAACGAGTTGGAGAAGCTCAGCGCGACCAGTCTGGTGATACGGCACCGCCTGCACGCCTTCAGCCCCGCGTACTTTCAGCCTGAACCCTCTTCGCCACTGTTTTCCTATTCGCGAGAGAACTGCGCGGCCGCCCGCGTCGGCGCCCAACGGCAGGCGTTGGCTCCGTTTCTGGCGCAACCGCTCGAAGAGCCCGCGCCGGAGTACCGCCAGGTCACCTTACGCAAACTGGCGGAGTTCCTCTGCCAACCGGCGAAGTTCTTCCTGCGCGAACGGCTTGGCCTTCTGCTGCCGTCGGCGATGGACACGCTCGACGATGAGGAACCCCTTGAGCTCGACGCCCGCGAAG
Source organism: uncultured Verrucomicrobiota bacterium (assembly GCA_903907995.1). Taxonomy (GTDB): domain Bacteria; phylum Verrucomicrobiota; class Verrucomicrobiia; order Limisphaerales; family UBA9464; genus CAIVQB01. Next base: position 25,963 of record CAIVQH010000018.1, on the reverse strand, counting down.
CCTACTCGCTGAAACAGAATCTCGTCGGCTGGCGGCTCGCCGGACGCGACCCGGCACGGTTCGATGCCGCGGTTGCCGCCGAGAACTGCCTGCCCCACGGGCAGCCCGGAGCATTGGCGTTTCATGAAGTTCACTCGGCTGCCGAGCGCTTTCATGCGCGTCTGGGAGACACGGTTCTGGCGGCTCCGGTGAGCGTAAATCTCGCGCTCGGAGAATTTCGGCTTGTGGGACCGATCACGCCGCGATCGGACGGCAGCCTGCTCCATTTCCGTTGCGCCAAGCTGAAGGCCCCGGACCGGATCAAGCTATGGGTCGAACATCTCGCTTGGCAGCAGTGGGACGCCGAAAACAGGGTCACCGCCGAGTCACCGGCCCCGCCTGCCAGCCTGCTCTTGGGCGAGGATAAGACGCTGCGTTACCGATCCGTCGCCGCGCCGGGAAACGTGCTCTCGGCTTTGCTTGCCCTCTACTGGCGGGGATTGCGCGAACCATTGCGCTTCTTCCCTCGCACCGCCTTCGCTTTCGCCCAGGCCGAACGAAAAGCGGCCGGCGGAACCTCCCGTTCCAAGAAATCTCCGCTGGAACAGGCGTGGCCGGAGTGGTTCGGCAGTGAACGCCCCGATATCACGGGCGAAAGCGATGACCCGTGGTTTCACCTCTGCTTCCGCCATGAGGCGGATCCGTTGAGCGAGGAATTCGAGCAGCTCGCCCGAAGTGTGTTCGGGCCGATGTTGGACGCCACCGAGGAGGACGAATCGTGACCTCGTCGCTCTTCGATCTGGCAACGACACCGTTGCCGACGGGAACCACGCTCATCGAGGCGAGCGCAGGCACGGGCAAGACCTTCACCCTGGCGGGCCTCTTTCTGCGCCTGCTGCTGGAGCACGGCATCTCCCATCGCCAGCTGCTCATCGTCACCTACACCGAGGCGGCGACGGCGGAACTGCGCGGACGCATCCGCGCACGACTGGTGGAGGCCCAGGCCGCCTTTGCTCCGGATGCGCAATCGGATGACCCGCTGTTCTGTGCCCTACGCGAACGGCTGGCCGCCACCGACCCAGATTTTCGCCACGCCCAGGCCACCTTGGCTCAGTCGCTGGTCGGATTCGACGAGACACCCATCTACACCATCCACGGCTTCTGCCAACGCGTGCTCCACGACCGCGCGTTTGAAAGCGGCAGCCTGTTCGATGTCGAACTCGTCACCGATCCACGCCCCCTGCTTGACGAGCTCGTGGGCGATTGGTGGCGGCAGACGTTTGCCACTTCAATCGACGGCAGCGCTTCCATCCAGGCTGGCTTTGCGCTGGCGGCAGGCCTTTCCCCTGCGGTCTTACGAAAGCTGTTGGAGGAAATCCAGCGTCACCCGGCGTTGCAGTTGGTCGCCCTGGCCACTGCTGCGGAACTGCCAGTGCTACTGTCCGAGCTCGACGACGAGTTTGCCAAAGCCGCCGCCGTTTTCGCGGCGAGCCATCAGGAGCTGCGTGCCCAGTTTGGCGACGCGGCAGCCTGGGCGACCGGGAAATACCACAAGGACGCCGCCATGGATGCGGCCTTCGCCAGCTTTGCCGCCTGCTTCCAGAGCAACGGTGGTACAGATGACTTCGAGGTATTTGGCGACTTCACGCCGGAGGTGCTCACGGAGCACACCAACAAACGGCGGACGAAGAATCCGCACCAGCCACCGCGGCACCGCTTTTTCGAACTCTGTTTGGAGCTTGCCGGACTCCAGCGAAAGCTCCGGGGCGCCTGGCAGCTCGCGTTTCACGAATGGACAAAAGAAGAACTCCCGCGCCGCAAACGCGAACGCAAGGTCCAGACCTTTGACGACCTGCTCACGCGGCTGGATGACACCCTGCGCGGCCCCGGCGGGGATGCGCTGGCGGCGGTCGTCACTCAGCAATACACGGCGGCGCTGATTGACGAATTTCAAGACACCGACCCGGTCCAGTGGCGCATCTTTCATCGCCTTTTCGGCGGCGACCATCAGCGGCTATTCCTCATCGGCGACCCGAAGCAGGCCATCTACGGTTTCCGCGGGGCCGACGTGTTCACCTATCTCACCGCCGCCGCTGCCGCGCCGCATGCGCACACGCTCGGCATGAACTGGCGTTCCGAGTCCGGATTGGTCGCGTCGGTGAACGGCATTTTCGGCAAGCACCCCTGTCCCTTTGTCGTGGACGACATCGAGTTCCACGCCACCACCGCCGCCGGGGAAGCGGATAACGCCCCTTTCACCGAGAACGGAACCCGCTCCGCCCCGTTGCAGCTCTGGTTCTGCCAGGAAGGGGAGACGCTCACCAAAACCAAGGCGGAGCCCTTGCTCGCCGAAATGACCGCCACAGAAATCGTGCGGCTGCTCGCCCGTTCCACGTTGGCCCGGCTCGGGGAACGGCCGATCCGGCCGGCGGACATCGCGGTGCTGGTCGAGGGGCATCGTCAGGCCGAAATGGTCGCGCAGGCCTTGCGGACGCGTGGAATTCCGGCGGTGCAGCAGACGCAGCAGGGAGTGTTCGCAAGCGAGGAGGCGACACAGTTGCAAATCCTGCTCACAGCGATCGCCGAGCCCGATGCCGAGCCCCGCCTGCGCGCCGCGCTGGCGACCGATATTCTCGGTTTCGACGCCCAAGAACTTGAAACGCTCGCCCAGGACGAAACCGCCTGGGCCGCGCGACGCGAAGATTTCCGCGCGTGGCTGGCGCTGTGGAATACTGACGGATTTCTCCCCATGTTTCGGGGGCTGCTTCAGACACAGCATGTCCGCCGCCGCTGGCTCTCGTGGCCGGATGGCGAGCGCCAGCTCACCAACCTGCTGCATCTGGCCGAGCTGCTCCACGCCGCCGCGACCGAGCGCCGCCTCGGTGTGAACGGCCTGCGCCAGCATCTTGACCACCGCTGTGCAAACGCGGGTGAGGCCGGCGACGAGGAAATGCTCCGTCTCGAACGCGATGACAACGCGGTGCAGCTGGTGACCATCCACCGCAGCAAGGGGCTCGAGTATCCGGTCGTTTTCTGCCCCTTCTCCTTCCGCGCCGCCGAACCCGCGCGCAGCCCCAAGCTGGATGAACTTATCCTCTGCCACGATCGCGACCTGCGCGCGGCCATGCTGGGAGATCTGGGCTCGCCCCGACGCGAAGAGCACGAACGCCTGGCGGCCGAGGAACGTCTCGCCGAAAATGTCCGGCTGCTCTACGTCGCCCTCACCCGCGCACGGAACCGCTGCTATTTCGCCTGGGGTGATTTTAAGAACGGAACCACCGCGCCGGACTGGCTGCTCACCCCACCAACGCTCGCCGCTGGTATCGCCCCGGTGGAGGCACTCTCCGCCGCCGCCGAGGCGATGACGGCAGAAAGCAAGCGGGCGGCGGTCGAGGCCTTGGCGGCGGGTGTCCCTTCCATCGCCGTGATGCCGCCACCGGCTCCGGATCGGACGGCCTGGACGCCGGCCGTCGAGACCACCGCCGCGCTCGCTCCGCGCACGTTTGCTGGAGCAATCCGGCGTGACTGGCGCGTCGCCAGTTTCTCATGGCTTACTGCGGGGAGGCGCGACGAGTCGCCCGACTACGATACAGACTCAGCGGCCTCTTCCGAGGCAATCGCTCTGCCAGAACCGGGAAGCATTCACGCCTTCCCGCGCGGCATGGAAGCCGGCACCTGCCTCCACAAGGTTTTTGAGCGGATTGATTTTGCAACCGTTACCGAGACCGCACTGGACAGCGTCATCAGAAACGCGTTGGGCGAACATGGACTGGCGCGTGACTTCGTCCCGACCGTGGTGAACCTGGTGCAACGGACGCTGGCGGTCCCGCTGGACGACGGCGAGCCACGGCTGCAACTGGGCCAGGTCCGGACGAATGAGCGGCTCAACGAGCTGGAGTTCTGTTTTCCGTTGCGCCGTTTCTCCGCGACCGATCTGCGAGCCACACTTGCGCGGCACGACGCAACCCTGCCGGCCGGCTTTCCCCACGCGCTGGAGCGGTTGGAATTCAGCCCAGTCGAAGGGGTGCTGCGCGGGTTCATGGATCTGGTCTTCCGCCATCACGGCCGCTGGTGGCTCGTGGACTGGAAGTCGAACTGGCTCGGGCCGCGCGCGGAGGATTACCCCCCCGCTGCGGTCGCCGCCGAAATGGCCGCGCACCATTACCCGCTGCAATACCTGCTCTACACGCTCGCACTGGACCGCTGGCTCACGATTCGCGTGCCCGGCTACGACTACGCGCGCGATTTCGGCGGCGTGCGCTACCTCTTCCTGCGCGGGCTCGATCCCGCGCGGCCGGAGCTGGGAGTGTTCGCGGACAAGCCAAGCACGGAACTCATCACCGATCTGCGCAGGCTGCTGATCGCCGCCGACCAGGAGGTCGCGGAATGAACTTGAACCGTGATCAGGTGCCTATCGACGCGACACCCAGCCTGCTAAATGGCTTCTCCGATTTGGACCGGCATTTTGCACAGCAGATGCGCCAGGTATCGACGGCAGCGAGCGATGAACTGCTCCTGGCCGCCGCGTTGGTGAGCTATCGGCGCGGCGAGGGCCATGCTTGCCTCGACCTGAACGAGGTCGCCGGCCACTGGCTGCGGGAAATCGTGACCGAGGTGGAATCCCCGGTCGGGCGGTTGCCCGATCTGGCCTCGTGGATAAATGCCCTGCAAAGCAGTGGCGTGGTGGGTCAGCCGAGTGACTTCACGCCGCTCGTTCTGGATGAAGCCAGCCGGCTCTATCTGCACCGGTACTGGAGCTATGAAAACGATCTGGCGGCCGCCATTCGTGCCCGGGCGCAACAGACCGTTCCCGTCGATGAAGTGGTCCTCAGCCAAAGTTTGCGGCGCTTGTTTCCCGACTCCGAAGGCCAATCCGACCGGCAGCAGCTCGCGGTTTGTACCGCAGCCACACGGTCGTTCAGCGTGATTACCGGCGGCCCCGGAACCGGCAAGACCCGCACTGTGGTCTGGCTGCTGGCGGCGCTGCTGGAGCAGGCGGGTGAAAGGCCGCTCCGCATTGCGCTGGCTGCACCCACGGGCAAATCCGCCGCCCGCATTGCCGAGTCCGTGCGGGCCGCCAAGCGGCTGTTGCCCTGCCCCGACACACTGAAGACCCGGCTGCCCGAGGAGGCGACCACGCTGCACCGGCTGTTGGGGCCGATCCCCAATTCCCCACGCTTCCGGCATGACGCCAAGAACCCGCTGCCCGTGGACATCGTGGTCATCGACGAGGCGAGCATGGTGGACCTCGCGCTGATGGCGAAGCTCTTCGCCGCGCTGCCACCCGCCGCTCGCGTCGTGCTCATCGGCGACAAGGACCAGCTCGCTTCGGTGGAGGCCGGCAACGTGCTCGGCGAAATCTGCACTGGGGCCGGCGGGAACGGAGCGTCGCCGCTGGCCGGATGCGTGGTGGAATTGCAGAAGAACTGGCGCTTTGCGGCGGATGCGGAGATTCACACGCTGAGTCAGGCGGTGAATGCAGGCGACGCCTCGGCGGCATTCGCCCACCTACGCGCTTCGCCCGCGTTGTGGCAACCCCTCCCGAAGCCCGGCGAATTGTCCGCTGCGTTGCAGACGCGCATCCTCGAAGGCTATGGCCACGCCTTGCGGGAACGTGATCCGGCGGCAGCGTTGGCGCAGCTCAACCGCTTCCGGCTCCTGGCGGCGGTGCGACGCGGTCCATACGGAGTAGAATCGCTCAACGCACTGGCCGAGTCCCTGCTGGAGCGCGCGGGACTCATTGTCCGCCGTGGCCCATGGTATGCGGGACGTCCCGTGATCGTGACGCGCAACGACCCGGCCACAAAACTGTTCAACGGCGACGTGGGCATCACCCTGCCGGATGCCAGTGGTCACCTGCGGGTCTTTTTCGCGAACGCCGAGGGGGCCGGCGGCGTGCGCGCCTTCGTTCCGGCGCGGCTGCCGGAGCACGAGACCGTGTTCGTGATGACCATCCACAAGAGCCAGGGCTCGGAGTTCGACCGTGTGCTGCTGGTGTTGCCGGAGCGCGACTCGCCGCTGCTCACCCGCGAACTGGTTTACACGGGATTGACGCGGGCCCGATCGGCCGTCGAGGTGTGGGCCAATGAGGACATCCTGCGCCAGGCCATCGGACGCCAGGTGCGACGCGCGTCTGGCCTGCGGGATGCGCTGTGGAATCCGGCCGCTACGGCCCCTTCGTCTCCGGCCTGATCTGGCGCAGCGCCTCGGTGGCGGCTTCGCGGCGGGCCATGTTCTTGTCCGTGACGAGCTCCCGCAAGCGCGGCTCGGCGGTGGCGGCGAGCGGGCCCAGTTCTCCCAACGTCCGGATGGCCACCGGCGAGTCGAGCAGCGGCAAAAATTCCAACATTTCCGGGGTGGCCTGCCGCCGGATGCGCCAGAGCGCGACCAGCGCCACCTGCTGCGGAACGGCTCCCTTGGATCGCCGCAGGCATTCCTCCAGCCATGGGATGGCGTTGGTGGCGGGTGGCCCGAGCGCGAGGGCAAGCGGTGTGGCGACGAACTCTGCCGTAAAAACTCCCTTCTCCAGAAGCTTGAGGAAAGTCTCCACCGCCTCCGGAGCCTGGTCGGGAGCGATCCGAACCAGCGCATAGGCCGCATTCACCGGAATGTGCCGGTAAGGGTCGTGGAGCAGCTCACGCAGGCGCGGGGCTACGGCACGGGCCGCCGGCCCGAACTGCGAGGCCGACCACGTCGCATTCGCGCGCACTTCGCCGTCGGAATCCTTCAACGCCAGGGTGAGGGCGGCCAGCAATTCGGGATCGAAGGGCTGGATCGCGCCGAGTTCCTGAGCGATGAAGAAACGCGGCGTCTGGCCCCCGGCGCGCAGTTCGGCGAGGAGATTGGATCGGGCGACCGGGTTGCTGGGCTGGATCTTCGCCAGCGCAACGGTCGCCTGTGCGTGCAGGTCCTCATCGGTGACGGTCGTGCGGAATTTCTCCAGTGCCGGCACGGCATTGCTGGCCGCCGGCCCCATCTCACCGAGCATCCAGGTGGCGGTTCGGCGTCGATACGCGTACTCCCCGCTGCGCGGCAGCGACGAGCCGAGCCAGGAAGGCAGCTTGGCGACCCGCTGATTCCACTTCACCCGCTCGGCCAGCGAGCGGTGGCGCATGGCTTCGACCAGCACCGGCACCACCGTGGCACCGCGAAGCCGCAGCTCGTCGCGCTCCTCATTCTCCTTCCCCGGCCAAGTGGGGCTCAGCAACCCAAACACGACGTATGGCCGGTCGGTCGGCTCGCGGCGCACGAGCACCCACAGGACGATGCCCAGCAGGGCAATCCCGAGTGCCAGTGCGATGCGCTTCATGACGGCATGAGAAGCGGATTCGGGGTCGGCAGCCAAGAGCGTATCTTGCCTTGGTAGGACAGTTTGAGGCTCTCGCAGTCGGGCTCCGGATGCATCAGGGTTTGACCTGAAAATAGCCTGACCGTTCACCACAGCATCATTTGGTGGGACGAATGCGCGGCTACTGAACCGGTCTACCGGCCCGATGTCTCCCCACGGATCTTACGCAGGGCCTCCGCTGCGGCTTCACGCTGAAGCGCACTGCTGCCTCCGTCGGCCAGAATTTCTTGTAGGCGTGCCTCGGCGGCGGCCGCAAGCGGGCCCAACTCGCCCAAAGCCCGGATGGCGGCAGGGGAACTGAGCTTCGGCAGCAGGGCCAGCATCTCGGGCGTCGCCTGCCCTTGGATGCGCCACAGCCCAACCATGGCCACCTCCCCGGAGACCACGCTGGCCCGGTTCGTTAGACATTCCTCCAACCACGGGATGGCATTGGTCGCGGCGGGCCCCAGCGCGAGCACGAACGGGATCATGGTCGAATCTGCCGGAATGACCCCCTGTTGCTGCAGTCGCAACATGGCCTGCACCGCCGCGGGAGACTGATCGGGGGCAACCCGCACCAGGGCATAGGCGGCATTGGCCGGAATCCGGTCGGTGAAGCGAACCTGGCTGTCGTCGTTCAGCAGTTCACGCAGGCGCGGCGCGGCCAGCCGGGCAGCCGGTCCCCATTGGGCGATGGACCAGGCGGCGTTGGCCCGCACCCCACCGTCAGCATCATGGAGCGCCCCGATAGCGGCGCTCAAGAGCTCGGGTTCCGTCGGGTCCAGCGCACCGATGGCGATCGCGGCGAAGAAGCGCGGCGACTGGAAGGTGGCATGCAATTCCGCCAGGAGATTGGAACGGGCTTGCCGGCTTCCCGGCTGGATTTTGGCCAACGCAATGGTGGCCTGTATCTGCATCGCGTCCTCGGGGGCGGATATCCGGAGGCCCTCCAGATCGGGCACGGCATTGCTGGCCACCGGTCCCAGTTCACCGAGCATCCAGACGGCCTTCACACGGGGAGTTGCGTAGGTAGTGGAAGGCTTCGCCTGCGGAAACCGCTGCGCCAATGAAGCCGGCAGGCGGTCAATGATCGCTTTCCCCCAGGGCGATTCCGCCAACGAACGATGTTTCATCACGGCAACCAGGGCGGGCACCACCGCGGCGCCACGCAGGCGCAGTTCATCGCGCGGTTCGTTCTCCCGCCCCGGCGAAGAAATGCTGAGCCGGCGAAATTCGGCCGGCGGAGCCTCGGCGTGCGGGCGCAGAAACAGAATGATCCCGAGGAACAAGGCACCGAGGACCAGTCCAATGCGCTTCATGACGGCATGAGAAACGGATTCGGGGGCTCCGCGCCAGTGCGTATCTGCCAAGTCGCGAAGCATCGCGAGACCCGTCAGCGGGTCGTCGCCGGCAGATTCGTGATGGATTGAAGCGCCTCCTGCGCCATCTGGCGGAGCAGGACACGGTGGTCCTGAGCGATACGCTGAAGCGCAGGCACTGCATTGCTCGCCGGCGGGCCAATCTCCTTGAGGCCACGAAGGCTGAGGAGCTGGGAGCGTTGGATGTAGCTTTCCGCCCCCTTGCCCAACGCATCAATGATCCTGGGTGAGGTCTCACCCATGACTCGCCAAAGGGCGTATGCAATCGACCCGGTACCCATCTGATACGTCGGATTCGTGAACTCCTCCTCCAATCGCGGAACTGCCGCCTGCGCGCGCGGTCCAAGCTCGGCGTAGAGGAGGTAAGGCTCGAGATCAATCCAGCTTGGGTCGTTCAATCGCTGCTCCGCCAGCATCGCCCCGATGGCGCGAGCCGCTTCCGACGGTGCGATATGTCCAACGGCATAGGCCGCCTGAGGCCGGACCTGCGGTGAGGGGTCCTCCAATAACGGCAGCAGTTGTGGCAGCACATTGACCACCTGGGGGCCGTAGCTTCCGAGATTGCGAACGGCACGGCTACGCACTCCTTGGTCGGAATCTTTGAGCGCGTCCACCAAGGCTGACAGATGTGGCGGCGGATTGGTCCAGATTCGGGCGAAGCTTCCGATCAGAAAAGAACGTTCGGAGTGGCCACCCTTGCGAAGGACCACCACCGCATTGCTGATCGTGACGGGATCGTTGGGACTGAGGGCGCAAAGCGTAGAAACCGCCATGCCGAAATCCTGTGACTGGGAGCGCAACGCCTCAATTTCCGGCCGGGCTGCAGCGGCGCGCTCGCCGAGGGAAAGGAGGGCGTTTAAGGCATGCCGTTTTCGCAAGCTCAAAACCCTTCCCGGAGACCAACGCGCATCATTGAACCAGTTGCACCCATGTTCCCGCAGCCAGATCAGGGCTTGGTCCTGGAGTCGATCCCACCAGGTCAGCTGGCGTCGCAGTTCCGCGCGCAGTTCGTCCACCGCTTCAGGACCAACAGCATCCAATTCGGCCATTATCACCTCCTCGGAGTTGGCTCCGCGCCGAAAATCGGTCGTCAACACCGTTTCCACGTGCGCGTTGGCATGCCGCCACTGCCGAACCGCGAAGAAGCACGACATCAGAAAGACAATCGCTCCAAAAGTCAGCCAGCGCCCCGGGGATTTCACACCGGAATAAGAGCCGGAAGGAAGCGGCGAACCAAACGAAAAAGCCCCACCGTAGCGGGGCTGTGAAAGGGAATGATATGAATCGCTCCGGCCTCAGGCCAGCGCTTCCTCGCCTTCGAGGAAGCCGTGGAGCTGCCGGAGGCGGGTCGGGTGGCGCATCTTGCGGAGGGCCTTGGCCTCGATCTGCCGGATGCGTTCGCGGGTGACCTTGAACTGCTTGCCGACCTCCTCGAGGGTGCGGCTGTAGCCGTCGAGCAGGCCGAAGCGCAGCTCCAGCACCTTGCGCTCGCGCTCGGTGAGCGAGTCGAGCACGTCGGCCAGCTTCTCCTTGAGCAGCGAATAGCTGGTCATGTCGGACGGGTTCTCCGCCGACTTGTCCTCGATGAAGTCACCGAAGTTCGTGTCATCGCTGTCGCCGACCGGGCTCTGCAGCGAGATGGGCTGCTGCGCCATCTTCAGCACCGCGCGGACGCGGTCCACGGGCATCTGCATCTCCTCGGCGATCTCCTCCGGGGTCGGCTCGCGGCCGAAGTCCTGGATCAGCTGCTTCTGCACCCGCATCAGCTTGTTGATCGTCTCGATCATGTGGACCGGGATGCGGATGGTCCGCGCCTGGTCGGCGATCGAGCGGGTGATGGCCTGGCGGATCCACCAGGTGGCGTACGTGGAGAACTTGTAGCCGCGGCGGTACTCGAACTTCTCGACCGCCTTCATGAGACCCATGTTGCCCTCCTGGATCAGGTCGAGGAACGAGAGGCCGCGGTTCGTGTACTTCTTCGCGATGGAGATCACGAGGCGCAGGTTGGCCTCGACCATCTCGGTCTTGGCCTGCAGCGCCTTCTTCTCGAAGTGCTTCAGCTGCGCGAAAGCGTTCAGGTAGCCCTCGGAGGACATGCGCACGAACTGCTCCAGCGCCCGGATCTTCTGCTCTTCCGAGTGGATCATCCCCTGCGCCTGCACCGAGCGCTTGTGGGGCTCCAGCTCCCGGACCGCGCGGATGCTGCTCTGGAACTTGTCGTGGATGTTGTCGGCCACGAGCGACATTTCCTCCACGACCTTCTGCTTGTAGTAGAACTTCGGGAAGGTCTTCTGGAGCTTGTCGTCCAGCTTCTTGTGCTCAACGACCAGTTTTTCCTGCTTGGTCTTGGAGGCGGATTCCGACAGCTCGGCCCACTTCTCGTCCACCTGTTGGTCGATCGCGCGGACGTCCTTGACCAGCTTGCGCAGGGCCTTCAGATGCTCGTCACGGGTCTCGATCTTCTTGTCAACGATGACACGGTCGAAGCGCTCCTTCGGCGGCTCGGAGATCAGCTTTTCCGCCAGGGCGATGTGCTCCTTGCCGGAGAAACCGAAGCCGTAAATGATGCGCTTGACCTCGTTCTCGGCGTCCTCGATGCGCTTCGAGATCTCGACCTCCTGCTCGCGGGTGAGCAGCGGGACCTGGCCCATCTGCTTGAGGTACATGCGGACGGGATCGTCCAGGATGTCGAGGCGGGCCTTGTCCTCCTGCTCCTCCTCCTGTTCGGGCTGCTTGACGCGGTCCACCTCGGCCTGATCGACGATGTCGATCTCGAGGTTGCGCAGCTTGACGTAGATCTCGTCGAGATCCTCCGGGGTGACGACGGTGTCGGGCAGCGCGTCATTGATGTCGCCGTAGGTCAGGTAGCCCTGCTCCTGGGCCAGGCGGACCAGTTCCTTGATCTTCTCCGTGATGTCCACGCCGCTGGCGCTCTTCACGGTGCCGATGTTGATCTGCATGCCGTCGCTTTCCGCCACCAGCGCACCCGGCGGGGGTCCGGACGAATCGGCCAGGGAACCCTGCGGGCCCTGGTCAGGCTCCGCCTTTGCCGAGGGCCGCGCCCCCGGCACGGAGGCCTTCTTGGGCGCTTTCTCCGGCTTCTTGGCCGGAACCTTTTTAGGGGCGACTTTGGCGGGCGACTTCTTCTCTTTCAGCTTAGGCATACGTGGGATCCCGGACTACAGGACAGAAACAAGCGGGTACTATCGAAACCGGGAGGACCCAAGTCAAGGGATGCGTGCCGGCTACTTGCGGCGAAAATCACCCCCCGAAGACCCGGTGTTTCAAAGGTGCCGTATGTGTGAGCGGTATTTTTGGAGCAGACTGTCGTTGTGATCGTCCCCGTTCGTGTTGCTGCTGATGAACACTTCCGGACTTCCGCCAGCCCCGACCGCCAGCTCAATGGCCCGGACCACGATCAGATTGATGATCAGCAGGCCGGTCAGGCTGGAGGGGGGGCCAATACGAAAGGGAAAACCCGGCAGGTCCACCGCCGCATCGCCGTTCACGCCACAGTTATCAATAACCACATCGGCGACTTCCGCAAGGCGCTTTCCCGAGGAATGCCGTGAGGGCCAGGCCATGCTTTGGGTGACGTTGGTGATCGCCACAGTCTTCAGGCCGCGCGCCTGGGCACCCAGTACCAGCTCGATAGGCACGGCGTTACGGCCGCCGTTGGAGGCCACCACCAGCACATCCCCCGCCGCAACGGGATATGAGCCGAGGATGCGCTCCGCGTAGCCCGGCTCACGCTCCAGGTAGGTCGCCTCGATGGCATTCTCGTGGAGCATCAGGGGTTCCTCCAACATGGGTACGCCCCGCGCCAGGCCGCCCGCCCGGTAGAAGATTTCCTCGGCCACCATGTGCGAGTGCCCGGTGCCAAAAGCGAAGAGGAAGCGATCGCCCAGCAGCGCCTGGGCCACCCAGCCGGCCGCCGTTTCGATTGCAGGACGTTGCGTGACGGCCACCCGGTCCAGCTGCTCCCGGGAGACGGCGACAAACGAATCGTAGGCGGACATGGAGATCAAAAAGGCCGGCTCCGGATCAGCGGAGCCGGCCCTGGTAATGGTTCAGTCCGTCGTCACTTCTTGTCGGCGGCCGCCTTTTTGGCCGCCTCTTCCTTCTGCAGCTTCTCAATGTCGGCGGGCTTGAGCACCTCAATCTTGGCGCCCTTCTCCATTTCGGCCTTGCTGGGCACCTTGATGACGTCGCTAGTCACGACCGGCTGCGCGGGCTTGGCGGCACCGGCGGCAGGCGTCTCCTTGATGCTGATCAGCTCGATGTCAAAAATGAGGGTCGAATTCGGCGCGATCTTGGGCGGCTGGCCGCCCGGGCCATAGGCGAGGTCCGCCGGGATGAACAGCTGCCACTTGGAGCCCACCGGCATCAGCTGCAACGCCTCGGTCCAGCCCTTGATCACGCGGTTGGCGGCAAAGGTGGCCGGCTCGCCCCGGGTGTAGGAGCTGTCAAACTCGGTGCCGTCGATGGTGGTGCCACGATAATGGGTCACGACATAGTTGGTCGCGGCGGGCTTGGGGCCGTCGCCCTGCTTGATGACCTTGTACTGCAGGCCGCTCGGCAGGGTGACCACGCCTTCCTTGGTCTTGTTGGCGGCGAGAAAATCGTCGCCGGCCTTCTTGTTTTTCTCGGCTTCGGCCTTCTTCTTCTCCTGCAGCTTCGCCTGCAGTTCCATCGAGTAGGTGCGGAAGATTCCCTTCGCCTCGGCCTCGGTGAGGATGGTGGGCTTGCCGGCGAAGGCCTCGTTGAACGCCTTCAGCAGCGTCTCCGTGTTCACATCATACTGCCCGCGCGTCAGGTTCATCTTGATGTCGTTGGCGATCATCACGCCCATCGCGTAGGAATTCTTCTCCTTCGCGTCGGGGAACCGGGTGTCGGGAGCGTTGGTGGGCGCGGTCACCGCCAGGGCGGGTGCAGAGGGAGGGACGGCCGGTTTGGCATCCTCAGCCCGGCTGGCGAACGCCACGAGGCTGGCGGCGGCGAACAGTATCGAGTGGTATTTCATGTCAGAAAATCAGAACCGAATCCCCTGCCGACGTTCAAGAACTCCTGGAACGGGCAAGGAAACGCAGGGGTAGCTAACAGCGGACCGGTGGATTGTCCAGTGAGCGGTTGGTTTGGCACCTTTTTCTATTCTTAATCCTAATCATCACCATAATCGTAATCGCGGAGAAGCCTGGTGATTACGAGTAAGATTATGATTACGATTAAGACCGGCTACTGGCCGCAGCCTCAGGAACGTTTGGGGCGGATGAGAATGACCTTCTTCTCGCTGCCATCCACTTCCACGCTCTGGGTCTCAATGTCCGGATCATCCTTCAGCGTCTGATGGACGATGCGGCGATCAAAGGCGTTCATCGGCTCCAGTTCGACGACGTCACCCCAGCGGCGGACCTTTTCCGCCGCCTCGTTGGCGCGCTTGGCGAGCTGTTCCCGGGCCTGCTGCCGGTAGCCGCCGACGTCGAGGATGATGCGCGGCACCTTGGTGTCGCCCTTGAAGACGATGCGGTTCAGGATGAACTGCAACTCGCCGAGGGTCTGGCCCGACCGGCCGATCAGCCGGCCCGGATCCTCGGTCTGGATGTCGAGCAGGATCTGGTCGTCCACCTCACGGTCCGTCACGGTCGCCGTGAAGCCGAGGTGCTGCAGCAAAGTCTCAAGTGTCGCCTTGGGGTCCATCAGAAGGGATAGGTTCGCGGTGATTTGTCGGATGCTAGGCGTGGGAGCCGTCGGGCGTCACGCACGTTTCCCGGCATTGGGCTTGGTCGGGGGCGTGATGACCGTTTTGCTGTCGTTCATCTTCGTGAGCTTGTTCTGGAGCACCGTGATCAGGTTCTGCACGGTCCAGTAGAGCGTCAGGCCGGAGCTGTAGTTGTAGAGGAACAGCGTGAAGAACACCGGCATGTACTTCATCATCTTCTGCTGCGACGGGTCCATCTGCGGCGACGGCGGGGTCAGGCTGGCGAGATAGAGCGAGGTGCAGCCCATGAGAATGGGCAGCAGGTTGATCGGCAGGCCGACGCCGTTGATCCCGAGGAACGGCACGAAGCCCAGCCCCGGAATCACAAACAGCGTGTCTGGTTGCGACAGGTCGGCCACCCAGAGAAAACTTTCCCCGCGCAGTTCAATGGCCGTGCGCAGCATGCAGAAAAACCCGATGAACACCGGCATCTGGATCAGCATCGGCAAACAGCCGGCGGCCGGGTTCACCTTGTTTTCCTTCATCACCCGGAGCGTCTGCTCACTCGCCTTGGCCTGGTTGTCCTTGTACTTGTCCTTGATCGCCTTGAGCTGCGGCTGGATGGCCGACATGCGCTTCATGGAGCGCGTGCTCGCGGCCGTCAGCGGCCAGAACAGGCCCTTGATGATCACCGTGACAGCGATGATGCTCCAGCCGTAGGAGGGGATGAAGTGGTGGATGGCATTCAGGCTGAGCAGCAGTCCTTTCGCAAAGAAGCCACCGATAGCGCCAAACAACTGGTCGTTGAAGCCGATCACAAGATCCAGCTGCGGCTCCAACTGTGACATGTTGAAGTACTCCTTAGGCCCCGCATACATGTCGAACTTCTGCTCGGTTGACTGACCTGTCGCCAAGGTCGTCGCCGGATAGATCAGCGCCGCCTGATAGGCCTGCGGCTTGGGATTCAGCCGGCCGTCCGCTGCAAGCTGCTCCTTCGACGGTGCCGGCAAAGGGAAATCCCGGACAATCGCCCGCTCGGCAGGCTTGCCAGGCACCGCAATCAGGGTGAAGTAACGGTTATGCACGGCAGCCCACACGACATTTGAGCTGCCCACCTCCACCGCCGGCACGCGAGTTCCCCCGATGCCTAAGAATCCCCCCTGCGAAAAACTGGGAGCGGTCAGATGCGCAGCCTTTTCCCCGTTGAACCAGAACGCCCCCTGCTGGTCACCCATTTCATGGTCATCCATCGGCGCTCCCGTACCCACGACCAGCTCCTGGACGGGCAAGGCGACGGTCTGAGCACCCGTGTTCTCGATGCGCACGGCGGCGTTCAGGATGTAATTGGTGCTGACGGCAAAGTCCTTCACCACGCGGATGCCACCGGGCAGGTCCTTCACCGCCCGGACGCCCGTGGCGGTCTTGGTCAGGACAAATTCGCCATCCCCGGTCAGGGCCGGAGTATTGGCGTAGGTGAACGCGGGCAGAAAGGCACGCTTGTTCAGGGAGGCCAGCTCCACGGTCTCGCCGTCCTTCTTCTTCGCGATGCGCGCGGGGTAATCCTTCAGCTCGACATATTTCAGCCCGCCACCGTGCGAGGTGAACACGGCCCGGATCTTCTCATTCTCCAGTACCAGCGTCTGTTCGGGCGAGGTCGCGGAAAGCGTCGGCGGCAAGTTCGTGGAGAGGCTGGCCGCCATGGTGGCGGGCAACGCCGCCGCGCCGTTGATGGCGGCGGCCGCCGGATTGGTGGAAATCCCCGCGACCTGGTTGGTGGCCCCGGGCACCGGCGGCTTGGTCGGGTAGAGCCGGTTCAGCAAGGGGAACCACGCGACCATCAGGGCGAACGCGACCACCAGTATGGCTATGCCTTTGCGATCCATGCGAAAAAAAGAGCGGACTAAATGCGGACAAACTGCGGTACCGGGTCATCCCCCGCCCCACCCCAGGGATGGCAGCGGCAGAGCCGTCGGAAAGTGAGCCCGCCACCACGCACGACGCCATGCCGTTGCACGGCTTCGAGCGCGTAGGCCGAGCAAGTCGGGGTGAACCGGCAGGTTGCCGGCGCGCCAAACAGCGCATTCTTCATCGGCGAAAGCACCCAGCGATACCCGCGCAGCAGCGCGACGGCGAGATGTTGCAACGGATTCAAATCGGTTTGGGAACGGCCGCCTCCACCGGAAGCAGACGCGCCCGGCGGAGCGCCTGCAGAAAATCACGCTCCACACCGGCAAACGCCTGCGGAGCGATGGATGGCCGGGCCACCAGCACCAGCTCCGCCGGCGGAGTGATGCGAAACTGGTTCTGCCGGAAAACCTCGCGCAGCAGCCGGCGGGCCCGTGCCCGGACCACGGCATTTCCGACCTTGCGGCTGGTGATGACTCCGAGGCGGGAGGCCGAACCGGCGGCCACCGGCTGCCAGTTCAACACCAGGCAGCCCTGGGCGAGACGCTGGCCGTCCACCTTCAGCCGGGCAAACTGCCCCGCCGAACGCAGCCGACGGTCGCGCCCGAAGCGCAGTCGCTGGCGCGGCTCGGCAGGCATAGGCGGATCAGACCGGAGTCAGGCGCTTGCGGCCGAGGTTGCGGCGACGGCGGATGATCTCACGGCCGCTCTTGGTGGCCATACGGGCACGGAACCCGTGCTGACGCACGCGGCGGATCTTCGAAGGCTGATACTGGCGTTTCATGTGTTTCTACGTGACTCCCGGCGGGAGTGGAGCGGCGGACGGTAACAATTGGCCGCTTCACGTCAATCTCCGGATGCAAATGTTTTGGGTATTCTTTCTCTGAACACCGAAATTCAGCCGACGTGGATACCACCGCTGCCCTCCCTGCCCGCCTAGGGCACTACGGGTAGATATGGCTTCACCTGACTGAAGAAGGATGCTGGCAAGGCCTCCGCCCATAGCTGGGCCGCGTGCGGCAGACCCGCAGCACTCAGGTGAACATGGTCGTAGCGGTCCGCAGGAGCGAGCGTGTCGTAGTCCGGGCCGGGGAAGCAGAACGGGATTTCACGGATCACCCGCTCTTGCACCTCCCGGATCGTCGTCCGGGTGCCCGGCGGGGTGGCGCGGTTCACCACCACGGCCAGCTCCGGGAAGCCGAGGTCGGTGCGCGCCTGCGCCACCCAGGTTGCATAATTGGCGAACACCTTCCCGCCGTCCGTTTCCGGCCAGTCGTTCTGCCCCTGATCCGCCAGAATTGCCCGGACACCCGTGACCGAGGCGTAGCGCCGGAGGGCGTGCTGCAGATTGATGTAGGGCATGCGCAGCTCGGACTTCACAAAGCTGTGTTCGAACGGCTCACCGCGCGCCGACTTCGCCCAGTGTTCCAGGCTCGTGCCGCCAAACGCGGCGTTCAGGAGCAGCACGGGAACATCCTGCGTCCGCGCGACCCGCTCCGCAAATTGCGCCCAGAAGTAGGTGCCGTGGCCGAAGGGCGCGGGCACCACGCCTGCGCCAAACTGCGTCCCGCGAAACGGCGGAAGAAGTTGTGGATCAGCGGTGCGCTCGTACTCGCGCAGCGTCGTCTCGGAATTCGTCGGCCAGGCGATCGTGTTCACGCGGTCATCCGTCGCGCCGGCAAGATTGATATCCCCGCCCTGCGCGACCGAATGGCCGACGACGATGAACACTTCGCCCACGCCGACGTTGCTCACGGTGCCGCAGGCCATTTGGGATCCGCCCCGCACTTCCACATCGAGCCGGTACCAACCCGCCGGGACGCGAAGGCGGGCGTCGAAACGTCCGTCAGGACGCGTGTTACCGAGGGGTTGCCAGGGTGCACCGGTGTTTATGGAACCGGCCGGATTGAGGCGCGCTTCCACCGTGCCGTTTGAGATGCCGGAAGCTCCCGCAATCGGCAGCAATGCGGTGCCATCCAATCCGCGCTGATAAACCAGCCGGGATGCCGGCGCGGTCAACTGAAAGCCATAGGGGAAGCTGCAACTGAATGTCCTCGGTTTCCCCGGATGGCTGCAACCAGTGAAAGCAACGGCCAGGCATACGAGGACGAGAAGGTTCTGAATTGGGCGCATGTTGCTGGACCAGGTTGCAAAAATCTTAGCTTCGAGAGCCTTGGTGGTGGTGGTGGATGAAAGAAATTCCGGTGAGGCGAACGTCCGCGCGAGCCGCAGCAACCTATGCCTGAGGTGGCCCGGCTCGCGAGGACGCTCGCCCCACCTTGAACCCGTTATCGTGCAGTTCCCCCTGACAGATTCGCCAACCTCACGACGATTTTGGCCCCACATTTCCGCACTTATCGTCCAACTGCCACCTTGCGCGGACGCAACCCGACGATCTCCACCAAGGCCTGTTGCAGCACCATCGCCTCGTCCAGGTCGCTGCTGACCAGCTTCACGTTGGCGTCCAGCAGGACCTCCATGGCGTGGATCAGTTCGGGGAGCTCATAGTTGTCCGTTTGGCGCATCGCCTGGAACAGCACGAAGGGATGGCCGGCCAGCGGATTGAAGCGCTTGTCGCCCGGCAGCGAATCCGCCGGGACGCGTTCCAGCTGCGACTTGAAGCTGTTGTAGTCGCGCGCCGGCTTCAGGATGCCCTGCTGACGCAGCTCCTTGAGCATAAGCAGCGCGCGGATCTTGGAGATGAGGCCGTAGAGCAGGCCGATCTCCGATTTGCGCTTGTCGGCGCCGGTGCGGATTTCCCAAAGCTCCTGGTCGAGCACGCGCATGAGCTTGCCGAGGTCACGGTCGCCCAGCGCCTCCCCCAGCGCGAAGGCCTGCGCCAATTTCTGACGCGTCGTCAGGGTCTGCACGTCGGCCAGCGTGATTTCGGGACGGTCGCCGAGGTAGAGCGTGAGTTTTTCGACCTCGCTGGCGAGGGCGCGCAGGTTGGGACCAACCCGCGTCACGAGTTCACCCAGCGCGTCGTCCGCGATGTCCTTCCGGGCGGCTTTGATGAGCCGCAGCGCCTCGCCTTCGGCCCGGGAGGCCCAGTCCTTGTCGTCCGACGAAAGCGCGGTGAACGGTTCGACCGAGCCCAGCTTTTCAACCGTCTTGAAGAACGACCGCCGTTTGTCGGGCTTGCCGCCGGAGATCAGCAGCCGCACGCCGTCCCAACGGAAAGCCTTCAGCTCCTCGGCGAACTCGGTGAGCGCCGCCGTGACCGCCGCGCTGGAGGAGGTGCGATCCTCGCCCAGGAAGCTGCAATCCTTGAACCAGACCGCCTTGGCGCCGCCGAAAAAGGGCAGCGTGTTCAGGGCTTCGCGGAGGCGGGACAGGCATTTGAGCGCCTCGGCGGTGTTCAGGGCGCTGGCATCCACGATCTCATGGTCCATGCCCCCGAGTTCGGCGGACCACTGGTTGAACAGGGCCTGGGCGCGCTGCTTGACGGTGAAGTCATCATCGCCACAGACCAGCACCAAGGGTGCGATCGTTCCGGGGCTGGCCGCGGCGCGTGCCATCAGGCCAGGCCGGATTCGCCGCCCTCTTCGCCGCCTTCCTTTTCCTCGCCGATGCGCGTGAGCACCTCGCTCATGTCCTCGACCTCGTGGAAGAGCTTGGTGGTGACGAAGATCGGCTTCTTCTGCATGGCGGCGAGCGCCAGGCAGTCGCTGGGGCGGGCGTCGATCTCGACGAGTTTGGTGCCGAGCTCGTTTTCCTGCTTCAGGATCAGGCGCGCGAAGTAGGTGGCGTTTTTCAGTTCGGTGATGACCACGCGCTCCACCGAAATGCCGAAGCCGCTGAACATCCGGCCGATCAGGTCGTGGGTGAGCGGGCGTTCGTGGTGGGTGCCGCGCAGGGCCATGCCGATGATCGCGCCCATGTTGTGCTCGACCTGGATGACGAAGACCTTCTCGTCGTTGCCCACGAAGAGGGCGCACCCGCTGTTGGCGGGCAGCAGGCCACGGATTTGCACCGGCACTACGTCCTTCTTCATGCCCCAAGTGTGGAAGCCGCCCAAGGCGAAAGCAAGCGGGTGTGGGCGGGAAAAGTAACCGGAGCCCCGCAAAAGGTGACTTGCCTCCCTTGCGCCGATTTTTTCAAACTCGGACCCCAGCTGCCGGCCATCGCTCATCTCACCGGCAGCGGCTGCCAAAACACATGCAGAAAGAAGAGCCCATTCAGCTGATCGGGACGGTGACGCAGGTGTTGCCGGGAACCATGTTTCGCGTCGGTTTGGCGAACGGCCACGTCGTGCTCGCCCACATTTCCGGCAAGATGCGCAAAAACTTCATCCGCATCAGCGTCGGCGACAAGGTCCAGGTGGAAATGTCGCCCTACGACCTCGGCAAGGCCCGGATCATCTTCCGCCAGGCCTAGCGACCGGTCCCAATACCCCTGCTCTTGCACGGGCATACACCGAGAGAAATTTGTCAGCGGCCAAGGCACTATTGGTAGGGCTGAAAGCCCGTCCGAATAATGCCTGGGGTGGAGCGAGCCGCGCGAGCACAGCCCCAGGTTGGCTGAGCCAAAGCAGTCGAGCGCTGTAAGCGCGTCCCAAAGTGTTGTTGGCCCCAAAGTCAGGCCTTCTGCCGTCCAACTGATCCGTGAGCACATCCTGGGGCTTCGCGCACGGTGTTCGCTCCACCCGGGCCTTGCTCAGACGCGCTTTCAGCGCTGCGGCCCAGCAGATGCGTGGGAGGTTCATGGGTAGGAACGCAAGGCTCGGGCACACGCCTCCTAGGTCTCACCGGGGCGAATGCGCGTGGCACCCATCCATGGGGTGAACACCCATCAGAACAACACCCCATAGAACCCTAGGAATTCTTTCTTCCATCGTCTGCTCCTTAAGTAGCAGGACGCTTTTCCCAAAATTGAAAATTGGGGCCGCTCCGCCGGATCGCAAGTGCCTCCCCGCGCCCCGGAACCCGACGACCCAGATCTTCAGACTCAACCATGAATACTTTGACCCAGACTGCCACGCCTCAAAGCGTCCTGCGAACCCCCCACACCATACTGCAATTCGGGGCGGGTCTGCTGGGCCGGCTCCGGAACGGCTGGACCCTGGCCTGGACGACGCTGCTGACGGGCCTGCTGCTGGGCACCACGCCGGCACAGGCGGACCAGCATCCCCTGGGCTGCACGGGCAGCGCGCTGGGGATCAACCTCTTCACCGACTCGACCGACGTGCACATCGGCGAGTCGATCCGCTACAGCGTGACGGTCTTCAACGGCCTGCCCGGCAGCCCGCGGCTCGCCTGTGACGCCACCGGCATCATCGCCTACGTCGTGACGCCCGACGGCCTCACCAACCAGCTCACCCTGCGGCGCACCACGCTGGTCCAGTCCGATGCCGACTTCTATCCGAACGTGGTCACCTATGTCGTGCGGGCGCAGGACATCCTGCCCGACGGCACCGTCCGGGCCACGGCCCACGACGACGGTGACATCCACCAGAACGACACCAACAGCCGGGGCGGCGCCGACCAGGGCCTCAACTCCGAAGTCGTCCAGCCCTGCATCCAGGTCAACGCCAACTGCACCGGCAGCACCGGCCAGTTCGGCGCCATCACCTTCACGGGCACGGTCCGCAACTGCGGCAATGCCCCGCTGGACAACGTCACCGTGTCCAACCAGGTCAACGGCGGCTCCTTCCAGATCCTCGGGCCGTTCAGCCTGGCCATCGGGCAGAGCAAGACCTTCAGCGGCAGCTGGGTCCCCCTGAACCCCTGCGCCGCCAGCACTTCCACCTTTATGGTGGCCGGCACCGACGGCCTGACGATCACCCGCACGGTGACGGCGACCACCGCGACCACCTGCCAGAACACCCTGACCCCGGCGATCCGGGTCACCCAGGCCTGTCCGGTCGGCCCGATCCATCCCGGCCAGCTCCTCACCTACACCGGCACCGTCACCAACACCGGTGACGTGACCCTGACCAACGTCATGGTCCTCGGTGACCACCCGGCCAACACCGTGGTGTACACCATTGCCAGCCTGCCTCCGGGCGCCGGCTCCTCGTTTACGGGCAGCTACGTGGCCCCGGTGGACTGCGCCACCTCCAGCGGTGTCGTGGCCACCGGCACCAGCGTCTGCGGGGTCCCGGTCTCCGACCGGGCCAGCATCACCTGCGCGATCCTCACCAACCCGCTGATCAGCGTCACCACGCAGTGCTCGACCAACGCGGTCGTGCCGGGCGGCCTGCAGACCTATAACGGCACCGTGAAGAACACGGGCGACATCCCCCTGAAGAACGTCGTCGTGACCAGTGACCGCCCGGCGGCCAACACGACCGTCTTCACCGTCGCCACCCTGGCCCCCGGTGAAGCCGCCAACTTCAGCGGCACCTACACCGTGCCCCTGGTCAACGCCTGCGCCGTCACCGCGACGGTCGTCGCCGCCGGCCACGACTCCTGCACGGATGCCGCCGTCACCGCCACCTCGGCCGTGACCTGCGGGGTCACGACCGCCCCGCAGATCGCCGTCACGCTGGCCTGTCCGGCCGCGGCCGCGACCGTGGGCGGGCTGGTGACCTACACCGGCACCGTCAGCAACCCCGGCAACGTCACGCTCAACAACATCACCGTGATGGACACCCAGTCCGTCCCCCCGACGGTCTTCACCGTGGCCACCCTGGCCCCCGGCGCCTCGGCGAACTTCACGGCCAGCTTCACCGCGCCGCTGGACGCCTGCTCGGTCAGCACCACGGTCAACGCCAGCGGCACCGACAGCTGCACCTCGAAGCCGGTCACCGCCACCCAGTCGGCCACCTGCCCGCTGCTCACCACCCCCGGCCTCGCCCTCACCCAGAACTGCCCGGCCACCCCGGCGGTCCCCGGCGGGCTGCTGAGCTACACCGGCACGGTCCGTAACTCCGGCAATGTCACCCTGACCAACGTGGTCGTGCTGAACAGTCTGAGCGGCGCCACGCCGGTCTTCACGGCCGCCACCCTGGCTCCCGGCGTCACCGCCAGCTTCACCGGCAGCTACCTGGCCCCCACCAACTGCTCCGCCACGAGCGTCTCCACGGCCACCGCCACCAGCCTCTGCGGCGTCGCCGCCACCGCCACCGCCACCACCACCTGCACCATCCTCACCACCCCGCTCATAAGCGTGACCACGGTGTGTCCGGCGACGTCGGTGTTGCCCGGTGGATTGCTGACCTACACCGGCACCGTGAGCAATTCCGGCAAAGTCACGCTCACCAACATCATTGTGACAGGTGACCGGCCGACGACGAACACCACGCTCTTCACCGCCGCCACCTTGGCCCCCGGTGCCTCGCTGAATTTCACGGGCAGCTATCTGGTGCCGACCAACTGCTGCGTGGTCTCGAGCACCGTCCACGCCAGCGGCGAAGGTTGCGATGGCATGATTGCCACCGACACCGAAACGCGCACCTGCACGGTGCTGACCCTGCCGCAGATCGTGGTCACCAAGAACTGCACCTCGGCAGGCCTGCTCCATGCGGGCGATCTCCTCACCTACAGCGGCACCGTCAGCAACGCCGGTAACATCGTCCTGATCAATGTGCGCGTGGTGAACGACCAGACGCCCAACAATCCGCCGGTCGCCGGGCCGCTGAGCCTGGCGCCGGGCGAGTCCTACGACTACGTGGCTTCCTATGTTGTCCCGGCCGACTTCTGCGGCACGGACACGGTCACGGCAAGCGGCCTGAATGCCTGTACCCTGCTGACGGTGACCGACCGAGTAACCACCACCTGCCCGGTCAGCACGCCGCCGCCGCACATTGCGGTTACCAAGGACTGCCCGCTCGTACCCACTCCGCGCGGCGGCCTATACACCTTCACCGGCACGGTCAGCAACCCGGGCACGGTCACGTTGGTGAACGTCTATGTGGTGGACAATCAGCCGGTCAGCAACTCACCGGTCCTCGGTCCCATCACGCTCGCACCGGGCGAGACCGTGCGCTTCACCAACAGCTACATCGCCCCCAAGTGCTGCTGCCTCATCGTGGACACGCTCACGGCCAGCGGCCAGAGCCGCTGCTCCAGCGCAAGCGTGATGGCGACAGCCACCACCGTCTGCCCGTTGCTCTCCGCGCCGGCCATTGCGGTGGTGCCGAACTGCCCGTCTGACCCGATCCTGAAAGGCACCCTTTACCGGTTCAGCGGCTACGTCACCAACACGGGCGACGTGACCCTGACGAACGTGTTCGTGTTCGGTCCGCAGGGGACCAACGCCCCGGTGCTGGGCCCGACCGAACTCGCGCCCGGTGAATCGGCCACCTACTTCGGCTTCTATACCGTTCTGCCGGACACCTGCTCCGTCGCCGTCACGGCCACCGGTCGCGACACCTGCGGTGGCAACGCCGTCGCCCATACGGCCGGGTGCCCCGTCGCCAATACGCCGCAGATCGCGGTGACGCAGAATTGCCCGCCGGGCCCGGTGCGCCCGGGCGGACTGCTGACCTTCACCGGCACTGTCCGCAACCTCGGCGACATCACGCTCACCAACGTGGTTGTCCGGAATGACCGGAGCGGGAGCACACCGCTCCTGACGGTCGCCTCGCTCGCGCCGGGAGCCTCCACCAACTTCATCGGCAGCTATCTAGCCCCGACCAACTGCTCCTCCATGAGCACCTCGGTCGCCACCGGAACCAGCATCTGCGGCGTCGCCGTCACGAACACGGCAAGTTCCACCTGTCCGATCCTGACCACTCCGCAACTCGCGTTTACGGTGAACTGTCCGGCCGGCCCGGTGTTGCCCGGCGGTCCGTTGGTCTACAGCGGCATGGTGCGGAACACCGGCGACATCACCCTGACCAACGTGGTTGTGTTCAGTGACCGTCCCGTGGCCAACACACGGGTGCTCACGCTGGCCACCCTGCCCTCCGGAGCCTCGACCAATTTCACGAGCAACGTCACCGCGCCGTTGAACGCCTGCTCTGTCACCACCGGTTTCAGCGCGGCGGGAAGTGACGTTTGTACGCTGCGGGCGGTCACCAACACCGCTTCAACCACCTGCCCGGTCCTCACGGCCCAAAGCATCGTGGTCACCTTGAACTGCCCGGCTGTGCCGGTCGCGCCGGGCGGTTCGGTCACCTTCTCCGGAACCGTGCGCAATTCCGGCAACATCACGCTGACCAATGTGTCGGTCATGAGCGGCCTGCCGGTCTCCGGCGCGCCGATCGCCACGCAGATCACGAGGAGGAACGGCGATGTGCTGGTGTCGTGGACGGCGACGCCGGGAGTCACTTATCGGGTGCAATATCGCGCCGACCTCGGGGACCCGACCTGGACGGATCTGGCCGGGGATGTCACCGCCAGCGGCACCGTCGCCTCGAAGGAAGATCCGACCGGAGCGAACGCCCAGCGTTTCTACCGGGTTATGCTCGCTTCGGGTTCGCCCGTCGGCGGCCTGTTGACGCTGGCGCCAGGGGCGGTCAGCAGTTTCAGCTTCAGCATCATCGCGCCGCTCGACGCCTGCTCCGTGAACGGAACGGTGAGCGTCCAGGGCACCAGCAACTGCTCCGGAGTGCCGGTGACCGACACGACCACCGCCACTTGTGCCCTCGTGACTACACCGACCCTGCTCGTAACGCAGAACTGTCCGCCCAGCCCGGCGACTCCGGGCGGGCTGCTGACCATCACCGGCACGGTGAAGAACACGGGTAACATCACGCTGAACAACGTGGTGGTGACCAATGACCACACG
>CAIVQH010000017.1 GCA_903907995.1 uncultured Verrucomicrobiota bacterium | reverse complement strand
GCAGAACCGCAGGCTGGCCCGGGATTACGAGCAGACCGAGACCAGCGCCACTGGGCTCATCTACGTCGCCATGATACGCCTCATGCTCCGCCGGCTGGCCTAATCGCTCAGCATTCATGAGTTCTCAGACAGGCTCTAAGAATCGCTTGTCCACTGCCGCCACTTCGCCAAACCTCCGTCAGCCAAGTCTTTCCCGCGCGTGAACGCCCTTCTCACTCCCGAACTGCTCCGTCGCCTCGAGCAGGTGCAGCTGCTCGCCGCGCGGCGGGCCAAGAGCTCTCTCAAGGGCGAGCGCCGCAGCCGCGCCCGTGGCCTGAGTGTCGAGTTCGCCGATCACCGCAACTATGTGCTGGGCGATGATTTGCGCTACCTCGACTGGAACCTCTTTGGCCGGCTCGACCGCCTGTTCCTGAAGCTCTACGAGGAGGAGCGCGAGCTGCCCGTCCGCATCTTCCTGGATGCCAGCGAAAGCATGAACTTCGGCGCGCCCACCAAGTTCGACTTTGCCCGGCAGATTGCCGCCGCCATCGGCTACGTCGCCGTGTGCGGCTTTGACCGGGTGAGTGTGAACGTCTTTCCCGAGGCGGCCACCACCACCGGCAATAGCGAACTGGCCTATCGCAACGCGCTCCGCTCGGTCCGGGGCAAGAAGTCGGCGATGCAGTTCTTCCAGAACCTTTCCGCCCTGTCGGCTTCGGGCATCGCCGATTTCAACGGCTCGCTGAAACGCGGCGCGATGGAGGCGCGGCAGGCGGGGGTGGCGATTGTGCTCAGCGATTTCCTGGACCCCGCCGGTTACGAGCCCGGTCTGAACGCGCTCATCGGCCGGGGCTTCCAGATCAACGCGGTGCAGATCCTCGCGCCCGAGGAGCTCACCCCGACCACCTTCGGCGATCTGCGGCTCGTGGACTCCGAGAGTGGCAGCGAGACCGAGGTGACCTTCGGCAAGTACCGTCTGAGCGCCTACCAGCAGAGCGTCGCCAATTACATCCAGCGCCTCAGCGAATTTGCCAAAGGTCGCGGAATCCGCTTTTTCAGCGTCAGCAGCGCCACCGATCTGGGGGACCTGCTGCTCAAGCAACTGCGGGCTTCGGAGGTCTGGGGATGAATCGCCCTGTCATGTCTCGTCCTACACTCATCAAACGGCTTCCGCGCCGGAGCTTTCTGCGGCAGGGAGCCGCGTTGGGGCTCGGCGCCTCGGCCATCGCCCGCCTGTTCGCGGAAGATACGGTCACGCTGCCTTTTCTGAACGGCGAGCGGTCGCTGGTGAAATATCCGCAGAAGCGGCCCCTCATCCGCCTCACCACACGGCCGCCGCAGCTCGAGACGCCGTTTGGGGTGTTCAACGAGAGCCTGCTGACGCCGAATGACGCCTTCTTCGTCCGCTATCATCTCACGAACTCGCCGCCGCGTGCGGAACTACTGCAGCCGGAGCAGTTCCGACTCACGGTGAAAGGCAAGGTCAGCACGACGCTCACCCTTTCGGTGGAGGAGCTGAAGACGCGCTTTGAGAATGCGGAGGTCATCGCGGTGAACCAGTGCTCCGGCAACAGCCGCGGGTTCTTCCAGCCGCGGGTTCCCGGTGGCCAGCTCGGTCACGGCGCGATGGGTTGTGCGCGCTGGCGCGGAGTGCGTCTGGCCGATGTGCTGAAGGCCGCCGCTCCCGAAGCGACCGCGAAACAGGTCATTTTCAACGGGCTGGACACGCCGTTCGTGCCGCAGACGCCGGACTTCCTCAAGGCCATCGCCGTGGACCAGGCGCTTGATCCGGAACTGCTGCTGGCGTTTGAGATGAACGGCGAGCCGCTTCCGTGGCTCAACGGCTTCCCGTTGCGCCTGGTGGTGCCGGGATACTACGGCACCTATTGGGTGAAGCACCTGAACGAGATCACGGTCGTTGACGACGAGTTCAAGGGCTTCTGGATGAATCCCGCCTATCGTATCCCCGACGAGCCATGCGGGGCCATCGACCCCGGCACGACGCCGAAGCGCACCATTCCGATCACCCGCTTCAATGTGCGGTCATTCATCACGAGCCTCGAGGAGGGCGCAACCCTGAAGGCCGGAGCGGTGACTCCGCTGCGGGGAATCGCCTTCGATGACGGCCATGGCATCCGCGAGGTGCTGGTGTCGGCGGATGGCGGGCGCTCGTGGCGTGCGGCGGAACTGGGCAAGCAGGTGGACAAATACGCGTTCCGCGAATGGACGATGCCCTTTACTCCGGAACGGGCGGGTAAGCTGACCTTCATCGCCAAGGCCACGAACCGCCTCGGCCAGTCGCAGCCGATGGAACCGCTCTGGAATCCCTCAGGCTACATGCGCAACTGCGTGGAACCGGTGAACGTCCTCGTTGCCTGACCATGAGAACCGCCCAACTCATTCCGCTCCTATTCGCCGGTGCTGTCGGGGTCCTGGTTTCGTTCGGGGAGGTTCCCGTTGAGCCGGTGAAGAACCCTTTCGTCGCCGACGAGTTGAAGCTCCCGCCGGAGAAGCCCGCGCTGAAACTGGCCGCCGGCGTCGAGCGCGTCACCGGCAACTGCCTGCTCTGCCACTCGTCGGAATACGTCACCACCCAGCCGCCGCTGCTGCGTGCCCAATGGACGGCCACGGTTGAAAAGATGCGGGGCAAATTCGGCGCAACCATCCCGACCAACCAGGTGCCGGCGATTGTCGATTACCTTACGGCGAACTACGGCAATGAGAGCCCGCCGAAGTAACGCACCGACACGATGAGCTTCCTCAGCCCACTGGCCTTCCTGTTCGCGCTGTCCTTGCCCGCGGTGGTGGTCTTTTACCTGCTCAAGCGCAAGCGGGTGGTGAAGCTCGTGCCATCGTCGCTGCTCTGGCAGAAGTTCCTCGCCGAGACGCAGGCCAGTGCGCCGCTCCAACGGCTGCGTCACAACTGGCTTCTGCTCCTGCAACTCCTGCTCTTGCTCCTGCTCGTGCTCGCCCTCGCGCGTCCCTATTTCGCCGGCAAGACCGGGGAGGCCGCCTTGCAGATCGTCATCATCGACGCGAGCGCCTCCATGCAGGCGACGGATGAGACCCCGAGCCGCTTTGAAAAGGCGCGCAGCGAGGCGCTTCAGCTCGTGGATGGGCTGAAGACCGGTTTCAGCCAGGACAACCAGCAGATGCTGCTGATGGTTGCCGGCGCCAATGCCGAGGTGAAGCAGTCCGCGACGTCCGAGAAGGCAGCGCTCCGCCGCGCCTTGCAGGCCGCCCAGGTCACCGATTCACCCACGCGCCTGGCCGATGCGCTGCGCGTGGCCGAGACGCTGACCCGGGACAAGCCGAACGCCGAGATCCACCTCTTCTCGGACGGTGCGGGGGTGGATCTGAGCGAATTCGAAACGAAGGATCTGCGGCTGGTTTTCCACCGCGTCGGCACGCGGGGAAACAATCAGGGAATCGTCACGCTCGACGTGAAGCCGAACCCGGAAGACCCGGCCAAACGGGCGCTCTTCACCAGCATCGCCAATTTCTCGGACACCTCGGTGGACACCACGGTCGAGCTGTTGTTTGACGGTCAGCTCGTCGAGACCAAGCCGGTCACCCTGGGCGCGACGAACACCACGCCGGTGGTGTTTCTGGCCGCGCAGCCGCGGGATGGCGTGTTCACCGTGCGGCTGACGGCGAAAGACGACCTCGCGGCCGACAACCAGGCGAGCGTCGTCAGCCTGCTGCCGCAGCCGGTCCGGGTACTGCTGGTCACCCGGGGCAACCGCTTCCTCGAAAAGGCGCTCGCCGGCGCGGCCCCGAATGTCGAGCTGGCGACGTCCACCGATTTCACGGAGACGGGCGCGAAGTTCGACCTCGTGGTGCTCGATGATGTTCCGCCCGCCGCGTGGCCGACGGGCAATGTCCTTGCCATCCACGTCGCCAGCACGAACTGGTTCGAGGGCGGCATCGGCGGAGTGGAAGCGCCGCCCATTGTGGACTGGAAGAACACGCATCCGCTGCTCCGGTTCGTGAGCTTCGACAATGTGCAGATCGCTTCCAGCCTCGCCGTACGAACTCCCTCGTGGGCGGTGTCGTTGGTGGATTCGCCCACGTCGCCCCTCGTGGTGGCCGGCGAACTGGGGCGCCAGCGCATCGTCTGGATCGGGTTCGACACGCTGCAGAGCACCTGGCCGCTGCGGATCAGTTTCCCCATCTTCATCGCCAACGCGGTGGACTGGTTGAATCCCGCGACCGCCAAGGCCGACCGTTTTCAGCTCCACGCGGGTGATGCGTTCCGGCTGCCGCTCGGTGATTTCGGCCAGCCGACGTCGGCGAAAGTCACCACCCCGGATGGCACCGTGAAGGATATCCCCCTGGGACCGCAGGCGCGGGAACTGGTCTTTGGAGAAACGGCGAAGCAGGGCACCTATCGGATCGCGCTGGGCACGAACCAGCTCGCCTTCTGCGCGAACCTGCTCGACTCCAACGAGAGCAACATCACGCCTCGCAATGAACTGAGCCTGGGCCGCCATGGCGAGGTCACCGCGACGACGCAGAAGCGCGCCAACCTCGAGTGGTGGCGCTGGTTTGCCGCCGGCGCACTGGCCGTGATGATGGCGGAGTGGTGGTGGTATCACCGGAGGACCGCGTGACCATGAATTCGAAATTTGGACTGCTGGCCCTTGGTTTCCCTCTTTGGGTTCCCGTTGTTTTTGGACTGTGGGCGCTCACGGGGGTGGTAATGGCGCTGTGTACCGTCGGCGGAATCGTTACGGCCATCATTAACAAGGAGCGGTTGAACCGAATCTGCAAGATTGGCTCCTTAATTTCGGCGCTGCTGTTTCTGATCCCGTTATGCATCGCAGGCTGCCTCCAGGCGTCTCAATAGGAACTCAGAAATGATTCCTCTCCTAAAAATCCAAATAATTCGACTAAGACGGTTTGCCACCGCCGCCCTCGCTCTGCTCATGGGGGAGGGGTGATGGTATCACCGGAGAACCG
This sequence comes from uncultured Verrucomicrobiota bacterium, assembly GCA_903907995.1. Lineage (GTDB taxonomy): Bacteria > Verrucomicrobiota > Verrucomicrobiia > Limisphaerales > UBA9464 > CAIVQB01. The sequence goes on along the minus strand of CAIVQH010000017.1, from coordinate 23,980 downwards.
CGTGATCGATCGACATCCAAGCGGGAAGAAGCCCCATCGGAGCTGGCGTGATTTTCCGCTCTTTGGCGGCAACATGTGCTTTTTTTGGTGGACCTGGCTGATTGGGTTCTTTGGGGCAGTTGGCTTGGTCGCGGCCGCGTCACATTGGGCCCGAGAACAGGTCAAGAGGAGGCAACAAGATCACTTAGTCATTCTCTATTGTGCCCAGGACCAATTCTTCGCCGAGTCCATTCTGGCCGAGTTCACGTTAAGCACTGGCATCGCGGTGAAGCCCATTTTCGACAGTGAGGCTGTGAAAACCGTTGGGCTTGCGAACCGGCTGCTGGCCGAGCGGGACCACCCGGTCTGCGATGTGTTTTGGGGCAATGAGGAGTTTCGCACGCGTCAGCTCGCGGCTTCCGGCGTGTTTCGGGAGACGAACGGCTGGGCGGCTTTCGGCCAGCGCAGCCGGCGGCTGGTAATAAACACCAACCGGCTTGCGTTGGCGGACTATCCGCATTCGCTGATCGAACTCACCAATTCCCACTGGCAGGGCCGGGTAGCGCTCGCCTTTCCCCTGTTCGGGACGACGGCGACCCATCTGCTCGCGCTACGGGGTCGTTGGGGGGAGAGCAACTGGCTGGTCTGGACGCGGGCCTTGGCGGCCAACCGGCCGTTTCTGGAGGAGGGCAACTCGCACGTCGTGCAGCGGGTCGCGCGCGGCGAGGCGCTGGTGGGACTTACTGATTCGGACGACATCGAGTCCGGTCGGCGCGAAGGACTGCCGGTGGTGGCCCTGGCGATCGGCCCGGAACTGCTGCTGATGCCGAACACGGTGGCGCTCATCCGCGGCGGTCCGCATCCGGCTGCGGCGCAAAAGCTGTTCGATTTCCTGCAAACGCCGGCCGTGCATGAACGGCTGGTTGCGGCAGCGGCGCTGGAAACGGAGACCGCAGCCACACCGACCCTCCAGCCCGACTGGACGGCTCTTTTGCGCGATCTCGACCGGGCAACCGGTCAGCTCGGGGAGGTCTTCCGGCGATGAACTGGGTGCTGTTCCGCAATTCGCTGGGTGTCGGTTTCGGCGCGACGCTGCTGGCGCTGGTCACCGGCACGGCGGTGGCGCTCGTAGCGCTGGCGCATGCCCGGTTCCGTCCTGTGGTGCTGGTGCTGGCGGCGGCCAATCTCGCCCTGCCGTCGTTTCTCAGCACCAACGCCTGGCTGGACCTCACGGCCAACTGGCGCGCACTGGCCGCGCCCGAGACGGTCGCCCTGCGCTCGCTGCCGCTGACCGCCCTGGTGCTGGCGAGCCTTCTCTGGCCACTCACGACTTTTCTCGCGCTGGGTGCCTGGTCAAAACTTCAGACCGAGCAGCTGGAGGCCGAACCGCTGATGCGCGGCGGACGGCTGCTCCGGAGGCTGCTGCTGCCTTCGGCGCGGGCGGAACTCGGCATCGCCTTCGTGGTGACGCTGGCGCTCGCGCTGGCGAATTTCACGGTGCCCACGCTGTTTCAGGTGCGGGTCTTTACCGAGGAGTTCTGGATACGGTTCAACACGCAGTTCGACACGGCGGGGGCCTTGCGGGCCGCGTGGCCCTTGTTGCTGCTGCCGCTTTTGCTGCTGGTGCTGCTGCGTGGCCGTGCCGTGACCTGGCCACGACGCGAGACGGCGGTTGAACCCGGCCTGCTGCGTCGGCAACTCGGCTGGCTGGCACCGGTGGCATTTGCGGTCACCGTTCTGTGGTTGGGCCTTAGCCTGGTTCTCCCTCTGGTCCGCTTGGTGTGTGCCGCTCGCACCTGGACAGAACTTCCGGGAGCGGTCCAGGCGGGCGGAAACGCTCTCGCCAACTCGGTGCTCCTCGCGACCGGCACCGCGACATTGATCGTGGTCGTGGGACTGGTCTCGGTTGGATTGTCAGTCCGCGTCCCTCGCTCCACGGCGGCCCGCTTCCTCGCCTCGTCGGCCATGGGCGGGGGATGGGTGATCTTCCTATTGCCGGGGGTATTTCTCGGGGTCGCGCTGATATGGCTGTGCAACCGGCCGGCTTTGGGCGCGATCTACCAGTCGCTCGGGATCGTGCTGCTGGCGCTGGCGCTCCGGTATTTTGCGCCGGGGCGTGCGTTGGTTATGCAGGCTTTCCAAAACTCCGACAGCGAGCTGGCGGATGCGGCGCGCTCGGCGGGGGCCGGGCCGTGGCGCGTGCTGTGGGATGTGCAGTGGCCGCAGGTTCGCGGTGGCATTTTCGCCGCATGGTACGCGGTCTATCTGCTGTGCCTGTGGGATGTGGAATCGGTGGTGCTCATCCAGCCGCCGGGCGGTGAGACGCTCGCCCTGCGCATTTTCAACCTGCTGCATTACGGCCACGCGGCGCAGGTGAATGCCCTGTGCGTCGTCATGTTGGGGCTCGCGATTGCGCCGCTGGTGCTGTGGGCGGGATGGGGCGGAATAAACTCCAAACTCCAAGCTCCAAGCTCCAGAGAAACTACAAAGCCCAAACAACAAAAAGCGACTTTTCGGCAGGTTTCCCGTTTGGGATTTCGAGCCTGGAGCTTCTTTGGAGCTTGGAGCTTGGTGCTTGGTGCTTTGTTCACCGGTTGTTCGCCAAAGAACTCCTCCGACATCACGCCGCTCAATTCCAAGCTCTTCTCCGCCGTGCAGGTGATCGGTGGGCGCGGCGTGGCGCCCGGGCAGTTCAATAAGCCCCGTTCCCTCGTGTGCGACCGCGACGATAATCTCTACGTGGTGGACATCACGGGGCGCGTCCAGAAGTTCGACTCGAACGGCCATTGGCTGCTGCAATGGCAGATGCCGCAGACCGATCTGGGCAAGCCCAAGGGCATGGGGCTCGACCACGACGGCAACATCATCGTGGTGGAGCCGCATTACATGCGGGTGAACCATTTCACGGCGCAGGGCAAGCTCGTGGCGCAGTGGGGCATCAAAGGGACGAACGCGGCCGAGTTCATCCTGCCACGCTCCATCGGGCTGAATTCACACGGAGAGTTTTACGTGAGCGAGTACACGCTGGTGGATCGCATCCAGCGCTTCAGTCCTGACGTGCTCACGGCGGCCAAGGCGGTGGCGGGGAAGGCGGGTTCGCTCGATCCGAAGAATTTCCTGAAGGGCATCATCGGTTCACCCGGCACAGCGGACGGTGAGTTCAACCGGGCGGAAGGGCTGGACATCGACGCCCATGACGATGTCTTCGTCGCCGATTCCTGTAATCACCGCATCCAGGTGTTTTCCGCCGAAGGCAAGTTCTTGCGCGCGCATGGCAAGGCGGGGTCGAATGCCGGGGATCTCAGCTATCCCTACGACATCCGCGTGGACGCCCAAGGACTTCAGTACATCTGTGAATTTGGCAACAGCCGCCTAAGCGTGTTCGACGCGCAGGACCGGCTGGTCGAAGTCATTGGCAAAGGCGGCGGCGCGCCGGGAAAATTCGCGAACCCCTGGGCCATCGCCTTTGACTCGAAGGGGAACCTTTACGTGGCGGACTCGCAGAATCACCGGGTGCAGAAGCTGTTGAGGAGAACCATGAAATGACAGCTATCGCCAAACTGAGGCTAAGCTGCCTGTGCATCATTCTGGCTTGGGTCATGATGCTGAGCAGCGGCCTGCTTCTGTGTGCCTGTCCCGGATGGCCTGCGATTGGTATGGCTGCGGCTGCGCTGGCTATTTGGTTGCGCAAGGACGGGCAAACACTGGCGCCTGTGTTGGCGTTGATCGCGTGTTTTGCCATGACCTGTTTTCATCTGTGGGAAAAATTCGAAATGCCGGGTTCCCGGTCCGCCCGGACTCACGAGACAGTGGAAAAGATTAAGCGGATGCAAAGGGAACGGCAGGCCGCCCAAGATGCAGCGACCAACCAGATGTCTCCGGCCACTTCCAAGTGAACCTCCAATTCACCCAACCTCTGCTGCTCGCGCTGCTGCTTCCCGCTGCGGCGTGGACCCTTTGGCTGGCGTGGCGGTCGGACGTCTCGCTGACGCCGTGGCGGCGTTGGGTTTCCACGCTGCTTCGACTGGTGGTGGTTCTGCTGCTGGTCGGAGCACTGGCCGGGATGCAGTGGAAACAGCCGCAGGAGGGCATGAACACCTTCTTCCTGCTGGACCGCTCGGATTCGATTCCCTCGGCCCAGCAGGAGCAGGCGCGGGACAATGCCAACAAATGGGCCAAGGCCAAGAAGCTCACGGACAATGCTGGCTTCCTCGTCTTCGGGTCCGAGGCCGCGTTGGAAACCACGGCCACCAAGGTGGCCGAGGCGGAGAAGATACAGGCGGTGGTCGGCGGCGAGCGGACCGACATCGCGGGCGCGATCCGGCTCGGTACGGCCGCCTTTCCCGAGGCGGGCCAGAAGCGGCTCGTCCTCTTCTCCGACGGCAACGAGAACATCGGCGACTCCATGTCGGCGCTGCTGGCGGCCAGACCGCTCGGGGTGACGCTGGATGTGGTCCCCCTCGGCGTCGAACGCGGCGGCGACGTGTCGGTGCAAAAGCTGGGCCTGCCGGCGAACATCAAGAAGGGGCAGACCTTTGAGGCGAAGATCTTCGCGGTGTCCGACAAGGCCCAGCCGGCCAAGGTGCGCCTCTTCCGCAATGACCAGCTGCTGGGTGAGCAGAAGGTCCAGCTGGACGGGGGCAAGAACCTCTTCAGCTTCCCCCAGACGCTCGCCGATCCGGGTTTCTACGGCTACCAGGTCCAGGTTGAGGTGGAAGGCGACACGGTCCCGCAGAACAACAAGGCCAGCAGCTTTGTCTCCGTGCGGGGCGATCCCCGGGTGCTGATCGTGAGCAGCGATCCGGAGCAGGACCGCACGCTGGCGGCGGCGCTGAACGGCGGCAAGCTGGACGTGAAGCTGGTCGGAGTGGAGAAGATGCCCGCGTCGCTCGCGGAAATGCAGAGCTACGACGAGATCGTGCTCTCCAACGTGGCGGCGGGCGACCTCGGGCGCGACCTGATGCAGATGCTCGAAAGCGCGGTGCGTGACTTCGGCATTGGGCTGGTGGTGATCGGCGGTGATCAGGCGTTCGCGGCGGGCGGCTACCGCCACACGCCGCTGGAGGAGGCGCTGCCGCTCGACATGGAGCTGAGTTCCAAAAAGGTGCTCCCGAAGGGCGCGCTCGGGCTGGTGATGCACGGCATGGAATTCGCCAACGGCAACCAGGTCGCGCGCGACATCGGCATCGCCGCCCTGGACGCCCTCGGGCCGCAGGATGAGCTGGGCGTGTGGCTCTGGGATGGCACCGAGCACGCGCTGTTCGACCTCCAGCCTGTGGGCGACAAGCGGAAGCTGGCCACCGAGATCGCCGGGATGAACCAGGGTGATTTGCCGAGCTTTCAGGGGCTGATGACGCTGGCCAACGAGTCGCTGAAAAAATCCACGGCCAACATCAAGCACCTCATCATCTTCAGCGACGGCGATCCGAACGCCCCGAGCGACGCGCTGATGAAGGACATTTCCGCCCACCGGATCACTGTGAGCACGGTGATGATCGGCGGGCACGTGCAGCCCACCACGATGATCAAGATGGCCGAGCTCGGGAACGGCCGCTTCTACGACGTGAAATCGGCGGCCCAACTGCCCCAGATTTTCATCAAGGAGGCGGCGGTCATCCTCAAGTCCGCGATCATCGAGGATCCCTTCAAACCGCAACTGGCGGCCGCGAGCGAGTTGGTGCGGGGCATCGGCGGCGACGAATGGCCGACCCTGCGCGGTTACGTGGCGACCTCCAGCAAGCCCCGGTCGGAAGTGCCATTGGTGAGCGACAAGGGCGACCCGATCCTGGCGCACTGGCAGTTCGGCCTCGGTCGTACGGTCGCATTCACCAGCGATGCGCGCCCGAAGTGGGCGCAGGACTGGATGGGCTGGGGCAAGTACCAGCAGTTCTGGTCGCAGACCATCAACTGGGCGCTGCGCCGCGTGGACACCGCCGATTTCAATACCGAGGTGTCGGTGGACAATGGGAAGGGCACGATTTCCGTCGAGGCGCTGGATGCGCAGGGCAACTACCGGAACTTCCTGAATCTCCAGACGGCGGTGGTCAATCCCAAGGGTGAGCGCGTGATGGTGAACCTGGAGCAGACCGGGCCGGGCCGTTACGAGGCGAAGTTTCCCACGAAGGAGATCGGGGCCTACCTGCTCAACCTGCAGGAGACGCGCGACGGGAAGCTGGTCGGTTCGCAGGTGCTGGGTGCCAGCGTGAACTATTCGCCCGAGTTCAACGCCACCGAGCCCAACCTCAATCTGCTCCGCCGGCTCGCCGAGGCGGGTGGTGGGCGCATCCTCGACCCGGCGACGGATAATCCGTTCCTGCTTGGGCGGCTGAAGACCTTTCAACCGCACGATCTTTGGGAGGTATTGCTGAAGCTGCTGGTGATCCTCTTCGTGCTGGATGTGGGCGTGCGCCGCGTGGACATCGACCGCGAGGAATGGGCCAAGTGGTGGGCGCGTACCCTCGGCCTGGGCGACAAACGCAAGGCGGCGCAGACCCAGGAATCGCTCGGCAATCTGCTGGCCACCAAGGATCGGGTGCGCAGTGTCAAAACCTCGGCCGGCACCGGCGAAGCGAAGAGCGTCACGCCTTCGGCGGAGCTGTTCCGTCCGAAACAGGCGCCGCCAGCCACGGGGGTGCCCGGATCGGCACCTGGTGCTTCCGCTGACGCTCCGGCAGAGGGAACGACGCCGGGCGATGCTTCCGCGCCCACAAGCGCCACCAGCCGGCTGCTGGAGGCAAAGAAGCGGGCGCAGCGGAAGCCTTAAGCCTTCGCCATCTCCTTTAACACGCGGCGATCGACCTTCCCGCTGAGACCCTTCGGGAGGTCGGCCAGAAAATGAATCCTCGCCGGCACCTTCAGGTCGTTTAGGTGCCGGCGGACAAACTCACGCAGATCCGCCTCGTCCACCTGGCTTCCGGGTCGCAGCGAAACCGTCGCCATTACTTTTTCGCCTGACACCGGATCGGGCAGGCCAAACACCCCCGCTTCGAACACCTCCGGATGCCGGTACAGGACTTCCTCCACTTCCTGCGGTGCCACGTTGTAGCTCTCGCACACGATGATCTGCTTCTTGCGCCCCTGAAACCAGTAGTAGCCGCCGGCGTCGCGTTTCACGAGATCGCCCGTATGGAGCCAGCCCTGGCGCAAGGCTGCCGCCGTTTCCTCGGGGTTGTTCCAATACCCGACAAAATTGCACGGGCTGCGCACGACGAGTTCGCCGATCTCTCCGTCGGGTGTCAGCCGCCCGTCCTGGTCCACCACGCGCGCCTCGCCGCCGCCCAGGGGCACCCCCAGCGAACCCGGCCTCCGTCCGTCGGGCGGATTCACGAGGATGGGACATGCCTCCGTCATGCCGAGGCCTTCACGCAGCGGCAGGCCGCACGCGTCCTGAAACTGGGTTTGCAACGCCACGGGCACCGAATCGCCGCCCGCCAAGGCCCATTGCAGCGAACTCACGTCGCGCCTCCGCTTCAGCTGCTCGACGACGACCGACTGGGCCATCGCCGGCAGCAGAATGGTGTTGGTGCAACGATGCCGCTCGATCGCATCCAGCACCTCCACCGGGTCGAATACCGGCACCAGCACCAGCGTGCCCGCCGCCAGCAAGGTGGGCAGAAGCACACAATACAGCCCGGAGGCGTGCAGGATGGAGGTCACCGCGATCCCGATTCCCGCGGGCCCGATGCCCCACATCGTCCCGGTCGTCGCCGCGAGCGTCCGGTGCGTATGCATAGCGCCCTTCGGTCGTGCGGTCGTGCCCGACGTGTAGATGATAAGCGCGGGCCAGTCCGGGTCGTTGGCCGGCAAGGCCGCCTCGTCGGGCGCCGGCATATCCTCCGGCAAGGCGGTCAATATCCGGCACGGATGACCGCTCGAAGCCTGCGCCTCGGTCGCCACCGGCAGGAGCCTGGGATGCGCGAACAATACCGAAGGCGTGGCGTGCCCCATGATATAGGCGAGCTCCGGCGCCTTCATGCGCCAGATGACGGGCAGCGCGATCATCCCGGCACGCCAACACGCCAGGTAAAGCGTCACCACCGTGATGTCGTTATCCCAAAGTATCCCGACCCGGTCGCCCGGCCTCAGGCCTTCGCGCAGCAACCACTGGGCGACCCTCGTGACCGTCCGGTCGAGCGCCTCATAGGTCACCGCTTCGGTGCCGCAGATCACCGCTGTTTTCTGCGGGTGTAATTTTGCTGCCGCCTGAAAGCCCCCGGCCAGGCCGGTGTGCACCGGCACAGTTCTTGGGGTAATCACGAACAAAAACAGACCATCGCCCACCCCCCACACGCAACGCCAAATTGGCGGGCCGGGGCGCTTTCGCTTATTTCAAGACTTCAGACCAAGTCTCGCCCAGCCGTCGTGCCCCAGTTGCTTCATGGTCGCGATGTTCGTCTCGTAGATGGCGCGGGCATCGGGAAACGCCTGGACCGCCCGGCTGATGCTGGCTTCGCGCAGCAGATGCAGCATGGGGTAGGGGGATCGGTTGGTATAATTCTCAATGTCGTCGGGCGCGGTGCCGGCGAACTGGTACTGCGGATGAAAGCTCGCCAGTTGGATTTCCCCCGGGAGTCCGGTCTCTTCGATGGCGGCTTCGGCCGGAACGAGGAACGCGTTGTAGTCGGCAAAATCCGTCAGGACGTTCGGATGGATCAGCAGGGTCGTGTCGATCTGTTCCGGCGGGGCCGCATGCAGTGCCTGCAGTTCGGCCCGAAGATCGGCCAGCAGCGTGGCCTCGTCATGGGCATCGCTTACGGCGTAGCGGATCTGCCCCCGGACATGCACCGCCTTGGCGAAAGGGCAGAGGTTCAGGCCGATGACGGCTTTCTCCAGCCATTCGCGCGTGGCGCTGACGATGGCGTCGCTGGAAGTGGTGGGCGCGAGGATCACGGCAGGGTTCTGGGCGTCACGAGCCGAAATGGGCGCGCATTGCGTGCACCGTCCGGCGGAAACTCATGCGCCGGCTTTTTCCAGGGCGGCAGGCCGGGGCAGTTCTGCGATCAACCGTTCCAGGCGATGCCCGTACTCCACAAAATTCTCCCGCAGGGCGTCGTCTTGGGCCTGGACGCTGGCCTCATGAAAGACCGCGACCATGTGTGGCTCGATGCTGATGCCGGCATTGTATCCCCGGGCTATCGCGTCGGCCAGAATCCGCTGCACGGTCCCTTCGCCTTCGCCGGGCCAGGTGTAGTCGGCGTCGTTGCGGGCCGGGTTCCAGCGCGCATCCTTCACATGGATGTGTGCCACCCGGTCACGCACGTGGGTCCAGTATTCCCAGGGATCCTGCCGGGGCCATGGCTGGGGCCGCGAACGGTCGGCGTTGAAAATCGGATTGGCCGTGTCGAACAGCCATTGGAGCCCGGGAACCTGTTCCAGCATCTGCACCGCATGCTGCCAGCTCATGCCGCCGTGGTTCATGCAGTTCTCATGCAGCGGCTGGATGCCGGCCTCGAGAAACAGGTCCGTGACCACCCGCAACCGGCGGATCACCTCTTCGGGGGTCCGGTCGTCGGTGTCCTGCGGCTTGTAGCTCATGATCCGCACGAAACGGCTCCCCAGGCGCTGCATGCGGGGAATGGTCCGGCGGATCTCGTCCAGGGTCGGATCGAAGGGATCGGTGATCCGTTTCGACCAGTTCATGATGGTGGAGGCGAAGCAGTAAACTTCCACGCCCGCCGCCTCCAGCTCGGTCACGGCCAGTTCGAAGGCGGCTTCTGGCAGGTCATGCAGGTTGGCCTTGGGAAAGCCGTTCACCTCGACGTTGCGGGCCTCAAGGTGGTGCCAGCCCAGCTCCCGGGTCGCCCGAAGCTGGGCCGCCAGCCGGTTACCGGCCTCGTCGCCTATGCCGCAGAGGATCATACGCCAAACAATGTCACGATTTTCCCCGGTGAAAGCAAAAAAAGCCACCCACAGCGGGGTGGCTCGTTAAAAAATGTCGCTTTTACTTCTTGCCCGCAGCCGGCTTCACGCGAGCTTTTTTGCGTTTCTCGTAAGCGTTGCGACGACGACGTTTCTGTATTTTGTTGGATTGTTGGCCCATAGCTGTTTTCGATTTCCAAAGATGACTACGTTTTCAGACCGGAAAGTGCGGAGTTACGGCATCCGGTTCAACTCCTTTTTCCCAATGCTGCTGGTGGGCCTGCTGGCCTGGGGCTGCGCCACCACCCCGGAGGAGAAGAAGGCCAAGCAGGAAAAGAACGAGGTGGCGGCCCTGCGCCTGTACCTGGAGGCCGGTGATACGGGCAAGACAGTCTCCGTGCTGCGCAGCAGCCCAGTGCGGCTGCAGATCGAAAGCGAGGCCTTTCTGGACGAGCGCGACGTCAAGACGGCCAGGCTGACGGATACTTTCGGCGGTTTTGCCATCGCGATCGAGACCACCAGCCATGGGCGCATGACCCTGGAAGCCGGCAGCGTGACGCGACAGGGACGGCGCATGGCCATCGCCTGCACCTGGGAAACCGGTGACGGCAAGTCCACCGAGACCCGCTGGCTGGCCGCACCGGTGTTCCGGCACCCGATGCGGGACGGCTATTTCACCTTCACCCCGGACTGCTCCCGCGAGGAGGCCGAACACATCGTGAGGGGCCTCAACAACGTCGCCATCAAGCTGGAGAACCAGCAGAAACCGGGCAAGAAGCCGGAGAAGAGCGACCTCCCGTCGCAGCCCAGCTCGGCCGAGGAAGCCATCAAGGCCTACAAGGAGGGCCGCTGATGCGGCGGTTATGGAGCGCGCTGTGCCTCGCGCTGTTGTGCGGGGCGGCTCACTTGGCCGCTGCCACGGTTTTCCAGCTTCCCACCGCCAATCACGCCCTGTTCGAGGCGGATGGCGGGGAGCGTTTCTTTGTCGGCACCGTGGGCAAGCCATGGAGCAGCGGCCAGTTCGGCTGTGTGCGCAGCGAGGGCTACCAGTTTCACGAGGGGCTGGACATCCGCTGCCTGCAACGTGACAGGCACGGTGAACCGACCGATCCGGTCAGCGCCACCGCCGATGGGGTTGTGGCCTACCTCAATTCCAAGCCGGCGCTCTCGCCCTACGGAAATTATATCCTCCTGCGGCATCACGTGGATGGCCTGGAAATCTATTCGCTTTATGCGCATCTCAGCGCGATCAGGTCCGGCTTGAAGGCCGGCGATGCAGTTCGTACCGGCGAGCAGATTGCCATCATGGGCCGCACTTCGAACACCCACCAGCCGATCACCAAGGATCGCGCCCATTGCCACTTCGAGCTCGATCTGCTCGGCACCGACCGCTACGTGCAGTGGCATCAGGCCCGGCTGCCGGAGCAGCGCAACGACCACGGAGTCTTCAACGGCTTCAACCTCTTTGGCATCGATCCGGCGCAGGTGCTGCGCGAACAGGCGCGGCTCGGCACCAACTTCAGCCTCGTCCGCTTCCTGCAGGCGCAACCCGAGCTGTGCCGGGTGGCGGTCCGCGTGAAAAGCTTCCCGTTCGCCCGCCGCTATGCGCCGCTGGTGCTACGCAATCCGGTGGCGGAGCGCGAGGGCATTGCCGGCTATGAACTTGGCCTGTCCTTCAATGGCCTGCCGCTCCGGATCATCCCCCGGGCCGCCTCGGAACTGAAATCACCGGCCAAGGTGGCGCTGCTGTCGGTGAATGAGGCCGAGCTGAAGGCGCATCCGTGTGGCAAGATTCTTTTCAAACGCGGGGAGGCGTGGACCTTCTACGCCCATGGCCAGCAGCTGATCGACCAACTCACGTACTGACCCGATCGGAACTTCGGCGCTGCACCAGCACCGAAAAGGCCCGGCCCAGATGCTCCGGATGCGTGAGGGTCTGGAACTGGCGCACGCGGGCGGAATCCCAGGGCGCAAAATCCCCGGTACTTTGTCCGGTGCGTCCCATGATCTGCGTCAGCCACTGGCGCTGGGTCACAAAGGCCTCCGTGTGCAGTCCGGCTTGTTCACCGGTCCGCCTGAGGGCGGTGAAGTTCACCTGCGCGGTCAGATCCTGCTCACCCGGCTGCGCCAGCAGGTCCTCCGCGAAACGGTGCTGATGGTAGCCGCGCAGCGTCCCGGCTGACCGTTGCGGCAGGAAAAACTCCTCAGCCAGCAGCCCATAGTCGACGGTGACCAGCCAGCCTTCGCTCAAGGCGGTGGCGGCGTGGCACCACCAGTCGGTGGCGGCGGGACTGATTTCCGTGCTGAAGCCATCGGGCAGCACGGCCAGTAACTCGGCCGGCAACTCAGGCAGGAGTGAGAGGAGGAGCGGGGCGGGGGGATGCTCCAGGCGCTGCCAAATGAATCCGGCCGTCCCGCTGGCGACACCCCATTCGAACCAGGACTTTTTCCCTGCGTCCCAGCCCAGCCGATGAACGGGCATCGCGTCGAGCAGCTCGTTGGTGAAGATGATTCCGCGCAGCGAGTCCGGCGTGAAGCCATCCGTCCAGCGAACCTTGCCCGCGAAGGGGGCGAGATGGCTCGCCTGCCATTCGCGACGGGCGGGGGAGGGTTCGGCAATGACGTACTCGAGCCGGGCGAAAAGCGTCGGCTGAAAGCGTTTCAGCCAGTGAAGAATGTCGGCCGCCAGCTTGCCATCATGGGCGCCGGCCTCGGCGATCTGGACCGGGCCGTCCAAGCCGGCCAGCCATCCGGCAAACTGGAACGCAACGAGTTCGCCAAAGAGCGATCCGACGCTGACGCTGGTGTAGAAATCACCGCGCTTGCCGACGGCCAGCCGGCCCCGTTCGTAGTAGCCGAGGCCCGGCGCATACAGCGCCAGCTCCATGAACCGTGCGAAGGGAATGGCCCCACCAGCCTCCGTGATCTCTTCACGGATCAGGCGGCGCAGTTCGCTCGGTGCATCATGGTCGGTCACGTGGGCCGATTTTGCCGCAGCGACCGGCAATCGGCGACAGATAAGCACTCAGCCTGTGCCCAGACAGACCACATCGCCCCGGCCGTTGCGCACCTAGATGCGGTGCCCGCGTAGGTTGGCGGGGTCCAGGGTCTTCAAGAGCTGCGCTCGTCCGCCGTAACGGAGCCTGGGTGAGAGTCCGCGCTTTTCCACACGGACCCCGCACCTCGTTGACCTGCCGCCCGCGTTGCCCGGTCATTCGGATGACCGGCACAACGGGGCGGCGTTCAACGACAATTCAATACGTGAGCCTCACTGTTTTGAGGTGAACGGACTTACGCCCGGCGTCGTCTGATCTTGGAGACGATAGAACGCGGTGGCGCTGATCGCAGGCACAATGGCTGTCTGGTCCACGGTGGTCACCACATCGAGCCAAAGGGTGTCGGTGACATTTACCTTTTGTTGCAAAACGTACGGCGGAGTGCCGCCCGTCCAACTCAGCGTCATGGTTGCGCCGTTCGGCGCGATGGAGGTGAAATGCAACGAGGCCACGATATCGATGCTGCCGAACAATCCGTGATCTTCCACCGCCCCGTCCCCCGCGATGCCGGCGGTAAAGTATAGCGTGTTGGTGTCACCTCCATTGCCGCCATTGCCGAACTTCAGGCCCCAAAGACCGGGATTCGCGATGGCGTTGCCACTGGCGTCTTTCACCGTCCCCAGGAAGGCGCCAGACACTGGATCGAAGGCATTGACACGGCCATCGGCGAAATTTCCCACCAGCAAATCTCCCGCAAACAGACCAAACCCGCTGGGAGCGAGGGCCAGGCCCCAAGGCGAGTTCAGTGCGCCATTGGAGATCAGGCGTCTGAGCAGATTTCCGCCGGTGTCAAAGATGTCGACAAATCCGTTGCCGGGGCCGCCAACATCGTCGTGCTTGTCCGCATCCTGCTTGGCATAAGTCACATAGAGACTGCCCCCGATATTCTGGATGTTGAAGGGGGCAAAGCCTGCCGGAATTGTCGTATCGGCAAAAGAACCGATGAGGTTAGCGGGGGCATAATTCGCGTCGAAGACATCCACCATTCCGCCGTGGAAGTCGGTCGCATAGAGGTAGTTGCTTGTTCCGACGCTGCCGGTTGCCAGCCCCTTTTAAACCGTCCCCGCAGCAGAATTGTCCACCTTCAAGACGGCGGTGGCGCCGCTCGCCCAGCCGGAGATGGTGCCATCCTCCGTCGCGAAGATAAACTTGGCGGGAGCGTTGGAAGTGCCGGACGTCACGACGAAGTCGGCCGTGCCATTGAATATGGTACCCGTGGGCGCGGCGGCATTGGTTCCTCCGGCGGGTGGCGGGATCGTGACGACGAGGCTCTGAATCGCGCCCGTCGAGTTGTAGAGCGTGGACAGGCCGGTGTGGTTATCCGCCACCCAGAAGGGACTGCCCGAACTCGTGGCGATCCCCCAGGGATTCACCAGATTGGTATCCGTCACGGCGGCCAGACCGGGAATGTCTGAAACCAGATTACTTTGCCGATAGGCGCTTTGGGCCAGGCCAGAACACGGCAAAAGGCCGAACGCCGCCACTGTCACCAAACCAACCAGGCCGGATTTCCGCCAGTCATTCACAACCAGACACTTTGTATTAACCAACCAATACGTATATGATTTTTTCATGGATTGCCCTTTCATGGGATGTGTTTCACCGCACCGGGTGTCTCCGATGGTTGGAAACGGCGACGTCCCGGAAAATAAGATGGGTCAATCGTGTGTTCTTGCGGCGCCTTTCATTTTTTCTTCATCCGGTTGCTGCTGTTGGCGTTGGCTGGTTGGAGGCCGGTCCGCCTCACCTCTCCGAGGCCGCCCTTGAGATACCCTCGTCCTGCACCAGGGTCCAATCGCCATCGGGGTTGTATTCCTTCAATCGGGCCGCAATCCGGGCCGACTTCGGGCCAAGATTCCGCTGATAAACCTTGCCATCCTGATTGACGATGAAGGTCATGATCCCCGACTGGTCCCATTTCTCGGGATAAGCCACCAGGGCGAATCCCCCGGTCATGAGACCGTGAGTCAGGTAATCCTGCTTTCCGCCGGGGGCGTCCTTGCCCTGCCGCGTGAGTATCCTGAAGTAATAGCCGTGAAAAGGATGCGGCCCCGCGCCCTTGTGCGCCTCGTAACCTTCTGCATGGGCTTCCGCCACCAGTGGGCCGAACGGACTGGCCGTCTCGTTCCCCGTCACCGGCCAGTAGAGGCCATCCTTCTGGCCCGGCGTGCTCTTGAATTTCCGCGCATATTGGACCATTCCATCCACCCCCGGGGTCGCTGCGGAATACTGTCGCTGCGCGGCCACGTAGGCGCGGCAGACGCCAATGGCGTGGAGCTCATCCTTGCCGATGTGGCGGTTGATGATCTCCTCCTTGCCCGCCGCCGTGTCGAAGTGCCACTGCCCATCCGCTTTCACCAACGGAATCGGATACGGCCAGGTGTTCGCGCCCACTTCGAGGATGATCTTGTCCTCACCCTCTTTCACACGCTCGCAGCCCTGCGCTAGGGCGGCGGCGAACCGTCGCGCATTGTTCGCATCCTGCACCTTGTCGCCGGTCAGCAGTTCTTGAAACTGCGGTCCGAAGATGGCCTCCAGAGCCGGTCGGTCACCGGTTTCGGCGGCCGATTTCAAAGCGCTTACCGCCTCATCCGGTGACGCGAATACTTGTTCCCCTGCGGCGGACTTCGTGCGCCCTCCCACCGGATCCGCCGCCTGAAGCGGTGCGTAGGAGATACCCGAAACCACCGTCAACAGGACGATGACCGACAGTGTTGGGAGACTTGACCAGAGCTTGACGGATTTCATAGATGAGCTTCTTTCAATACGGTTTAACGCACGCGGCAGGGGATCAATGCCTTCTCCCACCGTCATGGTCATCATGGGCCGCCGCCCGGCTTGAGTATCCGCGTCCGCTATAGAGGTGCACATCGACCCTCGGTTCATAGACCGGGCCGCCCCACCAGCCACCGCGATACCCCTCTCCGTAGCCTCCTTCCACATAGCCCACGCATCCGACCAGGAAGGTCACCAGGACAATTCCCAACCGGCCTTTGAACCGGCCGAGGTGCTTGGCGGCAGGCGTCCGACTGAAGTTCCATGCACGTTCGCCGGCGGACCGGATGTCAGTACCAATGAATGTCAGTCTCGACCCATTTTTCATGGCCGGAACCTAGTCTTGCCCGCCTTTCTCAGCTGTGGGGTGTTACCCTACCACAGAGTCCCCTGGCCGCCCCCGCTCCCCGCTCCGTGCTTCCTTCGCTCCTGTTTCCTCGCCCCAAAAAACTTTTCTCAACTTTTCCGTCCCCCGATGTCCTCTGCGTTGAGCTTCGTTTGTCGTCTCCATGAACGGGCTGCTGCCGCAGGCCGTTGAAACCGAAGTAAAAAAGTCAAAACGCATCACCAGCTCATCCCATGACGCTCATGAATACGCACACGAACACCAACACCACCCACACCGTGGTCAGCCCGGCCGAGTGGCTCGCCGCCCGGACCGCCCTGCTCGCCGAAGAAAAGCGCCTCACCCGCCAGATGGATGCCGTCAGCGCCCGCCGCCGCGCCCTGCCCTGGGTGAAGGTCGATAAGAATTACCAGTTCGACACCCGGTGCGGTCGCGTCTCCCTCGCGGACCTCTTCGCGGGCAAGAGCCAGCTCGTCATCCAGCACTTCATGCTCGGGCCGGACTGGGGCGAAGGCTGCCCGAGCTGCTCCTACATGGCCGATCACATGGACGGCATGCTTCCCCACCTCGCCGCGCGCGATGTCACAATGCTGGCCGTGTCCCGCGCCCCCTTGGCCGAGATCGAGGCCTTCAAGCGCCGCATGGGCTGGCACTTCGAGTGGGTGTCGTCGAACGCCAGCGACTTCAACCATGACTTCCGCGTGTCCTTCACCGAGCAGGAAGTGGCCAGCGGCCAGGTGGCCTACAACTACACCCAGCAGCCCTTCGGCAGCACCGAGGCGCCGGGCATCAGCGTGTTTCATCGGGACGCCGACGGTTTGGTCTATCACACCTATTCGGTCTATGGCCGCGGCGTCGAGCTGATGATGGGCACCTACCGGATCCTCGACCTCACCCCGAAAGGCCGCGACGAGGACCAGCTCGAACACTCGATGTCCTGGGTGCGCCATCACGACAAGTACGGCTCCGGCACCGGTGTGTCGAAGTGCGGCTGCCACGCCGAGGAGGCCAAAGCATGAACCCCTCCTGCTGCCATCAACGCGCGCCCCAGCCCACTGCCAGCGCCACCGCCACCGCCCCCACCGGCGACGACGCGCCCCCGCCCCCGCCCACACCGCCGGCCCCGCAAAAGACCTGGCTGCGCCGTGCCCGGGGGGAAGCCGGCTGGGTCCTGCCCGCCACCCTCCTCGCGCTCCTGCCGAAGTGCCCGCTGTGCCTCGCCGCCTACGTGGCATTGGCCACCGGCGTCAGCCTGTCCGGTGCCTCCGCCCACCTTCTCCTGCGCACGCTCACCGTGCTCAGTGCCGGCACGCTGGCATTGTGCGTGGCCCGGCGCGTGGTAGGCTCCCCGCAAAGCAAACACCTGTTCCATCACCTCCGCCGCCAGACCCAGCCATGAAAAAGACACTCACCAACCAGTACATGTTCCTCGTCCGCGGCGCCGCCTGCGACGCCGGCAGCCTCTCGCCCGAGCAGATGCAGATACAGATGCGCGAGGTCCACACCTGGATCGACAGCCTCACCAAAAAGGGCGTCATGACCGCCGCGCAGCCGCTCACCGCCGGGGGCAAGGTCGTCTCCGGGAAAAACGGCAGCGTCATCTCCGACGGCATCGCGGCGGAATCCAAGGAGGCCGTCGGCGGCTTCTTCATCGTGAACGCGTCCTCGCTCGACGAGGCCGTGGCCATCGCCCGCACCAGTCCGGCGTTCAACCACGGCGCGCGGCTGGAAGTCCGCCAGATCGCCAACCTGGACTGCGCTGACTGACGCCGCATGAGCGGGCCCGGGGACAGCGACAGCGCGGGTGCGGTGGCCGACCATTTTTTCCGCCATGAAGGGGCGAAAGTGGTCGCCACCCTCACCGCGCACCTCGGCACGCACCGGTTGCAGCTCGCCGAGGACGTGGTGCAGGAGGCGCTTCTCCGCGCGCTGCAGACGTGGTCCTACCGCGGCGTGCCGGAAAACCCCGCCGCCTGGCTGACCCAGGTGGCCAAAAATCTCGCGCTGAACGCCCTCCAGCGCGAGCAGCGCTGGAACGAAAAGACGGACGGCATCGCCGCCGAACACACCCGCTGGCTGGCCGCCCCCGCCGGCGGGGAGGATGCGCCCGAGACCTTCGCCGACGACACGCTGCGCCTGATGTTCGTCTGCTTCCATCCCGGGCTTGCCGCCGAGTCGCAGACCGCGCTCGCGCTCCGCACGCTCTGCGGCTTCAGCCCGGCCGAGATCGCGGCCGCCTTTCTCACCAGCGAGGCGGCGATCGCCAAGCGCCTCGTGCGCGCCCGCCAGCGCATCCGCGAACTGGCGCTGCCCTTTGCCGTGCCCGATGCCGCCGAACTCTCCGCGCGGCTCGAGGGCGTGCTGCACACGCTCTACCTGCTCTTCAACGAAGGCTACAAGGCCTCGGTCGGCGACCGCCTTGTCCGCACGGAACTCTGCCAGGAAGCCATCCGCCTCGTCACGCTGGTCACCGAGCATCCCGCCACCCGCGAGCCGCGTGCCCACGCCCTGCTCGCGCTCCTGCTGTTCAACGCCGCCCGCCTCGACGCCCGCACCGACGACGCCGGGAATCTCCTGCGCCTGGACGAGCAGGACCGCACCGCCTGGGACCCGGCGCTGATCCGACGCGGCATTGCCTGCCTCCACTGCGCCTCACAAGGCGACGTGGTGAGCGTCTATCACCTCGAGGCTGCCATCGCCGCGACGCATTGCCTGGCCGCCGAGGCCGCATCGACCGACTGGCCGCGCATCCTGGAGCTGTACGACCGGCTGCTCGCCCTCACCGGCTCCCCCGTCACCGCGATGAACCGGGCTGTCGCCGTCGCGCGCGTGCACGGCCCCCAGCCCGGCCTGGCCGCGCTCGACGACATCCGCC
The DNA here is from genome assembly GCA_903907995.1 of uncultured Verrucomicrobiota bacterium. GTDB lineage: Bacteria > Verrucomicrobiota > Verrucomicrobiia > Limisphaerales > UBA9464 > CAIVQB01. The sequence continues at coordinate 5,091 of CAIVQH010000017.1, read as the reverse complement.
CGCGCTCCGTGCTGGAGGGTAACCACCTGTACCACGCCACGCGTGGCACCTTCGCCGCCGAACTCGGGCAGACCGTCGCCGCCGTGGCGCATTTCCGCCAGGCGGCGACGCTGGCGCTGCTCCCCGTCGAACGCGACTTCCTCGCCCGCCGGATCGCGGAGTGTGAGGCGGCGGGAGTGCCGGGGGAGATTTCCGCGGGAGACGGACGCCGGCGGGGCGGGCTGCCTTGGAAGGCGGGCCAAATCCGGCCGGTCTCTCCGCCGTGAAGGCCGGGGTCGCGCTCGGAGCGGTGTTACCGGCCCGGCATATGCGACGGCGGAGCCGCTGGGAGGGACGACGAAGGACCGGGGAACGAAGGGGATACGCACTACGGCCAGGAAGCCGGGCAGCATTTCCGCGCCGGGTTTCCGCCGGTCAGTTTCCCTTCGCGGTGCCGCCGCCGAAGAGCAGGGGGGCCACTTCGGTGAAGTAGCGGCGCCAAATCGCGAAATTGTGCCGGCCTTCCGTCGGGTAGAACGTGTTTCGGATGCCGTGCCGCGTCAGCAACTCGGAAAACGCACGGTCCCGTTCGAACGCCGAGTCCTGCCGGCCGCAGCCGATCCACAGCAGCGCCAGTTTGCGGTTCACGGAATCGCGTGCCTCAAACAGGGAGTGAAACCGCGTCTCGGCATCGGACGGGATGGCGGAACTGAACGCCGCCACGGCACCGAAGCGGTCCAGGTGGCCCAGGCCGATCTTGAGCGCCTGCCCGCCGCCCATGGACAACCCGACGATTGCCCGCTGTTCCCGACCGCCCTTGATCCGGTATTTGCTTTCCAACTGCGGCACCACCTCGTTCAGCAGATAGCGTTCGAATCGGCTGTCGTTGTTCGCTTGCGGTCCGTCAAACGGCACGGCGTGGCCCCACGGCATCACCACGATCATGGGGGCGGCTCGGTGTGCGGCCAAAAGGTTGTCGAGGATGAAGTTGGCCCGGCCCACGTCGGTCCAGCCGGCGGCCGTGTCGTTGCTGCCATGGAGGAGGACGAGCAGGGGATACCGCTGACCCCGGTGCGCTTCATAGCCCGGCGGCGTATAAACAATGTAAGACCGAGTATCTCCCAAGATTTCGGAGCGCGCCCAGTTGACCTCCAGCGTGCCATGCGGCACGTCGTGCGTTTCCCACGGTTCGCTACCATCCCCGGGAACCGTCACCAGGCTGGCCGAGGTGCGCGCCCGCAGTTTCACCTTGGGATTGACCGGGTCGGTCGTGGTGACGCCGTCCACGGTCACGGTATAGATGGCCACGCCCGGCTCCAGCGGTCCCAGCGTCACGCTCCAGTCGCCCCCCGTCTCGCGGGTCATGGGTTGTGACTGATTGGGCAGCAACGGCATCCAGTCTCCCCACAGGCCAACTTCGGTGGCACGCGGTGCGCGCACCCGGAACGTCACCCGGTGGTCGGGCAACACCTCGGGTGACACCACCGGGGGAAGCGCGGGGGCAGGGGAGGGCGCCGGTGTCTGCGCCGTCGCTACCGACAGCCCGATGACAAGGAGGGACAGGGACGGCCAGGTTTTCATCGGTCGGTCGGGCTGCTTTCTATGGCCTCAGTGCGGGACCACCCAGATATTGCGGAAGAACACCGGGTTGCCATGGCCCTGCAGGAAGAACGGGCCGTCGGTGGCGTCCTCGGGACGACCGTTGCCCGGCGTGTGGTCCTTCAGCTCCAGATTCTCGTGGATCGGCACGCCGTTGTGCCGGACCGAGAGCCGGGCATTGGCCGTCTTATGGCCGGCGGCGTCAAACTGCGCGGCCGTGAAATCGATGTCATAGGTCTGCCACGTCAGGGGCGGAAAGCACATGTTTACGGCCGGTTTGGCCTGGGTGTAGATGCCGCCGCACTCGTTGTTCTCGCCCTTCAGCCCGAATGAATCGAGCACCTGGATCTCGTAGCGGTCCTGCACATACACGCCGCTGTTGGCCCGGTCCTGGCCCCGGCCGAGCGGCTTGAACGGCAGCAGGAACTCGACGTGCGCGGTGAAATTGTGGAACGGCTGCTTACCTTTGCAGCCCGCCATCAGCAGATGCCGCGCATCCATGTGGCCGCCCTCCCAGTTGTCGGCGCTCGTGCCGTCAAAGAGCACCACCGCGCCGGCCGGCGGCTTGGCGCCCAGCGTGGGGCTGGTGCGCTCCGTCTTCTCCATCGTGTAGGGACCGCCGGTGGCCGTCGTGATGCTGATCTTGCCGTCGGCGAGCTCGGCCCGGTAGCCGTTCTCCCCGGTGAAGACCACCTTGTCGCCGTCGCGTTTGCCGGGCGTCTCGGTCTTGCCCTCCAGTTTCCAGCCCGCCCCCGGGAGGCCGCCCGGATACGTGACCATCCGGAAATTGCCCTCGCCCAGCGCGATCACCTGCGCGCCGCCCCAGTCGTTCTTGTATTCGCCCTGGGCTACGAAATCGGGCCCGCCCGAGGCGGCATCAAGGTAGGTGGGAATGTCGGCGGCGCGCAGCGTCAGCGCCGCCAGCAAGGCGGTGAGGAGGAAAGCTTTCATGCGAGACGCCATGAAGCCGCCAAGCGGCGCGTTTGTCAGCCCTTTCTTGCGCCGGTGCCGCCGGAGCGCAGCAGAGACGGTCAAAGGGCCGCCTCCGGCCGTCGTTCGGTGAAGATTTTTGAAAGAACCACCCCGGAGGCAGCGAACCCCCTTCAGAGCAGCGATTTTTCAAGCCTATCCATGACACATAAAACCCAAACACTCACCGGCAGTTGGTCACAGTTTTCCGCCCTGCTCGCCGGCCTGTTCCTGCTGGCATGGCCGATGACCGGCCGGGCCGACGCGCTGAACTACTGGATCCAGCAGGCCTCTGGCACGACCAACAGGCTTTCCGACCTTGTTTACACCAACGGACTGTTCGTGGCCGTGGGTGGGGGCGGCACCATTGTGACATCGCCCGACGGCATCGTCTGGACGTCCCGGACTTCCGGCACCACCAATGATCTGGGAGGCCTCACCTACGGGGCCGGAATTTTCGTGGCCGTCGGCAGCGCCGATACCGTGGCCTATTCGACGGACGCGATCCACTGGACCACCCTGAGCACCGGTCTGGGCGTCCAAGAACGCACGGCCGATTACAATTCCGTGTGCTTCGGCCAGGGCCAGTTTGTGGCCGTGGCCAACGATGTATTCGGAGTCAACCACGTGGTGTCCTCGGTGGACGGCATCCATTGGACCTTGGCGCACGCCACCCCCGACGAACCGCTGTTCCAGACCTATTACAACTGGAGCCGGATTGTTTATGGCAATGGCCGGTTCGTCGTCATGGGCAACGGCGAATACTATGGCGACCAGCTTTCAGGCCCCAGCGCGACACTCTTCTCCTCGACGGATGCGACCACCTGGGTGGAGCGACCCCAGGGTGAACTCATTAACAGTTCGGCAAACGGCCTCGCCTACGGCCTGGGCCAGTTTGTGGTCGGCTTCAACAACCTGTTTCCCCCCGGCTCAAGCTATTGGAAGACTTCGACCGACGGTGAGAACTGGGCCTACACGGCCGGTCCTCCGTTCCCGAATTCCTTCGGCATCACGGCCGGCGCCGGCGCCGGCCGCGACCCGAAGGGAAACGATGTGCTCGCCGTGGTCCCGATGTATGACACGATCTATACCGGCCGGAATGTGGGTACCACGAATGCCGCCTGGCTGGCCCATCCGGCCCCGGGCGTTTATTACAGCAACGGTGCCCCTGACGGCCACAACGCCATCGCCTATGGCCCGAACCCCGCCGGCATCGGCACCTTTGTGGCCATCGCCGGCACCAACATCCTCAGCTGCGTGGTCTATCCCGGCCCTTACTTCTGGACCAACTCGCTGGGGGGCAACTGGAGCGACCCCACGAACTGGAGCCCCAACCAGGTTCCCGATGTCGGGGATGACGTGGTCATCGCCGTGCCTGGCACCTACACGGTCAACCTCGACACCGCCGTGGCGCGCAATATCAACAGCCTCACCCTCGGTGCCGGGGTGGATGGGGGCACGCAGACGCTGGCCTTCTCAGGTGGAGTCCTCACTCCCAACGTGCTGGTGGTGACCAACGGCGGCGCGCTCAACGCGGGCAAAAACAGCACGGTCACGGGAACCATCACCATTGCCGCCGGTGGCGGCCTGCTGCTGGGACAGAACTCGGTGCTGGATGGCGTCGTGACGGTGGCGGCCGGCGGGGTGCTGACGTCTGACAGCACCTACTTGAACGGGAACATCACCGTCGCCGCCGGCGGCGAACTGCACACCGTCAATGGCACACCTTATTTGGGGGCAAACGGCTCCCTGACCATCCAGCCGAGTGGCCGGCTGGAGCTAGACGCCTACCTCTTCATTTATGGCCCCATCACCAACGCTGGCACCATCGACCTGAACGCCGGCAACTGGATCTACATTTACAACAACGGCCACCCCGACACGCAGGGTTCCATCGTCAACCTCCCCTCCGGCACCATCAACCTCAACGGCGGCGGCGGCCTCAACGGCATTGACGGCAACGAACTCATCCTCAACCAGGGTGTCATCGCCAAAACCACCACCGGCAACAACAACACCATCACCGCGCCCCGGCTCGACCTGGCGTCCGGCACCATCACCAATACCGGTGGCGCCCTCTACATCAACGGCTTCAGCGGCACGCTGACCGGCACCTACGGCTGCGGGGCCGGTGGCCAGATCCAGTTTTCCGGCGGTACCGTGACCGAGCCCCTGGTGGCCGGCACACCCCTGGTCCTCGGCGGGCCCGGCTCCTATGTCTTCCTCGGGGCCGCCCTGCTGCTCCCCGACGACATCATTCCTGGCCTCACCCTCCAAAGCGGCGTGCTGGAACTGGGAACCAACTTCCAGGGCGGGGCCATCACCAACCTCAGTTTCGTCTCGATGACCCTCACCAACTCCTTCCCGGTCACGGGCAACCTCACCGTCGGCCACAACGGCAATCTCTTCGGCGACCTGACCGTGGCGGCCGGCGGGGTGCTGACGTCTGACAGCACCTACCTGAACGGGAACATCACCGTCGCCGCCGGCGGCGAACTGCACACCGTCAATGGCACACCTTATTTGGGGGCGAACGGCTCCCTG
>CAIVQH010000016.1 GCA_903907995.1 uncultured Verrucomicrobiota bacterium | reverse complement strand
TGGATAGAGCATCCGCCTTCTAAGCGGACGGTCGTGGGTTCGACTCCCGCCGGGTGCACCACTTTTCCCTGGTTGCCAGCAGATCGGTGCCGGAAAATCCGGCTTGCCCCGCGAACGGCGGCGACCAGCATCGCTCGCATGAAATCTCCCTTGGTGGTCGCCTCCGGCCTGCTGCTATGCGTAGTTGCCATTTCGGCGGCGGATATGGCCAAAGCCGCCCCGCTGCCGGCGCTACCGGCTCCCATTGGTGTGCCCACTCCCGGCCCGACGAATGACCTGCCCTACGCGCCGCAGCCGATCCTGCAGGGTGGCGTGGTCGTCCCGCTGTATCCGCCCGATTCGCCGCAACTGAACCAGGCCCGCCTGCGCGAGGCCGAGCAGTACAGCCTGAGCAAGTCGGTCCCCGGTCGGATCAGCAGCATCGTCAACATTCACAATCCCTCCATCGAGGTGCATACGGTGGAAGGCGGCATCAACACCGGCGCGACCGTGATCCTCGCCGCCGGCGGCGGTCACAATTCGCTGAACGTGGGCGGCGAAAGTGCCGACCAGGTGGCCTTCTTCTACAACTACGGCATCAACACCGTGATCCTCCGCAACCGGCTGCGGAAGGACGGTTACAACGTGACGACCAACGCGGTGAACGACGCGTTGCAGGCCATCCGTCTCGTGCGCGCGCACGCCACCGATTGGAAATTGGACCCGAACAAGATCGGCATCATGGGCTTTTCCGCCGGGGCGGAACTGGCCGCTCCTGCCACGCTGTTCTTCGAGGAGTTCGACCGGAAGAACAGCAGTCCGACCGATCCGCTGGCAGGCATCACCTCCCGGCCCGACTTCGTGGCCTTGATCTATCCCGGCCCGACCCCGTTTGCCCGCGGCGCCACTCCGGCCATTCCGCGCAATACTCCGCCGGCCTTCATCACCTGCGGCGGCTCGGGAGACCGCGTCCACGCGATCTGGGCGGAGGAATATACCCTGGCGATGCTTCAGGCGGGCATTCCCAACGTGGAATCCCACATCTATGGCAATGGCCGGCATCCGGGTGATCACCTCCCCGATGGCAGCCGCATGAGCGGTGGGCTCACGGACCGCAACAACACCCCGTTTGGCGCCTGGCAGTACCGCTATGTCGAATGGTTCCGCGACCTGGGTTTCCTGCAAAAGCCCGGCGTGGAAACGAAGGCCGCCCGCGATATTTCCGCCTTCCTCTCCCAACCCGCCCCGAATCCCATCGAACGACGCAGCCCCGGAGCTCCGGCAGCGAAGTAAACTGTCCGGTTTCTTCCGACGGCCGCGTCGGGCAAAGTTCAGCCATGCCGCCTGAATCGGACACACCGGTATCCGTCGCACCCCATCGCATCGAGCTCAGCCTGCGGGACGTGGGACAGCTCTTTAACACGATGGATCCGTCGCCGTTTCACGACAAGGATCTGGATCACGACGCGGAGGAGTTCATCGAAAGCTGGGCGTTTGAATTCCGGGCGCACGAGCCGGTCACCCTGATCGTGCATCTGGAAGTGCTGCCCGCCGGTCCCTCGCCGCAGCCCATGGTCGAGGAGGCGATCCACAACTACTTCACCAACCGCGCCCGGTTGAACCGGCTGGAATTTCGCCGACTCATGGCCGATGGCCGCATGAGCCTCATCATCGGCCTGCTGTTTCTCGGGGTCTGCCTCACCCTCAGCGAACTGGTGGTCGGGCGTAAAGCAGGTCCCCTCTCCGACGTGTTCCGCGAAAGCCTCACCATCGGTGGCTGGGTGGCCATGTGGCGGCCACTCGAAATCTACCTCTACGACTGGTGGCCGCTCCGCCATCGCGGCAAGGTCTATGCGAAGCTCAGCCACATGCCCGTCGAGGTAAGAAAGAAGGGATGAGGCGGTGGATCAAAGAGAATTGAGACCCGCCACCGCGTCTCCTACCATGGCGTGGCGTTTCGAACCGGCTGCCAAACCAATTCCCCTTATGTTCCTTGGACTCCGCACCGTCATCTACGCCGCACCTGATCTCGCTGCCGCCCGTGAGTGGTGGACGCGCGTGCTGGGTTTTCCGCCGTATTTTGACCAGCCGTTTTACGTCGGCTTCAACGTCGACGGCTACGAACTGGGTCTGGACCCGAACGCACCGACCGCCACAGGCGTCGGCGGCGCGACGAGTTACTGGGGCGTGGAGGAAATCCAAGCGGCCCAGCAACACCTGCTCGCGCTGGGCGCCGTGGCGGTCACGCCGGTGACTGAGGTCGGCGAAGGCATCAAGGTCGCGACCCTGCGCGACCCGTGGGGCAACGTGGTCGGTCTGATCGAAAACCCGCACTTCAAGCTGCCGTCCGTGGGGGTGATCGCCTCCAGTTCTGAATCTTCACCGTAAATCACGTGCGTCATCGCAAGCGCGGTAGGCCGGGCGGTCAGGCTTGAAACTGGAAGGGCCTTGGCCGGGGCAGATCGCAACGGACCATTACGCATCTGCTTGCCACGCATTCATGCACGGATCGCCCAACGGAGTTTCGCCGGCGCGCTCCGGGAATTGGAGCGCAGCTCTTCGGGCGTGGGCCGGATGACCTCGTGGGCAATGGCCGAATAGACACCGCTGCGTTCGCCTTCCTGGAAGGCCTTCTTCACCCGGCGATCTTCGCCCGAATGGAACGTCAGCACCGCCACGCGCCCGCCGGAGCGGAGGCACGCCGGCAGGTTGCGCAGCCACGTATCGAGCACGCCGAACTCATCGTTCACCGCGATGCGCAGGGCCTGGAACACGCGGCGGATGCAGGCATTGTCGGTGTCGCGATCGCGTGCCAGCCGCAGGCGCTGGAGAATTTCCCGGACCACCTCGGCGAGCTGCCGCGTGCGGGTGATCGGCGAAAGGTTGCGGGCAACGACCAGCTCGCGGGCGAGCACGTCGGCCTGCGGCTCGTCGGCGTTTTCCGCCAGCAGCGTGGCGAGCTTGTCGGCCCGGATGGAGGCAAGCAGCTCGGCAGCGGAGGGCGAGCGCTGCGGGTTCAGCCGCAAATCCAACGGACCGTCATCTTTGAACGTGAAGCCGCGCGCCGGATCATCGAGCTGCATCGAGGACACGCCGAGGTCGGCCAGGATTGCATCCGCACCGTCGAGGCCAAGCTCGGCCAGCACCTGCGGCAGTCCGGCAAAGTTGCGCCGGACCGGTGTAAAGACGTCGTCGCCAAAGCCGGCCGCCCGGAGGCGCTCCACGGTCTTGGGCTGCTCAATGGGGTCCACGTCCAGACCGATGAGGCGTCCACCCGGAACAATGTGCGCGAGCAATTCCTGGGCGTGTCCGCCGAAGCCCAAAGTGCAATCCACGACCACCGCACCGGGCTTCAGCGCCAGCGTCTCCAGGATTTCTGCTACTAGGATGGGCCGGTGCGAGCCGGCGGGCGTCTTGCCGCTGGCAATCACCTTGGCCACATCTCCGGCGTAGCGGGCCGGATCGTGCTCCTTGTACTTCTCCTCAAAGCGGCGTGGGTTCTTGCCCGCGTAGCGCACGCGGCGTTTGTGCGGCACTGGTACGCCGGCCAAAGGATCGGTTGGATTCATACGACGGACTCCGGAGCAAAGATCGCGACGGTCGGAAAATAGGTATTCTCCCGGGCGCATCTTTTCATTGTGGAGGTACTGACTGCAGATCGTTGCTGCGTCGATGTATTCCGAAGTGGGTGTTCTGGACGGACGCTGTGGCGGTCGCGGTAGCGTCTTGGACTGCGGCAGTCCTCTGCCGCTTTCGCTCGCCGGATGAATCGACGATGGGCTGAAGGATGAGTCATTCTAAACGGTTGCCCCGACCAAAGCGGTAGAGGACTACCGCAGTCCAAGACCTCGCGGACTTTGTGGCACGCTTGAGCAGTCGCCAACAACCGTGCTGAGAAGTCCACCAAGACGGGCATCACTCCTCACCCCGGGTCATCTCGTAAAACTGCTCGGCAGTAAAAGGCAGCTTGGGCCGGGTTGCGCGGAGCAGCTTGACCAGCTCTTGCCCTTGGGGACGTTCCTTGCCCTCAGGCTGCACCTCGATGGCGAGGCGCACCATGGTATGCTCCGGTAGCGCCACCGGACCGGTCGGCCGGAACCGGCCGTTCTCGTAAATGGCATCCACTGTCGCAGTCATGGCCGTAGCTTATCGGACTTCCCCGCCGCCACAAGCACAGCCTTACCGGCTCACCAACGCCCGGTGCTTCGCGAAGGCTGGGCGCAGCGAGCGGCTCAGCTCGTCCTGCAGCGCCTGCAACTCGGCGTAGGTCGCCACCGCCTTCGCGTTCGGCACGGCGGTTTCCGCCTTGTTCAAGGTCACGAACTGGTCGGTGATATCGGCAATGCTGACTTTCTCTCCCTTCGACAGCCGCCAGCTCCAGAGCGCCTGCAGGGCCGCGCCATAGGCGGCGCCCTCGCTGACCTTGAGCGTGACCACCTCGGCGTTGAAGACGTCGGCCATGATCTGCCGCCAAAGTTTTGATTTCGCTCCACCACCGGTGGCGCGGACCTGCGTGGCCTTCACGCCGAGTTCGGCCAATCGGCGCAGGCCGTAGTTCATGCCGAGCGTGACGCCTTCCATCGTCGCGCGGGCATAATGCGCCGCCGCGAAGGTCTTGGGCCGCACTCCGAAAAAGACGCCCGTGCCATCGGGCACATTGGGCGTACGCTCGCCTTCGAGATACGGCAGCAGCAGCAGGCCGTCGGAACCGGCGGGCGCCTTCGCCGCCGTCTTTTCGAACGCGGCGTGATCGAGCTCGAAATCGCGCCGCACCATCTCGGTGGCAACCGTCACGTTCATTGTGCAGAGCAGCGGCAGCCAGCGGTTGGTGGAATCGCAGAACGCCGCGATTTCACCGCGCGGATCGACCACCGGCTTTTCCGCGCACGCGTAGATGGTGCCGCTCGTGCCAAAGCTGGCCGTGACCACGCCTTCGCGTGTGTTCCCGGTGCCGATGGCCCCCATCATGTTGTCGCCGCCGCCCGCGCTGACGAGCACACCAGGATTGAGGCCCAACGCCTTCGCCGTCGCCGCGCTGAGCTGGCCGGCGGGCACTTCGCTGGAGGAAAGTTTGGGCAATTTACCCAGCAGATCGGCGTCGATGGCCTTCACGGCGGCCTCACACCAGCGGCGCTTGCAGACATCCATCAGCGCGGTGCCGGAGGCGTCGCCGTATTCCATGAAGGCGTTGCCGGTGAGCCAGAAGTTCAGATAGTCGTGCGGCAGCAGGACGGTGGCGAGCTTCGCGAAATTTTTCGGCTCATGCTTTTTCAGCCACAGGATCTTGCCGGCGGTGAAGCCGGGTAGCACCGCGTTGCCGGTGGCCTTGAGGGTCGCTTTCGGTCCGCCGAGCGCGGCGGTGATCTCTTCGCATTCGGCCGCCGTGGCGGTATCGCACCAGAGTTTTGCCGGGCGGATGACCTCGCCGGATTTGTCGAGCGGCACAAAGCCATGCTGCTGCCCGCTGACGCCGATCGCGACGACTTCGCCCGCGCCCGCCTTGGCCTCCTTCAGTGCCGCCCGAATTGCCTTGGCGGTCGCTTCGCGCCAGGTGTGGGGATGCTGCTCCTTCGCTCCGGCCGGCAGGCCGGGGATGAGATCATAGGCGCTGGAACCCGCGCCGAGGACCTTGCCGGACTTGGCGTCCACCACGAGCGCCTTGGTGGACTGCGTGCCTGAATCGATACCGAGAAGAAGCGTGCGTTGAGCCATAGGATGCCGGGAGAGTGGAAAAGCCGGCCCGCGCAGACAATAGGCAATACCCGATACCTCCCATTAGTCAGGCTTGCCTTGTCCGTGACTGTCACGTTACATCATGCAAGCAAGAAGTGGGGGCCGTAGCTCGGTCCAAACTGCAATGTCCACGGCAGCCAACCAGCCCGTGTCTCATCACAACCGCGCTACGGCACCCCACTTCAGATTTTTCAAGCCACCGGAGGCTTCAGTGCGCCGCGCCGCCATACCCATGCTGCCAGCACTGACAGCGACTCCGTCTTTTCACTGATTGCAAGCTCACTTCGGGATTTCGTAACCGGTTCCTCACTATTCCCGACCGGCTGACGCGGCGCATTGAAACTCCCGGTCCACTGTCTCTACGTCAAAGATCACCATTTGGTTCGCACTATTTTATTGCGACCGCAGACACGAACGCCTTGGCCAAGGGAACTGGTTCACCGCGCAGGGCCCGCCGCTCGGATTGGAACAGCGTCCCCACAAAGAAGGGGTGCCCGCGCAGTTCTCCGCCGCGAACCGCACCGCTCCCGTCAAAGGCCGTGAACCAAAGTCCGGCCTCTTCGAGTGCCGAACGGTAGGTTTCGTTCAATCCAAAGCGACAGTGGTAGCGCTCTTCGGTTACAACTGTTTTGTAGGCCGCCGCCAACCGGCTGTCCGGCACGAACCGTACCTGATCCGTCACTTCCACCAAGGCACAGTTCAGCGGCGCAATGACCGGTACACTTGCCCGCGCATTGGTCTCCGCATGATCCGCTTCCCCCAGGCCGGCGACGTTGCGCGCAAATTCGAGCAGCGCGTGTTGAAAGCCCCCACAACTGCCCAGCAACGGGATCCCCTGCTCCCGCGCATACCGGGCCACCGCCAAAACCCCGTCCATTGAGCGGTACGGGCTTCCGGGCGTGAGCCAAAAACCGTCGAACCGGGCCAAAGCGGAGGCCGTCACCGCGTCCGAGCCCAGCCAACTCCATTCGACCTGGGCTCCAACAGCCATTCGCGAGGCTTCGAGGGCCAGCGGAATGGCCACGTGGGCGGCGATTCGTTCGTCGTGATCGCCCACCAGGGCAATGGTTGGTATGCGCTCCATACCCTACAATTCTGGAGCGTCATAACCACCGGATCAAGCCTCCGCCCCCTGCGGGAACGGAAGCCCCAGCGGGTCAGTCCAGCTTGACAACGTGAATGCTGCCGGCGCTGGTATCGAGCGCGACTTTGACGCCGCCGCCGTTCACCACGCCCTTGAGGTGGTCACGCTCCTTCTTGCCAACGATGGTAATCGGCAGATCGCAGGACACGCTGCCTCCTGAGGTGTCGGCAGCCAGATCGAAAGCGGCAGTGGCCGGCACTGCCACCGTGATGCCGCCGCCCGAGGTGTCCAGCTTCACCGCCCCGGCCAGCGGGGCGGAAAAACGGGCGGAAATCGAGCCCCCCGAGGTGGAGGCGTCCACCGCTCCCGCAACATTATCCACCTTGATGCCGCCGCCCGAGGTGTCGAGGTGGGCGGGTCCGGCGAAGTTTTTCACCGTGATGCCGCCGCCGGACGTGTCAGCGTGCAACGAGCCCGAACCGCCCGTGAATTCAATGCCCCCACCGCTGGTGTCCACCTTGAGCGTGCCGTCGCAATCCGTCAGATGGATGCTGCCGCCGGAAGTGTCACCGTTGATCGGGCCGTGAATGCGGGCAAACTTGAGCGACCCGCCGCTGGTGTCGGCCTTAACCTCGCCCGTGAGGTCACTGACCATGATGTGGCCGCCGCTGGTGTTGAGCTTGACGTTGAATTTCGCCGGGACGTGCACGATGTATTTGCCCTCCAGCTTCTGGCTGCCCCAGCCCCAGTTCCAGCCGCTCTTGCCCGCCTTGCGGGAACGCACTGTCACGGTGTCGCCCTCCTGCTGGATGGTGACCGGACGCTCAGCGAGGAACTTCTTCTCCGCTTCCTCGGATTTCAGGCCGACTTTGCGGTAAACATCGATGCTGACTTCATTCGCGGTCGTGGTGCTGACCTCGATGGCCCCGAAATCCACGTCCACGACGAGTTTGCCACCGGAGGCGGCCGTGAAGTTCTTGGCGAGTTTTTCCTCCGTGGCCGCGTTCAGGGCGGCGGCAGCGGCGACAGTGGTGAGCAGAATCAGGGCATTGCGGCGATAGTTCATAAGATGATCAGTCAGACGACGCGGAATCCGCGCGCTCAGGGGATATAACCGGCGGGCCGGCGATTTGTTTCAGGAAGTTTGTGGAGAAGGAAAAAGTTAAAAGGCAAAAGGCAAAAGATCAGGAGCAGAGAGGATGTTGTCGGGGCTCATCAATGATTACTGATTACTGATCACTGGTTACTCCGCGCGAAGCGCCACCATCGGGTCCACCCGCGCCGCCCGCCGCGCGGGCAACCAGCACGCCAGCAGGGCGACACCGGCCAGCAGGACGGCAATGGCGGCAAACGTGGCCGGATCCTGCGCGCTCACGCCAAAGAGCAGCGAAGCCAGAAACCGCGTCAGCAGCAGCGCCCCCAGCAGACCAGCCGCCACCCCGAACGCGATCAGGCGGCCGCCCTGCCGGAGCCCCAGGCCCAGAATATCCGTGCGCTGCGCACCCAGGGCCATGCGGATGCCAATTTCGCCGGTACGGCGCGTGACCGTGTAAGCCATCACCCCATAAATCCCTACCGCCGAAAGCAATAGCGCCGTGGCGCTAAACAGGCCGACCAGCAGCATCGTGAAACGACGTTGAGCCAGTGAGGCCGCCAAAACTTGATCCATGGTCTGGATTTCCGAAACGGGCTGATCCTTGTCCACGGCCAGAACCGCCGACCGCACCGCCGGGACCAGGCTCATCGGCTTACCCGTCGCCCGCACGAAGAGGGTCATGCCCGACGAGGGCTTCTGCATCTGCGGCGAATACATGTGCGGGGGTGATTCCCGGGTGAGCTCGTACTGCTTCACATCCTCCACCACACCGATGATTTCGCCCGGTTGCGGTCCGGCGATGGTCACCCGGTGGTCGAGCGGATTTTCGTTCGGGAAGAACCGGCGCGCCGCAGTCTCGTTGATGATGACCACCGGCGGTGAATCGGCCCCGTCCCCTCCGTTAAAGAGCCGGCCTTGCCGCAGGCGGATTCCGAGGGCACGGAAGTAATTCGGTGTCACGGAATCGTGTTCGGCCGAAAGGTTCTCTTCTTTTCGCGTCTCCCGCCCTTCGATGCCGAAGCCATACGAATTGAGCCCGCCATTGAGCGGCAAGGTCGGGGATACCCCGGCGCTTTCCACCCCCGGCAGCGCCTCGACCTTTCGGACCACCTCGTCGAAGAATGCGGCCTGCTGATACCCCTGCGGGTATTTCGATTCCGGCAGCGAAAGCTGCATCGTCAGCACATTGCCTGGCAGGAATCCGGGGTTGGTCGCCTTGAGGTGGAAGAAGCTCTTCAACAGCAGCCCGGCCCCGGCCAGCAGCATCAGTGCGAGCGCCACTTCCGAGACCACCAGCAGGCCGTGCAGCCGATGGGAATGACCGGTCGAACTGCGCCCCTCCTTGAGGGTTCCGTTCAGATCGACCCGCGACAGCTGCCGCACGGGCAACAGGCCAAACAGCGTACCGGTCAGCAACGAGACCAACAGGGTAAAGCCCAGCACCCGCACATCCGGGCCGATTTCACGCACGCCGGGCAGATCGGCCGGCACGAGGTTCCCCAGCAGGCTGATGCCCCAGATCGCCAGCAGCAGCCCCAGCAGGCCGCCGGCACAGGACAGCAGCAGGCTTTCGCGGAGCAGCTGGCGCACGATGTGCCCGCGTCCTGCGCCCAAGGCCGCCCGGATGGCGATCTCCCGCTGCCGCGCCGCCGCCCGGGCCAGGAACAGGTTCGCCACGTTGGCGCAGGCGATGAGCAGTACCAGCCCGACCGCACCGAACAGCACCAGCAGCGCCGGCCGAATGTTCCCGACAATCTCCTCGCGCATTCCGAGCAGATAGGTGCCCCACCCCTCGTTTTCGCCGTACTGCGAGCTCAGGCGGCGGGAAATCGTGTCCATTTCGGCGGTCGCCTGCTGGATCGAAATGCCAGGCTTGAGCCGGGCCACCGCCCGGAGAAAACGTGAGCCGCGGTTACCCTCCTCGTCCTTCGCAAAAGTCAGGGGCACCCAGAGATCCGGCTGCTCGGGAAACTTGAAGCTGGCCGGCATTACCCCGAGCACGGTGTAGCTGAATTTGTCCAGGTTGATGGTCTGACCGACGATCTCGGGACTTCCGCCAAAACGACGGCGCCATATGCCTTCGCTCAGCACCACCACCCGGTCGTCGCGCTCGTTCTCCGGCGAGAAAGTCCGCCCCAGCAGCGGCTTCACACGCAGCACGGAGAAGAAATTGCCCGAGGCGTGAACCGCCCTCAGCCGTTCCGGATCACCCCCGCCCAGGAGATTGAAGGGGGCCGCACCATGAAAGGCCGCAATGCCCTCGAAGACGGTGGCCTGCGACCGCCAGTCTTGGAAGGTCGGCGGAGAAATCGGGCCTTGCACCAGGTTGGCCTGCGGGCGGCTCTCGTAAATGCGTACCAGCTGTCCCGCCTCCCCGAAGGGCAGCGGTCGCAGCAGCACCGCATTGATCACGCTGAAGATGGCGGTATTCGCCCCGATGCCGAGGGCCAGGGTGAGCACGGCCACGGTGGTGAAGCCAGGGTTCTTCAGCAACTGACGCAGGGCGAAACGCAAATCATTCATTTGGCGCTGTTTTCTGTTTTCTGTTTTCAGTTTTCAGTTTTCAGTCTCGTCACTCTTCACTCGTCACATGCTTGATGGACCCAATGAGAATGTGGGCGTAAGGCACAAAGCCCGCGCGCTGAAGTGTCCGACGCGAGGCCACGTTCTTCAGGTTGCAGCGGGCCGCCGGGATCGCCCCCAACTCATAACAGGCCCGCTTCAGCTCCTGTACGAGATACGCGCCCCAGCCACGTCGCCGGTATGGCTCGGCCACGTCCATGTAGATATCCCCGTAGGGTCGGTTGTAGTGGAATAGGATTCCTCCGGTGGCGACGACGGCACCGTCCAACTCCAGCACCCACTCGCCACCGCCCTGTCGCCGCTCGATGCTGGCGCGGATTTCCTCCTCGGCGGTCACGCGCCGCAGGCTCGCCCCATTGGCTGGCAGGCAGGTGAGGGCCTGGTCCTGAAAGACGATTTTCTCGCTCTCGATGTCGTGCGCATGCGTCAACGTCAGCGCCGTCAGCAGCAGGTCGTTGCTCTGAACCTCAAAGAAGCGCGCCCCGCTGGCCTCAAGAAAGACCTCAAACGCTTCAAACGCCCGTGCCCGCAGCTCAGGCAGAAGGTAGAACTCGAAGACGGTCGGCTTGTCCTGCCACGGCCCGGCAATCGCCACCGAACCAAAACCCAGGATCACACCCTCCGCCTCCAGCCGGTAGGACCGGGTCCAGCCTTCGCGCCGGTAGAGCGAATCGTGGACGATCTGGCAGTTCAGCTCCAGCCGCTGGCGCGCACGCAGGGCGAGAGTTTCCCCTGGTGATATCAGCTCGGCTCGGATGGTTGTGGGCATGGTCGTAGGGTTAACAATCGGGGCTGGGGCCTGGGATTTGGGGTCTGGGTTTCGGGAATCTCATCACTGGTCACTGATTACTGAACACCGGTTCACTCGTCATTCGTCATTCGAAAATCGTAATTCCCATCACTCTGCCCGCAACGCCACCATCGGGTCCACCCGCGACGCACGACGGGCCGGCAGCCAGCAGGCGAGCAGTGTTACCAGGGTGAAAACTGTCGCGACGGCGGCCAGCACCGACAGTTCGAGGGACCACTTCCCAAAGATGAGCCCGTTCATGAACTGAAAGGCGACCGTGACCAGAACCAGCCCGATCACGCAGCCGAGGAAGGCGATTTTGATGCCCTGCCCGATCAGCAGCCGGACCACCTGGCTCCGCGAGGAGCCCAGCGCCAGGCGGATGCCCATCTCCCGCGTCCGCTGGCTGCTGGAGAACGCCATGGAGCCGAAGATCCCCGTCGATGCGAGCAGCAGGGCGAGACCGCCGATCAGCCCCGTGACTTGCGTGATCTCCACCAGATCCCGGCTCTGGGCCTCGCGCAGCGGAGCTACCAGGGGGAACGAATGCTGCGGGGCGAGCCGTTGCAACAGTTCCCGCATCGGAACCACCAACTGCCCCGGAGGCACCTCGGTCAGCACGAGGGCCTGGGCCGGCACCGAGGTGGCCGGAAACGGGCGATAGACCTGGGCTGAGGTATCCTGCTCCCGAACGACGCCAGCCACCTCCAGATTGGCGATGGAATCCAATTGGAAACGCTGGCCGACGGCGTCCGAACCCGGCCAAAACTGATGCGCCGCCGCCTCATTGATGACCACCGGCTCGCCCGACGGGAGGACCGAGGACGGATCTACATTGCGGCCCCGCAGTAGCGTTCGGCCCGTGGCCTGAAAAAAGGCGGCGTCCACTTTCTGAACCGTCACGGAGGGCGCGTTGGTCTGGCCCTCCCGACCGGCCACGAACAGCCGGGCCGTTTCCCCCTGGCCGGTGGCTCCCAGCGTCACGGTCCGGACTCCCGGTAACGCACCGATCTGTTCCCGGAGCTGCCGCTGCAGCTCGGCCGGGGCGGACGCCGGCAGTGCATCCGGAAACTGCGCCACCAGCAGGTGGTCGATCAGGCGGGCGGTTTCACCGAACCGGTTCGCCGTGACGCTGCGGACAAAAGTGGCCGTAATCACCAGCAGCGCCATCGAGCCGGCAATCTGAGTGATCAGGAAGAACGTCCGCAGCCGCGAGCTCTGCCGGCCGGAGATGCTCCCGGCCCCTTCCGCTTTCAATGCCGACGCGACCTCCGTCCGCGTCGCCTGGAGCGCCGGGACCAGTCCGAACAGCAGCGTGCTGAGGACGGATATGCTGGCGGTATAGGCCAGGACGTGGCCATCGACCGGAGCCGTCAGGAAGGAAAAATTCGTGAAGGTTGCGAAGACGAAATCGACCGTCCACGCCGACACCAGGAGTCCGAGTCCCCCACCCAGTACCGCCAGACACAGGCTTTCCAGCATCATCGGTTTCCGGTCACTGGTTCACTCGTAATTCGTAATTCGAAAATCGTACTTCTACTCACTCCGCCCGCAGTGCCGCCATGGGGTCCATCCGGGCCGCCCTCCGGGCGGGTATCCAGCAGGCCAGCAGCGCGACCGTTGCGAGCAGCAGAGGCACGGCGGCGAAGGTCAGCGGATCCATCGTGGGTACGTCGTAAAGCAGGCTCTTCATGACCCGCGTCAGCCCGGCCGCGACGGCGAGACCGATCACCAGGCCCAGCGCCACCAGCCGCATGCCGTTGCCGATCAGCAGCCCCAGCACATTGCCCCGTTGCGCGCCCAGCGCCATGCGCACGCCCATTTCACGGCGGCGTTGCGTGACCGCATAGGCGAGCACGCCGTAGAGGCCGATGGCCGCCAGAGCCAGCGCCACGGCCCCGAAGAAGCCCAGCAGGGCCACGTTCAACCGTTGCGGCGAGAGGGAATTGCGGCGCAGGTCCTCGACCGTGCGCGGGTTGGAAATCGGCAGTTCCGGGTCCAGCGAGCTTACCTGCTCACGCACGGCGCGGAACAGGGTCTCAGGCGGGACGTCCGTCTTCACGACCACCACCCGGCCCGTTTCCGGCAATTGCCACGCGGGCAGGTAGGCCTGCACATAGCCGCCTTGCTCGTTGAGCGCGCGGACCTTCACCCGCGGGACCACTCCCACCACGGTCAGCACCGGATTGTCGGCGCGCGCCCCCCAGGGAAGCCGGACCTGCTTGCCGATTGGATTCTCATTCGGCCAGTGTCGGCGGACAAATTCCTCGTCCACAATGATCACCTTGCCGCCGGCCGCCCGGTCGTTTTCCCGTCCCGTACCGCGCAGGTGTTCCCGGTTATCCCCGTCCGTGAAGGCCCGCCCTTGAAGGAGCGGCATTGCCATGGTCTGAAAATAGTCGGGACTGACGAGCGTCAGATCCAGAGTGAGACCCTCGCCGGGTGCGGGATCAGGCTGACCCTCGATCTGGTAGTCGGTCAGGGAGTTGAACTGCTCCAGCGGGCCGCGGGAGGCAACACCGGCGGCCCGGACTCCCGGCAGAACCTTGAGTTTCTCGACCAGCGCCTGATAAAAGTGATTCTGCTGATCCAGGGTCGCATATCGGCCCGAAGGCAAGGCCAGCCGGAAGCTCATCACCTGCTCGGAGGAGAAACCGGGGCTGAGCGTTTGCAGTTTGTAGAAGCTCCGCAGCAACAGCCCTGCCCCGATCAGCAGCATCAGCGTCAGCGAAACCTCGGCCACAATCAGCCCCTGCCGCAACCGGCTGCGACCGCCGGTGCTGCCGCGCGCACTTTCCGTGAGCACACTCTGCAAGGCCGGCCGACTGGCCTGCCAGGCGGGCACCAGGCCAAACAGCATTCCCGTGACCAGAGCCACCAGGAGCGTAAAGAGGAGCACACTGCCATCCATGTGAATGTCGGCTGCGCGCGGCAGGGCGTTGTCGCCCAGGGCATGGATCAGTCCCAAGCAGCAGCGGCCGAGCAGCAGTCCCAAGGCGCCGCCCATCCCGGCCAGCAGGAGGCTCTCGGTCAGCAGTTGCCGGACAATCTGCCACCGGCCCGCACCCAGGGCGGAGCGCAGGGCCATCTCCTTCTGCCGGACTGCCGCGCGGGCGAGCAGGAGATTGGCGACATTGGCGCAGGCGATGAACATCACGAGGGCCACCGCTCCCAGCAGGGTCCATAGGGGCCGCCCCACGTTGCCCACGACCTTGTCGAGCAACGGTTCCAGCTGCACCCGGTTCTCCCGGTTGGACTCGGGATACTGCTGTTCCAGCCGTTTCGCGATGGTGTCCATTTCCGCGCGGGCCTGGGCCAAGGTCACGCCGGGCTTGAGCCGGGCCACTCCCTCCAACCCCGGATGGCTGTCCCGATCCTGAAACGCGGACTGGCTCAAAAGCGAACCGAGCGGCACCCAGGCATCCACGGGCGACGGGAAGGCAAATCCGGAGGGCATCACCCCCACCACCGTGTAGGAGTCGCCATCGAGATGGACCGCGCGGTTGAGGACGGCAGGATCGCCTCCGAACTGGTTTTGCCAGAGCGCATGGCTCAGCACGATGACCCGGGAGGCACCGGGCCGGTCTTCGTCCGGGGAAAAGAGCCGGCCCAACGCGGGTTGCGCCCGTAGCGTGGCGAACGCGCTCGCCGTCATCTGGGCGGCAAACAAGCTCTTCGGATCACCGGTGCCAACGAGATTGTACGAGCCCCAGTTATAGACACCGATATTCTCAAAGACCGTCTGCTGCGCCCGCCAGTCGGTGTAATTCGGGAAGGAGATGGGAAAGCTGCCGGCTCGCGCGTTGCCTTCGCTGAGCCACAGCAGACGGTCTGATTCGGGAAACGCCAGGGGCCGGAGCAGTACCGCATTGACCACGCTGAAGATCGCGGTGTTGGCCCCGATCCCGAGGGCAAGCGTGAGCACCGCCACGGCGGTGAACCCGGGATTTTTCAATAACTGGCGAAACGCGAAGCGGAGATCCTGCATATTTGTCGCAGCCCCTCCGCAGGCGATATGCCACATCCGCGAGCCGGCAAAAATAGAGCGAAAGAGGCCCGTTCACTCGAATGTCCGGCGCGGGCGCTTCGCTCCTTTCGCCGATAATGGGAATGGACTGTCCCAGAATTGGGACGCCTCGAACCCAAGTTCCGGGTCCCGGGTCCAAGGTCCCAAGTCAGGGAAGGTGTCAGCACGGAAGGGAGTCGATCAGCGACTTCCGTCACTGGTTACTGATCACTGGTCACTGATTCACTGCTTTCACTCTCCACTCGTAACTCGCAATTCCCCTCACTCTGCCCGCAGCACGACCATCGGATCGGACCTCGTCGCGCGGAACGCGGGGATCAGGCAGGCGATGCCCGCGACGGCAAACAACAACGCAGCGTTCCCGGCGAAGACGAGCGGATCGTGCGACGTGATGCCAAAGAGCAGGCTGCGCAGCACACCGGTAAGCACAAGGGAACCGACCAGACCGGCGACGATGCCGATCACGACCAGCTTGAGCCCTCCTTGCAGAATCAGCCGGAGGATGTCTCCCCGCTGTGCGCCAACCGCCATGCGGATGCCGATCTCCTGCGTCCGCTGGCTGACGGAAAAGGCAATCACTCCATACAGTCCGATGGCCGCGAGAGTCAGCGCCAGTGCGGAGAAGAAGCCCAGCAATCGGGTGATGAACCGGCGCGGGCCCACCGCGCCGTCGATCAGGCTGTCGAGCGTGTGGAAGGCGCCATTCGGCAGGGTGGGATCATACTGCGCCAGTGCGGCTCGCACGTCCGGCACCAGCGAGCCGGGCGTCCGGCCGCTGCGCACCACCATCTCCAAAGTGCTCCAGTCGCTGCTCTGCCGGCAGTCGAGATACATCTCGTTGCCGGCGGCCTCCTCTAGGGAACTGTGGCGGACATTCGCCACGACGCCGATGACCGCATCTCTTCGGGACTGTTGAAATAGGCCGCGGTCTTCACCTCCACCTGGGTTTTGCGCTTGGCAAAACCCGTGATGGCCGCATCGGCGTCCGATTGGAGGGCGATGGTGCCCAGCTCCTGCCGGGCCTCGGCCAGGGAAACACCCGGCTTGAGACGGCCCACGATCCGGAGAAAGCTGAAATCCCGCGCCGTCAGCCGGGTCGGTTCGTCCGGGACGAGTTGGGTGCGCAGCAGCAACGGCACCCACAGGTCCGGTGCCTGCACATCGGTTCCCTGGAAACCCGGGGCGGCCACGCCGATCACGGTGAGCGATCGCCGGTTGAGGAACACGGTGCGTCCGACGACCCCGGTATCCCCACCGAACTGGCGCTGCCAGAAACCATGGCTGAGCACCGCGACCGGACTCGCCCCCGGCACATCGCATTCCGCCGCGCTCCATAGGCGGCCAAGCGCGGGCGTCGCCCCCAGCACGGAAAAATAATTGCCCGTGGCCATCACCGCCGAAGCCCGGCTGGTCTTGGTATTTCCAAAGGTGAAACTCCCGTCCTCGAAAGCAAGCAGGCCCGACAAGGTCTTCGTGCGGTCGCGGTAGTTGACATATTCGGGATACGAAACGCGATTGAGCCCGCCGATGGCCTGCCGGTCACTCGGTCCGGCAAAGCTCTGGTGGAGGTTCACAACCGAACTGGGATCACTGACTGGCAAAGGTCGCCACACGAGGGCGTAGAGCACGGTGAACAGGCTCGTGTTGGCGCCGATACCAAGGGCCATGGAGAGCACGGCGACAAAGGTGAAGCCGGGGCTCTTTAGGAGCTGGCGGAGGGCGAAGCGGAAATCGTTCATGGGGGGACGGGACTCAGTTTTCGGTTTTCAGTTTTCAGTTTTCGGGCCCAGATCCCTTACTCATCGCCGGCTCACCGACCGCCCATCACTCGTCATTCGAAATTCGTAATTCGAAATTTCATTTTTCCATCCAGCCATCCCGTAACCGGATGATGCGGTTGCCGTAGGTCGCGTTGGTCTCGGAATGCGTGACCTGGATCACGGTGGTGCCTTCGCCGTTCAGCTTCTTGAACAGCTCCATGATCTGCCGCCCCTGGTCGGTGTGCAGGTTGCCGGTCGGTTCGTCGGCGAGGAGCAGGCGCGGTTTCGCAATGATGGCCCGGGCCACGGCCACGAGCTGCTGCTGGCCGCCGGAAAGCTGCGCGGGAAAGAGGTCCTTTTTTCCGACGATGCCAAAACGGTCCAGCGTGTCCGCGACGGTCGCCTCACGCTCGGATTTCCGGATGTCACGATACGAGAGCGGGATGTCGAGATTCTCGGCGACGGTCAGATCTTCCAGCAGATGGAACTGCTGGAATACGAAGCCAACGGAACGCTTGTTCAGCTCGGCGCGCTCACGGGGCTTGAGCGTGTGGACGGGCTGGCCATCGAGCCAGTATTCGCCGGTCCAGGCGCTGTCGTAGAGTCCCAGAATGCTGAGCAACGTGGATTTCCCCGCACCGCTCGGGCCCATGATGGTGACGAAATCACCCTCCTGGAGATCGAGGTTGATCTGCCGCAGCACATAGGTCGGTGACGGCCGCGTGGGGAAGGATTTCTCGAGCTGCCGCAGCTGGATCAGCGGCGTCACGCGGCCTCCTTGAGTTCGTCCACGATGCGCCCGTCGAAGAGATGGATCTGACGGTCGGCGTGCTTCGCGAAGCGCGGGTCATGCGTGACCATGCAGATGGTCGCACCCTCGCGATGCAGCTGCCGGAGCAGATCCATCACGGCGTCGCCGTTTTTCGAATCGAGGTTACCCGTCGGCTCGTCTGCGAGCAGGATGCTCGGCCGACCGCCCAGCGCCCGCGCCACGGCGACGCGCTGCTGCTGACCGCCGGACAGCTGGCTGGGGTAATGCCGGGTGCGATGGCTCATGCCGACCTTCTCCAGCGCCTCGATTGCGCGCTGTTTGCGCTCGGCGGCGTTCAGGCCGCGGTAGGTCAGCGGCAGCTCGACGTTCTCGAACACCGTCAGGTCGCCAATGAGGTTGAAGCTCTGGAAGATGAACCCGATCTCGCGATTGCGGATGCGCGCGCGGGTGGAGTGATCCAGGTTCGAGACGTCGTGCTGGTTCAGGATGAATGTGCCTTCGCTCGGCGTGTCGAGCAGGCCGAGGATGGCCAGCAACGTGGATTTGCCGCAGCCGGACGGGCCGGCGATGGACACGTATTCCCCCTGCTGGATGTCGAGGTGGATGCCCGACAACGCGTGGGTTTCGATCTCATCGGTGATGAAGACCTTTTTGATGTTTTCGAGATGAATGAGGGGCGTGGACATGGAAAGGCAGAGAGGTTGGTTCAGTTCAGCTTCACCTTGTTGGCGGTGTCGTACTGGCTCACATCGGAAATGATGACCTTGTCACCGGGCTGAAGCCCTTCGACGATTTCAATGGTGGAAACCGAGGCCCGGCCCAGCTTCACCGGCACCCGCGTGGCGTGCTTGCCGTCGGGTCCGACCTTGAACAGGCCGACCGTGCTGTCGGGCTGGGCCTGCACCGGCCGGCCCACGTAGATGGCGTTGTCGAGCCGCTCCAGCTCGATGGTCCCCTCGACGCTCAGATCGGGCCGGGCGCCCTTGGGCAGAGCCCCGTCGAGCTTTACCTCGATCAGCACGGTGCCGCTCACGACCGCCGGGTCCACGCGGATCACATGGCCAGCCACGATGCCGTTGCGGGTATCCACCTCGACCTTCTGGCCGTACGTGATGTCGCGGGCCTGGGTCTCAATGACCTTGATCTCGGCCTTCAACTGCGTGGGTACGACCACCTTGGCCAGGGTGGCATTGGGCGCGACGCGCTGGCCGGACTGGAGCGTCTGCGTGTCGCCGAGCTGCGTGAGCACGCCGGCGATGCCGGCCTTCACCATGAGGGCGGCCACCTGCTGCTGCTTGAGATCACGGGCGGCACGGAACTTCGCAACATCAGCCTCCTGTACGGCGAGCTGTGACTTCGCGGAATCCGCCGCGAACTGCAGCCGTTTTTCGTCGATCAGCACCCGTGCCGCCAGATCGTCCGCCTTGGAGCGGGATTTCTGCCGGGTGATGACCGGCACCAATCCGCTCTTGCCGAGTTCCTCGTCGGCCCGGGCATCCAGCTCGGCCTGCTTGGCGTCGGCACGCAGGGAGGCGAGGAGGGACTCCTGGGCGAGCCGGTCGCTTTCCAGCGTGACCGTGAGCTTCGCGAGCTGGGCTTCGGCGGCGCGGGCCGCCCAGTCCGCGTCAAACGCGAGCTGCTTCAGGTCGGGGTTGCCGAGCTGGAGGATCACGGTGTCGGCGGTCACCACCGCGCCCGGCTGGATGAAAATGCGCTCGACCACGCCGCCGGTGTCGGCCTGCACGAACTGGATCTGCTCCGGCACCAGCACGCCGTTGCCCCGCACCTGGCGGAGCATCTGGCCCTGCTTGACCGTATCGACCCACGGGTTTTCCACGGTCGGCGACGCCGGTTCCAGCCGGGCCAGCACGACGGTGATGAGAATCAGCGCGGTGAGAGTGACCGCCCCCCAGATCAGCTGGCGGCGGCGTTTTTTGCGGGCGAGGTCAGGGCGGGCGATGTCCATCGAGGTGGTCGCCTGGCTAAAGCCGATGGTCGGCGATGTGACAGGCTTCTCTTCGGATGGACTGGAATGACCGTTGGCAGCAACACGATTCATGGCTTCAGGAAAGATTGGAGAGCCACAGGCGGATCGTGTCGGCGAACTCCGGCAGGTGACGGACGAAGCGATTGGTGTCCGAAAGCTGATGACCGAGCGCGAACAGCACGGCCGCAAACAGCAGACCGAACAGCCAGCGCTCGCCGCGCGCCATGCCACGGTCGGCATCCGGGCGGCCTGCCGGTGGCGTGGGTGCCTTCACCCGGGAACGATCACGATCAAATTTCATGGACGGAGAACCAACCGGCAGCGGTCTCGGTTTCAGATTTTTCGCCTCTGCCGGCCTCCCCTTACGCACCCCAGATGCCAATCGTCCCAGCCAGGCCGAAATACGCAGGAAACCCGCGCCTGCATTGGCGGAAGTGTGCCGGGGCCGACGGTGACTTTTCACCGTGTAGTCGATGGGAATACCCAAAGCCGGGAATTAGCCGTCCCAATATTGGGACAGCCCGGTTTAGACCAGCGGAAGGCGAATCCGGGCCAGGCAGCCCGGTCGGTCGGAACGGTTTTCCAACGAAAGCCGTCCCCCATGCGATTCGGCGATCTGCCGGCACAGGGTGAGGCCGATGCCGTTGCCCTTGGGCTTGGTCGTGAAGAACGGCACGAAAAGGTTCGCCGGATTGGCCAGACCCGGTCCCGTGTCCCTCAGGGTGATTTCGACCTCGTTGGCCAGTCGCTGCCACGACAGTTCGATCGGGCTGTTGCTTCCGGCCCCATCCGGAACCTCCAGGACCGCGTCCGCCGCGTTGCGCAGCAGGTTGATGAGGAGCTGCTCCAGCTGATCCGGGTCGGCATTCAGCATGAGTTCCGGACCGGGCACCAGGACGACGCGGACCCGTGCCTCCAGGGCCATGACCCGGCGCAGCAGCGGTTCCAATTCCGTAGGTCGGCGGCGCGGCGGCGGCAGCTTGGCTAGCTGGGAATAGGCCTCGACAAAACGCGTGAGCGAATCGGCCCGGGCGGCGATCACACTCAGTCCGCGCCGGGTGTCGTCCCGCCAGTCCTCGGCCAGCGGTTCGCGCGCCACGAGGGCTTCGAGGCTGCCCGCGATGCTCTTGATCGGCGCCAGGGAATTGTTCAGCTCGTGGCCCAGCACGCGCACGAGCCGCTGCCAGGCCTGCCGCTCCTCCTCCCTCAACGCCTGGCTCAGATCGGCCAACACGAGTAGCTGATGCGGCAGCCCGGCCTGCCGAAAGGCGGAACGTCGCACCCCGAACCGCCCCACGGCCCCGGGAAAGGTCAGTGACAGCGTTTGTGAAGGCTGGCCGGCGAGACATTCCGCCAACCCCAGTTCGGTAGCGGTGCGACCGAGCAGTTGCTCAATCGGCCGGCGGAGCAGGACTTCGGCGGCGCGGTTGGCGAGCCGCAGCCGGTGCCCGTCGTCGAAGGCGAAAACGGCAGCGTCGAGTTCCGCCATCACGGTACGCAGCAGGGCGGTTGCTTCCAGTGCCCCGAGCCGCTGTTCGCGCAAGGTTTCCGCCAGCGCATTGGCCTCGATCAGCACCTCGCCCAGCGCGTCGTCTCGTACCGCACCGCGCGCACGGGTGGAAAAATCCCCCTCGCGCAGGCCGCCGAGCAGGTTCGCCAGCGTCTGCAACGGGAAGACCACGCGATGCACCAGTGAGGCGGCGCAGATGACCCAGCCGAGCAGGATCAGGATGACCAGCGTCAGCCGCACTTTGTCATCGTGCTCGTCGGCCCACAGCAGGATCAGCGCGACCAGCGAACCCGGCACGCCGACGGAAAAGGCCAGCCAGCGCAGCCGCCGCTCAAACCGCACCTGGGAGGCGTTGCTCACAGGCCGTATTTCTCCAGCCGGCGGTAAAAGGCGCTGCGGCTCAGACCCAGCTGCTCGGCCGCCTTCAGCGCATTCCCGCCACACCGCGCCAAAGTCTGCCGGATCAGGAAACGCTCCACGTCCTCAAGATTCATGTCCTCCAGACGAGGCGCGGCGTCACGGGCGGCCGCGAGGCCGAGGTCCGCCGCCCGAATGACCGAACCGGAAGCCAGCAGCACCGCGCGCTCGATGGCATGGCTCAGCTCGCGCACATTGCCCAGCCAGTGGTGCGCCCGCAGGGCCACGATGGCGGCGGGATCGAAGCCGGTGAACTCCTTGCGGTAGCGCGCCCGCTGCTGCTGGAGGAAAAAGAGCGCCAGCGGCTCGATGTCTTCCTGGCGCTCGCGCAGAGGCGGCAGGTGAATTTCAATCGTGTTCAGGCGGAACAGCAGATCCTGCCGGAACCGGCCCGCGGCCACTTCGGCCCGCAGGTCGGCGTTTGTCGCGGCGACGAGCCGGACATCCGCCTGCTGGGTGCGGGACGAGCCGACCCGCTCATATGAACGGCCTTCGAGCACGCGCAGCAGCTTGGTCTGCAGGGCCAGCGGCACGTTCGCGATCTCATCCAGAAAGAGCGTGCCCCCCTCGGCCATCTCGAAGCGGCCGACCCGGTCGGTTTTCGCATCCGTAAAGGCGCCGCGGACATGACCGAACAGCTCGCTCTCGAACAGCGCCTCACTCAGCCCGCCCATGTTGACCGATATGAACGGGCGGCTGGCGCGCGGCCCCGTCGCATGCAGTGCCGCGGCGATGACACCCTTGCCGGTGCCGTTTTCCCCGGTGATGAGTACGGTCGCATCGCTCGGCCCGACCCGTTCGACCATTTCCATGACCGGCCGCATGGTCGGTGACTGCGCGACGAGCACCGGTCCCCCGCCCCGTTGCGCGGCGTTCGCCGCAGCCAGCCGCTCGCCTTCGCGCAAGGCGCGGCGGAGGGCGATCTGGTTGCGCACGACCGCCAGCAGACGGGCGTTGTCCCAGGGCTTCTGGATGAAATCACGCGCGCCACGGCGCATGGCCTCGACCGCGATATCCACGGTCGCCCACGCGGTCATCACGACGACCGGCAGCGTGGGATCGAGCGCAGGAATCCGGGCCAGCAGGTCGAGCCCTTCCTGTCCGCTGGTGGTGTCACGGGTGTAGTTGAGGTCGCTGAGAAGGACGTCGAATTCGTCACGGCCCACGGCCTCGCAGACCGCCTGCGGCGAGGCCGCCACCTCGACGCGCCAGCCCTCGGCCTTGAACAGCAGGCGCAGGGCTTCGGCGATGTCCGGCTGGTCGTCAGCAACGAGAATGCGCGGGGAACGGATGGCGGCCACGGTCGCGTTGTGCCCAAGGCGAAGGGGTAAACGCGAGACGAAACTGCCAAAGCTGTCGGAAAGAAATGCGCGCCGGCACAAAAAAAGAAAAACGCCCCGGAGAACCGGGGCGCTGTCAGATCCGCGGAAAAGGCGGGATCAGTCGATCACTTCGATGCCCATGTTGCGGGCGGTGCCGGAGATCATGCGGACGGCGGCGTCCTCGCTGTTGGCGTTGAGGTCGTTGCCCTTGAGCTTGACGATCTCGAGCACCTGCTTGCGGGTGACCTTGCCGACCTTGTCCTTGTTGGGCGTCTTGGAGCCGGACGCGACACCGGCGGCCTTCTTGAGGAGCACGGAAGCGGGCGGCGACTTGTAGACGCAGGAGAAGGACTTGTCCTGATAGACGGTGATGACCACCGGGATGACCAGACCGGCCTTGTCCTTGGTGGCGGCGTTAAATTCCTTGCAGAACGCCATGATGTTGATGCCCTGCGAACCGAGCGCGGGACCAACGGGCGGGGCCGGGTTGGCCTGGCCGGCCGAGATCTGCAGTTTTACCGTGCCTGTAACTTTCTTTGCCATAAAATCAGATTGTTGTGTCGGAGTTTTCCGGGCGCCGGACTCATTGGTCCACCACCGCGGCCCTCCATCCTACTAAGCCTTCTCCACCTGCCAATACTCGAGTTCGACCGGTGTTTTGCGACCGAAAATGTCCACGGTGACCTTGAGCTTGCCCTTCTCGGCCTCGAGCTCCTCGATCACACCGCTGAAGCTGACAAACGGGCCGTCGTTGATCTTGACGGTCTCGCCCAGCTCGAAGTTGACCTTCGGCTTCTCCGTGTCCTCGCTGTCGCTGACCGCGTCCTTGATGACGGCGATCTCCTCCTCGGTGACCGCCATGGGCCGTTCGCCACCGACGAAACCGATCACGCCCTGGATGTCCTTGATGAAATACCAGGGCTTCTCCTGCGGACGCATGTTTTCATCGAGCAGGGCCATGTCCACGTAGACGTAGCCGGGATGAAGCTTGCGGTTCGTCACCGTCTTTTTGCCCCCACGCACCTCCACCACGCGCTCCATCGGCAGGAGCACTTCCTTGATGTAGGGTTCCATCTCGTCGGTCTTGATGCGCTTGATCAGACTGTCACGGACCTTCTGCTCCTGACCGGCGAGCACATGGAGGACGAACCACTGGAATTTCATGGCGGGAGGGGATTAGAGCAGGGAGCGGACGAATTTGAGCACAACGAAATCCACCACGATCGTGAATAGGCCGAGGCTGAACATAACCACGGCAATCAGCATGGTGGACTGCCAGAGCTCATCCCTGGTCGGCCAAGAACACTTCCTCAACTCCTCGCGGGTTTCGCCCACGTAGTTGGCGAGGCGCGCCAGATAGCCCTGTTTCCACAGGAATGCAAACGCGCCGCCGACCACGACGGCCCAGACCAGAAGTTGAATGTAAAATTTGCTCACAAATGACTGGCGGAGGGGGAGGGATTCGAACCCCCGGTGGGCGATTAACCCACAGCGGTTTTCAAGACCGCCGCGATAGACCACTCTGCCACCCCTCCGCGGAGTTTTTGGCAGGGCGTGAGGGACTTGAACCCCCAACCAACGGTTTTGGAGACCGCTACTCTACCAATTGAGCTAACGCCCTGTCCTGATTCGAATCCTTTCCAGATGATACACAAAAGGGAGACCGGCGTTCAAACCGGCCTCCCTCTTTTGAAAAACTATCAGACCAGCACTTCGCTGACACGACCGGCACCGATGGTGCGGCCACCTTCGCGGATCGCGAAGCGAAGACCCTGTTCCATCGCGACGGGAGCCTGCAGCTCGACGTCCACGGAAACGTTGTCACCGGGCATCACCATTTCCACGCCGGCGGGGAGTGTCACCGAGCCGGTGATGTCCGAGGTGCGGAAATAGAACTGCGGGCGGTACTTGGTGAAGAACGGCGTGTGCCGGCCACCCTCGTCCTTGGTGAGGACGTAAACCTCGGCCTTGAACTTGGTGTGCGGCTTGATGGAGCCGGGCTTGGCGAGAACCATGCCGCGTTCGACATCGTCCTTGGTGGTGCCGCGGAGCAGCACGCCGACGTTGTCGCCGGAGGTGGCGCTGTCCAGCAGCTTGCGGAACATTTCGATGTCCGTCGCCGTGGTCTTGCGGGTGTCCTTGAGGCCGACGATCTCGACTTCGGACATCTTGTTGAGCGTGCCGCGCTCCACGCGACCGGTGACGACCGTGCCGCGACCTTCAATGGTGAACACGTCCTCGATGCACATGAGGAACGGCTTGTCGTTCTCGCGCACGGGCTCGGGGATGAAGGTGTCCAGCGCCTCGAGCAGGTCGGCGATGGCCTTCTCACCCTCGGGCTTGCCGGCCAGGGCGGCCGTGGCGGAGCCGCGGATGATCGGGGTAGTGTCGCCCGGGTAACCGTACTTGTTGAGCAGGTCGCGGATTTCCATCTCGATCAGCTCGAGGAGGTCCGCGTCCGCCAAGTCAACCTTGTTCAGGAAGACCACGATGCTGGGCACACCGACCTGACGGGCGAGCAGGATGTGCTCACGGGTCTGGGGCATCGGGCCGTCAGCGGCGCTGACAACGAGGATGGCGCCGTCCATCTGGGCGGCACCGGTGATCATGTTCTTGACGTAGTCAGCATGGCCGGGGCAGTCCACGTGGGCGTAGTGGCGCTTCGGGCTCTCGTACTCAACGTGCGAGACGGCGATGGTGACGGTCTTGGTGTCATCGCGCACGGTGCCGCCCTTGGTGATGTCCGCGTAGGAAATGGCCGGAGCCAGGCCCTTGCGGTGCTGCACGGCGACGAGCGCGGCAGTCAGGGTGGACTTGCCGTGGTCAACGTGGCCAATGGTGCCCACGTTCAGGTGCGGCTTCGTGCGTTGAAAGTTCTCTTTAGCCATGTGACTGCGTTTTACTAAGTTTCGTTTATCTGTCCTGCTGCAAAGCGGCCCGTGGAGCCCAAGACCGGGTTTGAACCGGTGACCTCGTCCTTACCAAGGACGTGCTCTACCAACTGAGCTACTTGGGCCTTGCCAAGGGGCAAAATTCGTCGCCTCTCGACGACAAAAAATTTCAGCTTCCCGTCCTACCACAGGGCAAGAAACCGAAATTCGGACGCCTGCAACTCGTAATTGAGGCGCGCATAAATAGGTAGGGGGGCAGAGGGTGTCAACGCGTTTTTGGATGCACGGAGACTTTTGTTTCCGCCCGTTCCCGATCCGAAGGCACAATCGCACAATTCTTTGCCTGGGCAATCCGTCTTGCCAGACTGCGTTTGTGGACACCATTGCGATCCTCGGGGCCTCGGCCGACCGCGCCAAGTTTGGCAACCGGGCGGTACGCGCCTTTTTGCAGGCCGGCTACACGGTTTATCCGGTCAATCCGAAAGAGGCGGTCATCGAGGGTCAGCCCGCGTTTGCCCGCATCGGCGAGGTGCCGGTCCGGCCCGGCAAGATCAGCGTGTACCTGCCGCCGCCGGTGCTGCTGAAGCTGCTCCCCGACATCGCAGCCCGGGGCTGCGACGAATTGTGGCTGAATCCGGGCACCGAATCGCCGGAGGTCCTCGCGGAGGCCGCGCGGCTTGGCCTGAAGGTTGTCCAGGCCTGCTCCATTATCGGGGCCGGCTTCCGCCCGGCGGAGCTTTGAAATTACTTCCCCAGCCTTGCGCCCGGGCCGGCCTTCCCTAGTTTCCACACACCATGTTCCGTCCGCTCGCCACGATCGCCGGCCTGTGCCTGATCACCACCGTAAACGCCCAGATCAATGTGAAGCTGTCCACCGCGCAGGAGCAGTTCCTGCCCGGCGAGGAGCTCCAGCTGGCGGTCAAGGTCAGCAACTTCACCGGGGCCCCCCTCCGGCTCGGCACGCACCCGCAGTGGATCGCGTTCACCATCGAGCGCTCCGAAGGCGGGGTGGTGAACAAGCTGAGTGAGGTGCCGGACACCGGCGAGTTCAGCCTGGAGCAGGCGACCGGCGGCACGATGCGTTTCGACGTGGCCCCGCTATTCGCCCTGGACCGCGCCGGCAGCTACCGCGTCACCGCCGTGGTTACACCCATAAACGACGGTCCGAGCTATGTCAGCGCCCCGCTGACGTTCGAGATTGTAAACGGGGTGACGCTGAACGAGGACCAGGCCTTCGGCATCAGCCGGCCGGATGGCACGACCGAGCAGCGCCGCTACCTGCTCCAGCAGGCCAATTTCCTGAAGAGCCTGCGCCTCTACCTGCGCATCACCGACAGTTCCGGAGCGCACACGCTCAAGGTGGTGCCGCTGGGCGGGCTCGTGACCTTCAACCCGCCGCAATGGGTCTTCGACCGGCAGAGCCATCTCCATGTGATCCACCAGTTCGGCGCGACCGAGTGCCGGTACCAGCATTTTGACCCGGACGGGAACGTGGTGGCCCAGCAGACCTGGCTGGTGACCAACCGGCGTCCGCAACTTCGTGTGAATGAAAACGGCGAGGCCGCAGTCGTTGGAGGCGCGCGACGAATTGACCGCACCGATGTTCCGGCTCTCTCCGAGACGGAACTGGCCGCCGCCCGCCAGGCGCTGCAGCCGCCCACGCAGGCACCGTCCGCATCCACGAATGCCGTTCCAAGTGACAAAAAGAAGCCGAAGAACTGACGCGCTCGCGCTGGCACTCCTACTGCTCGCCGGGTTGCCGGCGTGGGGTGCGGACAAAGTGACGATTACACTCCGCAACGGTGACCGCCTCAGCGGGGAGGTAAGTTCCGAGGACGACGAGCGCGTGGTTATCAAGTCCCTCTCGCTGGGCAAGCTCCGCATACCCAAGGCGGACATCGCCAAGCGGGAAACGGTCGTGCCGCCGGCCCCGACAAACGCACCCCCTGCGGTCGCCGCGACGCCGCCGCCCAAGCCGGCCCCGGCGGTGTCCACACCGGCCCCGGTCGCGGCCCTCAAAACCAATGCCCCGGGCTTCTTCCTCACCGGCTGGGCCCCCCACTGGCTGCAGCCGTTCACGACGAACTGGCATGGCAACGTGCAGCTCGGCATGGACCTCGGTTTCGGCACCTCGGACCGCCAGAATTTTTACGTCAACGCCAGTGCGAACCATTCCTGGAACCGTCTGCGCAATTTCGCCGACTTCCACAGCGCCTACGGGCTCGTGAACAAGCAGCAGGCGGCCGACCGCTCGGATGGCTCCCTGAAAACCGAGACCGACGTGGACGAAAAGCGACGAATTTACGCCTACAATCAGGGCGGTGCCGGCTACGACGTGATCCGCCAGCTCGAGCTCGAATTCCATGAGGGCGTGGGCATGGGCTACAAGATCGTCCAGCGCCCCAAGCTGACCGTGAACACCGAACTCGGCCTCCAGTATGAGTCGCTGGTGTACCTCTCTTCGCCCAACCGCTCCTACATGTCCCTGCGCATCGGCGAGAACCTGACCTGGAACGTGCTGGAAAAGCTGAACGTCACCCAGCGGCTTTCGGTCTCGCCGGATGTCGCCGATTTCGGCTCCTACCGCATCCGGTTCGACCTTGGCGTGAGTTATCCCCTCTTCAAGCGGATGACGATCAACCTCAACGTCGTGGACGAGTACGACTCCAGGCCGCCGGCCGGCATCGACCGCAACGAACTCCAGATCCAGTCCACGATCGGGCTCACCTTCTGAGCGTGGAACGGGGGCTCAGCGGGGCACGATCACACGTGTCAACATCTGTTCAAACTCCCGCGCCGCCACCGCCGGTGACTCGGCGTCGAACACCGCCGCATTGACCAGCTGGATGCCCCCGCCTCGCCGCCCGGCGAGCACATTCTGAAACCGTGCGCGGGCGGACCAGTTCGCGGGGTCCCAGCTGGCGGTGGGATCGGTATATCCCGGCCGGCTGAGCTCGTCCCAAAGGCAGTAAAAACTGTCGAGCGACGTGAGGCCGGCCGTGAAACGGTATTGCCGCACCGGCAGCCGCACCCCGTTGACCACGACCTCATGGAGCGGTTCCGAGCGCTGCAGCAGATAGCCGACATCGGCCAGGCAGACCGTGGGCCGGTGGTACTTCGCGTTGTCGGCCCCGGCGTTGCCCGTGTCCCAGCGGAAAAAATTGAACACCCAGCCGTGCCCGGCGGCATCTTTCCACTCGCGCCCATAGGATTCGTTGTAACGAAGCAGCGTGCGCTCGCGCTCCGAATACTCCTTCGCCTTGTAGGCCGCCTCATCCGGGAACCGCACCATCCAGCCGCGCTGCGCCGCCGCCCGCGCCTCGCCCCGCCGGTACCACCACTCAGTCGCCACCGCGACGGCCGCCAGCCAGACCAGGCCGGCAACCAGCACGCCCCCAGGCAGCCGGCGGGCCACGGTGGAAGCGGGCGGTGTGCCCACGGATTCCATCACCCCCTGCCGGTCCCACCAGATGGCCAGCCCGAAAATGCCGCCGTAACAGACCGCCATCAGCGAATAGCCCGCCGTGTCATGCCATTGGGGCACGGCCGCCAGCCCCTGGCGGTAGGCCATGTAGCACAGGAAAAAGGTCCGGCCGATGTTGCAGAAAAAGGCCCAGACCACGGAAAAGAGAAACAGTTTCAGGCGCTCCATCCGCAGGAAGCCAAACATCTCCCCGAGAAAGAGTGAAACCATCACGGACGCCTGGATGCCGCTGCACGCCTCATCCACCCCGACCGGACCGGCGGCGAGCACGATGATGTTGCCCTGAGCCACCGCCTGAATGCCCAGCTCCTGCAGGATTCCTGCCGCCGACCGCGCGACGAACTGCATGAGGCCATGCACCAGCGGATCCTCCAGCGCACTGGGCCACGGCACGGCCACCAGGGGGAAAAGCAGGACGAACGCGAAATGCCTGAGCCAGGGCCACCCGCCGGCCCAGGCCAGCGCGAGAGCGCTCAAGCCGGCCACCTCGCCCCCCAGCAGCCAGCTCACCAGGCGCCAGTCCCGGTTGCCTTCCTGCACCAGGCGGGTGAGGCCGAACAGCAGGAGCAGACCGGTCGCGAGCAGCAGCGAAACTCCGGTGGAGCGCCCCTTCCCGGGAGCCGGTCGGGCCAGCCAGCGGTTCCACGCCGCCCAGCCAGCCAGCAGCGGCACCGCCCAGCCGTAGCTGTATTGCGGCACCACCGACCATTCGCCGGAAACCTGGGCGAAGAGCGTCAACCACAGTCCTCCGAACATCAGGCTGGGGAGCAGCAAAGGTCGTATCGTGGTCCAATTCACTGCCTGCCCCTTAGCTCACGGCCGGCCCGATTTCAAACGCCAAAGCAAAGCCGGGCCCGGCTCCATCCTTCCAAAGCTATTTCATCCCAGACATTTCCGGACGGAAAACTTCACCCGTGAGTCGCCCGGAACCGCGTCGCTGGCGGCACATGGCGTTGGCTGTGGGGGAGCGACCAAGCGGACGCCCTTGAAACTGGCTTACGCTTTAAGCAAGGCTGAGGCATGGAACAACAGAGACAAGTCCGGCTCGTACGCAAGAGCGTCCGCACTCCCAGCGGCATCTATCGCGCTCTGCGTGCCGGGTTCCTCATCCTGCTGGCCTCGGGCTTGGTCTTTGGCCTCTGGCGCTGGAAGGGCGAAACCGCCTATCTCCGCTGGACCAAGAACACGCAGCTCGACAATGCCGAACGGCTGTTTCGTGCCGGCCGGCTGGACGAATCCTCCCGGATAGCCCGGCGAATTCTGGGAACGGTCGATCCCACCAACCTGCGCGCCACGCGCCTGATGGCGAACATGGCCGACCGCTACCGGGCCCGCGATGCCGTGCTCTGGCGGGAACGTGTGGCCGAACTGGAGCCTTGGAATTCCACCAATCTCATCGTCTGGGCGCAGACGGCGCTGTCCTTCAAGGACTACTTCTCCGCGTTTCGCGCGTTGAGCCGCTACCCGACGAACTCGGCCTTGCCTGCCTACTTTCATGACACCGCTGGCGCCGTGGCGCTGGGTGTGGGTGACAAACAGCAGGCGGAATACCATATGGCCGAGGCCGCGCGGTTGGATCCGACCAACAGCGCCCACCAGTTCAATCTGGCCAAGATCCGCCTTTTTGCCGGGACCCTCTCGAAACAGGAGGAGGCGCGCCAATCCCTCCGGCTCCTGGTCACCAATTCCGCGAACCGGACCGAGGCACTCGCCTTGCTGACCCAGGATGCCATCGACCATCAGCAGTGGAACGAAGCCATGCGGCAGGCCACCCAGCTGGTCGCCCAGACCAATCTCAGTTTCGCGAATCGCCTCCTTTACCTGGGTGCGCTCCATGGGAGCCATTCCCCGGACTACACCAACCGCCTGCAATCCATGCAGGCGCTGGCCGTCAAATCGCCCGAGGATCTGGTTCAGCTGCTGGTCTGGCTGAAGGACAGCGGCCAGACCCCATACGCCATGAACTGGGTGCGCTCCCTGCCCCCTGAAGTCCGCCAACCTACGCCGGTGGGCATGAGCATCGCCGATCTCTACATCGGGCTGGGCGACTGGCTGGGCTTGCGCAACTGGGTCCGCAGCGTGCAATGGCCGGGCTTTGAGAGCCTTCGTTATGCTTACGATGCCTTCGCGGCGCTTTATCTGGGCAGCGCGGACCGGAGCACGGCGGAAGTGGACGGGCTGTGGTCGAAGGCCATCACCGAGGCGGACAACAACTCCTCCCAGCTGGAGATGCTCGTCACCATGGCCACCCGCTGGAACATGCCGAAGCAGGCCGAGGCCAGCCTGTGGGCCGTGGTGAACAGCGGCAAGGGCGTGGAGAACGCGCTGCTGACGCTGCAGCGCAACTACCTGCTCAAGGATGACACGCTCGGCCAGTTCCGGGTGGCCAAAAGTTTTCAGACCCTGAAACCCAACGATCCCTCGACGCTGAACAACGTGGTCTATCTCGGACTGTTGCTGGGCGTGGATGATTCCAACCTGCAGAAACTGGCCGACCAGCTGCACGCCGTGTCGCCCAAGAATCCGCTCCACATCTCCACCTATGCCTTTGCCCTGCTGCGACGCGGTGAGGCCCAGGCCGCCGTGGATCTGATGAACTCGCTGGACCCCTCGGAGCTGCGCCGGCCGGCCATGGCGGCCATGATGGGCGTGTTCCTGGCGAAAACGGGTGACACCTCCCGGGCCCGCGAATACCTGAAGCTCGCCGCCCAGACCAAACTGCTCCCCGAGGAGGCGAAGCTGGTCAACGAAGCCCGCATCCAAGCCCGGCTCCGCTAGTTGCCGCCGTCGTTGTCCATGTCGGGTCAGCCACCTGCCTGCTGGCGTGCCTGGACAGCCCGGGCCCGCCACGCCGCCTGCTGGGCCGGCAGTTCGCCGGCCAGCCAGTCGTACAGCAAGGCGGCCTCGCGCCATTTGCCCGTCAGTTCCAGCACCTGCCCCGCATCGCGTCCGGCCTCTTTCACCCACCACGGGTCCATGACCTCGCCTGGCCGGCACAGCTTGCCGTGCGCCACATCCAGATAGCGGTTCAGCGCCGCCGCCCAGAAAGGCCCGGCGTCCGCACCGGCCCGCTGGGCGAGTTTTTCCTGCACGATTCCCAGGCCCACCGTCGCCTTGCATCGCACCGCCAGATCGGCGCCGGGAAACTCCAGGGCCCGCTGATACAGCTCCGCCGCCCGCGTGTAGCTGTTGGTGTTCAGGGCGGCCAACTGCAGGTGGCAGTCGGCCATCTTGCCCAGTGCCGGCGCGGCCTGGGGCGCGTTGGTCAGCTGGGCCACCGCCGTGAAGGCCTCCAGGGCAAGGCTCACGTTGCCAAGGGGTTTGGCGGGGTCATCCGCCGGCTGTTCCAGCCGCAGCTCACCCAGCGCAAAATAGGCCGCCACGACCCAGTTGGTCGGGGTGCTCTTGTCGTTCAGGATGTCCAGCAACTGCTGGCTTGAGCTGCCGAAGCTCTGCCGCTTGCGGGCCGCCTCTGCCGCCCAGAACCGGGCCCGGTGCCAGGCTTCCGAACCGGTCCAGGCGGTGTTGGTGACGAGCGCCTTGCACGCCATTTCCGCGCCGATGTAATCGCCCTGCCGGAAATAGTTGTCCGCGAGCCAAAGCTGCGCCGTTGGGGCCAGGGTGTTGGTGGGGAAACGCGCGGCCAGCAGGGCAAATTCCGCTGTTGCGTTGGTCGTCAGGCCCGCCTGCGCCGACGCCCAGGCCCGGTCAAATTCCGCCCGGGGCACCTGCGGGTGGTTCGGGTTGGCTTTCAGCCAGTTTCCCAGCGATTCCAGGGCGTTCGTCCAGTTGCGCGCCCGCAGTTCGACCGTGCCCAGCATCAGTTCCACCTCGGGTTTCAGGGAGGTTTCCGGGAATTTCGCCAAAAAGCCGCCCAGGGTCTCCCGTGCCCGCGCAATGTCGCCGTTCTTGGCCAGTGACTGCCCCAGCAGCAGCGCCCCGCGCGCCGCCCCCGCGCCGCCCGGGTTGACGGCGAGCAACCGCATCATCGCCCGTTCGGCGGCTTCGCGGCTGCCCGATTGGGTGGCAGCCAGCACGGCCTGGCCCGCCGCCGGCTCGATCAGTTCCGCCACGGCAGGCACGTCTGCGTAGCCATCCAGCACGGCCAGATAGTTCGTCAGCGAGCTCGCCACGTAGCCGAGCTGGAACTGGCAGTCGGCGGCCTTGAAGCGCGCCACCGCCTGATCCCCTCCATGGGGCAGCGCCGTGGCGGCCGCCAGGAAATTGCTGCCCGCCTCACGCACGCGGTCCGGAATGCCGCCGGTCAGGCCTTCCTCCCAGAGCGTCCAGCCCCGCGCCAACAGCAACGGCCCCAGCAGTTCCGCCGCCGGCTGGTTGGTCAGCGCCGACTGATACTGGGTCGCCGCCAGCGTCAGCAGCGTCGAGGCGGCTGCGGTCTGCCTCGCCGCCACGGCCTCCTGATATTGCCGGAACTGGGTCTGTCCCAGCAGCAGGCGCGCCCGGTTCAGCTCCGCATCGGCCGGCTGCGCGGTCACGAAGGCCTCCAAACGGTCACGCGCCTTGGCCAGCTCACCCCGGCTCAGGTAGGCGTCGGCGAGCGCGAAAGTGGCTTCACGCAGGTAGTCGGCCGGGGTGCCGGGAACCACGTTCGCCTGATACTCGGCAATCGCGCGGTTGGTGTCGCCCTGGCGCAGCCACAGCCGGCCGGTCAGCGCGACCGCCTCTGCCCGACGTCCGGCCAGAGCCGTATCCTTCTCGGCGACCGCCTTCAGCTTTTGCGCTGTCTGCGCCGCATCCAGCGGTCGTCCGGCGGCATCCTGAACCTCGACCAGGAGGCGCAGGCGTTCCCACTCGTCCCGGGACGACTTGGCGCTGCCGGAGGCCTGGATCAGGGCCGTTTCCGCGAGCGTGAGCTCCTTCGCCGCCACCAGCGCCTCCGCCTTCAGCAGCAGGCCGCCGAAAATCAGTTCTGTATCCTTGCCTTCCAACACCACCCGCACAAACGGGCTGTTGGTCGCGGCAAGGACCGCGACCGCCGCCTTGGAATCGCCGAGTTTCAAACGGATTGACGCCTCCCGCAACGCGGCATGACCCGCCTGGGCCGACGCCGGAAAACTGCGCTGGAACTGCGCAAAGAGATCGCCCGCCGCCGCCAGATCGCCATGCGCCGCCGTCGCCTCGGCCTGCGCGAACAGGCGTAGCTGGCCGGCCTCGGCACGCAGCGGGGATTTGGCGAACTTGGACTCGAGGTCGGAAAACTCCTTCACCGCCCGGTCCCACTGCTGCGAGTTGAAGTCCCGCGACGCCGCCTCAAATGCCAGCCGGTCCGCCGACCGGTTCTGCGCCTGCAGAGCGGGCACCAGCAGCCCTCCGCAGCAGAGCAGGGCCAGCAGCCTCAGCCACCGGAAACCCGGCACCGCCGGCTGGCGGCCGCATGGGATCTTTTGTTTCATTCGCAGACAGCTTTTGATCGCCTCAGGTTCCCCTGCGCGGCTTCAGGATTCGACTCAAAAACGTCCCGGTGTGGCTGCCCGGGCTCGCCGCGATCACCTCCGGCGGCCCCTCGGCCACGATGCGTCCGCCGCCGGCGCCGCCTTCGGGGCCGAGATCGATCACCCAGTCCGCCGTCTTGATCACGTCGAGGTTGTGCTCGATCACCACCAGCGTGTTGCCGGATTCACGGAGCTTGAAGAGCACTTCGAGCAGCTTCGCGACATCGGCGAAATGCAGGCCCGTCGTCGGCTCGTCTAGCAGGTAGAGCACCCGCCCGTTCTGCCGCCGCGAGAGTTCTGCGGCGAGCTTGAGCCGCTGCGCCTCGCCACCCGAGAGCGTCGTGGCGGACTGGCCGAGTCGCACGTAGCCGAGGCCCACCTCCGCCAGCGTCAGGCAGGGCGCGTGCAGCTTCGGCACGGCCCGGAAGAAGTTGACCGCCTCATCCACGGTGAGCTGCAGCACGTCGGCAATGTTCAGGCCCTTGTAGGTGATCTCCAGGGTCTCGCGGTTGTAGCGCTTGCCGCCGCACGCCTCGCAGGTGACATAGACCGGCGGCAGGAAGTGCATCTCGATCTTCAGCACGCCGTCGCCCTCGCACTTCTCACAGCGGCCGCCCTTCACATTGAAACTGAACCGGCCCGCGTCGTAGCCGCGCACGCGCGCCGTCGGCAGCGACGCGAAGAGTTCGCGGATCTCGTTGAACATGCCGGTGAAGGTCGCCGGATTGCTGCGGGGCGTGCGCCCGATGGGCGACTGATCCACCACGACGCATTTCTCCAGCAGTTCGAGCCCGCGAATGTCGGTATGCAGACCGGGGGCCTCCTTTGAGCCGTACCATTTGCGGAAGATCGTTCGGCGCAGGATGTCATCCACCAGCGTGCTTTTGCCGCTGCCGCTGACGCCGGTCACGCAGGTAAATGTCCCGAGCGGAATGCGCGCGGTTACGTTCTTCAGGTTGTTCTCCCGCGCGCCGATGATCTCGATCCAGCCCTTGTCCTCGCGCGGTTTGATGCGCGTCTTGGGGACGGGGATTTCCAAGTCGCCCGAAAGATACCGGCCCGTCAGCGATTTCGGATTCGCGAGCACCTCCGCCACCGTGCCCTGCGCCACGATCTCACCCCCATGTACGCCGGCACCAGGACCAAGGTCCAGCACATGGTCGGCCGCCCGGATGGTGTCCTCGTCGTGCTCGACCACAAGCACGGTGTTGCCGAGCTCACGCAGGCGCCGGAGCGTGTCGAGCAGGCGCTCATTGTCGCGCTGATGCAGGCCGATGCTCGGCTCGTCCAGGATGTAGAGCACGCCGACCAGCCCGGCCCCGATCTGCGTCGCCAGTCGGATGCGCTGGGCCTCGCCACCGCTGAGGGTGCCGCTCTCGCGGTCGAGCGTAAGATAGCCCAGCCCCACCTCGCGCATGAAACCCAGCCGCTTGCGGATCTCGCTGATGAGTTCCACTCCGATCTTCCGCTGCAGGTCGGTCAGCGGCAGTGACGCGAGAAACTCATCGGCGTCACTGATCGAAAGGGCGCAGAATCCGGCGATGCTCAGGCCCGGCACTTTCGTTTTGGCCGTCCCACTGCCCTTCGGGTCGTTGCCCAGCGTGATCGCCAGCACCTCCGGCTTGAGCCGGCGACCGCCGCAGGCATCGCACGGTTGCGGGCTCATGTAGGCCTTGAGGCGGTTGCGCGTGAACTCGCTCTCGCTCTCGTGATAGAGCCGTTCCAGATTGGGCAGCACGCCCTCGAACACCTTGCTTGTCTTGCGCGGCGCGCCCGCGTGCATGAAGTAAAACTCAATCTCCTCCGGCGCGGTGCCGTGCAGCAGCTTCGCCTTGAAGGCCGTCGGCAAATCCTTCCACGGCACCTCCATCGGGGCCGCATAATGCTTGGCGACGCCTTTGATCAACCCCTTATAATACACCGCCATCTTCTTGCCGCCGAGTCCCCGGTACGGACGCACCGCGCCATCTTCGAGCGACTTGGTCTCATCCGGCACGATCAGCGCGGGATCGAAGACCAGCTTCTGCCCCAGCCCGTGGCAGACCGGACACGCGCCGCGCGGCGAATTGAACGAGAAATGCTGCGGCGTCGGCGTGTCGAACGACTTGCCTGTCGCCGGCGAATACATCCGGTTCGAATGCAGTATCTCCGTCCAGAGACCGGACGACGACGACGACGGCGTGGCCGTTGTCGCCAACCCCGACCCACGGCTGGCACCCGTGGACTGATTACTGATCACTGACGACTGATTACCGGCCCCCGGGACCGCATCCGCCCCCTGGTGCAACACCACCACCCTGCCCTCACCCCACTTCAGCGCCGTCTCCACCGAATCCGTCAGCCGCGTGCGGACGCCCTCCGCGATCACGATGCGGTCCACGACCACGTCAATGCGGTGGGAGGCCTTGGCGTCGAGCCGCACCGGTTTATTGGCCACCAGCTCGACCAGTTCTCCGTCCACGCGGGCGCGCACGAAGCCCTCGCGGGCCAGCCGTTCCAGCACGTCGCGGAATTCGCCGCGCTGATCCTCGACCACCGGCGCGAGCAGCATCAGGCGTGTTTTCGGCGGCAGCGTAAGGATCCGGTCCACGATGTCGCTCGTGGTCTGGTGGGTGATGGGCGTGCCCGTCTCCGGATCATGCGCCTGGCCTAGGTTGGCGTAGAGCAGGCGCAGGTAGTCGTAAATCTCCGTCGTCGTCGCGATGGTCGAGCGCGGGTTCGCGCCGCTGGTGCGCTGCTCGATGGCGATGGCCGGTGACAGCCCCTCGATGTGGTCGAGGTCGGGCTTCTGCAGCTGGTCGAGAAACTGCCGGGCGTAGGCCGAGAGCGATTCCACGTACTTGCGCTGCCCTTCGGCGAAGATGGTGTCGAAGGCCAGCGACGACTTGCCCGAACCGCTCGGTCCGGTGATGACCACCAGCCGGTCGCGTGGAATGTCCACCGACAGGTTCTTGAGGTTGTGCTGTCGCGCACCCCGCAGGCGCAAAAAGTCCTTCGACATGGAGGTGAGAGCAAACACGGAAGCGGCAAAAGGCGAAACGGGGAATCGACCTTTCGCGCACGACTTCTTCGGTCCGCTTTGCCTGTCTCCGATTAACTGGGGACAGTGAACAACACGACGGACCAGCAGCTCCTCCGCGACGGCGCAGCCCATGATTCGCAGGCGGCGTTCGGCGAACTCGTCCGGCGGCACCTTGATCTCGCCCATTGCCGACATCGCCTGCTTCGGCCACTTTAACGCGATGCAAGTGATTTCCACTCACGAGGCGGAGTCCAACCTCACGCATTTCCTGGTCTCGGTGGAGGCTGGCGAGGAATTCGTCATCGCCCGTGGCCTGAAACCGGTGGCCCGGCTGGTGCCATTCGTGGCCAAGCCGGTCGGAATACGTCCCAAGGTGGGCGAACTGGCTTCGCCGCCTTTCGATGTGGCGGCGGCGGCGCTCGCCCCCATGACGCCTGAGGAGTTGAAGCAGTGGGGGCTATGAGGCTCCTGTTGGACACCTGCACTTTCCTCTGGCTGGC
This sequence comes from uncultured Verrucomicrobiota bacterium, assembly GCA_903907995.1. Taxonomy (GTDB): domain Bacteria; phylum Verrucomicrobiota; class Verrucomicrobiia; order Limisphaerales; family UBA9464; genus CAIVQB01. The sequence continues at coordinate 106,402 of CAIVQH010000016.1, read as the reverse complement.
CGGCCAACCGGCCCGCTTGTCGGCTGCCGCCACTGCGGCGATCAATGATCCTCAAAACGAACTGTTTCTCAGCGACACGAGCGTTTGGGAAATCGTGCTCAAGCATACCGCCGGAAAGCTGCCGCTGCCCGAAACGCCGCGCCTTTGGATTCCGAAACAGGCGGAATTCTTCCAGCTCCAAACCGTCCGTATCTCATTGTCGGCGCTTTTCACATGCGGCGAACTTCCTCCGACACATCTTGATCCCTTCGACCGCCTGCTGGCAGCCCAGGCGTTGGTGGCCGGCTTCCAGTTCATCTCACCCGATCCGCCATTCCGCACGTTTGGCGTGAACTGTCTCTGGTAAGACGGCGGTACGGTTCGTGGCCGACGTCATCGTTATCCCGAAGCTTCCCTGTGGAAGCGAACTTGGTATCTCGAGTTCAACGGGGAGTCTGACATCGGACGGGGGGGAATTGTCCCCCTGCGCCTGCCCGCTCACCACCACAGCTGACTGGGGTCCGGCGCCTTAGTCCAATAGACGTCGGTGTCCTTGATCGTCGGGAACTTGAACGCCTCCGCGTGGCCGTCGCCGAAGCACATCACCGACAGGCTCCTGCCCCGGTAATTGTGCCACTGGCTTTTCCGGTCGTCCAAGCCGCGGTTCGGATGCCACGGCCAGTCGCCCTGTACCACCTTGTTCGCGGCGCTGAGGGCAATCTCGCTGGACTTGATGCCGTGACCCGAATCGGAGCCGGGCGATGCGCCCACGTCACCGGTGACCCGCCGGGTACGCGCGAAATCGACCGCCCACTCCATCAGGTAGCTCGTGCCGTATTGCACGTAGCAGTTCGTGGCCTTCTTGCCGAAGTTGCGTTCGTAAAAGATGTCCCCCTTGTCGCTCGGGCAGTGGAAGATTTCCGGCGTGCCCTGGTAGCGGTAGAGCGGCCGGTTCGTCATCGCGGTGAAGGTGTCGTAGGTGCCGTTGGTGCCGCCGGCGGAATTCCAGTCGGTGCAAAGCGGATAGCTGTCGCGGTAGTCATCCGTATAAAGCTGGAAGGCAAGGATGACCTGCTTGTTGTTCCCCATGCACTTGATCTGCTGCGCCTTGGACTTCGCCCGCGCCAGCGCCGGCAGCAGCATCCCGGCGAGGATTGCGATGATGGCGATGACCACCAGCAATTCGATCAGCGTGAACGCAACCGCCCGCTCAACAGCCGCACGGCCTGATCTTCGGGGAAGCATGGGGCCAACGTGCGGCCACTCGCTTTGGCGGTAAAGCACGGAAACAATCATCTCGTCTGTCCGCTTTGGCCGCTGCCGGGTAACAAGGGACAGTGAACGACACGACGGACCAGCAGCTTCTGTGCGACTACGCCGCCCATGATTCCCAGGCGGCGTTCGGGGAACTCGTCCGGCGTCATCTCGATTTCGTGCACTCGGCTGCGACGCGGATGATCGTGGACCGGCACCTCGCGGAAGATGTCACGCAGGCGGTCTTCGTCGCCCTCGCCCGGCAGGCAGATTCGTTGAAAGACCGCGCGGTGCTCACCGGCTGGCTGCACCGCGTCACCCAGAATCTAGCGGCGAAGGCGGTCCGCACCGAAGTCCGCCGCCGCGCCCGGGAACACGAAGCGGCCACCATGCACAACCCAGCCCCCGAAGTCGTCTGGGAACAGATCGCCCCGCACCTCGATGACGCTCTCGGCCGGCTCGACGAAGCCGACCGGGACGCCCTGTTCCTGCGCTACTTCGAGCGCAAATCGGCCCGCGAGATCGGCGAACGGCTCAGCCTCGGCGAAGAGGCGGCCCAGAAACGCGTCACCCGTGCGCTGGAACGGCTGCGCGGGATCTTTGTGGAGCGCGGGCTGGCGGTGCCGGCGGCCTCGCTCGGCGGGGCCATTCTGTTGGAGGCCGTTCAGGCCGCCCCGGCCGGATTGGCCGGAACCATCCTCACCGGTGTGGCCGCCACGGCGGGCACGGGCGCCGGAGCCACCTTTTTTCTCCTGAAATTTATGACCGCCACCTCACTGAAGATCACGGCCGTGTCGCTGGTGACCGCGGCGTTTGCCACCACGCTCGTCCTGCAGCACCGGCAAAACCAGGCGCAGCTCGCGGAGCTGGCGCGACTGCGGGCCGAACTGGCAGCGGCGGTCCCGACTCCCGCCGCTGCCGCGCCGGCCCCCAGCGGCCCCTCCGAAGAATTGCTGCGGCTGCGCGGCGAGGCCGCCCGGTTGCGGGCGCTCCAGACGGAAATGGCCGGCCTGAAATCCGAGAACGAACGGCTACGCACCGCGGCCAGCGCCGCGTCACGCTCCAAGCCCATGACAGCCACAGAATTCCTCGCGGCAAACGCCACCAAGCCGGGCGTACACCAGACCGCCAGCGGACTGCAGTACAAGGTGCTCGCCGCCGGCACCGGACGGATGCCCAAGGCGACCGACACCGTGAAAGTCCATTATCACGGCACGCTCATCGATGGGACAGTCTTCGACAGTTCGGTGGACCGCGGCGAACCGATCAGCTTTCCGGTCAATGGCGTGATCCCCGGCTGGAACGAGGCCCTGCAGATGATGCGGGAAGGCGACAAATGGCAGCTCACCATCCCGCCCAAGTTGGCCTACGGCGAGAAGGGGGCCGGCGACAAGATCGCTCCCGACAGCGCCCTCGTCTTCGACGTGGAACTTCTTGGAATCGACCCGGCAGATGGGAAATGAACGGGCATCCAGTTTCCCATGTCCAACAGGTCCGGGCCGTCTTTTATTTCCCCATAAATTGCTTACACCCTGACGGAGCCGGCCGCCCGACACCTGCAGCCATGAAACCATTTCGGCATAACTTCGGCATCGTCTGCTTGCTCGCGGTTTTCACCGCTAACGCTGGCGAACTGCCCGCTGCCGAAGGCAAAGGCACTGCCAGCCAACCCGTCGCCGCAGAACTGCAATCTCTCCAAGGAACATGGGAGGGGGTTGCGGTGGGTGACAAATCGCACGCCAAAATCACCATCACGGTCACCGGCCGTTCATTGCATTTTCACCGGGACGCAAAATTTTGGTTTGAGACGACCATTACACTACCTTCGGGGACTGACCCTCAGCAGTTGCATGCCACGATCAAAGATTGTCCGCCACCGTCGGGTGACAGCATCGGCAAAGTTGTCGTGGCCATCTTCAAGATCGAGGACGGTGCTCTGACCTTGGCCACGGGAGATCCCGAAACGCCGCCGAAAAGCTTTAAAGCCACTGAAAATAGCGGGGTGACCTTCTACGAACTCCGAAAAGTACAGACTCAGAAGGAGAATACCCAACCAACCCCAGGCAAATGAACGGGAAATTCCTGACCGTGCGCGGCCGCGAAATGGCAATTGCTCTGACGTAGGAGCGGATTGCCAACAGGCAGCACCTTGGGGATGGTTCCCCAATGCACCTCCCCGCCCTGCTCCGCCGCGTGCTTGTCGCCGCTTCCCTCCTCCCCTGCGCACTGGTCATCGCGGAAGAGCCCAAGGCCATCCTGCTCTGGCCGCAGGGCGCGCCCGGTTCCGAAGGCAAGACCGAGCCGGCGCATGTGCGGGTGACCGACGGCGGCGACCACGTGGTGACGGGGGTGCACCAGCCCTCGCTCACGCCGTATCTGCCGGCGAAGGGAAAGGCGAACGGTACGGCGGTGCTCGTCATCCCGGGTGGCGGGCATCGGGAGCTGTGGATGGATCACGAGGGCTACAATCCGGCCCGCGCACTGAGCGAGCACGGCACGGCGGCGTTTGTCCTCACCTACCGACTCGCGCGGGAGACCAATTCGACCTACCAGATCGCGGTCCACGCCCTCGCGGACACGCAGCGGGCCATGCGGCTTATCCGCAGCCATGCGTCGGAGTGGGGCCTTGATCCCAAGCGTGTCGGCGCGATCGGCTTCTCGGCGGGCGGCGAACTCGTCTGGCTGGCCAGTTCGCATTTCGACGGCGGCAAACCGGATGCCTCGGACGTGATCGAGCGCCAGCCGTCGCGCCCCGATTTTCTCGGCTTCATCTATCCGGGCCGTTCGGGCGATATCCAGCCGGAGACCAACTCACCGCCGGCCTTCCTCGCCTGCGCTTACAACGATCGCAAGGACATCGGTGAAGGGCTGGCCGAGGTTTATCTGCGCTATAAGCGGGCAGGCGTGCCTGCGGAGCTGCACATCTACGGCAGCGGCGGCCACGGCTTCGGCCTGCGGGCGAAAAACACGCGTCCGGTCGCGCAATGGCTCACCCGCTTCGAGGAATGGATGGATGACAGCGGCTTTTTGAAGGCACGCTGAGCAGGGCGGGAATCCATCGCACGTCCCGGCTTTAACCGCTTTGTTGCATCCGGTCGTTGCAGAGGCACGGCGGCTTTGTTAAGCCTGCAACATGAAGTCCAAGGTCATTGCTTTTGTGGTCGGAGTGGCGGTGGGTGTGGGTGCCGCCGCGCTGGTGCTGACCACTCGGTCGCATTCTCCAGAAGTCATTGCCGAACACGAACGCCTACAGGCCGAGATCGGCACCGCCACCAACCAGGTCGCAGAGCTGGGCCAGCAGCTGACGGCCGCCACGACGCGCGCCCAGAAGCTGGAGGCCGACAACCTCACGCTGGCCACCAAGGTCCAGGAGCTGATGAAGCAGAAGCCCGGCATCGCCAAGGCCGGCAAGGACAAGTCCGCAAACCCACTGGCCGCCATGTTCGGGGATGAGGACAGCGAGTCCGGCAAGGCGATGAAGGGCATGATGGAGGCCACCCTCAAGCAGCAGATGGAGAACAAGCTCGGCAGGATGAAGGGCAAACTGAACCTGAGCGCGGACCAGGAGGCGCAGATCCGGGGGATCATGGAACAGCAGGTCGGCGCCGGCCGCGAGCTGGCGCAAAAGATGATGTCTGGCAAGCTCAGCAAGGAGGATATGGCCGACGCCGGAAAACAGGCGGCCGATCCCGAGTCGCAGATCAAGGCGCTGCTCAGCCCCGAGCAGCAGACCGCCTACACCGAGATGCAGCAGGAGGAGCAGCGCAACAATGCCCGCCTGATGGCCAACTCCGAGCTGCTGCAGATGCAGGGCGCCCTTGGCCTCAGCCAGGAGCAGCAGGACAAGGTCTTCCAGGTCCTCTATGCCCAGAGCCAGCAGCAGTTGGCCGGCATGAGCGCCGGTGCCGATGCGAAAGCTTTCAGTCCGCAGGCCATGATGGATCAGAAGCTTGAAGCCCTGAAGGGCGTGATCACCGAGGAGCAGTTCACCCGCTATAAGGCTATGCAGGATCAGCAGATGAAGCTGATCCAGGCTTTCATGGTCAAAGAGGGCGGCGATGCGGTGGCGCCGCCGGCCACCGTCAAGCCGTAGTCGCCGAGCCAGTGAATCAGTATTCAGTTCTCCGACAAGTGAGCCCCGTTTTTTCTCTGACTCACTGTTTACTGGTTCACTGATTACTGATCACTGGCGATAGCCCCGAAACCCCGCCCGGTTTCACGCTTGCCACGATTGGCCCGGTGCCTGATTTTCGCTCATGGCAGACGCCTTTTCTGAGTCCACGATCGACGCCGAGTTTTATCAGGGCGCCGACACCTTCTTCCGCGCGCAGCAGTCCACGGCGCTCACCTACGACGACGTCACGCTGGCGACGCTGCTCTCCGATGTGCTGCCCCGCGAGGCGCAGTTGCACACCTCCCTGGTCGAGGGACTGGAGCTGAACATCCCGATCATCTCCGCCGACATGGACACCGTGACCGAGGCGCGCATGGCCATCGCCATGGCGTTGAACGGCGGGCTCGGACTCATCCACTACAACCTGCCCGAGAAGGAGCAGCTCGCGGAAGTCAGCCGCGTCAAATACCACGTCCACGGCCTCATCCAGGAGCCGATCAAGGTCTCGCCCGACCAGCTCATCGGCGACGTGCTGGAGGTCATTGAGCGCAAGCGCTTCACCTTCTCCACCTTTCCGGTCGTGGATGCCGCCGGCAAACTGCTGGGCCTGCTGCCCGGCCACGTCGTGAAGCCGCGCTACGCCAAGCGCAAGGTCGCGGAATCCCTGCAGCCGCGTTCCCAGGTGTACACCGTGAGCGTGAAGGAGCTGGGGAACGACCCCATCGCCCGGGCCGACCGTTTCTTCACCGACCATGCCGGCATCCACAAGCTGCTGGTGGTCGATGAGAACGACTGCCTGCGCGGCCTCTTCACCCTGAGCGACATCGAGCGCATCACCGCTGAAAAGGGCGCCTGGCTGAAGCCCGCGCGGGACCGGAATTTCCGGCTGCTCTGCGGCGCGGCGCTTTCGACCTCGCGCAAGGCCGACGGTTCGCTGGACCGCGAACGCATCCTGAATCACGTCGCCGCATTGGTAGAACGCGGCGTTGACGTGGTCGCAGTCTCCACCGCGCATGGCCACAGTCAGGGCGTCGGCGAAACGGTCCGCCTCGTGCGGGACGCCCACCCGAAACTGCCCATCATTGCCGGCAATGTGACCAGCGGTTCCGGCGTGGAATTCCTCGCGGAAGCCGGCGCGAACGTCATCAAGATCGGCCAGGGGCCGGGCTCCATCTGCACCACGCGCATCGTGGCCGGGGTCGGAATTCCGCAGCTCACGGCGCTGTTTGTGGCCTCGCGCGCGGCGGCGAAAAAAGGTGTCACGATCATTGCCGATGGCGGCATCACGAAGTCGGGCGACGTCGTGAAGGCGCTCACGCTTTCGCACGCGGTCATCTGCGGCGGCATCCTGGCCGGCTGTCCCGAGGCCCCGGGCCAGATCATGGAAATCAACGGCAAGCTGTATAAGCAGTACCGCGGCATGGGCAGCCTTTCGGCGATGAAGGCCGGCTCCGCCGCGCGCTACGGTCACGTCGCGGCGGATACCAGCCGCAAGGCGGCGGCAGAGGGCGTCGAGGCCCTGAAGGAAGTGTCCGGCTCGGTGGACAGCGTCCTTGCTCAGCTCGTGGGCGGCGTCCAGTCTGGCATGGGTTATCTCGGCGCGCGCGATCTGGACGCACTGCGCGCCCGGGCCCGTTACATCCGCGTGAGCCCGGCGGGCCTGCGCGAGGCCGCCCCGCACGATGTCGTGGAAATCAAGGCCGGCACCCAGCGCACGGAATAGCCGGCCCGGCTAGAACTGGAACACGCCGTTGGTCAGGCCGCATTGCGGACAGCGCGAGCGGTCCACCTCAGGATCATCCGTGTACACCAGGCTGCACTTGTTGCAGCGGAAGATGTTGTCGGCGGCCCGTGCCGAGCGGATACGGCGCTGCCGCAGCTCATCCAGCACGGCCAGAGCGCCCAACGCGGCCACGAGACCGAGCACCAGCAATGCGAGAAAAGTTTCCGGGGGCATGGTGGTGGTTCCTTACGGCTCCGTGCGCCAGGTAAACACGATCTCGCCCCACTCCGCCTCGGCGACGGCGAGCGCGGGATCGCGCCGGTCACCCTCCAACGGCGTGAAGCGGGCGCGACGGGCGAGATCCAGCGCCGTGTCATCGGCGAGCGGCAGCCCGCTCGCGGAAACCAGCCGCGCCATCAGCACCTCGCCCGTCATGGTCACGGCCACCTCAACCACGCTTGCCGGCAGCACCTCGGGCGATTTCATCACCGGAGGATTTAACGGCTCCGTCAAGGGGCGTTGCGCCAGCCTACCTCGCAGGCTCACCTGCGAGGCTGCTTCGAGGAGCGGCGCTATCGCCCCGCCCGTCGAAACGGCCACGGTGATCTCAGGCAGCCGATAGGCGACTGAGACCTTCGGCGGCGGGGCCTGTCCGGCCCGACGGGCCAGGGAATCCAGCGCGAGCCAGCGGGGCGTCTCGGTGAATTCCGCCACCTCGTAGTCCGAACGTGGCAGCGAATGCGCCGCCACACCGGAAAACCCGCGCGGATCGCCCCGGATGAACAGCAGCGGGTCCGGCAGCAGCGTCCCGGCTTCGCCGAGTGCGGTGCCTGATTCGTTGAGCAGGTGAACCCGCGCGTTCGGCATCACGTCGGGAGTTGGCAGGCTGGGCCAGCGCGTCAGGCTAACCACCAGTCCGCCCTGAATCGCGGTCACCAGGAGAACCACCGTCAGCCAGCGGGCCTTCGACCAGACCGGTGGTGGCGTGCTGAGGGTCGCGTTCATGGCCGGGCGGGACGGGTGAGAAAGATGACGTCATGCAATCCGGCCGTCTTGGCCGCGCCGGAAAGCTCGGCCAGCCGACCGGCCGATACGGCCTTGTCGGCCTGGACCAGCAGTGTTTTGGGCGCATTCGTCTGGGCCGCCCGCTGCGCCAGCCCGGCCTGCAAGTCAGCCAGACTGATCGGCTGATTTTCGAAATAGAGGCGCTCGCCCGCATCCACCGCCACCAGCAGGAAGCGCTCGCCCGGTGCGGCCACGACCGGCGCATCGGCGGGCGGCAGCTCGAGGCGCAGCCCGCGCGGCAGCACGAGGAACTCATGAAACATCGCCGCAATGGCGATCGGGATCATGAGGCAGAGCCAGGGCGCAGCGTCGGGCCGTCCGGAAATGAGCCGGGTGGTGCGGGCAAACTTCATGACTTTCCATTCCCGTTCCCGCCGTTGCCGTCCCCGCTGACGAGCTTCACCGCCTCGATGCCCGCCCGTTCCATGTCGGCCACGAGCACGTTCACCCGGGTGACCAGGTAGTTGTAGGCCGCGTAGCAGAGGATCGCGAGTCCCACACCGAGGGCCGCGCAGTAAAGGGCCTGCATCAGGCCGTCGAACATTTCTCCGGGGGCGGCGTAACCGAAAGCCGACCCATCGGGCCGGCGCAGTTCGCGGAACACGCCGGCAAATCCGAGCAGTGTGCCCAGCACACCCATCAGCGGTCCGATCTGCGCGAGTGTCGCGATGAGGGCCAGCCGGGCCTCCAGGCGCGGGACTTCCTGCGATCCGGTTTCCTCCAGCGACTCCTGGATACGCTCGCGCCCGCCATCGCGGGCCAGAATCGCCGCCTTCACCATCCGCGCCACCGGTCCGGGCGTGGCGTCGCAGATGGACAGGGCCTCCAAAACATTGTCGCGCTTGATGACGTTGCGGACGCCCGCCAAGAACTGCGCCGAGTCGATCTGCTCGCGCCGGTAGAGCAGCACGCGCTCGGCAATCACCGCGATGGCCACCCCGCAGAGCAGTACGAGAAACCAGAACACCAGCCCGTAACCCCCGGTCGCCGTCGCCTGGCGGGCCGAAGCCGCGACCGCCGCAACGGCATTCGTGGCATCGGCGGCGGCAAGGAGCATGGCAAACTGCATGGGCCGGTTATAACGACGAAAACCGGAAGGCACCAAGCGGGATTCGCCGCCACGAAATGTCACATTGCCGGCAAGCTGGCCCAAGGATTACGGATGGGCCTCAGCGGCCAATCGGGAAAGCGCCTCCGGCAAGACATCCGTCACCGGCAGTTCGCCTCGCAGCAGTTTGGCTCCGGCACCGGTAAGCCGCAGGTAGAAGTCGCTGGGCAGGCCCTCGTAGTTCAGGAACTTCACGCCCTCCCCCACCGGCGTGTCATTGGTGCATTTGAAAATCGCAGTCCCCTCGTCCACTTCGTCAAACATGGCCACGTAGATCATCGAGGCCCCGGCCCGCTTGGCCGCGACGAACTGCGACCACAGGAACTCGCCCTTCAGGCGCGGGATCGCGTCGAATTGCCGTCCCATCATGTTGAACCAGCTAAACCCCGGGAACACCACCGGCAGAAAATCGGCCTTTCGCTCCGCACACCACGCGATGTCGGGCTGCCAGACTTTCTCGCCCTGCCGGGCCGCCTCAACGGGTTTGCCATAACGCCCCACGGTCCAAGGACTGAGCACGTCTGCAAGTTTCAGGAGGTCGTGCAGTTCCGGGTCTTTGACGGCATCGCGGTTCTGTTCGCGGAAGCCCGTGGGGACTCCGAGCATCACCGAGCAGCCGTCCGCCTTCAGGAATTCCACGAGGCGACGGCATTCCTCCAGCGTGTAGCGGCGGTTGTCGTTGAAGCCCACACCCCACACGGCCACGAGCGGATGCCCATGATGCCGCAAGTAGGCCGGGTCTTCGGTGATGTGCATGCATGTCCGCAAGGCCTTCCAATCGTCGATGACCTCCTGGATGCGGTTGGTGCCCAGCCCGCTCAGGTCGTACATCACGGCATAGGCGCGTCCGGAGCGGTTCGCGCCCTCGCGGCAGTGGTCCAGCACGGTGTTATTATGCCGCAGAGCACGCGCATCGCGCAGGTCGGTGATGAAGCGCTGCACGAAGGCCCCATCGATCCCGTAGTCGCGCATCCACTGGAAATGCCGCAGCACCGTCGCCTGCTTGTACGGGCTGAACACCTCCTTCACCTGCCCCGCCGCATTGGTGAAGCCGGTCGCAAAACGCTCGTCGGCGCCGAGTTCGGAGACATCCGGCCAAAGGTCGATCTTCGCGTTGCCGGGAGTAAGCGCACCACCCCGCTTGGTCCAGTGAACCCAGCCGCGCTCCGCCCCGTCGCCCTCCGCGTTGAACCAGCCCTGATAACCGCACATCACCTTGCCGGTGAGCGTGCTGGTATCCACCTCGTGCAGGCTCGGACCGGCGTAAGGCTTCAGCGTGCTTTCCAGTACGGCCTCGCGGGTCAGTTCGGCTGCGGACACGCGGAAGGCAATCACGGCCAATAGGAACAAATTCGCGGGGCGGAGGAAGAAGCTGCGGACGCTGCTCATAGATTTTTCATGCGGTTACCGGAGGGTGACGGTCCAAGTTGACGGTGACGCGGAAGGGCCACTTCAGCTCAACCGGACAGGATACAAACTGCCATGAAAAAAGACCGAGCCAATCCTGCGACCGTCGCGTACTCGGTCCGCAACAGGGTGCTGGTGGCACTGCTGCAGACCACTCTGGTCACCCTCTGCGTGCTCTTCGGTGCCACCGCTCTGAAGCTCGGCCGAACGATTCATGGAACAGAAGGACATTCCGGGCTGGCTGCATTTTGGGCGGTGCAAGGGATCTGGCTGCTGTGGCTGCCGCCGGCTTGGACTCTGGCCGCCCTGCTGGTGAGGCGACGCGATGATGTCAGACCCCACCTGAAATTCGCGGCCTTTCTGGTCGGCTTGGTGGTTGCTTCCGGGCTGGGACTCATGCTTTTGCGGGTCATCTGGCTGACGTTGAGCCAGTTCTTTCTCGGTGAAGCTTTCGGTGCCCCACCGGGAGAATAGGGCGATCCCACACGGCGTTGCAGAACTGGTGTCAGCCGCTTCGGTCACGCCATCGGCGCAGCATGCCGGGCCTGCCGTTTGGGCAGCAAAGCCTTCCGGTCTGGCTTGGTCGCGGTCTCCTTCGGCAAATGGACGCGCAGGAAATCGGGCGGGTCGGTACGGCCGCCGCGCGCGTAATCACGGGCCAGCACCGCCGCCGTTTCGGCCGGAGCCAGGCCGGACACCGAGATGAAATAGTCCCACAGCAGTTCGTACTGGCGGGGGAGCGCGATACCACTCGTTTTCACTCCGCGGCCATGGAGCCAGTCGCTGAACGCCAAGACGGACCAGAAGGGCGACGGCCTCCCCGCTCGCGCCCAGAGCAGCGGCAGGGATTCGGTAAAATTCCCGCTGTTGCCGAAAATGTCCCAGAACTTCGCGAAGCGCCGCAACCGGCCCAAGGTGGCGAAGTCGAGCAGGCGGGTTTGCAGCACCTCGTAGGGCGGCTGGGGACTGTAAACCATCGCCCACTCACGGTCGTGACGCATGATGGGCGTCCCCCGCAGCCGTTTCAGGATGCCGACCTGGATTTCCTGCGGCCGCAGCGCGACCAGCCGGTCAAAACCTTCCGCAAAGCTGGCCAGCGATTCGCCAGGCAGGCCGGCGATCAGGTCGGCGTGGACGTGGACGCCGCTGTGCTCGCGCAACCAGCGGAAGTTGTCCGCGAGGCGGTCGTGGTTCTGCCGGCGGCTGATGAGCTGCTCCACGTCGGGATTGAAGGTCTGGATGCCGACCTCGAACTGGAGCGCACCCGGTGGGAACTGCGCGATCAGCTCACGGAGCGCCTCCGGCAGGCGGTCCGGCACCATCTCGAAATGCACGAACAGCCCGGGAGTCCATTGTTCACGGAAGAACCGGAGGATCGCCGTGCTCGTGGGCAGATGCAGGTTGAACGTGCGGTCCACGAACTTGAACTGGCGCACGCCCCGGTCGAGCAGGCGCTGCATCGCGGCGAGAAAGCGGTCGAGCGGAAACTGCCGGACCGGCAAATCCAGCGAGGACAAACAAAACTCGCAGGTGAAGGGGCAGCCGCGCGACGCCTCCACATAAATGACGCGGTGGGCCGCATCGCGCTCATCGTAAAGGTCGTAGGGCAGCTCCAGCCCCGCCAGGTCGGGGAGTTCGGCGGGGATGACCTTCGGCCAAGGCGCGGGCTTGGACTCAGAGGGCATGCCGGCGGCCAACAGCAAACGGCAGACCTCGGCGAATTTCAGATCGGCCTCGCCCGTGATCGTATGGTCGGCCAGCCGGACAATCTCCTGCTGGTCGCATTCGAAGCTCACTTCCGGCCCGCCGAGGATGATCGTCATTTCCGGACGGGCGCGTTTGAGAATGCCGACCAGTTCGGTGGTCAGCCCGACGTTCCAGATATAGACCCCCAGCCCGAGGATGCGCGGCGACTGGGCGAGGATGACCTCGGCGACGTCAATGGCCTTCTGGTTGATGTCGAATTCCACCAGCGCGGTGCGGGACTGCAGGTCGCCCATGTTCGCCAGCAGATAGCGCAGGCCAAACGCCGCGTGGATGTACTTGGCGTTGAGTGTGGCGAGGAGGATGTCCGGCATCGCGAGGCGAGCTTAGCCTGCCGGCCGCAAATTCACCAGCAACACGGGCAGGGTACGGCCATGGCCTTCAGGGTCGGAGATTTGCTCTCCAACCCGGCGCGCACCGAGCCGCAGATAAAAACCTTCGGCGTGAGGATCGGAGATGACCTGCACTGATGACCAGCCGGCGGCACGACCAACCAGGGCAATTTCCTGAAACAGCGCGCGGCCAATGCCCCGCCCCATGAACGCAGGCAGCACCCACAGGTGCTCCAGCCGGAGCTGGCGACCGAGTCCGGTCAGTGCGGCGAACCCGACGGGCTCCGTCTCCATCCGCGCCACCACCGTCGGGTTGGTTCTGATGAATTCGGGTGTGACCGTCAGCGCGGGAGCCCAACGGGCGATCCATTCCTCAGGATAGCCCCAATGACGCTTGGCGGCATGGGCGATGCGGGTGAGCTCCGCCGCATCGTCGGGAACGGCCCGCGTGAATTGCATCGCCGCCCCCGTCAGAGTTTGAGTCCCGCGAACGGGCTGTTGAAGTCCGCCTGCAACGGCACCGTGGGGTTCAGCACCTGGCGCAGATAGTCGAGGGCGATGTCGGGGTCGGTCACCGATTTGGGCAGGGTGGTGCCGGCGGCATTCGCGTGACCTCCCCCTTGAAGCTTCGTCGCGATCGGCAGGGCCTCCCCGTTCTGGCTGCGGAAGCTCACCACGATGGTGCGGTTGGACTTGGGGAAGAGGGTCGCGAGCACCTTGTACGGCGTGGCGCCCTGTTCGAGCAGCTGATGCACTATCAGGTTGGTGTTGCCGATCGCGGTGCGGACCAAACCCACCTCCGGGCTGATTTCCAGCACGTGTTCCCGGCTCCATTCGTACCCGATCGGATCCTCGATGCTCCGCTTCGCCGTCATGACCTGGAGCAAGGGATGATCCAGGAGGCGCTCCGGCTCGCCCTTGATCACGGCGTGGAGATTCCAGAAGCCGTAGGTCTTCACCAGGCTGGCGTAGTCGCAGGCAAGGTCAAAATCGGGATCATCGGCCAGCCAAAGGTCGCCGACATTCGTCAGGTGGACGAGCCGGTCGAGCGCCGGGGTCCCCAGCCCCTGTTCCCGGCACAAATCGTAGCAAAGCAGCGCGGCACACCGGTTCAGGTCATGGATGAGCTGGGCCTGTTTGGGCTGGCTGGTCAGGGCATGGTGGTCGATCACGAGCCAGTTGGGCCGGTCCAGGCGCGGCTCAAAGCTCAGGTCGGTGACCCAGGCCGACCGCTCATTCAGCGGGCGGTTCTTCCAACCCTGATAGTTCCAGGCCTGCAAGTGCACGTCGATGGCGAAGAGATGCCGGGCCAGCTTTTTTAAGAGCAGGCCGGCAACCAGTCCGTCGAGGTCACTCTCATGCGTGAGAATGACCTCAGGGTGGGGAAGTGATGGCACGCGAGGACGATAGGCACGCCACAGGCACGGTGGAAAATGGAATCGCAGCGCGGACCGCCCACCGCACCGTTTGCCCCGGTGGCCTTTCCCTGCGTTTGGGCGCTCTTGCTGTGGCATGGGGCTCTGTTAGCCTTGGCCCACACATGCGACTCCGCCTGCCAGTCCTCCTGTCCGCGATCCTCGGGTTTGCTGCCGCCCACGCGGCCGAACGGGCCTTTGATTTCAGCCAGACCAAGGTGGGCGAAACACCCGAGGGCTTCCATTCCTTCCGGGCCGGCATCGGCAAACCGGGCGACTGGCAGATCGTGCTGGATGACATCCCCACCGAATTCAAGCCGCGGAGCACCAACGCCGCCGCCGCCAACCGCCTGCCCGTGCTCGCACAGGTGTCGCGTGACCCGGCCGACGAACGGTTTCCGGTCCTGCTGTACGACGGTGATGTCTATGGCGACCTGACCCTGACGACCCGCTTCAAGATCGTGGGCGGCGCGGTGGAGCAGATGGCCGGGGTCGTCTTCCGCCTGCAGGACGAGAAGAATTTTTACGTGGTCCGCGCGAATGCCCAGGACGGCAATGTTCGCTTCTATAAGTTCATCAATGGCGAACGGTCCGCGCCCATCGGCAACTCGATGCCCGTGACCAAGGGCGTGTGGCACGAGCTGTCCGTGACTTGCAACGGCAACCGCATCCTGGTGCGGTTGGACGGCAAGGAGGCCATCCCCGAGCTGACCGATAATTCCTTTCTGCTAGGCAAGGTGGGCTTCATGACCAAGTCGGACTCCGTGGCCTATTTCAGCGAGGCCAAGGTGGAATACCGACCGCTGGAATCACTCGCCACCAGCCTCGTGCGCGACACGATCGCCCACCAGTCCCGGCTGAAGAACCTTCGCATCTATGGGAAAACTACCGCCCAGCCCGAGCTCCACGTCATCGCCAGCAAAATTACGACGGAAAACGGGATGAAAGCCGAGGAGACGGAACTGAAGGCGTTCGCCGAGAACCAGAGCTATCTGGGCAAGGCGGACAACGAGCAGATCGTAACCGCGCCGTTGCACGACCGTAATGGTGAGACCGTCGGCGTGGTAAAATTTTTCCTCAAACCCTTCCTGGGCCAGACCGAGGCCAACGTCGTCGCCCGGGTACTGCCCATCGTGCGTGAAATGGAGCAGCGGGTTGGGGCTTCCAGAGAACTGAACGAGTAGCCGGTCGGCGGCCGCTTTTTCGAAATTGGAGACGTGCCTCGCACTTCTGCGAGCCGGCCTTGTGCCCTGAGCCACAAAGGCAACGAACAGGAGAAATTACGGAGGAAGGAACGTAACTCCGACTGTTTCCGCTGCGTCTGGCAAAGCAGATGCTCTTCTCATCTCCAACATGAAAGCTGCTGTCTTCTTTGAGCGCGATGGAGTGCTGAATCTCTGCGAGGTCCAGCATGGCACCCAGGTCGCCCCCCTGCGGCTGGAGCAGTTCAAGATCAACCCGGCCGCTGCCGCGCTGCTCACGCAGCTCAAGCAGGCCGGTTTCATCTTGATTGCCACCACCAACCAGCCGGCCGTCTCGCGGGGTGATCTCACCCGCAACGAGCTGGACCTCATGCATGCCGTCCTCCGGCGCAAGCTGCCCTTGGATGACGTCATGCTCTGCCCCTACGATGACACGGATCATCCGTGCCATAAGCCCCAGCCAGGTATGTTCCTGGAAGCGGCCTTCAAGTGGAGTCTCGACCTCGACCGTTCCTTCGTCATCTCGGACAAGTGGCCGGATGCCAAAGCCGCGCAGATCGCCGGCTGCACCAGTGTCATGATCCGCTCCCCGTGGATCGGCGACGATCACCACGATTTCGTGGTCGAGGATCTGGCGGCCGCCGTGGCCAAGATCCAGCCCCTCCACCACAGCCTGTTTGCACCTGAATTCGCTCAGGCTTAATTAGTTCCGTTGAATAGACCAGTTCGGATAGGGATGGCGTGCCGCGCCGCCCCCGTCGCCGAGCGAAGCGTCAAGCGACGGAACGAACGCCCACGGCCTTTCCGCACGTTTTCCTGCCCCTTCAGGCCTTCCAAACCACCTTGCCACCGACGATAGTGTGGCTGGCTTTGCCCTTCATCACCCAGCCGTGAAACGGGTTGTTGCGTGACTTGCTGGCGGTTTCCTCCCGACGGCTGGTCCATTCCGCATCCGGGTCGAACACGGTCACATCCGCCACGCCGCCGACCTTCAGTTCGCCGCGACCGTCCGCAAACCGGAGCAGCTTCGCCGGATTGCAGGTCAGTTTTGCCAGCAACTGCGGCAGCGTCAGCCGTCCGTTTTGGTAGAAATTCATCAGGGACAGCGCCAGTTCCACCTCCAGGCCCACTATACCGAACGGTGCATAATCGAACTCCACGTCCTTTTCTGTCTCAGTATGCGGCGCATGGTCGCTGGAAATAATCTCCAGTGTGCCGTCGGCAATTCCATCCCGGATGGCGGCAACATCTGCCGCCGACCGCAGGGGCGGGTTCATTTTGAAATGGGTGTGGTACGCTGGCCAGGTCGGCAACGGGCGGTCGCCAAAGTGCCGTTTGGCCCATTCCGCACCGTCCGCCTTCCAAAATTCCTCGCTACCCGCCAGACACGCGTCCGACAGGGTGAAGTGATGGGCGCAGCCTTCGCCGGAAATGGGCACGCCACGGGACTTGGCCTCGCGCAAGAGCCGCACGCTCCCCGCGCTGCTGAGGTGCTGGCAGTGGATGTGGGTGCCGGTCTGTTCCGCGAGCAAGATGTTCCGAGCGACAATCATTTCCTCCCCCGCCGACGGCCAGCCGCGCAGCCCGAGCACGGCGGAGTAATATCCCTCATGCATCACGCCATCGGTAACGAGGCCGTAATCCTGGCAGTGATCCATGATCGGCAGCCCGAACATCAGCGCATACTCGCAGGCGCGACGCATCAGCTCGTTGTTTTGGATGCACTTGCCGTCATCCGTAAGCGCCACCACACCGGCCTTGGCGAGGGAACCGATGGGGGCCAGTTCCTCGCCGGCGATGCCCTTGGTCAGGGCCCCGGTGATTTCCACGCGGACCGCCGCCGCGCGGGCGCGTTCCTGAATCAGCGCCACCGTGCCGGCATTGTCGATGGAGGGTGCCGTGTTGGGCATGCACACCACGGTCGTGAAGCCGCCCCGGGCCGCGCATTGCGCGCCGCTCAGGATATCCTCCTTCTTGGTCTGGCCCGGCTCCCGGAAATGGACGTGCAGGTCGATCAGCCCGGGGCACACGACCTTACCGGTGACGTCGATCCGCTCAGCGTTCTCGGCGAGAAGGGCCGTGCCGATGGCCGCGACCCGGCCATCCCGCAGCAGCACGTCGGCGGTCTGGTCATAGCCGGAGGCCGGATCAATCACCCGGCCGCCCACGAGAAGAAGGTCGCTCATCGGCACGGACGCTACCCGCGTGTGGGGCGAGGGGGCAAGGGTGCGGGGGAGCAGGGGTGCAGGGGAGAAAGGGGGCAGGACACGATCAGGCAGGGCTCTGATTCTCCCCCGCACCCCTGCTCCCCCGCACCCCCGCTCCGTCCGTGGCTTGACGCTGACCGCCCCCCTGCCCCATGTTCAAAGCGCTCTGGGCGGGTGTAGCTCAATGGTAGAGTTCTAGTCTTCCAAACTAGCCACGCGGGTTCGATTCCCGTCACCCGCTCCAACCTTTCGCCTTTCGCTCCCCTCCGAAATCAGCCACCCTGCGACCCGTGGATTCCGTCGTAGCCACCCGTGCCGATGCGACCGTTGCCCGCAACGGTCATCCATCTGCCCCCTCACGTCCGGACATCGCCCGGGCCGTGACGCTTTATCGCGCCATGGTCACTTCGCGGGCCGTGGACCGTGTCGAAATGGAACTCGTCAACCGGGGCGAGGCGTTCTTCCACGTGGGCGGGGCGGGGCATGAGGCCTGTGCGGCGCTGAACTTCCACCTCACGCCTGAGGATTGGCTGCATCTGCATTACCGTGACAAGGCGCTCATGCTCGCCCGTGGCATCCCGGCGGAGCAGTTTTTCCACAGCTCGCTCTGCACCGGGGGCAGCCATTCCGCCGGTCGCCAGATGAGTGCGCATCTCAGCGCCCCCGAGCTGAAGGTGCTCAGCCTTGTCGGTCCCGTCGGCAACAACGCGTTGCAGGCCGTTGGTGTGGCGCATGAGCTGATCAGCCGGCAGGGACTCAACGGCTCAACGGCCGCGCGCCCCTTGGTCGTCTGTGCCGTGGGTGATGGCACCAGCCAGCAAGGCGAATTCCTTGAGGCCGTCGCCGAGGCGGTCCGCGCCCGGCTGCCCGTGCTCTTCTGGATCGAGGACAACGGCCTCGCGATCTCGACGCACACGCGCGGCAACACCTTTTACCAGCTTCCACAGGGCGATGCGGCGGAGTTCTACGGCCTGCCCATTCATCGGCTCGACGGCCGCGATCCGCTGGCGTGCGACCAGGCGCTGGGCCCGATCGTGCGCGGTCTCCGCGAATCTCGCGGCCCGGTCATCGTCGTCTTCAATGTCGAGCGGCTCACGCACCACACCAACGCCGACGACGAGACGCGCTACCGCGAGGAAGGCGAAATTTCGCAGGTGCGCAGCCAGGCCGATCCGCTGGTCAAACTGCGCTCCCAACTGTTGGAGTTTGGGGTTCCGGCCACGGAGCTGGAAGAATTGGAGGCCAACACCGAACGTGAGGTTCGCGCCGCCGCTGACCGTACCCTGGCCACGGCCAATCCGGTCGCCAATTTCGACGCCCGCCCGGCGTTGCCGATGCAGCTGGCCGCGCTGAAGGAATATCGCGGCGACGATTCCACCCCGCGCCTCTCGATGATGGAGGCGATGCGCGAAGTCCTGCGACACCACCTTTCCTCGAACGCCCGCGTCTCCATGTTCGGTCAGGACATCGAGGATCCGAAGGGTGATGTGTTCGGCCTCACGCGCGGGCTTTCGACCAGCTTCCCCACGCAGGTGAAGAATGCGCCGCTCGCCGAAAGCACGATTGCCGGGGTAAGCGTTGGCCGGGCCTTGGCGGGCGGACAGCCAGTGGCCTGCATCCAGTTTGCCGACTTCCTGCCCATTGCGTTCAACCAGATCGCCAGCGAACTGGGCTCCATGCACTGGCGGACCCATGGCGGCTGGCAGGCGCCGGTCATCGTGATGACGCCGTGCGGCGGCTATCGGCCCGGCCTGGGACCCTTCCACGCCCAGACCTTCGAGAGCGTCATCGCCCATGTGCCCGGGGTGGATGTCGTCATGCCCAGCACGGCGGCCGACGCTGCCGGCCTGCTCAATGCCGCGTTCGCCAGTGGTCGGCCCACGGTTTTCCTCTACCCAAAGGTCTGCCTCAACGATCCCGCGCTCAGCACGAGCGCGGATGTCACCCAACAGCTCGTTCTGCCCGGCAAGGCCCGCTTCGTCTCTCGGGGGGATGATCTGACCATCGTAACGTGGGGTGGGACGGTGCCGCTCTGCAGCCGCGCCGTCGCGGCACTCGAAACCGCCGGTGTCCACGCCGAGCTGATCGACCTGCGCAGCCTGAGCCCGTGGGATACCGAAGCCGTCTGCGCCAGCGCCAGCCGGACAGGCCGGCTCATCGTCGTCCACGAGGATAACCTCACCTGCGGCTTCGGCGCAGAAGTCCTTGCGACCGTGGCCGAACACGCCACTTCGCCCGTGAAGTCACGACGGGTCACCCGGCCCGACACGTACGTGCCGTGCAATTACGCCAACCAGCTCGAAGTGCTCCCGAGCCTCAAGCGCATCCTCGAAGCCGCCGCCGCGCTCTGCGATCTGGATCTGGGCTGGGAAGCCGAAGCCGTCGGTGATGCCGGCGTGTTCGTGCTCGAAGCGGTAGGTTCCAGCCCGGCGGACCAGAATGTCACCGTCGTCGAATGGAAAGTGCGCGTCGGCGATATCATCAAGGCCGGCGACTTCATCGCGGACTGCGAGGCGGACAAGGCGACCTTTGAATTGCGCGCCCCAGTGGGCGGCGTGATCCGTGAACTGCTCCCGACGGATGAAAAGGTCCCCGTTGGCAGCCCGCTCGCCAAGATTCTCACCTCCATCGCCGCCCCGGCGACGCCCAAGCGCATCCCCGCCGAACCGAAGCCGCTGGTGAAGAGGCGCTCCGAAAGTAGGACGGGCGGCTCGCCCGTCTTCCATTCTCTTCCCGACGCGGCCTTGCGCAACAATGGCCACCACAGTCCTTCCGCCGACTCCTCGCCGTTTCTTCGTCCACTCCGTTCAGTCGTCGGCCTCTCCAGCATCACCGCTGTCCAGGGCGGTCGCATCGTTACGAACGACGAACTGGTGCTCCGCTTCCCCAACCGTACCGCGAACGACATTGTCCAGCGCACGGGCATCGAGTCGCGCCACCTGCTCGCCGAGGGCGAGACGGTGCTCACTCTGGCCTCGGCCGCGGCCCGCTCCGCCCTGCGTGAGTCCGGTCTGACGCTGTCGGACCTGGACGCCATCTACGTCAGCACCAGCTCGCCGATCTCACTGAGCCCGAGCATGGCCTGCCTGCTCCATCACGCGCTGAGCCAGGACGGTGCGGCCAAGGATGTGCCTGCCAGCGACATCCTCGCGGCCTGCACCGGCTACCTGTACGCGTTGCAGGCGGCGTTCGATTTCTGCCAGTCACGCCCGGACGCCAACATCCTCGTGGTCACTGCCGAGGCGATGAGCACGTTCACCGACCCGGAGGATTTCGACACCGCCATCGTCTTTGCCGACGCGGCGACGGCAACGCTCGTGCACGGGCCGCAATCGGCGAAGTTCGCCGGCGCCCGCGCTCTGCTTCACCGTCCGCTCCTGAGCGCCCGCGGCGAGGATGGCACGATCCTGAACCACGGCCGGCGCGAGCACCCGAACGTGAACATGGACGGCATGAAGGTCTTCCCCATGGCCGTGCGCCAGCTCCTGGCCCTGCTCAAACAGGCCTGCGCCGCCAACGAACTCGTGGCCGAAGATCTCGACTACATCATCCCGCACCAGGCCAACGGCCGCATCCTCGATGCCGTGGACCAGCGGCTGAAGATGCGGAAGGGCCGGCTCGTGAACCGCGTGAAAAACAGCGGCAACACCAGCAGCAGCACGATCCCGGTCGTGCTGGCCGAACTCCTCCGCGAGCAGCCCAAGGGCAAGGCCGGCCTGTGCGCCTTCGGCGGCGGCTTCACCTTCGGCGCGGCCGTGCTGGAGTTTGTGGGGTGACAAAAAACCGATGCGAGCATTAGGTCATGGCGGTGGAACAGCATGACAAGGACTATGGCGAGCGCACGATCACTCGCGTCATCGTCCTGTTCGGAGCGTTGATCGGCATCGGAGTATTCATCATTCCGAACGTCGAATACGGTCCGAAGATTTCGACCGCCGGCTGCGTTTTGATTGCCATCTGGTCCGCGATCCTTGTGGCCGGAGTGATTTGGGGAACTCGCGTTCAGCGTCGTTACAATTGTCCGAAGTGTGGAACGGGTCTTCCCATGTCGCGAACGGAGGCAGCCACCAAACATCAGCACCGCTTCCATTGCAAAACCTGCGACATCGTTTGGACCACGGACGTTTACGATGGCGACTGACAGTGAATTGTCCGGCTTTGCGTAGGGCGGTGACCAACAAGCCCCGCATGCCTCTTAGCCGGAAGGCATTCTAGGCCAGGTGAAAAGCGTGACTTCGAAATTGGTCTTCTTAGGCTCCGTGCCGCGACCATGAAGACTTCCCGCCGTTCTTTTCTCGCTTCCGCCGCGCTCGCCGCCGGTTCCACGGCCTTGCCCCCCCTCACCGTTGCCGCCGCCGAACCTCAGGCGCGCAGCCGCGTGCAACTGGGCATCGCCAGCTACAGCTACTGGCATTTCCGCGATCCCAAGGTGACCATCGAGCAGGTCGTTGAAAAGACGGCGGCGCTGGGGGTCGCCGGCGTGGACGTGCTGCATCGCCAGATGGATCTGCCGGAGAAGGAGCCGCTCACGGCCGAACACCGCGGCTACCTGGCCCGCCTTCGGCGTCACGGGGCACGTCACGGAGTGAGCTACTGCTGCCTGAGCATTCACCAGAACTTCGTCAGTCTCGATCCGGCCTACCTCAATACCTAGATTGAGCACACCAAGAAGTGCATCGAGATCGCCTATGCGCTCGGGGCCGGCATCGTGCGGATCAACTCGGGCCGCTGGAACACGATCAAGGACTTCGACGATCTCATGAAAGCCCGTGGCATCGAGCCCGCCCTGCCCGGCTACACCGAGGACGACGCCTTCAAATGGTGTGCCGAGTGCATCACCCAGTGCCTGCCCAAGGCCGCGGAATGCGGCGTCACGCTGGCTGTGGAAAATCACTGGGGTCTCACGCGCACGCCCGAAGGACTGCTGCGGCTCTCGAAGGAAATCCAGTCGCCCTGGTTCGGCGTGCTGATGGACACCGGCAACTTCCTCGAAAACCCCTACGACAAGCTGTCCCAAGTCGCGTCCAAGACGGTCTATGTGCAGGCCAAGACCTACTTCGGCGGCGGCGAATGGTACACGCTCGACCTCGACTATCCGCGCATCGCCAAGATTCTTAGCCAGGCCGGCTATTCCGGCTGGGTCTCATTGGAAATGGAGGGCAAGGAGAACCCCGACCTCGCCGTGCCCAAGAGCATCCAGCTGTTGCGCAAGGCGTTCGGAGTGTAAGTTTGTCGGAATTCAATGTCTCCTAGGCCTGAATCTCCCGACGCTCTGGATGGGCGCAAGGATGGTCCTCAAAACATGTCTGCCGCCTCTGCCGAGGCCGCCGCCACCGCTCGAAGTGCCGCTCCGCCCACTACGGTGCTCGCGGTGCTGTTTGCCATCAGTCTCTCCCACCTGCTCAACGACACGATCCAGGCGCTCCTGCCCTCGATTTATCCCATCCTCAAGGACTCCTTTCAGCTGAGCTTTGCGCAACTGGGCTGGATCACGTTCACCTTCCAATGCACCGCCTCGCTCTTCCAGCCCGTGGTGGGTTGGCTGTCTGACCGGAAACCGATGCCCCGAGCCTTGTCGGTGGGCATGGGATTTACCCTCGTCGGCCTGCTGGCGCTCGCGATTGCCGACAGCTACGTGCACATCCTCATCGCCGCGGCGATGGTCGGGCTGGGTTCGGCCATTTTCCACCCGGAAGCTTCACGGGTGGCGCACATGGCGGCCGGAGCACGGCGGGGCTTCGCGCAATCGCTGTTCCAGCTCGGCGGAAATGCCGGCACCTCACTCGGGCCCTTGTTGGCGGCCCTGATCGTGGTGTCGCGCGGCCAGGCCCACATCGCGTGGTTCGCGGTGCTGGCGTTCTTCGGGGCGATCATCCTTTGGAAAATCGGCTCCTGGCAGGCGCGCAACCTTCATCGGATCACCGCGAAGCACTCGGCGGGACATCCCTCGGCTCGATTGGCGCGGGGAAAGGTCGTGGGCGCGCTGGCCGTACTGGTGGCGCTCCTCTTCTCGAAATACGTGTACCTCACGAGCATGGCGACCTACTACACGTTCTACCTGATCCATCGGTTCCACGTGTCGGTACGAACCTCGCAAATGCTGCTCTTCGTGTTCCTCTTCTCGGTCGCGCTCGGCACGATCATTGGCGGCCCGGTGGGTGACCGAATCGGCCGTAAGCGCGTCATTTGGGGCTCCATCCTGGGAGTCGCCCCCTTCTCCCTGCTCCTACCCCATGTGGGTCTCATGGGGACTGCGATCCTCACGGTGTTCATCGGCGGGATTCTGGCGTCCGCCTTCTCGGCAATCCTCGTGTACGCGCAGGAACTTGTGCCCGGAAAAGTAGGGATGATTGCCGGCCTGTTCTTCGGCCTCGCCTTCGGCATCGCCGGAATCGGGTCCGCCGCCCTGGGCATCCTGGCCGACCACACCAGCATCGAATTCGTGTTCGGCCTCTGCGCGTTTCTGCCGCTCATCGGCATTCTCACCGTGTTGCTGCCGGATATCGAGACCGGCGGGCCCACCAGGCCATCCTGAGTGCCGAATCCACGCCTCCCGTTTTCGTTCCGACCGGTCGCTTGCCTCACAGGCTGCCATTCCCTAACGTCCGCGCTTCTTTCTATGGCGTTCCTTAACGACAATTATCTGAAGCTGAAGGCCGGCTACCTCTTTCCTGAGATCGGCCGCCGCGTGAAGGCGTTCACCGAGGCCAATCCCGACGCCGCCAAGCGGCTCATCCGCTGCGGCATCGGCGACGTGACCGAACCCCTGCCGCCGGCCGTCATCGCCGCGCTGCACAAGGCCGTGGACGAGATGGCCAGCCGCGCCACCTTCCGGGGTTACGGCCCCGAGCAGGGCTACGACTTCCTCCGCGCCGCCATCGCCCAGAACGACTACCGCGCCCACAGCCTCGACGTGGCGGATGACGAGATCTTCGTCAGCGATGGCTCGAAGTGCGACTGCGGCGCGATCCTCGACATCCTCGGCCACCGCAACGTCGTGGCCATCAGCGATCCGGTCTATCCCGTCTATGTGGATACGAACGTCATGGTTGGCCACACCGGTGACGCGAACGAAGCGGGCGCCTACTCCGGCTTGGTCTATCTGCCTTGCACCGCGCAGAACGGTTTCATCCCCGAGCCACCGAAGGAACACGCCGACGTCATCTATCTCTGCTCGCCCAACAACCCGACCGGCGCGGCCGCGACGCGGACGCAACTCGAGGCGTGGGTGAAGTATGCCCTGGCGCACAAGGCCATCATCCTCTTCGACGCCGCCTACGAGGCCTACATATCCGAGCCGGGCATCCCGCATTCGATTTATGAGATCCCGGGTGCCCGCGAGTGCGCGATCGAGTTCCGCAGCTTCTCCAAGAATGGCGGCTTCACCGGCACGCGCTGCGCGTTCACGGTCGTGCCCAAGACTCTGCTGGCGAGCACGGATGGCGGTGAACTGAAGCCGCTGCACCCGCTTTGGAACCGGCGCATGAGCACCAAGTTCAACGGCGTTTCCTACATCGTCCAGCGCGCGGCCGAGGCGCTTTATTCGCCGGAGGGCAAGGCGCAGGTCCGCGCGCTCATCGAGCACTACATGGGCAATGCCAAGATCCTGGTCGCCGGGGCCAAGACTGCGGGGCTGACCGTCTTCGGCGGGGTGAACGCCCCCTACATCTGGGTGGGTACGCCGGCCGGCTACACGAGCTGGCAGGCCTTCGACAAGATCCTGAACGAGGCGAACGTGGTCATCACGCCCGGCAGCGGCTTCGGCTCCAAGGGCGAAGGCTGGTTCCGCGTGAGCGCCTTCAACGGCCGCGCCAACGCCGAGGAAGTCGCCCGGCGCATCCAGGCACTGAAGTGGTGAGCCCTCACAGAAACACCCGGTCCCCCTCGATCTGAGGGACGGTAAATTTCCAGTCTGGGAGGCATTTCACCGGCCTGCGCCAGTGTACGAATAGGTCTTAAGTTTCCTGGCGGGTCGGGGAGATTCCCCTCCGCCACAGCTCAATCGGCGGAATGCCTGCCCTTTTCGAGGCCGCGTCAAATTGGGTTTCCAACCGGTTTTACCGGCCTTGCGACTGTGAATTTCGCTGATCTGCCGCTTTGTTTTCATACGGAACACCCAATATTAAGTAGGTCTTGTCCTGTATCAGCTTCCTCCGACTCAGACCGGCAGGGGGAGCGGCTGATGCCCGATCACCAGTTGTGGTGAAGAAAATCCCTTGCGCCTGCGGCCGAGCGGGCCATTTTGCACCCGTAGCACGTCAGGGACTCCCCAAAAGGTAATCCCCCAGGCTTTCCCCCAGCCGGTTGAAACCTCCGTGTGCGATCCGCGCACCTGCCGGCCCGAGAGCGTTGTGAGTTCAAAATCCCCGGCGTGTGGAAATTTCAAAAAGTTTTGCCGTTATGCCACGTCCACCCAAAGACCCCGCAGCGCCCAAGAAGCCCCGCGTGGTCAAGAAGAAGCCCGCCGCCCAGAAGGAGCTCATCGCTCCCGAGGAGGCAGTCCAACCCGAGCCTGAAGAGGCTCACGCACCAGAGCCCGCTCCCGCCCCGGCCGAGCCGGCCCACGATCCCCACGACGACGAGCCGTTGGTGGTGAAGTCCGTGCCCGTTGTGCGCGAGCGCATGGAGGAGCCGAACGAAGACACGCCGGTTTACGAGCCGGATGTTCCGCAGAAGCCCGCCTTCATCGTCACCCCGCGCAATCTCAACCTGCACGAACTGCAGCCGATGCCCATCGGCCCCCTCGCGGAGGTCGCGAAGGAGTTCGGCGTGGACAATTACGGCACGCTCAAGCGCCAGGAGATCATCTTCCAGATCGTCCAGCGCAACCTCGCTGCCGGTGGCACGATCAACACGCGCGGCATCCTGGAAGTCATGCCCGAGGGCTTCGGCTTCCTGCGTTCGCCCGCCTTCAACTACCTGCCCTGCCCCGAGGACATCTATGTCTCGCCCTCGCAGATCCGCCGCTTCGACCTCGGCACCGGTGACGATGTCGAAGGCCAGGTGCGTCCGCCAAAGGAGAAGGAGAAGTTCTACGCGCTGCTGAAGGTCGAGAAGGTCGCCGGCATCGATCCCGACAAGGCGAAGGAAAAGACGCACTTTGACAACCTGACGCCGCTCTTCCCGAACAAGCGCTTCCTGCTGGAGACCGCGATGGACGAGCTGTCCACGCGCGTCGTGGACCTGGTCTGCCCGGTCGGCAAGGGCACGCGCGGCCTGATCGTTGCACCGCCGCGCACCGGCAAGACCGTGCTGATGCAGAAGCTCGCCAACGCGATGCTGAAGAACAACCCGGAGTCGCACCTCATCATCCTGTTGATCGACGAGCGCCCCGAGGAGGTCACAGACATGGAGCGCTCCTGCCGGGGTGCCGAGGTCGTCAGCTCGACCTTCGACGAGCCGCCCGAGCGGCACGTGCAGGTGGCCGAGATGGTCATCGAAAAGGCCCGCCGCATGGTCGAGCACAAGAAGGATGTCATCATCCTCCTCGACTCGATCACCCGTCTGGCCCGCGCCTACAACACCGTGCAGCCGCACTCCGGGAAAATCCTTTCCGGCGGTGTGGACGCCAACGCGCTGCACAAGCCCAAGCGTTTCTTCGGCGCGGCGCGCAACATCGAGGAAGGCGGCTCGCTCACCATCATGGCCACGGCGCTTGTCGATACGGGCAGCCGCATGGACGAAGTCATCTTCGAGGAGTTCAAGGGCACCGGTAACATGGAAATCCACCTCGACCGCGCGCTGGTGGATCGCCGCATCTTCCCCTCGATCAACATCGAGCGCTCCGGCACCCGCAAGGAGGAGCTGCTCTATCACCCCGACGAATATGGTCGCATCACCGTGTTGCGCCGGGCGCTCACCGGGGTGCCGCCGGTCGAAGGCATGGAACTCCTGCT
Organism: uncultured Verrucomicrobiota bacterium; assembly: GCA_903907995.1. GTDB lineage: Bacteria > Verrucomicrobiota > Verrucomicrobiia > Limisphaerales > UBA9464 > CAIVQB01. The sequence goes on along the minus strand of CAIVQH010000016.1, from coordinate 78,936 downwards.
CAACAAGCTCAAGAAGACTCCGAACAACATCATGTTCCTGCTCTCGATGGGGAACACGAAATAGACGTCGGGACGATCCCGCACCTCTCAGCCGGCTGGCCTGTGCCCGCCGGCTTTTTCTTTTCCCGTCGCCATCAATTCGGGCAGACAACCTGCCGTCCGCTTGCTTCCCTTCCCGCCCATGACTGTGCCCGCTGAACTCCTGCCCCGGCTCCAAGCCGTAAGGCTATTCCTCTGCGACGTCGATGGCGTGCTGACGGACTCATCCGTGTTCATGGGGGCTGGCGGCGAATTCAAGCGCTTCCACATCCGCGACGGTCTTGGCCTGCGCCTGCTCCAGCAGGCGGGCATCAAGGTCGGCTGGGTATCGGCCCGGCCCTCCCCCGCGACCACGGAACGCGCCAACGACTTGAAAGTCGATTTCCTGCATCAGGCTTCCGGTCCCAAGGTAGAGGCCATTGCCGGCCTGCTGGCCCAGACCGGCCTCGCCTGGGCCGACATCAGCTACATGGGTGACGACGTGGTGGACCTCGGTGCCCTCAAGCGGGCGGGCTTTGCCGCCGTGCCGGGCGACGCCATCGCCGAGGCGAAGTCGCTGGCGCACTATGTAACCCAGGCCGGTGGCGGCCACGGTGCCGTGCGGGAGGTGGTGGACCTGATCCTGCGGGCCCAGAACCAATGGGAGCCGCTGCTGGCGAAATTCGCTTCCTAACCGCGCCCGCCCGCCGCCAGACTGCCTTCTGTGAAGCGCGTTTCGATTGCCCCGCTGGCCGCCGTCCCGGCCCTTGCCGCCGTGACGTTGCTGATGGCTTTCCGGGCCCTGGCGCAAAGCCCGACCGCCGCCGCCGCCGGCTACAGTTTCCCGATCCGGGACAAGAACGGGGTCGTGCGCACCTGGTTCAAAGGCACGGCGTTCAAGCCGGTCAGTCTGGCGCAGCCAACAGTGGTGAACGTCGAGCAATTCCGGGTGGAAACCGCCCGCGAGGATGGCACGCCGGAATTGGTGGGCACGGCACCGCAATGCACTCTGGATGCGGCGGCCAAAATCGCCACCTCCAGCGGCCCGCTCGCCGTGACCCAGGCGGATGGGCAGCTCAGCCTCAGCGGCGAGGGCTTCCGCTGGGACCACGAGTCCGGGCGGCTCACGATCTCGAACAAACTCCACGTCACCTTCCGCGCCGGCGCGCTGGGCGCCGCCTCCTCGACTTCCACCCCGACCGCCAAACCGTAGCGCTCCATGAACCTCCGTTTCCTCCTGCCCCTGCTCCTCGCCCTGCTTCCGGCCGCGCTCCGCGCGGAGGATACGTCGGCCAGCGACATTGACCTGACCGGCGATCAGGGCACCTACGAGCAGAAGACCGGCAGTGGCCATGTCTGGGGCAACGTCCACCTCGTGCAACCCGGTGTGCTTGATCTCCGTTGTGATGATTTCGTCTTCCAGCAGGGCACCAATACGGTCGGCAAACGCGTCGTTGACCAGATCATTGCGACCACCAACGTGGTGCTGCTCACCATCCAGCCCGCTTCCGGCAGCCACCTTTTTTCCACCAACCGGGCCCTGGCCTTCCAGGCGGTTTTCAATGGCAACAATAACACGGTGCGGCTGACCGGTTCGCCGGAGACCGGCCAACCGCGTTACGAGACTCCGGAAGGCGTCATCACCGCGGCCATCCTGACTTACGACCGCGTCTCGGGCGGATTCAAAGGCGAGCAGGGTTTCCACCTCAACCTGAAGGCCAGCGTGCTCAGGAACTCCTCCCTTTTCGGTCCCCGCACGAACTCGCCCACGGCCCGCTGACCTTCCGCCATTTTCTTGCCCCGTCCCGATGCCGAACGAACCCCAGCGTCTGCTCACGCTCGACACACTCGCCAAGGCCTACAAGGGGCGGCGTGTGGTGGATGGCGTGTCGGTGCATGTGAACGCCGGCGAGATTGTCGGCCTGCTCGGGCCGAATGGCGCCGGCAAGACCACGAGCTTCAACATGGCGGTCGGACTGGTACGGCCCGACGAGGGCGGCGTGCAATTCAACGGGCAGGACATCACCGGACTGCCGATGCATGAGCGAGCCCGGTTGGGGATCGGGTACCTCACCCAGGAACCGAGTGTCTTCCGGAAGCTCACCGTCGAGCAGAACATCCTCGCCATCCTGGAGACCTGCGAGGGCAGCCGGCAGGAACGCGCCATCCGCCTGCGTCACCTGCTTGGCGAACTGGACCTCACGTCATTGGCTAAGAGTTACGCCTACCAGCTCAGCGGTGGTGAAAAACGACGGCTCGAAATCACCCGTGCGCTCGTCACCAGTCCCAAGCTGCTGCTGCTCGACGAACCCTTCGCCGGCATCGACCCCATCGCCGTTTACGAGGTGCAGAAGATCATCCGCCGCCTGCGCGACCGCGGCCTGGGCATCCTGATCACCGACCACAGCGCACGGGAGATGCTCAAGCTCATCGACCGTGGCTACATCATCGTGAAGGGCAAGGTCATGATCGAGGGCACGGCTGACTATCTGGCCAACAATCCCAAGGCCCGCGACATTTACCTCGGTCCGGATTTTAACGTCTGAAACCGCGCTTTGCCAACGCGCAACACTCCAGCTACAAGTCAACCCATGAGCGCCAGCGAGATCGCCGCCGAACTGCCGAAGCTCTCTCATTCGGAACGCCGGCACATTGCCCGCCTCATCTTCGACCTGGAGGAGGACCGGCGAACGTTGGACGACTGCGATCGCGCCGCAGCGGAGAACTTCAGACTGCTCGACCACCTGGAGGCCCAAGATGCCACGGCCGAGTCCCGGTGAAATATGGCTCGCAGATCTGGGTTATGCGGCCAAGACACGCCCAGTCCTGCTTTTGAGCCGCTACCCTGGTGATGATGGGCTGGCCTTGGTCCTGATCGTTCCTCACACCACTGCCGTACGCCACAACCGCTGGGAATTTAACGCTGACCTGGCTTTCTTGAAACAGGGCGTCTTCCACCTCCAGCAGGTGCAACCCGTTTCGTTGCCAAAGCTGATCCAAAGGCTGGGTTTCATGCCGCCCCTTCAATTGTCCGCCCTGCGACACAAGCTTGCGACGGAACTGGAATTGATCTGACTTTGCCCCCGCCATGTCCGCCACCAACCTCACGGTCGAACAGTTTTATACCCGGCACGCGATTGAGCTGGGGTTGCAGCTCGTCGCCGGCGCGGCCGGGCTCAAGCGCATCATCCGGGAGCCGACCGTGAACCGCCCCGGTCTCGCGCTTGCGGGCTTCAAGCGCTACTTCGCCCCCAAGCGGGTCCAGGTCGTGGGCAACGTCGAAACCGCCTACCTCCGCTCACTGGACACCGAGGTCCAACGCGGGCGGGTGGACGAGCTGTTCAAGCATCACATTCCCTGCATGGTGCTGTGCCGCGACCTGAAGCCGGGCCGGCTCTTCATCGAGGCGGCCGAGCGCCATGACGTGCCGCTCTTCACCACCGGGCTGATCACGATGAAGTTCATCAGCCGCGCCACGCTCGCGCTGGAGAATCTCTTCGCCCCGCGCGGCCAGCTGCACGGCTGCATGGTGGACATCCAGGGCATCGGGGTGGTCATCCAGGGGGTCAGCGGCATCGGCAAAAGCGAGGCGGTGCTCGGCCTGCTGGAACGAGGCCACAGCCTCGTCGCGGACGATGTCGTCCTCCTCCGGCTTGAGGACGGCCTGGATGTCATGGGCACCTCCAAGGATATCGGGCGCAACCTCATGGAAGTGCGCGGCATCGGCATCATTGACGTGGCCGCGATGTTTGGGGTCGGCGCCATCCGCCACGAGAAGAGCATCAACCTGCTCATCACGCTCCAGCATTGGGATGACTCTGCGGAGGTGGACCGCCTGGGACTGGAACAGGCAACCACCGAACTGCTCGGCCAGCAGATTCCGCGCATGACGATCCCGGTCCGACCCGGTCGCGACCTCGCCAACCTGATCGAGATCGCCGCGCTGCAGACCAAGCTGAAACTCTCCGGCTACAACGCCGCCGAATCCTTCACCGCCCGGCTGGCCGCGAAGATGGCCAAGCCGCTCTAGCCCCGGATCAGCTCGTGGAAGAGGTGGTGGACGAAGGTCACGTTGTCACACTGCAGGTAGTTCATCGCGCCACCCATCCGCGAGAAGCTCTTGCAGAAGCGCAGATAGTACGCGGGATTGGTCTTCGGCGGTTCGCCCTGTGACCAGTCCCAGCCACCGCCATCCTGCAAATCCACCACGTAGATGCTGTGGCCGTGGACAGGCGGGCGATTGGCCTGAAACCGTAGGTTGTGGACGCAGCTCAGGCTCTTCTCGAAGACCTGCGGGGCCATGATCGCCGAACCGACCGACAGCACCACACCGTCGTCCAGCCCCTCGACGGCACCGGCAAACAGCCGGAAATCTTCCGCGGCCGCCCGGCCGATGGCCGCGCCATTGAACATCGGGTGGCACGAGATGATGTCGTAGCCGATGCCCGGATGCACCGTCACCGGCACGCTGCAACGCCAGGCCTGGGCCAGGATGCTGCCCTGCTTCCAGCCATGCGGGATATCAAGGCGGCCGGGCTCGATTCCAAACCGCTGCATGGTGGCCAGCAGTTCGCAGCCGGCCGCCGCCATCGGATCGCCGATGAACTCGGTCACCAGGTGCGTGAGCATCCGCACGGAGGGCACGTCGCAGCCGTCCTCGTCGATGAACTTGCCGAGCGCGCGGCCGTAGCCGAGGCCAAGCAGCGCACCGGTCAGCAGCGCGAGATGGATGTTGCGACCGGTTTCGTCCCAGGTCCCAAACGTGCCCGTGGCGACATTCTCCTCCACGCTCTCGGTCGAGCTGCCCATCCAGGCATATTCCCAGTCGTGGATGGTTCCCGCGCCGTTCGTCGCGAGATGCGTCACAAAACCACGCCGCATCAGCTCGCCGACGATCTGAGCTGCGCCGTTGCGCAGCAGGTGCGCGCCATACATGAGGATCACCTGCGCGTCGCGTTCCCGGGCGGTCCGGATGCGCGTCGCCGCCTCACGGATGGAAGCGGCGAGCGCGGGCGTCACGGGTTTCGGGGCGGAATCCGGCGCGACGAGAATGTCTTCGACGTGGGTAAGGCTCTTCCGGCTGGCAAGCGGAAGCACCTTCAGGCGGCTGAGGTCCAGCGGTGGCATGGGCACTAGGGAAACAGCACCGGCAGCAGCGCGTCCAGTTCGCGGAAATCCGGAATGCAGATATCCGCGCCCACGCCCATCAGCCGGTCGCGCTTCGGGGCGTCGATCCGGCCGGAATGAAACTCGGACTCATCGGTGGCCACCGCGACGGCCAAGCCACCAACGAGCTTCGTCTGCTCGATCTCGACGTGGCCATCGCCGAATGCAAGCAGTTGGTCGCCGCCGATGCCGAAGTCCCGCACGATGGTGTCCAGAACGCCGCGCTTGGAATAGGCCGTGTCGTGCTCGCTCGTCGGTCCATGGATGCGCCCACCAAAATGTTGCGCCACACCCAGCGCTTCCGCCTCCTCGACCACAAAGCGGCGTTGCGTGCCGCTCACCACATGCAGCCGCAGGCCGCCTGCGGCCAGGGAATCGATGGCCCGCCGCGCGCCGGAGACCAGCCAGGCATCGGATGCGGCCGTCCCCGAACGTACCGCCGCCAGCCGGGCCCCTACCACTTCGGCAAGCCGACGCTGGTAGTCATTCTCGTACTCCACAGCAGTGAGGGGCTGACCACCCCGTTCCTGGATGCGCTCGGCCAGTTGGGCGGCCTGGTGGATCGAGGGCTTCCCGTTCAGCCGCCAGATGTCATCATGCGCGAGGTGCCGGATCTGCTCTGCCGATTCACCAGGCAGCCGGGGAATCAGCGCCAGCCACTGGGCCAGCATCACCTCACCCCAGCCGGCGCGGATGAGCGAAAGCGTGCCGTCCCAGTCGAAGACGACGTGCGTGAGCCGATGATGTGGTCGGAAGCCTGGACGAAGTTCCATGGCTAGATCAGGCAATCGTGACCAAACGCCCTGACCGGATGGATTCTGCCTCCGCCTCACACAGCGCCACGGCATCGGCGCCATCGTTGGCAGTCACAATCGTGGGCGCGCGACCGGTGCGGACGCATTCGGCGAAGTAGCTGAGTTCGCCGATGTAGCCATCGCCTCCCGCCGGGTGCAGCACTTCTGGTTTCTGTCCCGGAACGAAGAGTTTCAGCGCCTCCGCACCCCGCCCGCCGTCGAAATCGGCCGTGGCCCGCTCGAAATTCACCGTGTAGGACATGTTGAAGCCGAAGCCGTCGCTCATCGCCCAGCTGCCTTCAGCGCTGACGGTCGCGCCGCCCTGGACCTGATAGACGGCGAGCACATGGTCGATCGCACCGCTGACTTTCGTGTGGCCGGAGGCAAAAACAGCGCGCGGCTTGCCGAAGCAAAACTGCACGAAATCCGCGTCGTGGATATGCAGGTCAAAGAGCGCGCCGCCGCTCGTCGCACCCTCCAGAAAATGTGCACGCCCCCATCCGGGCGGTTGTGCGACCCGTCGGAAGCGCGCGCTCAACACCCGGCCATAGCGGCCATCGGCAATCGCGGCGCCCACCCAGGCCCATTCGGGCCAGAACCGCAGACAGTGGGCTGGCATCAGGAAGACACCTCGCTTGGCGGCTTCGGCCGCCGCAGCCGCAATGCGCCGGGCCTCGGTCGCCGTGCCGGCCACCGGTTTCTCAATCAGCGTGTGCTTGCCGGCGGCCAGCGCCGCGATCGTGAGCGACTCGTGCGTCTTCGTCGGCGTGGTGATATCGACGATCTGGATGTCGGGATCGGCGAAGAGTTGGGCGGGGTCGCGGAATGTCTTCACGCCCGTCATGTCGAGACGGAACCCCTCGCCGTCGCCCACGTTCCCACCGACCCCGGCGAAATTGCCGTCCAGATTGCGCCCGCTGGGATTGCACAGGGCGGCAACCCGTACGCCCGGAACCTTGGCCCAGGCCTTGAGATGCGCCACGGCCATGAAACCCGTGCCCACCATGCCGACGTTGATGCTCATGGCCGTCAGTGTGCAAAAGGCGATGGGGCGGTGCGAAGGGAAAACCGAACCTCCGCATTTGCGATATGCAATCGGGAGGGAGAGCGCGGTTCCACCCGCGCTCCATATTCTTCTCCGCCGGAAACGTTGGATGACCAGCGCCTGATTCGCACCGCCAAAATAATCCGCACACCCTTGGCGTGAATTGATTGGGGCGCGGGTGGAACCACGCCCTCCCTTAAGGCTACGGCGTCGGCGTGACAGCGGGTTTGGCCGCGTTCAGTTTTTCCAGCTCCCCGCTCCAACCCCAGCAGCGCCACGCGGGCACGAAACCCAGCACGCCGAACGAGGAGTCCACCAGACGCCACCACAGCGGAATCCCGCGCACCGCGCCGAACCCCATCGCCCACGGCACCACCGCGACACAGGCCAGCATCGCGAACTGATAGAGCCACCGGTTGCGCACCGGATCCCGCAGCGCCCCGACGAACGAGAGCGCGATCACGAAGTGGCCAAACGCCAGCCAGTCCGTGCCATACCAGACAAAGGGCGCGCTGTGGCTGGTGACGCTGATGCCGACATAGGCGTGGGCCAGCCACTTTGCGGCGAACTCTGGAACCATGCCGCCGCCACCGAAATCCGAACCCAGCCAGCTGGCCAGCCAATCAAACAGGCCCTGAATGGGAATGGCCGTCAGCCCGCTCAGCACGAGTCCGACCATGAAGAGCCAGGTCCAGTTGCGAAGGCGGCGTAAAAGCACGGCAGAGTGGTTCATGAAGGCAGCTTGACGTTTGAGAGAAGGCAAAACTTCAACCGCAGATAGGCGTGCTGGGATGTTGAAGGACAGAAACCAGCCTAACTCCGGCAAAGAGGCAACTCCTCAGGCCTTGGACCGATCCAGCAGCCAGCGGAACAACGCCGACAACAACAACGCCGGAGTCACCAGCACGACCCCAAAATAGGCCAGCAGATAACTGAAGGCGCACCAGGCTGCGGCTTCGCGGTTCCAACCAGCTGGCAAGGTTCCGGAGAGCACCGACACACTTTCGCGCCAGCCCAGCACATGCAGTACCAGCCAGATCACAAGTATGGTTACGGCGCAGTTGAACGCAAAGCCGCGTGGCCAATGGATGGTTTTCATTTTCGTCCCCCTTTCAGCCGATCCCACATTGGCCCGATCACAAGCGAATACAGCAGCGCAGCGTCCCCGACCTGGTTGCTGGCACAATAGCGCACTTCGCCGGCCTGACGCTGTGGGAAGGCGGCGAACTCCAGCGAGGTATGCAGTTTGAGGAGGAACTCCTCATCCCGGAACGAACTTGCGGCCACGAAGGCCAGCCCGCTGCCGCCGGCGCTGGCGTCGAGCACCGGGATTACCGCGCCCGAATCCACGTTGGGATGGTCCCGCCAGGAAAGCGGCCATTCGCGCGACCAGCCGAAGCCCAGCAGCTCGCGGCCAAGCTCGCGGCGGGCGCGCCGGTACTGATCCCGGGCGAACTCCTCGTCCACCAGCCGCAGGCAGTGCACCGCCACCCAGATGGAAGAACCCTCCGGCCCGACCATCGGCTGCCCCTTCGCCGTGTAATTGGAGACCAGCATCCCGGTCAGCGGATGAATGAGCGTGCGCTTTGCGTTCGCCAGCCAAGCCTGGGTCAGCGCGCGATGATCCGTGCCATCGAGCACGTCCGCGACGCGGAACGCGGCGAGGGCCATTGCATGGTCAAACAGCCAGCACTCATCGGGATAACTCTCAACGGCCAGCGCCGGGCTTTGCTGCAACCGCTCCGCCATGGCCGTGATGCGTTCCGTCATCAGGGGCCCAAATCCCGGCTTCTCGGCCACCAACCGGCGGGCGCCGAGCATCAGCGCGATTTCAGAATCGATGAACAGGCTGCGTTCCGGCTGCCGCACAAAGGGCCGGCTCCGGGAATACGGCATGAGGAAAGCATGCATCGAACGTTCACGCTCGAGCCGGAGGGTGTCCTCGATCACAAAATCCATGGTCGCGAGGTTAGTGGCCTGCAACGCGGGCTCCCGCAGCGACATCTCCGCCAATGCCAGCACGAGGAAGGCGCGCCCCATGAAATCCCACTCCGGATTGGTGCTTCGCATCCGCGCGAGTTCGGCTTCGCGGGCCACCGGATCGTTCCAAAGCCGCAATTGACGCGCCGCCAGTTCTTTCGCCCGGGGAGGAATTCCCGCATCACTCCGCACCTCGCCCATCGCCGGGCGGAATACCCAATGAACGCAGGGCAGCCATATCAGCAGGCCCAGCAACAATGCGAGCCCTCCCAGGGCCAGCCGGACTGGCATTCGCCTGATCATGAAAGATCTCTTCATCTGAGCATCAGCAGTTCGGGTTCGCGGGCCTCGCAACCCGCTCAGTCAGTCTTGGGAGTTGTCGGCTTGTCCGCCGAAAACGCCTCACCCCAGTGCTGGAGGAAGAACATCTTTTCCTTTGGCAGGAAGGTGTCGGCCTTGCCGACAAGCGGGCGCAGCGCGGTTGTCATCTGGAGCGCCACGAGCACAAAAATGATCATCCAGAAGTAAAAGGCGCCTTTCGACCGGGCTCCCAGCCGGGCCATGCCCCGGTACAGGAAACGCGCCCCGAAGAACGTGGCAATCAACCAGAACAGCAGGTGCATCGAGCCCATCGCCGCGACGGACTGGGTGGACTGCGAGAAAACCCACGCCACCGGCGCGAAGCTGAACAGCAGCAGGGTCATCAGGGCGAGGAGTCCGGCCACCATGCCGACGACATCGTTGATCCGGGCCACGGAACCGGTGAGACACGCGAACACATAGAGACTGGGCAGGCAGATGGCCCCGCAGAAAAACAGGCCGGCCGTGATCTTCACCGGCGCGGCCCATAGCTGAATGCCACCGGAGAAAGTGCCCACCACGACGCCGTAAAGCGCCGCCCCGACAGCCGCGATGAGCAGCAGCAGACCGATGAGGCGCGCGGCCTCGGAACCGGAGAGATGATGCAGCACCCCGCGCGGACGGCGCAGCAGGGCTTCGAGCATGCCGCCGAGGCCGCCAATGGGCGCAAGTTCGGCGGCGTTGGGTTCGGCTTCGAGCACACCACCACTGGCAGTGGCAGCGGCGGTTGGCAAGGGCGGCGGATTACTCGGACTATAGTCATTCATAGGCGCAAGCGGCGGGGTTCAGTAGGTGAAAAGGACGCGGAGGCTGTAGGCAAGGGCCTCGAAGAAATTGCCCCGCAGGGCATCCGGCCGCAGGAATTCCACGGCCAGCGACGGCGAGCCAAAAAACGGGCGCAGGATCCAGGTAAGCTGGGTGCCGAGCAGGAGGTTCCCCGCCAGCCACGCGCACAGGACGCGGAACGCAACCGCCTGGCTGCCGCTCAACTGGCGAAGCAGTTGCAGCAGGCGCACGTTCGCCGTGAGCCCGGCAAACGCGATCACCCCTACCTGCGATGCCTGGATCAGCGCATAGGCGGTCCCGCGTGCCGTCCCAGCAACCATCGGCGGAAGGTTCCACACCGCAAAAAACACGAGCGGGCTGAACGTCGCCAAAATCAGCGCGAGCAGGGTAAAGCTGAGCAGGATGGCGAGGGAGGTCTGGCGCAGCGTGAGGTTCAGACCCAGCAGCGGTGCCAGCAAACCGTTGAGCAGGGCGTTGCCCAGCGCCGTCAGCAGCAGGATGAGCGGCAGCTTCGCCGCCGTGTACACGCCCTGCATCGGCGAACGCCAGCACCCGATGGACGCTCCGTAGATTCCCGCTCCCAGCACGATCGCGAGCAGGCAGCCGATCAGCCGTGGCGTGCTGCGTTGCAGCAACCACCCCTGCAGCACGGCCACGTCGCCCCTTAGCAGCGCAGGCAAAGCAAATCGCGTGGGGGCGGGCCTAGGCGAGGCCGCGGATTCGGCAGGAGAAGGCATGGGGAAATCGAAATCTCAGACCGCCGGCATGGGCTTCCGTTCATTCACAAGGTCACGGCGGCCATCGCGCGGCCAAACGCCCCGGCCAGACCGTACGATTCGCTTCCGCGCATCGGCGGCCAGAGCCCCCATAAAGCGCCGCAGTTCCCGGCGGACTTCCTGATAATATTCCGTGCGCGAGCCGCCGATTCCCGTGAGGCAGGCGCGGTGGCTGATCCACAGCACCGTCGCCGCGATGTGGCCGCACACCCAAAACTGCGTCCGCCACAATTCCCCGACCAAGCCACGCGGCGAGCAGCCTTCGGCCGCCAGCCGGTCACGATGGAACGCCACATGGCCGGCTTCATCACGCAGGATGAGCCCGCACATGGCCATGATGGGTTCGTCACCGACGTGACGCTGGAGCACCCGGTAGTAGGCCGTGCTGACCAGTTCAGTCAGCGTGAGGATCTGGAGCTCGAAGCGCACGCCGAGCCACTTCCGGCACAGGCAGAACGCGGTGAAACTCCAGTGCGAGTCGATCCGTCGGCCTCCCAGCCGGTCCACGGCACAGCCCAGCAGCCGGGCGTGCCCCTCTTCCTCCCGGAACCAATGGTTCACGATGGCGCGCAGTTCCGGCGTGCGGTTGCGAAACCGGCCCGCATTGACCGCAATCAGCGACGCCGGCCCGCCGCCATCGCCCAACTGAAACTGCTCCAGCGAGCGGATGACTGCCGGCAACGCATCTGGACGTACCCTGATAGGCGCGGCCCAATCCGGCTCAGGACGGTTCTCGCGATTGCGCTCGAAATGGTTCAGCCAGAGCCGGACATCCAGTTCCGGTGCGGCTGACTGCATGGCCGACAATTGCCGGCCCAGCGCCGCCACCGGTATCGCCATCAGCGCAATGGCCACCAGGAACAGCGGCCAGTCAAAGGACTCAGGCAGGAGGTGACGCAACGCCTTCGCGCCCTGGGGCGCAACCCGCAGCGCGTCGGCCATGAAGACATAGAGCGCGAGCAGCGCACCGGCCGCGGAGAGGCACCACACCGTCTGGCGCGGCCAGGCCGGGACCCGCCGGGGACCGGTCTGCGTCACAAGTGTGCCGAAGAGGATCATGAGCACGGCGATCAAAGCGGGGGCAAGCACCGGTCCCCACCACGGAAGCGGCAGCAGGAACAGGATGTCCCAGTCCAGCAACGAATGCGGCCAGCCGGTCAGCACCTTGAGGAAGGCGTAATAGCCCAGGTCCCACACGCCAAAGGCGATTACGAAATAGGAGAAACGGGTTCGCACACTGGTGCCCGCGAGCCAGCCGACCGCCGAAAGCATGATCAGCGTGGCCAGTTCCCGCACCAGCTCGGCCGTCCCAAAGCCATGGAGCAGCGGCAGGGGGTAGGGTTGATAGGGATCGATGCGGTTCAGCATCGTCCGCAGATAAAACACGACTGCGCTTTCAACCCAGGCCATCGCAAGGGCGAAAATCACGACAACGAGCCAGCGGTTTCTGGAGGTCATAAGCGGGAAACACGAGTCAGGAGTCCGGAGTCAGAAATCAGGAGCGAGTTTAGGCGGCCATTAGAGAGGAGGCGGCGGAAGATGCGCAGGTCAGGCGGTTTAAGGCCGTCTCCACAGCGTCAATCACGCTGTCGGGTGTCGAGGTGCCGGCGGTAAGGCCGACGGTGGCCACGTCGTGAAACCAGTCGGCACAGACATCAGCAGCACTTTGGACATGATGCACCCGTTCACAGCATCGACGACAGGTGGCGACCAGTTCGCGGGTGTTGTTGCTCTGCGCACCGCCAATCACGAGCACCACGTCGCACTGCCGGGCCAGATCTTCGGCGGCCTGCTGACGCTGCTTGGTCGGTTGGCAGACGGTGTCCCGGAAGACTATCTCCGCCTCCGGAAAATGTCGGCGCAGGCAGGCGACCAGTTCGCGCACGCGCGCAATCGGCTGGGTGGTCTGCGCCACCAAGCCGAAGCGCGCCCGCGGCGTGAGTTGGGCAATGTCGGCCTCGCTCAGTACCACATCGCAACCTGGATGATCTTCGGTCAGCCCGCGGACCTCGACGTGCCCACGCTGGCCGATCACCACCGGATGGCACCCATCGCGTACCAGAGCGGCGAGCGAACGGTGCGCGTGATGCACCAGCGGGCAGGTGGCCTCGATCACCGCATGTCCCCTGCCCCGGACGTCGGCCAGGGTCCGGTCACTCGCACCATGGGCGGTGATCATCACTGCCGCCGTGTTCACGGCATCCAACTGGCGTTCGAGCCGGATGCCCCGGGCACGGAGTTCGGCCAGCACGGTTTCATTGTGGACCAGGTCGCCCAGCACCGTCAGCGGACGGCGGGCGGCCTCGGAACGGGCCAGCGCAATGGCGTCACGAACGCCGAAGCACATGCCGAGATGTTCGGCGCGGAGGATGCGGAATGAGTCCATAGAGGGAGTTTTCGGTTTTCAGTTTTCAGTTTTCGGTTCGGGACTCGCAGTTCGCGGCTTTCGATTCGCAGTTCGAGATTCGAAACTTAACTCACTTTGCACTGCAAAGTTAATGACCATGTGTTTGGTGAAGCGTTCAAAGTTTGGTTCAACGTTGCTTGGTTTGCGCGACGATCTGCTCCAGCAGACCGATGTAGGTGACAAAGGCGGCCCGGCCGCTCTTCGTCAGCGAGCAGGTGGTCAGCGGCCGGCTTTCACGGAAGGATTTGGTGACAGCCACGTAACCGGCCTCCTGCAGCGTCCTAACGTGCGACATGAGATTGCCATCGGACATGCCCAGGGTGTCGCGCAGGTCGGTGAATGACAGCTCGTCGGTCGCCGCCAGCAGCGACATGAGCGCGAGCCGTCCCTTTTCGTGGATGACCCGGTCGAGCTGGAGAAACGGCTCGGGGTTCACTTGGCGGATTCCCTCCCGGTTGCGCGCAGATAAAGCCCGTAGGCGAGATGCCCCAGACCGAAGGTCACGCCCATCACCAGGTGCGCCTTGTGAAACGACGGCTCATAGACCGGAAAAACCTTGATGGCCACCGCCAGTCCGATACCAAAAAGGACAAAGCCCCAGCCAAACCAGCGGATTCCCCGGGGCATGAAGAAGCCGGCCGCATGCAGGGCGAGGCCGTGGCACACCAGCCAGACGCAGAGCAGGCCGCCCGCAATCCAGATCTCCGATTCCCCTTTGAAGAGCGTCACCATGGCGGCGACGAAGGCGGCCGGGAACGCCGCCATGGCGACCCGCCGGGTGGGCGGGGTCCAGAAGGGCTCGGCATCCACGATGGCCTGCCGGCGGATGAGCAGGAAGCAGGTGACGATCACGACGGCCGCCGTGAGCAGCCAGAGTGCAAAGAATCCCGTGGCCGTTTCCAGCGGGACAAACCACCCGACGGACGCCGCGACCAACCCCAGCGTGCCGGCCGCCAGCATCATCGGTGCGAGGGCGCGCCGGTAGAGCGCGACCCGTTCCATGAGAGTGCGAATGGTCTGGAGCTGTTGCTGGGCGGCCGCCTCGTTCATGGATTCACTTTGCATTGCAAAGTGAATCAGTCAATCAGAATTGGATGCCCCTCCCCGCTTCGTCCCGCCGGGGCCGGCCCCATACGGCAACAGGCGTATCGACGCCTCTGCGGGTGTCAGCTAGGAGTTTACTCCTACGACCTAGGACGCAGTGAACGAACCGACCACAACGACGGCGGGCGGAGACCCGAATACTGGTTTCGGGGCGGGCGACAGCCGTTTCCGGGCGCTCATCGAGCACGCGCCGGATGTCGTGATCGTCCTCGATGCCGAGGGAAAGTTTCTCTACGGAAGCCCCTCGACCGAGCGGGTGTTTGGTTTCACACCCGAGGAGGCGCTCCGCCGGATCGGTTTGGAGATCGTCCACCCGGAGGATGCGCACATCATCCGGGAAGCCCATATCCGTGGCCTGCAGAATCCGGGCATGCCCATCCATATCCCGGCCTACCGTGCCTTGCGCCCCGATGGCCGCGTGATCTGGCTGGAAGCCACCGGCACCGCCCTGCTGCATGATCCATCCGTGAACGGCGTGGTCGTGAACATCCGCGACATCACGGCCCAAAGGGACGCGACGGAACGGCTGCGTCGCAGCGAGGCGGCCACCCGCACGATCAACGAGTTCGCCACCACCCTTTCCGCGCTCCACACCGAAGAGGACATCCTCTGGGACATCACCCGTCTTTGCATCGCCCGGCTCGGCTTCGAGGATTGCGTCATCTACCTGCTGGATGCGGCCCGTGGAGTTCTGGTGCAAAAGGCCGCCTACGGGCCAAAAAATCCGCGCGGGCGGGAAATCCTTTCGCCCATCGAAATCCCGCTGGGCCAGGGCATCGTAGGGGCTGCCGCCGCCAACAGTACGGCAGAGCTGGTGGCCGACGCGCGGCTGGATGCCCGCTACATCGTTGACGACACGCCACGACGTTCGGAAATGGCGGTGCCCATTGTGTCCGAAGGCCAGGTCCTGGGAGTCATTGACTCCGAGCATTCGGCACCGGGTTTCTTCACCGAGGAACACCTGGTCATTCTTCGGGCGATCGCCTCCATCTGCGCCAACAAGCTCGTGCGGGCGCGGGCGGAGCGGCAGCTGCAGCAGCTGAACGCCGACCTCGAACGCCGCATCGCCGAGCGCACGGTCGAGCTGGTCGGGGCCAACGAACAGCTCAAGCGCGAGATCGCCGAACGCGTGCGCGCCGAGCGCGTGCAGAAGGCCCTACTGGAAATCTCGGAGGCGGTCCATGCCGTCGCCGATCTGCCCAGCCTGTACCGGCGCATCCACGAGATCATCGCCACGCTGATGCGGGCGCGCAGCTTCTACCTGGCGCTCTACGACCCGGTCGCCGAAACGGTCAGCTTCCCCTACTACCGCGATGACCATGATCCGGCCCCCCCGCCACGGCGGGCCGCGCGGGGCATGACCGAGTACGTGATCCGCATCGGCCGCCCAATACTCGTGGCGCAGAAGGAAATGCAGGAGCTGATCGCGACCGGCGAATGCCTCCCCATCGGCCGTCCAGCGGCAGTGTGGCTCGGCGTCCCGCTCACGGTGGACGGCCGCACCTTCGGCGTGATGGCGGTTCAGGACCAGCATGACGAGACGGCCTACGGCGAGGAGGACAAGCGGTTGCTCGGCTTCGTGGCCGGGCAGACGGCACTGGCCATCGAGCGCAAGCGCGCCGAGGCGGAGCTTCGCGCCAGCACGCAGCGGCTGCGGGAATCGGAGGAACGTTTCAGCAAGGCGTTCCGCGCCATCCCGGCCAACGTGTCGCTGGTGCGGGTGGCCGACGAGCGCCTCATCGAGGTCAACGAGTCCTTCCTCAAGGAATCGGGCTACACGCGCGCCGAGGTGATAGGCCGCACCACGTCGGAGCTTGGTATCTGGCCCAATCTGGCCGACCGCACGGAATTTTTCCGCCTCCTGCGGACGCAGGGGTTTGTGCACTCGTTCGAATCGGGCTTGCGCGCCCGCGATGGCACGTTGGGCACCATGCTCATCTCGGCGGAACTGATCGAGCTGAACGGCGAGAAGTGCATCCTCGCGCTGGCCCTGAGCATCAACGAGCGCAAGCTGGCGGAGGAGGAACTGCTGCGCTCGCTGGCCCGCGAGCGGGAGCTGAGCCGGCTGAAGAGCTCTTTCGTCTCCCTCGTCTCACACGAGTTTCGCACGCCCATCGGCATCATCCACTCGTCCGCCGAAATCCTGGAGCGCTACCAGGAACGGCTCTCCGCAGCGGAACGCACCGAACATCTGCGGGCAATCCAGAGCCATGCCTGGCGCATGGCCTCGCTGATGGAGGAGGTGCTGCTGTTCGGCAAGATGGAGGCCGGCCGCCTCGAGTTCCGCACCGCCCCGTTTGACCTCGACGAGGCCTGCCGCCGCTGGACACAGGAGCTGACGCTGGCCACGGACCACCGCTGCCCGATCCGCCTGACCCTGGGTGAGCTGCCCATGGTCAAGAACGGCGATATGGATCTGCTGCGGCACAT
Organism: uncultured Verrucomicrobiota bacterium; assembly: GCA_903907995.1. Lineage (GTDB taxonomy): Bacteria > Verrucomicrobiota > Verrucomicrobiia > Limisphaerales > UBA9464 > CAIVQB01. The sequence continues at coordinate 62,070 of CAIVQH010000016.1, read as the reverse complement.
CTGCTCAAACCTGCTCTCCAACGCCGTAAAGTATTCGTCCCCGGGGAGTCCGGTGGAATTCGAGGTGGACCGCGACGGCAACGACGCCGTGTTCACCGTGCGCGACCACGGCGTGGGCATTCCGGAAGCGGACCGCACCCGGTTGTTCACGGCCTTCCAACGCGGGAGCAACGTCCGCCACCTGCCCGGCACCGGCCTTGGCCTGGTCGTCATCCGCCACTGCCTCGATCTCCACCGCGGCACCATCGAACTCGACAGCCACGAAGGCACCGGCACGACTGCCACCGTGCGTGTGCCCCTCTTTGCCCCCTCTTCCCCATGAATCCGACCGCCTCCCCCGAACCCTCCGCCCGCATCCTGGTCATCGAGGACGAGCCGCAGATGCTGCGCAACCTCGTCACCATCCTCCGGGCCGAGGGTTTTCAGGCACTCAGCGCACCCGGTGGCGAGGAAGGCGTGGCCGTGGCGCTGGCGGAACTGCCCGACCTGATCCTGTGCGACCTCATGATGCCGGGGCTGGACGGCTTCGGGGTGCTGGCCCGGCTACGAAACCAACCGACCACCGCCCCGATCCCGTTTGTCTTCCTCACCGCCCGCAGCGAACGCGGCGACGTCCGTTCCGGCATGAACCAGGGAGCGGATGACTACCTCACCAAGCCCGTGAAGGTGGAGGATCTGCTCGCCTCCGTCCGCGCACGGCTGGACCGGCGTCACCAGACCGGGATGGCCACCCGGCCCACCCGCCCGCAGCGTGCCGAGGAGCTGGAGCGGCTGGGGGTCACCGCCCGCGAGGCGGAGGTCCTCTTCTGGCTCATCGAGGGCAAGAGCAATCCGGACATCGCCACCATTCTCGGCATGGCTCCGGCCACGGTGAAGAAGCACCTGGAGCACATCTTCCAGAAACTGGGCGTGGAAAACCGGACGGCGGCAATCATGTCCACGCTGCAGTCGTGGGCGGAGTGACCGCTATCCGATCCTAATCGTAATCCTAATCCTAATCTTACTCTTAATCATCGCTGCCGCACTGGGACGATTAAGATTACGAGTAAGATTAGGATTAAGAGGAAGCGCCCACCGCCGGGGCTCGGTTCGCGCCTTCTTTCCCTGCTTCCTTCGTGCCTTTGTGCCTTTGTTGTTAATGCCACTCCGCTTATCTTTCCCCTCGTCTGGGACAATCCGCTTTGATTTCCCGCAAGATTCGGGCAGGCTGGCCGTCCGATGGATTCGAAAAAGATGGCGCAGTTGTGCCGGGAGCTGGCCGAGAACAGGAAGGCGGAGAACGTGGTCGTGCTCGACGTGCGCAAGCTGTCGAGCGTGACCGACTTTTTCGTGATCGCGACCGGCACCAGCGAACCGCACCTGCGCGCCATCGAATCCGAGATTTTTGACCAGCTCCAGGAAGAGCACGGCATCAAGCCGCACGTCACCGAGGGCAGCGCCCAGACCAACTGGATTGTGGCCGACTTCTTCGACGTCATCGTCCATCTGATGAAGACGGATGTGCGGGAGCGTTACGACCTCGAAGGCCTGTGGAGCGATGCCCCCCGCGTGGCCAAGCCCCGCACGCGCAAGAAGGCGGATCCGGCGGCTGTCTGAAACGGCACTGCCGCCTCAGTTGGGCAGCCGGGCATTGCGCCCGATCCGGGTGGGAACGGACGCATTCACCGTGCGCCAGAAATACACCAGCACCCCGCCCAGCATGAGCAGATTCGCCGTCTGCGAGATGCCGTGCCACAGGCCGAACGACTTTCCGGCGGCCTCCCGTTGCGCCGGGGTGGCATTGGCGGCGTATTTGACCGTGTGCAGGTCCTTCATCTTCGGTTGCAGCCACAACCCGCCTACCAGTCCCAGCCCGACCAGGCCCACCAGCAGCCAGAGGCCGAAACGGCGCGGGTTGCGCCCGGCGTACAGCCATTCCGCCACCAGATGCAGCACGGCAATGGCTCCACAGACGTGCTGGAGGATGAAGTAACGGCCAAGCAGGATCTGCGCGACCCGGCCGGCATGGTAGCGCGGCAGCACTTCGAGCATGGCGGGCGAAAAAATGGCCGGCCCGGCCACGAAGGTCAGGAACACGGCCGCACCCAGCCAGATCGCGGCATTCACGATGCCAAAGAAGCGTAACGTGGAAAGCACGGCGCCAGCGTAATCGAACCGGTGCCGGCACGCCATGCTGCGCTCACTGGAATTTTGTGTTGCCCCCGACCACCCCGGCGCTAACTTGCAGATTCTTTCGCAGTAACAATTTCTGTCCTGATGAACATCGAACTTACAAAGCGGGCCCTCGAAAAGGTGGGTAACGCGCACGTGCTGGTAAACCTTGTTTCCCGTCGCGTCCGCCAGCTGAACAGCGGCGGTGGCGGGCTCAGCCGCCCGCTCGTCGAGGTGACCCCGGGCATGGGGGCCGCTGACGTCGCCCTGCTGGAGCTCATCGAGGAAAAGATCGGCTGGGAATCTCCCAACGACGCCGTCCAGCCCCCCGCGCCCGTCAAGCGCCGCGCCAAACGCGCCGCCTGATCGCACGCTGTTCGTCTACCACGGCCGGAGAGCGCGCTCTCCGGCTGTTTTTGTTTCATGGCCGACATCCTCACCAATTCCAAGGCCCGGCGGGACTACTTCATCCTCGAGACTTTCGAGGCGGGAATTGTCCTGCACGGCACGGAGGTGAAGTCTCTGCGGGCGGGCAAGGGGCAGATCGCCGACGCCTTCGCCAAGGTGGAGCGTGATGAGGTGTGGCTCTACAACTCCTACATTGACGAGTATTCCCACGGGAACCTCTCCAACCACGCGCCCAAGGCCCCCCGGAAACTGCTGCTGAACCGGACCGAAATCCGCAAGATGGCCGAACTCGGCAAGGTCAAGGGCAACACCATTGTCCCCCTGTCGTTTTACTGGAAAAACGGCAAGGTCAAGCTCCAGCTCGTGGTGGGCCAGGGCAAGGCCGACTACGACAAGCGCGAGGACATGAAGAAGCGCGACTCGGAACGGGAGATGAAGCGCGCCCTGATGCACGACCGGCGCGGGCGGTGAAGAATCCCGGGTTTCGGGTCCGGGGTCCGAGGTTTTGTGGCCGGGAATCGAGGGGCTGGGGAGGCGGGGTCTAGGATCTGGCGTTTGGGGTCTGGGGTCTGGGGTCTGGGGTCTTACCTAGCGGCCTCCGTGTCTGATTACTGATCACTGCTTACTGCTCACGCCCGACCCAAAGCAGAAAGGCACAGTCCCAGAGGACTGTGCCTTTTCGCTGAAACAGGAATCAGGCGCGCTTAGGCGGCCTTGGCCACGGGCTTCTTCCAGTTGCGGGGCGGAGCCTTGGTGATCAGGCCCTTCTTCATGGCCTTGACCGCGACGCGGATTCGCTTCACCTGGCCGTTCGGCAGGAGCACGCGCACCTTTTGCAGGTTCGGGAAAAAGCGGCGCTTCGTGATCGCCGTGACGTGCATACCGATGCCGCCCTTTTTCTTCGCCTTACCGGAACGCCAGATATGGTTGCCCTTGATGGGGCGTTTCCCGGAAATCTCACAGATGCGTGCCATATATTTTTAGCCTTACTTCGTAAAGGAGCGAGGTATTTACCGTTCGGCGGAATCGGCTGCAAGTCTAATTCTCCGTCCACTTGCGTTCCCCCGGGCCGCCCGCACACTAACGGCGATGAAAGAAGCCTACATCGCGGCCAAGGAACGCTGGGCCCGCAAGATGGCCGGCACGGAAAAGCCGTCGGCCCGCTCCGAAGACCGCCTGCCTCCCGGGCAGCGGCAGGTCACCAACTTTCCCGTGCTTGATCTCGGCGTCAAACCCGAGCTGCCCCCTGAGCGCTGGGAACTGAAGATCGGCGGCCACGTCGAGAACCCCGTGACGCTCAAGTGGAGCGATTTTCTCGCCCTGCCGCAGTTCAAGGACGTAAGCGATTTTCACTGCGTCACGACCTGGAGCCAGTTCGACATGGCTTGGGAAGGGGTCTCCTTCTTTACGCTGGCCGAGCTGGTGAAGCTCAAGGCCAGCGCCACGCACGTCTTTTTCAAGAGCTACGACGGATATTCCACCAACAACCCCCTGGATGTGCTCATGGATGACGACGTGCTCATCGCGCACTCGTGGAACGGCGCTCCCCTGCCCCGCGAGCATGGCGGTCCCGCCCGCGTCATCGTGCCCAAGCGCTACGCCTGGAAGGGCGCGAAGTGGATCCGCGAGATCACCTTCATGGACCGCGACATCCTCGGCTTCTGGGAGGTGCGCGGCTACTCCAACACGGCCGACCCGTGGACGAACGACCGGTTTTCGTGAGGGTGGGGAGCTGGTGAGTCAGTGATCAGTAAACAGTGAGTCAGCTCCCAGCGGGTGGAAGCGTGGTGTAACTGATTACTGTTTACTGATCACTGACTTACTTAGCTATGGGACACTGTTCACCGGTCTCCGATGACTTCCTTGAAGCTGCCGCTTCTCGGTTGCGTCCGAAAACCCGTTCCCGTACCAGCTTGCGCATGAAAACACCCCTGATCCGGTTGATGGCCACGGCTTTGCTGATGGTCTCGGCCGTGGCGCAGACCGCCAATCCGGCAGCGTCCACCACGCCGCCCAAGACCAACAACGTCCGCCGCGCGGAAACCCGATTCCCCAAGCCCGAGGTGAAATACCCGCTCGGCCCGGATTCCCTGCGCAAGGAAGGCGTCCCGCACGGCAAGGTCACCGACTACGTCTGGAAGGACAGCAAGGTGTTCACGAACACCATCCGCCATTGGTCGATCTATGTGCCCGCGCAATACGATCCGGCCAAGCCCGCCGCGCTCATGGTTTTTCAGGACGGCCATACCTACCTCAAAGAGGACGGAGATTTCCGGGTACCGGTCGTGTTCGACAACCTGATTGCGGCGAAGGAGATGCCCGTGACCATCGGGGTGTTCATCGATCCGGGCTTCAAGCAGGCCGAATTCCCTGCGAACTCGCCCCGGGGCTGGCAGCCGGAGCCGCAGAACCGCAGCTTCGAGTACGACTCGCTCGGTGCCGCCTATTCCGACTTCCTGATCAACGAGATCCTTCCCGAGGTGAAGAAGCTCTATAACATCACCGACGATCCCGACGGCCACGCGATCGCCGGCATCAGCAGCGGCGGCATCTGTGCATGGACGGTCGCCTGGGAACGGCCCGACCAGTTTCACAAGGTGCTCACGCACGTGGGCAGCTTCACGAACATCCGGGGCGGCAACAAATACCCCGAGATCATCCGCGCCGCCGAACCGAAGCCGATCCGGATTTTCCTGCAGGACGGTGAAAATGACAACCGCAGCCGCCGGCCCGGTTGGGATTGGGTGGAAGGCAACCTGAACATGGCCTCCGCGCTGGAGAACAAGGACTACGACTACAAATACGTGCTTGGCGGCGGCCGCCACAGCGGCAACCACGGCGGCGCGATCCTGCCCGACTCCCTCCGCTGGCTCTGGCGCGATTACCCGAAATGAAAGATGTGGATGCGCTGCCAGCACGGCCGGCAGTGCATTGCCGGGCGTGCGCGGATTGCCTGATCAGCTGTATCGCAGTCCGCCACAGGATTCAAAGCCCGCCGCAAAGTCCGCGAGGTCTTGGAGTGCGGTAGTCCTCTACCGCTTTGGTCGGGGCTACCGGCAAGAGGCAGGCATGCCTCAGCCCATTGTCGATCCATCCGGCAGTTGAAAGCGGCAGAGGACTGCCGCACTCCAAGACGCTACCGCGCCCATGGTGCCGGCTTCTGGTTTTCCCCACCACCCGCCACTTCAAACGGGCTCGCAGTCCTCAATTCGAAATTCGCAACTCGTCACTCGCCACTCTCAGGGGTTTTTGTTCACGAAATCCGGCACGACCTGGGCCTGGGTGGAGAGCTTGTAGGTGTCGCCCTGCGGGGTGGGCAGTTCGATCTCGGCGAAGAAGGCATCGAAGCCGGCGGCGGGCTTTTCCACGTCGGCATGGGCGGATTGGTGGTCGGCCCCGAGGGGCAACTCGCGGCTGGTCCACTTGTCATCGCGGAAATCGCGGTCCTTGGAGTGGGCGCTCCAAAGGCGGATCGCCTTTGCGGGGCGGTTCACCGTCACGTCGATGCCGGCCGGGCCATTGGCGCCGTCATGCAGCTTCCAACCGACATCTGGCAACGGATCATTGTTGGCGACCTGCGCGAACCAGTTCGCGAGCGTGACGATGGCGTCCTTGCCGCCGCCGAGGTCGTGACCGGCGTTGGGTGTCTGGAAGACCACCTTCTGGGCGGGCAGGTCGTCCCAGTAGTTGCGGAGGGAATCGACCACCCAGTAGGGGTCGTTGCTGCCGAGCAGCAGCAGCTTGGGCATGGTGTAGCGGGCGCGGTAGGCATACGGATCGACCCAGGAGCGGAGCTGGCGCATCGGCTCGTCGTCGCGGGTGTCGAGGTGCACCTCGGTGTAGTCGTTGATCTCCTCGCTCTGGCGGCCGTACATTTTGCCGGTCCATTCGAGCTGCTTTTTCATGTTGAGCATGTCGATGACCATCGGGGCGATGGCCTTGACGCGTGCGTCGGTGGCACCGGTGAGCCAGGTGGTCCAGCCACGCTTGCTTGCGCCGGAGATGACGAACTGCTTCACGTCCTGCCCCCATTCCTTCTGGGCGAACTGCTGGACCGTGTCCATGCCGCGAACGGCGCTCTTCACCATCGGAAACAGCAGCGGCCAGGTCTTGTCGCCGGTCTTGAGGTACTGGATGAACGTGTAGGCGATCAGGGCATCCTCGGTGCGACCGTCGTAGAGCGGCTGGTTGGGCGTCTTGGTGATGATCGCCGCGATGGCCCCGGCGCGCTGGGCGATGAGGTTGAAGCGTTCCGCCTCCTTCTCATCCGGTGAGCCGTAACCGCCGCCGGTGACAAACAGCAGGGCGATCTCCGGATGGGTGAGTTTCTCGGGCCGCACCACCAGCAGATGGTGGCTCCAGAACTGGCCATGCCACGTCTGGGACACCAGTTCGAGGTGCGTCATGGTCGCGTGCGGCAGCGCCTTCTGCTCGTTGCGCTTCCAGTTGAAAGACGCGTCGGGCGCATTGACATAGTCTTCAAGGGGGCCGGCAAAAACCGTGGCGGTGGCGAAAATCAGACCGGCCAAGGCAGGCACGAGACGTTTCGGGAATTGCACCCGCAGAGGACACGCGGAGGGACGCAGGACGTCAAGGCTCGGGAACAAACGAAGAAGCACCAAAGTCCAAGCTCCAACCTCCAGAGAAGCTTCAACCTCCAAGGTGTGAACGCTCCGAGGCCTTCGAAACTTGGAGCTTGGTGTTTCATTGGCGCTTGGAGCTTGGCGTCTGGTGCTCCCATTCCTCGCGCACACTTTTCTTCGTCCCGCGCAAAAGTCCGTGTCACGCTGCGCCGGTGCCGCCGGTCCGTGAATCGCTCCCGTCTCCCGCCGTAAAACCGGCGGCGAGATCGCTGGCGTCACCGGTGGGCATCATTTACGGGGTGGGCATCGAGCGGACGGAGATGTTCGCCCGGCTCGGCGTCCGCACGGTCGGTGACCTGCTGCTGCACGCGCCGCGCCGCTATGAGGACCGGCGGAAGTTCATCACCATTCGCGAGTTGGAGCTGGGGAAGAGCGCGACCGTCTTTGGCAAGATCGTGGCGTCGGGCGTGAAGCGCTTTCGTGGCGGGGCGCGCTCGGTGTACGAGTTCGTGCTGGAGGATGGCTCGGCGCGGCTGCACTGCCGGTGGTGGAATCTCCCGTTTCTCGAACGCCTCTTCGCCGTCGGCGACGAGGTGATGGTCTTCGGCAAGCCGAACCTGCTGAAGCCGCGCACGATGGACCATCCCGAGACGGAAAAAGTGGAGAACGGTGACGACATCACGGTGCACATCAACCGCGTGGTTCCCATTTACCCGCTCACCGAGGGGCTGCCGCAGCGTGCCGTCCGCAGCATCGTGTGGCGGGCCGTCCAGGAATTTGCGGACCAAGTGCGAGACGCGCACCCGGAAATGGATCTCACTGCCGTGCGCACACGGGCCGCCGTCGATGCCGCCCGCGAGCAGCTCGAACTGGAAGCCCGCCCCCTGCCCCGGCGAGCGGAGGCCATCCGGTCCCTGCATTTCCCCAACGAACTTGCCGACGCCGATCGCGCGCGGCAGCGGCTGGCACTCGATGAGTTTGTGGAGCTGCAACTGGAAATCCAGCGGCGGCGGCAGAAACTCGAACGCAACGCCCGCGCGTTCCCCTGCTCCGGCGACAACCGGCTGATGAAGCCCTTCCTCGCCGCGCTGGGCTTCAAGCTCACCGAGGCCCAAGTCCGGGTATTACGCGAGTTGCGCGCCGACATGGGCGGCCCGGTCCCCATGCGCCGGCTGCTGCAAGGGGACGTCGGCTCCGGCAAGACCGTCGTGGCCGCCGGTACCGCCCTGATGGCCCTGGAAAGCGGCTGCAACGTCGCCCTGATGGCCCCGACCGAGATCTTGGCCGAGCAGCTCCACCGCAACTTCACGCGCTGGCTCGAACCGCTCGGAATCACGGTGGAACTGCGGACGGGGAGCCGGAAAACGTCCCGCGTCCAAGGTCCCGAGTCCCAAGTCGGACTGAGCCTCGGCAACTCGGGACCTAGGACCCGGAACCCGGGACTCCCCCGGCTTGTAGTGGGCACCCACGCGTTGCTGGAGGATTCGGTAACGCTCGACCGGCTCGGGCTGGTCATCATCGACGAGCAGCACAAATTCGGGGTCGCCCAACGCGAGCAACTGCTCCGCAAGGGCCGCGATGGCGGGCGGTTCCCCCACCTGCTCGTGATGACCGCCACGCCCATCCCGCGCACGCTCGGCCTGACGCTTTACGGGGATCTCGACGTGAGCGTCCTGGATCAACTGCCGGCCGGTCGGGCGCGCATTCGCACCCATGTGCGCGACGCGGCGGCCCTGCCCAGGGTGTGGGCGTTCGTCCGTGCGGAACTGGAGAAAGGCCGGCAGGCCTACGTCGTTTACCCGCGCGTCAGCGAGTCCGATCACGATGAGGTTAAAGCCGTCACCAAAGAATTCGCCCGGGTGCAGAAGGAGTTGGCACCGCACCGCGTCGGCCTGCTGCATGGTCAGCTGCGGTCGGAGGAGAAGGAGTCGGTAATGACCGCCTTCCGCAACGGCACGGTGAAGGCGCTGGTCGCCACCAGTGTGATTGAGGTCGGTGTGGATGTACCCAACGCGACCGTGATGCTCATCGAGGATGCCGACCAGTTCGGCCTCGCCCAGCTCCACCAGTTGCGCGGACGCATTGGCCGCGGAGCCCACGAATCGCACTGCATCCTGGTAGCCGAACAGAAGACCGACACGGCGAAGCAGCGGCTGAAGGTGCTGGCCGAGACCACCGACGGCTTTGCCCTCGCCGAAGCTGACCTGCGCCTGCGCGGTCCTGGTGACCTGATCGGCCGGGAGCAGAGTGGCGTGCCTGATTTCCGCTTCGGCGACCTGCGCCACGACCGCGCCCTGGTCGAGGAGGCACGTGAGCTCGTACGGAAGTCGCTGGGTGGGGGTAGTAATCAGTAAATCAGTAATCAGTGATCAGTGAACCAAACGCTCCCGCCCGTTGGGGACTGACTTACTGAACACTGATTACTGTTTCACTGATTTTTCACGCTTCTGGTTGGCCAGCGCCGCGCAGACGGGCAAATATCCGCCCGTGACTCCCTCCGCATTTTACCGCCAGCCACGTCGGGTCCGGCCCGATGCGTCCGCTGAATTTGCCGACCGACCGGCGCGTCCGACGCGGGTCATGTTCCCCTTTCGGCTATGGTTGGCGGGTCTCGGCCTGCTCGCGCTTGCGCTCGGCAACCCGGTGCGCGGCGACGGTTTCGCTGGGCCGCTCGTGCTTCCACCCGGCGTGGATGAAGGCGAGATGCTGCTCGGCGAGCTGAACTGCAGCGCCTGCCACACGGTTCCACCGGAAATCGCCAAACGGCTCACCTCCCGTGCGGCTCCGTTATTGGGTGCTGCCGGCCTGCGCCTGACTCCGCAGTGGCTGGGTTCCTGGCTCCTGAATCACGAGTCCACCAAGCCCGGGTCGGCCATGCCGGACCTGTTCGCCGGCATTCCGGCGGCGGAGCGCGCGGATGCCGCCGACACCCTGGTTCACTTCCTGATCTCCCAGCAGCCGGCGGGTGAGGCCGAAGGTTCCTCGGCAGACCCGGCCCGCATCCAGCAGGGTCGCGAGCTGTTTCATTCCATCGGGTGCGTGGCGTGCCACGCACCGGAGGTCCGACCGGAAGGCGTGACGCCCGCCGTCTTCGAACGTGCGGTCAGCGAAGCCATCCCGCTCGGCGATCTGGCACATAAGTATTTTGTCACCGAGCTCGCCCGGTTCCTGCAGGACCCGGTGAAACTGCACCCGGGCGGCCGGATGCCGTCACTCAATCTGAACGCGGGCGACGCCCAGGCGCTGGCGACCTACCTGCTCCGGGCCCAGGTGCCGGAATTGCAGGACAGCACGCAGACGGCCGCCACCATCGCCGGCCTCAAGTGGGAGTATTACGAATCGTCGTTCGGCGGCTGTGCCGATTTCGACAAGCTGAAGCCCAAGGCCTCCGGTGACACGCCGGAACTGACGGCGAAGCTGGCCCAGCGCAAGGAGAGCTTCGGCCTGCGCTTCACCGGCCTGATCGAGGCCCCGGCCGATGGCGAATACACCTTCTTCACTGAGTCTGACGACGGCTCGACGCTCGACGTGGAAGGCAAGCGTATCGTGGACAACGACGGTGACCATGCCCCCGTGGAAAAGCAGGGCAAGATCAAGCTCACCAAGGGCCTGCACGGTCTGGAGGTACGCTTCTACCAGAACGGTGCCGGCTTTGAGTTCAAGGTGGGTTGGGCGGGTCCCGGCTTTTCGCGGCAGCGGATTCCGGCTTCGGCACTCAAGCGGATCGGCGTGCCGATGCGCCCGCTGGGTTACGCGGCATTTGCCGTCGATGCGACCAAGGCGGCGAAGGGTCGCGAATGGTTTGCGAAGCTCAACTGCGCGGCCTGCCACCAGATGGCCGGTGTGGCCGCCAGGCCGGCGAAGCCACTCTTGGACCTCGCCCCACCCAACCTCGGCGGCTGCCTGGCGGATACGGTCCCCGCCGGGGCCCCAAAGTATGGCCTGAGTGTCGCTCAACGCGCCGCCCTGCGCCGTACCATGGCCAAAGCCGGCACACTGACCATACCGTTGAAGCCCGCCCGGCAGATTACCACGACGATGACCCGCCTGAGCTGCTTCGCCTGCCATTCGCGGGACGGCATCGGCGGCCCCGCCGCGACCGGTCGCGATGCGTGGTTCCATATCGTGGGCGAAGCGGATCTTGGTGAGGAAGGCCGCCTGCCACCCCACCTGAACGCCGTCGGCGCCAAGCTCCAACCGACGTGGACCGCCCGCGTACTGGGCGAAGGCGTGAAAGTCCGCCCCTATATGGCCACCCGCATGCCGGTGTTTGGCGAGGCCAACGTTGGCGCGCTGGCAGACGCTTTCGATCAGGCAGACTCACGAACCAATGCCGCCCCCGCCCCGGCCCTTACCGAGCGGGACGCGAAGTTCGGGCACAAGCTGGTCGGTCGTGACGGCCTGAGCTGCATCGCCTGCCACACCTTCGGCAACTTCGCCTCGCTCGGAATTCCCGCCCTCGGCCTCGACCGGATGCACGAGCGGCTGAAGTGGGACTGGTTCCGCCGCTACCTGCCCGATCCGGCGGCGCTGCGGCCGGGCACGCGCATGCCCAGCTTCTGGCCGGAAGGCAAGGCCGTGAACACCGGCATCCTCGCCGGCGACACCGAGGCTCAGATCCGCGCCATCTGGGCGTGGCTCGCGGACGGGGCCAAGGCCGAGGTGCCGCTGGGCCTGGTGCGTGCCAGCAAGGAAATCTTGGTGGACAAGGAAGCCGTGATCTATCGCAACTTCATCGACGGCGCCGGTTCGCGCGCGATCGGCGTCGGCTACCCGGAACACGCGAGCCTCGCCTTTGATGCCAATCAGGTCCGGCTCGCCATGATCTGGCAGGGCGCGTTCATCGATGCTTCGCGGCACAGCACGGACCGTGGCGTGGGCTACGAACCGCCGCTCGGTAACCACATCGTGCGGCTGCCGGAAGGGCCGGCGTTCGCGGTGCTCGACCGGGCCGATGCCGCCTGGCCGACTGCCGTTAAGGGCCGCTCGCCCGGCTGGCAGTTCCACGGCTACACGCTGGACGAAAAACGCCGGCCGGCCTTCCGCTATGGCTTGGGTGGGCTCCTGATCGAAGACGCCATCGTGCCCAAGGTGGCGGACGTGGATGTGACCCTCGTGCGCACCTTCAAGCTCACTGGCACCCCGCCGGCAGGCAGCCTCTGGTTCCGTGCGGCGGCGGGTGAGATTCAGGCCAATCCGGACGGCACTTACACGGTGGACGGCAAGCTGAAGCTCAAGTTTGTGGGCGGTGGCAAACCGGTAATCGCCCAAAAGGAACTGCGGGTACCGGTGGAAGCCGGCGGCCAATTCGTGGAAGAGCTGACGTGGTGAGGCGGCAAAGGATACGACTATGAAGCGACTGTTTTCCCTGTTTTCCCCAATCGCCACGGCCTTGGGGCTGACGCTCGCCACAGGTTCCCTGTTCGCCGCCGGCAAGGCGGACGAGGAGGCGGAGTATTACCCGTTGGTCACCGTGCCAATCCCCGAAGGTGTGACCTTGGAGGCCGGAGCCATCCAGCGGTTCGGCCATCAGCGCCTCGCCGTCTCCACCCGGCTCGGGGAGATCTATTTCGTGGATGGGGCTTTTGGGAAGGACCCAAAGCCGTCCACCGTGAAGTTCACCCGCTATGCCTCGGGGCTGCACGAGGTGCTCGGGCTTTCCACGCTCGGTGACGGCTGGTTTTACGTCACCCAGCGCGGTGAGGTATCGCGGCTGCGTGACACCGACGGCGACGACCGGGCCGACGTGTTTGAAACCGTGGCCGACGGCTGGGGCATCACCGGTGACTATCACGAATACGCGTTCGGCTCAAAGCCCGACCGCGAGGGCAACATCTGGGTCACGCTTTGCCTCACGGGCTCGTTCACGAGCGAGACCGAGTTCCGCGGCTGGTGCCTGCGGGTGACGCCCAAGGGCGAGGTCATCCCGACGTGCAGCGGCCTGCGCTCGCCCGGCGGCGTGGCCACGAACTCGGTCGGGGAGATGTTCTACACCGACAACCAGGGTCCATGGAATGGCACCTGTTGGTTGAAACACCTCAAACCCGGCGGCTTCATGGGCAATCCCCAGGGCAACAAATGGTACACGCTGGCGACCAACCTCGGGCCGCGTCCGGCCGATCCGCTGAGCAACAGCCGCATCGCCACCGAATGGAAAAAGATGCCCGAATTTGTGCCGCCGGTGATTGCCTTTCCCTACCAGAAAATGGGTCAGAGCGCGAGCGGCATACAGAACGACTTCACGGCCGGAAAATTCGGGCCGTTCACCAAACAGCTCTTCGTCGGCGACCAGACCTGGAGCACGGTGATGCGGGCCGATCTGGAGGAGATCGACGGCGTGTATCAGGGTGCCTGCTTCCCTTTCCGTGAGGGCCTCGCCTCCGGTTCCCTCAGTTTGGAAATGTGCCCCGAGGGCGTGCTCTTTGTCGGCGGGACGGATCGCGGCTGGGGCGCGCGGGGCGGTCAGCCGTTCGCCCTGCAACGGCTGGAATGGAACGGCAAGACGCCGTTCGAAATCCAGCACATGCGGGTGAAGCCCGACGGCTTCGAACTGACCTTCACCCAGCCGGTGGACCCGGCCACGGCGGCCAAGCTCGAATCGTACGCCTACGAGACCTTCACCTATGTGTACCGCGCCGAATACGGCTCCCCCGAGGTGGACCAGACCAAGCCCGCCATCGAATCGGTCAAGGTGTCGCCCGATGGTCTGCGCGTCAGCATCAAGACCGGTCTCGTGGTCGGGCACGTGCATGAGCTGAAGCTCCCGGGCGTGCGCAGCGCTGATGGGCGCGCGCTGCTTCATCCCGTCGGCTATTACTGGCTGAACGTGATTCCCAAGTCCTGAGTCCGGGCTGCAAGCGCCCGGCAAAGATTGGCAACCGAGCGTTAGCGGGCCGCCGCCGTATCCGTCACGGTGCGCGGCCAATGAATTTGAAACTGATTACAGGCGGCCTCGCTCTGGCCGCCGTCACCGGATCCCTCCTCGCCCACGAAGAACCCTTTGGCTATCTGCGCGGGGCACAGAGCGAGGCCAAGGGCGAATGGGAGCTTACCCAGTGGTCCACCGCGCGGATCGGCAAGGAATCCGGCCGCTACCTCGGCCTCGACCTGGCCACCGAGTTGGAATACGGCGTGACTGACCGCCTCCAGGTCGCCGCCTACCTGCTGGCCGACTACCACTATACCAGGGACTCCGTGGGCAGTTCCGAGGTGTTCGACGACCGCAACCGCTTCGGTCTCAGCGGGACGTCCTTCGAACTGAAGTACCAGCTGCTGGACCCCACCAAGGCGGCGGTCGGGGTCTCGCTCTATTTCGAGCCGGGCTACAACACGATCGAGCGGGCGGGCGGCGAACGGCACCACGAGATCGAGCTGGAGACGAAGCTGATCGTGCAGAAGAACTTCCTCGATAACCGGCTCATTGCCGTCCTCAACTACACCATCGAGCCCGAGTTTGAGAAGGAACCGGGCAACGACTGGGAGACCAACCTCACGATGGAATGGGCCGCCGGCCTGTCCTGGAAGTTTGCGGACCACTGGTGGTTTGGCGTGGAAACGCGGCTCGACACCGAGTTCGGCAACGCCGACCTGGACAACAGCCAGTTTGTGACCTTCTCCGCCGGACCGACGCTGCATTACGCCGGTGACCGTTTCTTCGCCACGCTGGCCGTGCTGCCCCAGATCTGGGGCTGGCCGGATAAGAAGGGCACCGGCGGCCTGTATCTCGACGACCGGGAACGGCTTGAAATCCGGCTGAAGCTCGGCACGGAGTTCTGAGCCCGGAACGCAAACTGGCCACCCATCGCTCCAGCCGCTAGCCTGTGCGGCGTGCAAAACGTTCCGCTGCCCGTCGTCCGTCTGCGCCGCCTGCGCCGCACCGCTGCCATCCGCGAACTTGTGCAGGAGACGCGGCTCGTGGCGGCCGACCTGATCGCTCCCCTCTTCGTCAAAGAGGGCGAGGGCGCACCCGAGCCGATCGGCTCCATGCCGGGGGTCTTCCGCCTGAACCTGACCGACCTCGTGGCCGAGTGCCGTGAGCTGCACGCACTCGGTGTGCGCGGCATCGCCCTGTTTCCCGTGACTCCGGCGGCGCTGAAAAATCACAACGGCACCGAGGCGCTGAACCCCGACTGTCTCGTGCTCCGTGCCGTGCGCGCGGTGAAGGCCACCGTGCCCGGGCTGGTGATTTTCACCGACATCGCCCTCGACCCTTACACCACTCATGGCCACGACGGCATCCTCACCCCCGACGGGGGCGACGTGGACAATGACGCCACCCTCCATGTGCTCGCCCAGATGTCGGTGCTGCACGCCGGTGCCGGCGCGGACTTCGTGGCACCCAGTGACATGATGGATGGCCGCGTCGCCGCCATCCGCGCCGCTCTCGATGCCGCCGAGCAATGTCACACCGGCATCCTGGCCTACTCGGCGAAGTTTGCCTCGGCCTATTACGGACCCTTCCGCGAGGCCGTGGGCAGCGCCAGCGCGGCGGGCACCAAGTCGCTCGACAAGCGCACCTACCAGCTCAACCCGGCGAACCGCCGCGAGGCCATCGCCGACGCCCTGCTCGACGAGGCCGAAGGCGCGGACGCCCTCATGGTGAAGCCGGCCGGCCCGTATCTGGACATCATCCGCGAACTGCGCGACTCCACGTCCTTGCCCCTGGCGGCCTATCAGGTGAGCGGCGAATACGCGCAGTTGCACGCGGCGGCGGAGAAGGGCTGGCTCGACCTCGTGAAAACCCGCGACGAGTCGCTGCTGGCGATCAAACGCGCCGGTGCCGACCTGATCCTGACCTACTTCGCCAAGGACGTGGCGAAGGCACTATAGCCAAGCATCAAAGCTGAGGGGGCTATGCGTCCTCCCCGCTGACTCGCCCCTCGTCACTCGTCACCCATTGCAGAAGCGCGTGAACGCACCGCTGAGAAGCTCGGTGGCGTCGTGCTGGATGTCGGCGTCGGTGATCGGCCAGCCGGCGGCTTCGATGGCGGCGTATTTCTCCGCGAGGCAATTGGCCAGGATCGTGCGCGAGTGCGACCACTTGTAGCCGAGCTGGTCGAGCACACGGGCGTCGCTGTGCTGGGGCGTGAAGCTCGTGCCGAGGAGTTCGAGCCTCATCGTGGTGATCTCCGCGACCAGCTGCGGCGTGTTGGTGAACCACCAGCAGCCAAACGGATGCAGGTTGCGGAACTTGCGCGCGAGCACCACCAGCTCGTGCTGGTTCTCCCGGGCGAGGCAGGTCACCAGGAAGCGGTTCTGTGGGTGCGCAGCACACAGGCTTTGCAGCGCGGTCAGGTCGCTGCGGCCCACACCATCGCCGGCCATGCGGAGCGCGGGATTCACGGCGCGCTTCACGCCCATCATGAGGGCGAACGGTTGTCCGTGGTCGCGACAATGCGGCAGCACCGCGTGCTCGATGAGCCACGCCGTCTCCGTGTCGGCCGGATACGCAAAGTGCGGCGGCAGCGAGACCATGCAGTAGCGCGCCCCGATCCGGCGCGTCCAATCGGACAGGAAACGGCGCACCTCGTCGGCGGTGCGCTGGGTCAGTTCGGCGGTCACGTCGTAACCCCAGCCCCGGAGCTGCGGCACGGTCTGCTTCCAGGCGACGAGCAGCGGGTCAATCCGGAGCGCGGCGAAAAAGCGCGGGTCGCGCGGCGTGTTGCGCTCCCAGAAGGGGCGTTCCTCGTCGTCGAACGGCGAGTTGGTCATGCCGATGCCCGAGACATTCGCGGCGGAAAGCACGCGCTCCACGTAGTCGGCGGGCCGCTGTTCCCCGAACCACTTCCGCAAAGCCTTCAGATCCTTCTGGCGCGGCGACAGTCCGAGCGAGTGCAGGATGGTCAGCACACCCCGGCAGGCCTCCGACACGGGTGAGTGTCGGACGAAAAGGGCGTCCCAGACGAAGTCGGCCTGCTCGGTTTTGGAGGCGGCCCAGAAGCGGTCATAAGGCACGTCCATCTGGCGGAACGACTCGCTCACGAGGTAATGGTAAACCAGCAGATCGTCGATGCCCCAGAGCAGCAGCGAGCCGAAGGCCGGATCATACAGGTGCGTGTGGATGTCCAGCACCGGCGTGGCCCCGACGATGCGCGAAACCCGCTGCGGGAGGTCTGTGGTAAGCGGCATGGGGCCGAGCTTAGCTCAGGCGCTTTCAGGCTGGCGAGCCGGCAGGTGGGCGGAGAGCCAGTAAGCCAGTAAGCCAGTAAGCCAGTGGGTCAGTGGGTCAGTGGGGGACGACGGAAGCCGAAGCGGTCCAACACCACGCGAGCGGTGTCGGACCCGAGGAAGGTCAGGTAGGCACGGGCCAGGTCGTTGGTCGCGCCGCGCGCGGTGAGGATCACACCCTGTTCCAGGCGCGGGTACGCATCTTCGGGCACCGGCCACCAGACGCCGACGCCTGCCAGCTTGGGTGCGGAGACCAGCGAGAGGCTCACCAGCCCGACATCCGCGTTGCCCGTCTGCACGAACTGCGCGGTCTGCGCAATGTTGTCACCGAGCACGAGCTTCGGTTGCACAGCCTCCCAGAGTCCTGCGTTGGTGAGCGCTGCCCTGGCCGCCCGGCCATAGGGCGCGGTGGCGGGGTTGGCGAGGGCAATCCGACCGATGGTCGCGTTGGTCAGCACGGCCAGGCCCTGACGTACCGGCAGGTTGGTCTTCGTCGTCCATAGTACGAGATGGCCGATGGCGTAACTGGCGAGGCTGCGTTCGTCCGCCGCACCGGTTTTCACCAGTTCGCGCGGAAAATTCATGTCGGCGGAAAGAAACACGTCGAACGGCGCGCCCTGCCTGATCTGCGCGAAGAGGTTGCCGGAGGCACCGGTAGTCACCTTCACCGCCGTCCCTGGATGGATGGCCTGGAATTTGGCGTTCAGCTCATCGAGGGCAAAGATCAGATCGGCGGCGGCAGCCACCGTGATGGTCCCTGTGGCGGACGGGGGGGTATCCACCGCCGCAGCCGACCAGCTGAGTGCCGCAACCGCGATCACCCCAAACGCCAACGCCAGCGAGCGCCACCCTGCCTTGCCCACCGGAAGGAAACTCATGTGGCGGCAATCGCATCCGATTAGATATACCCTGTCAAATATATCGGTCTGCAGGCGAGGCTCCTGGAGCCCGACGCTGTCGGGCTTGCCTAACACATCCTGCTCTCTTTCGCAGAGGCCGGAGGCAGCTCTTCGTCACCTTCACTCGCCACTGGTCACTCAATTCGGGTTTCACCCCATGGGTGTCCTCCAGTCGGTCTCCTAGCGTTGACTGATGGAGATTCACCAGCTTTCTGCAATTGCCGCCGATTGGCTGCCTTTCCTCGTGGCCGCCATCGGCGCGCGCGCGGATGTCATCGTCCGGGACTGTAATCTTTTGAACCTGCGGCCAGCGTTCGCCCTGTTGAACGAACAACACTACGACGTGCGCTACGACCGCGATGAACGGATCTTGAAAGCCCGGTTGCCGGCGAGTTTCCGGACACCTCGGCTGGAACCAATGGTCAGCTAAGCGAAGCAGCAACCTCTGCGAGGACAGGCGGATCGGGACGGGTTCCCGTCCTACTTTGGCAACATAGGGAGGATTTCCTGCCAGAATGGTTCCACGGCATGACGGCTGGCCTCCTCGATCTGCTGGTACAGTTCCAAGGCGCGTTTGCCGGTCGACGTCAGGGTGGCCCCGCCGCTGGCTTTGCCGCCGCGTGACGCGCTCACCAGGGGTTCCCGAAAGCAGCGGTTCATGGTCTGCACCAGGGTCCAGGCGCGCATATAGGACATGCCCATCGCCGCGGCCGCGCGGGCGATCGAGCCTGTGGAGGCAATGTGGCCGAGCAGCTCGATCTTTCCCGGCCCCAGTGCCACGTCCTTGCCCACGACCACGCGGAACCGGGGTTCGAGGGTGTGAAGAGAGGCCTTGCGCTTGGGCGTCGACGCCATGGGTGACGAGGGGAAAGGAAAAAGGCAAAAGGCAAAAGCCAAAAGGCAGGAATGGTCCGGGGTTCCAAGTCCGAAGTCCCGAGGAGCGGAGGCCGATGGGGTGGAATTACGATCCACGATTGATAACCCGCCACTCCCACCATTCCCCTTTCTCATCCGATCTCCCGCTCGCCCTGCCCCGTCTCCTGACTTCACCCTCCCGTCCCCGCACCTCACCCGCTATGGTGCGACGGCGCGGATGAATCGTGGGCCCGGCCCATAGCTGAATGGGTCATCGAAGCTTCCGGAAGTGTTCGCGTAAATGCCGCTGAATACGCCGCGCCAGTCCGTCAGGTTGGTAGAGACCTGCATTTCATAGAGGCGGGTCGGATCCCCGGTCAGGCCCACCGTCAGCTGAGGAGGGAATGTGGTGCCGTCCGCGCCTAGAAGGGCTACCGAAGGAGGCCGGGCTACCGGTGGCACCACCGCAAGCGAGGTGAGACCCACGTCGGCTCCTTCGCCATTGGCAACGAAAAGCGCATAGCTCCCCTGGATTTGAGCATTCACCTGGCGCAAGATGAGCGTCGCATTGGTTTCGCCGGGCAGGGCGTTTCCATCGAGGTACCATTGCGCCTGCCAGACAGGACCGCCCGTGATCACCGCGCCCAGGCTTACGCTCTCACCAGCGGACGCCGTCCGGGATCCCGTCAGCGACAGGATCCGGGGGGAGGCGGCCACCGACGGGCCGCCTGACAGCCTGACCAGGCCCCAGGCTTCCTCGCCATTAAAGTGGCGGAAATTGCCGTGCAACACGACGTCATCGCCCGGCAACACAAATAGGTTTTCGATCGGCGCATCCGGTCCTTCACCCACCAGGAAGTCATTGTCGGGAGTTCCATCCGGATGCAGCCGCAGCACGCCGCCCCGCGCTTCTCCGCTCGCGGTATGGAACGCCCCGGCGACCAGGATCCGACCCTGACTGTCCAGCTTGATGGCCCGGACCAGTGCGTCGAAGGTGAGGTGGCGGTTGAACTCGGCATCCGGGCTGCCGTCCTGGTTCAACCGGGTCAGCAGGTAATTGTGCGGATGATTCAAGGCCCGGAAAAAATCGTGGAATACGAGCAGCTTGCCATCCGGCTGCGGTTCCACCTGCAACACCTCCGTGAACTGCGGCAGCGACGAGTGAAATTCAGCATCCGGTCCGCGAAGATCCGGACTGAGCCGCCCAATCCCGTTGCCCGGCGCGCCTTCAAAAGCCCGGGAATAGCCCCAGGCCAGCACGGAGTCATCAGGCAGCACCAGAAACCCCTCCAATTGGGCCTTGGGGCTGAGGATGCCCAAGTTATATTCCGTCGAAGCCGAGGGGCGGACGCGCAGGAGGTTGTTGTCCGACCGTTCGATCAGGGAAAGATCGCTTTGAAACTGGAGATGATTACCGGAGTCGGTGGAGAAGCCGATGGGAAGCGTGTCGCCCCGGCCGCCCAGCTGGCGCAGGGAGCCGTCCCGGCTCACCGCGGCGAATTGATGGCTGAAAAGATCGTAGACGTAGACCTCGCCCTTCGCGCCTGGCACCGCCAGCCAATCGGCCTGGCTCTCAAACCAGGTGGTAAACGGAAGGTCGATTTTTCCATCCTGATCCACCAGGGCCGGGCCGGACACCGGGAGCAGGTTCACCGTGTCAAAGGCCGGACTCACGGTTCCTCCGTGGCCAAAAAGCAGCGAACCGTCGGCATAGGCCACCGGGACAGGCGGCTTCATTGCCTGGTAAACCGCCGGGGCAAATGAGTAAAACCGGTCGCCGGCAGCGGCGTACAGCCAGGAGTGATGGCCATCTTGGGCCAGATAATGACCCGAATCCGGCAGCAGCTCGACCAACAGGGAACTGCCGGGTTCGGCGACGGCGTCCAGCGTGATCTCCCGCACCTGGGTACCGTCATGATCCAGCTCCAGCACCGAGGTCAGGGTGGTGTGGGGATCCGTGACCGTCACCAGCACGTGGCCCGCAGGCAGGAAGCCCACAATACCGGCCGGAGCAAATCCAGGATGAAAATCCGGGTCAAGGCTGCCATCCACCCGCAACCGGACAAAAGGAAGGGTGGGGGCGGTGCCACCGTTCGGCAGGTGCTCATAGGTCGAGTAATACGCAATCAGCACCTCGCCGGCGGGCGAGATCGCGTGGAAGGTGCGAAAGTCACGGTTGGGCTTGGACGGGGGAAAGTAGGTTTCATCGAGCGATCCGTCCGGCTGCAGCCGGGTCCAAAGCAGTGCCCCCCCATCGCCAAAGGAAATGGGCACATACTCCACCAGCACGCCCCCATCGGGCAGCGGCTGCGCGCTCACGGTGCGAGCCCCTTCGTCCACGGCGCTGGCGAAGAAGGGGTCAACACTGCCGTCGCTTTGCAGCCGGAGCAGTTTGTGGCGATCCGCCGCCGGAGCCGCCGGCCGGTTCACGGCCGCCAGCACCCCGCCATTTGGCTGGATGGCCAGCAGTCGCCAATCCTCGTCGTCGGAGCGCACCGGCAACTGGAAGGAGTCATCCTGGGAGCCATCGGCGCGCAGGCGGAGGAAGCGGGCGGGTGGCACCGGGTAATTGGTCGTGGTGGTGCTGTACTCGATCCAGATACGGCCGTCGGCCTGCGCCAGCACCTGTGAAAACGAGGCGTTGGTCAGGAAGGCAGGTCCGTGAAATGTCGGATCAATGGTTCCGTCCTGCTGCATCCGGGCCAGCCGTCTGGCCGCGGTGCCGTTTATCCGGACACCATCGGGAGGCAGCTCGACCAGGATGGTGCCACTGGTCGTGGCATGCAGCCGGTACGGGGCGCCACTACGCTCAAATCGCGGACGGTAATTCGGGTCAAGCTGGCCCGGCGCGAGCGGCCCAGCGGAACCGTCGAAACCGCCAAGCAGCCATAAAAGAAGGAGGGTCCAAATGCGGACAACACATCTGACGTATGAATAACGGGCGGTTTGCATTCTTCCTCGGCGGGGTACCGGTTGAACTGAGCGGCGCGATTGATAAGGTGGTAGGAAGGAAAATGGAAAAAGGAAAAAGCAAAAATGGTGATGGGTTCGGTGTCCCGGGTCCCGGGTACGAAGTCCGAAGTCTGAGGAGTGGGTGCGTATCACGCTCACGAATCGTCCCCCTTCCCTGCTCGCTCACCGCTCCCCCGCTTCTGCCTGTCTCCTCCGCCCCGCGCTTCCCTTCCGGGCCGTTCGCCTCTAGGGTACGCCCGCAATGCTGCTGGTCATCGATAACTACGATTCGTTCACCTACAATCTCGTGCAGTATCTCGGCGAGATGGGCGTGGACATGCAGGTGCATCGCAACGACCAGATCACCGTCGAGGCGGCGTTGGCGCTGCAGCCGGAGCGGGTGCTGATCTCGCCCGGTCCTTGCTCGCCCAAGGAGGCGGGGCTGTCGAACGAGCTGCTCCGCGCGTTTGCCGACCGGCGCACACCGGTGCTGGGGGTCTGTCTCGGGCACCAGTGCATTGCGCATGTCTTTGGCGCATCGGTGGTGGTCAATCACCGCATGATGCACGGCAAGACCTCGCCGATCTATCACAACGGCAAGGATCTCTTCGCCGGAATGCCGAATCCTTTCAACGCGACCCGCTACCATTCGCTGGTGGCGAAGAAGGACACGATCCCGGCCGAACTGGAGGTCACGGCCTGGACGGCCGAGGACGAGGTCATGGGGCTGCGCCACCGGACGCTGCCGATCTGGGGGGTGCAATTCCACCCGGAGAGCATCCTGACGGAAAACGGCCGGACCATCCTGTCCAATTTTCTGAAAATGGCGGCGTGACGGGCGGTCATATCCGCGAGCCGGGCCAGAAACCGGGTTGCCTGCCAACCATTTCCACCTAATTCTCCTCCCACGTGCCTGAGCGCGAGCCAGCGGGTGAACGAGTTTACCGGGGCATTCCCGTGGCCGGAGGCGTCGCGCACGCGAAAATTCTCCGGCTCGGCCAGACCAACCACGACATACCCGACCACCGCCTGACCGAGGCAGAGACGGTCGCCGAACTGGCGCGCTTCCAGCAGGCGCTGGTCGAAACCCGCCGCCAGATCGCCGAGGTCCAGCACCGGGTGAAAACCGCGATGGGCGCGCACGAGGCGGGCATCTTCGACGCCCATCTGCTCGTCCTCGAAGACCCCACGCTGCTGGACAAAGTCAACAGCGCCATCCGCAGCGGAACCAACGCCGAAACGGCGTTCCGGGACATCACCTCCAAGTACGCCGCCGCGCTGGCGGCGATGGACGACGATTACCTCCGCGAGCGCGCGGCGGACGTCCACGATGTCGCCAACCGCGTACTGGGAAACCTGCTGGGCGTAGTGAGCGAGGCCGACCTTTCGCGACTGACGGAGCCCGTGCTGATCGTGGCACCCGACCTTTCGCCGAGCACGACCGCGCTGCTGGACCGCAGCAAGGTGCTCGGCTTTGCCACCGACGCCGGCGGGAAGACCAGTCACACGGCCATCATGGCGCGCAAGCTCCGCATCCCGGCGGTGGTTGGTCTCGGGGACGTGGCCCGCAGGGTCCACACCGGCGAATACGCCCTGATCGACGGTCATGGCGGCGTGCTGACGGTCAACCCGACCGACGCCACACTCTTCCAGTACGGGCAGATCCGCGAACGCCGCGCCGCCTTGGAACATCGGCTGGCT
Organism: uncultured Verrucomicrobiota bacterium; assembly: GCA_903907995.1. Lineage (GTDB taxonomy): Bacteria > Verrucomicrobiota > Verrucomicrobiia > Limisphaerales > UBA9464 > CAIVQB01. The sequence continues at coordinate 38,354 of CAIVQH010000016.1, read as the reverse complement.
GACTTGCGCGAACAGCCGGCGATCACGATGAACGGCACGCGGCTCGTGCTCGCCGCGAACATCGAGGGGCCGGCGGACATTCCCGCCGTGAAGGAATCGGGCGCCGAGGGCGTGGGGCTCTTCCGTACCGAGTTTCTTTTCCTGAATCCCGCGGTTTCGCCCGACGAGGAGCAGCAGTTCGCGGTCTATCGGGAAGTCGCGGCCGCCTTCGCCCCGGCACCGGTCGTGATCCGCACACTCGACCTCGGCGGGGACAAGCTCTTCGCCGGCCAGCATCACGAGTCGAATCCTTTCCTCGGCTGGCGGGCCATCCGGATCAGCTTGGCCGACCCGGCCATCTTCAAGCCGCAGTTGCGGGCCATCCTCCGCGCCAGCGCTTACGGCAACGTGAAGCTGATGTACCCGATGATCTCGTGCCTGGAGGAGCTGCTGGCGGCGAACCGGATGCTCGAGGTATGCCGCGCCGAACTGCGCCAGGAAGGAGTGCCCTTTGATGAGAAGATGGAGGTCGGGATGATGATCGAGGTACCTTCGGCGGCGCTGATCGCCCGTGCGCTGGCACCGCACGTCAACTTCTTCAGCCTCGGGACGAACGACCTCACCCAATACACCCTGGCCGTGGACCGCCTCAATGCCCGTGTCGCGCACCTCCATACGCCGACGCATCCGGCGGTGTTGCGGCTCATCCAGCTCACCATCGAGGCCGGCCACGCCGCCGGCTGCTGGGTCGGCGTCTGCGGCGAAATGGCGGGTGATTCGGCGGTGATTCCCCTGCTCGTCGGTCTGGGCGTCGATGAACTCAGCGCCACGCCGGCGGTGGTGCCCGCCGCGAAATTCCTTCTGCGCCGGCTGAAGCTGGCCGAGGCGCAGGCGCTCGCCACCAGCGCCATGTCGTGCGATTCCGGCGAGGAGATTCTCGCCCGTTCGCAGGCACTGGCGAAGTCGGTGGCCCCGGAGCTGTTTAACAGCTGAACCGGCGCGTATCTCCGTTTGACACCCGACCCCGTCCGATTAGGTTGCCTCCGGTAACCGGACTATTTCAGTCCGCTTTAAAAACGACACGAACATGCAAGTCACCCGCGCCAGCGAATATGCCATGCTGGGTCTGCTCGCCCTCGCCCGCCGTCCGGTCGGTGAGGTGGCGCTGCTGGACGTCGTCGCGCACGAGGAAGACGTGCCAGTCAGCTTCCTAGGGAAGATCTTTCAGAGCCTTGCCCGCGCCGGGCTGGTGAAGTCCACCCGCGGTTCCGGCGGCGGTTTCGTCCTGCTGCGCCGGCCCGAGGAAATCACGGTGCTGACGGTGATCGAGGCCGTCGAGGGACCGGTGGCGCTCACCCGCTGCCTGGACGAAGAAACCGGCTGCGAACATGCCGGTGGCTGTGCCCTGTGCAGCCTCTTCGCCGAGGCGCAGGACAAGGTGAAGGAAGTTTTCGCCGGCACGACGCTGGCGCAGCTCGCCACCCGGCACATTCCGGCCGGACTCGTGAAGCGGGCGCAGGCCAACACCCGGAGTCCCATCGTTTTCCGTCCGCAGACCACCGACAAGTCAGTGCCCGCCGTGGCTGCGATCTCCTGAACTTTGAAACTGAAACTCCGTACTGATTTAGACCTATGAGCGATACCTACACTCTCTACAACCCGACGGTCATGGAACACTTCATGAATCCGCGCAACATGGGTGACATCAAGGACGCCGACGGCGTCGGCGAAGTCGGGGCCGCCGCCTGCGGCGACATCATGAAGATCTCGATCAAGATCAAGGATGGTAAGATCGAGGACGCCCGTTTCAAGACCTTCGGCTGCGGCTCGGCGATTGCCAGCTCCAGCATGGCGACCGAGCTGATCAAGGGCCGGACGATCGCCGAGGCCATGGACTTTTCGAACCAAGAAGTTGTGGACGCTCTGGGCGGCCTGCCGCCGGTGAAGATCCACTGCTCCGTCCTCGCCGAGGAAGCCCTGAAGGCCGCCCTCGAAGACTACGTGAAGCGGCATCCCGAAGCCGCCGCCAAGGCGAACAAGGCCGAACCCGTTGCCGCCTGAACGTTAGTCAATTTCACGAAATCCTGCGGCTGGACGGTTCGCGCCGTGTAGCCGCAGATTTTTTGTCACCGCAAACGATGTCCAATATAGCCATGGGATTGGATGCCCAGATCATCGCCATCGGCCCCTTTTCACGAAAAGTCGTAAAGGCTCTGGAGTATCCGGAAGCTGACTACGCCCAGGTGAAGGAGGGAGCCACGGTCGTTTCCAATGTGTTCCTCGCCATGACCTCGGAGGAGAGCCATGCGTTGGCGGCCTGTTTCGGCGTCGGCGCCTTGGACTTCGGCCGTCACGAGCTCAATCCACAGGCCGCAGATCAGAAGAAACTGACGGAGGTCTTCGATCAGGAAAACGTGAGGGATTTCCTGCTCCTGCGCGAATACGGCTTCAAATTCTATTTTCTGCCGAACGCCTAGTCCGCAGGGAACCGCCCCCTTTCCATGCCGCCCCAATGGGACATGCTCTTTGCGCTGATCGGATCGGTTGTATCATTGCTCACGCTGTGCCGATGGCATGACGGGGCGATCGCCCGCATGACGGCCGGAAATGCCGGCATCTCAAACGGGCCGTCCATCCGGACTGAAACTGAATTTTAGACTCTGAATCTTATGCGCCACGTTTTTCTCGACCACCAGTCCAGCACGCCCGTGCTGCCCGAAGTCTTCGACGCGATGAAGCCGTACTTCACCGAGGCCTTCGGCAATCCGTCTTCACTGCACCAGCACGGCCTGCGCGTGCGGGATGCGCTGAAGAAGGCCCGCCAGCAGATGGCCACCCTCATCAATGCCGACAGCGAGGAGGAGATCTTCTTCACCTCCGACGGCACCGAGTCCGCCAACCTGGCGATCAAGGGCGTCGCCTATGCCAACGAGCGCAAGGGCAAGCACCTCGTCATTTCCGCCACCGAACATCCGAGCGTGATCAACTCGGTGGAATTCCTGGAGAAGCAGGGCTGGACCTGCACCCGCGTGAGCGTGGACAAGGAAGGCGTTCTGAACCTGGAGGAACTCCGCGCGGCCATCACGCCGCAGACCGTGCTCGTCGCCGTCCACCACGTGAACCACGACATCGGCACGATCCAACCGATGCGCGAGGTCGGGAAGATCTGCGCCGAGAAGGGCGTGCCGCTCTACGTGGACTGCGAAGCCAGCGCCGGTTGGCTGCCGATCGACGTGAAGGAGTTCGGCGCGGCGCTCGTGAGCTTCTCGCCCCACCGTTTTTACGGGCCGAAGGGCGTGGGCGTGCTCTACCGCAACAAGAAGGCCCGCATCGTCTCGATGATGCATGGCGGCGTGCAGGAGGGCGGTCGTCGCGCCGGGACGGAAAACGTCCCCGCCATCGTCGGCGGTGGCGTGGCGGCAGAAATTGCGCTGACGGAACTGCCCAAGCGCATCGCCCACACCGCGCACCTGCAAAAGCGCCTGTGGGACGGCCTCAAGTCGCAGATCACGTACATCAAGCTGAACGGCGCCGAACCCGGCCCGAAGCGCATCTCAACCAACCTGAACCTTTCGACCGAGTTCATTGAGGGCGAGGGGCAGCTCCTGCTCTGCGACATGAACGGCATCGCCGTCGCGAGCGGTTCGAGCTGCGTGAGCAAGTCGCTGAAGGTCTCGCACGTGCTCAGCGCCATCGGCCTCGACCACGCGTTGGCACAGGGCAACATCATCATGACCCTGGGCATGGCGAACACCGAGGAGGACGTGGACTACACGATCGAGACCTTCGCCAAGATCGCGACGAAGCTGCGCGGCATGTCGCCCATGTGGGACGAGTTCCAGCGCGGCGTCATCGACTCGGTGATCGCCCCGACGGGCCGTGGCAAGTCCTTCTCCCAGCACGCGGCGGATGTTTCGGGCAAGGCGGCGCACTGAATCGCCCTGAAACCAATGACAGGCCGGCCGCTGGAAGCGGCCGGCCTTTTTCCCGTCTTCGGCTTACTTCGACCGGCGGCGCATCCAGGCAAACACCCCGAGACCGCCAGCCGCGATGAGTGACCAGTCGGCCGGCTCGGGCACTGCAGTGACCGACAGGTTGTCAAACGTGGCCTCGGCCGTCGCCCCGGCGCCAAAGGTCTGGGCAGCCACACCGAAGCCGATTTCGCCGCTCGCATAGGTGCTGTCGGTGCCCGAGACGCTCGCCAGAAGCGTGCCCGTCGTTTTGTCGCGGATCGAGCCGGTGAAGGCGGAACCCACCGCCGAGAAGGAGAGCGAGTAGGCGTCGGCCGGGGTCAGCGTCAGCGCGGCCGAAACCGCCGCGGGCCCGATCGGTCCGAGCGACTGCTCACCCTGCACCCGGCTGATGAAAAGCTGGCCCGTGGTGGTATCGAGCCCCATGGCGTACCCGTTGAGGGTGCCCAGCCCCGGCGTGCTCACCCGGCCGAAGACGCCCATGAACTGCGCGTTCGCGGTCGAATAGCTGAGAATGTCGTAGCTGATATCGAAGTTTCCGTAGGTTTGGGAGGTGAGGAAGGAACCTGCCCGCGCCGGCCCGAGGGCGCCAGGAGCCGGTGAAGCCGGAGCGCTGATGCTGTAGCCCCCGCCGGGGAACGAATACACCCCCCCCGCCCCGAACCCTTGCAACGGGGAATAGTGGGTGAAGTCGGCGTCACTGCCGGAGGTAAAGTCGTTGGAATAGTCGGCCAACGCGGGTGCGGTCAGCGCCGCCAGGGCCGCCAGGACGATCAGGGGATTTGTGACAAACGGTTTCATAAGGGTGGGACTTGTAACGTTAGGGTGGTTAAAAATCAGCCAGCCACTGCCGGCGGGATTCGCCGACCACAATGACATTTCTCGGCCGAGGGGTATCGGATGTTCATCCGACGGCCGGGACCGGTGGGAGTCGGGGTGGCGAGGCTCAAACTCCGCCATGGGTGACCGGTCCGCCTAGCCAAACTGTCCAAATCCGGGACTCCTCAGGTCTTCCCGGCAAAAGCCAGGTCCGACCCCACCCTATCGGCCCAGAAATTTCACGACGGCCTCGGTGCGGTTGTTCACCTGCAGCTTTTCGTAGATACGCTGGAGATGGGTGCGGACCGTGGAGAGGCTGATGCCGCAGCGGTCGGCAATTTCCTTGTAGGGGCAGCCCTGGGCGAGGGCCTCGACGATTTCCCGCTCGCGCGGTGTCAGGCTGACCTGCTCCCGACCATCCGTCCGGGTCTTGGACGCGAAGGATTCCACGACCTTGCGCGCAATCAGGCTGGTCATCGGTGCCCCGCCGGCGTGCAGATCACGGATGGCCGCCAGCAATTCCCCCGGAACGGCCCGTTTGAGCAGATAGCCGGTGGCTCCGGCCTGCAGCGAGCGGAAGATCAGGTCCAGATCCTCATACACGGTCAGCATGAGGAACTGGATGGCGGGATGCTTCAGCTTGAGCTCACGGACACAGTCGATGCCCGATTTCCCGGGCAGGTTGATGTCCATGAGCACGATCTCCGGCGCGGCTTCGGGAAGCCCGGCCAGCGCCTGCTCCGCGCTGGCAAAGGCCCCCACACAGCGGAAGCCCTCCGCGCGTTCCAGGCGCGACACGAAGCCGGCACGCAGCCGGTCGTCGTCCTCCACGACGGCGACCCTGATCGGTGGCGGGGCTTTGGCAGGCATCAGATCGGTGAAGTTTGGCCGGCGGCAACGGACATGGGTATCGGATGAATGGGGGATGGATCAATTCCTCACCCGCGCAAGAGCGTCAGCCATGGGAAGCTGGAATTCGACCCGGGTTCCCCCCGTCGCAGGCCGGCTGAACACACACCTTCCACCCACGGATTTCAGGCGCTCCTGCATGTTTGCCAGCCCGTCGCCGCCCGTCGCGCACTCAGGACTGAAACCCCGCCCGTTATCCTCCACGGCGAAATGCAGGACGCCCGCCTCCACCCGGACGCGCAGCCAGACTTCCGTGGCCTGGGAGTGTTTGACGGCGTTGCTGACCGCCTCCTTGAACGCGAGAAACACCTGATGGCGCCGATCCGCCGGAAAGGGCACAGCCGCCAAGCCCGGCGCGAAGTCGAAGCGGACCCTCACGCCGCCGGGCCGCAGCATCTCCTCGGCATGCCGGCTGAGATAGTCCACGAGACCGGTGGTGGTGTCGTGGCGCGGGTTCACGGTCCAGACCAGTTCGTCCAGCTTGCCGACAATTTCACGGGACAGCTCGGTGACCTGGGCGAGGCGGTTCGGCGCCGATTCGATGGCCGCGCCGGTGGGGTCCATCGGCGAGCTGATCAGCGTCAGCTGGGTCAGCGCGGAGCCGACGTCGTCATGCATGTCGCGGGCGATGCGGGCGCGCTCGCGGTCCACCGCCTGCTGCCGTTCCAGTTCGGCCAGCCGGCGGCGAACTTTGCGGAGGGACACCCAGCGGATGCCCCAGACCGCCAGGACCAGGGCCGCAGCGCCCGTGGCCGCACGAAACCAGAGCGTCTGCCAGAAGAACGGCAGCACGGAAAATTCGAGCGTCGCCCCCTCCTCATTCCACACCCCGTCGTTGTTGCAGGCGCTTACCTGAAGCCGGTACGGACCCGGGGGCAGGGAGCCGAACACGAAACGGCGCTCCGGCGAGGCTTCGGTCCATTCGGCGTCGCGGCCCACGAAGCGGTGGCGAAACAGCACCCTGCCCGGAGCCGTGAGGCTGAGCGCGGTGAACTGTACCTCGATCCGCCGCGTGCCGGCGGCGACGCGGTACGCCGCCGGACTGCCGGTGACCTGCAGCACACGGCCATCGGCGCTGATCTGCTCGATCACCACCGGCGGCGGCGCCGGATTCACCGACATGGCGGCCGGGTCAGCCACCGCCAGCCCCCGCATGGTCGCGAACCACATCCGGCCATCGGCCGTCCGCGCGATCTTGGGTTGAGACCAACCCGTGCATTGCAACCCGGCCAGGCCGTCTTCCTGGCCGAAACGGTACGAGGTGACCCGGGAGGTCAGTCCCTCGCAAAAATTGTCCAGATCCTGCCGGCTGATGCGGAAAATACCCGCCAGCGAAGTGAACCAGAAGCTGCCGATCCCATCTTCGGCGATGCCCAGCACGGAGCGGTCCGCGAGCCCATCCTTCACCGCAATCGCCTTGAACTGGCCATCACGGAACCGGAACAGGCCATGGCCGGCAGTTCCGACCCAGAGCGCCTCCTGGGAATCGAAGTGGAGGGCGCTGATTTCGACGCCGGCCGGGCACCCCGGGAGAGGCAGACGCTCAAAGGCGCCTGCGCGCCGGATCCAGAGTCCGTCATCGGTCGTTCCCAAATGGAGCGCGCCATCGCGGGCACAGGCCAGCGAGGTGATGTTGCCCCCGCCCAGCCAGTTCGTAACCAGGCTGGCGCTGCCCGCGTGCCAACGGAAGAGTCCCTGGCCCCCGGCCCAGCCGCCTCCGGAAGGATCGTCGCAGATGGCGTCCGACTGGCGCCCGACCACCATCGGCGTCAACGATCCGTTGCGGAGCGTGCCGAGACCATTCATCAGGTCCCCGACCAGGAGCGCCCCGTCGGGAGCGAGATGCAGTGCCCAGGGATAGGAATCAAAGCCGGGTTGACGCTCAAAACGTCCATCACGGAAGCGCTGGACCCCACCGCCGTGAGTCGCGACCCACAGCCCGCCGCCACTGGAAGCCGGTGCCGCGATCACGGAGTAGATGATCTCGCTGGGCAGGCCCTCCGCACGCCCCAGCGTCCGGAAGCGGCGGCGGGTGAACCGGGCAAGCCCGCCGCCATCGGTGGCCACCCACACGTTCCCCTCGCGGTCGAGGAGAAGTGCGCGCATACGCTCCGACAGCAAGCCGTCCGGCCGCGTGAACCTGCGCAACGTCCCGTCCGGCCGGAGAAGTGCCAGACCGGCTTCGGGCAGGGCGATCCACAGATTGCCTTCCCGGTCTTCCAGATAGGCGTTGGGAGGCGCACCGGGGAGACGCGGAAAAGGCCGTGTCGCCGAAATCGTGCCCGCCGCCGACAACGCCCGCAGCTTCAGTTCGGCCCCGGTATCCTCCAACATCCACAAGCCGCCCGCCACCCGTGGGAAACAGCGCGGTGTGTGGAATTCTTGCGCCCCTTCCGGATCGGCCCGGGCGACGAAATGCCCGTCGGCGATCAGCCCATACTGCAGGGTGCCCGGGCCAGCACCGCCCAACTGGTGCCATTCGGGACCGTTCCCGGGCCAGGGCAAGGCCTGCGAGCCGGCGAGCCCCACGGGTTCCGGATTGGCCTGGCTCTCGCGCCAGCGGTACCTATGACCTTCCCGGCTCCAGATCCAGAGGTTGCCCTGCGCATCCGGAAAGGTGAGGAGCACCCCTTCCGGTGGGGCTTCCGGAGCGGGTTGCAGCGGCAGCGGATGGATCTGGCCGTCCCGCCAGCGGAACAGCCAATAATGCGCATCCGTGAACCACAGCCCCCTGCCCCCATCTGGCGAGACCGAGTACACGGCCCGGGTCGTGAAGCCGGGCGTGTTATCCCGGTCAAAGACAGTGAACCGTGCCCCGTCAAAGCGGACCAAGCCCACGGCGCTGGCGCCCCAGAGGTAGCCGTCCCGGTCCTGAGCGAGCGCGTAGAGCGTGTCGCTCCGCAGGCCGTCATCGGCGGTGAAATTGCGGATCAGATAATCATCCGGCCCCATGGACCCCGTCTCCGCCCGCAGGCAGCCAGCCAGGAGAAGGGTCGCGACCCAGACCATGATCCGGATCAGGTTGGAATCCAAGGGGGGCAAGCGCGCCGACCCTACGGAGACGGAATGCCGAGGCAAGACCATTGAAAACCGGTCATCCCTGCCCGCCCGATGTCCCCGCGACACCCGTGGGTAGCACCATGATCCCCTCAGCCCGGCTCGCGGCGGAGGGCTGGGACTGAGGGCTGCGGGGTCAAGCCGGGACGGCGCGGACTTCGTGCGGCTTGCCCGGCAGCAGGTTGAGCTGCACCCGGGCCCGGTCGGCGCCACGTCGACCATCCGCAAATATCGGAGCCTACTTTTTCCTGGTCGTCAGCGTGCCCTTCTCCAACACGACGGACGGAGCTAGCAATCGCATCGCCTCGGTCAGGGCCTGACGTCGTTCCTCGTGGCGAACGGCCGGGAACACTCCCGTATGCAGGGCGCACTTGGACGTCAGCAACCAGGCGTCGCCCCGCCCCGAAACGCCCATTGAAGTGTCGGCGAAGTCCCCCTGGCGCATGGCCGCCGATTTGCGTGCTTCGGGCCAATCATATCCGGTGGGCAGCACCAGCGAGGTCTGAACTTCGACCTGATAAGGCTGCCGGATTTCGAGCGGGGCACGCCGCTCCATCGGTGAGCCGGCGGCAAACCAGAACGGTTCCCAAACGACGGGAAGGGTCCCCACGAGCCGCTCACCGACCCGTTGGAACTGGTTACGGATCCGTGCTTTGAAATGGAACCGCACCGCCTCCTGGTTGTCGTCGAATCCTTTGCCCTCCAGGCTCTCAACCTCGCAGGCAGGTGTACCGCCGCCCAGCAGCCGCTGCGCCTGGGTCTTGAAGCTCGAGCCGTCGGACTCGTTCAGGACGATGCGAAACCAGGCGGCCGCCACGCCAGTGGCGGTGACCTCCTCCTCGATCAGCACATCGGTACCGTCCGTGACCTTGACCTCTCGCTCGATGCTCACCCGGGCTGAATCCGGCCCGAGCGGGGGCACATCCGCGAAATGAGGGTTGGCGGGATCCAGCACCAGCACCGCCCGCCCACCGAGCGACAGCGAGGGCGTGATGAAGGGATCGACGCTTTGACCGGTGGTGTCCACAAAACGCCCTCCCTGCTCCCCGGGGACAAAGACCAGCATGTGGTTGAACTGGTCCAGTGAAGGAAGATTGGTGTGGACCGGCTGGGCGGAATTGGCGAGCACCAGATGGGACGGCACGCCGCTCAAGGCCAGCAGCTCGTGCAGCAGGACCGCCTGGTCTTTGCAGTCACCATAATGGTGGCTCAGCGTTTCTCCCGCATGGTTGGGGACGCGGGCGCGGCGGCCGAACTCGATGGCCCGGTAGGTACAATGGGATTGGACGAATTTTGCCAGCGCACGGATCTGTTCCTTCCGGCCCGTGATGCCGGCGGTGGCCTGGGAATGCGCGGCCCGGGTTTCAGCATCGGGCCCCAGCTTCTCCGCCAGTAAGGCCAGATAATTTGTGATCTCCGCCCGCCAAGTCAGCTGACTGTCGGTCACCCATAATTTGGGCCGGAACACGGACGAGACCGGCTCCAGGGGTTCAACCACTGCCGCCGGGGTGTGGTCGCACTGCCAGGCAAGGTAATGATCGCCTCGCAGCGGCTTGATCCCGGAGGAGGTCTCCCAGCGGAGCCGGTCCACATCGCCCTCGACATACGTCAGCAGCCGGGCAGCCGGTGTCTGCCGCTCAAAAAGTTCATCCAGCCACTGGAACTCATCCGGCGGAGCCAGGTCCCGGCGCGTGATCGTCAACTCGAGCATGCGGCCGGGCTGGAGACCGGGCACGGGCACATTGAGCTGCTTGCGATGGGAGGCGATGGCTTGGAGGGCGTGGGCGGAGTCATCCGAGACATAATAATCATCCACCTTTCCGGTGGCGACCACCTGACCGGCCCCGTCACGCACCACCAGCTCATTGACGTAGATTTCCTCGTGCAAAGGATCGAAGTCGAACGCCAGGGTGCCAAAGCGTTCCAGACCGACCCGGTCATAGATCGCGACCCGCCATTTCGAGGTTTCGCGACGCTCCTTGCCGGACTCGAAATGAATGGCGGTGGTATTATCCAGATATTGGGCGCCTTGGGGGGAAATCTGATCCGGCTGCAAAGGCGCGGGCCAGTTGCGGGTCAGCTCCTCCGGAAGATTTACCGGAGGCAGTGGGGTCTTGATCCCCGAACTGTCCCCCTGCCCCTGCAAGGCGGAAACCCGGACCAGCCGGGCACGGATCCCGGCATCGCCGGGGTCCAGCTTCGCGGCGGTTTCCAGTGACTTTTTCGCCTCGGGAAGGCGTTTGAGCTGGATTTCCGCCCGGCCGCGTAACGTCCAGGACTCGGCCGTTTCGTAACCCCTGGCCAGCAGCGCCTCACAAACCTCGTAGGCCGCCGCGGCGTCACCCTGTTCCAGCAGCAGGTCCGCCAGCGCATATCCCAAGTCGGCGCTCAGCCCGCTGCGATCGCGCTCCACCCGGAGCAGCCGGATCGCACCTGGCAGGTCGTCCACCTCGCGAAGCAGTTTGGCCTGGAGGAGCTGAGCGGACGTCGTGAGATGGGTGCGGGCAAACGCCTCCATCTGCGCCCGGGCATCATTGGTGCGCCCGGTGTCCAGCAGCAGCTGGAGAAAAATGGAGAGCTGATCTTCATCGGTGAATCCCGCCTCAAAGGTCTCCTGGTATTGAAGCAGGGCGGCATTGGTGTCGCCCGTGTGCAGCTGAAAGCGCGCCCGGGTGGCGCGCAAGGGCAGGTTGGTGAGCACCATCGGCAGGCGCGACTCGAGCCGGACCAGTCCATTGGAGTACTGCTTCAGGGAGGCGAGCGCATCGCACTGGTTGGCCAGATAGACCGGATTTTCCGGCGACAGATCGCCTGCCAGCCGGAAGAGGTCCTCGGCTTGCGCCATGCGGCCGGTCCGATACGCAGGCAGACCCAGTTGGTTCAGAAACAGGCCCTGGGAATGACGCCGGGCGGGCGGGAGCTCTTCCCCTCCCCTTTTCGCCGGAACATCCTCCAACACGACCCGGTCCAGCAGGAGATCCAACTGGCCGACCGTGGGCCCCGCCTTCTTGGCCCCGCCCGCGACCAGCAGCCAGGCGGTCTGCCGGCCCCAGACAAAACGCAGCCGGCCCAGCCAGGGCTCGTCCACATCGTTGCGATCCAGCGTGACCGTCTCGCCCTGCAATTCCCCGGCATGCCATGAAGTCCTGCCCTGCAGATTTTTCGCCTGGCTGCCGAACGGGCTCGGAGCCAGCAGGGCGCCGGTAATGGCTTCGGGGGTGAACGTTGGGGTGGGCTGGGGCAAGGCAAAGGGCAGGACCACGAGGTCAAAGTCATGCTCTTCGAAGGCCGCAAAGTCGGCCGCCGGGTAGGAGCCGGCCACGTTGGGAAACGGGCGCCATTCGTGGCCGGCCAGATTCACCGTGAAAGGATCATTGGTGGACCGGAACTGGTCCCGGGACAGGTATTCCCAACCCGGCGCGGCCCGGTTGGTGTCGATCTGCGCAAAGCTCGCGAATATTCCAGTGGCCTCCCTCCGGATGGCGTCGGCTTCGGCCTGGGGTCCACGCAACTGAAGCTGGTAGGCCCAGCCCTGACGGCTGAAGCACCACTGGATTCGGAATGACCGCATCCCATCTATGAATTGATCCGCCTCAAACTGGATCCCCGGCAGGCTGCCAATCGTGATGGGGACCTCCCGCTGAATCAGCGCCTCAGCATCGATGCCGCGAACAAAGTTTTCCGCGTAATGCGCCAGCCATTTGGAAGTGCCACCAGGAATATTGACCGGCAGTTTCTCCGAAACCACCTCGAATACCCGTCGGGGGCGGAATTTCTGCATCAGGATATGAGGCGAATCCTTGTCCATAGGATTTTGTGAGGTCCAATTGCCGGGGGGCGGACGCAATTCGAAGTTGAAGCCGGGAAACCGCCACCGGCCATCGGGCGTCCTCACGGCCCCCCGGGGCAGCCATTTCGACGGGCCCGAAAGGCCTCTGGCCGAAGCAGCCTGCGAAGGCGCCTCCAGGTTCACCAATGCGTTGAGCATTGCGGAGGCGATCAGCACCAGGGGAATGATCGTCGCCGTCCAGCCCACCAGGGCTCCCCGCGGCCAGCGTCGCGGCTGCTTGTAAAATTGGATCAGCCCCAGCACAGCGATGGCGGGACCGCCCACCATTCCGGCAAACATGAAGCAGCCCATGACCGCCATGATGACGTGGGCATAAGCGGGTGCCTCCGGAGCAGCAAAGAACGGCGCCACGGCACCGAATGCAAAAAACGGTCCCAGCTCCATGATCAGAGCCCAGGCGCATCGCGGATTGATGTTCCGACGCCGCAAGCCGACCACTCCCATCACGAGGACGCCCAGCACAGCCAGGACCAGCACCGACAGGAATACCAATGCGAAGATTTGCCCCAGCAGCTTGGGATCGGGGGAAGTCGGGTTCATGTCGAAGCAGGCCCACCATAATTAGGGAGGGGCCCCGATATAAAGCGACAACTTCTCCCGTCGCAGCCCCGTGAGCGATTTCGAAAGGGGACGGTTCGGCCTGCCCAGCTTCCCGCTTCCCCCGCACCGACGAGACTCTCCATACGGACCTCCGGTCATCCGGGCCTGTCCCAGTCTTCGGAAGCTGTTGCGGGTGGGGCGTTGCCCCTGCCCTCGCTGGGTCCACCGTGGACAAAAGTTTTCTCTGCGTCCCGGATGCCTCTGTGGCTAACCTCCCGCCATGCTTTCGCAAGACGCAGTTCTCGCCGTCCTGAAGACGGTGAAATACCCGGGATACAGCCGCGACATCGTGTCGTTCGGCCTGGTGAAGGACATCCAGATCGACGGCATGGCCGTGGGCGTGCTCATCGAGCTGACCACGCCAAACCAGGAACTCGGCGAGCAGATTGCCGATGCCGCCCGGCTCGCCCTGCGCGACCGCATCGAAGGCCTGACCGATGCCCATATCCAGTTGCGGGTGCCCACGCCCCAGCAAGCTGCGGCTGCCGCCCCGGGACTCGGGGCCAAAACCAAGATTCCCGGGCTCGCCCGCATCGTCGCGGTCGCCTCCGGCAAGGGCGGCGTCGGCAAATCCACCTGCTCGGTGAACCTCGCCTGTGCCCTGCAGTTCCTGGGAGCCAGGGTCGGCCTGCTGGACTGTGACATCTACGGCCCGAGCATCCCGCTGATGATGGGGCTGAACGAGCGTCCCGGCCTCACGGAGGACGAGAAGCTGATCCCGCCAGTCGCCCACGGCGTGAAGCTCATGAGCATGGGCTTCCTCATCACGGACGACCAGCCGGTCATCTGGCGCGGGCCAATGATTCAAAAGACAATCCAGCAGTTCATCCACCAGGTGGACTGGGGCACGCTCGATTATCTGCTGGTGGATCTCCCCCCCGGGACCGGCGACGCGCAGCTCTCGCTCTGCCAGATCGTTCCACTCGATGGCGGCGTGATCGTCACCACCCCGCAGGAGGCATCCCTCGGCGTCGTGCGCAAGGGCGTGGCCATGTTCGAGAAGGTGAACGTGCCCATCCTCGGCCTCGTGGAGAACATGAGCTATTTCACGGCCCCGGACGGCACGCGGCTGGAAATCTTCGGCCACGGTGGCGGCAAGGCCGAGGCGGCGCGCAAGGGCGTGCCGTTTCTGGGGGAAATCCCCCTGTTCACGGCCATTCGCGAAGGCGGGGACCGGGGCATCCCGATCGTGGTCTCGGCCCCGGACAGCGCTCCGGCCCAGGCCTTCTTGGAGGTCGCCCGGGCGTTGCGGGCAAAATTGGGTTGAACGCGGCTTTGACGCCGTGGTCTGACTCCGCTAGGGACTAAGCATGCATTGGCCGCTGAACCAACTGACCCGTACGGGCCGCGCGACGCTCGCGCTGGCGGCGGGGCTTATGGCGTTCACAGCGGGCGCCTGGGAAAAAGTCGATTACAGCGCGACGACGAACCAGACCGCTTCCTCGCTCGCCCCGATTCACCCCCGGGACATCGAGAAGGAGATCAGCATCTTCGGCCATTCCGATTCCAGAGGACCTTCATCTGGAGTGGCCCTGCCCCCTTCCTACAGCCCGCCACAGAACGCCCTGCAGATCGACTCCAAGACCCGGGCCCGCATTCTGCAGGAGTGGGACCGCAAGAAAAACTGGCTCATCAGTGGCAGCAACAAGCTGTCCGAGGCGGGCAAGGAAAAGGAGGAGGATCCCTTTGAAGAGGTCGTAAACAGCCGCCGGACCGCCCTCGAAAAGCGCTTTTTGAACAGCGATTCCGACGGCAAGCAGGACAGGCAGAAGGAAACCCGTCGGCAGAAGGATCAGGACAACGCGGATGACCCTTCGGCCACGCCGGACCAATTGTCGGACGACAAAATGCTGTCTTCCACCTCCTCGCGCAAAGGCTCGGGAAAGGGCGGCGCGGACAAGGATGCTTCGCAGGCATACTTCAGTGATCCTTTTGAGCGGGCGAACGTGAGCAAGAAATCCGCAGGCGGGTTCGGTTCGGGGCGACAGGACGACAAGGACAAGGATCAGGACGCGGACAAGGACACATCTGACACTCAGGCGGCCATTGCCGCCCGTTCGGCCGCCCGTATTGGCCAGATTTTCTCCCTGCCAAACGCCTTCACCGGGCCATCGGGACCCTCGGCGTTTTCCAGCGTCACTGAACCGTTTGGGCAGCGAAACACCCATCAGGACGATCTGCGTAACATCCTCGGTCGTGATCCGAACGCGATCTCCAGCGTTGCGGGGGTGCTGGGCAGCTTTGCCTCGTCCCGCCCTGCGGCTTTGGCTCCCGCTCGGGTTTCCACCTTTTCCCAGCAGCCGTTTTTCACTCCGGCACCGCAGCCCAAACGCCCGGACCTGATCATGCAGGCGCAGCCGGGGGTCCTGCCCCGACCGGTCCGCGATTTCTAAACGCATGTTCCGACCGCTCCTTCTGTTGGCTTTCTGGCTGATCGGCTCGGCGGCCCTCGCTGCCGATGGAAAAATTCTCAAGGTACTGCCACACCTGCTGGATCAGAAAGGCCGGCATTCGCTCTCGCCCAGCCTCTTCGAGCGGGACGCCTACCAGGCCGAACTCCGGAAACATCCGGACCGGATCTCGGGCCTGCGCTACGACGTCCAGTGGAAGGTCCACGTCACCGACGCATCGCACCTGAAGCTCCGCATCCAGCTCCGCACCGCGAACCGGCCGCTCACCCAGCCCATCGTGCTGGAATCTCCGGTGAAGGTCGGCCTCTTCCACGGCGGCTGGACCGGCCTGACGCTCGACGGCCAGACCTACAAGGACTCCGGTGAGGTCCAGGCCTGGCGTGTGACCCTGCTCGACGGCGACACGGAGCTCGCTGAGACCAGGTCCTTCCTCTGGTAAAGTTGCGGCCAGGATGCCAGCTCCTGGATGCTGGATGCCGGACGGATTTTTCGTCGCTCGCCTTGCTCGCGATTTGCCACTCGAGATTCGAAACTCGAAATTCGAAGCTTAATGCAGGATAGGCTCCGGATTCGGCTGCCGCATCAGCTCCGCGTCGAGATCGAGATACCAGTCCAGCCGACGCTCCGTCTCCGCCAGATCAATGTGCCGGGCCATGATCAGGTAGGTGGCGTAGTGGTTGCCCTCGGACTCCACCAGGCTGCGATAAAACGTGGCCAGTTCCGGCTCATCGTCGCGCAGCGCCTCGCCGAGAATCTGGAATTTCTCACAGCTCCGCCCTTCGATCAGTGCGCAGCAGATGAGGTGGTCGATAACCTGGCCATGGATGCCGCCACGTACGGACTTCATGAGCCCTTTGATCCACGCGCTCGGTCGTGGCTCACTGAAAGGGATGCCGCGCGCCTTGAGGAGTTGAAGCACCAGCTCGAAGTGCTGGAGTTCCTCAATGGCGATGGCGTTCAGCTCATGCACCTGTTCAAAAAGCTGGCGGAACTTCTCCAGATTCAGAGCCGTCGTCGCCGCCTTGCGCTCCAGATGGGCGTGATCGACCAGCACCGAAGGCAGGTTCGCCTTCACCTTCGGCAGCCAGTCGGCCGGAATCTTTTCGCGGAACAGAAGCACGGCCCAAAGATACGCGGTTTCGGAATGAGCCGACAGGAGATTGGATGCGGCACCATCTCCTTTCTCCCAACTCCCATCTCCTGTATTTTTGGCCGATGTTCCAACACGTCACCCTCGCCGCCGACAAACCATGGCAGCCCGGCCCCTACCCTGGCGTCGAGCTGAAGCTGCTGCATCGTAACCCGGCCACCGGCGGCGTTACCGTGCTCCGGAAGTTTGCGGCGGACGTGACCGTGCCGGCGCATATCCACCCGCAAGCGAATGAGACGGCCTACGTGCTCAGCGGCGAATGGGAGGAGGAAGGCGTCACCTACGGTCCGGGCACCTGCTTCTTTGCTCCCAAGGGTGAGCGTCATGGTCCGCACGTCGCGCGCGGTGAAGTCGTAAGCCTGACGATCTTCGACGGTCCGCTGACGGTGGCGTGAGCCAGTGAGCCAGTGAGCCAATGGCCGGGCAGGCGGGCCGTTGCCCGTCAGCGCGGCCCCATCCAGGTAAGCACCTGTTGGGCGGAGGCGTCGGGCTGGGTGGCGAGCACGGTATGATCGGCCCAGAAGAGCAGGCGGTCGCCCCGTAAGGCCGGGCACTCGCGGCGCAGCCACGCACGCACCGGCCACCAAAACACGATCGGGTCCCAAAAGCCCGTGAGGGAAAACACAGGCAGCCGAGTGGTGCGGGCCAGGGCACGAAAGTCGGCCTTGGCAATGAGGTTCAGGCGGTGGGCCATCGCCTGGCGATCGCCGGGCGTCTGGCGGCGTACCACAAACTCCGCAATGTCACGCAGCGTCTCCGGTGCGCGCCGGTGACGGAAGTGCGCGTACTTGTGATAGGCCCAGAGAAACAGCCGCAAAAACCAGGGCGGCGTTTCCGCGCAAAATGTCCTCGCCAACCTGACCCCAGGAATGACCGGATGCCGCACAAACCCTCCCGCGAGGATCAGTCCGGCAGGAGTGAACTGGACCGCTCCACGGGGGCCTGGTGTTTGGATTTCCTGAAGTATGGCCCACGCCACCTGTGAGCCAAACGACTCCGCCAGCAGCCAGCCCGTGGTAATGCCCTCCGCCAGCAATCCGGTGAGGATCAAGCGCGCAAGATCCGCGAGGCCGAGCGTCACGGAGCGGGGATACGCCAGCTCGACAAAGTGGACGCGCCCTTCGACGGCCTTACGAAACGAGCTGATCAGCGTCCAATCCCCATGCAAGCCGGGCAGGTAAACCAGGATCGGCAACGCCGGGTCGCCAGACCGGCGCAGCTCCAGAAGATCGCTCATGGCCGGGCGTGAAACAGCGAATCCGCGCGGGCGAAAATATCCGGCGGCACGCCCAGCGCCTGTTTCAGCGCCACATCGCGGTCCCAGGGATTTTGAATGGCCGCGATTTTCGCCATCTGCACCCGGGTCAGGTTCAGCGGATAAAACCACGGTGACACGAGCGCGGTATTGATGAGCGGGAAATCAGTGCCGTAGAGCAGCCTCCCCCGGAATTCCGGCCGGGTCAGCGCCTCACGCAGGTAACCAAGCTTGTTGGCCTGGGTGAGCGAGGAGATCTCCGAATAGAGGTTGGTGTGCGCGGCCATCATGCGGGCGAGCCGGTCCGTATCGCGTTCGCCGTCGTCCTTCCCGGTGGACGCAATGTGCGCGGCGATGACCGTGACGCCGAGCTTCAGCGGAAGTTCCAGCCGCACCGGATCGGCCAGTTCATCCTGTGCCCCCACGAAACTGCGCTCCTGCCCGGCATGGCAGAGCAATGGCAGCTTCAACTCCACGAGGCGGTGGTAGAACGGCGCGATCCGTTCGTCGGCCGGGTCGATGTGCATCGTGCTGGGTATCCATTTCACCAGCTTTGCCCCGTGCTCAGCAGCCCAGTCGAGCCGCGCGAGGGCGTCCTTGCGATAGGGATTGATGCTCGCGCCCCAGAGCAGGTTGGTGAACTTCGCCGTCTCGCTGGCGACGAACTCATTCGGGACGTAAGCCTGTGTGTTCGTCCGGTCCAGTTCACCCGCATCGTTCACCACGCCATCCAGCGCAAGCACGATGGCCTGACCAACCCTGGCGCTGCCCGCGAGTTGCTCGGAAATGCGGCGCATGATGAGCGAATCGCCCTGCTGTGCCAGCTCCTCGCGCGTCACGCCGAAGGCCTTGAGATAAATGCTGAACTTGTAGCTCTGCTCCAGCTCCCGCGACACAAAGCACCCACTGCCGCCCGCGCCGATGCCAGCCGTGTGGCAGTGGAGGTCGAGGAGTTTGGCCGGGGGCAGCGCAGACGTTGGTTGGTAAGGACCATGAAAAAAGGCCAGCCGCAGCCCCACGAAGGCCAGAACGAGCACGCCGCCGAGAATTGCCATACTTCTGATTCTCCGCTTTTTCCTCACTTGGAGCCTTCCCGGGACAGACGCCAACGACGCCACAGGGTTTGGGCGCACAAGAACAGACCTCCCGCAAAACCCATCCCGTAACTGGCCAGATGGGACCAAATATCGGCCGAGAACGCGGCATGCTTCTCGGGCGGGATCGCATCTTCCCAGCCGGCAATACCAATGCGATGCGCCTTGAACAGCAGATAGCCGGTCAATCCGCAGGCCGTGGCAGTCAGCGCCGTAACCGCCATCAGGAGAAAAACTGGCCGCACGAGTTCACTGGCCTTCAGCTTCCACCTACCGCCGACACGCGCCGATAGAGCGAGCACGAGGCCCAAAAAGGCCCCAACCCACCACGTCGCGATGACACCCCAGCCCAAGCCCTGCAACAGGGGTGAGGTCGTCGCGAAGACCGGCGGATGGGCGACCGTGAAATACTCAACGCAGAGATGAGCCGTGAACTGGTCGTGGACAATCCCGTAAGCGACCGAGGCCACCACGCACAGCAGCAGGATGCGGATGAATTCACGCAGATCGGTCATGCAGAAGGTTTGCTTTCAGCCTGGAGCTGTTCCATCAGCGCGCGGTGGTTCACCTTGCCAGTGCCGAGCTTCGGAATCTCATGCACGGCGCGGATTTCACGTGGCGTGCAGAGGTTCGTAAGGCCCTTGGCGCGAATGACCTGGCGCAGGTCGTCGAGGGTGAGCTTGGGTTCGTTCGTGATGGCGATGAGCTTCTCGCCCTTGTCCTCGTCATGGACCGCGATCACCGCGATCTCGCAGCGCAGGCCGAACTGCGGGAACGCGCCCGCCAGCGCATCTTCCACCGCCGTGAGGCTCACCATCTCGCCGCTGACCTTCGCGAAGCGCTTCAGCCGGCCGAGGATGAACACAAAACCCTCGTCGTCCACGCGCACCATGTCGCCGGTGTCGTACCAGCCGCCGAGCGCGAGGAACGCCGCGTTGGGCTCTGGATTGAGGTAGCCCTTCATGATGTTCGGCCCGCGAACGAAGAGCCGGCCGCCCTCGGCAACGCCCTCGACCGGTTCCAACCGCCACTCCATGCCCGGCATGAAGCGGCCGACTGAGCCGAACTTCACGTCCACACGCGAGTTCAGGCATACCGCCGGGCTGCACTCGGTCGCGCCGTAGCCCTCGAGCAGGCGCACACCGAACTTGCGGGCCCAGATGTTCGCCGTGGCCTCCTGCACCTTTTCCGCGCCGGCCACGAGGTACTTCACCGTGCTGAAGTCGTAGGGATGCGCCTTGCGCGCGTAGCCGTTCAGAAAGGTGTTCGTGCCCACCATGATGGTGCAGGCACGGTCATACACTGCCGCCGGCACCATGCGGTAATGCAGCGGGGACGGATAAAGGAACACGTACAGGCCGCGCACCAGCGGATAGAGAGTGCAGGCCGTGAGCCCAAAGCTGTGAAACAGCGGCATCGCGTTGAAAAACCGTTCGTCGTCCGTGAGGTCCATCGTGACGTCCACCTGGCGGATGTTCGCGAGCAGGTTGGCGTGGGTGAGCTCCACTCCCTTGGGCACGCCCTCGGAGCCCGAGGTGAACAGGATCACTGCCGGGTCGGACTGGACTTCGGTGCGCCGCTCCTCGGTGATGATGTCGCGCAGGCCGGAGCCACAGCTCAAGGTGTGCTTCAGCAGCGCGGCGAATTTGGCCGTCGCGGTGATGCCCGCCCGCACATCTTCCAGAAAGATCAGCTCGATGCCCGCGGGGGCGAAAGTGCTCATGTCCAGCTTCGCCTTGGTCACGAATTGCCGCGACGTAATGATCTGTTTCAGCCCGGCCAGTTGCGCGCACTGGAGCATCACCTGCGCGCCGGTCGAGAAGTTCAGGAGCGCCGGCACCCGGCCCAGCGACCACAGCGCGAGCAGGATAATGGGTGTCCCGTTGATATTCGGCAGCAGCACCCCGACCCGGGTGGCAGGTCCGAGCAAAGGCGGTGTCAAGGCCTGCGCCAGCACTTCGGTCCCGACCATCAGCTTACGATACGTGACCTCCGCCCCGGTGAAATCTTCGAGCACGATTTTGCCCGGGATGTTCCCCGCCGTCTCGGCGATGGCGCCCAGCACGGTGCGTTGGCCAAACTCCATCTCCGTATCGAACTGCTGCCGCACCATCGCGTCGCGCAGCCAGGTGGTGCGTTTCTGCCGGGCGACGGTGTTCGAGGTCCCCTCCGGCAACGCCGGGGCTTCGAGCACCTGGCTGAAATGCGCGGTCACGGTGGGAAACCATTTCGTCCAGCCCTTGTGCCGCACCCAATGAACGCGGCTTGCGCCCCGCAGATAGGCCGTGATGACCTTCGCGTGGGTCTTGTGGACGAGGAAGCCGGTACCGTCGAAGAGCTTCATCAGCGAGCCGGTGATTGAGATGCGCCCCTCGGCGAAGAGCACCAAACGTCCGCCTGTGGCCAGGTACTCTGCCATGCGCTTCACCGCGTAGGGCGAGGTCGTGTCCACCGGAAAGGTGCGCTCGTTCACCATGATCTTCCGATGCAGCCAGCTCGACTGCGCGGTGGTGCTGGAGGTCACAAATTTCCAGTCGTCATCCAGGACGACGTAGAGGAAGAGCCAGTCGAGCCACGAGGTGTGGTTCGGCAGCAGCAATACCGGCCCGGGCGTCGAGAGAACCTCGGTGTTGTATGCCCGGAAGCGGAAGCAGAACCGCACGAGTTCGAGGAAGAAGGATTTCATGACAATTTGCCGATCACGCCAACCTGGCCGAATGAAACCAAGGAGACATCGCCGAAGGAAGGCGGCAAGCGAGGTCGCGAAGCGTCTTGGACTGCGCCAGTCCTCTCGCGCTTTCGACCGCCGGATGGATTGCCAAAGGGCTGGAGCAAGCTGGCCGTTTCTGGCCGCGCCACAAAGCGGCCGAGGACTGCCGCACTCCAAGACGCTGGCGCGCTCACCCGGCCCCCTTTCGCGCCGTACGGTGGCGCAATGCCAAAACCATCAACCACACGATCACACCACCTGTCGCCACTGAACAGGCCGGGGCCAGCCAGGCATCCAACGGCACGTTGCCACCATAGGACGACAGGCGCAGTTCGCCCGAGAGGATTTCACCTGCTCCGGGAAATGGCGCGGTCTGCCGTTCGTTGCCCGAAGCATCGACCAGTTGGGAGATGCCGGAACTGGCGACTCGGAAAATGGGCACCCTGTACTCCGCCGCGCGAATCTTGGCCATACGGGCATTGAGTCGGTGTTCATGCTCGCCCCAGGTCTCGACATCCATCGTCGGGATGAGCAAGGCCCGCGCATGTTGACGGATAAGTTCATCCATCACGCGGCGGTAGCTGACGTCGTAGCAGATGGCGATACCGACCTTGCCCCACGGGGAATCCCAAACGCGCTGTTCGCGCGCCGGCTCGCCATCCTTAAAGAACTGGATGGGCCGCGACTTGGCCTGCGTAAAGACGACCTCGCCGTTGGTGCTGATGACGAAGGCGGTGTTGTAATAGCGCTCCGTGGCCACGCCGGCTGTGGGCGGCCCCAAGAGCGGTGTTCCTGGGCTGTCGCCGGGCTGGAGGACGTCTTTGCCGCCCGCGACGAGCCACTTGTGGTTCCGTTTGCACCAGATCTTCACGGATTCGGGCACGGCACCGTCGAAGGTGTATTCGCTGAGCATCAGCAGCTCGGCTTCGGGATGCGCCTTGGCTACGTGGTCGAGCGCGGTGAGGACTTCCGGAACCCCGGGGAATTCGAGTTGGACTCCGGCAACGGGTAGACCGGGCGTGTAGTACCTTTTATAGGCGGGTTCGGAAATCGCCCAAAGAATCGATATAACGACCACGATTACCGCTCTTTCCATGCTCCTGTGAACCACGACTGCCAACAAGCAGGCGGCAAATCCCATCCCGTAGACGCCGAAGGTAGAAATCAGCCAAGCCGGCCCGTCCTGAAACACACTCCCCGCCGTAAACCACGCGAACCGCAGCCACCAAACTTCGCTGCGAAAGTATTCGATCCCGCACCACAGCACCGGTGCGAGCCACATCGCCCAGCGCGCACCCAGCCTGCCTTCCACCCGGTGCAGCAGAAGGAGGAACACACCATGAAAGAATGCCAGAATCAGCCACAGCGGAACTGCCGCCGGGCCGAAGATGGTCCACATGAACCCCATCTGCGGCACAAACACGCCCAGGCCCACCACCATCCCGCCATAGAACGCCTGCCGCGCCGTGGCCACCCGGCGCAGCTCGTAAAGGCAGCCGAGATACACCACCACCAGCCAGCACAGCTGTGCAAACTGGAACGCGAGCTGGAACGACGCCACCGCTCCAACCACAAGCAGCGCCACCGAAGCGGGAGGCAGCCGTCCGACGGGCGCCACCATAGGCAACCCGGCCGGTGATGCCGGGACGCTGCTTTCAGGTTGGTCCGCAGCTTTCATTCACGCTTCCGATTTTGGGATCCGCAGCCAGGCGACGACGACGATCACCAAACCGGCCAGGGCCAGGAACACCTGCGAAGACGAGAGGTGAAGCTGCACGCAAGCGAATACCAGGAGGCCGGCGAGGATCATCCCGCAATTGTCAGTGAAGTTCTGCACCGCGATGGTCTTGCCCAGCTTCGAAGGGTCCGACTCGGCTTGGAGCGCGGCGTTCAGCGGGATGAGAAACAGCCCGGCCACCACACCCGTCGCCGCCAGCAGCAGCATCACGAGGGGCAACACCACCAAAGTCACCGACTTCGTGCCATCCGGCTTTGCCGACTCGATGACGTGGCGTCCCATTTCACCCAGACCGAGCGGTGCGACCGCAAACACAACGAGGAGCATGGCCGCCAACGCGAAGCCAAACCACCGCGAGTGTCGCAGGTCGCTGACCCGGTAAAACTTTCCGGCGGCGATGCTGCCGATCATAACGCCGACGCTGAGCCAGAGACCGAGCAGGGCGATCTGGGTGTTGTCGGGCAGCTTGAGCACATCGAGCCCCCAAGGCTGGAAGTTGATCTTCATGGCCGCGCCGCAGACCCAGAAGAGCGCGGTGCCGACGAGCACCTTGCCCAGGCGCGGGGCACGCAGGAGGCCGCCAAAATGCCGGAAAAATTCACCCACGCTCGCGGCCAGATGCACGTTGGGATTCGACGGGGTGCGCGTCATGAAAAGGTTCAACGCCAGGGAGGAGGCAAAGATGCCGAGCAGCACTCCGTAGCAGGCCGACACCGGCAGGCGGTCCACGATGACCGAGCCGCCGATGGCCCCGAAGAGAATTGCCAGCAGGGTCAGTAGTTCGACCATGCCATTGGCCTTCACCAGTTTCTCGCGCGGCAGGATTTCCGGCAGGATGCCGTATTTCGCCGGGCCGTACATCGTGGAGCCGATGCCCACGATGAAGTAGCCAATGCCCTGCCAGGTGTAGCCATACCAGATGCTCAAGGCACAGACGGCGGTGCCGAGCAGTTTCAAAAGGTTGCCGCCGCGCAGCCACGAGGTCTTGGCGTGGCGGTCGTTGAGAAAACCGGCGAGCGGGGCAAGCAGCACATACGGGATGAAGAGGATGCTCGTATAGATCGTGCCACGCTGGCGCAGCTCCTCCTGGGAGATCTGTCCGGCCTTCTGCATCAGCGTCAGCTGGCCGACGATCACGGCGAGGATGGCGTTGTCGCCAAAGGCCCCGAGGAACTGGCTGGCGAGGAGCAACGGATAGTTGCGGTTGGATTTCATGGGTTCAGTTCGTGATTTCAGCGCGCAGCCATTCGGGAGCCGGTCCCTGCCCGTTGACGGACGTGTCCGCACGACGGCGCAGGCCGGTGAGCTTCCAGATGACGTGCTCAAGCGTGTCCCAGAACCGCAGCCGGTCCAAGCAAGGGTTCAAGGCGTTCGTCAGGACGCAGTAGGCGACATTTTTCGGGTCCGTATGGTGGCGGGCGTGATGCCGGGCCGTCTGGAGCAACCGCAGGTCATGGAGCAACGAGATGAGGGGACCGTTTTCCGCCCGGGTGCGGTGGGCCCACTTGTGGAACTGGTTCACGTTGGCCGTAAGCAGGGCGAAGACCCACACGTGCCACGTCAGGCAACCCAGCCAGTACGCCCCCAGCACAACCAGCAGGGCGATGCACAGGAGGTCCCACGAGCTGTGCCACCACCCATGGCGCAGGAACCGGCGCGGCTGATGGTGATGGACGATGTTGGGCCGGACGATAAGCGGACCCAGTAAGGGCGTGTCGGGATGCCCATAGGCATCCTCCAGCCAGTGGAAGAATCCGCTGACGAAATCCGCGGCGAGCACGAGCGCTGTGAGCTGAAGCAGAAACGAGACGGTAACCATGAGCCAATGCATGCGTCTGGTTTCGCCGAAAGCCGCCACATCGCGTGAATCGATATTCTCGGAACGACATTGAGAAAAACGGAGGTTCGCCCCAGACTCCGCCCATGCTTTCCCGTCGCTCGTTCCTTGGCGGCCTCGCGGCCACGGCCGCCGCCCTCCCCTTCGCCCACGCCGCCGAGCCGTTCGTCCGGGCTGGCAAATCGCGCCTGCGGCTCTCGCTCGCCGCCTATTCGTTCCGCGACGACGGCCCGCGCAGCAAGGATGGCTTACGCGGCGGCATGGACATGTTCAAGTTCATCGACTACTGCGCGGAACACGGCTGCGAAGGCGCGGAGCTGACGAGCTACTACTTCCCCGCGAATGTCACCGATGACTACCTCGCGCAGGTCCACCGCCATGCCCACCTGCGGGGCGTGACGGTGAGCGGGACCGCCGTGGGCAACAATTTCTGCCTCGCGGCCGGCGAGGCCCGGGACAAGGAGATCGCAGACGTGAACGAATGGGTCCGCAAGGCGGCCATCCTCGGCGCGCCGCACATCCGCGTCTTTGCCGGCACCGCCCCAAAGGGCATGGCCAAGGAGGAGGCCAAGACGAACTGCATCGCCGCGCTCGAAGAATGCGGCGAGGCGGCGGGCAAGGCCGGCATCTTCCTCGGAATCGAAAACCACGGCGGCATCGTGGCGGAGGCCAATGACCTCGTGGACATCCTCAAGGCGGTGAAGTCGCCGTGGATCGGGATCAACCTCGATACCGGCAACTTTCATACCGACGACCCCTATGCCGATCTCGCAAAGATCGCGCCGTGGGCGGTGAACGTGCAGTTCAAGGGCTACATCCAGGCGCGCGGCGAGAAACAAAAGGGGCCCGGGGACACGGCGCGGACGTTCAAGATCCTGCGCGATGCCAATTACCAGGGCTTCGTGGCGCTGGAATACGAACTTCCGGAAGACCCGGCGGTGCGCGTGCCGAAGATGCTCGACGAGATGAAGCCCTTCATGGGGTGAAAGGGTCCCGAGTCCCGGGTCCCAGGTCCAATGTCCCGAGCCTCAGGTCTGGGGAGCGACAGTTTTTGGTTTTCGGTTTTCGGCATTGGTGATGCGTAGGCCTGTAATGAATGCGGACCCGCTGTTCGTCGTTCACTGTCTGCCCTCTGCGGGGTGAACGTTGAACGCAGGACCCTGGACCTTGGACTCGGAACCCGGGACTTCCTCTCCCGGGACCTTGTCTTGCACTGGCCCCGGTCGGCGCGACACACTTTCGCCGTCGCCGCGCGACTCCGATGCCCGAACTCGTCATGTCCCCCGCGCCCGCCACGCGCCTTGTGCGCCATGTCGGCGATTGTCTCACCTTCACCCTGCGAGGTGTGCCCCCGGGATGGACGGCCAAACTCCGCACGAACGTCGGCCGCGCCGCGATGCTCCGCGACGAGATCGTCCGGGCCCACTTTGAGCGGCTGCCACTGGCCGGAGCCTCCTGGCGTGACCTGGTCATGACGGACGCAGGCAAAGGCGAGTTTACCCTCACGCTTCCGCTGGCCGAGGTCGGCTACTTCAAGGCCAAGGCCTACGCCCTCGACGAGCGCGGCTACCAGCATTGGCCGGACGGGGTGGATTTCGGGGTAAGCGTGCATCCGGCCTGGACGCGTACCGGCAACACGATTTACTGCGCCTTTCCCCGCCAGTTCGGGCCGAACAAGACGAAGCGCGTGACGGTGGATGCCGACCTCGACGCGCGGATGGCTCCCCTCGACCAGGATGGTTACACCGTCATCCCTCCCGGTGGAAAGCTGCGCGACCTCATCCATGAGCTGCCGCACATCACGGGCACGCTGGGCTGCCGCATCCTGCACCTGCTGCCGGTCAGCCCGGTGCCCACCACGTTTGCGCGCTTCGGCCGTTTCGGCTCGCCCTACGCGCTGCAGGATCTGACGGCGATTGATCCCGCGCTCGTCGATTTTGACAAGAAGAGCACGGGCGTGGAGCAGTTTTGCGAGCTGGCTTATGCCACCCATGCCGCGGGCGCGAAGCTGATGCTGGACCTGGTCATCAACCACACCGGCTGGGGCAGCACGCTCTACGAGCAGCATCCCGAGTGGTTCGTGCGGCACACTGACGGCACGTTTGAAAGCCCGGGCGCGTGGGGCACGGTCTGGGAGGATCTCGTGGAACTCGACCAGCGCCACGTCGCGCTCTGGGAACAGTTCGCCGAGGCGTTCCTCACCTGGTGCCGTCGCGGGGTGGACGCCTTCCGCTGCGACGCGGGCTACAAGATCCCGCTGCCGGTCTGGCAGTTCATCACCGCCCGCGTGCGGCAGGAATTTCCCGACACGGTGTTTCTGCTCGAAGGGCTAGGCGGCTCCTGGGACGCGACCAACGACCTGCTCGGCGAGGGCGGGATGCAGTGGGCCTACAGCGAGCTGTTCCAGAACTTCGGCGGGCAGGGCGTGCAGTGGTACCTCGATCACGCTCTTGCCACGAGCCAGACCGCCGGCACGCTCATCCACTACAGTGAGACCCACGACAATGCGCGGCTGGCCGCCCATACACAGGGACGCCTGTGGTCGCTGCATCGGAACCTCCTGTCGGCCCTCACCTCGGTGGGTGGCGGCTTTGGTTTCACCAACGGCGTCGAATGGCTCGCGACGGAGCAGGTCAATGTCCATAGCAGCCGGGGCCTCGCGTGGGGTTCGGCGGATAACCTGCTGAAGGAACTGGGGGCGGTGAACCGCCTGCTGGCGGACCATCCCTGTTTTTTCGACGGGGCCAAACTCACCCGGCTCAGCCCGGACAGCTCGCCCGTTTACGTGTTGCGTCGGGATTCCGCCGAGGGGACCGACTCGGTGCTGGTGCTGGTGAACACCGACTGCGAGCAGGGGAGGCCGTGCCGGCTGGAAACCAAGCTGTGGTCCGATTTCTGTGGCACCGGCCACGATCTGCTCAATCCCTCGGCCCTGATCCGTATCGTCACCGGCACCGCGACCGATGCATGGGTGGAACTCGAACTGGCGGCCGGGGCAGTCCACTGCCTCGCGCCGCAACCGCAACCGTGCGGCATTTCCGGTGAAACCTACCGCCGCCTCCGCATTCTGGCCGACTGGGGCATGGCGGCTGCGCACCTGGGCTCCGCGAGTCATCCGACCGGTGACTGGAAGACGCTGGCCGCCGAAGTGGACCGCGATCCGGCCGGCTTTCTCGCGCGCACCCTGGGGGCCGCCGAGGGCTACCGTCCGGTGGTCACGTGGAGCCCGGCGGACCGCAGCCGCATCACGCTGGTTCCGCCCGGTCACTGGCTGCTGGTCCGCGACACGGTGCCGTTTCACGCGCGGCTCACGGGGATGGGAGAATTCACGGAGAACGTCGAAGCCGTGGCGGTTCAGGACGGATTCATCGCCTGTCTCCAGCCCCGGCACCCGATCGCTGCCACCGACGCCACACTCGAACTTGAACGCTACGGCGCCGGTGAACGGCGGCTGGTCGGTACCCTGCGTTTCCTGGCCCCGCATCCGGCGGCCGCCACCGCCGGCCCGCAACCGGCACCGCACCTGGTCCTGCTCACGAACGGCCGCGGTGCCATGGCCCGGCTGCATGTGGACCTGGGCCGCATCACCTCGAAATACGACTGCCTGCTCGGCGCGAACCTCAACGGGTCCATACCGGTGGACCGGCATGTCTTCGCCAAACGCATCCGGGTGTGGGTAAATGCAGATGGCTTTGTCTCGCCGCTGAACTTCGACAACCTCATCGACTTCGAGGCCGGCCCGCCCGCGCACTGGCGTTTCGTGGCCAATGCGGGCGACGGGCGGAGTGTGGAGATCCATCTGGTTGCCGATCTGTTGCCCGACCAGAACACGGTGGTGCTCCAGTTCAGCCGGCCCAGCCGCTCCCGCATCGATGCCCGGCTTGGCCGCCCCCTGCCGGAAGAGTCCAAGGTTTCGCTGATCGCCCGGGTGGACATCGAGGACCGCAATTTCCATTGGGAAACCAAGCGCAACAGCGGCACGGAATACCATTTCAGCGCGCATTGCCGGCAGATCTGCACGAAGCCCATCTGCGACGGGCAACATTCCTTCAACGGTTTTGAGTTCACTCCGGCCAGCGACCGCCAGCTCCGCGTCTGGGTGGATGCCGGCCACTATCACCACCAGGCCGAGTGGGTCATGAACCTCCCGCATCCGGTGGAGGCCGGGCGCGGCCAGGAAGGTGCGGGCGATGCCTACAGCCCCGGCTGGTTTGAAGTGCGTTTGGCAAAAAATGCCGGCGTCACCCTCGTCGCCAGTGCGGAAGCGGAGCAGGCCGGCACGGACATGTCCGGCCGCTTCGTGGCCATCCGCGCCGCGCTCCAGCAGCGCGCGACCGAGCGGGCCGCGCTGCCGCACAACGACACCTTCGGACGTGCCCTGGTCCTGGCCACCCAGGCCTATGTGGTGAAGCGCGACGACACCAAGTCCGTCATCGCCGGCTATCCGTGGTTCCTCGACTGGGGCCGTGATTCGCTCATCTGCGCGCGCGGGCTCATCGCTGCGGGCATGTTTGAAGAAGTCCGCGACCTGCTGATCACCTTTGGCCGCTTTGAAAAGGACGGCACGCTGCCCAACAGCATCAACGGCGCGGACGCCTCGAACCGCGACACGACAGACGCGCCGCTGTGGTTTGGGGTCGTGGCGGAGGAGTTGGCGGAAGCCAGTAAGACAGTAAACAGTAAGTCAGTGATCAGTAAAACCAGCGGCGGCACTGACTCAACAGTTGCCGCGTCACTGAATACTGATTCACAGATTACTGACTCACTCACGGCCCTCTACTCCACGCCCGTGGACACCGCCGGCCGGCCGCTGCGGGACGTACTGCGCTCAATCGCGTGCGGCTATCTCAAGGGCACGCCGAATGGCATTCGAGTGGATGCGGCGTCGGGTCTGGTCTGGAGTCCGAGCCATTTCACCTGGATGGACACGAACCATCCGGCCGGCACGCCGCGCGAAGGGTATCCGGTGGAAATTCAGGCGCTTTGGGTGCGCCTCCTCCGCCTGCTCGCCCGACTCGGAGTGGAACCGTGGGAAGGGCGCGGCGAAAGCTGGGCCGATCTAGCCCGGCGCGCGGAACGGTCGCTGCACGACTATTTCTGGCTCGAAGAGTGCGGCTGGTATGCCGACGTGCTGCTTGCCTCCAGCGATACCCCGGCACGCATCGCACCGCCGAGCAACGCACTGCGCAGCAACTGCCTGCTGCTCGTGGCCCTTGGCGTGGATCAGCATCCCAAGTTTGCCGAGCGCGCCCGCCGCATGGTCGAGGCCGCCGCCCGCCACCTTGTAATTCCCGGCGCGCTGCGCTCGCTGGCACCACTGCCCATCATTCCGCCGCTGGCGATTTACGGGAACCAGGGCGGCCTGCTCAACGACCCGGATCATCCCTACTGGCCTCGTTACGAGGGCGACGAGGACACCCGGCGCAAGCCCGCCTATCACAATGGCACCGCCTGGACCTGGACCTTTCCGGCCTTCTGCGAAGCCCTGGTGAAAGCGCACCCCGGCGACGCCCAAGCCCTATCGGCGGCCCGCGCCTATCTCGGCAGCATTGACCGGCTGCTGGGCGAGGGCTGCCTGGGACATCTGCCGGAGATTCTCGACGGCGACGCCCCACACACTCATCGCGGCTGCGATGCGCAGGCTTGGGGCAGCACCGAAGCGCTGCGGGTTTGGCGCTGGCTGGCGCAGGAATCGCCCGTCAAACAGGTTTGAGCCGGCGGCGGTTCCAAGCCAAGGTTTGGGCCGTGTCCGCGTCTCTGGTCGTCAACGAAATCTATCTCAGCCTGCAGGGGGAAAGCACCTTTGCCGGCCTGCCGTGCATTTTTGTGCGGCTTACGGCCTGCAACCTGCGCTGCTCCTACTGCGACACGGCGTACGCCTTCACCGAAGGCAAACGACGGTCGTTCGAGGAGATCCAGGCCGAGGTGACGAAGCTGGCCGCCAACTATCACGCGCAGGTGTCAGGACATCGCCTGCCCCTGATTGAGTTCACGGGCGGTGAACCGCTGCTGCAACCGGCCGCAGCCGCGCTGATGAAGCTCTTCTGTGACGACGGCTTCACCGTGCTGGTCGAAACCAGCGGCGCGCACGACATCTCGGTCCTCGACCCACGCGTCCGCCGCATCATGGACCTGAAGTCCCCGAGCAGCGGCGAAGTGGCGCGCAACCGCTGGGAAAATCTTCGGCACCTGCGTCCGACCGATGAGGTGAAGTTCGTCCTGGGCACGCGCGAGGATTACGCGTGGGCCAAAGGCATCCTCGCCGAGCACCGGCTGGCGGAGCTCTGTCCCCTGCTCTTATCGTGGGTTGCTCCGCTGCTGCCGCATCAGCAAGACAAGTCGCTGAAGGCCGTGCCGGCGGGCCAGACCCCGATCGGCCGGCAGGAGCTGGTGAACGCGATCATCGCCGACCGCCTGCCGGTGCGCTTCCAGTTGCAGATGCACAAGTTCATCTGGCCGCCGGATGAGCGCGGGGTCTGAATCCATTTATGGTTGATGATTTGCGATTTACGATTTGAAGGAGCGCTCTTCGTTCGTAATTGCACCCCTGCACCCTTTCCCCCTGCTCCTGTCAGGCCAGATGACACGCCACAAACCGCCCCGGGGCCACTTCGCGCAGGGCCGGCAGTTCGACACGACAGCGCGCCTCGGCCACCGGACAGCGCGGATGAAACGGGCAACCGCTGGGGGGATTGATCGGCGACGGCACATCACCGCCCAGCACGATACGCTGGCGTTTGGAATCAGGGTCCACGACCGGCACGGCGGAAAGCAACGCCTGGGTGTAGGGATGCTTTGGCGCGCGGCAGACTTCGCGCGTCTCGCCCAGCTCGACCACGCGGCCGAGGTACATCACCACCACGCGCTGGCAGAGGTGCTCCACCACGGCGAGGTCGTGGGAGATGAAGAGGTAGGCCAGTCCACGATCGCGTTGGAGATCCTGCAGCAGGTTGATCACCTGAGCCTGCACGCTGACATCCAGCGCGCTTACCGGCTCGTCGCACACGATGAGCCGGGGCTCGACCGCCAGCGCCCGGGCGATCCCTATGCGCTGTCGCTGGCCGCCGCTGAACTCGTGCGGATACCGCTCCGCGTGCTCCGGTTCGAGCCCGACACTGCGCAGCAGTTCGCCGATACGGACCGTCCGGGCCGCCGGGTCAGGCGTTAGCCGGTGGATATCCAGCGCCTCGCCGATGCTCTGGCCGACGGTGAGGCGCGGGTTCAGGGAACTGAACGGGTCCTGAAAAATCATTTGAAACTGCCGCCGTCGCGCACGGAGTTCCTTGGCCGACAGCCGGGTGATGTCCTCCCCATCGAAGCGCACAGTGCCGCCGGTTGTCTCGATGAGCCGCAGGACGGCGCGGCCCAACGTGGTCTTGCCGCAGCCGCTCTCGCCCACGAGCCCCACGGCTTCGCCGGCCGCCACGGTAAGGCTCACATCCTCGACCGCCTTCACCGAGCCAGACGCCCGCGTGAACATGCCCGGCTGCACCGGGAAATGGACGGAGAGGTTTTGGACTTCGAGGAGGGGCAAGCGAGGGAAATCACCCGATGAACAAGGCCGGGCTGACGGCAAAGTGGCCGGCCAGCTTGCGGACCTGTTCCACGGTCAAGGAACGCTCACCGGCCAGAATTGCGGCCGCAGTGCGGGGAACCACGCCCAGCAGCTTCGCCAGTCCGGGCGATTCCATCTCTTGTTCCGCCAGCAGGTGCTTGAGGGAGGCGAGCGGTGTACGTGCCGGCCAGCGGGTATGCTGGGCGTCGTATTCTTCCAATAACTGGCAAAGCAGCTCGAAGTAGTCTTCCTGATCGGCGGTAAAGGCGCCTTCGTGCGCGGCCATGGCGTCGGTGACTTCGGAAACATTCGTGTAGTCCATACGGTCACGGACCGGGCGCGGCAGCAGTACCTCGCAAAGGCCGGCGTAGTCCTTGGGCAGGGCGGCGAAAGTGAGCTGGCTCTTGGTGGTGGCCTTCATAGCTGGTGCTTCCAAGTGTTCTTGCTGTAATCAGCATGGGTTAGAAACCGGAGCGTGTAAACCCGGCGACTGTTGAAATGCACGGCGGCGATGAGGCGGTAACTATTGCCGCAGACGTTGAACACAACGACCGGACGACCACTGGCCACCGCCACCAGATCAGCAGAAGGATAGCTATGTCGCAGTTCCGCGAAGTTTTTCCACTCCGCGGAGGCAACCACCCGGACCCAATCGGCCAGATAACGGGTGGCCTTCGGATACTTCGCCGCCTGCGCGCGAAGGTAGCTTTGCTTGATGATCCTCATGCGCGATGCGCCAACGCACCCGGCTTCATCGGGAAGTGGACGGAGAGGTTTTGGATTTCGAGAAGAGGTGATTGGTACATCGGCGAAACAGTTCAGTGGTGAGTAACGCGATATATCCAAGGAAGGGGCATTTCCAGTGCGGCAAACACCAAGCCACCACAATTCAACAGCAGCAACCACAAGCCCAGGCGCTGGTGTCTGCTGCGCGCTGTTGCCAGAACACCGACGGCCAGACCGGTGCCGAAAATGGTGAGCTCAAGGGTGGTGGAATCCGGGGAATACCAGCCGACTAGGTTCCCGAAGACGAAAAACAGCAAAGAAGCCAGAGATGATATGTACCCGAAGAATCCGGTCTTCATATTTCAGGCATCAGTTCCAAAACGGACACCGCACCCAACGTCCCGGTTCCACCTCGACCAGTTCCGGCAGCTTCTCCGCACACTCGGGGCGGGCGATGGGGCAGCGCGGCGCGAAACGGCAGCCGGCCGGCCAGTTGCCCAGGCCGGGCACGGTGCCGGGAATCGCGGTGAGGCGCGAAACGGCATGGCCGAGTTCGGGGACACTGCGCATCAGCGCCCGGGTGTAGGGATGCAACGGGCGGCGCAGCAGTTCGCGGGCGGGCGCGAGTTCGACGACCTGGCCGGCATACATCACGGCCACGCGGTCGGCAAGGTCGCCCACGATGCCGAGGTTGTGGGTGATGAGCAGGATGGCCATTCCCAACCGGCGCTTCAGGTCGAGCAGCAGCTCCAGGATCTGCGCCTGGATGGTCACGTCGAGCGCGGTGGTCGGCTCGTCGGCGACGAGCAGCTTCGGCTCGGTGGCGAGCGCCATGGCGATCATCACGCGCTGCTGCATGCCGCCGCTGAGCTGGTGGGGATAATCACGCACCCGGCTCTCCGGTGCGGGAATGCCGACGAGCTTGAGCAGGCGCACAACCTCGGCGTCGGTGGCGTGCTCAGGCCGGTGGATCTTGAGCGCTTCTTTAATCTGGCTGCCCACGCGAAAGACCGGATTCAACGACGCGCCCGGCTCCTGGAACACGTAGCCGATCACCCCACCCCGTATGGACCGGAGTTCCGCATTGGACAGCTTCAGCACATCCCGGCCCTCGATGAGCACTTCACCGCCGGCATAGCGCGCGGGCGGGGTGGGGAGCAGGCGGGAGAGGCTCAGCGCCGTGACGCTCTTCCCACAGCCGCTCTCGCCCACAAGACAGAGCGTTTCGCCCGCGTTGACGGTCAACGACACGCCGTCCACCGCCCGCACCCAGGCGTCCTGGATTCGGAAATCCACCTGGAGGTTGCGAAGTTCGAGCAGCGGCGGCACGCCGGAGGTTCAAAGGGCAAAGGGCAAAAGGCAAAAGGCAAAAGGCGGGGAGGAACCACAACCCTGACAATGTCGCGAATCGTTCCTCGAAACCTTTTTGGTAAGTTTGGCGATCAGCCCATCTTCGGAAGGTTCATTGGTAACGGAACAGCCATTATTGGGCGGGCTGAAGCCTGTCCGAAGAAAGCCTGGGGTGGAGCGCGCTTTGCGAGCGCAGCCCCAGGTTGACTGAGCCAAAGGAGCCAAGCGCTGTAAGCGCGTCCCAATGTATTAGTGTAACTTAAGTCAGGCCTTCAGCCCTCAGAACGACCCGACCGCACTTATTCCTGGGGCTTCGCTCACGTTGTTCGCTGCACCCCAGGCATTCCTCAGACGCGCTTTCAGCGCTGCGGTCCCTTAGATCCATGAGTGGTTCATGGGCAGGAACAACCAAGGAACCAAGGAACCAAGGAACGACGAAATGCCGACATGGCACGACGTGCTTTCTGCCCATCCAAAGTGGTGGCCGCCCGTTCCTCTTTTGGGGCGGGCCCCGCTCAGACCCGGGCCAGCGACTGGTCGATGGCGAGCAGCGACTCGGCGGTCATAACACGGTTGATGTCGAGCAGGGTCTTCACGACGCCTTTGATCTTGGCCATGCCGAGGATGTACGAGGTGTCGAGCTTGGTGCCGAAATCGGGCGGGGCCTCGATGTCGTTCTGGCCGATGTTGAGCACCTCCTCGACGCTGTCCACCACAAGGCCCATGAGCGTCTTGACGCCGTTGGCGACGTCCACCTGCACCACAACGATGCAGGTACGTTCTGTGGATTCGGCGCTGCTGAGGCGAAACTTCAGGCGGAGATCCACGACCGGAATGATCTTGCCGCGGAGATTGATGACGCCCTTCACAAAATCCGGCATCTGCGGCACGGTCGTGAACTCGACGAGCCGGATGATCTCGCGGATTTTCAGCACGTCGATGCCGTAGGAGGCACGCCCCAGGACAAACGTGAGGTACTTTCCACCAACCGTGCGGACCGCATCGGCGCGGGTTTCAATTTGATCTGCGAGCATAGGAGAAATCGGTTTGGAATGGCTTCCGGCGAAGGCAGGACCACGCAGTCACACCTTCCTTAGTCGGAAACCGGCAGGGAAACTTGAGCGAGGTCATGCGGCGAGCGGGAGCCGGTCGGGTTGCAGGCGAACGAGCGAATCGACGTTCAGGATGAGGCCCACCTTGCCATCCCCGAGAATCGCGGCCCCGGCCAGTGAGCGGGCGTGCTTGAAAGTCTCGCCCAGGCTCTTGATGACCACTTCCTGCTTGCCGAGCAGATGATCCACGAGCAGGCAGCGCGCCTGTCCGTTGGATTCGACGACCACCACCAGTCCTTCCATGGGGTTGCTGACCGCATCGGGCACCTCGAAATGGTCGGCCAGGCGGAGCAGCGGAATCAGCTTCCCGCGCACGAGGACCATCTCGGAGCTTTCGTTCAGGCTGCTGAGCATCTGCGGCGTGGGCCGGAACGATTCGCGGACCGAGAGCGTGGGCAGGATGTAGCGCTCGCGGCCGACGCTGATGAGCAGGCCGTCAATGATCGCCAGCGTCAGCGGCAGATAGATGGTGAAGCACGACCCCACCCCCAGGGTGGAGGTGATCTCGATGCGCCCCCGCAGCTTGTCGATGTTGCGGCGCACCACATCCATGCCCACCCCGCGGCCCGAGATGCTCGTCACCTTTTCGGCGGTGGAGAATCCGGGCTGGAAGATGAGCTTGTAAATTTCGCCCTCGGGGAGCTGGGCATCGGCCGGAATGAGGCCCTGCTGGATGGCCTTGGCCAGGATGCGCTCCTTGTTCAGGCCGCCGCCATCATCCTCGATCTGGATGACGATGCTGCCGCCCTGATGGCAGGCACGCAGCTGGATGGTGCCGTGGGCGGATTTTCCCCGTGCCAAGCGGACGTCCGGACGCTCAACGCCATGATCCACGGAGTTGCGGACCATGTGGACGAGAGGGTCGCTGATCTCCTCGACGATGGTGCGATCCAGCTCGGTATCTTCACCGCTCAGCACGAGCTGAACCTGCTTGGACTCCTGGGACGAAAGGTCGCGCACAAGGCGCGTCATTTTCTGGAAGGTGGACTTGATGGGCACCATGCGCAGCGACATGGCCGCCCGCTGCAGATCCTTGGTGATGCGGCCCAGCTGGGCGAGATTGCGCGTGAGCTGCTGGTTCTGATCCCGCTTCAGGTAGGGGTCCTGGGCCACGAGCGACTGCGCAATGACCATTTCACCGACGAGATCGACCAGACTGTCGAGCTTGGAGGTGTCCACCTTGACCGAGAGCGCACCGGCGGTGCTCTTCAACACCTGAAGCTCGGGTGCAGGCGGAGTGTTCGCTTCCGGCACGATCGCCAGTTTGACCTGGGCTGCTGGCTCCTCCGCCAGGAATAGCGGCACGACCGGAGCCGAGGCCGCGGCTGCCGGGGCCGGTCTGGTCGTGGCAGCCTGGCTGCCTGTCGTCACCGTTAACACCCGCGAGATCAGGTGCTGGATGGGAAAGCTGATGGGAGCCCGGGGCTTTTGCTCGGTCAGTTGAAACTCGATCTCCGTGACGAACAGTTTCAGCGAATCGCGCCCCGCGAGGATGAGATCGATGATCTCCGAGGTGATCGTGAGCTTGTGCTGCCGGGCCAGATCGAGCAGCGATTCGAGCTCGTGGGCGAGATGATTGACCGGCTTCAGGTTCAGGAACCCGGAACCGCCTTTGAACGTGTGGAACGCGCGAAAGATGGAATTCAGCGTTTCGGCGTCGGTAGGATTTTCCTCCAGCACCAGGACACCGCCCTCGATGTTCTGCAGATGCTCGTAGGATTCGTTGATGAACTCGCGCAGAAGCTCCCCGTCTCCCTCGAGGTTCAGCAGGATGGGTTCATCCGGATCCGCGCCCATTTCTTTCGCATGACTGGCGGCAGCAGCCGGAACCGAAGCGGTCGGGGCCAGAAAGTCACATGGTGGCAACGGTTGTCCGGATTGGGCCACCGGCAGCACTTCGAGCATCCACTGTGACCATTGTGACAGCCGATCCAAAACCGGCTGTTCAAAGACACCTGTGGATTCGAACACTTCATCAATCCAGCCACGGGCGATCTTGACCGCCTGCTTCACCTCATCCGGCAGGACCAGCAGGCTGACTTGCTCCTCAATCTCAGACAAAAGGCAGTTCAGTGGCAGCAGCCCGATATCCTTGCCCGCCTCAGAATAGACCAATTCCAGCGCCACCTTCTCCGTAAGCCGGACAAGGGCGGTGATCGGATCGGCGGCAAAGTCAGTCATAGAAGCGTAACCGGCGCTCCGTATATCGGCAGACTGCCAGCACGCTTAAG
>CAIVQH010000015.1 GCA_903907995.1 uncultured Verrucomicrobiota bacterium | reverse complement strand
CAAACCTGCTGAAAGCAGTTGCCTGACAAGGGCTTCGCCGAAGTCACACCCTTCCCCTGAGCGGGGAGGGGTGTGGGGATACCCTCTCACGAAGGATTTTCGTCGAAGAAAGTTCGGGCAATGTCCAACAACCACCACCAATTTGGCAAGTCGGTAGATAAACCGCCGCGCTCGACGCGGCGGTTTTCACTTTTTCAGACACGCCTCCCCGGTTAAATGGCAGTGAGAGGCAGTGTCACATCCCTCATTGGGCGAGCACCTTGACCTTGTACACGGCTGCGATCGGGTCCACCGGGCTGGCGGAGATGTTCGAGGCGCGGAGGGTGACGGTGTCGGGAGCGCTCACAAAGGCATTCCATACGATCCCGCCGGCCGGGGCGGGTGGCAGGCCGAGGACCACGCTGTCACACGTTTGCGCGCCGGTGACGGTGAGGGTGAGATTGGCCTGGGTGCCGGGCGCGATGCTGCCGAAATCAAGCGTGGCCGAGCCGGCCAGCTCCTGGGGGGTGTTGTACCAGCGGGTGCCATTGAAATAGGAGCCCTTGTGATCCGTTGTGTTGGCGACCTGCAATCCTTCCGCCGGGCCGGTGATCGCCGCACGCTTGACGTTGCTCAGGCGGGGCGGCAGAAAGCCGGTCGTGGCCGATTGGAGATCGAGGACGGCGCTGGCCGCCGGCGCGGTGGCGGTGGAGCTGGCGACCGCCATGGCGTTTCCGGTATCCACCACATTCACGATCCGGGTCGTGGTGCCGGCGGGAGTCGCGGAGAATCCGGCGTTCATCCCATGGTCGGTGGTGGACCAGGTCACGGAGGGGGTAAGTTCAACCGTCGCCCCCACCGACCAATTCGTCGAGCCGGCCAGGTCGAGCCCGAGCCCGGCCAGCCGCGCGACCTGGTTGGGGGTGGTAGGCGTGGGATTGTTCGCCGTGCCATTGGCGGTCAGGATATAGAGACCGGAAGCCCCGCCGAAGGTCTGAAACAGCGCCGTGCCGTTGGCCCCATTGCCCATCAGGGTCTCGAAGCTGGAGATGCTGGAACGATTCGAGGGAACCGGGTTGCCGATTTTCCCGGTCGTGGCCACCAAGTTCCCCAGGGTGACCTTGCCGGACACGGCCAGGTTTGCGGCCGTCACCACGTTGTTGGAAAGGCTCAGCGGGTAGGAGTTGCCACTATCCGTGGTGAAGTTGTGGCTCAGTGCGTTGTAGATCTGCGGAATCAAGATGCCGCCGTCGCTGAACGCGCTTTCGCGGAGGATGCCACCGAGCGAATCCAGCCCGAGGTTCAGGTTGCTGGCGGGCCGGAGCTGGATCGGGATGCTGGAGTGGGAGACGCCCAGGCCGTCTGCGGTGAGGAAAAG
Organism: uncultured Verrucomicrobiota bacterium; assembly: GCA_903907995.1. Classification (GTDB taxonomy): domain Bacteria; phylum Verrucomicrobiota; class Verrucomicrobiia; order Limisphaerales; family UBA9464; genus CAIVQB01. The sequence goes on along the minus strand of CAIVQH010000015.1, from coordinate 2,010 downwards.
CGGCGAGCCGATTTTCAACCGGCCGGAGGTGGAGGTCACGGTGCCCCCAATGTTCAGGGCACCCACGGTTGAGGCGCCGCTGACCGACAGGTTTCCGCCCACGGTTGAGGCGCCGTTGACCGCCAGGTTGCCGCTTATGGTTGAGGTGCCGTTGACCGCCAGGTTGCCGCCCACGGAGGCGGCTCCGGCGGTTGCCCAGGCGGGGGCGGTGGCGACGTTGTTGGAGAAGACCAGGCCGTAGGTGGCACCGCCATCCGTGCTCCAGGCAAACGAGGTCGCCTTGCTCACCATCGCGATGGGGCTGTTGACGTCGTTGAAGGCTGAGAGTTGCACCGAGGCACCGACACTGCTGACGCCGAGGTTGACTCCGGTGGCGGGGCGGAACTGCTGGGGGGTGCGGTTCACCCAGTTGTTGTCAAAGCTCAGGGTGACGTTTGACCCGGTCAGGTTGATCGGGTTGCCGACGAAATTGACCGGGATTCGGGTGCTGGCATCGTCCTTCGCGGCGTACATGAGGACGCCTGAGCCCGACTTGGTCCAGGCGAAGTTGATATCGGTGGCCATGCGGAACTGGGCGAAGGTGCCGAACTTGTGGTCCTGATCGTTGAAATTGAAATAATGCTGCAAAGCGTCGTGGCGGCTCAGCGCAATCGGTACGCCCGTGAACGTTCCCACCCAGAAAGTGCTTCCGCTGCCTCGGGTTTGCAGCCGCAGATCGCCCGGGACGCGGCCAAATCCCCAGGCATCGGTGGTGATCTCGCCGTAATTTCCGTTGAGGACCGAGCGTTGCCTCACATCCAGAAAGTTAAGGGCCGCCCCTTGGTTGGCGTAGATGTCATCCGCGCAAAAGTCCATCCACACGTCCGCGTTCGTATTGTTGGGCATGAGGTCGAACGGCATGCTGGAGCCCGGAGTCGTCGGCCGGAAGAAGGCCACAGGGTAGGGGCCGCCCGTACCGCCGGGAATGTACCCGTTGCCGATCGAATAGCCGTTGTTCACGCCGGCCAGATTGTCGGCATAGATGGTGATCGGCCAGTTGGTACCGGTACCGATCTGCTTGGCGATCAGCCCGTAACTGACGCCATTGGTGCGAGCCCCTAGGCCGAGCTGGTCCGGTGTGTAGGCCCGGGTGACACGCAGGCCGGTGGCCGGATCGACCGGTCCCAAGGCCCAGAGTTTGATGGTGCTGCTCAGGTCGCCGTAGATGGAGGAATCGGCCAGGATCAGGTTGGTCCGGGCACCGATGACCGTGGTGCCGCCGTAAATTTTTGCCAGCTCCGTCCCATCCCAGAGCGGGGTTGCGGAGAGCTCGGTGAGCGTGAAGCTGCCGGCCCATTCGGGCACGGTGAGGTGGAAGAGCAGTTCGGCTCCGACGGTCACGGTGTAGTCGTTCGCCGGGAGGTCCTGGCTGAAGTTGCCGCCGGCATCGGTCGTGGCCGTGATATCGGCCGTTGTATCCGCGCCGTTCGTCACCGGGTGGAACACGACGCTGCCCACGTAGGCGTCGCCATTGGCCTGGTGGACCGTGTCCACAATCGTGGCGGCGAAGGCCGGGAGGCATAGGCCGAACAAAGCCAATAATCGGAGCAGTGGATGGATACCGGTGGCCGGCTTAAATCCGGAAGCCATCGGTTGCGGTCTGAAAACGGAGGGCAAACGTTTCATGTTGAACGTCATACACAATTTGTGAAATCGCGGTCAATTGTTCAGCCGATTGGTGTCAATGGGGTGAAACCCTAACTCAAACAAACAGCCATGTGGGAAATTGATTAGTGTCAATGGGGAGAAACCCTAACTCAAATGAGCAGCAGTGGGTGAAATAGTCGTAAATTTTTGACAATTCTGATTTTGCAGCGGGTGCATTTCACCTTGACCGGACCACACAAACTGCTCCATGGGATATGAGAGTCTCAGGAGTTGGTTGATGGTTGTGGTTCTGTGTTGGTTTGTCCATCCCCGGTGGAGGGAGGGCGGAGCCCGACCGGAACCGGGGATGGACAAAGGGTCTGT
>CAIVQH010000014.1 GCA_903907995.1 uncultured Verrucomicrobiota bacterium | reverse complement strand
GATCGGCCGGCCGCCGTCGGCCTCCCGCAGGGCCCGGATCTTCTCTTCCGTCGTGTGTCGCTTTCCTTTCATCGTCTCTGGTCCTTTCTTGGTCCCAGAAACTCTCACTCCTCCTGGCCCAGTTTGGCGAGGTCACGTCAATTTTCCCGCTGGTCGTGGGAGCAATGCTGGCCTTGGACGTCGGGCTGGGGACCAGCTCGGTCGTGCTGCTCCTGTTGGGGACGCAATGGTACGTCCTTTTCAACGTCATCGCCGGTAGCGGCGCGATCCCGCGCGAGCTCTGGGAAGTGTCACGGCTGGCGCGGTTCACCCGGCGGCAACGCTGGCAGCGGCTCATCCTTCCCGCGATCTTCCCGAGCCTCCTCACGGGCTGGATCACCGCCATGGGCGGTGCCTGGAACGCCAGCATCGTCGCCGAATACATGAAGTATCGGGGCCAGACGCTCCAGACCACAGGCCTGGGCTCCGTGATCAGCGAGGCGACGGAACGGGGCGATTTTCATATGCTGGCCGCCGCCGTGGGCATCATGGCAGTGACCGTGGTCGGCTTCAACCGGCTCGTCTGGCATCCCCTCAGTCACCGGGCGCAGACCCGATTCACCCTGGACACCTGACTATGGCCGCTCCTTTCCTCGAAATTCGGAACGTCTTCCAGACGTTCCCCGGCCCGGGCGGCGTGGCCGTGGAAATTCTCCACGACATCAGCCTGGAAATTCGTGAACACGAGGTGGTGGCCATCCTCGGGCCGTCGGGCTGCGGCAAATCGACGCTCCTGCGCGCCATCATCGGGCTGGAGCCGCCGACGTCGGGCCAGATCCTTTATCGGGGTCAGGTTCAGAACGGATTGAATCCTTCCACCGCGCTGGTATTTCAGAACTTCGCGCTGTTCCCCTGGCTGACGGTGGAGGAGAACGTCGCCGCCGGTCTGCTGCCCTCGGCGCTCGACGAGGCCGGTCGCGCAAACCGGATCCGGGAGGTGATCGAGACGGTCGGCCTCACGGGTTCGGAGGAGGCGTATCCCAAGGAGCTTTCAGGCGGCATGAAACAACGGGTTGGCCTGGCCCGCGCGCTGGCCAGCGAGCCGGAGATCCTTTGCATGGACGAACCCTTCAGCGCGCTCGACGTGCTGACGAGCGAGACGCTCCGCAATGAGGTCATCGACATCTACACGCGCAAGGATTCCCCGGTGAACAGCATCCTGATGGTCACCCACAGCATCAGCGAGGCGGTATTCATGGCCACACGGCTGGTGGTGATGGGCACCCATCCGGGCAGCATCCGCGCCGTGCTCGACAACCCGCTGCCGTATCCGCGCGACGAGCATCATCCCGACTTCGAGGCCCTCATCGGGAAACTCCATGCGCTGATCACCAAGGCGGTGTTCCCAGCGGAGCCGGCGGTCCCGGTGGTGGCGCCGGTGCCCGGCGTGGTGCCGCCGCCGCCAGTCCAGCCCATTCCCACCGTCTCGCTCAGTCGGGCCATCGGCCTGCTCGAAGTCCTTGAAAACGAGGGCAGCTTGGAACTGTTCGAACTGGCGCGTCATGTGGACCTGGAGCTGGTGCATCTCCTCCTGGTGGTGAAGGCCGGCGAAATGCTCGGCTGGATCACGACCCCGGGCGGACGGGTGGAAATGACCGCCGCAGGCCGTGCGTTCCTCGCCGCCGACATCACCGCGCGCCAGCAATTGCTCAACACCACGCTCCGACACCTCTTCGTCTTTGATCTCGTGATGCAAATGTTGCAGAAGTCCGCCAACGGCGAGGTCGATGAGGCGGTCGTGCTGGGTCAGTTCGCGCTGACCTTTCCCCACGAGCGGTCCCGGCGGATCATGGGCACGGTCGTGGCGTGGGCGCGCTACGCCGGACTCTTCCGGTACAACAGCATCCGCCGGGTGTTTTACACGCTCCCGCAGCCGCCCATCGCGGCGGCGTGAACCTCACCGACACACGACTAGTATCCTGTAACGTCTATAGTTTCGGATAAAGTCGAAAGAGTTTGATGCGAGCGTCTGGGGTGGTGAAGCGCCAGTTGACCGGGGCGCCACGGGTGTTGCGGCTGGTTTGCCAGGCGGCGACTTCGCGGCGCATGTC
>CAIVQH010000013.1 GCA_903907995.1 uncultured Verrucomicrobiota bacterium | reverse complement strand
GGCCAGAGCGCGTTTCAGGTCCGCCTTCAGCTCCGGATCGTCTGACTGGGTGGCCACGAACTGGGCGTAAGCCCTGGCCCACAGTTCGACCGGCTTCAGCAGGTAGGTAACGTGGGCGCGCAGTTCCCGGGCGAACGCCTTTTGGTGCGAATTCTGGAGCTGAGCAAAGGCCTGGGTGGCACGGATGGCTTCCATGACCGGCGCCAGCGGCCCGTCGGGCAGATCCGTCGCAAACCGGGCGTCCTGGCCCGCCGCCGCCGGTTTGCCCAGGGCGACCAGATCCAGGACGTGGCCGATCTCGTGGGCCGTGGTGAGCTTTGGCCAGGGACCCTCCGAATGGAGCGCCAATTCCACCACCTTGCCCGCCTTCGTGGTTCGGATATGCCCCAGGGAATCGTTGCCGAGGCGCATCTGCCGAACGGGGATCGGCTCCAACTTGCCGTCGTCGTGAACCTGATCAATCGCAGCGATCGCGCCCTCGACCTTGGCCCGCAGCCGAGGATCCGTGATCTCCATGCGCATCGCTTTTGACACCGGCGAGGAGCTTGGTGGCTTGGGCGGCTCGGCGGCCGGCGCGGGCTTTGGTTTGGGTGCCGGTTTCGCCCGGGGAGCGGGCGCTGGAAGGGGCTGCGGCGCCGGCAAGGGTTGGCCGGCACTTTTACCGACCCAGCGGATCTCGCCGCCGCGCATCTCCACCTGGTCGCCGAACGTGGACCTGAGACGGGCGATCAGGTCGGCCGACAGACCTTGGACGCTGGCCTTGAGATGGCTGTTGAATTCCAGCTCGGCCGGCGTGATCACGATCCCCGGTAAGGGCAATCGGCCGCATTTTTCACTGTGGTCAACTGCTGATGCCGGAGGGAAAGTGGCCGCTGGTGAAGAGGAAAAAGCCGGGAATGCCACGGGCTGACTGAAAGATTCACCGGCCAATCCCGCGCATACTCCCGCCGAGCTGCGGACGACCATTCTCCCTCTCCCAGCGGGAGAGGGCCGGGGTGAGGGAGGACGGTCACCTGACTCCGCCCGCGCTCCCAAAAAGTGCGGCAAAAATCCAATGAGAAGGGCGTTTTCCGGATTTTTGGAGATTGGTGCCAGTGGCAGGAATCGAACCTGCGACCTCGGGCTTATGAGTCCCACGCTCTAACCAACTGAGCTACACTGGCAACTAACGGGGGCGGATAAATACGGATCAGGGGGGACGCGGGCAAGCCGTTTTGTTTGCGTATGCCCGTTGCCTGCATGTCGGCAGCTGTGGTTAGCTCCCGTGACGGGTCATTATGGCACAAATCAAATTCGGCACGGACGGTTGGCGGGCGATCATCGCGGAAGATTTCACTTTCGCCAATGTGGCGCGGGTGGCGCAGGCCACGGCGGATTACTGGAAGCAGAATCCGGTGGTGGGCACGGAGAAGCGGGCTGTCGTCGGCTATGACCGCCGGTTTCTCTCGGACCAGTTCGCCCGCCGCGTGGCGGAAGTCCTGGCCGGCAACGGCATTCCGGTGATCCTGTCGGATTCCCCGGTGCCCACGCCCGCTGTCTCCTATGCGGTGAAGCAGGCCAAGGCGATCGGTGGCGTGATGATCACGGCCAGCCACAATCCGCCCGCCTTCAACGGCTTCAAGCTCAAGGCCTGGTACGGCGGCTCGGCGGAGCCTGCCATATGCCAGGCTGTGGAGGCCTTGCTGGATGCGACACCGGTCAAGCACGTGAGCTACGATCACGCGGTGGCCAGCAGGCAGATCGTGGTGAAAGACCTGCGGGCTCCCCATTACGCGGCCTGCAAAAAACTGGTGGATTTCGACCTGATCGCGAAGTCGAAGCTCAAGTTTGCCCATGAGGCGCTCTACGGCGTCGGGGCGGGCTGCTTTGACGAGCTGCTCGCCGGAACCACCTGCCAGGTCACGACACTCAACGCCGAGCACAACCCGCTGTTCGGTGGCATCAACCCCGAACCGATCGCGAAGAACTACGTCAAATCGGCAGCCTACCTTGCCAAGCATCCGCACGATCTCTGCCTCGTTACCGACGGCGACGCGGACCGCGTCGGCGGCATGCTGGGGGATGGCGGACTGATGACAACGCACCAGATCATCTGCCTGCTGCTGCGCCACTTTGTGGTCAACCGCAAGCAGACCGGCCGGGTGATCAAGGCGCTCACGACCACCACGATGGTGGACCGCATGTGCGCCAAGTACGGGGTGGAGCTGGTCGAGACCGGCGTCGGCTTCAAGTACATCGCCACCGAGATGATCAAGGGCAATGTGCTGCTGGGCTTCGAGGAAAGCGGCGGCATCGGCTTCCCAGGGCACATCCCGGAGCGCGACGGCATCCTCGCCGGGCTTATGCTGCTGGAGCTGCTGGCCAAGGAGAAGAAGCCGCTGAAGACGCTGCTGGCCGACCTGACCAAAGAGTTCGGACCGCACTGCTACGCGCGCATCGACACGCATTTCCCGCTGGAGAAGCGGCAGGCGCTGATGCAGTTCTGCAAGCTCAACCCGCCGGCCAAGCTTGGGAAGTCCCCGGTCACGGAGGTGAAGTCCTTCGATGGCGTCAAGTTCATCGCCAAGGACGGCTCCTGGCTGATGCTGCGCGGTTCTGGCACCGAGCCCATCCTGCGCATCTACGCCGAGTCGAAGAGCGATGCGGAGGCCGAAGCGCTGCTCAAGCTCGGGGTGAAGCTGACCAAACAGGTGTGACGAGCGCGGAGCGGGGAGCGGGGAGCGGGGAGCGCGGAACAACGCGGAATGGGCGCTCGGGGCGGAGGTGGTGGCCGGGTAGCGAGGCTCAATCTGGCGTTCGCCTGAACGTCCAAAGCCCAACGATGAACGCTCAACGTTCAAAGCCTGAACGTGGCGGACGTGCCTGCCCATGTCCGCAAATCGTAAATCACAGGTCGTAAATCGTAAATTCCGCGCTCCCTCGCTGTTGCTTAGCGTGCGGCACGCTCCTAGTTTGGGCGGGCCGCAGCCACGGCACCGCATGAAAAAGCGCCTGACTTACGCCGTCTTCATCCTCTCGCTCTCCGCCTACGTCTTTGCGGGCTCACAAGTCTCGCGCCTGACCGCCGCCGGGGACAAGGACGACGCCTACCAGCAGTTCGAGCTTTTCTCGCGGGTTTTGGAGCGCGTCCGCAAGGACTACGTGGATGGCGACAAGCTCACCTACCGCGATCTCGTGCAGGGTGCGCTCAAGGGCATGCTGGGCACGCTGGACCCGCACAGCGAATACATGGAGCCGCTCAAATACAACGAGCTGAAGGAGGACACCGAAGGCTCGTTCAGCGGCGTGGGCCTGCAGGTCGGGGTGCGCGACGGCGAACTGATCGTCATCGCGCCGATGGAGGACACGCCGGCCTTTGAGGCGGGCATCATGCCCGGCGACCGCATTGACAAGATTGACGGACAGTCCACCGAGCGTTTCGGGATGAACGAGGCGGTGAAGGTGCTCCGGGGCGATCCCGGCTCCAAAGTCACGCTCACCGTCTATCGCCCGGCCTGGACCGAGCCGAAGGAATTCACCCTCACGCGCACCGACATCCGGGTCTATTCCGTCAAGGACATCAATAACCGCCGCGAGTTTCCTTTGGATGCCAACAAGCTGGGCTATGTGCGCCTCACGCAGTTTGGCGAGAAGACGGCTGATGAACTGGAAGAGGCGCTGGTGAAGCTGGAGGCGCAGGGCATGACCGGTTTGGTGATGGATTTGCGCGGCAACCCCGGTGGCCTGCTCGACCAGGCGGTCGCGGTCTGTGAGAAGTTTCTGGAGAAGGGCAAACCGATCGTCTCCACGGAGGGCCGGAATGCCTCCGCCGACATGCGGCGCAGCTCGGCCGCCTTTGGCAAGAAACGCCTGACTCTCCCGATGGTGCTCCTCATCAACGGCGGCAGCGCCAGCGCGGCGGAGATCGTCACGGGCTGCCTGCAGGATCTGAAGCGCGCGGTCGTCGTGGGCGAGCAGAGCTTTGGCAAGGGGTCGGTGCAGAGCATCCTGCCGCTGCCCGACGGCTCCGCGCTGCGGCTCACGACCGCGAAGTATTACACCCCGAGCCACAAGGTGATCCACGAAAAGGGCATCACGCCCGACATCTTTGTGCCGATCACCGACGACGAGGAGGCGGCCATCCAGCTCCGCCGCCTGCCCGGTGGCATGACGAACATCGACGAGGTGCTGCGGAATTACGACAGCGACAAGCGCACGCGGATGCTCGAACTCGTGCAGGACAACCGCGATGCCCAGCTCGAACGCGGGCTCGACCTGCTGAAGGGCATCAACCTCTTCGGGCAACGCCCCGCCGAAAAGCAGGAGAAGGCGGCCAAAGCGGTGCTGCGGTGAGGCGGCGGGGCGTGCATGGGGTCAACGATGTGGGCATTGCTACCGCGCCATGCCGCTGACGTTTACCCATCCGTTTCCCGTCATGGCCGACGGGTGATGCTCAAATATTTGGTCAATTGTAACCGGCATGCACGCTTTGATCGACACTCCCTGCCCGGACTGGAAAGTGGATCAGGCCATCGTGTGGGATTGGTATGACGGACCGCGTTCCGGATTTGCGCGGCTCAAGTTCCCGTCGGCGGAATTTCAATTTGAGTTGCTGGCGGAGAGACCCACTGAAGAGGGTTTGGATGATCGGTTGTTTGCGGTTAGCGCCCTTCCAGCGGGCACCTTGGAAACGCTGCTGTCAGTCTGCTCGTTTGCTGGCGAACCCGTCTCGCCTATCTGGATTCCGCGCTGGGCGAGCCATGACCGATCGGTCCTAGAACGTGCGGAAGCCGCGATCGCTGCAGCGAAAGATTCGGCCATTGCGACCACGTTGGTAATACGCTCTTCGGGCTTCGAAACGTTTCAAGGATGCTGGGATATAAGCTCTGTGCCAATGGATGCCGAAGACTGGTTTGCTTACCTTGAGATTTGATCCAGTGTTCCAAGGAGGAAGGCTTCGCCCATGACAGGACAAGACGCATCACCCAGTGGATGGAAATTGGACTTTATCATTCCCGCAAATCGATGGCCGGTGACCTTCAGTCCCCCTCAGTACGATGAGAGTTTGGATGATGTGCGTTCGTTGCTTCGGGATCTATGCGCCGCCTTTGCCAGAGAAAATGCTCAATTCGTCCTGTCTTCTCCGGAAGCAGGAGCGTGGCCCGTCGATGTGGCAACAGATCTGCCTGTGGTAATCGAGCAGATGCCGAAACTCCTCCATTTTCTCCAGAACCCGGCTAGTGATGGTTTTGAATTGGACGTTTACACACAGGGGATTGAGCTCCGAATTGAATTGCGCAAAGCAGATGAGGTGATCGAGGCCATCTGCCTGCCTTTCGGTGAAACGCGCCGCCCTGAGCGGTCAATTTCAACGGTCACGGCCTGGCAGGGCATGGTGTCGGGGTTCTGGGATAAATTCTATCGCGCCACGGAAGAGAGAGCGCCTTTGACAGTGCAACACCCTTGGTGGAAGCAATGGATGCTCGACTAAGCGTGGAAATTTGGGTGCTGCTCAAGCCGTAACTGCATTTTTCTCATTGGTTCCATGATCCTCGCCCTCGAAACTTCCTGCGATGAAACCAGCGTCGCCGTCATCCGTGACGGCCGTGTGCTGGCCAATGTCGTGGCGTCGCAGATCAAGTTGCATGCCGAGTACGGGGGCGTGGTGCCTGAGCTTGCGACGCGCGAGCACCTGCGCAACCTGCTGCCGGTCGCCCGCGCCGCCCTGGCCGAGGCCGGCGCGACGTTGGCCGATCTTACTGCGGTCGCTGCGACGCGCGGGCCGGGGCTGCCGGCCGCGTTGATGGCCGGGTTTACCTCGGCGCAGGCCGTGGCATTCGTCCTCGGGAAGCCGCTCTTCGGCATCCATCACCACGAGGCGCATCTATACTCGCCATGGATCGGGGGCGAACCGCCGGCGGCGCAGTTCGACCAGTTCCAGCCGAACGTCTCGCTCATCGTCAGCGGCGGTCATACGCTGCTGGTCCATGTGCGGGGCGAACTCGACCATGTGGTGCTCGGGGGCACGCTGGATGACGCGGCTGGTGAGTGCTTTGACAAGACGGCGAAGCTGCTCGGCCTGCCCTATCCCGGCGGCCCGGTGCTCGACCGATTGGCGGGACAGGGGAATCCGGCCGCGTTCGATTTTCCCCGACCGATGCTGGCGGACGAGGGGCATGACTTCAGCTTCAGCGGCCTGAAGACGAGCGTGCGCTACTTCCTCGAGAAGCGGCCCGGCCTTGCGGACGACCCGCAGGCGCTGCGGGACCTATGCGCGAGCGTGCAGGCGGCCATCGTCGAGGTGCTGGCGGCGAAGACCGTCCGGGCCGCCCGGATGCTCGGGGTGAAATGCGTCACGGCCAGCGGCGGGGTGACCTGCAATTCTGCCCTCCGGCGGGAGCTGGAGGCGCGCTGCGCGAAGCGCGGTCTGCGGCTGCGCCTCGCTGACCGTTCGCTCTGCACCGACAACGCCGCGATGGTAGGCATCCTCGCCGAGCGCAAGCTGCGGGCCGGCCACGCGCCGACTCCCTTCGACGAGGAGATCAAGCCAGGTTGGGCTCTGGCGGCGTGAACGAAAGGGGTTGGCTGGGCCCGTAGCGCAGATTTTCAATCTGCTGTATCGCAGGTATCCGACCTGCAACGCGTTAAAACGAAGGACACGTCCGTAATTTCCGGACGCCTTACAGTTTCGTAGCAGCCGACGTGAGAAGGCTCTGACTTGGAATGAGAAATGGAGCCTCCTCACGTCGGCTGGTACGCAGTGAAGGTGCGGTTCGTTCGCCATCGGCAAAATCTCTATAGAGTGAAAACGTTGCTGAGCCATCTTCGCGCCGTGCGTCGACTTGGAATCAGCCACTTGCCCCCATTTCTCCCGACCAAACACTTCGGAAAGCCGTGACGACATGCAGATTCCTCGCGAGCGTTCGTCTCCGATTCCAATGGATACCATGAATCCATGCACCTGCCGTGATTTTCTCCACGCCATCGTTCTCGGGCTTGCTTTGGCCGCATCCGGTTTCCTAGGCGTCGTCGCCGATGCCCAGGAGGCAGCGTCGGCCCTTCGCGTGGCGTCGGTCACGCCGGCGGCGGTCCAGCCGCAGGAGCAGGACGGGGCGGTAATCTTTTACGACGATTTCAGCCAGGCGCCCACGGAGCCCGTCCGTTACAACGAAGTCGTTTCGGAGAAGGGCAGCTTTCTCTGGACCCCCGACGGCGGGTTGCGGGGTGGGGCCATGCGCTGCCAGTTTGAGAAGGATCAGGTTGCCGCCGGCGCCCTTCACGTGCTGCTGGGGCGGAACCCGATCGGGGCCGGACATCGGCCGGAGGAAACCTTCCGCGAGGTTTACTGGCGGGTCTATGTCCGTCACGAGCCAGGCTGGCAGGGCAATCCGGCGAAGCTCGCGCGCGCGACCTGCATGGCGGGGCGCGACTACAGCCAGGGCATGATTGCCCACGTCTGGGGCGGCAAGGGCGACGTGCTCTGCATCGACCCGGCGACCGGCATTCGCGACAGCCGCAAGGTGACGACCCGCTACAACGATTTCGCCAACCTGAAATGGCTGGGTTCGCGGAATACGCAGACGTCCATCTTCAGTCCGGCGGAATCGGGCCGGTGGGTCTGCGTGGAGTCGCACGTGCGGCTCAACACGCCCGGCCGGGCGGATGGCGTGTTCGAGCTGTGGGTGGATGGCAAGCTCGAAGCGGCGCGCACGGATCTGGACTGGCATGGGGAGTGGCAGGAGTACGGCATCAATGCCGTCTTTCTGGAGAACTACTGCAACACGGATGGGCGTGGCTCTGTGAAACGGCAGGCCCGCTGGTTCGACAACTTCGTCATCAGCACCCGCCCTATCGGGCCGGTCGTGGCCGAAGCCACCCCGACAGTGTCCCGGACCGGGCCGGACGATGCCCCGGCATGGGAAGCCCAGGTCGCCACCGACGCGGAGGGTCGGGACATCGTGTGGCAATCGATACCGGGAGAAGGAAAAGGCCGGGTCCTGACGATCGGCGCGGGGCAGGGGATTTTCACCGGCAGCCGCGCGGGCAAACTTTCACTGGCCGCCGGGACCATCGGCTGGTTGCGCGTCCGTCAGGTGGGCGAGCCGGGTTGGTCGCCCTGGCACGCGCCATTTGTCGCCGCGCCCACCGCCCGCAAGTAGGTGTTCAGTCCCGGAGAGAAGAGGTGTGGGGCGCGAAGAACCCGACCATTCCTCACCAGGTTCACTTCACACCTGCTGTCGGAGCAGCAGTTCGATGAACGGCAGATCCGACGGTGCGGTGACCTTCGGATTGGGCCCGGCGCATTCGACCAGTTCGACCGGCTGCCCGATCAGTTCACAGGCGGCGGTGTCGTCGGTGACCTGTTTGCCGGCGGAGCGCACCGCTTCCAGCGCCCGACGGATGACTGCCACTCGGAAGCATTGGGGTGTTTGCACGGCCCAGAGGCGCGAGCGGTCGAGATGCCGGGCGATGCGCGTGCCGCCGTCGGATTCCTTGATCGTGTCCACGCTGCGTTGCGCGGCGACGGAGGCTCCGTGATCGCGGGCGGCGGCAAGGCAGCGGGTAATGACCTCGGTGGGTGTGCAGGGGCGCGCGCCGTCCTGAATGGCCACCAGCTCCGTTTCGGCGGAAAGCGCGGAAAGGCCGTTCCAGACCGAATCCTGCCGCTCGGCCCCGCCCACGACGAAACGGAAGGGCTTCCGGAAGCCATGCTGGGCCGCCAGCTCGCGAAAGGCTTCCTGCAGGCCCTCGCGCACGACCAGCACCAGTTCATCCACGGCCGCGCAGGCGTCGAAACGCCGCCAAGTATGGACGATGACCGGCTCGCCGGCGACCTCGAGGAAGAGCTTGTCGATGCCCGGTCCCATGCGGGTGCCGCGACCGGCGGCGACGATTACGGCGGAAGTCATGTTGGCTTGGTTTCGGGGAGAACGCGGCCGGTGGCGAGCACGAAAAAGGCGCGGACACCGGTCCGCGCCTGAAAGGGTGATGGGGAGAAGCTTACTTGTCCTTCTTCTCTTCCTTCTTTTCCTCGGGCTTGGCGCCTTCGGGCGGGGCGTTGGCATTCAGCTGCTTCAGCACGGCGTCGGAGAGGTCGTTCTCGGAGCCGGTGAGCGTGGTGAACATGACGACCGGCGTCTGGTTCGCGGAGACGGCGGCGATGTCGAGCACCATCTGGTAGCCACCACCACGGGCCTTCTCCTCGAGGGCGCCCTTGATGTCGCGGAGCACGCTCTCACGCATGCGGCCCTGCTGCTCGCCCAGCGACTGGCGGGAATTCTGGTCGAAGGTGCGGATGCTGTTTTCCTGCTCCTTCAGGTCGGCCTGCTTCTTCTCCAGGTCCTTCTTGCGCTTGTCGCGCTCGTCGGCGGCGACGGCCTGGTCGTTGGCGGCCTCGATCAGCTTGCGGAAGTCCTCATTGGCCTTCTTGTAGTCCTCGATGAGGCCGTTCCGGGCCTTGTCGAAGTCGGCCGCACGCTCCTTGAGCTGGGTGTCGGCCTGCTTGGTGCGCCAGTAGCCGTCGAACACCTTCTTGAGGTCCACCACGCCTACCTTGGTCTGGGCGTGGGCGGAGGTGGCCATCAGTGCGGCGCCGGCCAGGGCGAGGAATTTGATCAGAGTCTTTTTCATATTCGTTTTCAAAAACAGAGCGGAAAGGCTGTCAGAAATCGCGGGTGTAGCCAACGCCGAATTGGAACTGGCCGCCATTGCCCGAATACTTGTCGTGGGTGATGGGGATGCCGTAGTCGAGCCGCAGCGGGCCGATGGGCAGGTTCAGGCGGATGCCGAAGCCGAAGTTGTCGGCGTAGGTGCCGGTCGTCGAGCCGTCCGAGTACTTGTAGGGCGTGAAGCTGTAGGGCGACTTGTAAACCATGCCAGCATCATAGAACACGGCGAAGCGCAGGCGTTCAATGATGGGGATGCTGTACTCGGCGGTGCCGGTCCAATAGGTGTCGCCGCCGATGGGCTCACCGGTCAGCTCATCCACGGGACCGATCTTGCGGTACTTGTAGCCGCGCAGGGAGTAGAGGCCGCCGAGGTAGTTGCGGTCGAAGAGCGGCACGCGGTTCTTGTCGCCGCGGTCACCGTTGCCGTAGGCATCCACGACGCCAACCTTGCCGGTGAGTTCAAGCACGTGCCCCTCGAGGATGTCCTGCCACACGCTGGAGGGCGGCGCGAGCCGTTGCGGAGTCCAGTACTGGGCGACGCGCAGCTCCAGCTTGTAGAAGTCCACGTCGCCGCCGAGCGGGCCGCCGACCAGTTCGGGGGCGAACTCGATGCGGTGGCCGCGGGTGGGCAGCAGCGCGCTGTTTCGCGTGTCGTGCGCCAGCGAGAAGTCGAGGCGGGAGACCAGCCGGTCGCCCTCTTCCTGCAGCAGCTGCGGCTGCGGGCCGGCCACCACGTTGGTCACGCTGCCGACCTGTCCGCCAGGCAGGTTGACGCTGCTGATGTTCGTGACCTGCGCCGGGTACGTCGCCTTGTAGGTGTCCGAGAACTTGATCCCGATGTTTTCCAGCGTGTAATTGATGCCGCCGGTGAGGTTGAACGGCAGCTGCTTGGTCAGCCCGACGTGACCGCCCACCTGGGTCTGCTGGTAGTTGTCCGACAGGTAGTTGAGCTGGCGGTAATACACCTCGGTGTCGAGCCGCAGGCGCCGGCCGAGGAACCATGGCTCGGTGAAGCCGATGATGTAGTCCTGCCGTTGGGAACCGTACTGGGCCCGGATGCGGGCCTTTTCGCCGCCACCGGTGAAGTAGGGCGGATTGAAGAGGTCAAAGTTGCCCTGCGTGACCTCGACAAAGCCGACGATGCTGTCCACCGAGCTGAAGCCCGCGCCGACCGCGATGTTGCCGGTGTTCTTCTCCTCGACGCCGATGACGAGGTTCTTCCGGTTGGCGATGGCGGTATCCTCGGGCTTGGCGTCAACCTTCTCGAAATACTGCATCTGCTCGAGGCGGGCCTTGCTGATCTTCACTCGGACCATGTCAAACGGTTCGCCCGGCGTGATGGCCAGCTCGCGGCGGATGACCTTGTCCTTGGTCTTGGTGTTGCCCTTGATGTCGATGCGCTCGATGTAGAACTTGTCGCCCTCACGGATGTTGTACTGGAGGTCGAGCGTGCCCTTCTCGATGTTCGCGATCTTCTGCGGGTTGGCCCGGCTTTCAATGTAGCCCTGGCTGCCGTAGAAGTCCTCGATGGCCTCGGTGTCCTTTTCCAGCTTCTTGGGGGTGAAAACGGCACCCGGCTTGAGCTGCAGGCCGCGGTAGTTCTTCTCGTTATCTTTGGAACGCAGGTTGGCGACGATCTCCTCGCGCTTGAAGAGCTCGTTGCCCTTGAACTCGACACCGCCGACCTTGTACTGCGTGCCCTCGCTGACGTCGAGGTGCAGGACCATGCGGTTCGTCCTCAGGTAGTCGAACTTCACGTCCTTCAGCTCGAAGTCGATGTAGCCGTTCTCGGCGTAGAAGTCGTGGAGCTTCTCCTTGTCCTCTTCGAACTCCTCGTCCTTGAGCTTGCCGCTGCCGGTGAGCCACGACCACATCCACCAGCGCCGGGTCTTGATCGTCTTGCGCAGCTTGGACTGCTTGAAATGGGTCGCGCCATCGAAGACGACGTCCTTGATCCGGACCTTCGGCGCCTCGGTGATCTCGAAGGTGACGGTGCCCTTGCCGAGGTTTTCGTTGATGCTCGGCTTGTACTCGACCGTGGTCTTCTGCATCCCGGCCTTCTGGTACATCTTCAGGATTTCCTGGGCGTCATTGAAGAGCTTTCGCTCATCCAGCGGGTCGCCGGCCTTGGAAGTCACCTTCTTGCGCAATTTGCTGTAGCTGTACTTCTTGTTGCCGGTGAAGCGGATCTCGGTAAGCACCGGTTTGCCCTGCACGGCATAGGTGACGGTCAGGCCCTTCTCGCCGCGTTCCTCACCGACGCGCACGTTGTAGAAGTAGCCGGTCCCGATGAGGTTGCGCACATCGTCGTCCAGGCTGACCTGGCTGAAGGGGTCGCCTTCCTTGACGCGGATGTTGGCCCGGATCAGCTCATCGCTCACGGCCGGCGGGCCGATGTGCTTGATGATGATCTTTTCGATCGGTGGCGCGACCGGCGCCTCGGCCTGTTGGGCCATGGCGGCGAACTGCAGGCAGGCAAGCACCACCGCGCTAACGCGCAGCCAGCGGGGAGAGACGTATTTCATCGTTGTCGGCACAGCTTCCACAACTCCGGTTTCGGTCAGAGATGGCGGATCAAACTCAATCTGACACCCGGCACGCAACCACCAAACGCAATTCAGTGGGGATGGAGCGATTTGGGCAAGCCGGCGTTCAATGCCGCTGTTTCGGTTATCGGTTTTCAGTTTTCGGGTCAAAAGCCGTGGGTGTTCGGGCCGGACATTTCTCAGAACTCCGTTTCGGGCGGTACGAATCCCGCCTGTCGCCCTCGGCCGCTAAGGGCCGGCTGCGCTGAAAACCGAAAACCGAAAACCGGAAACTGGCTGCCCCGGCACTGAGCGGTCCCCGATTGAAAAAGGTGCCCCAACACTCGCAAACCACCCCAAGTTCCTCTAAATCTCCCGTGTGGACACTCCGGCTTCCCCTGCGCCTTCCGCGCCTCCCCCGCTCATTCCGGGGACGCTGTACCTTGTCGCCACACCGATCGGGAACTTGGAGGACATCACCCTGCGGGCCTTAAGGGTGCTGCGCGAGTGCGATGTGGTGGCGGCGGAGGACACGCGGCATACCGGGCAGCTCCTCCGGCACTTTGGCATCACCAAGCCGCTGCTCAGCTACTTCAAGTTCAACGAGGCCCGGCGCAGCGCGGAATTTGTCGGCCGGCTTCAGCGCGGCGAGATAATCGCCCTGGTGACCGACGCCGGCTCCCCGGGCATCAGCGATCCCGGTCAGCGGGTGGTCGCGGCGGCGGTCGCGGCGGGCTGCCGGATCGAGCCGGTGCCGGGCGCTTGCGCGCTCGTGGCGGGACTGACCGCCAGCGGCCTGCCCACGGATGAGTTTCATTTCGTGGGCTTCCTGCCGCATAAGTCGGGACAGCGCGCGAACCGTTTGGCGGCCCTGGCGGCGGTCCCGGGCACGCTGGTGTTCTACGAGTCTCCCTTCCGCATCGAACGGCTGGTCACAGAATTGACGTTGGCCTACCCGATGCGTCCGGTGGTGCTCGCGCGGGAACTTTCCAAGAAGTTTGAGGAGTGGCTGCGGGGCACTCCCGCCGAGCTGCTGACGCAATTGCAGGCACGTCCGCGCAAGGGTGAGTTCGTCGTCTGCGTCGGACCTGTGTGCGAGCTGGCGGAGCGGCCAACGGAGGAGCTGACCGAATAAAATATCTCTCTTATCGGCATCCGGGTGGGACGGAGGATCGTAGCGGGGTGGAATTGACTCGCCTCCCCGCGCCACCCATCTTGGCCGAAACATGAGTTTCGATATCAGCGAGCTCCTCGCCAACTGGGATTATCAACCGGGACAGGTGGTGGCGCGTCGTTTCAAGGGCAAGGACGGCACCGAGAAGGTCCAGCTCCGCGTGGATCTGGGCATTCTCCAGATGAACGCCGAGGGCCGCCCTGACGGGAAGCGCCCGCTCGGACACGAGTCCTGGTTTGATTTCCAGCAGGACCGCCTGCGCCAGCACCGCGAGGACAACGACGGTGATGACGAGGAGTTTGCCCTCGACTCCGAGGCGTGTGCCAAGCTGCAGCAGGAGTCCATCCAGTACCACCACCGCTACATCTGCTACTTCCAGTTGGAGGATTTCAAGGCGGTGGAACGCGACTGCGAGCGCAACCTGCAGCTCTTCGAGTTCGCCGCCGAATTTGCCGAGACCGACGAGCTCGCCTGGTCGCTTCTGCAGTTCGCCCCGCAGCTGCTCATGATCCGCACCCGCGCCCGGGGCACGGCGGCGCTCCGCAAGAAGCG
The DNA here is from genome assembly GCA_903907995.1 of uncultured Verrucomicrobiota bacterium. Classification (GTDB taxonomy): domain Bacteria; phylum Verrucomicrobiota; class Verrucomicrobiia; order Limisphaerales; family UBA9464; genus CAIVQB01. Next base: position 118,258 of record CAIVQH010000013.1, on the reverse strand, counting down.
CTTCACGGCGGCCATCAAGGCCATCGAGGAAGGCATCGAGGAGCTGGAATCCTTTTACCGGGAGAACGAACGCGAGGACCTGCTGGAAAACAGCGGCGAAATCTCCTCCCTGCGCGGATGGATGTCCGAGGTGCAGCAGAAGAAACCGCTCTCCGAGCTGGAGAAGCTGCAGCGCGCTCTCGACGAGGCCATCCAGGTGGAAGACTACGAAAAGGCTGCCCAGGTGCGCGACCAGATGAAGAAGCTGTCCGCCTCCGACAAGTGATCCCCGTCCGTTTTCAATTATGACCCTGACCGAAAAAATCTCCGCCGAACTCAAAGCCTCCATGATGGCGAAGGATGCCGAACGCACCGGTACCCTGCGGATGCTCAAGTCGGCCATTGGCTACGTCCAGATCGAGAAGAAGGTGGACGCCCTCAGTGATGCCGACGTGTTGGCGGTCGTCCAGAAGGAGGCGAAGAAGCGCCGGGATTCCAGCGAGGAGTTCGAAAAGGGCGGCCGGCCCGAACTCGCCGCGAAGGAACGGGGCGAGCTGAAAGTCCTGGAGGAACTTCTGCCCAAGCAGCTTACGCCCGAGGAGACCGAGGCGCTGGTGATGGCCGCCATTGCCGAGGCCGGCGCGACCAGCAAGAAGGACATGGGTGCCGTGATGAAGATCGCCCAGGCCAAGGCGGCGGGCCGGATCGACGGACGCTCCCTGAGCACGCTCGTCAACAAGCTCCTGCCCTGAGCGGGACCCATCCCTCTAGTGCCTATTCTGACCGGTTGGCGGCGCACGGGAAAAATCGCGGTGGGGCGAGCGCCCTCGCGAGCCGTGGCCCCCCCGCCATATCCCGCTCCGGCTCGCGAGGACGCTCGCCCCACCAACTCCCTGATATCACGGCTGTCCACCATGAAACGATGTGACCTGATCCCCGGACGGTTGCATTTTCTGTTCGCCGTTCCCTGTCACCGCCGCTATTCCCGGCGCGTCTCGCTCTCCCTGTGAACCTGCCCAACAAGCTGACCGTCTCGCGCATGGTGCTCACCGTGCTTTTTCTGGCGGTGATGTTCACGGGCTTTCGCGGGTACGAGTCCGTGGCGGTGATCCTCATGTGGCTGGCGGCGATCACGGACTATCTGGATGGCAGCATCGCCCGGCGGCGCGGGCTGATCACGAACTTCGGCATCCTCATGGACCCGCTGGCGGACAAGATCCTTACCTGCTCGGCTTTCATCGCCTTCATCGAGCCCCGGCTGATCGAGCCGTGGGTGGTGATCATCATCGTGGCGCGCGAACTGGCCATCACCGGGTTGCGCCTGCTGGCCGCCTCCCAGAACGTCATTCTCGCGGCCGAGCGCTTTGGGAAGCACAAGACGGCCTGGCAGCTCACGACCATCATCTCCATCCTGACCATGCTGAGTTACACGCAATGGGGTGTGGCGGGGGAATTTGTCTTTGGCTGGCACCTCTTTGGCATCCCCTGGATCGTGCGCTTCGCGGAACTGGCCAAGTGGATCACGGTGGCGCTGACGCTCTTCAGCGGCAGCATCTATCTGTGGCGCAACCGGGCGTTGTATCTGTCGGACATGTGATGCCCAAATTCATCGTGTGGGTGGCCCAGGGATTCGGCATCGGCCGTATCCCGTTCGCGCCTGGGACGTGGGGCTCGATGCTGGGCGTGGTGTGGTCGGTGCTGTTGGTGGTCATGTTTCCGCCCAGCGCGGTGTTGCTCCTGATGGTGCTAAGCGTGCCTGTGGCCGTCTGGGTTTGCGGCCGCGCGGAACAGATCCTCGGTCAGAAAGATCCCGGATCCATCGTATTGGATGAGATTGTCGCCCTGCCGGTTGTCTATGCCGGAATTTGGGCACTTGCCGTCTGGATATCGGCCTCTTTGGAATTTATGCCCTGGCGGAATGTCCGCTTTGCAGGGACCGAGATCCCGGAGACAACCGGCATCCCCAACACCTGGCCGGTCCTGTTCGCAGGCTTTCTTCTCTTTCGCCTCTTCGACATCTGGAAGCCGTGGCCGGTTCGTTCGCTCCAAAATCTTCCCGGCGGCTGGGGCGTGGTGGTCGATGACCTGGCGGCCGCCCTGCTGGCCAATGTGAGCCTGATCCTGGGCACCGTCGCCCTACTCAAATTGCGCCAGCATTTCTAGGGTTGGAGAGGCGGTGCGCTGAACGGTTTCGAGCGGGGGGCGCGGCTGTGTCCGGAGGACCAGCCGCAGCGGCGGGACTCGCACCGGAAGCGTGCGGTTCCCAAATGGTGATCCGGCCATCTGAAGTTGCTGCGGGTGGGGCGCTGCCTACGCTCGCGCTCCGGAATCTCAGGGGATCGCCGTTTCAAAAACCATCTGCCCGGCGGGAACACCGAGCTGGATTTCATCGCCGTATTTCACGCCCGCCACGAAGGGCAGAAGCAGCTCCAGAACCTCCGGCTGCTGGAAGTGCTCCGGCTTCGTGTCGGGATGCGGGTAATAGATTTTGCCCGCGACCGGCGGGCCGCCTGCGGGCGTCATCTGGACATCGAAGAACGAAAAGTCTTCCGCCGGTTCCGTCGGATGCCACTTCACCTGACGGAAGGTGATCGGTGCCCGGATCACACGATAGCGGCACGGCGCGATGCTCACGTTCAGCGTGCCGCCATGATAGGCCGCGAGGTCGAGGCCCAGCGCGTGGAAGAAGGCCGTCTGCATCCGCAGCGTGCCGCCGGGAAAGCGCGGGTTCCCATTCAACCCCGAGGCAACCTGATGGCCCGCCACGATGCGGGCGCGGACAGTTTGCAAGGAAAGGGTGGCGTTCATTTCATTTTGATTCGCCCGGAAGTCACCGGAGCCGCCGTTTGCGGAGTGCGGAGGCGAATGCGTGGCCGGATGAAATCCCAAGACCTCACCCGCAGGTACCAAAATTGAACTGGGTGCCTAACCCAGCGGATGAAACTCTGCCGTGACCTCATCGCCGGTGAGGTCGAGCACGGCCACGCTGCGTTCCAAATTGAGGCGTGGTTTGCCCGAGTAGCCGGGATTGAAGAACAGGGTGCTGCCGACGGTCTCGCAGAAGCGCTGGTGCGTATGGCCGAACACCACCACATCCGGTTTCACCCGGGCGAGCCGCTGGGCCAGGTTTTCCGTGAGCGAACGCGGATTGACGATGTGGTGGACGAAGAACTTCCGCCCGCCGAGATCGATGATCTCGCTCTCGCGGAAATCGAGGCCGGCGTCGTTGTTGCCCAGCACGGCGGTCACCGGCGCAATGTCTTCCAGTTCCAGGATGAGGCTGGGATACCCGATGTCGCCCGCATGCAGGATATGGTCCACGCCCTCGAACAGGGGGAAGACCTGGGGATCGAGGTGGCCGTGCGTGTCGGAAATGACTCCGATCCTCACGCCTGGGCTTCCTCCGGTTCGGCTTCCGTCTCCCCCTCGGCCGACTCACCCTTTTCGGCGGGCGATTCGGAAGTCGTCAGCTTCCAGGCGGCCCCGAACAGGGCGGTGAAAAGCCCGCCGCTGAGCAGCGTGTTGCGGAAGAACTCCCACGTCTGCGGCCAGCCCTTGGTGCCGGAAGTCAGCGCGATGAGCCATCCCGTGAGCGTTTTGGTATATTCCGGATTATGGAAGGGGTTGAGCAGCCAGGCGGTCGTGTTCGTGACGAGGTAGAAAATGATGGCTCCGAGCATCCCGCCGCCCAGCAGGCCGACCAGATTGCGGGTGCCCCGGAAGCGCCGCCCCAGCCACCACAGCACGGCATAACCGCCGTAATTGCAGGCCTGGAACAGTAGTCCGGCAGGGGTGAAGACCTCATAGCCCCGGACGAACTGGTAGAAGCAGTTCAGCGCCAGATCGGTGACCACAAGCATCGCGAACGGCGCGCGCCACGTCAGCCGATCGGGGAAAAACGCGCCGGCACAGAACACCAGCGCATAGACGGCGCTGAAGTTCAGGGGCATCAGTCCCGGCCAGCGCGACAAGGCGACCAGCACGAGAAAGACAAGGGGCAATAGTTGGCGGACACGGTCCTTCACCGGACGCGGAGCTTAGCGACGGATTGCCAATTGCCAATTTTCAATTGCCAATGCGGGGACGCGTGACGCTGTTCCCTGTTCTCCACGAAGATTCCGACCTGCTGGTGCTGCACAAGCCGGCGGGGCTCGTGTGCCATCCGACGAAGGGCGACGAGTACTCCAGCCTGATCGGTCGTGTTCGCCAGCATCTCGGGCTGGCCGCCGAACCCCAGATGGTTCACCGCCTGGATCGCGAGACGAGCGGTGTGATGATCTTCGGCAAGACGCCGGTGGCCGCCGAGGAACTGCGGCGGCTCTGGCAGGCCGGGTTGGTGACCAAGGAATACCTCGCCATCGTGCATGGCCGCGTGCTGGCTGATGCGGGGGTGGTCGATGCACCACTCGGTAAGCATGAGGCCAGTGCCGTGTCCGTCCGCGATTGCGTGCGGCCGGATGGCTCGCCCGCGCGCACCTACTGGTGGCAGGTGCAGAACATTGCCCGGCCCGAAGGGAAATTCACGCTGCTGCGCGTGCGTCTGGACACGGGCCGGAAGCACCAGATCCGCATCCATCTGGCGCATCAGGGGCATCCGCTGGTCGGCGACAAGCTCTATGGCGCGGACGAGCAGCTGTACCTCGCCTTCGTGGAACGCCGGCTGACCGCTGAGGGGAAGCAGCAACTCCTCCTGGCCAACCAGGCCCTGCATGCCGCGAAGCTGTGGCTGCCGTGGGCGGGCGAGGAGCGGGAATTCACCTCGCCGCCCGAACCGGCCTTCGAGGCCTTTCTGCGCGGTGAGACCGTCCCGTGGCTGGAGGACCCATTTGATCCGCAGCGGGCCTTTGTGCCCTGAGGTTTGGTTTGGAACGCCGTTGCTGCATCCTGCGGGTGCAGTAATCAGTGATCAGTAATCAGTGATCAGGGAGCGGACGGTACGTAGCGTCACCGGTCTGGGAGTTCTTTCGGCGTGTTCATCATTCATCATTCCTACTTCATCCTTTCCTGGTTTGCGCCCACAAGTTGACCAAGGGCCCTTCGCGCCGCCATCGTCACCGCGTGCGCATCCTGCTGCTTGGCGAGACGGCCCGCTTCCATAACGGAGGCGCCAATCGGGTTGTCGTCGAGACGTGTGACTGGCTCGCCCGCGCCGGACATGAGGTCTCGCTGGCCTTTCAGCATGGCGGACCGGTCGAGGTCGGCTGCCGCACCTTTCACCTGCCCGACGGGGGCACCCAGGAGCAGTTGGCGATGGTGCTCGACGAATTCCGGCCCGACGTCGTCCAGGTCCACTACGTGGCGCGGCCGGAACGACTTCCCGAACTGGCTGCACGAGTGCCCACGTCCGTCTTCCTGCATGACCAGACGTGGTTCTGCCTCGCGGGCGACCGGGCGGACCGCCACTTCAATCCCTGTCATCGTCCGCACGGGTTGGCGTGCCTGTTCTGGAACTACGCACAGGGCTGTGGGGCCAAGAATCCGCTGCTGAACTGGGCACGCTGGAAACGCACCCAACGGCTGATGGTGCTGAAGTCCCTGCCGACCGCCCGCATCCAGGTGGCCTCGCGCTTCATGACCACCGGGCTGAAGGAAAACGGCTTCGATCTCGGGCGGGTGGACGTGATCCCGCTCTATTCCGAACCGCCACCCGCCGAGGCGGCGACCGAACCCGGGCTGATCCTGCTGCCCTCACGGCTGGTGCCGGCCAAGGGCGTGCAGGTCGCTCTGGAGGCGCTCGGCCAGTTGAAAGACCTGCCATGGCGGCTGGTGGTGGCCGGTGAAGGCTGGCATCGAGCTGCGCTGGAGGCGCAGGCCCGGCGGCTCGGCCTTGCCGAACGGGTGACGTTTCTCGGCGAGATCGTGCCGGCCCAGCTGGCGCCGTGGTATGCGCGGGCGCAATTCGTCCTGTTTCCCGTGCTGCGGCAGGAGCCGTTCGGGCTCATCGGGGTCGAGGCGCTCGCCTACGGCAAACCCATCGTGGCGTTCGCCGGCGGTGCCGTGGACGAATGGCTCTGGCCGGGCGAGACCGGCCTGCGCGTGGATGAACGGACGCCGGCGGCATTTGCTGGAGCGATCCGGCGGTTGCTCACGGAGCCGGCCCTGAGCGACGCGATGGCCACCGCGGCGAAGCGGCGCTATGCGGAGTTCCATCCGACTGCCTATGTGAAACGGTTGGTAGCGTCGTTTGAGCGGGCGCAGTCTGGCTTCAGGTCCGACGCCGGCTAATACAAATCAGGCAGCCGCACACGAGCGCCAGCATGGTCCTGTGGCCAGGACGAGTTTCGGCCGAGCCGGGTTTGATGGTCAGGGAATTTGAACACCGCTGGCCGCCCACTGAATATCCGGGCGTCCAGGGTCCGCTGGCTGGCTGTTGCGGGAGACACAGACGTAGTCGTAACGGAACCAGGCCGCGTGTCCTTCACCAAACACGATATTGCCACCGGCATTGTGCCGGCCGGAGAAGCGGGTCGTGAAGCTGTACGAACTGCTGACATCGCTGGGATTGCTACCAAAATACGGGGTCTCACTGGAGTGCGCCCTTTGTTCTGAAAAAACCACGAAGGCGGATGGGTTGGCCGCGGAGGTGAGCTTGAAGGGAGTTTCAGGGGGCGATGGATAGTTGATGCGGGCGTTGATCCCGTAATGAAACGCCGTGCTGAAGAGCGGATCGGGGTCAAGGTTCGGGTTCCGGGGAGTCGCCACGGCTGTGGGGCAATTGAAAATTGAACGTCCATTGACAAAGCTGGCAACGGAACCGGCATTTGCCCCGTATTTCCAAAGAGGCAGGCCAGATACATAAGGTGGCAGGGTATTGAACCACGCTGACCTTCCGATCGACCCGCCGCCGGACAGGTTTTGCATTTCGTCGGCGTACATTTCTGTCCAGACCGGATTGTGGTCGGGCGTCGCCACGTAGTTGGTGTCACGGGTCGCGGGGAAAAACTGATCGTGGTCGTCCGCGTACATGGTCATCGCAAGCCCCCATTGTTTCAGATTGTTCAGGCAGACCACCTGATTTGCCTTCTGCTTGGCCCGGGCGAGCGCGGGCAGGAGCATCGCGGCCAGGACGGCGATGATGGCAATGACGACCAGCAATTCGATGAGGGTGAAACCGCGGAGGTTCCTGCGCCTTTGCAGTTTGGCGAAATTGCGCTGGAGCGAAATCATGCAGGTGACGCAGCGAAGGGTTCGGCCGACACTGGTCAATGCTCGAAGGTGAGGCGCGTTTTCGTCAAGCGGCCCGCCAAATTGTAACGGCACGCCCTCTTGGACGTCTTTGTGCCGGTCTTGTCCGTTAGCAAAACCCCAACGGCATCCAGGCGGGCAGCGGCATTAGGCCGTCTTGGCGGTCGGAGCCGAGGCACGACGCTTTTGCTGCCAGAGCTTGAAGCCCAAACCGACTCCGGCCAATGCGGCCAGTCCCCAACCCGGCGATGCTTCCGGCACCGCGAAGGTGCTGCGGTAGATCACGTAGTGCGAATCGCTGGAGGAGGTGGTGTCCAGCGTGTCGTGCCAGATGAACTGGTCGGCGGCATTGAGCGTGGCAATGTTGCCCCAGGGAGCCGTGCCATTGGGAGCGGAAGCGCCGATGCCACCCCAACCCGCCGAATTGGCCGCAGTAATCTGGGCGGCGAGCGTGGTCACCAACGGAAGAGCGCCACCGCTGTTCACGGGATTGTCGTTCGTGCCCGTGGAGACCCAGGACTGCCAGCTGGTCGTGTCCGAGACTTTCAGCCCCGTCGGGGAGGTGAAGTCGCCGGCCCACATTTGCTGGGCGCCCTCATCCCAGGCGACCACGTAGATGCGGTAATTGGGGCCCGGGCTGGCGTAATTCCACGTTTCGGCATTGCTCCAGGCGCTGCCGCCGCTGGAACCCACATCGGTCAGCTCGTTCCGGCCGATCAGTGTCAGGTTGGAACCGTCCGCGAGGCCGTAATAGAGGCCGTAGTGGTTGTCGGCCGTCACGTGGGCCGTCTCTGCACGTGCAACGCCGCCGGCCAGCGCGAGCGCGCCCAGCAGCGGGAGGCATTGGAGAGACTGTTGAACCAGGTTCATCGGACGGGTGTAATTTCGGAAGAAATGTCCGGTTTTGGAACCCTCCGGCTTTTAGGCGATGCCCTGAATCGCCTTGGTTGATGCAGTGGTTTTCTTAGGGAGGCTTCCTTATCCAGCCTTCTCGGCATGGGCAGTTTCCACCGATCCCGCTCCGCCGGATGGATGTTCGCGGGCGTCAACACTTGCCTTCCCTCCGGGGCTGGCCAAGGTTACGGCATCGTCATGCGTTTCCTCGCCCTATTGTCCCTGCTGGCCGGCCTGTCCGTCACGGCGGCGGTTTCCGAACCGCCGGAATTGCCGCAGGAATTTCGCGGCATGTGGGTCGCCTCGGTGGGGAACATTGACTGGCCGACCAGGCCGGGCCTGCCGGTCGCCACGCAGCAGGCGCAGCTGCGCGGCATGCTGGACATGGCGAAGCGGCTGAACCTGAACGTGGTCATCCTGCAGGTCCGGCCCAGCTGTGATGCGCTCTATGCCTCCCCCTATGAGCCGTGGAGCGAGTATCTTTCCGGCCGGATGGGGCAGGCACCCTTGCCGAAATGGGACCCGCTCCAATTTGCCTGCGAAGAGGCCCATGCGCGTGGGCTGGAGCTGCATGCCTGGGCGAACCCGTTCCGGGCCCGCTATCATCAGGCGGTTTCGCCCGTTTCCGCAGATCATGTCACCCGGCGACATCCTGAGTGGGTCATCCCTTACGGCCGCTTCTACTGGCTCGACCCGGGCAATTCCGACGCCCGCGACTGGTCCCTCAAGGTCCTGACCGACATCGTGCGCCGCTACGATATCGATGGCCTGCACTTGGACGATTATTTCTATCCCTACCCGGAAACGCTCGATGGGGTGGGGCTGCCGTTCGTGGATGACGTCACCTATGACCGCTACCGGCGCAACGGCGGGCGGCTGATCCGCGAAGATTGGCGGCGCGACAACATCAACGGGTTTGTGCAGCGGCTATATACGGCGATCCATGCGGAAAAGCCGTGGGTGAAATTCGGCCTCAGTCCCTTCGGCATCTGGCGACCGGGGTTCCCGGCCGGCATCAAGGGCCTCGACGCGTACACCATCCTGAGCGCCGACTCCCGGCAGTGGCTGAATGCTGGTTGGTGCGATTACATGGCTCCCCAGCTCTACTGGCCGACGAGCCGGCGTGAACAGAGCTTTCAGGGCCTGCTGCACTGGTGGGGCGAACAAAACACCTCGGGCCGGCTGCTGGTGCCCGGCATTGCCAGCGCCAGCGTGGGCAAGGACCGTCAGTCCGGGGACGTCATCAACCAGGTCCAGCTGAGCCGCAAGGATGGCGGGGCGAAGGGGGTCGTTTTCTGGAATGCCAGCAGCCTGCGGGACAACTTGGGCGGAGTGGCGAACCTTTTGGCGGGTGGGGTCTTTGACCAGCCTGCGCTCGTGCCGGAAACGCCCTGGTTGCGGGCGGCCGAACCGCCCACTCCGGAGCTTACCGGGACCCTGAAACCGAATCAGGGTTTCCTCTCGCTGAAGTGGAAGGTGGGGACCAATGACCCGGTGAGCGTGCTGGTGCTGCAGACCCGCTATGGGACTCAATGGCAGCAGGGAATCCTGCCGGCCCAGGCGGGTTATCGCGAATTCGACCGTCGTCGCGGCCTGGCGATCCCCGACGAGGTGCGACTCGTGCCCGTCGGTCGGACGGGGGGGCGCGGCACGGCCGCCGTGTGGCCGGCTCCAGCGGGCACCCCCTGAGCAGGGGCGGTGACCGGTGAACATCCGAAATGCAATTGATCGAGGTTGGAGAGCTGTGGGCCGGGGTGAAATGGCAGCCATTTGGCGGCTGAAATTTTATGCTCATTTTCGGCTTGGATTGAGATCATCGGTTGTGAACGCTCCCGGAATCCGCGCTTTTCGTACACACGGTCGAATGCGCTAAATCTATGGCCAACGCCTACCACGCCTCGATCGAGGGCGCCCAGCACGGCGCCAAGTCCCTTGCCCAGTTCCTTGATTACGCCAAGGCCTCGGGTGCTGCGGGAGCACAACCGAGCAACTACATGCTCAACGGGCCCAAGGGCTTCAAATCGGTCAAGGAAATCAAGGCCACCTTCGAAGAGCGCAATCTGTCCCTCGACGGCATCAGCGCGCACTGTCCGTTCTGGGTGCACACCTCGATCTGGACCGGCACCAAATCCGGCAACCCGTTCATCCCCGCGGACGTCGTCAAACTCTCGCCCGAGAAGATCGAGAAGTGGCACGAGACGTACCTGCTCAAGCTGCTCGACCTCTCCGCCGAACTGGGCGTGAAGATCGTGCCCATGTTCTGGGGCGTGGCCTTTGGCTGGGAACTCGCAACGGGCTATCCTTGGGGCTTCTGGGCCGGCAGCGGTTTTGATCTGCTGGAAGAGGGCAAGGAGCGCTTCGTGAAGAAGACCGCCAAGCTACGCGCGCACGCGAACAAGCTCGGCATCAAGCTCGCCCACGAGATCCATCCTGGGACGGCCGCCTCGACCGCGGATGATTTCAACCTGCTGGTGAGCATCTGCGGCGGTGACGACTCGCTCGCCGTGAACGCCGATCCTTCCCATTGCTGGGAAGGGGAATCCTGGGAACAGCGCTTCCTGAAGGTCGGCAGCCGCATCTACGCCGCCCACGTTAAGAATTTTGTCATCCGCTCCGGCTTCCCTCTGCGCGCGATGCAGCCGTCGTGGCCGAAGCGCGCGATGCAGTTCACCGACCTCGGCAGCGGCGACATCAACCTCCAGCGTTACGTCGAGCTGCTCCTCGCCGTGGGCTACAAGGAACGCTACACGAAGCTCATGGGCACCGCTTCCGCGCCGCTGGTGGTCGAGGCCGAGTCCGCTCACAAGGAACTCGACTACTGCTCGGCGGACGGCATCGCTTACGTCGCCAAAAACCTCTGCTTCCCGCAGGCGGGCGGCAGCTTCGAGGACGGCATGGGAGCGTAAATCGCCCGTCAGACACTTTCGAACGGGCGTCGGCGAAAACCGGCGCCCGTTTTGTTTTTCCCCATCATGGCCTCACCCTCAAACGCCAGGACAATGCTGGTCGACGGCTTGGTACTGGATGCGCGTCGGGCGATTTTCCTGCCGGATTCCCGCACGCTGGTCGTCGCCGACCTGCACCTAGGCTATGCGTGGGCCAAACGCGCGCGGGGAGCCTTGTTGCCGGTCTCGGCGCCGGATGACACGACGGACCGCCTAGCCGAGTTGCAGCGTGACCATCGGGCAACACGCATCGTCGTCTTGGGGGATGTCATCCACGAGGCTGTCGCGCTGCCGGTGCTCGAAAGGTTGTTCCGGGAATTTTGCGAACGTCTGGGCGCGGAGAGCGAGCTGAAGTTCTGCCTCGGCAACCACGATCGCAAATTGGACCGGCTGTTGACCGAGTGGAAGCTGCCGATCACGTGTCACCGCGAATTGGAACTCGATTCCTGCCGCCTGCTGCACGGTGACACCGAGTCTTTGGCAGCCTCGGATGGAACGGTTTTCCGATTGGATTCGCCGATACGCCGCCTCGTCGGTCACGAACATCCGTGCATCGCCTTGGATGACGGCGTGAGTTCGCGCGTGCGCTGTCCCGCCTTCCTCCTCGCAGATGATCTGATGGTGCTGCCCGCGTTTTCCATGTGGGCCGCTGGCTGTGAAATCGGGCGGCAACCCTTTCTGGGGCCGCTGGCCCGGGCGGCCCGCTTTCACACCGCCGTGACCTGTGTTGGCCCGCGCCTGCTGCGCCTGCCGCTCCGCTGAGCCCGCGTCCGTAGGTGGCCGCGACAAAGATTGCCTTCGCCCCCGGCTTGCGGTTTCGATTCGCGCCGCATGAAGGCGGTCATTCTGGCGGCAGGCAAGGGCACACGGATGCGGGAACTCACCAACGAGCTTCCCAAGCCCATGCTGCCGGTCCATGGCCGGCCCATCTTGGAGCACATCCTGGAAGGGCTGCTCGGCGCGGGCATCCGTGAGGTGTGCATCATCACCGGTTGGCGGGCCGAGGTCATCGAGTCCCATTTCGGCGATGGCAGCCGCTTCGGTGCCCGCATTGTTTATGCGCGTCAGGTGGTGCAGGACGGCACCGGCAAGGCCCCGGAGTACGCGAAGGACTTCCTGGGCGGTGATGATTTCCTGCTGACCTACGGCGACATCCTCGTGAAGCCTGAGACCTATCGGCAGATGGTCGCGCGCTGGCAGGAGCAGCCATTCTCCGGCCTGCTGACCGTCACCGAGGGCGAGGATGTCACCAAGGGCGGCCTCAACTTCTTTGACGACCAGTTCAACCTCACGCGGCTGGTGGAGAAGCCCAGCCCGGCGCAGCTCGAGGAGCTGCGCGCCACGGGCTGGCTGAAACCCGGGCAGCCGGTCTGGTACAATGCCGGCATCTACCTGTTTCGCCCGCAGGTTTTCGAGTTCACTGCCCGCCTGCAAAAATCGCCGCGCGGCGAATACGAGCTGACGGATGCCATCATCGCGATGATCGCCGCCGGCCAGACCATCGCCGGCCTGAAGATTGCCGGCCGCTGGGTGGACGTGCGCGATCCCGAGGTGCTCGCCAGTCTCCAGGCTTAAGTGGCTGGTGCGGTACCTGTGCCGTTGCGTCGGCGCGTCTTCCCAGTAGTGTGACGTCCATGTTACGCCCCGGCCCAATCAGCTTGCTGTTGATTTTGGCCACTCTGCTGCTGGCCCGGGCGGATGAGATCGCTTTGGTCGGGATTGGCGAAGAATGGCGCTACACACCCGGCACCATTGAGCCTTCCAGTCCTCCCACCCTCTGGCGGGAGCCGGGGTTCAATGACCAGACATGGCTGCTCGGCGAATCCGGTTTCGGCTACACGGTGTGGGGTGAGGACACACTCCTGAACGACGCCTCAGGGCTTTTCACCTCCGCCTATTTTCGGAAGTCATTTACGGTGACGGATGCCGTGTCCATCCGTTCCCTGATCCTGCGGCTCGACTGGCAGGGCGGTTTCGTCGCCTTCCTGAACGGGCACGAAGTGCTCCGGCAAAACCTGACGAACAATCCGGTGGGCTATGTGCCCTTCAATCAGCTGGCGGAGGAACGGAGTCCGGGCGGAGCGGTGGACTTCAATCTGACCGCCGCCACAAACTGGCTGACCTCCGGCACGAACCTCCTGGCGATCCAGGTCAACGGGGCGGGCGATTTTGGTTCCCGGCTGGTGCTGGTTCCGGAGCTGGTGGCCAATTTCACCCGTGGGCCGATGGTGCAAAACGTCTCGTCCAATAGCGCCTGGATCGTGTGGGCGACCCAACAGCTCACCAGCGGCGTCGTGGATTACGGACCGACGGAGGCGTTGGGGCTGAGCCTGACGAACACGGTGGCCACCACCAATCAGGCGGTCATGCTCACCAATCTCGCCCCGGGCAGCCGGACCTATTATCGCGTCCAGGCCGGGGAAGGGGATCAGGCCGTGCGGTCGCCGATCTTCTCCTTCCGCACGCTGAAGCCGGAAGGTGATGTCTCCTTCGTGGTGCTAGGTGATTCGGGGGCCGGTTCGGCCGGCCAAATGGCGGTGGCGCGCCAGCTGGCCGTACGTGATCCCGACCTGGTGTTGCACTTGGGAGACGTGGTTTATCCGCAGTTCAGCTTTCCCTACACCGACACCCGGTTTCTGAGTGTTTACCGGCAGCTGATGAGATCCGTGCCCTGGTTCGTCGCCTGGGGTAACCACGATCTCTACGCCGGCACCGATCCGCTCATCGAGGCGCTGCGCCAGCCGACCAATTCCGTGTCGCTTGCGGACCATCAGCGCGATCACACCCGGCCTGAATTCTACTATTCCTTCGACCAGGGCGACGCGCATTTCGCCGTGCTGTTCTGCCCGTATTTTTCCCAGTACGAGCTGACGACCAATTCGCCCCAGTATGCGTGGCTGACGAACGATCTCGCCCAGAGCACGAAGCCCTGGAAATTCATGGCCATGCACCACCCGCTGGCGTCTTCGGGTGGGCACCGCTTCGATGACTACAATTTCAACGGCCTGCGCGACATGAATGAATTGGCGGCGCTGCTCTATCCGGTGGCGGCCAAGTACGGGGTCCAGATCGTCTTTGGCGGTCACGACCACGACTACCAGCGGTTCCATCCGGTGAATGGCGTCCACCACATCGTCAGCGGCGGCGGCGGCAGCATTCTCCACCGGCTGAGCGAGTGGGATGCGAATGCCGCGCAGTTCCAATCCCGCTACCACTTGACCTCCGTCCAGATCCGGGGTGACACCCTGCGCCTGCTCGCCATCGGCACCCAGGGGGAGGTCTTTGATGCGCTCGAATTTCGCCGGACACCGCCTGATTCGGACGATCCCGACGGAGATGGGCTGGGCAGCGACATGGAGAAGCTGCTCGGCACCGACCCCAACGATCCGGACACCGACGGCGACGGCCTGCCCGACGGCTGGGAGTTCGTTCATGCCTTGGACCCGCGCGTGGCCACGGGAGCCGATGGTCCGAACGGCGATCCCGATGGCGATGGGGTTTCCAATCTGGCGGAATTTCTAGCCGCCACGCATCCGCGCGACCCGGTTTCGCTGCGGGCGCTGAATCTGCGGAACGGAACGCTGCGGCTCGTCTGGCTCGGAATGCCCGGGCAAAATGCCCGGCTGGAGGAGGCATCCTCGCCCTCAGGCCCCTACGAACCGACGGCGGCATATGGCCCGCCGCGACCGCTCACGAGCGGCTCGCAGTCGCTGGACCTGCCGATGGACGCCGCACCGCGCTTCTACCGGCTGAAGCTGCTGCCCTGAGTGGGGAGGGGGCTGTCCCCCGCTGGCAGCATCTGAAATGTTCGTACGGGAGGGCGTGGTTCCACCCGCGCCCCTATTTTCTCCACCCAGGCCTTGGGAAACCCGCGATGTGATTTCCGTTCAGGGCAAATCCGTCCGTGCCCGGGACGAAGAAAGTTACGGCGCGGGGGGCGCGCCCTCCCAAGGGGACTTACGCCGGCACGATGCCGGGGAATTTCCGGTTGGCGTTCTGACGCGGGCCACCTTCAGACTGTGCCCGCGCATCATGAAGTCCTACCGCCAGAACCGTCTTTTCAACGCCAAGTCCAACCGCTGCTTCGACGTCGCCATCGACCATGGCTTCTTCAATGAACGCGGCTTTCTCCAAGGCATCGAGAATCTGGAGCAGGCCGTGAAGACGGTCGTGTCCGCCGCGCCCGACGCCGTGCAGCTCACCGTGGGTCAGGCGCACTACCTCCAGTCGCTGCCCGGCCGCCAGAAGCCCTCGCTCGTGCTCCGCACCGACGTGGCCAACGTCTATGGTACCCAGCTCCCTCGCGCGCTCTTCAGCCGGATGATTGAGAACCCCGTCGAGCAGGCGTTGCGCCTCGATGCGACCTGTGTGGTCGTGAATCTCTTCCGCATCCCCGGTGAACCCGAGGTCATGGACCAATGCATCCAAAACATTCTCCGGATCAAGCCGGAATGCGACCGTTACGCGATGCCGCTGATGATCGAGCCGCTCGTCTTCCAGTCGAACACCAAGGCCGGCGGTTACATGGTGGATGGAGATCTCGACAAGATTCTCCCGCTCGTCCGCCAGGCGGTCGAACTCGGCGCGGACATCATCAAGGCTGATCCGACCGATGACGTGTCGGTCTATTCCAAGGTCGTGCAAATCGCCGGCCGCATACCGGTGCTCGTGCGGGGCGGCGGCAAGGCGGCGGATGCCGAGATCCTCGCCCGTACCGAGGCGCTCATCCAGCAGGGCGCGGCCGGGATTGTTTACGGCCGCAACATCATCCAGCACGCCGATCCTGCCGGAATGACGCGGGCGCTGATGGCCATCGTCCACGACGGCGCGACGGCAACCGAGGCGGCGAAGTTTATCAAGGCCTGAGGGGCGCAGTCCACGGTCGCGCAGACTGTTCGGCCGGCCCACTTTCTCACTGACCTACTGGCTTACTGGCTTACTCGCCTACCGGCTCACTTCCTCTCCAGCAGGCCACGGCTGCGCAGCCAGTCGGTGGCTCGGTCAGGCCAGCTCGTGACCGCCTCCTTGGTGCGACGCAGGCCGTAGCCATGGCCACCGGTGGGATACACGTGCATTTCGAACGGGACCTTGGCCGCCTGCAGCGCGACCGAGTAGTGGAGTACGTTCTCGACCCGCACAGGATCGTCTTGGGCGATGGCGAGGAAGGTGGGTGAAGTCTCGGAGGTGACCGCCATCTCGGGCCGCAGGGCATCGCCCTTGTCCTTGTCCGTGAGGTACGCCGGATAGATCAGCACGGTGAAGTCGGGACGGCAGCTTACCTTGTCCGCGTCGTCGAGAGCGGCGTAGGCGCGCTCCTTGAAGTTGTTGCTCAACCGGGCGGCGAGATGCCCGCCGGCGGAAAAGCCAAGCACCCCGATCCGTTGCGGATTCAGCCCCCATTCGGCGGCGTGGGCACGCGTAAGGCCGAGGGCGCGCTGGGCGTCCATCAGCGGACCGATGGGCGCATTCTGTCCGTCGGGACGTGGGACGCGATACTTCACGAGCACGCCGGTAACCCCGATGGAGTTCAGCCATTCGCAAATCTCGGAACCCTCCAGATCCATCGCGAGGATATAGTAACCGCCGCCCGGGCAGACCACGACTGCCGTGCCCGTGTCCTTGTCCGCGGGCGGACGGAAAACCTGAAGAGTCGGATGGGACACATTACCGAGCCGGATCAGGGGCTTTCCCGCGACCAGGCCTTCATTGGGCTTGCTAGTGTCCTTCTCCTCGCCCTTCGCCGCATTGTCACCCGGCATACTGCCGGGCCACAGGTCGATGGGCTTGAGCGGGGCCGCCATCAGCGAAGGGACGGTGGTGAGGCAGAGCGCGGCCATGAGTAAGCGACGGCAAAGGGTGGATTTCACGGCGAAAGAATGCTCTTCAGCGCGGTTTCGTCGAACGTGAAATCTTTGGCCCGCTGCGGCAATCGACCATCACCGCAGGGAGGGCGCGGTTCCAACCACCCCCCCATATGCTTCTTCATCTAGTCCGTGGGCACCCAAGACACGATATCCCGCAAGGGGGGGAAGTTCCGTGCGCATGCGGCCCGAAGGAATTTAGGCGCGGGTGGAACCGCGCCCTCCCATGCAGGGCTGTTCAGTACGGCAGCGGGAACTTCGCCGTCAGCGCGCGGACGCGGTCGCGCACCTTGTGGGCGGTGGCCACGTTGCCGATGTCGAGGAGCACCTCGCTGATCATGTCGGCGATGGCGGCCATCTCCGGCTCCTTCATGCCGCGCGTGGTGACGGCGGGCGTGCCGAGGCGGACGCCGCTGCCCTCGAACACCGAACGCGTCTCGAAGGGGATGGTGTTCTTGTTTGTGGTGATGCCGGCCTCGTCGAGCGCGAGCTGGCACTGCTTGCCGCCGAGCCCGCGCGCGCCCACGTCCACGAGCATCAGGTGGTTGTCGGTGCCGCCGGAGACGAGGCGGAAACCGTTGCGGATCATCCCGGCGGCGAGCGCCCGGGAGTTCTTGACGATCTGCTGCTGGTAGCTCTGGAACTCCGGCTGCAGCGCCTCGTGGAAGCACACCGCCTTGGCCGCGATCACGTGCATGAGCGGTCCTCCTTGGATGCCAGGGAACACCTGCGAATCGATCGCCTTGGCGAACTGCGCCCGGCACATCGTCAAGCCGCCGCGCGGACCGCGCAGCGTCTTGTGCGTGGTCGTGGTGACGAAGTCGGCGTGGGGGAAGGGGCTGGGATGCACCCCGGCGGCCACGAGGCCGGCGATGTGCGCGATATCGGCGAGCAGGAGTGCGCCCACCTCGCGGGCAATCTCACCCATGCGCGCGAAATCGATGACGCGCGGGTAGGCGGAGGCGCCGACCGTGATCATCTTGGGCCGGTGCTCGCGGGCCTGTGCGGCGAGCTGGTCGTAGTCGATCAGCTCGCTGTCCTTGCGGACACCGTAGTGGACGATCTCGAAGAACTTGCCGGAGAAGTTCGCCTTGTTGCCGTGCGTCAGGTGGCCGCCGTGCGACAGGTCCATCGTCAGCAGTTTGTCGCCGGGCTTCAGCATGGCGAAATACACGGCCATGTTCGCCCCCGAGCCGGAGTGCGGCTGCACGTTGGCGTGCTCCGCGCCGAAGAGCTGCTTGGCGCGGTCGATCGCGAGCTGCTCGGCAATGTCCACGAACTCACAGCCGCCGTACCAGCGCTTGCCGGGATAGCCCTCGGCGTACTTGTTGGTCAGCACGCTGCCCTGCGCCTCCATGACGGCGGGGCTGGTGAAG
Source organism: uncultured Verrucomicrobiota bacterium (assembly GCA_903907995.1). GTDB lineage: Bacteria > Verrucomicrobiota > Verrucomicrobiia > Limisphaerales > UBA9464 > CAIVQB01. The sequence continues at coordinate 100,018 of CAIVQH010000013.1, read as the reverse complement.
TTTTCCGAGGCGATCAGCTCGATGTTCTCCAGCTGGCGCGAGCGCTCGTGGGCAATGATGTCGGCAATGGCGGGATCGATGGAGGCGAGTTTCTGGGACATGTCAGGTTCGAGCTTGTTCACGCGGCGCGCATGGCGGCCGCCTTCAAATTCGCTGCGGACGAAAATTTCGAGGATTTTTGCGGCCTGCGCGGGCGTGGAGGTCTTCGCGCCGAGACACAGGATGTTGGCGTCGTTGTGCTGGCGGCAGAGCGCGGCGACCTCCTCGTTGGTCACCAGCGCGGCGCGGATGCCGGGCACCTTGTTGGCGGCGATGCTGATGCCGACTCCGGTCGAGCAGCAGAGCAGGCCGAAATCCACCTCACCCTCCGCCACCAGCCGCCCCACGGCCTGGGCGTAGTCGGGATAGTCGGTGGATTCGGTCGAGTGCGTGCCGAGATCCACCGCGTGGATGCCGAGCTGGGCGAACACCGGTTTGAGCGATTCCTTCAGCGCAAAACCGGCGTGGTCCGAGCCCAAGGCAAACGAGAGGACCGGTTGTGCGGGATCGGGGTGCTGGGCGAGGTATTCCAGCGCCGTCCGCAGGCCGTCGGCGATCTGGTCGCGGCATTCCACGTAGCCCTCGAACGGGCCGCCAATGGGGTCGCTGATGTCCTTGTCGTAGTCCTCGAGCGCGTCGTCGAATTCGCGCAGCACGAAGGTTTTGCCGGCGGCCTCGGGGTAGAGGTACGTCACGCCCTCGACGTGGCCATAGGTGAGGCCGAAAATGTAAGTGGCCTCATGCACCAGCCGGCCCGTGAGCATCTGCGACCGGTGCTGGGAGATGTCGAGGCCGAGGTCCTTCACCGCCGTCACGGCATGGGTGCTGGGCGGCTGCCCGTTGATCGCGCCGATGCCGGCCGAGACGACCCGCCAGCCGGGCTGATCCGCGAGGGCACGCCGCGCCAGCGCCTCTGCCATGGGGGAACGGCAGGTGTTGCCAGTGCAAACGAACAGGATGGTCTTCATGCCGACGCGAAGCCGGGAAGGTGAGTTTCGCCGGGCGCACGGTCAAGGCGTAGTGCCACCAGGGATGAGGCGGGGGGGGCAGGGGGGCGGCGGAGCAGAGGAAAGCCGGCTCGCGCTTCTTGCTCAAGCTCATGCTCTTGCCCCTGTCTCGCCACATTCCACCGATCGCTTTCGGCGGAGCTGATTCCCAACTCGTGGCCTGAAATTCCCGCCGGGGAAACGGAGGCGGGTTGTTCACCACGCGGTTTTTCCCATCGAGACGGCCGGTGAATGAGTTTCGCCATCGGTCAGAATCATCAGTGTTTGCAGCCTTAAGCCGTAGTGGCCGGCGGTGAACAATTCCCGCCGTCCGGTGAACAAGCGGTGCATATCAATCGGTGGGCAAATGCGGAAAATGAGCTATAAATGAATCGTTCATTGAAAGCACTGAGTCGGACGGCAGCGAACGAAAGAACCCTGCGCGAGGCTCGAAGATAATCCCAGGCGACTGGGGAAAGGCCGGGCGAGGCTGGTTCGCGCGGCTCCTCTTGAACACGGCTCAAGCCGGGGGACGGAGGCAGTATTCACCAGCTCCTCTGGCGGAGTTCGCGCTCCGTCAGCTACGCGATTCAGGAGCTGAGCGGCAAGGGGTGATTAGAAACCATTCCGAGCCGGGTCAAGTATCCGGGCGGCGTTTCGACGTCCGGTGAATCGCGGTTACCCAGAGGGTAGATGGCTGCTACCGCGTACCAGCACGAGCCCAGACGTATCGTCGGTCGGACTTCATTGGACGACCCCAAACCACGCCCAACGGCGTGACAAAGCGAACGCTTGGGCCGGGGAGGCCCCGCCGGGCAAGGCGAGGAAACCTTCCACAACGTCGGCGATGCGAAAAACCGCACCGCCGGCCTGTCAACTGAACGCAGCCTGAGAGATAAGAGGTCAGACCCGTCAACCCGGGCCAACGCACCGCCAAAAGCGGTGGCCGTCCTGGGGAGAAGCGGTCAAGACGTGAACCGAAGTGGCAAACACGTCTTGACCTTGTCCGCAACCCGGCGCCGCAAACGCCGGACTCAAGCGGGCACAGAGGCCTCACTCAACAATCCGTACACCGCAAGGTGACGGACGGCCCTGCTGCGAGGCCGACAACTCCGCTTGCCGTGGAGAACAGCGTCGGGAAGCCGTCAGCCATTTGGCGCCAAATGACGGTGATTGGGAAAGAGAGCGTGGCGAGCTCCCACCCCCGCTTTGGCCCCGGTGGTCCGAAAGGACTGCCGGGGCCTCTGCTTTTTTGTTGGTAATGCCGAAGGGCAGAACGGGCCCGGTTTGCAGTCATTAAGCAGCCAACGATCAGCCCATCCACTTTCGAACCACATTTACCAGAATCCCAAAGGGATTCCATCCTTCAGCCCAGGGTTGGACCGCCACGCGGGACTACCCTGGGTTCTCCGTCAACAGGATCTTCAACCCCAACGCGGGTTGTATCTGTCGCCATGGAAATTTGATTCTACCCCTACAGGGTAGATCCCTCGTTGATGGCCTTTCCCAGCGTAGCCCGACTTCGTCGCGCAACGCTGGGCTGAATGATTCAATCCCGTCGGGATTGGGCCCGAGCAATCAGAGCCGTTTTTCCAGCTCCGCCTTGCTCGCCGCCATGATCTCGCGGTGCAGGGAATGGCCGTGGGCATCAATGGTGACGACGGCGGGGAAATCCACCACCTCGAGTTCCCAAATGGCCTCGGGTGAGCCGAATTCTTCGGCGAAATAAACGTTCCGAACCTTCTTAACGCACTCCGCGAGCACCTGGGCCGCACCGCCGATGGCATGCAGGTACACGCAGCCGTCATCCTTGCAGGCCTCGGCCGTGCGGTCGCCCATGCCGCCCTTGCCGATGACGGCGCGCACGCCGAAATCGTGGATGATCTGTCCCTGATAGGGCTCCTCGCGGATGGAGGTCGTCGGGCCGGCGGCGGTGCAAACGTAGGAGCCGTCGGGCTGCTTCATCATCACCGGGCCGCAGTGGTAAATGATGCCGCCTTGCAGGCTTACGCCCGGGGGCAGGGCACCGCCCTCGTGCAGGTATTTGTGGACCGCGTCGCGTCCGGTGAAAACGACGCCGGAAATCAGAACCTCGTCGCCGACCTTGAGCGAGCGGATGGTAGCTTCGGAAATGGGGGTGGTGAGGGCGATCATAAGTCAGCGGATTTTGAAGAGCTGTTTCAGGCGGCTTTCGACCAGGGTCTGAAGATTGGGCGACAATTCACCCAGCACGCGTTGGATCAGGGTCGTATTGACTGTCATCAGGCGATGCAGGCGCAAAGCCGAATCCACTTTCAGTCCCGTCCTGGCAAAATCAGGATGCGAAATGCCCAACCTCAGATCCGAGGTTTCCGTCGCAGCAGCCGTGTTGCTGGTGATAAAGGCCAGGATGACATGGCGATGAATTCCGATGGGATCGGTAAGACAGACCGCAGGCCGCAGTTTGGTGCCTGACAGATCGTCGAACGGAAATGGGACGAGGACGACTTTACCGCTCATCGATAAACGGCTTTCCGTCGGTGGGAAGGTAGATGTTCTCGGCTTCATCCTTCAGGAAGTCGAAGACCCCGTTCGCACCAGCCGATTGCAGCCATTCCGTCTCAGTGGGTTCTTCGCAGGTTAAGGCAGGTGTCACTGGCAACAGCAGCAGGCGCAGCGGTTGGTTCACTGGAAGGTTCACAGGCTGCTCCGGCACGAAAACCTTGCCGTCGAAATGAGCCTCAATTGCGGTCATTGTTGGAACTTAGAGAACGTGATGGGGTGGGCAATCAGGAAAGTTGCAAGATGTGGCCCCGTTTGAGCTCACTTTTTGGAGCCGGAAAAATCACGCGGGTGGGACTGGTTCGATTGCCGGCATAACAATCTTGTAACGTGCCCAAACATCATCATTTTTTCCCCAATCCGGAGGCATTTTTTCCCGCCAACCAGCCCTGTTGAGGCGAATATCTTCGTCTTTAGTTATAACACAGCCAAAGCAGAATTTGTTTAAGACTTTCGTTATTTCTTCTTTCGTGGCTGACTCTAAGCCTAGCAGGCGTTCGATGACAATTTTTCGAGGCACAACGTGTTCGAAGACTAATTTTATCCCTAGTTTGCTTTGGTCCTCCAATGCGCGTCTTGACCAGTAATTCGCCTTGGATTTTTTCCCTGGAAGTTCCGCCCAAGCCCAGGTGACGAGATTGCAAACTCGAGCCTTCATTTTCGGAGAGATTTTCGCGTCCAGAATCACCTCTAAATCTTTGGCAATCTCTTCCTTGGCCTCGCATTTTCCGGGTTTGATTTTTCGGTCAAGTTTCATGGCGATCAATACAACCATTTCCCAATCTTGCTGTCGGCATCCAGGACCACCCCTTGCCGGCGGTACGCCCAGCACATGTAGCTGATGCTCACGAAGTACGAGGCGGGCACGCGGTTGGCGGCGCAGATCTTCACGCCGAGCAGGGTGGTCTTGCCGCCGAAGCCCATGGGGCCGATGCCGAGTTCGTTGGCGGTCTTGAGGATGTCCTGTTCCAAGGCGTCGAGCTGCGGGTCGGGATTGCGGTCGTCGAGAAGGCGGAGGAACTGCTGCTTGCTGAATTCGTAGCCGGTCGCGCGGTCGCCACCGATGCAGATGCCGAGGATGCCCGGGCCGCAGCCCTTACCCTGGGCCTGGAGCACGGCGTCGAGGATGACCTTGCGGCAGCCGTCGAGATCACGGTTGGCGTGGAGCTTCTCGGCGGGCAGCGAGTATTGCGCGCCGACGTTCTCGCAGCCGCCGCCTTTCAGCACGAGCCGTACGGCGAGTTCGGGCGAGCGGTGCTGGTGGAAGTGCATGGCCGGCGCGCCGGGGCCGAGGTTGGTGCCGTCGTTTTTCCCGGTGATGGAATCCACCGAGTTCTGGCGGAGGAAGCCCTTCTTGGTCGCCTCTTTCACCGCCTCGCGGGCGGTCTCCTCGAAGGTGATCTGGTCGGTACCGACCGGACACTCGACGTAGAAGATGACGCTGCCGGTGTCCTGGCAGATGGGCTGCGATTTGCGCTTCGCCAGCTCGATGTTGCGCTCGATGATCTTGAGCGCGCTTTCGGCGATGGTGCCTTTCTTCTCGGTCTCCAGGGAGCGGACGAGCGCGGCGTTCACGTCGTCGGGCAGTTCGGCGGACGTGCGGCGGATAAGTTCGACGAGCGATTCGAGCAGGGCGGACATGGCTGGCGAAAGATGCGACGACCGGACGGCAGCGTCAACGCGGCGGACGAGGGGGAGGAGGTGTTGAATCTGGAAAACAGGAAAGCAGGAAGGGAACGGGCTGAGGCCGCTCATTGGGAGGGCGCGGTTCCACCCGCGCCGTTCATATCTTCGCGTCCGGTACGTTCAGGTGATCAATCGGCGCGCTTCACGATGTAGGTATCCAGCGCTCCCGTCGCTGAAGAATATGGGACGCGGGTGGAACCGCGCCCTCCCGGTATACAGGGTTTGCCTGGCGGGCCGGTCGCTTTGGAATTTGACGGGTTTGGGTTGGCCGCTCTAGGAATGTGCCCAGATTGGTATGGAACCCGTCACGATACATCATCCCGTCACCTCTTTGAGTGAGGTTCTCATTCTGCTGGGATGGACCGGCGTGCTGACGCTGATTTGGTATGGCGTGATGGGAACACGGCGACTGCTGACCCGGGAGGCCGTTATCTGCGTCCTGGGCAGGCGACCTTCGGAGGCAGACCTGCAAGCGGCTCAGGTCTCCGCCGGGCAGATGGCCCGTTTGCGGAAGTTCTACTTCAGCTGGCCGTCGTTCCTGCTCCATTGCCTGCCCATGGTGAGCCTCGTGGTGGGCAGCGTGACCTGTTCACTGCTCCGCGATGCGGATCACCTCGTTTTTTGGATGGTGATGGTGAACGGGGCTGCCGCGGGGGTGGCCTTCGGGTTGGTCCCGATCACCCGGCGTCGGCTGATCCGCCGGCTGATGCTGGGCGAGATGGCGTGATGGTTCGAGCTGCATTCCCGCATCAGGCAGGGCGCGGCGTGCAGCCGAGAATTTCGATGGTCTTTCGAAGGCTGCATTTCCAGCACCCTTTTCAGGGTGCGAGGGGATCTGAGGCTGGTTTCCGGGGGCGTTGCCCCCGGCTAAGTTCCGTTGGCCCTCCGGGCCGGAAGCAGGCTGCTTTCGAATGGCCGTGAGCACTCCCGCACATCCAGCTCAGGAATCTAGGAGATTGGCGCGGTCAGGATTCCGGGGTAACATCTTTCCGTGGAAAAGACCAAACGACCGCTCGCCGATCCCGAACTTCGTCGCCGGGTCGAGGATCTCATCCGCTTCAAGGGGGGTGGCCATAATGAGGAGATCGTCGCCGACGTGGTCGAGAACGCCCTCAAGATGCTCTCCGATGTGCGCTCGCGGGGCGATGCGCGGGTAATCCAGACGGCGCTGCGCGAACTGCGTTATCAGTTCCGCCTCTTCTCGGGCTATGCGGGCAAGCGGCGGGTCTGCATCTTCGGCTCGGCGCGCACCAAGCCAGGCGAGCCGGAATACGTGCTCGCCAGCCTGTTCGCCAAAAAGATGGTGGAGGCGGGCTTCATGGTCTTCACCGGGGCAGGGCCGGGCATCATGCAGGCCGGTAACGAGGGCGCGGGGCCGGAGAACAGTTTCGGGGCGAACATCCGCCTGCCGTGGGAACAGTCGGCCAACCCGGTCCTGGAGCAGGACAAGAAGCTGATGACGTTCAAATACTTCTTCACCCGCAAATTCACCTTCGTGCGCCAAAGCGACGCGATCGTGCTGTTCCCGGGCGGCTTCGGCACGCTCGACGAGGGCTTCGAGGCGCTCACGCTCATGCAGACCGGCAAGAGCCGGCTGATGCCACTGGTACTTATGGAGCGGCCGGGCGGCACCTACTGGAAGGCCTTCCAGCACTACGTCGAGGCCCACCTCCTCCGCAACGGGCTGATCTCACCTGATGACGTGCATCTCTACCAGTTCACGGACAACGCGGACGAGGCGGTGAAGTGGGTCACGCGCTTCTACCGCAACTACCATTCCGCGCGCTTCGTGCGGGAAAATCTGGTCATCCGCCTGAAGAACCGCCCGACCGATTCCGCCGTAATGGCTCTGAACGAGGATTTCGCCGGCATCATCAGTGGCGAACCGTTCCGGGTGGTCCCGGTGACTCCGGAGGAGATCGAGGACAATGACCACGTGGAACTCACGCGGCTGGCCTTCGGCTTCAACCGCCGCGAGTACGGCCGGCTGCGTCAGCTCATCGACGTGCTCAACGGGATGTGATGCCTGCGTCCCGGGTTCCGGGTCCAAGGTCCCAGGTCGATGGCCGCGCCACCGGCTCCGGGCTCTGGAAAGAGATGGGGCGCGGGTGGAACCGCGCCCTCCCGAGATTGTTTTGGAACAGGCTTGGACGGCCCGACGAGCGGCCCGGCCCTTTCAGGGCAGCTTGGCGGCCACCCCGGACTTGCCGGCGGAAAGTTGGATCAGGTCGAGCAGGATACGCTGGGCTTCCTTCAGCGGGACATCGGTGGCGATGGTGGAATCCTGCAGCTCGTCCTCGTCGTCCGTGTCGGCTGCCGACTTCTCGGCGGAAGCAGGCTGGGCCGCCGGGACATTGGCCAAGGCGTTGGTCGAGGTGCCCGTCGTCACGGGCGAACCGTGAGCGCCCAGACTCGCGAGGTGGTTTGTCATCGGGGCCGGCAGGCCGGGCAGGTCCGCCTGCTTCAGCGTGATCTCGTAGGCGGTCGGTTGCGCCTCATGGCGGGCGGCCAGCTCCTTCTTACGGGCGTCAGCCCGGGCCTTGTCCGCCGCCTTTTCGGCGCGGCGCTTGTCCTCGTTCAGCGAAACGTTCTTGTCGGCAAGCAGCTTACGGTAACGCTCGATGTCCTCGCGGACATAGTCGAAGTCCTTATCCTTGCTGACGCGCTGGGTGGACCGCTTGGTGAGCTCAGCAAGATAGGGTTGCACGCGGTTGACCTTGTCGAACTTCGCGCTGGGGATCGTGTCCCAGGCCAGGGCGTTGTCGAGGGAGGTCTCGCCGACGTCGGCGTAGTTGTTGATGCTCGGGAGCGCGATGTCAGGCGTGACGCCCTTGAGCTGTGTGCTAGCGCCACTGGCACGGTAGAATTTCCGGATCGTCACCTTCACCGCACCCGGGTTGTCGGTGCCACGCAGGTAAGGGGCCAGCTCCTGTACGGTCTGCACGGTGCCCTTGCCGTGCGTGGAGGAATCACCGACCAGCACCGCCCGGCCATAATCCTGCAAGGCGGCCGCCACGATCTCGCTGGCGCTCGCGCTGAAGCGGCTCGTCAGCACGACCAGCGGCCCGTCGTAGGCGATGGAATCGTCGGTATCCTCATCCACCTGGATGCTGCCATCGTAATTCCGGATCTGCACGACCGGGCCGGACTTGATGAAGAGGCCGGCGAGATTGATCGCCTCTTCCAACGAGCCGCCGCCGTTGCGGCGCAGGTCGAGGATGATGCCCTCGGCGTGTTCTTCCGTAAGCTTCTTGAGCAGCTTCGCGACGTCACCGGTGGTGGTCTTGCCGGAGCCGCGGATGCCACCGACCGAGAAATTCGCGTAGAAACTCGGCAGGTCGATCACGCCCACACGCATTGGTTTGCCGTGGTCATCGGTCATCTCGACCAGTTTGCCCTTGGCCTCGGAGTCCTCGAGTTTGATCTCGTCACGGATGATCGAGACGATCTTGCGCACGGAGGAATCAGCCCCGGACGGGATGATCGCCAGCCGGACCTCGGTGCCCTTCGGACCGCGGATCTGCTCGACGACCTTGGTGAGCTTCTCGTCGATGACGTCCACGAAATCGTTCTTGGCCTGCGCCACGCCGACGACCTTGTCGCCGACCTTGATCTGCTTGCTCTTTTCCGCCGGCGTGCCGGGGCGGATCTCGCGGATGACCGTGTAGCCATCCTCGGCGGCGAGCGTGGCCCCGATGCCGAAGAGGCGGAGGTTCATCTGCATGGCGAACTGGTCCAGCTCGCGCTTGCCCATGAAATCGGTGTGGGGATCGAAGGCGTGGCCGAGCGAGTCGAGCCAGAGCTGGAGCACCTCGTCGGATTCAAACTGCTTCAGGTTCCGCAGCGTGCGCTGATAGCGGCGGGTGAGCTTCTTGATGATCTCGTCGCGCTCGTCCCCGGCGAGACGCTGGCTGACCAGGTTCACGGCGAGATCGATCGATTTGCCCTTGGCCGACGCGGCGCCCTTGGCGGCCGACTGCGCGGTCTCATACTGCTTCCTGGCAAACTGGGTGAGCTCGGCGGCCTTTTCGGGGCTGAAGGTGTTGGTCAGCGAGGTGGTCAGCTTGTCGTAGCTGGCATCCTTGAGGTGGGTCCTGAACTGGCCGAGGAGGGTGTCGCGGTCACCGGCGTTCAGCTTTTCCGAAAGGAACTCGTAACGCAGCCGGTCGGTCCAGAGCTTCTTTGCGTCGGCCAGATCCTTCGGCCGGGGCGCGTCCTTCCGGTTCACCAGGAAGGTGTCGTCGGAGTTGAACTCGAAATTGCCCTTCCGCAGCTGACCGATCACCAGCGTGTAAGACTGGTCGAAGCGCTGGAGGAAGCGGTTGAAGATGTCGTAGGCGGGGGCGGTGTCGCCCAGGCGCAGCGTGAGGTCGTCGAGCGTGTCGCGCACGGTGGCGAACTCGGCCAGGTCGCTCTGCAGGAAATAGAGCTTCTGCGGGTCCAGCGCGTCCATGTAGCGGTCGAACATCTTCTGGCCGATCTCGCGGTCGAACTTGTGGCGCGTGTAGTGCATCGTCTGCAGGAAGCGGGCGACGGTCTTGGCGATGCGGCTGTCATCGGCCCCCGGCTCCAGCGTGAGCGTGTTTGTGTACTTGGCCGTGATGAGGAAGATGTCATCCGGACTGGTCTCACGGTGGCCCACCGTGACCTTGGGCGGGTCGACCGTGATGGTGCCCGAGGGAAGATCGGCGGCTCGGAGGAGCGAAGCAGCGAGGATGGTCAGGACGAGCAGCCTAAATTTCATGCGCGACGTAATATGCAAGTTACTGAGTCAGACGCCAGCGGGGAGTTCCTGTTCAAGTTTGCTCCCGCAAGCGCCTCCGGTTCTTTCCCATCTGACCGCCACTTTCCTCACTGGTTACCGCTTTCCGCAGCCCGAGGCACCGAACCCATCCCTCACGCTCGAATCAAAAGCCGTAAATCGCAGATCCGCGATCACTTGCGCTTCCACACGTAGCGCAGCATCAGCACCCGCAGGGCGGCCGTGAGCGGAATCGCGAGGATGCCACCCAGGACGCCGCCCAGGAGCGTGGTGCCGACCATCAGCCCGACGATGATCGTCATCGGGTGGAGACCGACGCGGTTGCCGATGATCTTGGGCTGGAACACCAGACCTTCCGTGACCTGCACCACGCCGAAGACGCCCAGCACGAGCAGGAAATGCTTCCAGTCGCCGAACTGGACCAGGGCAATCACCGAAGCGGTGGCGCAGGTGGTGATCGCCCCGAGGAACGGGATCATCGTGAGCATCGTTGCCATCAGGCCGAGCAGCATGGCGTACGGCATGCCGATGATGAGGAAGCCGGTCGTGTAGAGCACGCCATCGCACAGGGCCACCAGCACCTGCCCGCGGAAAAAGACGATCAGGCAGTCGTTGATGTTGGTGATCACGAAGACCATCTCGTCCTTGAAGCGGGAATCCTGCACCGGCAGGTAGTCGGTCCACTGCTGCTTGATGCCCCGCTTCTCCAGCAGGAAGTAGAAGGTGTACACGGGCACCAAGGCGAGACCCACCAGCAGGCCGAACCATGAGGCGACCTTCGAGGCCTGGCCGAACAGCCATTCGCCGAGGGCCGGCAGCACCGCGCCTAGCGACCCGCCGGCCGACTTGATCGTCGCCGGGTCCAGCGCCTTGAGCCACCACGGGGCGTCCGCCGGGATCGGCTTGGGCGGCGGCTCAGGAGCCGGACTGGTGCTGCCTTCCGGTGCTTGCGAAGGATTCAACCGATGCTGCCAGGCCGGGGGCAGAAACCGCACCAGCGGGGCGGGGGGATTGTCCAGCCAGTGCTCCACCCGCCCCTGTAACCTCTGGGCGTAGCTGGGAATGCGACCGGCCAGTTCGCGGGATTCGACGACCACCCGGGGGATGATCGTGCTCAACACGGCCACAATCAGAACCAGACCGAGGGCAAAAACGCAGACGATGGCCCGGGCCCGCGATATGCGCCGGGACCCCAGCCAGTCCACGACCGGGTCCAGCAGATAGGCGAGCACGACGGCCACGGCCAGGGGCAGCAGAACCGGTGAAAGGAGGTTGAGCACCTGGCCCAGTCCCCAGAGCACCGCGCCAATGATGATCAGGGTCAGGGTCACGGCCAGCGTGGTGAGCGCAAACCAGATGATGTGCGCCTGTTTCCGCGTGGGTCCGTGGGTGTCCATGTCAGGCTTGGCCCAATTTCTTCGACTTTTCCGTCGAGGCGCGCACGGCGTTGATGAGGCCGGCCCGGAGGCCCGCCTTCTCCAGCTCATGGACGGCCTCGATGGTCGTTCCCCCGGGACTGCAGACCGCGTCTTTCAGGGCGGCGGGATGCTGGCCGGTTTCGAGCACCATCTTGGCCGCCCCCAGCAGTGTCTGGGCCGCCAGCTTCTGCGCGATGTCGCGTGGCAAGCCCGAAGCCACACCCCCATCGGCGAGCGCCTCGATCATGATGAAAGCATAGGCCGGCCCGCTGCCGCTGAGGCCGGTCACGGCGTCCAGCAGCTTTTCCTTCAGTTCGAGCGCGATGCCCACGCTGCCGAGGAGTTTCTGCGCCAGTTCGCTGTCGCCCTTCGTCGCGTGGCTGCCGGGCGAATAGGCACTGGCGCTCGCGCTGACGAGCGCGGGGGTGTTGGGCATCACGCGGATGAAGCGGTTGCCGGGCGCGGCGGCCTCCAGCCGGGCCAGGGTCACGCCGGCAGCGATGGAGATGAGCAGATGTCGCTTCGAGTCGAGGTGGGGCTGCAACTCGGTAAGCAGGGCGCACACCTGATCAGGCTTCACGGCGAGGAACAGGACATCCGCCGCCGCGGCGATCTCGGAATTGGAGGCGCTGACCTTGCCGCCGGTTTCCTTGGTAAAGGCGTCCCGTGCGCCCGGATGCACGTCGCTGGCGACGAGGCGGTCGGCGGTGACGAGCCCGGCATGCAGAAAGCCCTTGGCTAGCGCGGTGGCCATCTTGCCCGCGCCGAGAAAGCCGATGGTGGAGGCAGACATCGCGCTGGTGTGTATCAGCGTGGACCCGGCGCGGCGAACGGGATTTTTCGCGGCATTTTCCACCTGGCCGGGCCGGACTAGGTCTTTTGCTTCGTTGGCCCTCGCCACAGGGCGACGCTGAGGACACCCAGAAACTGTATCACCAGCGCCACGTAAACGGCGGGCTGCGCCACCAGTTTGCCGGCAAGGCGATCCCCCAGGTTCGCCACGGCGATTCCCCAGCAAATGGCGGAGCTTCCAAAGATCGCCAGGGCGGCGACGGCCCGCCCTTGCACCAGGTGGCCGAGGCCGGGAATGAGCACGCCGCAGAAGGCGGCAATGCCGTTGGAAGTCGTGATGCGCGATTCTGGCGCAATAGGATCAGTGCCGCGGGGAGGCTCCGTGGGCGCAATTTCCGCCGGGACCGGCTCCCTCTTGGATTGGAGGACGGTGGCCCCGTCTTCCTTGATTTCCTCCTCGGTAGTAGCGGGCCGGGCGGGCAGGGGACGGCCGCAATGGATGCAGACCGGCGCCAGCTCGCTGACTTCCTTGCCACAATCGGGACATTGGATCAGGGCCATAGGCTTGAACGATTCACCGTTTCCATGGGCTCCCCTCTGGTATTCCTACCGTACCGGCCGCCAGAGGCTTGTCCTAGTCTGCATTGTTCATGCCGGCTGCCCAATGCCACGAAGAATAAATCATCGCAGATCCGGCCCGGGAGCCAGATTCATCGCCGTCGAATCCCCCGCTTGCCGTGGCCGCCGCTCCGCCTACCGTTGCGCGACATGGCCGCCTCCACCCTCGTCTCGTCCGCTGATCTTGGACCCGTCTCCCGCGGCCTCGAATCGGCCAGGTTCAGGAAGTCCCGCCCGGACCGGTCCACGCCGCCGGCGGCGGAGGTGGGTTCGGCCAGCCCCGCTCCCGGCTTTCACTTCGAACTGAAGCCGCGCGACGTGAAGACGCATCTCGACCGCTTCGTGATCCAGCAGGACGAGGCGAAGAAGGTCCTGAGTGTCGCCCTTTGCGATCATTTTCAACACGTCCGGTTGACCTTGGCGGGGCAGAAAGCGCCATTTTACACCAAGCAAAACGTGCTCCTGCTTGGCCCGACCGGCGTAGGCAAGACGCACCTCATCCGTTCGGCCGCGGAACTGATCGGCGTGCCCTTTGTGAAGGCTGACGCCACGAAATTCAGCGAGACCGGCTACGTCGGCGGCGATGTCGAGGACCTCGTGCGCGACCTGATCCGGCGGGTCGGTGGCGACGTGTCGAAGGCCGAGCACGGCATCATCTACCTCGACGAGGTGGACAAGCTGGCCGGCTCCGACACCGGCGGTCGCGATGTGAGCGGCAAGGGCGTGCAGATCAACCTGCTCAAGCTCATGGAAGACGCGGATGTACCCGTGGTCTCGCCGAACGACATCATGGGGCAGATGCAGTCCATCATGCCGCGCCCGGGCCAGCCGCCGCGCGAGGCGGGCGCGACCATCAACACGCGACACATCCTGTTCATCGTGAGCGGCGCGTTTGCGGGCCTCACCAGCCACATCCGCCAGCGGCTCGCCCTGGCGGGCAAGGAAATCCCCGGTGGCCGTGATGCCGACCTGTTGGATCTCGCCGTGACCTCCGACTTCATCGCCTACGGCTTCGAGCCGGAATTCATCGGCCGGCTGCCTGTCCGGGTGGCCTGCCAGCCGCTGGGCGAGAACGACCTCTATGACGTGATGCGCCGCAGCGAGAGCAGCCTGCTGCGCCAATACGAACGCGCCTTTGCCGCCTACGGAATCGAGGTGAAATGGCGCGCCGACGGCCTGCGCCGCATCGCCCGCCTGGCCGCGACCGAAGGCACCGGCGCCCGCGGCCTGATGACCGTTTGCGAACGGGCGCTGCGGGATTTCAAGTTCGAGCTGCCCTCGACCGAGGTGCGCCGCTTCTCCGTGACCCGCGAGCTGGTGGACGATCCGAAGGCGGCGCTGGCGAAGCTGCTGGGTGATTAATTTAAGATTTACGATTTACGAGCGGCGAAGGTGCTGCCCGGCAAGCCGGGAACTCGTAATTCGTAAATCGCAAATTGCCTCCCTTCACCGTCGGACAGGCTGCTCAACTGTCTTCGGGTCCACCTGGAAGGGGGACGATGGTTTCACGAACGGGATAATCTGGCTGCGGTAGAACACCAGCCGGTACACCACCAACCACACCAGCAGGGTAGCCGCCGCGATCATCGCCAGCCGCTGGATCTGCCGGCGTGATTTGGGGAGTTCGATGGTGATGAGCGGCTTGGCGGACACTTCGCCGCGCAGGATCGCCCCGGCCTGGGCGATGATCTGGGCCGCGTCACCGCGGGGCAGGGGATCGAGCTGCAGCTGGTAAAAGCGGGCCTCGCAGCCATTGCGCGGGCAGAACCCGAGGCGGAGGCGCTCCAGTTTCGGGGGCAAGGTTCCGACGGATTCGCCCGTGTCGCTTTCCACCACCGCCAGGCGGCCCAGCTCCTCGCCGGTGAGCACCATGCCGCAACCCACGCAGGTGGCGCGCAACCCGCTGGCGAAGAGCACGCCGATCTCCTGACCGCTGAACCCGGCCTCGCCGAGTGCGCGGGCGACCGAACCGTGGCAGGCGGGCAACTGCTGCAGGCTGACGCGCAGCGTTCCCGGCGCATTGGAGGCCGGGGTGCCGTTGGACGGGGCAGGGGGCGGGCTGGGCGGGGTGTCAGACATCCGGAGGGACGCTTAGCGAATCTGAAGGCCGCTGTCACCGGACTATTCCGGCTGGTACCACATCCACTCCGGCGTGGGCTCGTAGGGATGGTAGGGATCGACGGTCAGAGCCCGGGTGAAATTTTGGCGCTGCACATGGCCGTCCGTGAACAGCACGGGGGAGATGAAACGGCCCGGCGCACTGCGCGGATCGACAAACTCGACCGGGCCGACCGGGTGGCCATGCCACTGCGTCCAGAGAGGCGTTTCCCCGGCATAGATGCGCGCGGGCGGCTCGTGCATGAGGATGAAGCGTGACGGATCGGTCACCCAGCCTTCCCGCTTGCCGGCAATCGTGTCCAAGGTGCCGCTGGGCCGGCCCAGGTAGCTGCCGCCCGCCACCAGCGTCAGCTTGGCGGCGTTGTACTGGTAGCTGCAGCCGATCGCCTTGTAATTGGACGGGGCGATGCCGAAGTAAGGCTGCCCGCGATCATCGGGACACTTGAACACATCCGAAGGCTTCACGTAATTCCATAGCGGGCGCGCTCGGGCGCTGTTGTAAAGCGCGTTGTAGGGCGGCACCGGATCGCGTCCCCCGAGGGTTTGGGTGACCAGATGGACCTGGCCGTTGGCCTGTCCCGTGATCGCATCAAGGTCGGCGTAGCTGGCCTCCGGGTACCGTTGCTCGTTGTCGTCGATGTAAAGCTGCACCGAGATACCCATCTGCCGGAGGTTGTTCACGCACAGGATCATCCGGGCCTGCTGTTTGGCTCCGCCCAGCGCGGGCAGCAGCATGCTCGCGAGGATGCCGATGATCGCGATGACCACGAGCAGCTCGATGAGCGTGAACCCGTGGCGCGAACGGCGGCTATTGCAATGGGGAACGACCTGCATGGCGTGTCTGTCTGAGCCAAGCTGCAATCCGGTTTACGATTGTAAAGCGCTTTTTGGCCAATCCGGGCTGATCATGAGTCCCGGGTCCCGGCTCCAAAATCGACGACCGGATGCCACCAGCTCTGCGCTCCGTACTCCCCGCTCCGCGCTTGATCATCCATCCTTCCCAACCGCCGGACGGGCTCCTAGTTTCCTGCCTCCAACTCATGGAAGAAACGCGCCTGCATCTGTTCAACACGCTCACCCGTCAAGTGGAGGAGTTCCGCCCGTTCGACGAAGCGGGCAAGACTGTCGGCATGTATTGCTGCGGCCCGACCGTTTACGACTTCGGTCACATTGGGAACTTTCGCACCTTCGTCTTTGCCGACCTGGTGCGGCGCTACCTTGAGTTTCGCGGGTTCAAGGTGAACCACGTCATGAACATCACCGACGTGGAGGACAAGATCATCCGCCGTGTGCGCGAGACCGGGAAGTCGCTCAAGGAGTTCACCGCCGGTTATACCGACGTGTTCCTGCAGGACCTGAAGGAACTGAACTGCCTCGTGCCGGAGGAGAAGAACCTGCCGCGCGCGACCGAGCATATCCCCCAGATCATCGACCTCATCGAGAAGCTGGTGGCGCGCGGCATCGCCTACCGGGCGACCGACGGCTCGGTCTATTTCAGCATCGAGAAGTATCGCGGCTGCGGCTGCCGCTACGGCCAGCTCGTGAACCTGAACTTCGAGGCCATGCGCGTGGGCGAACGCGTCGCGAGCGACGAGTACGACAAGGAATCCGTCGCCGACTTCGCGCTCTGGAAGGCGCGTGTGCCCGACGATGGCGACGTGTTCTGGCCCAGTCCGTGGGGCGAGGGCCGCCCCGGGTGGCACATCGAATGTTCCGCGATGAGCATGGCGCTGCTGGGCCCCAGCTTCGACCTGCATCTTGGCGGCGAGGATCTCACCTTCCCGCACCACGAGGACGAGATCGCCCAGAGCGAGGGCGCCGGCGTACAGCCTGCCGGCCGCCCGTTTGTGAAGCACTGGCTCCACGGCGCGCACCTGCTCGTCGAGGGCAAGAAGATGAGCAAGTCGCTGGGCAACTACTTCACCGTGCGCGACCTGCTGGCGAAGGGTTTTACCGGCCGCGAAATCCGCTGCCTGCTGCTCAGCGCCTCCTACCGCGAGACGTTCAACTTCACGCTCGCCGGGCTGGAAGGCGCACGCGCGCAATTGGCGCGGATTGATGAGTGCGTGGGCAAGCTGCGCGAACTGGCCGGAAGCACGGTCGCCTCCGCTTCACCGTCCGTGCCCGCGCTCGTGACCGGGTTCACCGCCGCGATGGATTCCGACCTGAACGTTTCCGCCGCTTGGGCCGTGGTGTTCGATTGGGTGCGCGACACGAACCGCTCTTTGGCCGCGAACGAGCTGACGCCGGCCCTGGCCACCGCCGCGCTGGCCGCGTGGGAGCGGCTGGACACAGTACTGGGCCTGGGCGCGAAGCCCACCGGGGAAGCCCCCGCCGACATCGTTGCTCTTGCCAACGAACGCGTCGCCGCCAAGAAAGCGAAGGACTTCGCGCGTGCGGATGCCATCCGCGCCGAGCTGAAGGCCAAGGGCTGGGTGGTGGAAGACACCGCCAAGGGACCGAAGCTGAAAAAAATCTGAACAACGAAGACGCAAAGACGCAAAGGGACCGCCTCTCTTTGTGTCTTCGCGCCTTGGTTGTTCCACTGATCCCCCGTGTTCACCGTCGAGTCCATCACCGATTTCGCCGATCCGCGGTTGGCGCCGTTCCGCAACATGCGGGTGCAGATTGACCACCTGAACGACGGGGTGTTTGTCGCCGAGGGTGAGAAGGTCGTCCGGCGGTTGGTCGAATCTTCGCTGGAGATCGTGTCGGTGCTGCTGCCGCCCAAGTGGCAGCCGGAGTACGAGGCGCTGCTGGCCGCGCGCCCCGAGCGCGTTGACCTCTTCGTCGCGCCCAAAGAGGTTCTGGAGCAGCTCACAGGGTTTTCGATGTATCAGGGCGTGCTCGGTCTCGGGCGCGTGCCGAAGATCGCGACAATGGAGCAAATGCTCGCACTGCCCGGGCCGCGCCTGTTCGTAGCGCTGGATGGGCTCAGTGGGGCGGAGAACGCGGGGGCAGTGGTCCGTAACGCGGTGGCCTTCGGCAGCCAGGCGCTGATCGTGGGCGAGATGTCCTCGCATCCCTATCTGCGGCGCGCGGTGCGGGGCTCCATGGGAACCGTCTTTAAGCTGTCGTACCTGCTCGCGACCGATCTGCCGGAAACGCTGCGGCAACTGCGCGCCGGAGGCATCTGCTGCGTGGCGGCGCATCCGCATACGGACCAGGCGACGCTTTGGGACCTCGACCTGACCGGAGACCTCTGCCTCGTGCTGGGCTCCGAGGGTAACGGTATCCGGCCCGAAGTGCTGGCGGCCTGTGATACGGCAGCGGTGATCCCCATGCATGCTGGTGTGGATTCACTCAACGTGGCGGCAGCCTCGGCGGTGTGCTTCGCCGAAGTGCAGCGGCAGCGTTCGCGGCGGTGGGACAGTCCTCGGCTGTAGCGCAGATTTGTAATCTGCTGTATCGCCGATTTTCAATCGGCAAGGCGTGAAGAACTCGGTCGGGCACCGGTAAGCACGGCGCCTGGCAGGTTGGAAACCTGCGATACAACAGATTACAAATCTGCGCTACAATCTATGCTTCCCAGTGCTTGCTTGTAGGCAGTTCACGCCTTCGTGCCGCCCAATTCCAAAATACGGGCAAACTGTTTTTCGGTGAGCGGGCTGACGCTGAGGCGGGATTGGCGGATGAACACCATGTCCCTGGTCACCTCGTCGGTCTTCATCGTATCGAGCGTGACTGGCTGCTTCAGCGCCTTGTGGGGCACCAAGTCCACGCAGGACCAGTCGCCCTCCTTGGCCGTCGCATCGGGATAGGCCTCGCGGGCCACCTTGGCGATGCCTACGACGTCCTTGCCGGTGACGCTGTGGTAAAACAGCACGAGATCGCCGACCTTCATCGCGCGCAGATTGAGCCGGGCCGTGAAATTCCGGACACCGGTCCAGGCGGTGCGACCGTCGGCGACAAATTTCGTCCACGAGTAAGACTCGGGTTCCGACTTCACCAGCCAGTGTTGCTTTGCCATGGGGGCGAGAATGCGCCGGCGGTCATATTCGGGCAAGTTTCCACCCGCTCATCGGGTCCATCCGGTAAATCCTGTCAAAATCCGGAACTTCACTGTCTGGAACTCGAAATTCTAAACTCGCAACTCGAAATTCCCCTCACTTCAGCTTCGAGGCGTCCATCAGGGTCAGCCCCAGGTCTTTCGCCTGCTCGCTGAGGAAGGTGGCGAATACCCGGACCAGGTCGCGCTTGGAAGCGTTGAGCAGATAGATCAGCAGGAGCAGCGTGACGAGGTTGAGCCAGGCCCACCAGTGGTCGATGGCGGCGACGATCAGGATTTCCACGCCGGCGATGGACCAGAACACGACGCGGGAAAGGAAGGTCCAGGAGCTCTTCATCCGGCAGCGGATGACCTGGCCGCCGCCCTCGTGAAATTCGGCGGCGGTGGTGAGTTCCAGCCGGGCCCAGCGGGAGCCATAAACCTCGACATCGAAGGTGCTCCAGCCGGTGTCGGGCTTGTTCTGCCAGCCGCGCTCATCAAGCCGCTGGATCACGCGCGAGAGGAACTGCAGGCGGTCCGTCGTGCCGCCATCGTTCCAGAACAGGAGCTGTTCGAGGCTGGCCCCGCTGTTTTCCAGGCTGAGCGAATCGAGATTCTCCCGGGCACTCAGCGGCGTCTGCTGGTCGCGCAGGTTGGAGCGGTGGCGGGCCCAGCCCCGGACAACCGGCTGCAGCAGGAAGAGCAGGGCGACGAGCGGACGCGACCACCACCGGCGCTTGTTGGCGGTGATGTCGGCCTGGGCACCGGCGACACCGCACAGGATGAAGCTGAAGAGCACGCTGGCCAGGCCGATGGATTCGAGGGGGCGCACGACGGTGCCGAGCACGAGCAGGGGCAGGGAGATGATGGCGTAGTACTCGATGCTGGTGACGATCACGAGCAGAAGGCTCGGGTTCGCGGCATAGATGCTCTGAAAAAAGGCGCTGCCAAACAGGCCGTGGTAGATGATCGGGGCGCGGGTCTCGACGCCGATCTTGGCAGGGGTGTAAATGCGTCCCGACCAGCGGGAGCCGCCGAACTGGTTGAAATTCTCCGGATGTCGGCGTTCCAGCAGCGATTCTGCCTCGCCGTAGCCGGCCTGCTGTTTCAGGTAGGCCCGGACGTTGTTGCGGCGGTAATGCCAGACGAAGCCGGCGGAGCTGAAGCCAATCTTGTAGCCGCGCTGCTGGAGCCGCCAGCAGACATCCACATCATCGCCGGCTTTCCAGTAAATGGGGTCAAAGCCGCCGATCTCGACCAGCGCCCATTTGTAGAAGGCCATGTTGCACCCGGGGATGTGCTCGGCGAGCCGGTCCGTGAGCATCACGTGTGCGGGACCGCCCGGCGAGACCATCACGGCGGCGGCGACGGGCGAATCGTCGGGCGGCAGGAAATTGTGGCCGCCGATGCCGGCGAAGCGCGAGTTCAGCAGGTCGCCGACGAGGTAATACAGCCAGTCCTCATCTGCCCGGCAGTCGCTGTCGGTGAAGGCGACGATGTCGCCCGTGGCGGCGTGGATGCCCGTATTGCGCGCGACGGAAAGGCCCTGGTTCTTCGGATGCCGGATGTTGCGGATGCCGGGGAACTGCGCCGCGATCTCCGGTGTCGTGTCCTTGGAGCCGTCGTCCACGAGGATGACCTCGTAGTTCGGGTAGTTCAGCTGCTCCAGCGACTGGAGGCAGGTCTTGAGCGTGCTGGCGCCGTTGTAACTGGCGACGACGATGGAGACGCGGGGCGTCTGGGGCAGCGGGAAATACGGCGCGATGCGGAACTGCCGCTGCACCACCGCAAACGCGGCCTTGGGCTGGCGCGCCCGGGTGGTCACGCCGAACTGCCAGTCGTTGACCTGCCGGTTGTCCTTGTACCAGTCGTCGGTGAACGCGTACACGACCGCACCGGCCATGCCGCAGCGGAAGGAGGTCTCGATCTTCCACGAGAGGATTTCGGCCTGCTTCTCCTCGCCCTCGCGGAGCGAATCGATGCCGAACTCACCCAGCATCACCGGCTTCGTGTCGGCCAGCATCTGCAGGCGGGAAAGGTAGTTTTCAAACGGCCGCTGCTGGTGCAGATAGACGTTCCAGCAGAAGAAATCCACGGTCCGGGGCCGGAGAAACTCGGTCGGGGGAAAATTGCCGAAGGTGCAGAGGCACTCGGGGTCCTCGGCCTTCGCCACGGCCACCAACTCGTCCACATAGTCGCAGACCGCCTCGTGGCCGCTCCAGCGCACGATGTCGGCGGGGAACTCGTTGGCAACCGAGAGCGCGAAGACGGCCGGATGCGCCGCGCAGGCCTTGGCCGCGGCGCGGACGGCATCCTTGCCAGCCTGCCGCATCGGTTCGCTATCCAGGAAGCACAGGTGCTTGTTCCACGGTACATCCACCAGCAGCTTCAGGCCGTGTTCCTGCGCGAGATCGAGGAACCAGCGCGGAGGGACGTAATAGACCCGGAGCAGATTCGCCCCCAGCTCCTTCACCAACGCGAAGTCGCGGACGGTTTGCTCGCGTGAGGCGAAAAACTCGCCCGCATCGTTCGGGGCGAACGGCCCGTAGGTGACGCCCTTCGGGAAAAACTTGCGGGACTCCAGCCGGAAGAACTTGCCGTCCACCGTGACGCGTCCGCGCGGATTGGCGGTGGGAACGCTCACGCTTGGAAGCGGGGAAGCCTGTGGCCGGACCGGGGGTTCGTAAGCCGTGGGCAGGCGGCGGCGCACCGAAAGGGAGCCGGCCGGCTTCCGTTCTGGCAATCCAATGGCCCGGGCGAAGCGCCCCGCGGAATTCGCGGGCGAAACGCGTCTGAGATCAATCGCATCGGCGGGCATGGTTAACGGCGCCCGGCGCGGACTACAAGCAGCAGTCGTGCGGCGCGGGAACAGAGACGGAAGCGTTTGTCCAGTTCTTCATTGCGATTCGCTTCCCGTGAAAAAATTCGTGGTGTGCCGGCTCAGAAACGCACGGGCCGGCAAAAGCATGAAGCCCGCCAGCGTTTCCGCCAGCGGGCCTCGGTTCTCCTATGCCGGTGTACACCGCAACTCAACGGCAGACACCAAAATGGACGTACGGGTGATGGTACCGGTAACGCGGGGCCTCAACGTACACCACCCGATGTGGTGCGGGCGCAGGGTAGTACACTACCGTGGTAGGTGCGGGGGCGCACGGGGCCGGCGCGTAAACCACAGTCGGTGGAGGCGCCTGGTACACCACGGTCGGTGCGGGCTGGTAAACCACCGTGCGCTCGTAATGAGGCTGGAACGCATTGGCGATCACCCCGGCGGCAACCACCCCGGTGAGCACCTTGCCGGCGGTGGCCCATTCGCGGTCGCCGGCCTGCACGGAGGTCAGCGAGGCGGCACCCAAACTCAGAATCGTGACGGCTAATACTGCGGTCTTCATAATTTCGGTTTCCTTACTTTCACCAACGCGAGGTCAGACTGGCCCCCCGCAGATTTATTCATCAGGGGCGCTGTCCGCCCCGTTCCGGGCAGGCGTGGAAACCGCTGGTATTGCTTCGGTTGTGCCCGCTGCCATAATGGGGATGTGAGCCACCCTTCTGGCAGTCCAGCCGCCGCCGACGCGACCCCGCGCCGGCCGCGGCGAATACCTCGTTCGTTCAAGGACCTCACTCCCAGCAACCATTTCAATCCGCGCACGTTTTTCCGCGAGATGGTGTGGAAGGCGTTTTTCACCCCGCGCAGCGGTTCGACCAAGGTGCCGCGCTTTCCCACGCTGAAAGATTCGGAACTGGCCCTCACCTGGATCGGCCACGCGTCGTTCCTCCTTCAGTTCACCGACCTGAACGTCATCATCGACCCCAACTTCGCCAACTGGCTCTTCCTCCTGAAGCGGCTCAAGCGCCCGGGGCTGCACGCCCGCGATCTGCCGCCCATCGACCTCGTCCTGCTCACGCACGCGCACTTCGACCACTTCCACAAGCCGAGCCTCCGCAAACTGCCTTCCACGAAGATCGCCGTGCTCCCCTGGGGCTGTGGTTCGCTGGCCAAGAGCCTCGGCTTCGAACGCGTGGTGGAACTCCAGTGGTGGGAGAGTTTCGGCCACGGTGACTGGAAGGTGACGCTCGTGCCCGGCAAGCACTGGGGCGCCCGCACGTTGCGTGATGGGCACCGCGGCTGGGGCGGCTATGTGCTCGAGCATCGTGGCCGCCGCATTTATCACGCGGGCGACTCCGCCTATTTCGACGGCTTCAAGGAGATCGGCACCCGGCTGAAGCCCGAGGTGGCCCTGCTGCCCATCGGCGCCTATTTCCCCGATTCGTTCCGGCACACGCACATGGGGCCGGACGAAGCGGTAAAGGCGTTCCGCGACCTGCGCGCCGACTGGCTCGTGCCGATGCACTACGGCACGTTCAAGCTCAGCTTCGAGGAAATGGACGAACCGGAGCGCTGGCTGCGCGAGCTCACGGAAACCGAGAAGCTGACCAAGCACCTGCGCGTGCTGGAAGAGGGCGTGCCGGAGAAATTTTAGCCGGCCACGATCGCCGCGAGCCGTTGCCGAAGCCGGGATGGAAGCATGCCCGCCAATTCCTCTGGTTTCACCCAGGGAAGCGTGTGAACCCGATCCGGCCCGAGCAATTCCATCAGCATCTTGGAATTGGTGGCCTGCGACAGGTCACGCGGTGATCCGCCGGACAGGATGAGCCGAGCCCGTGCTGCGAGGTACGGCGGAAGCGTCGCGAGGGCCATCAGCCCCTGATTGATCACGCCCAGACGATCCGCACAGACCACGAGCGGGCGGGCGCGGGTCTGCGCGATCAGGTCGCGTGCGGAAAACCCTTCGCCCAGCGGGCTCAGCACGCCGCCGGCACCTTCGATGAGCAGCACGTCGCACTGCTGGGCGGCGTACTTCAGGAACTGTACGGTTTCTGCAAGAGTGACCTGCTTTCGTTCGCGCCGGGCGGCGAGCAGGGGAGTCAGCGGGGCACGAAAGTGCCACGGGTTGATGGCGTCCAAGGGAACCTGGCCGAGCTGCGCCGCAAACAGGGCTTCCGCATCATCGCGTCCACCGGAACAGAAGGGCTTCACGGCCCGCACGCGAATGCCCTGCGCGAGCAGGTGCCGCGTCAGCAGCGTCGTGAGCACGGTCTTGCCCACGCCGGTGTCGGAGCCGGTGATGAACCAAATAGTTTTGGCCATGTGGGGATGAGATTCTGGAGCTTCCATGCGAGTCGGCGGCGTTTTGTAGCGCAGATTTGCAATCTGCTGTATCGCCGACTTAAAGTCGGCAGGGCGTCCGAATCGCTTGCGCGTCTTCTTCGTTTCGAGCCGTTGCAGGTTGAAAACCTGCGATACAGCAGATTGCAAATCTGCGCTACCCTCAATGCCGCCTTGTACCCACCCAACCGGTTTGCATTTCGGGCGATGAAGCTTCAACGATCGTCGCTTGCCTTTGCCTGCGCGGCCCAGCCTCCGGCCATCAGTTTGATCAGGTGTGCCAGCGCCTCCTCGTGAGTTTTGCCCTTGGCTTCGGCGAGCTGATGGGCCCGTTTGTCGAGCTGTTCGGCCATTTCCCGGGACTTGGCGGCGGGGCAGCCGACAGCGGTGAGCAGCTCGGCAAGCTGATCGGGGTCAATCATGGGCTGGTGATAAAGAAAAACGGGCCGGAGGCAATCCGGCCCGTCAGTTAAATCGGCGGTGAAACTTCAGGCGACCGTCGCGCGGTCCACGATGGTGACGCTCTCGACGCCCTGACGCTGGATGGGGCGACTCTTCTCGCCGCCGTTGCTCTTGGTCTCCACGGAGCCGAGTGCCTTGAGCACTTCCTCACCCTTGATCAGCTTGCCGAAGGCGGTGTACTGCCGGTCGAGGAACGACGCGTCGCCGAGGCAGATGAAGAACTGGCAGCCGGCCGAGTCGGGACTCGCGGAGCGGGCCATCGAGATCACGCCAATCTGGTGTGATTTGGCGTTGAACTCGGCCTTGATCTTGTAGCCGGGATCACCCGTGCCCCAGCGGCTTTCCATGCTGGCGTCCTTGGTGAGCGGGTCGCCTCCCTGGACCATGAAGCCCTTCACGATGCGGTGAAAGGCCGTGCCGTTGTAGAAACCCTCGCGGGCCAGTTTCTTGAAGTTTTCCACCGTCTTCGGGGCCACGTCGGACCAGAACTCGAGGACCAGGTCGCCCTTGGTGGTCTTGATGACGGCGACTTCGTTGGTTGCAGTAGTGCTCATGGGAAAATCAGGGGCTGGATCACTCAGGGAACAAGGGCGGCCGACTTGATCGAATCGAGTTTCGGGAATTCCTTTTTCAGGTAGGCATTGCCCTCGGCCTGGATGCGGCCCTGGTTGGGTCCGCTGCCCCGGGGCGCGCCTTCACCGTATTCGCCGTTGAGCTTGTCCACCACGTCCATGCCTTCGATGACCTTGCCGAATGGGGAGAAGCCCATGCCGTCGAGCCGGGAATTGTCCACGAGGTTGATGAACAGCTGGGTCGTGCGCGTGCCCGGTCCAGCCGTGGCGAAGGTGAGGGCACCCCGCGCGTTGCTCCCTTTCACCGCATCATCAGGAATCCGGGCCGGCCGCCAGGCGGCGGAGACCGCAGGATCACCATGGACACCGAACTGCGCCATGAAGCCGGGGATCACGCGGAAAAATTCGATATCCTTGAAATAGCCCGATTTCACGAGGTTGTAGAACCGGTCGGCACCGTTCGGCGCGAGCGAGCGGGTGACTTCGACCGTGAAAGCTCCCTTGGTGGTCTCGAACTTCGCCTTGAACGTGTCCGGAGCCTTTTCCGTGAGCTTCGACGGATCGGCGAAGCCGGCGACGGGCTTGGCCGGATCGGTTTTCTCCGCCGGTTTATCTTTCGCTTGGATGGCCGTGAACAGGGCCAGGTTGGCGCACACAGACAGGGCTGCGAGGAATCGTTTCATAAAGCGCGCAAGTAGCCACACCGGGTGCGGTGTGTCACGTCCGGAGTTGCGTCAGTTGGCCGGGGCGGCGGACTGGGCGGTGAAATCGGCCTGCCCCTTGGCGTGACCGGCCTCGACTTCCAGGCGGTAGGTCACACCGGCTTCCAGCTTGGACGGAGCCACTCCCGCCACGAATTCCATGCCGCTGATCTTCTCGCCGTAGGCAAAGCCGCGCACGGGGGTGGAGGTTTTTTTGGTGGTGAGCTGCCAGATGCACTTGGGCCTGGAATTCGTCGCCTCCGACAGGGGAGCAAGGCGCACGCTGGTCAGCGGCCATTCACGGTCGAGACCGAAGATCACGGGCAGCACATCATCGGGTCCGGCATTGAGCCGCACCGGCCGAATGGCGACATTGATTTGAATGCGCTGCTGGCGGCCCAAGTCGGTAAAGCGGGCGACATAGAGCGCGCCCAGTACGATCGCCAGTGTGAGCAGGGTCCAGGATTGCTTGGTCATCTTGTTCAACGTGGGCAGACGGCCCGGATGAAAAACCATTCGAGCAATCTTGTCGGAACGGCCCCGGCGGTGGTAAAAGACGGAAAATCCATTGAACGCGAAGGGAACTGCCATGGGATCTGAACAGAACAACGCCGCCTTGAAAAGCTCCACGGAGCGGGCCTTCACCCTCATCGAGCTGCTGGTGGTCATCGCGATCATCGCGATTCTCGCGGGCATGCTGCTGCCCTCGCTCGGTCGCGCGAAGGATGCCGCCAAACGCATCGGCTGCGTGAACCAGCTGCATCAGCTCGGGCTCGCCAGCACGATGTACGCGGGTGATAACCACGGGGATTTTGCCGAGCGGCCGCTGAATGCCAGCGTCGATCGTTGGGGGCAGCGCCTCTATGCCTATTATCGCTCGCCCAAGATTCTCGTCTGCCCGGCCGATCTCGGTCCCGGCAACAAGAACACGCCGGTTTCCGGCAGCCGCGCCGTGGGGGATAACGATACCAACCATATTGGCGACTCCACGCCCCGTACCTATATCATGAACGGATGGAATGATTTCTTCCAGGAGCAGATGGGGGCTGAGTTCAGCATGTCTGCGATCCAGGGGAAAACCATCAACGAATCCAACATTCGCGAGACGGCAGACACCGTCACTTTTGGAGAAAAACTCTACAATACGGGTCATTTCTACATGGATTTCTTGGAAGGTCCTCTGGGCAATGACGTGGAGATACTGAACCAGGGCGTCCACGCCACGACAATGCGCACCGACAATGGTGGGCTGGGTGGCGGTTCCGATTATGCGTTTGCGGATGGCAGCACCCGTTTCCTGAAAAATGGGCGCTCCTTCTACCCGTTGAACCTGTGGGCGATTGTGGACCGTTGGCGTACCAACGCGCTGAACTCGGGTCACTCGGGCAGCAACTGATGGGCTCTTAAATTTGCGAAGACCGCAGGCTGGCATCGGGCTTGCGATTCTCTCAACTGCCTACGCGGGTTGCGTCAGGCACTGTTGGTTGGTTCTGGGTTGGGCCGCCCGCCTTGATGGGAGTCGAGGAGGGCGGCCTTTTCGTTTTCAGGGGTCACTTTGCCGCCGCCACGGCGTCGGCCAGCTCCTCCGCCGGATACGTCCAGATTTCCGCGAGGGTCGGATGGTAGTGCGGCACGGCCGCCAACTCCGCTGCTGTCATCCGCCGGCTGAGGGCCACCGTGATCTCGTGGATCAGCTCGCCACCCTGCGGACCGACACAGGTGCCGCCCAGCAGTTCCCCCGTGCGCCGGTCGGCCAGGAGTTTCACGAAGCCTTCCTGCGCCCCCAGGATCATGGACTTGCCGTGGTCGTTGAGGGGATAGCTCGCCTTGATGAAGTCAATTCCCCTGGTCTCGGCCTCATGCTCGGTCAGGCCGGTCTGGGCGACCGCGGGATCGGAGAACACGATCGTGGTCAGCAACCGATAGTCCATTTCCTCCGCCCGGCCGGGCCGGAGTATGTTCCGCGCCGCCAGCTCCGCCTGCAGGATGGCGATATGCACGATCTCGTGCGGCCCGCAGCAGTCACCGGCGGCGAAGATGTGCTCCACCGAGGTCCGCTGCTGAAGGTCTGCAATAATGCGGTGACCGTGCGTGGACACTCCGGCGGCGGGGAGACACAGGCTGGCGGTGTTCGGGGTGCGGCCCAGGCCGTAGAAAATTTCCTCCGCTTCGACCGTGACGGTGCCGGCCTCGTGTTCAAAGCGGATCTGCTTTCCGGTGGGCGTCGCTTCCGTGCCCAAAATCTTTGTGCCGGTGTAGATCGTCATGCCTTCGCGACGCAGTGCCTTCTCCAGTTCCCGTGCCGCATCCTCATCCAGACCACGGAGCAGGTGATGACCCCGCTGAACCAGGGTCACGCGGGTGCCGAGGCGCAGGAAAAATTGCGCAAACTCCACCGCCACCGCCCCACCGCCGAGGACGATCAAGGATTTTGGCAGGTGACGGAGCGCGAGGGCATCGTCGCTGGTGAGATAGCAGGCCTCGGTCAACCCGGGCACGACGGGCGGCGCGATGACCGAGCCGGTGGCGATGACGAAGTGCGTGGCGGTCAGGTGATGGCCATCCTCCAGCGCGAGCGTGTGGGCGTCGGTGAAGTGGCCGTTGCGGCGGATGAACGTGAATTTGCCCCGCTCCAGTTGCTGCCGGCGATAACCGGCAAACTCCGCAATCAGCGCGTCTTTCTTGGCAAACAGCCTGGCCAGGTCGGTCTTCACCTCGCCGGTGGTAATGCCCCAATCCTCCGCCTGTCGGATCGCCTGGCGGAGCTCGGCCGCGTGCAGCAATGCCTTGGTCGGCATGCAGCCGCGCAGGATGCACAGCCCGCCCACCTCGCGGCCGCCTTCGAGCACGGCCACTTTGGCCCCGCCGGCCGAGAGGGTGCGGGCCGCCGCATAGCCGGCGCTGCCCGCACCGATGACCACCGTGTCGAAATGCTCCGAAGACATGCCGGCATTCTCGCGGTCTACGGACACGAAGGCAATCACTGCGCCAGCAGGGGAGGAATCGAATTTGGAAAGCAGGAAAACAGGAACGGAGCAGAGGGATTTGGAATCCTTCGATGCCCGTTCGGTTCAGTTCCGTTCCTTTCCTGTTTTCCTGTTTTCCAAATTAGAAACTCCGTCTCCCTCGCGTCCGTTTCTCCCTTTCGTCCACACCGTCGTTCGCGTCAGGCTCGCGCCATGGCTGAACTCATCTATCCCCGCTCGCCGCGCGAAGTCATTGACGGCTGGATCTATCTTCCGCGCTTTATCGACAAGATCCGCCTGCACCTCGCCGGGAAGCTCCACGCCGATTACCAGGGCAACTTCGCCCACAGGGGTTTCGATTCAAAGTGGCTCGCTGCCGCCGGCCTGAAGGCCGAGGACTTCATCGCGGTGGTGCAGGGCACCGTCACGGATGGCCAGGTCTTTGACTGGGTGCGGGTGAATGTGAGGACAACCCCTGCCGAAAAGGGGGCCTTCCAGCAGGCGCTGCTGGGGCATGGCACCGAACCCGGACCCGAAGGCGACGCACTCCGGGAACGCCTGAAGCAGCGCAAGGAATCGGCCGGTCTGGCCCACCGTGTGGACATTCGCACCTTCGTGGATTTCATCGACGCCGACGAAAAGCGTCTTTGAGACCGGCGAAAATTCGCGAACCTTTGCCCATGACCCATCTGTCCCTTCTGCGGGCCGCCGCCGGACGAGTCCTTGCCGTGGCGTTGGCCGCCGCTTGTGCCGGTGCCACAGCCCTGCGTGCCGCCGAGCCGGTCCGCCCGCTCATGCGCGACTTCATCGGGATCAATGGGCACACCGTCCAGTTCAAACCCAAGCTCTATCAGCCGGTGGCCTCGCTCGTGCGCGATTACCATCCGGTCGAGTGGGATCTGGGCAAGGACACCGATTTTGTGACGCCCTTTCCCTCCGCTCGCAACGGGGTGGATTGGCGGCAGGTGTACGGCGGTTGGCAGCGTGAGGGCTGGCGGACGGATGTGAGCCTCATGATCGAGACCCTGCCGCGCGCGCAGTGGAAGGACCTGGCCGCCGACTCGCGTGCCTATGCCGAACGTTTTGCCCGCGCCCTCGGGCCCAGCTCCCCAAACGCCCTGGTCGAGTCCGCCGAGATCGGCAATGAGCCGGGGAAATACAACGACGCCGACTACCGCACGATTTTCGAGGCCATGGCGCGCGGCCTGCGCGCCGGCGATCCGAAGCTGAAGGTCGTCACGGGCAACCTCACGACCGGCAAAAGCCACGACTATGCCAAGTCCGTGACCTGCATTTCGGGGCTCGAAGACCTCTACGACGTGCTGAACGTCCACAGCTATGCGCAGCTCGACAACTGGCCGACGTGGCATCGCAGCTTCCCCGAGGATGCGCGGCTGAAGGAGTACCTGCCTGACATTCGGCATGTGTGCGAATGGCGCGATGCCCACGCGCCGGGCAAGGAGGTGTGGCTCACGGAATTCGGCTACGACTCTTCGACGCAAAAGCCGAAGCCCACCGGCGACTTTAAGGACTGGGTCGGCGTCACCGACGAACAGCAATCACAGTGGATCGTCCGCTCGTGGCTCGTCTTTGCGACCATGCCGATCCAGCGGGCCTACCTCTACTTCTTCAACGACGAGGACACCCCGCAGCTCCATGGGGCGGCGGGGTTGACGCGGAAGTTCCAGCCCAAGCCGTCCTTCCACGCCGTCGCGCACCTGCAGCATACGCTCGGCGATTTCCGCTTCGCCCGCGTGGTGCTCGACCGGCCCGGGGAAGCCCTGATCCACGAGTACACCCACGCCACCGATCCGAAACGGCGCATCTGGGTCGCCTGGTCGCCCACCGGCAGCGGTCGCTCCGCCTCGCTGGAACTGCCAACGCCACCCGGCCGCGTCGAGCGCGCCGAACGCATGCCCCTGCGCGCCGACGAAGACCCGGTGGTCACGCTCGCCACTGGCACGCCCACCGTTCCGCTGACCGAGTCCCCGCTCTACCTGTTCCTGCGCCTGCCCTGAGCTGTGCGGAAAAGGCAAGCGCCATGCTGGTAGGGACTTCGCGCTGCGAAGTGCCGCACCCGTGTCACCAGCGTCCAGTGCGTCGTCGGAAACTCCGTCCGGGGCAGGGACGGGCTGCCTGCGGTGCGGTCTGAATTGGCGGGTGCGCTCAACGGGTGGGTGCGATCATGGTTAGTGCTGCGGGCGAAGAAAATGCTTTTTGAGTTGTTGCTGGTGGAGGCGGGGTGAACTTGGCCGGCTCCGGCACGCAGAGTCCGTCGGGATCGCCGCGGCCATTATGTCGGGGTTGGCGCGTTCCGCCGTGATGGCGCGTAGGTAGGTGAACACCCCATGGCGGTGGCCGACCCTTCGTCGAAGACTGTTGAGAGTGAGTTCCCCAATGCCCACCGGCTGGGAAAGCGAAGCCTGTGCAGTCCGTTCCTCAAGGGACAGCAGTGGCACGCGAGAAATGCGGCTTACCAAGGGGAACCCATTCACCGATCGGACGAACGCCATGTTACTCAGTATTAAGCAATTATACGGACAGAAGCTCGCCGCACTGGACGGGGGGATTGGTCAGGTGAAGGACGTTTACTTCGAAGACCAGAAGCAGTGGGCGATCCGGTATCTGGTGGTTGATACGGGGAACTGGCTGGTGCCCCGGCCAGTGCTGATCGCGCCGCATGCGTTTGGTGCCCTTGAGTTTTCGGAGAAACTGCCAACCGTCAATCTGACGTGCCAGCAGATCGAACGCTGTCCCTCGATTGATTTGCACAAGCCGGTCTCACGCCAATATGAGGAGGACTACCATCGCCATTACGGCTGGCCTGGCTATTGGCAGGGTGACGGGCTGTGCGGCCTGAGCGACGTGCCGTTGCTTGGGGTGCTCGACGAGCCGTTGCCGGGCAAAGGGGGCGAACCCGAGCGGCCGGATGGAGCGCGCAAGGATGCCCATCTGCGCAGTGCCCAGGCCGTGAGCGGCTACCATGTCCAGGCCGGCGATCAGATGAGCGGGTATGTCTGTGATTTCCTGATGGACGGACGGAGCTGGGTGATCGCCCAACTGGTCGTCAAGATCGGCCACCGCTTTTCCGGGAAAGAGGTTCTGATTCCGACCGGCAGCGTCAGCCGGATCAGTTACGAGGAGTCCACGGTGTTCGTCAGCCTGAGCGCCGAGTCGGTCGAGCACAGCCCTGAGTACATTTTGACACCCGTCGCCCTGGACGAGTGAAACCCGAACCCATTTTTCCATTATGAAGCACGACAAGCATTCTCACGAACCCGTCGCGAAGCCGGCTGATGCCGCTTCCCTGGCGGCTGCGGCCCGGCTCGTTGAGGCCGAGGCGGCCTATTCGCCGCCCCCCGACGAGGTGGCCCGGAGGGCCTACTTTTGCTATGAGAATCAGGGCTCCCTGCCCGGGCACGAAGTCCAGCACTGGCTTCAGGCCGAGGCCGATCTCATCGCGGAACGCAATCTCACGCGGGTGCATGGGTATCACAACAAAACGTAGTCCGGCTCCGAACGCATCCCGTTTCGCAGCCGACAGAAAGCATTTATGACCAAAGCCATTACCAAAACCGACGAGGCCCCCCAGACCTATGAAACCGAGAACGACATCGCGCCGAACCGGCGCCTGGCGCTGAACGAGCTCATGAACCAGCGTCTCGCCGACGCCGTGGACCTGCAGATGCAGATGAAGCAGGCGCATTGGAACGTGAAGGGGCCGAGCTTCATCGGCCTGCACGAGCTCTTCGACAAGGTGGCGGAGGCCGTGGAGGACTACGTGGACCTGATCGCCGAACGCATCGTCCAACTGGGCGGTGTCGCGGAAGGCACGGTACGCATGGCGGCCTCGCGGACGCGGCTCCCGGAGTATTCGAACGAGATTGCGGAGGGCATGGCCCACGTCGAAGCGGTGGCGCGCGCGCTTTCCACCTTTGGCCAGGCGGCCCGCAGCACGATTGATGAGGCGAACGCCCTGGACGACGCCGACACGGCGGACCTGTTCACGGAGGTGTCTCGCGGCATCGACAAGTGGCTGTGGTTTGTCGAGGCCCACTCCCAGGCCAAGAAGTAAGCGTCCGTGAAATCATCTCTGCATGGATCCCATCATCACGTCCCTTGACCTCACCAAACAGGCTCCGAACAGCCCACGAGTCCGCCTCTCGGGCTTTGTGATCGCCGCCCGCACCGCCGACAAATGCCGCGCCAGCCTGGCGGGTGCCCTCGGGGAATATCATTACGACTGCCCGTTGGACAACCAGCTGTTCACCTTCAAGGGAATCAGCGGCGACCAGTTCAAATCGGCAGTTCAGGCCTCCGCCACCAATGAGGCACTGGGTGCCTGGCTGGTAGCCAACGGCACGCCCAGGACCACGGCCGAGATCAAGGCCTGGTCGGATGAGGTGGAAGCCAGCAGTCCGATAAAGAATCCGGAGAAGAGCACGCGTTTCATCGAGAACTGCCACAAGCTCGGACTCAATCCCATCACCAACAGCACGTTTGACTGGTTGGAGGCGGATGACCGGGCGAGCTTCCCCCGCAAGTCCGTTTAGCGGACACGAGGGGCAAATTTATCCAACGCGATTCCGTTCCTTACCAAGCTGATGAAAACAAATTCCCCAAAAACCAAGAAAGCCGCCTTGCCACCCGTATTTCCCAAGGTCTCGCATGTGTTTCGTCCGCCCGTCCCTGAGGTCAAGCCCGGCGCGAAAGCCGCGAAGCGCGACAACATCTTCTCCCAGTCCCGGGATTTGCGCGAGGACCGTGGGGAGAGGCAGATCAAGACTTGCCACAACCCCCAGACCCTTCCCCATGGACACTGACTTTTCGCCAAAAAATACCAATCCTTTGAAGGTGGGGGTTCTGACGGAGAACTCCGCCGGCATTGGTGCCGTGACCCGCGGCATGGTCCGCAAACGCGCCGTGGAGCTGGCAGCCATCGACGGCCGTCTTTCGCAGGAAACCTCCAAGTCCGATTGGGACCAGGCAAGGCGGGAACTGACGGGAGAGCCGGACATGGATCCGAAGGAGGCCATGCTTGAGGACGCCCCCGAATCTGTGCGCTGGGACGCGGTCCCCGCCACGGAAGGCCGGAAGATTCCCGTGGCGGCCGGCGAGGACGAGGACGCCGAGGGGCGCAGCGATCAGGAACGGCTAGTCGAGGAAGGCATCGCCGGGGCGGAGCACGACCAGATGGTTCAGGCATCCCGTTCGGAGCGCTAGCCCCACTCCCCGCGCGATCCGGCGGGCAGTTCGATAGGGCCCGCGCATCATGCGCGGGTTATCGTCCATGCTGCTCTTGGCAGGACTGATGGGCTTGTGAAGTTGGGGATGTCAGTCGTCCTGTAGGAATCGTCGGTGGGGTAAGACCCCATTTCTGATGTTCTAGCTGGCATATAGGATGATTGCATCATGAAAACCTTGTTCACAGCGGAGGCGATTTCCAAAGGTGGGCGTTCAGGATCGGTTCGCTCGCCGGATCAAATCCTCAATATCACGCTGGGAAATCCCCTGGAGAAGGGGATCGAGCGGCGGGGCCCAAGTCCCGAGCTGCTGTTTGCGGGTGCCTATTCGGCCTGTTACAACGGCGCCCTTGGTAATGCGGCCAAAAAGCTCGGCAGCCCGGCCGGCACGGTCACGGTACGCGCGCTAGTAAGTCTGATTGAAGATGACCAGGGCGGCTACCGCCTGGCCGTGGAACTGCATGCGCAGTTGCCCGGAACGGATCGCGCCCAAGCCCAGAAGATCATGGAGGAGGCGCATCGCACCTGCCCCTACTCGAAGGCGCTGCGGGGCGACACCGAAGTAAACCTGGTGGTGGATTAGCCACCGGAAAGTGGGTGCCCCTGAGTCGGTGGTAGGGTTTCCCCCCATGTTGTCCCCCTGTCTCCGGGACTAATATGATCCCAAGGACAAATATCCAAAAGCCGTTCATGAACACTCCTGCAAGCAGATTGATGGCGAAGTCCGTTTGGGCCTCCCGATGGGTTCGCCGGCTGATGATCTCCGCCGTCGGTGCGCTGGCCGGACTGGCCGCCACGGTAGAACAGGAATCGCCGGCTCCGGCTGGAGCGACGCCTCCGGTTGCGGCTCCGGCTGCCATCTTGGATTCGGCGGCCGACACCCTGATGCATCGCATGAGCGACGCGCTCGCCAAGTCACAGTTTTTATCGGTGAACGCCGAAATCTGGCAGGACCTGGACCTGTCTTCGGGCCAGCGCGTGCAGGCGGGACGGACCGTCGAGCTCCAGGTGCGTCGTCCGGATCGCTTTCGGGCCGAGGTGCGTTCGACGCGCCGCAATCGGGGACTGTTTTATGACGGCCAGACTTTGAGCCTCTTCGACCGGGCGCAGAACTATTACGGCAGCGTGCCCGCACCGGCCTCGCTGGATGAGGCGCTGGACACCGCCACCGAACGCTTCGGAATCGCCTTTCCGCTGGAGGACCTGGTGGTCAGCGACCCCTATCATAGCGCCTTGGACAAGGTGCTTTCCGGCACCGATCTGGGTCCGGTGACGGTACTGGGAACCCGATGCGAGCACCTTGCGTTCTCGCAGGCCACGATCGACTGGCAGATCTGGATCGAACTGGGACCCAAACCGCTGCCCCGCAAGGTCCTCATCACCTACAAGAACGAGCCCGGCTCACCACAATACACGGCCATCCTCTCGCATTGGGATTTCACCACGGCGCTGCCGGACACTGTGTTTCATCTGGAGGTGCCGACGACCGCAAGGAAGATCGAGGTGGCCGAAATCAAGGCGAAACTCGAAACCCAGCATGGGGAGGCCAAGAAGCCATGAACATTCCGCCCTCAATTTCATTCAGAAACGCCGTCCTCGGAATCCTGGCGGCCGGTGCCATGTTCCTGCCGGCGCTCGCCCAAAGCCGGCCTGAACACGACCGTGACCGTGGCGCCCCCCCGCATTCGGCTCCGCACGTCGCCCCGCCGCCCGCTCCGGCCCATGTTGCCCCCCGGACACCGGTGCCATCCCGTCCGGTCATTGTGGACCGAGGGAATCACGGCACCATCCGCCACGCCGAACCCCGTGCCGTTGAGGAGCACCACGAGGCAGACGTCCACCGTGAGGTGGAAGTGCACCACGACGCCGAAGTCCACCGTGAGGTGGAGGGGGATCATCGCGCCTATGTGCATCACGATGCCGAAGTCGATTTTGGCCATCGCCACTTCTGGCACGATTTCCACTACGGTGAGCATGTGCATGCCCTTCGTCCGGGACACGTGCGGATCGTGTTCGGTGGACTGCCTTACTTTTACGACGACGGGATCTATTATCAGCAGGTCGGCCCGGATTATCAGGAGATTTACCCGCCCATCGGTATCGGCATCCCGCAGTTGCCCGATGGGACCGTGGTCGTCATGGCCGGAAATCTCACGTACTACTATGCCGGCGGCGCGTTCTACGTGGCCCAGGGCGATAACTACGTCATTGCCGCGCCCCCGATGGGCGTGATCGTCCCGGAACTGCCGCCGGGGGCGGCAACGGTATCCGTTGGTGGTGTGGCTGCCTACCAGTTCAACGGCATCTATTACCGGCCGGTATTCGTGGACGGTGTGACGCAATTCCAAACTTTCCTCCCCTGATCAGCCCATGAAACCCATACGCCTCCTGATGCTCCTTGCGACCGTTGGCCTGGTCACGCTCGTGACCGTTCAGCAATCCTCCGTGCAGGCGCAGGCCCCGGTTGCGCGACCCAATCCGGTACCGCCGCCCAATCCGGGCGTGGCACCCCAGCCGCAAAATCCCCAGGCGCCGCTGGCCCCGTTGGCTCCCCTGGCACCGAACCAGCAGCAGCCGACACCGGTGCAAGTTCTGCCCGTCTATGATTTCCGCCCGCGCACCCAGTGGTGGACCAACACGTCGCCGGAGTGGTGGAACCGGGTTTCACCCGGCTATACGAATCTGCCGCCGAACTGGTGGACGAACGTGCCGATGAACGCATGGACCAATATTCCACCGGCGTGGCTGACCAATGTTCCGCCCCAATGGTGGAACACGGTTCCGGTACAGCAATGGAACGATGTGCCGGCCGATTGGCAGATGAACCTGCCACCGGAATGGACGAACCGCCCGGCGGCCGGTCCCGAGCGTTCCGGATTGGATTCGCGATCGGGACGGATAATCCGCCGTACCAACTAGCCTCCGTTGGTCTCGGCGCGGTCGGAAGCTCGGTGAACCATTTGCTGAAAAGACTATGTTTAAAAATCTGTTTCTCTCCGGGAGCGCCCTGGGGGTTCTCCTGCTCGGTGCGGGTTGTGCCACTGACAGGCCGCACCATAAGGTGCTGGCGACAGCGGTGTTGTCGGCGTCCTCGGGCAGCGTGGTCGGCGGTACCGTGAAGTTCATCCGGGCCCGGCAAGGGGTCTGGGTTGTGGCGAACTTCGGTGGGCTGAGTCCAGGCCTGCATGGCTTCCACATCCACGAGAATGGAGACTGCTCGGCCCCGGATGCGAAGTCGGCCGGGGGACACTTCAACCCCATGGCCGGTCATCACGCCGGCCCCGATGACCCCAGCCGCCACCTGGGCGATCTGGGCAATCTGCAGGCCGACGCTTCCGGGAACGCGAGTTACTCGAGAATCTTCGCTGATCTGACCATTGACGGAGAGTATTCCATCATCGGGAAATCGATCGTGGTCCACGCCAAGGCCGACGATCTGAAAACGCAGCCGGCCGGCGATTCGGGAGACCGCATCGCCTGCGGAGTCATTGTGAGACAATGGCCAGTACCACAACCGTAACCCCCATCCTTCGAGGAGAATCCCCTATGCCACAAGGTGACAAATCGAGCTATACGGACAAGCAGAAGCGCCAGGCCGGCCACATTGAGGCGGGCTATGAGGCCCGTGGTCTCAGTGTCAAAGAGTCGGAGCGACGGGCTTGGGCGACCGTGAACAAAATGACCGGCGGGGGAAAAAAGAGCGGCTCCGGACGCGGCCGGA
The DNA here is from genome assembly GCA_903907995.1 of uncultured Verrucomicrobiota bacterium. Classification (GTDB taxonomy): domain Bacteria; phylum Verrucomicrobiota; class Verrucomicrobiia; order Limisphaerales; family UBA9464; genus CAIVQB01. The sequence goes on along the minus strand of CAIVQH010000013.1, from coordinate 62,241 downwards.
AGGAGAATCACGAGCCGGCCCGCACGGGAGGCCGCCTGGGTGGTCGCGCCCGCAGGAAGAGTTGAACCCGGTCTCAAACCCTCGAGCGGTCCCCTACCGGCCGCAAACTGCGAAAAATGATCACTGCAAACCTAAATCATGCGGAGCGCATGCTGGCCTGGCTTCCGCGCGAGTTCAGAGCGATGCACCGGGTCCGGTTCTACGGTGACAAGACGGTATGGCGGGTCGAGCGGTGGGTGCTGCGCGGGGCGGTGCTCATGAAGGACGACGACGGTTCGCATCAGCATCTTCGGGAATGGAGCGAGCTGAGGAATGCCACGGCGGTCTGATTGACGACGATTCATCCCGCCTGCACGGGGTGATGTTTGAGCCTGGAACTGGCCCGACATCAGCGGGAGGCTTCAATCGTCGTCGCCGCCGCCGAGCACGAAGGCGGCGCGCACGGGGCTGGGCATGGGCTGGTCGGGCCCCTTCATGGCGTGCCAGATCACGCGGTTGAGCAGCAGGTCATCCACCGCGTCTTCCTTGCTGAAGTCCATCTCGTCGGAATCCTCGCTGCCCCAGGCGGAGGCGATGTTCTTTTCGTTGCGGTCAACCGTCACCGGCAGGGCGCGGAACGGCTGCAGATCGGGCCGCGCCTGGAACGACCCAAACATGGGCGCGGCGGCCTCGTCGAACTGCGTCATGGGCTTCAGGCCGAGGATGAGCTCCATCGTGTGCAGCATCGAGCAGGTGGAATACATCGCCGAGTCGCGGGAATGCCGTTTGACGTAGGGGCTGATCACGAAGGCGATGGAGCGGTGGGCGTCCACGTGGTCCGGACCGTTCTGCGCATCGTCCTCCAGCACGAAGATGGCGGTCTGCGGCCAGAACTTCGAGTGCGACACCGCCTCGACGAGCCGGCCCAGCGCTAGATCGTTGTCAGCGACCATTGCGCGCGGGGTGAGCTTGCCGAGCGACGTGCCGTAGGTGTGGTCATTGGGCAGGCGCATGATTTGCAGTCGGGGCATATCACCCTCGCGCTCGAAGCGTTTCAGCTCCTCGGCAAAATGCTCCGCCCGCTTCACGTCGGGGTAGGTCAGGTCCCACGGGCGATAGCCGGGATCGAAGTGGCCTTCGAGCGAGGCGATGCGGGTGTGCGACGGTTCATTGGTGGCCGTGCCCACCACGCAGAATTCACCATAGCTGCGGAAGCTCACGCCCGCCTGCCGCGCGCGGTCCCAGAGGTAGCCGCTGGCGGGGTAGGCGACTGGCAGGGTGCCTTCGCTGGGGTAGGGGATCTTGCCCCTGGCACCGTGGCCGTAGTTGAGCGGCCAGGTCTTCTCCACGAAATCGGTCGCATAACCTCCAACGCTCCATTCGTGACCGTCGGCGCTGACCTCGCTGTCCACGTAGAAGTTGTCGAGCAGCACAAACTCACGTGCGAGGGCGTGGTGGTTCGGCGTGATGCTCTCGTCGAAGAGGCACAGTGACGGATCGCCATTGCCCCCGGTCACGTCGCCCAGCACCTGGTCGTAGGTCCGGTTCTCCTTGATCACGTAGATCACATAGCGGATCGGGCTCTTGCCACCGACCCGCGCGGGGATGGGGTTCTCGCGTCCGGGCCTGGTTACCGGCGCGGCGGCGACCGGCGGGCTGCACTTGAAGGCGCGCGCCGTGAACTCACGCATCTTCGCCTCGAATTCAGCGCCTTTCTTTGGCAGCGGAATGATGCTGAGGGTGCCCGCAAAGAGGCTGCCGATGTATTCGCGGACGTTGGAGGCCGGTTCACGGCCGGGTTGCGGGCCGTTGCGGTTGGCGTGCGAGAGCAGGCCCTTGCCATTGGCCACGAGCAGGTTCTTGCCATCGGGGGTGACGCGCACCGAGGTGGGATACCAGCCGACCGGGATGAACCCCAGCGAGCGGCTCTTGCCGGGGGTTTCCACGTCGAATACCGCGACGTTGTTGTTCCCCGCGTTGGCGACAAACAGGAATTCGCCATCCGGGGTGAGCGCGAGCGAATTGGGTGTCGAACCGGGCAGGGCATCGGCAGACATCGAAGCGGTCAGCGTTTCCAGGGTGCGACTGGCTTCGACGTCAATGATGGAGACGGAATTGCGGGCGGCGTTGGCGACGTAGAGAATTTTGCCCGACTGGGAGAGCAGCATTTCGCACGGATGCTCCTCCGTTTTCCAGCGGGCCTGCACCGTCCCCGTCTTTGCGTCCAGCACGGCTACTTCGGCGAGAGCCCAGAGGCTGACGTAGAGGCGACCACGGGCCTCGTCGTACACGCACGAATAAGGAAACGGCGCATCGGACGGAAGGGTGTCCTTCTGCGCCATTTCACGCTTCACGGCCGCGGCGGAATCGAGGTCGTCGGGAAGCTTCGTCTGGCTCAGATCCACTGCGGGCATACCCAGCCGCAGGGGAAACAGGCCGGTCGGCTGGCGGCGCTCCAGATCGGCGGCGATGACATCCTGGCCGAACACGTTTGCCACAAAGATCCGCCGGCCATCGGCGCTGAGCGAGAGACCGCCGGGGACGCCACGCTCCGTCACCGCCCGCAGCCGGATGTCCTGCGGATCGGCGAGGTAACCGTCCTTGAAGCTGAACGCGTGGATCACCTCATCGCCCGCACCGCTGCAATACACGTGCGAGCCATCAGGGGAGAAGGCGAGGCCGTAGAAGGACTCGGCGATCTCGGCGCGGGAAACCACCTTGCCGGCCGGCAGCGCGACGACGGTCAGCTCGTGCGTGCCGTAGCCAGAATGCAGCACGACGCAGAATTTTCCGGAGGGATGCACCGCTATGTTGACCGGGAAATCTCCCAGCACGACCTGCTTGCCAACGGGTCGCAGCGACCACTGGTTTGGCAGCAGCACCGAACCGTCCACCTTGGCCCCGGGCAGCATTGGCGCGACCGCCGTACCGCCGGGTTTCGCCAGCAGGGGCCAGCCGCAGAGCGCAAGGAGGAGCAGGGCACGGTGTAACATGTGCGCGTTATGCCAGCGCCGGTCACGGAGCGCAAAGAAAGCCTCGGTGACAACTTGTGCCTCGCCGTACTCCGCACTCCGCGCTCGCCGCTTCATCATTCATCCTTCCTACTTCATCCTTTCCCTTCGGGAGGCGGGGACGCTAGAACCGCGCCATGCAGTCCCACGAAGTCCTACGCGAAGTGCTTCAGACCACCAGCGCGAAACAGATCGCGGCCGACCTCAACCTGTCCCTCTCGCTCATCTACAAGTGGGCCGAGACGCCGAACGAGGAACTGGGCACAGGCGGTACCAACCCCCTCGACCGCGTGGATCAGCTGATCCAGTGCACGAAAGATCCGCGCATCGTCCACTGGATCTGCCAGCGCGCCGGCGGCTTTTTCATCAAGAATCCCAAGACCCATCTCGCTCACCCGGAGTTTCTCATCCCGGCGACCAACGAGATCGTGCAGGAGTTCGCCGACCTGCTGTCGGTGATCGCCGTGGCGGCGGCCGACAACCAGATCAACGCCACCGAGGCCAGGGACATCCGCAAGCGCTGGGAGGAGCTGAAGACGGTGACAGAAAACTTCGTGGCCTGCTGCGAACAGGGCAACTTCACCCATCTGAAAGCCGAGGCGCCGGCCGGCAAAACGGCGGCTTAGGCGTTGGTGGTCTTATAGTAATCGGTCCGTCTGCGACCGACTAAGGCGTTGCTGTGCCGGGACTTCAGCGCAATCGGCTGGAACGGGGTGGATTGGATTGCGACCGGAAGGCCGTTTCGCCGGCCTCGACTGCGATTCGGACGGCCTGACGGATGAGTTCGAACTCCGCCATGGCCTCGACCGCTTCAGCGCCGACCAGAATCACAATGGCATTCCGGACGGCCAGGAGGATTGGGACAATGATGGCCTGACCAATTCCCAGGAAATGCTCCTGGGCACCGACCCGTTCAACCCCCATTCGATCAGCGCCACGCTGCTCGACAGCCAGTTGGACCGCTGCGGTTTGCGGCATCGTGCTTGCCGCGGGCGAGTCGCTTCGTTTTGCTCGCGGTGTGAAATCGCCCTTCCAATGGCTCGCTGCGGCACTCTTCGCGGCGGGCCTTGTTTTTTCGGCCGGGGCCGATGCCTTGGACGACTGGTCCGCCGCTTATTTGCGCGCGCTGAAAGCCGAGAACAACACGCCGCCGCTGGGCGCGCGCAGCATGGCCATCTACAGCATCGCCGTCGCGGACGCGGTGAATGCCATCCAGCACCGCTGGCGGCCCTATCTCTTCGTCCCGACCAACGCCAGCCCGGATGCCAATGTGGAGGCGGCCGTGGCGGCGGCGGCCTACCGCACCGCGCTCGTGCTGTTTCCGTCGCGGCGGGCGGACTTTGAGGCGCTCTGGACGGCCACGCAGACCAATCTGCCCGACACCGCCGCCCGGACGGCCGGGTTTCAGCTCGGGTTCGCCAGCGCCGACGCCATCGTCGAGGCGCGGGCCGCCGACGGCAGCAACACGCAGGTGCCCTACATCCCGACGAACACCCCCGGTGCCTGGCGCCGCACGCCCCCGTGGTTTCGCCCGCCCGACTTGCCGCACTGGGGGCTGGTGAAGCCGTTCGCGCTGACGAACGCCAGCCAGTTCCGTCCGCCCGGTCCGCCGGCGCTGACGAGCGACCGCTACGTGGCCGATTACAACGAGGTGAAGAGCATCGGGGCGAAAAACAGCACCACCCGCACCGCCGACCAGACCCTGGCCGCGCGGTTTTGGAGCGATTTTTCCGGCACGGTGACACCGCCGGGCCATTGGACGCAGATCACCCTGGCCCTCGCGCAGAGCAACCGGCTCAGCCTGCCCGACAAGGCGCACCTGCTGGCGCTGGTTCACATCGCCCTTTCGGATGCCGGCATCGCCTGCTGGGACACGAAGTACGCCTACAATTTCTGGCGGCCGGTCACGGCGGCCATCCGCGCGGACAATGGCAATCCCCGGACGGAACCCGATCCCAACTGGGAATCGCTGCTGCCCGCGCCGGCGTTTCCGGATTACGTGAGCGGCCACAGCACCTACACGGCGGCGGGTGCGGAGGTGTTGCGCCGGTGGTTCGGTCGCGACGACCTGGCCTTCAGCATCAGCAGTGACACGGTGCCGGGGGTGACCCGCAGCTACACTTCCCTGAGCAGCGTGGTGACGGAGATTGGCCGGAGCCGCATCTGGGGCGGCATCCACTTTGCCTCCGCCGATCTGGATGGGCAGGCGCTGGGCAAGAAAGTGGGCGATTGGGCCTTTGAGCATGCTTTGCGCCCAGTGAACCCGCCCCGCCGGGGACTGGACTGGGTCTGGGCCGCCGCGCGGATCGCGCTGGCAGTGGTCGTGCTATGGATTGCCTTCCGTCCCCGCCGCCGGCCGGAACAGTACCCGCCTCGGGAGGGCGCAGTTCCACCCGTGCCTTAAATTCCGTCGTGCCGTGGAAGCCTGGATTTTCAATGGGCTCGGCGGAGAACAATGGGGGGCGCGGGTGGAACCGGGCGCTCCCATGGTTCCGTGGAGTGTCTCCTCCTGCTTCGTCCATCATTCCTGATTCATCCTTCATACGCCGTCGGTTGAACTTACACTTGCCACCGGGCTGCGCGTCGCCAATCTCCGCGCCGTTTCGCAATGAACTACAAAATATCACGCCGTGCCGCCACCCTGTCGCCCTCACTGACGCTTGCCATCGACTCGAAGGCCAAAGCCATGAAGGCCGCGGGCGATGATGTCGTGGGCTTCGGCGCGGGGGAGCCCGATTTCGACACGCCGGACCACATCAAGATGGCCGCCATCAAGGGCCTGGCCGACGGCTTCACCAAGTACACCCCCAGCAGCGGCATTCCCGAGCTGCGCGAGGCCATTGCCGCCAAGTTCAAGCGCGAGAACGGGCTGATCTACAAGCCCTCGCAGATCATCGTCAGCAACGGCGGCAAGCACTCGTGCTACAACGTCATCCTCGCCACCTGTGAGGAGGGCGACGAGGTCATTATCCCTGCGCCCTATTGGCTCAGCTATCCGGAGATGGTGAAGCTCGCGGGCGCTAGGCCGGTCATCCTCGAAACCACCGACAAGACCGAGTTCAAGGTCACGCCGGAGCAGTTGCGCGCCGCCATCACGCCGAACACGCGCCTGTTCATCCTCAACTCGCCCAGCAACCCGACCGGCAGCGTTTACACGCCAGACGAGATCAAGGCGCTGGGCGACATCTGCGTGGAGAAGGGCGTGCTCATCATGAGCGACGAGATCTACGAGCACCTCACCTACGACGGTGCCCAGGTGAAGAGCGTCGCCAGCTTCAGCCAGGCCCATTACGACCACACGATCATCGTCCACGGCTTTGCGAAGGCGTGGAGCATGACCGGCTGGCGGCTCGGCTTCCTGGCCGCGCCGGAGCCCATCGCCAAGGCCATCGACGCCGTCCAGAGCCATAGCACGAGCAACCCGACCAGCTTCGCCCAGAAGGGCGGCGTGGCCGCGCTCAACGGCCCGCAGGACCACCTGCCGAAGTGGCTCGCCGAGTACGCCAAGCGCCGCACCCGCGCTTGGCAGATGCTCAATGCCATGCCCGGCATCACCTGCGTGAACAGCAAGGGCGCGTTCTATCTCTTCCCGAACATCTCCGGCACCGGCCTCAAGTCCGCCGACTTCTGTGCCCGGCTGCTGGAGCAGGAAAAGGTCGCCGCCGTTCCCGGCATCGCCTTCGGTGCGGATGACTACATCCGCATCAGCTACGCGACCAGCCTCGCCAACATCGAGAAGGGACTGGAACGCATGGACCGTTTTGTGCGCGGGCTGAAGAAGTAGGACGGCGCGGCTCGCCCGTCCTCCAATCGCCGAAGCCCGCGCCGCAAAGCGCGGGCTTCATGGCGAAGGGGGCTGAGCACTGATCCTATAGGAGCGGGCTGACTTGCCGCGCCGGGTCGGAGACCGGCGCTCCGTTACTTCAAAGCCCCTGCACCAACCGGAAGAACACGGCTCCGTCCGAAAGGGTCGGCGCGAATTCCGAATCCGAAACGCGCACGGCCGGATCGGTGACCGTCTGCCACGTGTTCAGGTCGGCGGTGCTTTCCAGGTGATATTGGACACCGGGCTGGGGACTGAAGTGCAGGTGGAGGTGCTGCGGATCGTCCATGCGGCGTTCCCCACTGAGGGCCGGCACTGACGGCAGTGCGACGCGGATGACCACATCCGCCTCGGCGAATACGGACCCGGCTGAGTTGCTCACATCGAGCCGGTAATGTCCGGAATCGGTTGGTTGAGGATCGGCGATGAAGAGCGTGGTGTTAGTCTGATCGGCCAGGAGGACTCCCTCCCGGTGCCATTGGATCTGCAAGCTGCCGCCCGCCTGCACCACGGCGGAAAGCACGAGCGGTTCGCGGTAGGCCGGGCGGTTGGTGAGGGTCACATCTGGCGGAGCTTGGACAAGCACCGGTGGAAGGTTGGTGGCCTGAAGCCGGGCCAGCGGTGTGAGAAAAAATCGGCCAATCGTGAAACCTGACTGACCCAGGACCGGGCTTCGGAACGAGATGGGGACGAGATAACTGCCGTCGCCGAGCGGAAGGACGGGACCACTGAGGCGGCAGTCCTCGACTGGACCGTGAGAGTTCGGGATCAGGGTGCCGTCCGGTTGCATCCGCAGGATGGAGTCGGTCAGCCCGGTCTGGGGTTGGAAGTTCAGCAGGAAATTGCCCTCGGGGAGCGGGGTCATGCCCAGCAGTTTTCGGCCGACGTAGGGCTGGGGCCCATTTCCGAGGAGGTGGGCCGAAAAATTGGTGTCGGCCTCCCCAAGCGCATCCAGATGAGTCACGGGGCCGGGAGCTCCATTAAATTGGGTGAAATCGCCGGCGACGAAGGCTCCGCCGTCCGCCGTCGGCAGGAGGGTGCCGGTGCTGCCATAGGCGCCGGATGCCGGATTTTTGGGATGGGCGTTGTAGTTTGTGTCCAACAGGCCATTGCGCAAAAAGCGGGCGACTCCCTGGTAGATGGTTTTAGAGCCCCGCGTCTGCATGGCGGCAAAGGGGGTTCCGCCCACGAGCAGCCCGCCCGTGTCCGAGGTGTCCACGGCCAGCGCGGACAGGGTTCCCAGGCAGGTCAGGTTGGTGGTCTGAAAACTGGCGTCGGTGGTCCCGTCCTGGTTCAGCCGGCGGAAGATGCCGAAGGGGCTTGCCACGAAAAGGCCATCGCCATCCAGGGCCAGGGCGCTGGCGGAGGAGAGCATGGCGAAATTCTTGGGCGGTTTGACGGCCAGCGCGTCTCCCGGGTCGAACGTGCTGTCGAGCGTGCCGTCCGCATTCAACCGCAACACGACGTCGCGCGGGGCGCCGCGAGACCGGCTGAACTTGCCGGCCAGAATGAGCCGGCCGTCCGGCAGGAAGGCGGCCGCCTGAGTGTCCGCACCGCTCACCCCGGGCGGGGGTGTCCACTGCGGGTCGAAGCTGCCATCGGGGTGGACCATCACCAGCCCGGGGGTAGCGGACTGTTCGTAGGTAGTGAAAGTGCCGGTGATGAGCACGCGTCGGGCGCGGTCATCGGGTCCGCGATCGGCGGTAAGGCCGGTGATGAAGGTGGCCTGGTTACCCCGGACGCGAAGCGTCCCGGAGGCATTGGTGGTGAAACTGAAATCCATCGTGCCCGACGCGAAGCCGACGACGGCGGCACCGCTGCGTTCGCGGCCGGAGTCGTTGGCCACCTCCATCTGATAGCTGGCTGGGACGATGAGATTGGTCCCCTGAATCAAAAGTTGGGGAGTGGTGACACCGGAATATCCGCTGCCTTCGGTCAACGCGACGCCGTCGCGGAACCACTGGTAGCGCAGGGGCGGGGTGCCTTGGGCGGCGGCCTTCAGCACCACGGGAGCGGTCAGGTTGGTGCTGACCGTGGTCCGGGGCTGCAGCGTGAGATGGGCCGGAATGGGCGGGACCGACGGGGAGATCACCAGCCGGGCGAGCCGGGCCGGGCCGCGCCCATCCAGATTGGCGAAGCGTCCGCCGATCAGCACGCGTCCGTCCGGTTGCTCGACCAGTTCGTACGGCTCGTCATCTGGTCCGGTGCCGGCGTCGAAGGTCTCATCCAATCGGCCGTCCGGCAGCAGGAGCACGAGCCGGCGGTGTTCTTTGCCGTTCCAACGGGTGAATGCACCAGCCACCAAAATGCGTCCGTCGGTGAGCTGGATGGCTGTGGATATTCATGAATTGGGCCCGGTGCCCACATCGAAACCCGGGTCCACCGCGAGGTCCGGAGTGAGGATTGCGAGATTAGTGCGGGAGATGCCGCCGATGCCGCTGAAAGCGCCGGCCAAGAGCACCCGCCCTTCGGCCAGGCGGAGCATCTGGGAGATTGAGGCGCTGGAGTCAGCAAGGCCCGACGGGCCCAGCACAACCGGGCCGGGACTTTTTTGGCCGGCGGCGGTGTACGAGTACAGTTCGGTGGTCCCTCCCGACATTTCCAAGTGCCCCCAGAACAGGACACGATCCGGTGTCAGCGACACGAGGCGATCGACTGAGACGGCCTCGTCGAGAATCCCGTGCGTGGACGGCAGCGGGATGAACGTCGGATCGGGTGAACCGTCAGGCAGGAGGCGGTTGAGCAGCACATTGTTCCCAGACGAGACGGCGTAATGACCGCCAACATAGAGGCGGCCGTCGTCCAGCAGGTCAATGGTGGCGAGGGACTGGCTGAAACCGCCCGAGAAGAAGAGGGGCAAACCGGGGTGGAAGGTCTGGTCCAGCGAGCCGTCCCCGTTTAATCGCGCCAGAAAGGGGAAATGGGCATCTCCGTTGACGGCGTAGAAGCCGCCGGCCAGATACAGTTTCTGTCCACCAGCGGGGAGGAGGCGGTTTATCCTTTCAGTGCCCGACCAGGCTGAAATCTGGGCGCTTGATGCCGTATTCGTGGAGCCGTCGGCATCCAGGTGAACCAGTGTCTCGGCCGTGAAAAACCGGCCATTGGAGATTTCAGAAACCGAGGTGCCATCGGCAAAGACATCTCCGCCCGGCAGCGCCGCCAAATTGAGGATGGCCCGGGGAAATCCATCGGCGGGAGGAGCCGCCGAAATGAAGGCCGGATCGCTGGTCCCATCGGGCAAGGTTCGCAGGATCCAACTGGAAGAGCCGTAGACTCCATCCGTCGCCCAGATGACAGTCCCGTCCGCCAGGGAAAGAGGAGCCGCATTCGAGCCGGAGCTGGTAAACGGTTGGGTGCCCAGCACAGTTCCCTGTGGAGAAATGCGGTAGTAAAACAAAACCACCGTGGCAAAGGGCACACCATCACTGGCCAGCAGCGTGCCCGCCTGGTCGAAGCACACCTTGGTGACCGGATCGTAGATGACGCCGGAGGTCGGGGGAAACTGAGGATCTGGCTGGCCGTCCGGGTGCAGTACCGCCAAAAAAGCCCGTGGATACGGATCTGATGTCCTGCCCCCGATCGCGATCCGGCCGTCTTTCGCCATATCAACGCAGTACAGTTCCCCCGCTTGGGCAGCGACCGCGCCTCCGAACATGGAATCCACTGAGTCGTCGGGCTTCAGGCGCACCAGATTGGTTGCGGCAAAACTGTCAAACTGGGAAAAGACGCCGACCACGAGCAGGCCCCCGTCGAGCATGGGGCTTAGGGCGTTCAAGGCCGCCGAATCGGGAATCGCCGGGGCAAACTGTTCGTCGAGGGTGCCGTCGGCCCGCCTACGTTCAAGCAGGGAGCGTACGGCGGTGCCGGAGAGACGGCGTTCGAGCACGGTGATGGTGCCGTTCGGTCGTTGGACGAGCTGGACCACTTCGCCATCCCAAGCCGCCGTGGCAGCAAAGTCATGGTCCAGGGAGCCGTTGGGTTTCAGCCGCACGACATGGTCGCCGGCGAGTTCGTTGCCCCAGTTCCCGAAGCGGCCGCCCACGAGCACACTGCCATCCGCAAGCGCCACCACGGACGTGATGTCATTGTCCGGGCCCTGGCTGGCGTCGAAGGTCGTGTCCAAGGAACCATCGACCCGCAGCCGGGCAATGGCATGGCGCCGTACGCCGTTCACTCGCGCGAAGTCGCCGGCAATGACGATGCGACCGTCGGGGAACTGGGCCATGGCGTATACCGGCCCATCGGGCCCGCGTGTGATTGGTGGCAGGCCGGCCCGGAAGGTGGGATCGATAAAATCCGAGGCTTGGAGACAGCCGAGGGACAACAGCAGGCTCAGCAGCCGGAGAACAGCGGGTAAGGACCTCATCATGATATGATTGGGTCAATGGTCCAACCGGGCGTATACAACTGTCAATCTTGGAACCGCCCGCCCAATATATCACCTGTCCCTCGCCGCGTTGTTGGTCCGCACGGAGTTGAGGAATTCGACGGGGGCGAAGTCGTCCGTGAGCACTTTCGCGGCCGCGATTTCCTTGGTGGGGAGCGGGCGGATGCCGTTGCGGATCAGCGAGAAATTCAGCCGGCTGGCGAAGGGTCTGGCCACTTCCGCATCAGCCGACCAGGTGCTGTCATCGGTGATCATGGGCGTCCGGTAGTTCACGGCGAAGGCGACGACGTTGCCGGTGCCCGGCACATGGAAGAGCACCACCTGGGGGAACACTGAGGTGATGGTCTTCAGATCGGAATAATACAGGGCGGTCGTCTCATGCAGGTTGCTGACAAACACACCGCGCTCGCTGAGCCGGGCGGCGCATTCACGGTAAAACTCCGCAGTTTTCAGGTGCGGCGACACGTAGCCGCCCCGGAAGGCGTCGAGAATGAGCCAGTCCCAATGCTCCCGGTTGCGCTTGATGAACATGCGGCCATCCATCACGGCGACCGGTGTGTTGGTGGTGGGCTGGAAACCGAGCCGGGTTTGGCACAGTTCGAAGACCTTTGCGTCCAGCTCCACGCTCTGGATCAGCGCGTCGGGATGGGCGGCGACGAACAGTCGGTGAATGCCTGCGCCACCCAGGCCGATCATGAGCACACGCTTCGGGTTGGGCAGGAAAAACTCCGCGGCAAACACCGAGCGTGAGTAGGGCACGATGAGCCGGAGCGGATCGTCGAGATCCACGGCGGACTCCAGAAACTCGCCCCGGCGCGAGCGGGCGCGCAGCTCCACAAGGCTGCCCTCGCGCTGGACGGTGAGGCTGTTGTAAAGCGTGTCGTACGTCTCGGTGTAGCTCCCCTTCCTGGGCGCGGATGCGGGCGGGGCCGTGTCGCCGGCCAGGCACGATCCGACAAAAAGGAGCAAGGCAACGAGACTGGCGGTTTTCGCGACAACGGTTTGGCGCGTTTTCAGCGATCTTGCAGTCCGTGCACGCCCTTCCCTTTCACCCCGGCCCTCTCCCTTGGGGAGAGGGAGAATCATCGTCCGCTCCACCGCGAAATCCGCCGCTGGATTTGCGGGACGCACCTTCCGACCGCGCGTGAGGCCACCCGGCTTTCCCCTCGCCCCAAGGGAAAGGGTTAGGGTGAGGGGGAAGGGAGCTTGCGAGTCTCCGAGCTCCCGACTTGCGAAGTGGCTACCCCAATGGCCCTTTTTCATAGCTACCTTATTTCTGAAACTGTTTTGGCAGACGGAGTACGCAGCAGCAGGATCAGTCCGGTGAGGCTCACGCCGGCCACCACCAGCCAGAGCAACAGGAGCCGCGCCAGGCCCAGGTGCTCATTGGGAATCAGCACAAATGCCGTGAGCATGACGCCGGCGATGTTGCCCAGCGTGCTGATCCCATAGACCACGCCCGAGGCCGCTCCGGGAGCGGTGCCATGCGCCGCCAGATATTGCACGCATTGCGGGCTGAAGGACGACAGCGCCGTGACGGGCACGAAAAAAAGGCAGAGACACGACACGAACAGCGCCCGGCTCATGCCGCCGACTTCCTGGAGATCGCCGGCTTCCACGGGCAGGAACGCCACCTCGATGCGATCCAGCAGCACGCGTCCGAACAGGGCCGTTACTGCCAGCGAGGCGACGCCAGCGACGGCGGTCACCACCTGAAGGCGCTGCCGGACGTGGGGAGCGGCATTGCAGATCCAGCCGCCCAGCATGGAGCCCAGGCTGAAGGCCGCCAGGAACGTCGAGATGAGCCAGGCCCAGACGATAATGGAGGTGCCGAAATGGGGCGCGAGCAGACGCGACGCGAGCAGTTGGAAGCCCATGCTCAGCGTGCCCAGCACGGCCACAATCGTGTGGAACAGGAACCGTCTGGGAGCAGGGGCAGGCACAGCAGGGAAGCCGCTTTGGACGATGGAGGTTTGGCCCATTGGCAGGTTCACGCCACTGCGGAAACAGAGGCGTGACGCCAGCGGGCCGGCGGCTCAGGGCGTCATGCGGCGGGCGCCAATGAAGTTCTGGGCCCAATAGGGATCGGTGAGCGAGGAGAACATCACGCCCTTGGAGGTGCTGGCGTGGGCGAAGTCATTGCCGCCGACACTTACGGCCACGTGGGAGATCGGTTCACCCGTGGTCTGAAAAAAGAGCAGGTCGCCGGGCTGGACTTCGTTGACCCCGACGGGACGGCCGGCAAGCGCCTGTTCGCGGGCGGAGCGCGGCAGACCGCGTCCGGCGACCTCGCGATAGAGCGCGTCGCTGAAGCCGGAGCAGTCAATGCCCCGCCGGTCATGCCCGCCCTCGCGGTAGGGGGTGCCGACCCAGCGGGAGGCGGCATCACGCCAGGCCGCGGCCTGCGGCACGGTGGGATTGACGGTGTAACCGATCGCGGCGGGCTGGCCCCAGGTCAGGACCGACTGGCTGTTGTAGTTCGGGATGCTGGGCGGCCAGTAGGGCAGGCCGGTGCTGGTGTTTTCGTGGGAGAACGTGCAGCCAACGGCGAGCATTCCGACGCTGAGGAGGCTGACCGCCACTCGGGATGAGATCATTTTCATGGGAAGAAATGGGAAGGAGGAAGGAACTACTGCGGGTGAAATTGGGTCTGCGCCTTGGGCAGGAGCCGCTTCAGGTCATTGATGCGCTGCTCATCGGTGGGATGCGTGCGCAGGTACCACGGCGTGGTGCTCCCCTGCTTGGCATTGTAATCGCGGAAGCGCTCCCAGAAGGCCACGGCATTCGCCGGGTCGTAACCGGCCCGGGCCATGTAGGTCAGCCCGATCTCATCCGCCTCCGACTCCTGCAGGCGGCTGTGGGGCAGCGCGACGAGCGTCTGGCCGCCGAGGCCGTAAAGCTGGGAGAACAGCGGGCCGGCATTAGTGTGGCCGGTGGAATTCAGCAGCGCGCCGCCCAGCGCACCGCCCGCTTGCAGGCCCAGGGCCACGGTCATGCGCTCACCGCCATGCCGGGCGACGGCATGGGGCGACCTCATGGCCAAGCACCGTCGCCAGCCCGGCGTCGTCCCGGCAGATGGGAAAGATGCCGGTGTAAACACCGACCTTGCCGCCGGGCAGGCAGAAGGCGTTGGCCTCCTTGCTCTCGAAGACGACAAATTCCCACTGGGCGTTGGGGAGGTTCGCCACGGCGGCGACCCGGCGCCCCACGCGCTGAACGGCCGCGTTGGCCTGGGGATCGTGGCTGATCGGTACCTCCTTCTTCATCTTGTCGAACTCGCCAAAGCCGAGCTGCATCTCCTCACCCTGGGAAATCAGGTTGAACTGATGCCGCCCCGTCTCGCTGACGGTGTTGCAACCGCCCAGCAACAGCACGAGGGCGGCGCCGAGCAGCCCCTGAAACAGGCGGAGGGAAACCGAGGTTTTGAACACAGGCTGACGAGAACAGAAAAGCCCCGACGGGACAAGCGGTGGCTGTGAGGTTAACTGCTTGTCGCTCACGGGAACCGGGAGTTTGGTTCATTTAATGTTGTATGCCTGCTTTACCGACTGCTGAAGGAAAGCGGCATCAAACGCGTTGATTCCGTCGGGTTTTGTTCTGAAGCATTGAACCACCATTCCCGTTTTAGGTTTGAAAAATGTGGTTGTCTGTCCCGGAGTGTAGGTTGATTGGCCGGAGTAGTAAGCTTGATTCCCGTAAACACTGAGAGTGCCTGTGGAAGTCGCCTGTCCCGGCGTAGTGAAGCTTTCAGTGCGGACTGTGTTGTGCGCGTCAACAATGGCAAAATAGCCAAATCCATTTTGTAGCGCTAATTCAGCTGCGCGGAGCATGGCGAAGTCTTGGGCGCGTTCTCCTGAAGTGTAGGCATTCCCGTTGAAGGTGACGCGGAACACATCAGGCGCTAACTGTAGCTCGCTGAAGCCACCCGTGAAGCCTTTGGATTTGTAGGAGGTCGCACAACCCCAGAGTGCGGTCAAGGCGACAACGATGAGCAGGAAATATTTTAGTTTCATAAATGGAAGGTTGGACAATTCAGGCTGCGCCGTTAAATGGAAAGCATATTGGGGGAGGCCATGGGTGGCGGGGGTACACCGAGGGCAGTTTACTCAGCTACTGCCTCCGCATCAGTGACGTTTGCCCCATCCGCTTTGACCTCTACTTCAAACGCTTCCTGAACCGCGAGCGGATGAGCCAGAACAAGCTGCCCGACATCGACATCGACTTCGCGCACGACGTGAAGGACGACGTGGTGGACCTGCTCTTTGCGCGGCATGGGCGGGACCACTGCGCGGTGGTCGGAGGGTTCGCGACCTTTCAGGCCCGGGCGGCCTTTGCCGACGTGGCAAAGGTGCTGGGCGTGGCGGAGCGCGAGGTGCGCCGGTTCACGGAGTGTTTCCCGTGGAGCTTTGGGGGCGGTTGGAAGCCGGACGGACCCGTTCCCAACGGCGGGGCCAAGCTCCGCGAAACCCTCGCCAACCGGCCAGAGAGCCGGGAACTGCCGGTGAACGAGGAACCCTTCAAGACGGCCTTGGATCTTGCCGAGTGTCTGGACGGAGTGCCGCGCAACCCCAAGATGCACCCTTGCGGCGTCGTGCTGTCGTGCCAGCCCATGCACGAGCTGACACCGACCTTCATTTCGGCCAAGGGTTATCCGACGACCCACTTGGACATGGATGCCGTGGAGCAAGTCGGGCTCGTGAAGCCCGATGTTCTCGCTCAAGGCGGTTTGGCCGTACTGCGCGATGCCAAGGCTTCCTTGAAGGCACGGGGCATCGGGGTGGACTTCGGCGCGCTGGAACCTTGGGACGATCCGGCAGTGTGGGACATGATTGCCGGCGGCGGCGCGCGGGCCGTGCATCACATTGAAAGCCCGGCCATGACTTCGCTCTGCCAGATGACCAACGTCCGGGAGATAGACGGGGTTATCGGGATCGTGGCTGTCATCCGTCCCGGCGCAGCCAACGAGAACAAGAAACGCAGCTTCACCCGGCGCTATCAGGGCTTGGAGCCAACCACCTATCCGCACCCTACATTGGAATCATGCCTGCGGAGCACCTTTGGGCTGCCCCTCCTTGAGCCAACGGCCTTGCGATATAGAAAGCCTACCCATCCTGAACGGCGGCGCAACCCGCCGGCCCCCCCGAAGTGCCCCCCGGGGCTCTATTGGCCTGCCTTCCAGGAGACATGGAATGACAAGCCAGGGGCATTCAAATTCCGATCCCGAAAGGGCAGGGCAGGGCACGTAATGCGGCCTGCGTTGGGGGAGGCAAAGCCGCTGTGCTACACTTTCTGCTACACTTTCGCAGACCGAAGCGCGTCGCTTGTCACGCCGCCTCGCTTGCGAGCGGCATCGGGAGCACGTCTGCGGCTTCCCCAGATGGCATGATGGCGAACCAATCCTTGCCCTCCGCCTCCGTCACAAGCGCCTTGTAGTTCTTGTGGAGCATGGAAGGGGAGTGACCCGCTTCGTTGGCAACCCGCGCTGGGTCATGCGTTACCGCGAGCCGGTAGGAGACGAAGGAATGCCGCAACCCGTTCTCCACCCAAACCATCCCCAAGCGGTCGGCGACACGGGAGAAGCGGTTCGATAACAACGCGTCGCTTGTGCAAGGATTCACCGACCCCGATTGCCTCGCGTAGGGGGCCAGCCACGCGGCTAGATTGTCCGTTATGGGTACAACCCGCCGCGAAGCGGTTTTGGACTTCGCCGCGCCGACAATCACCACCCGCTCCGCCAGTTTGATTTCCGACCAATCGAGGCGTGCAATTTCCGCCGTGCGAAGCCCTGCAAAGGCTCCTATCGCCATCGGGGCCACGAGTTCCGGGGCCGCAGTCGAGAGCAAAGCCCGGATGTCTGCCGGGGAGAAAATGCCAATCTCCGTGTGCTCTGACTTCGGCGCGTCAATCTCGGCGATTTCGTCCGCCAATTCGCGAGAGATAAACCCGCGCTTCCGGGAGAAGTGGAACAGGGCGCTAATGAGGCGGAGCACGTTCCGCTTGGTGCGGTTCTTGGCTGGCTTGCCTTCTGGCGTCGTAAGGGCGCGCAGGTAGTCACGCACCAAGGAAGCGGAGACGGTCGAAAGCTGGACTTGGAAAGCGCGCGAGAACCGGCCAAGGCGCGTCTGCATGTCCCGCAGATGGACTTCGGAGCAACCCGCCGCACGCCGGTCCTCAATCAGTTCCGTGACGGCTTCCGTCACTGTCCGCTTCGGAGCGTTGGCCGGATGCCGCTTGGCGTAATCGGCGACCGCTTCCACCAGCGATGCGCCGGGCGGGAGCTTGGCGAGAGCGGCCACGTAATCCGTCACGGCGACTGAGAGCGGCATCCCCCACGGGCGGAGAAGGTCAAGGCATTGCACGTAGGCGGCCCGGTCGCTGGGGGACAGCTTCAAAGCCTCGTGGTCGGCATTGGAGAGCTTCACGACAGCGGCCTGCGCTTCCGTCTCGGCTTTGCTCAGATCGGAGAAGCGTTGCCGAATCCGTTTGCCGCCTAGGTAATAGCTGACCGTGAACTGCGCGTAATCTTTGCCCCCGACTGTAACCGGCGTGAGGTAGATTTTAACCTCCGCGCTGCCTTCG
Organism: uncultured Verrucomicrobiota bacterium; assembly: GCA_903907995.1. Lineage (GTDB taxonomy): Bacteria > Verrucomicrobiota > Verrucomicrobiia > Limisphaerales > UBA9464 > CAIVQB01. The sequence continues at coordinate 44,462 of CAIVQH010000013.1, read as the reverse complement.
CGAATGGACTTGGGGAATTCGTCGGCCTTGCGGGAAGGGGAGGACCGTTTCGCTTTCATGCGCGATATTGTCCCTAAACTGTCCTAAAGAGTCAATACTTTGTAAAAAACACCAATAAAACATGGTGCGGATGGCGGGGATCGAACCCGCACGGCCTTTCGGCCAGGGGATTTTAAGTCCCCTGCGTCTGCCATTTCGCCACATCCGCAACCTTAACTATCAACCACTTACACGGCTGCATTCTGCTTCTCCTTGTATTTGCTACACTTTTTGCTACAGAGTTGCCCTGTGAAAGCCCTTGAAATGCTTTGTAAGGATACGGCTCCGCGACGCAGTGGAGGCTACGAGAAAGTTGAGGACGGTCGCAAGCAACCCGTGCGCGGCTTATGGCAGCGCGGGGGACGCTACGTTGCCCGTTTGACTACCGAGACACCCGACGGCGCGAAAAAGCTCGTCTGGCACGTCCTAGAGGGTGCCAAGACGGTTCCCGAGGCCAAGCTGGCGATGGCGGAACTAGACCGCGCTCGGCAGGCCGGCAGCCTCTTGGCCCGTGGCGAGGCTCCTACCTTCGCCGAATTCGCCGACCGCTACCTTTCGGAGCGGGCCAGCCTCAAGGCCAAGGCCACCGCGAACAAAGAGACAACCCATCTGGCGTGGTGGCGTGAACGCATCGGCGGGCTTCGTCTCGACAAGATTCGCAAGGCGCATGTCGTCACCGGCTTGGAGCAACTCGACAAGGCCGGCAAAGCTGCGCAGACCCGTAACCTCTACCTGATTAGCCTCCGCAATCTTTTGGCCTACGCCAAGGAGTTGGAACATATCGGCACGTCACCCGCCGACGACATTACTTGGCGACGTTCGCCCGTCCGCCAACGCGAGTTGGTTTGCCGGGAAGACTTTGAGCGCGTCATTGCCGCCGCTGGCGAACCTCGCTTTCGCCAAAGCCGTCTTGCGGTTGGGAGCGAACCCGCCGGCCCGCTTAAAAACGCCGCGCAGTTCGCCGACTACGTGCGGTTCCTGATTTTCAGCGGTGCCCGCGAAAAGGAGGCTCTACGCGTCCGTTGGGCCGACGTGGATTTCAACCAACGGCTCGTTGTCATCGGCGCGGCTGGGGATTCCAAAAACCGCACGCCCCGGCACGTTGATTTCAACCCCCCGTTGGAGAGTCACCTTGCCGCCATGCGCGAGCGTCGCGCCCCGGATTCACAATGGCTCTTTCCTTCGCCGCAACGGGGCGAGCGGGACATTCACGCCCAGACCTTCCGCGAGACGTTGAATCTGGCCCGTGCCGCAGTCGGTTTGCCCGGCCTAGGCTTTCACGACACCCGGCACGCCTTCATTAGCCAATGCGTCATGGCCGGCATTGACTTTATGACGATTGCGAAATGGGTCGGCCACTTGGACGGGGGCGTCCTGATCGGCAAGGTTTACGGCCACTTGGCGAACGAGCACCGGCAACGCATGGCCGCACGCCTGAGCTTCGGCGAGGCAGACGGCAAGGTTATCGAACTGAGCCAAGAGGGCAGGGCATGAAAGGAAAGCCTTCCTTTCGGCATGTAGCCAAAGAATTGCCGCCAGAAGAGTGGGAATTTTGTCTGGCGGGAAAAGTGGAGGACCACGACCTAGCGGATTGTTGGGGTTGGGAAATACTTCGCGAAAAACGGCACAACCTTCCCGGCCTTGTTGCCGCCGCGCACGAATACCGGCGTAGCTGGCAAGACTGGCTCGCTACCCGCAATCCCACTACCGGCTTAGGAAACCCCTTCGATGCCTCGTTTTTTGGCCCGGTAATGCCTGCGTCTTTGCTGGCGCTGATGGAAGCCGACAAAACGGTCCACGATTTCCACTCGGTTCTTTCGTCTCCCTACTGGCCGGAAAAAGCATGGCTCGCTTCCAATCGAAAACGACCTGCCCCCTCTAAAGAGCCAATGAAACTTAGAATCGACTCTGTGCTCCTGACGTCCAGAATGACAGGCAGAACGATGCGACAAGGACAGCGAGGCGGCAGCAGGTCATCGGGGAACACTTAGCAAGTGCCAAGCCAGCGCGACGCGCCCCGGGGATTGTTATTTGAAATGTTGCTTACGCGGTGGATGAGGCTGCGAGCGATGTGCGCAAAATCGCCGACTTGGCCGGGACAGATGGTCTGATGTCGGCGCGCTTATTTGTGCAGGCGGTAGTAGCGGGCCACGCCGGTGAGGTCCGGGGTGAACGGGCTGCTGACGACCGGGCCGGGCACGTCGGTCCACGGGCCTGCGGGGCTGTCGGCCTGCTGGAGGGTGAAGCCGCCGCGGGTCCATTGCAGGCTGGCCGTCCCACCGGCGGGTACGATGTTGAGCACGGGATCAACGGGGTTGGGTTCGGTGACGGCGAGATCCAGCCCGAAGGTGATGTCGGCGCTGCGGGTGTTGTAGTTGTGAACCTCCACCGCGAGCACGTTGTCGCCCGCGACCAGAAAGCTAGCCGGGTCGCCCGTCACGGCAAAGTCATCGAAGCACGTGGTGACCGCGTCACCCGCACAGGGGTAGGCGGTGGCCAGCGTGTCGTTGGCGATCACCGTCGGCGGATCATCCATGCGGAGGCGGTAAATCTCGTGGCCGTTCAGGTAGAACACCGCGCCATCGTCCACCTGGGCGGAAAATTGCAGGGCGGCACCGGCCGCAGCCGTCGGAAGCGTGAAATGCTTGCGGAAGTAGTAGGTGACGTACGGAAAGCCGGTGGCGGGGTTGTAGGGCATCTGTTCGCCCTTGGGCCCAACGTCGGGATTTGGCCCGGCGGCCCGGGTATCGACCCAGAGCAGGCCCGCACCGGGGCCGGACCAGGCGGAGTCATTGTATGCGGCGGCTGTCCAGCCGGTGCCGCTCTGGGCGGTAGGGGTATATTTCCAGGAATTGGTCAGGGCGATGGCCTCCGTGGTGGACACGTAGTTGGAGGTGGTGAAATAGAAACTGGGCGAAGCGTACCGGGCTCCGTTTTTCGTCGAGACGGCCCGGAAGAAGTAGCCCGTGCCGGGTTGCAGGCCGGTGATCAGGGCGGCGTGATTCGTGGTAGTGGCCGTCTGCAAGGTGGTGGCCAGGGTAAAGGCCTCGGTGGTGTCATATTCCACCTGCGTGGTGGCTGGCGAGGATGTGGTCCAGGTGATCGTGGCCGCATCGTCATCGGGCAATGAGGCCACGTTGTCGATGAAGCCTGCGAGGGGTTTGGCGAAAATGCCGAAGTGGCTGCCGACTTCCCGTTCCATTCCGGAATCGGCCACGGCACTCGGGCTGTTGAGGCGGTGGGGATTGCCGGCGGCATCGGCGATGACCATCGTGGTGGAGCCGCCACCGTCCATGTTGATCGCATCATAGGCCCCCAGCGCCAGCATCCACGCGCCGGTCTCATAGTCCAGGGCACCGTCGCTGTAGCCGGGCTGACGGCCATCGATCGTCAGCAGATAGAGATAATGTTTGTCCTGCGAGAGCCCATAGGAAGTGCGGGGGTTCTGATCGTGAACGCCGCCCTGTCCCAGGTACTTGCGGCCGATGTTCACGCCCTTGATCACCAGCGGATAGTCACCGGCAACCGCCGTGTAGATGCCGACATTATTCGTGGCCGGCCAGTTGGTGTGGATGATGGTGCAGTGGTTGGAAACGTCGAAAACCGCCACCGCCGCGTCCACCGCGTTCTGCTGGCGCGAAACCACGGTCCCTTCGCGGATGGCCAGGCCCAGCAAGATCAGCTCGGTGCCTTCGGCAACATAATAGGGAACGTTGTCGTTACTAGGGTCGCTGCTCAGGCGGAAAAAGTTGCCGTTGATGGCGGCCTGAACATGCGTCGTCTGGACGAAGCGGCTGACCGTCATGGCCCCCGTCTCGATGGTGTCCTGCACGTAATTGGGGCTGCGAGGGGTCGTAGTGAGCCGGATGTCAGGATCCGTCAGGTCGATCCGCAGCACGTTGGCCACCATCAGGCTTTGGAAATCGCCGCTGCTGGTGGAGTTGGTCGCCACGAGGTGGTCGATACCCTTGAACAGCGGCGTCCAGCCCGGAATCTGCGGACTGGCCTCGGCCGTGAACAGGGCAGCCAGGGCGAGGCCAAGCTGGGACAGCCGGCGAAAAGTCGGGAAAAGGTTCATGGTGAAAATAAGTCAGTTGCCGCTGTAACGGTAGTCGTAGCCGGGAATCGGATCGCGGGTGTAGGCCGCGTTGTAGCCGTCGTAATAGATCCGGGTCAGGGCCACATGCCCGTCGGCGAAGCCCAGCACACTCTCGGCATCGCGGTAAAAGGGAGCATTCTTCTTGCCGGTTTTGCTGCGATGCCAGGAGAGCGGACCGTGGGCGGTCCATTCCATGACGAGCAGGGTGCGCCTGGGTTCCACAAGGGAGGCCAGGTTCATGCCCGCGACATTGGGCATGCCCGGCATGAGCACACCGTTGAACACGTAGCTGCCGAAATCGAACCGGGCGGTAAGGTAAAACGGCTTGGGATCGGTGTAGCCCCGGTCATCGGGGCAGGCGAACACCGTGTCATTGGTCGAGGAAGCGCCTTTGAGCCCGGCGTAGCCTTTGACCTGTTCCTTGTACCACCACTGCAGCTCCCCGGCGAGGTCGGCCGTGGGTCCCGGCAGCGTCTTGGAATGATCCTCGGCAAACTGCAGCACGGCGCGGTTGACCTGCTGGAGATTGTTCTGGCAGAGCGTCAGCCGGGATCGCTGCTGTACCCGCAGCAAGGGGATGACCACCAGCGTGGCCAGCACCACCAAAGCGGCCACGACCGCAAGCAGGCTGGCGGCGGTGAACGCCGCACCGCGCGAACGACGACTGGAAACGGGCGGTTTCATGGCGAGGGCAGCTTCGCGAGATCGGCCGCCGAGGCCCGGCTGTAAAGGTTGTCGAAGGTCTCCAACAGCGGCGGAGCGGCCTTGGAGGGCAGGGGGCGGCCCAGCACGGCGGCGTGCAGCAGATGCCGCTCGGCCAACAGCCGCAGGTCGATGTAATTCGGCAGATTGCCCGGACAGAAGGCCACGATCTGCGGTTTGATTTCGCCCAAGGTCTGACGCTGTTCGTCGCTCAGCAACGGCGGCCCCATGAGGGAGACGATCACGTCATTCGCCTTGGCCCGGCGGAGGATCTGGTAGAAATCATCCGGGGAAACCTGTAGCGGGCGGAGCGGATCCACCTGCAAGACTTCCACGGAAGCGAGCGTGGCCCCGGCCTTGCGGATTTCGCCGAGCAGCGTTTCCAGCGTGGCCGCCGCCGCCGGTTGCGGGAACGTGGAGGTGTCGCGCGCCAGCACTGTGATGCGTCCTCCCGGGGGGAGCAGTTTGATGGCGGCCTCGGCCAGCGAGCGGCCGACCTCGCGCGGGACCGTGGCATCGGTTCCGGGCGGATAGGCGCCGAACGTCAGGAACAACGACAGCAGGGAGCCGGCGATCGCGCCCACAGAAACGATGGTGATGAGTCTGCTTTTACCCATGAAAGAGGCTTCCCGTGACGGCTCCGCCTCACTGAATGCTGGGCTGCGGTTTGGAAAAGACCACGTTGGTCAGGCCGCTGGACAGGGCGGCACTGATGGCCGCGCGCAGTGCGGCAGTGGTCGTGGTCTGCACACTGCCATCCGCCATTGCCAGAGTGCCCCGGTTGACGTGGCGGGTCTTGTCCCACGCCGCATCAATTGAGGTGCCCAGGAAAATGCTCCAGGACGGATCGGTCTTGCTACTGCCGCCGGTCACGTTGCTGTCACCCGCGACGATGGTCAGTGGCTTCTCGTCATCGGCGCTCTTGCCGACAAAGTAGCTAAAATTGAGTTCGCCGAGCAGATACGTCCAGTTGGTGCCCACCTTGTTGGTGGTATCAGCCGGGCAGATCAGGATCTTCATGGCGCCCAGCTCGTTGGAGCAGACCTTGAAATTGTCCGCCCAGTCCGTTGATCCGAGGCTGCCACCACTGGTATTCGTGACGTTCCAAGGGTACTTGTCCTTGTTGTCGAGCGCCCAGAGTTTGAAGGCGAGGCCGATCTGATGGAGGTTGTTTTGGCAGGCGGTCACCTTGGCCTTGGCCTTGGCCTTGGCGAGGGCCGGCAACAGCATGCCGGCCAGGATGGCGATGATGGCGATCACCACCAGCAGCTCAATGAGCGTGAAGGCGCGTGTGGACTTGGGGTTTTGCATACTGGTACAGGTTCAGGGGCCAGAAAGTGGGCTTCTGGCACCAATGCTAGCTGAAAAGGGGGACGGTGGTAAGGCCGCGATGGCGTTTATGCCGGAGTGCGACTGTTTCAGCTGCCGTTCAAGCGCGGCGGCACGCTGGCGGACATGATCCTTCAACTCGGCAGTTTCCTGTCGCAGGGCCGTGGCCTCGGACCAGGTGACGGCGGCGCACAGACGGGCGGAAACCGTGTCCAGCCGCGTGGCCAGCGGTTCCGGCTGCAACAGCTTCGGCAGCAGGGCGGTGAAGGCTTCCGCATAACGCTGACGCCCCTGAGGCGTCTCCATCACGGCCCGCGCAATCAGGCCGGCAAACTGCGGTTCCCACGGCACTTCGGCGACCTGAAAAAGCTGATCCATCCCCTGGGGCAGAAACACCGCCCGCTGATTTCCCGCCGGAAAGAGCACGCGGAAATTGTTTTTCGCGAGCGAATAGCCGTCGCGATGGCCGATCATCACCTCCACCGCCATGAAGCGGATGAAGCGATCCATGTCCAAGGTGGCGGAGAGGCGTTCCCAGCGAAGATTGAGGTCCGGTTCCTGCGCCGCCGCGGTGAGGTCGGCCGGCGTGCCCATCGGCTTGGCGGTGTGGCGGTGCCCGTGAGCCAGCATCTGCCCGCCAAGGTCCTGACCGCGTTTGGCTTCGAGCACCACCCCGTCGGAACCCGGAAACTCCCGTCCTGCAAAGTTTCCGTCGTAGCCCTCTTTGAGCACGTAAAGCCCAAGCCGCCGGCCATTCAGCCGGACGATCGCATGGCCGGTGTCGGGGACAGGAATGCCCGCGGCCCGGAATAGTTCGCTGCCGATCAGCTCGCTCAGGTAGCTGCCATCCTCCACCGAGTTGTTCAGGTGGACCTTGGTCAGGCCGCGGAAGTTCTGCCCGCTCACGAACCGGTCGAAATCAAGCGTCAGGCCTGGTTTGTCCTCGAGCGGGCGGAAGCTGCCGGTCGCACCTTTCAGATGGATGGCCACGTCCGGCCACTCTTTGCCCTCCGACCGGACCTTCGCGTGAACATACGTGCGTGGATCGTGCTGGAGGGCCGCGACGGCTTCCGGGCCAAGCTCGATGCGGAGGTCATGCACCTGCTCGCCAAACGCGCCCGGGGATGGGGCCGGGGCGCCATGGGCCGAGACTGCAAGCAGCGTCAGCAGCAGCAGCCGTACCGGCCATAGGGCGATGGAGGCAGGGTTGTTCATGGCCTTACGGAGCACGCCTGGCCTGGGTCTGCTCCGCGCGGCGGAACACCACGAGGGTGTTGGCGCCGGGGCGCTCCTGGCCTTCGGAGGGGCTGTTCATCACGTTCCCGCAAACCCACAGGGTGGCGGAACCGCCGCCGTCGAGATTCATCGCCTGCTCACAGCCGAGCTTCTGCATGTAGGCGGCGAGTTCGGGCAGGGTCATGCCGACGGAGAGGCCGCTCTGCCGGCCATCCACCTCGACGAGGAACATGTGTTCCTTGTTCCAGCCGATGGCCGTGCGCGGATGGCGCATGAGAAAGCCCGACCATTCCATCGTCTTGCCATCGCGCACCAAAGTGGGTCCACCGCCGACCGCCATCGTCACTCCGGTGAGGTCCGGCACGGTCTCCGTGACGAGCGTCAGGGTTGCGCCCGGAGCGATTTGGGGCATCCGGCTGGCCAGTTTGTAGCCGAGGGAGAGGATCGCCGTGTCCTTGGTCAGCGGGGAATCCCCGTCCTCGCGCACTTCCCGCACTTTGGCGTGCAGGGTCTGCCCGATGCGGAGGGGGAGCAGCGGGCTGTTGTCGGCGGGTTCGAGCACCAGCTCCCGGCCGCCGTGCGTACGGGTGGAAGCGCCATTGACCGCCGTATAGAGCACGGCCGCATCTTTTTCCCGGGCCTCATTCAGGCCCATGGGGGTCGTGGACCCGTTGGGCCAGACCACCCGGAAGTTGGACGTCACATTCGTGCTCTGAGGCTGACCGGCAGCATTTACCCAGAAGCAGGCATGTCCGTTCGGCGCGCTGATCAGCTCACCCTCGTGAATCTGCAGGTCCCGGGGGTCACCCGGGTAATACTTGTCGTTGTTGTAAAAATCTCCGTTGACGGCCGCCAGCGGTATGCCGAGGTCGGCGGGCAGGCTCTTGACCTGCTCCGAAACGGTCCGCATGCCGATGAAATTATTACTTCCCAACGTGTTGCCGAAGAAGAAGTCATGCCGGGACCGCTCAAATTTGAAGATGTGGATGGACCACGGGACCTCGTGGACTTCGTCGTGGATGTACGCGTAGCCGTGCGTGGCGATCTTCGGCTCTACCGGAGTGGCGGCGGGCTGTGCCTGGACCACGGCCCCAAGCCATAGGAGCACCCCGAGGCATAACGCCTCAAGGCGGGGAGCGCTGCTTTTATCTTTCTTCGGTGGCACTGAGGGAGACTAAGCAGTAATTAAGCCACGACAACCCGGTGAAGCATTACAATAAGTTAATGCTGGCGTGGCGGGCTGGCCCTCAGGGGGTGGGTTTGGCAGTGCTCGCCCGGGTCACGACCACAGAATTGGCCAGGGGCCGTTCGCCGCCATCGCAGGGGCTGTTACGCACGCTGCCATCGAGCCAGAGCGTCGCGGAGCCGCCGCCATCGAGATTCATCGCCTCATCGCAGCCCAGCCGGGCCATGAAGCGCCCGAGTTCTTCCAGGGTCATGCCCACGGACAGATCCTTTTGCCGGCCATCCACCTCCACAAGGAAGTAGTGGGTCCGGTTCCAGCCGATGGCGGAGCGCGGGTGCCGTTCAGTCATGGAAGTGACCGAATAGGAGTCCGACGGTTTAGGATGGATCTTCATTGGCTTTCCATCGCTGACGATCTGGGGCCCGCCGCCAATGGCGTTCCGCAATTCCAGCGGCCGGGGAGCGGCGTACAGGTCCAGCTTGATCTCAGTACCAGGGACGGTCTTGGGCATCTTCCGCACCAGCGCGGGCCCGATGGAGAGCACCAGGGTGCCCTTCTCGAGCTTGGCGTCACCGCCATCCCGGACCTCCCGTACGCGGACCGTCAGCAGGCTGCTAAGTTGCAGCGGCGATCCCGAGCCGCCGACCGGCTCCAGGATCAGCTCACGGGTGCCGACCGTATGCGTCGAAGTTCCCGCCGCCGGCGTATAGAGGATCATGTTGTCCGACTTGGTCTCTTCATTGAGGCCAAAAGGTGCGGCGCTGCCGTCCGGCCATTGGGCCGTGAATTGTGCCGTCAGTTCGAGGAGGTGCGGCTGCCCGTTGGTGTCCCAGCCCAGGCTGAGGCCGCCGCTGGGCGCACTGAGCAGCTCGCCTTCGGCGATCTGCAGGCCGCGCGGGTCGCCGGCATAGGCACGGTCCCGCTGGTAGAAGTCGCCGTTTACGGCCGCCACTGGTTTCCCCGCCGTGGCCGGCAGCCGCTTGAGCTGGCTGCTGAGGGTTTCCAATCCCAGGGCGCCGCCGCCGGCGTGAGCCGTACGCAGTGAGAGGGTCGGATCGGCCCGGTCCACGCGCACCACGTGGATGGACCAGGGAACTTTCGCCACAGTCTCATGCGCGTAGGCGAGTCCTGGCCCGACGTCGGTAAATGGAACCGGCGCCTCCTGGCTGCAGGAGGCGAGCAGGCCCAGCAGGGCTGCGAACGAAAGTCGGCGTAGCCACAGAGCGGACATCATGGGCGAGCCGGATCGCGGGGAGGGAAGGGAAGGGAGCATGAGCGTTCGCGCATACGGTAAGCGAGGACCTCATCCGCGCGCAAACCCTGGCTTGCCGGGCGGCCGACCGGCCGGGGGCGCCTCCGAGCCGAGCGTGTCAGATTTTCATCCGATAGACAGGGGGCGGGCGGGGGGGAAGATGCCCGGGTGATTACCCATTCCGATTCCTCCAGCCGTTTCCGCAAGAGTGGCCTCACCCGCTCCCTGACTGCCACCGCCGCCGCGGCCGGTACTGCCGCGCTGCTCACGGCGAATGCCGCGATCATTCTCACGGACAACGTGAACCTGACCGTGGACCTGGACAATCCTGCCTACCAAACCCAGAACGCCTTTGTGACCAGTTCGCCCAGCACCGGGTTCCAGCTTTACACCCTATTCGACGGCAAAGGCGGGTCGCAAATCACTGGAGTGAACACCATCAGTTCCCAACTTGTCCGCGACTCCCCGTCCGGAAATTCACTGCTGCAGATGGGAGCCGGAATTTCGGTGGATGCGGGATCGTCATTTACCACCGGCGGACAGAACATCGCCAACGCATCCTACGCCAGCGGCTGGCTGACCCGAGGCTCCTCCGGCTATTTTGGATTCAGCATCAATCCCAGCGGCAGCCTTCCCCTCTACGGCTGGGGCGAGCTGGTCCGCTCGGCCACCGGCACCGACACGATGACCCTGACCCGGTATGCCTATGAAAACTCTGGCGCGGCGATCCTCACGGGAGCGGTGACTGCGGTGCCGGAACCCGGGAGCTACGCCGTGCTCGGCGGCACTGGCCTGCTGGTCATGGCCGGGATACGCCGCTGGCGGCAGGGCGCGAAGCCGGCCGCAGCGTAGCGCCGTGTCGACGCTTTCTCGCGGAGCCGACTTACCGTCGGACCGGGAGGCCGGCAACGTTGTCGAAACCACCGTGGCGGCCTAGCCTCCGGCGCGCATCCGCCCATGAGTTCCATCCAGGAAGAGTACGAGACGCTGCCTTACCCGCATTACGTCCATCCGCTTTCCGACCCCGCCCGGTCGGCGGTGCTGGGACGGCTTTTCGGCCTGCGGCCGGCGGACCCGCGGCAGGCCCGCGTGGTTGAGCTTGGCTGCGGCTCTGGCAGCAATCTGCTGACGCTGGCGGCACGCTTTCCCGGGAGCCGGTTCCTGGGGCTGGATTTTTCCGGTCCGGACATCGCCGCCGCCCGCGAGGTCGCCGCCGAAGCCGGCCTCATCAACGTCGAGTTCCAGCAGGCTGACCTGCTGACTTGGACGCCGCCCGGGCAGCGGTTTGACTACGTCATCGCCTACGGCCTCTTCTCCTGGGTGCCGGATGAGGTGAAGGCGCGCGCGCTCGAACTCGCCCGGGCCTGCCTCGCGCCGCCGGGAATCGCCTGCTTCAGTTACATGACGTATCCGGGCTGCAAGCAGCCCGAGGCGCTGCGGGACCTGCTGCGGCTGCGTACGGAGGGCTTGGCCAATGCCGCCGAAAAGTTGGCCGCCGCGCAGGCGGTTCTCGGCTTCCTCGACGGCGCGTACGGTGCCCAGAAAGACCGGCCTCAGTCTGCGTCGTTGCACGCCGAGGTCCGGCGCATCCGGTCCAAGGAACCGGCCTTCCTGCTGCACGATGACCTGGGGGGACGGCGCGACCCGTGCTACCTGCTCCAGTTCACCGGATGGGCGGCGGAGCACGGCCTGCAATATCTCGCCGACAGCGAACTCCACACGATGCTCGTGGAGAACCTGCCGCTGGAATCAGCCCGCGCGCTGTTGGCGCTGAAGCTTGACCGGCTGGAGACGGAACAGTTCCTCGATTACGTGACGAACCGCTCGTTCCGCTGCTCGCTGCTAGTCGGTGCCGAGGCGGCGGTGAGCGGGCAGCTCAACGCGGCGGCTCTGCATGAACTGTGTTTTGCGCCCGTGCTGAGGCCGGCGGTTCCCGGCAAACCCGGCGATGGCGAGGCGCAATTTCAGATGGCTGACGGGGTCACGGTAATGGTGCGGAGCGTGGCCCTGGTCGCCTTTCTCCGGGCGCTGTGTGCCTGGCCGGATGGATTCACGCCGTTTGCCGACGTGCTGGCCATGGCGCAGTCGGCCACCGGCCGGCCCTTCACCGAAGGCGAGCGCGCACAGCTCGACGAGGATCTGCTCACTCTGTACGGCCGCCGGCAGCTCGAGCTGTCCGCCGTGCCCCTGATGCCACCGCTCCATGTGCCGGAACGGCCACAACTGACGCCGCTGAACCGCGTCCTGGCGCGGCAGCGGGGCATGTTGGTGAGCGCGCACCAGCGCTCGCAGCGGCTGGCCGAGCCGGAACGCCGCCTCTGCGGGTTGCTCGACGGAACCCGCACCCTCGCGCAGCTCCGAGCCACACCCGAGGCCACGGCGCTTGGAGGGCCGCTGGAACCGTTCATGGCCGGCCTCACGCGCACCGGCTGCCTGAGCTAGCCTGCCTGTGCCATTGCGCTCGTCGGCAAAAGGCGCACGTTCCCGGCATGGAAATCTCGGAACGGATCCAGTGTCCCTACTGTGGCCAGGCGATGGAACTGGTGGTGGACACGAGCATCCCTGAGCAGCGGTTCACCACCGACTGCGAGGTCTGCTGCCGTCCGTTCGAGGTTTTCGCCGAATGCGAGCCGGGCGAGATTCTCGCCCTCGACGTGCAGTCGTGACGCCCCGCGTCCGTTGACCCATCCTGTCCGCATGGCGCACGAAGTGACTTCCAGTTTCGCCGACCGGCTGAAACGGGCCATCCCGTTCGGCCTGGGGCAGACCAAGCCCAAACATTTCCGGGACATGCTGGGCGTTATCTGGTGCAACCGCGACAATCTGGCGCATGCGTGGCGCGTCGTGACCCGAGGCGTGTGCGACGGCTGCGCTCTGGGTGTGGCTGGCCTGCATGACTGGACCATTCCCGGCGTCCACCTGTGCATGACACGGCTCAACCTGCTCCGCCTCAACACCGCGCCGGCGCTGGATGTGAAGCTGCTGGAGGATGTGGAAAAGCTGCGGACCCATCTTGAGGCGGAGCGCCGGTCTCCGACCCGGCGCAGATTCGGCGATGGCAACAGACGCGCCGGCTCGGAGAGCGGCGCTCCCGAGTTCGACAACGCCCAGCTCCGCGAGCTGGGGCGCATTCCGTATCCCATGCTGCGTCGGCGGGGTGAGCCCGGCTTTCGCCGTATCTCCTGGGACGAGGCCAATGCGCTGTTGGCGAAACGCCTGCGGGCCACTGATCCGAAGCGGCTGGCCTTTTTCGTCACCGCGCGCGGCGTAACCAACGAGGTCTATTATGTCGCGCAGAAGGTCGCGCGCTTCCTCGGCACGAACCACGTGGACAACGCCGCCCGCCTCTGCCACGCGCCCAGCACCGGGGCGATGAAGCACGCCATCGGTTACGCCGCTTCCACCTGTTCCTACAAGGACTGGTACGGCACCGATCTGATCGTCTTTTTCGGCGCGAACCCGGCGAACGACCAGCCGGTCACGACCAAATACCTGCACGAGGCCAAGGCGCTCGGGACCAAAGTCGCGATGGTGAACCCCTACCTCGAGCCAGGGATGAAACGCTACTGGGTGCCGAGCACCGCGAGCAGCGCGCTCTTCGGCACCGACATCGCCGACTGGTGGTTCCCCGTAAGCCAAGGCGGCGACATCGCTTTCATCTACGGCGTGCTGAAGATTCTGCTCGAGCGCAGCTGGATAAATCACAAGTTCATCGCCCAACACACCGAGGACTGGCCTGCCCTAGAATTCGAAATTCGAAACTCGGAATTCGAAATTCTCGAAACTCAAGCCGGCCTCCCCCGTTCCTCGATGGAAGAGTTCGCCGAACTCCTCCACCGCTCGAAGAACGCCGTCTTCGTCTGGAGCATGGGCATCACTCAGCACTCCTACGGCGGCGATGCGGTGAGCGCCGTCCTGAATCTCGGGCTCGCCATGGGCTATGTCGGGCGCGAAAAGACTGGGCTCATGCCCATTCGCGGACACAGCTCGGTGCAGGGTGGTGCCGAGATGGGCTGCTACTCGACTGCCTTGCCCGGCGGCAAACCGCTCACAGCGGAGAATCTCGCCAAGCTCTCGGTCGAATACGGTTTCACCGTTCCCAGCTGGCCGGGGCTGACCTCCGTGGAGATGGTCGAGGCCGCCGCTCGCGGTGAACTCGATGTGCTGTGGTGTCTCGGTGGCAATTTTCTCCGCACGCTGCCGGAGCCCGGCCACGTCGCGCGGGCGATGGAGAACATCCCGCTGCGCGTGCATCAGGATATCATTCTCACCGACCAGATGTTTCTCGAACCGCGCGAGGAGGTGCTGCTCCTGCCGGCGCAGACGCGTTACGAGCAGTCGGGTGGCGGCATCGAGACCACCACCGAACGCCGGATCGCCTTCTCGCCGGAAATCCCGCGCCAGCTCGGCGAAGCCCGGGCGGAATGGCGCATCCTGCGGGACGCCGCCGCCGTCACCTATCCGGAGCGCGCCGATCTGCTGGGCTGCACGACGGGCCGAGGGATTCGCGAGGAAATCGCACGCGTGGTGCCCTTCTACGCCGGCTGCGAGAAGCTCTCGAAGACCGGCGACGCCGTCCAATACGGCGGCCCTCGGCTGTGTGATAACGGTGCCTTTGCGACCCCGGACGGGAAGGCCCACTTCAAGGTAATACCGCTCCCGCCCGAAGCAGTTTCGAGTGGCGAATTTCGAATTTCGAATGACCAGAACGCCCGTCAAACCAGGCAGGCTGCCTTCCCTTCCGCTCGAAATTTCATCGTCAGTACGCGGCGGGGGAAACAATTCAACTCGCTCATCTACGCCGAGATAGATCCGCTCAACGGTGCCCCGCGCGATGCCGTCCTCATCGCCTCCGAAGATGCCGCCGAACTGAACCTCGCCAAGGGCGACCGCATTGTTCTCGTGAACGATCTGGGCCGCTATGAGGGCAGCGCGTTCCCCGCACCCATCGCACGCGGCAACCTCCAGATTCACTGGCCGGAGGGGAACATTCTGCTGCGTCACGGCCTCACCGACGCCACCAGCGGCGTGCCGGAATACAATGCGATGGTCAATGTCGAGCGTGTGTAGTTCCTGGTGCGAATCCAAGCCCGCGCAGAAGGAGAGTCACTTTCGCAACCTTGCGCTGAAATCTTGATCCCCTCAGCTTCGCGGAACATGAAAGCGCTCAAATACGGACTGTCTTGCCTGTGTCTGCTTCTGGTCGCCGGCTTGGCGGACCGCGTGTTCATCCATGGCTCCGCCGCCACGGTCACCAGCGATGCCCGGAACCCGACCGAATTAAGCCAAGCCATCCGGCTCCGCCGGGCGGAGTCGCTGTTTGCCACCGTGGCGACCAATGGTCTGGACCTGCATTGGTTCCCGGGTTGGGAGGCGGATCCCGTGGCGAACTCCCGCAGCTACTATATCGAACGTCGGGCGGTCGGCTCTACCAACTGGACGGTGGTCGCCACCAACCTCATCACGGGCACTTGGCGGGACACCAATGCCGCTCCCGGGAGCACTTACGAATATCGCCTCCCCCGACGGTTCCTCACGAGCGACTCCCGGCACTGGCCCTACCTTGTGGCCGGACGGCAGGTCATACCGATCGAATCCCGCGGCAAGGCCATTCTCCTGGTGGACAGTTCCGTCGCTGCGGATCTGGCCGGCGACCTGAACACCTTTGCCAATGACCTCATTGGGGACGGCTGGACGGTCGCCCGGCACGACGTGCCCCGGCATACCAACTACTGGGGGAACGATCCGTTTCACCTCCTCAATGCCACCAACCTGTACTACCGGACCAACCTCCTGAAAAACCGGCAGATCATCAGCAACGAGTGGAGCTTGAATCCCACCGGCACCAACGTCGTCATCTTGCTGGGGCATGTGACGGTGCCCTATTCCGGATCGGCCGCTGAAGACGGACATACCGCTCCCTGGGGGAGCCATCTGGGTGCCTGGCCGGCGGACGTGTGGTACGGGGATGTGGATGGGGACTGGGGAGATACTAACTCCAACCCCAGTCTGGATCCTTTCCTGCGAAACTTGGCGGGGGATTTCAAATGGGACCGGAACCTCGCCTCCGGCCTCACCTTCGAAGTGTCCGTGGGGCGGATCGACTTCGACAACCTGCCGGCTTTTGGCCCCTATGTGTCACCACCCACCACCAACAGCCACGACCTGGAGATCAGGCTGCTGCAGCGCTATCTCGCGAAGGATCACGCCTACCGCCGTGGCGATTACGCTTTCGACGCCTCCCTTCGTTTTTTTGACGACGACTGGAACGCGCGCGGGGCGTTTGTGCAGACGCGCGTTGAAGCCGCCCGGGTCGCGGGCGCCTTTTTTGGGCATGAATTGAGCCAGCCCTCCTACGACAACGGGTTTAGACGGAGCACCAACTCGCGACCGGCCACCTTGTGGGCGATGCATGGCGGTTTTGGCCATTTGCACCAGGTGGAGGCGTCTTTTGGCAATGTGCGATCCGTGGAAGACCTCGCGCCGCAAAATTGTGTGGGCGATTTCGCCTTCGGCATCCTGAGCGGCTCCTGGTTCGGCGACTGGAATTTTCCTTACGACGAGATCGGCTCCCATGACGACGGCCTGCTGCGGAGCTGCCTGGCCCAGCCGACCAACGGCCTGGCGGTCATGTGGGATCTGATCGGTCAGAACGGCCCCTGGACCTTCCCGACGCAGGCCCTCGGCGACCCCCTGGCCCCGGCCTTGCTGGCGACACTGCAGAGCGGCGGCAACCAGTCTGTGCGCGCCACCTTCATTCTCGGTGATCCGACCCTGCGCTTTGCCCAGGTGAAACCGGTCAGGGCACTTACGGCTGCCAGAAAATCCGGCAAGCTGGTCTTGAAATGGTCGCCTAGTGGCACCCCAGGAGCGCGCTACTGGGTCTATTCCTCTTCCAACCTGAACTCGCCCATTTGGACCAGGCTGACGGCTGGTTCACCAATTACCGCATTAACCTACACCACTCCGGACACCAAAGGTTCGAACCGCTACATGGTCCGCGCCGTGGCGCTGCAAACGACCGGCTCCGGTTCCTACACCAACCTGAGCCAGGGAACTTTTGTCACCTATCCATGAAACCCAGGCCGGACGGGTCTCCTGATTGCTCACGCCACCGTGACTTCCTTGCAGAGATACACGTCCTGAATCGCGTTGAGCCGCCTCGCACCCTCGGCCATCGGGATCGTTTCGGCTCAGGACAGTATTGGCGTGATCACTTCTCCGCTGACGTCGGTCAGTCGGAACCGCCGGCCGCTATGGAGGTAGGTGAGCCGTTTGTGCTCGATTCCCATCAGGTGAAGCATCGTAGCGTGCAGGTCATGGATGCTGACGCGATCCTGCACCGCCTTGAAGCCGATCTCGTCGGTCGCCCCGTGAGTCATGCCGCCCTTCACGCCAGCACCGGCGAACCAGACGGTGAAGCCATTCGGGTTGTGGTCGCGGCCCTTGCCGCCTTCGCTGACTGGCATGCGGCCGAACTCGCCGCCCCAGACCAACAGCGTTGAATCCAGCAGTCCCCGCTGCTTCAAATCCGCCAGCAGCCCGGCGATTCCCCGGTCGGTTTGCGTCGCCATATCGATATGGTTCTGCCGGATGTCGCCGTGCGCATCCCATTCCTCGTCGCAGTAAACCTGCACGAACCGCACCCCGCGCTCGACCAGTCGCCGGGCCAGCAGGCATTTGGTTCCGAAAGCCTGTGAACTGGGCTGGTCGAGGCCATACAGGGTCTTGGTGGAGACGCTTTCCCGGCTCAGGTCCGCGAGATCAAGGGCCTCCGACTGCATCCGATAGGCGAGTTCATAGTTTTGGATGCGGGCGAGCAGATCCGCCTCGCCGGGATGTTCGGCCCGGTGTGCCTCATTCAGTTTCGCCATCAAGTCCAGCTGGGCGCGTTGGTCCGCCCGGGTGATGTCCGCCGGACGGGTGAGGTTCAGGATGGGATTTGGGCCGTTGCGAAAGAGCGTTCCCTGATAGGCGCCGGGTAAAAACCCATTGCCCCAGTTCTGCGGCCCGCCCTTGGAGCCACGGCGGTTCCCCAGCACCACAAAGCCCGGCAGGTTCTGGCTTTCGGAGCCGAGCCCGTAAGTCACCCACGATCCCGCGCTGGGGAAGCCGGCCCGCGTGAAGCCCGTGTTCATGTGGAACATGGCGGGGGCGTGGTTGTTCGATTCCGCGAAACACGATTTCACGAACGCGATGTCGTCCACATGGGCGGCCAGGTTCGGATATACCTCGCTGACCCAGGCACCCGACTGGCCATGCTGTTTGAATTCGAAGGGTGAACGCAGGAGCGGCCCCGGATTGCCAAAGAAGGTCTCCACGCTGATCCGCTGGCCATGCCGCCGCTGGAGTTCCGGCTTCGGGTCGAACAGGTCGAACCCGCTGGGCCCGCCCTCCATGAACAGCCAGATGATCGATTTGGCCTTCGCCGGCAGTTGACCAGCACGGGGGGCCAACGGCCGGAGCAGACGATCATCCTCCCCCGCCGCCAGCAGGCGATTCTCGCCGACCAGGCCCGACAGCGCGAGCAGGCCGAAGCCGCCGCCGGCGCGCTTCAGGAATTCACGCCGGTTGGCTGTCGCTTCATAGCGTCCGCAATGCTGTGAGTTCATGGTTCAGTCCGCGTAAAGGAATTCGTTGAGGCCGAACAGCGCATGACAAAAGTCGGTCAGCGCCAGTTGACCGCCGTCCGGTTCACCCCGGTCGGTACGGGAAGCTGCCTGGGCCGAGAGAAACCTCAGCCCGGCCTTGACCTCATCGGCGCGCGGCGGGCGGCCGAGCGCGAGCGCGTAGGCGCGGTGGACCTGGGCCGTCCGGTCTTCGCCCGCCTCGCGGACCAGCCGCTGTGCAAAATCCTTCGCCCGGGCCCGCACCCAGGTGTCATTCAGCAGGGCGAGCGCCTGCGGGGCCACCGTGGTCGGCAGACGCCGGGCACAGGTCGCGCTGGGGTCGGCCCCGTCGAAGACTTCGAGCAATGGCTGACGCAGGCTGCGCTTCGTGAACAGGTACACGCTCCGTCGCCAGGTTTCGGGCGAGTCCTTCGCATCCTTCGGGTAGGGATCGAAAGTGTTGTAGGCCGAGTTCAGCTCGGCCGGCACCGGAGCCTTCACCCCGGGGCCGAACATGTTGGTGTTCAGACACCCGCTGACCACGAGGATGCTGTCGCGCAGGATTTCCGCCTCCAACCGCTGCGGGCGGCGGCCCGAAAGCAGATGGTTGTCCGCGTCAGGTTCCACGCCGCCGGTCCCGGTAGCCGCCGCTGATGGACGGCGGTGCGCCAGGCCTCCGGACGCTTCCCCCTGCTGGTACGTCGCGCTCATGACCATGAGCTTGTGCAACGGCTTCAGCTTCCAGCCGCCTCGCACCAGTTCGCCCGCCAGCCAGTCCAGCAGTTCCGGATGACTCGGTAGCTCGCCCTGGGTCCCGAAGTCGCTGGGAGTTCGGACCAGGCCTTCGCCGAAATGGTGCTGCCAGAGCCGGTTGACGATGACGCGGGCAAGCAGGGCCCCGGCCCCGTGCTCGGTATCCGTCATCCATGTGGCGAGGGCCGCCTGTCGCCGTTGCGCGCCGACCGGTCCCAGATAGTCTTCCGCCGATTTGCCGCGCAGGAGCACCGTCAGAAAACCGGGCGTCACTTCCTCACCCGGCTGGGTCGCTTCTCCGCGTTTCATCAGGAAGTCCTGAGGGGGAGTGTCGACAACGCCCATCGTGAACGCAGTGGGCGGCGGAGTGGGCGCTCCGGCTTCCGCCTCCTTAACGGCCGACTTCAGCCGGTCCCACTCCTGGCGCTGCTCACCCGTGAAGGCTTCACGGAAATCACTGTCGCCGAGTTTCGGTTCCTTCTCCCCCGGTTTGAGCCCCGCAGATTTCGCCGTGAGCAACTTCGGCCCGACCGCCTCTTTCGCCGGCCTGAGCCAGTCCTCCAGTGCCTGCTTCGCGGCCTTGAGCCGGCGCTGGTGGGCTTCGGAGGCTGAGCGGTACGCCTCCAGTTCCGGGCCGGTGGCGAGCGGAAGCTCACGCCGCTCCAGCGGCGTGAATACGCTCAGCATCCGGTAGTAATCACGCGTCGGAATCGGGTCGTATTTGTGATCGTGGCAACGGGCGCATCCCAGCGTCAGGCCGAGCATGGCCTGACCGACGGTGGAGATCATGTCGTCCAGATCGGCATAGCGGTAGCGGGCGAGTTCGTCGGCCAGTTTGGTATCCGTCTCGACCACCGAGCCGAGCCCGATGAACGCGGTCGCGATTCGGGCCGTCAGATTCGTCGGAGCCAGTTCGTCACCCGCGAGCTGCCACGTGATGAACCGGTCGAAGGGCAGGTCGTCATTGAAGGCCTGGATGACAAAGTCGCGGTAGTGCCACGCCGTTGGACGGTCGCCGTCGCGTTCGTAGCCCTTGCTGTCCGCATAGCGCGCCAAGTCCAGCCAGTGGCGTCCCCACCGTTCGCCAAACGCCGGGGATGCCAGCAGGCGGTCCACGCGTTTCTCGTAGGCGGTCGGCGAGGTGTCCTCCACGAACGACCGGACTTCCTCGGGCGACGGCGGGAGCCCCACGAGGTCCAGATAGAGCCGCCGGAGCAGGATGCCTTTCGAGGCCTCCGGCGAGAGCTTCAACCGCTTTTCGGCCAGCTTGGCGGTCACGAAGCGGTCAATCGGGTTGGTGCCGCGTGTACGCTTATGCGGGGGTGGGAGCTGGAACTGGCCGAGCGGCTGAAATGCCCAGTGCTTGCGGTCGTCTTCGCTCACTACCATTTCACGGGGCCGGCCATTCGTCGGGGCCAAGGTCCGCTCGGGCCAGACAGCGCCCTCTTCAATCCACCGCCGCAGCAGCGCCACCTGATCGGGCTTGAGCATCTCACCTTTCGGCGGCATGCGACTGTCGCTTTCGGGGCGGGCGGAAATGAGCTGAAGCAGTTTTCCGTGCCGGCCGTCCTTCGGTAGAATTGCAGGATCGCCCGAATCGCCGCCTTTCAACGCAGCCGCACGCAAATCAAGCCGCAAGCCGCCCTTCTGCTTTTCCGGACCGTGGCATTTGAGGCAGTTCTCGACCAAGAGCGGTTCGATGCTCTTGTTAAAATCGACCGTCGCGTGGTCCCCCAGTGCCGTCATGACGACCCCCAGTGAACCGGCCACGAAGGCTCGTCGCCAGCGATGGAAAAGATTTGAACCGGTCCGATTCATTCAGACTTTCCTGCGGCATCGCGCTTGTTTTTCAGCGGCAGGCGAATGTGGGAGCCCAGCTCCCTGGCTCCTATCCCACGAGTCTTCTGATTCCTCACGCCACCGTGACTTCCTTGCACAGGTACACGTCCTGAATCGCGTTGAGCAGCTTCGCACCTTCGGCCATGGGGCGCTGGAAGGCCTTCCGTCCCGAAATCAACCCGCAGCCGCCGGCGCGCTTGTTGATCACGGCGGTCTTCACCGCCTCGGCGAAGTCGTTCGCGCCCGAGGCGCCGCCGCTGTTGATGAGGCCGATGCGGCCGGAGTAGCAGTTCAGCACCTGGTAGCGGCACAGGTCGATCGGATGGTCGGTGCACAGTTCGGTGTACATCCGTTTGTCGAGCTTGCCATAGCTGGAGTCGCCGGAGTTCAGTGCCAAGAAGCCCCCGTTGTTCTCGGGCAGCTTCTGCTTGATGATGTCCGCCCCGAGCGTCACGCCGAGGTGGTTGGCCTGTCCGGTGAGATCGGCGGCGACGTGGTAATCCTTGTCCTTCTTGAACGCGGGATTGCGCAGATAGCACCAGAGGATCGTCGCCATGCCGAGCTCGTGCGCGTGCGCGAAGGTCTGCGCGATCTCGACGATCTGCCGCCCGCTCTCCGCCGAGCCGAAGTAGATCGTGGCGCCGATGGCCGCCGCGCCCATGTCCCAGGCCTGCTTCACGGTGCCGAAGAGGATCTGGTCGGCCTTGTTCGGATAGGTGAGCAGCTCGTTGTGGTTCACCTTCACGATGAACGGGATCTTGTGCGCGTAGGTGCGTGAGCACGCGCCGAGCACGCCAAAGGTCGAGGCGACGCCGTTGCAGCCGCCTTCCAGGGCGAGCTTCACGATGTTCTCGGGGTCGAAGTAGGCGGGGTTCTTCGCAAAGCTCGCGCCTGCCGAATGTTCGATGCCCTGGTCCACCGGCAGGATCGACACGTAGCCGGTCCCCGCGAGCCGGCCGCTGTGAAAGAGCCGGTGCAGGTTCGCGACCACGCGCGCATTGCGGTCGGACGGCAGGAATGACCGCTCCACGTAATCCGGCCCCGGCAGATGGAGCTGTTCCTTGCGGACGGCGGTGCAGGTGTGGGTGAGGAGGCTGTCGGCATCGGCCCCGAGGGCCTGGGAGATTTCGGAGATCATGGAGGTGGAGTGCTGTTGCGTTGGGCGAAGGAAACCATGACTGACCGCCGAAGCAAGGAAGCTGAAGCCTGGTGCGCGAATGTCGGATGTGGCAGACCGGACTCCGACGCAATGGCGAGGCTGGAGCGAAATTAGCTTCGGAGTGTCAATCCGCACCTAGTCTGACCAGAGCTCGTGGAGTAAGCATGGCGACGGTTCGATGTGTTCGCGTTTCCAATCTCCACCCATTTCTCGTCGCCTCACCCATCGCGGTGAAGGCCCGATGCACATGAAAAATAGTCTCTCACGACTCGTGTTGTTGGGCACTTGGCTCAGCACGTTTATCGCTCTGCTTTGCGGTGGTCAAATGGTGGGCTCCTCATCGGTGCCTGAGCACGCGCTTCCTACCCAAGTCACGA
Source organism: uncultured Verrucomicrobiota bacterium (assembly GCA_903907995.1). GTDB lineage: Bacteria > Verrucomicrobiota > Verrucomicrobiia > Limisphaerales > UBA9464 > CAIVQB01. The sequence goes on along the minus strand of CAIVQH010000013.1, from coordinate 21,882 downwards.
CCGTGGACAGCGCTCCGGTGGATATCTTTTCCGATGTTGACCGGGCAGGGGATCATCCGTCTCCGCAAGCCAGTCGTGGCTCTGCCTCGACACCGCGCCTGGTGTTCCGCGACCGCGTGATGCCACACTGGCTGGAGGGCGGTACCCGTTTCTGGTACCGCAACGACCTCGCCGACGGAGCGAAGGAGTTCATCCTGGTCGATGCGGTGCAAGGGACGCGAACTCCAGCTTTCGATCACGCCCGGCTGGCCGTCTCCCTGGCCAAAGCCTCGGGCAAGGAACTGATCGGTGATAAGCTGCCATTTGGGGCCATCGAGTTCACGGGGGACGGCAAGGCGATCCGCTTCAAGCTGGAGGAGTCTGTCTGGCAATGCGAACTCCAGTCATACGCGTGCTCCAAGCTGGAAGGCGTGACGCTCAAACTGCCGGACGACAGTCAGCGGGAGGCGGGAAGCCGGCGACGTACCAATGCCGATGATGATGACTCCGAGGCCTCGACTCGTCGCGCCAATCGCGGCGAATCGCCCGATGGCAAATGGACTGCCGTCGTACACGAGCACAACCTGGTCTTGCGGGCGAAAGAGGGCGGGAGCGAGCGGAAGCTGACCACCGATGGAACGGAGGAAGTCCCTTATGGCCACGTTTCTTGGTCACCGGATTCCAAGACCGTCGTGGCCTTCCGCATCGAGCCGGGCGAGCGCAAGGAGGTTTACCTGATCCGCTCGTCGCCGCCCGGCGGTGGTCGTGCCACCCTGGCCAGCCGGCCCTATCCGCTGCCGGGGGACAAATTTCCCAAGTACGAGCTGAACATGTTCGACCTCGCCACCGGCAAGCAGACCAAGCCGGTGGTGGACCGCGTCGAGCACGAGTGGCTCCAACCCGACGTGCATTGGAACAGGGCGGGCACGAAGTTCGCCTACCAGCAGGATGACCGGGGCCACCAGCGTTTCCGGGTAATCCAGGTGGATCGCGATTCCGGCAGCGTCCAGAACCTGGTGGATGAAAAGTCGAACACCTTCATCTGGACGACCCACACCGAGATGCTCCGGCTGAGCCTCGTCAACTGGCTCGAACAGACTGACGAGCTGATCTACGTCTCTGAGCTGGACGGCTGGCGGCATCTCTACCTGGTGGACCGCGCCGCCGGTTCGATGAAGCAGATCACGAAGGGCGAATGGGTGTTGCGGGGCATCGACAAGATCGATGAGGCGAAGCGCCAGATCTGGTTTCACGCGGGCGGTCGTATTGCCGATCAGGATCCGTACTTTCTCCATTACTACCGCGTGAACTTTGACGGCTCCGGCCTGGTCGCCCTTACCGAGGGCAACGGCAACCACACCGTCGAGTTTTCGCCGGACCGCGCCTGGCTGATTGACACCTATTCGCGCGTAGATGCCCCACCCGTCACCGAATTGCGGCGCACTTCCGATGGCAAATTGGTGTGCCCGTTGGAACAGGCGGACATGAGCCCATTGATGACCAAGGGCTGGACTCCTCCCGAGGTGTTTGTCGCCAAGGCCCGCGACGGAAAGACCGACATCTGGGGCATCATCTGCCGGCCCAAGAATTTTGATCCGACGAAGAAATATCCGGTCATCGAATCCATCTATGCCGGGCCGCAGGGCGCTTACACGCCGAAGTCCTTCAGCGCCGGCAACCGTTTTTCCGGGCTGACGGATCTGGGCTTCGTCGTCGTGCAGTTGGATGCCATGGGGACGGGCTTTCGCTCGAAGGCGTTTCACGACATGTGCTTCAAGAATCTGAAGGATGCCGGGTTTCCCGACCGCATCCTCTGGCATCAGGCGGTCGCCACGAAATATCCGTGGTATGACATCGCTCGCGTGGGCATCTACGGCACGTCGGCGGGCGGGCAGAACGCGGCCGGCGCGGTGCTGTTCCACCCGGAGTTTTATAAGGCGGCGGTGGCGAACTGTGGCTGCCACGACAACCGTATGGACAAGGCCTCCTGGAACGAGCAGTGGATGGGCTATCCCGTCGGCCCGCAGTACGCCGAATGCTCCAACATCGACAACGCGGGCAAACTCAAGGGCCACCTGTTTCTCGTCGTCGGCGAGGTGGACGACAATGTGCCGCCCGAATCCACCTACCGCCTCGTCGATGCGCTCATCAAGGCGAACAAGGACTTCGACCTGCTCGTGGTGCCCAACGGTGGCCATGGCAGCGGCGGGGCCTATGGGCAGCGGCGGCTACAGGACTTCTTCGTGCGCCACCTGATGGCCAGTGAGCCGCCGAACCGGAATGCGGAATAGGGCGAACCTTTTCAGTGTGGTCGGCCTCGGGCATGGGGAGCGCGGCCCGCGATCATCGGGGCCGACTTCCTCTCCAAAGTCAGCGGCTGACCATTGCGGCAAAATACGCCTGCGGAATGATCCGGAAAAGAAGGGGCTGCAATTTCCGGTTCCGTCGTTCACGGTTCCTCCCCGAAACCACGGCGTCATGTCCGTCGTGGAAGCACCGTTTCCACATGATCACTCTCATTTCCGGCACCAACCGCCCCGGCTCCAACACCCGCAAAGTCACCGCCGTCATCGAAGGCATCTACCGCGAGCTGGGCGTGCCCACGCGCGTGCTCGACCTGCACGATCTGCCTCCGGCCTTGTTTGCGCCCGGAGCCTACGCGAGCAAGCCGGCTGCCTTTGAGCCGTTCGCACAGGCGGTGCTCGACGCCAGTGGCCTGGTCGTCGTGACGCCCGAGTACAACGGTTCCTTCCCTGGGGTGCTGAAGGTTTTCATCGACCACCTCAAGTTTCCTGAGAGTTTTGAGGCGCGGCCGGTCGCGTTCGTCGGTCTGTCCGCCGGCATCTGGGGCGCGCTCCGCAGCGTCGAGCAACTGACGGCCATTTTCGGCTACCGCAACGCCTTCGTGTTCCCCAAACGCGTCTTCATGCCGGGCATCGGCAATTCACTCAACGACCAGGGCGAATTCGCCAACGCCGACCTGACCAAGCGCCTGCGGGAGCAGGCGGCGGAATACGTCACCTTCGTCGAGCAGCTCCGCGGCAAGTCGCTGCGGACGCCCTGAACGGAAATTGGAACCACGGATCGCACGGATAAGCGGAGCGGAGCGCGGGTCTGTGACCCGCAGCAACACCCGTCAATCTGACGGTGACGGATATGGCCGGAGCACTTTCCAATTCGGAAGTTGCTGCGGGTCACAGACCCGCGCTCCGCTCGATTGGTGGCCGCTCTACGCCATCAGCGCGCGCGCTGAGACCAACTGCTCCGCGCTGCCGATGATCAGGATCTGGTCGCCGGGCAGCAGTTCCTCGTCGGGGCCGGGGTTGATGATCGCTTTGCCGGCGCGCTCGATGCCGACCACGCTGGCGCCAGTCTTCGTCCTTAGCGCCAGTTCGCGGATCAGTTTCCGCGCGGCCATGGAATGCTCACCAATAGTCAGCGCCTGCAGGTCGGCCTCACGCAGCAGGGCAGGGATGGCCGCCGCCTTTTCCCCATGCGCTGGTGGCGGCTGCGAGAGCGTTTCCTGCAAGGCGATCTGGGCCTTGGAATAGATGCGGATGGAGGAGCGCCAGAGCAGCCACGTGAGCAGGGCGACCACCGCCAGCAGCACGATCAGAATCTTGAACGGCGGCAGCAGTGTGGAGCTGAGCGTCAGGCCGAAGATCGTCAGGCCGGCCAATCCGGCGAACGGTCAGTCTCCTCAAGCCGCTTGGTAACCCGCCATCCAATGGCATCAAGTTCTTTTGCACGGCGGACGTGCTGGAATCCATCAAGGACCGGTCTTGGCTGACGAAGGTGACCAACACCATCATCCAGCATACCAAGGACCACAACGACCGGAACAAGGACCGTCCCGCGAAAGCTTCCCGGAACGGTCACCCGGCGGCCCTGGCGTATTCGGGGACTGCGACTGAAGGGTAAGTCTGCGGGATCGTTTGGCCGCGGATGCGCCCAGGTCCAAAGTCGCCACGAACGGCGTCAGCTCTTGAGTTTTCTCAAATGTGCGGGTGCGGAGTCATTCATCGCGCGGACCAGTCGGTCCACCTCCGTGGACGGATTGCCCGGAGGAGGAGTCGCAGCGGTAGTATGATGTTCCCGGACTCGTTCGCCATGAACGACTGCCAAGGGCCAGCCTGCAAGGAATGAGGTTATGGCGGTGCGCGTCACTTCTTCATTGGTCCCATACTCTCCGCCCAGGGCGGTTTTCACGGCGGCCTTGGCGGCTGAACCATCGGGAAGATCACTTCGGGTTGTGAAACCGAAGTGCAGCAGTAGCCAGAACTCAAAACAGGGCGTCGAATGGGCCAACGTCACTTTACGGGCAACGGCCAGTTGCTGAACGTCGTTCCAGATGCCGTTTCTGACCGCCACGTCCGTATCAATTACGGCCCAGACGTGGTCGAACTTCGATGGCTCGTCGATCCCCAGTTGGCCTTTCTTTGCGAGGCGCACTTGTTGCTTTGCTTCCCGCTCGGCGGACCGAATGACGTGCCGAGGATCCGAAGCATCTCCGGGCACCACCTTCACTCGTACCACGGGTAGTTGCAGGTCTGTCCTCAGCAACTCGAAATAGACCGGCTCCGTCACCGTTCCTTCGGTCACGATCAGGAAAGCGTCGCCCGGCTTGGCTGTGCCGATCTTTGTGGGCAGGGCAGCTCGGCGGGCGAGGCTCATCGCCTTCGCCTCTTGCCACCAATTGGGGTTCCCGGCCGCCGAGTCACTCATGTCCCACAACCTCCCGTTCGGCGATCACCTCATGGGAAGGGAAGGAGCCCATCAAACCCTTGGGGACAAAAGGCACCGCCCCGTATCGTCCGGAGAGATAGCCGCGAATCAGGGATTCTCCTTTCCGTGGAGCGTAATCCGTCAGCGGGTAGACGTGACTTTCCCCGATCTCGTTCTTGTCCGTGAACCACACTTGGTCACGCCGCATGAGCGTGGAATCCAACAAGAGCGGGTTGTGGGTGGTGAAGAGGAGTTGGGCACCGCCGGAATTTTCCTTCGAGCTGAACATCAGCCGCAACAGCTCCCGAACCATGAGCGGATGCATCGACGTCTCCAGTTCGTCCACACACACCACGTGGCCCTTGGCCATGATGTCGAGCCAAGGCCCCGCAATGGCGAAGAACCGGTGCGTCCCGGCCGACTCGGACTCCCATGGCAAGGTCACTTGGGCAGATCCAGTCCCGCGGTGGGTTAGCTCGGGTTTCACCCAGCGACGCTTCCGATAGCCATCCTGCAATTCCGCAGGCAACGAGGCGGCGATTCCATCGATCTCCTCCTGCGGCGGGCGCCGCTCCACCGCTCGAGCGTCGGTCACCCCAAGGTCGGCGTGGCGAAGCAGATCCACGATTTTCGAGTGCAGCTCGGTTCGATCCTCGACTTGTTTTAGGGTGAACCCACTTCCAAATTGGTTTCGTGCACTCAGGTCCAGAAACTTCAACCGGTCCTTGAACCAGCGGAATACCGGCTCCAAATCCGTGCGGTTGCTCGCCACGGCTTTGGAGAGAAAGAGCATGTTGGGCAGCGTGTAGCCTTCGAGTTGGGGATCCCGGTGAAATCCCTTGGGGCGCTCAGGCGTCCACTCGTACACGCCCTGTTCGGGATTCCAGTTCCGGTTGAACCAAGTCTGCTCGCGTTTCTCTGGGAACGCCCTCAGCGACTCGTGCCAGATGCGCTCCTGTGTTGCCGCCACGCGATATTCGTAGCGGATGCCGTCGGCGATGAACGCGATGGCAAATGCCGTGGGCGACTCCGGTTCGCCCGGCGCCAACGCGAACGGTTCAATCTGAGAGATTCGCTCCTTCGGATCGGTTGTCTTGGCCGAGGTCTTCACCATGGCGGCGAGAGCTCCCATGGCCTTGATCAGCGTCGACTTGCCGCTGGCGTTGGCCCCGTAAATGGCGACGCCCTTGAGCCACCGCTTGCCCTGCAATCCGCTCAAGTCCCGGACAATGCAATTGTCGGCCAGCGACTTGTCTTGGGCGCTCGCCGCCAAATTCAGAGTCTGCAACTCGCGGAAGCAGCCGAAATTGGACACGGAGAATTGCAGCAACATGGTCACAGGGTAACAAAATAGAGCACTCAGGCGACTTAAAATGCAGAAAACATGCGGCTAATTGTTTTTTTGAGGAGGTTTAAGTGGCCTTCAAAGCGTTCGGCAAGACCTGAAGGCCAACCCGAAGGCCAAGTGGATGACCGCTCCGCTGCCCTTCGCGGAGCGGTCACTGGCGGACGGTGAAGTTCTCCTCAGGCGATTTTCGCTGCCGGCATCGGGATGATGTCGGCACCAGCGGCCAGCTTGCGCTCGTACGATTCCAAGGTGGGAATCACCACCTGCGCATTCTTCGCGTAGGCGCGGTGGACGGCCTTGCTGTTGTGCCCCAAGGCCTCTTGCGCGAAACGCTCCGGGTAACCGCAAGTCTTTGCTCGCTCCGCCCAGGCATAGCGGTAGCTGTGCAGGGTGATGCCCTTGATCTTCAAGCGGCGGCAGGCCCGGGCGAACTCCGTCGCCCGATGCGCTTCCCTCAATTGGTGGTGTCGCGGGAAGAGGGGGCCGGTGGCCGGCAAGGACCGAAGGAGTTCCTCCAGCTCGTCGCCGAAGCGGATGACGGACGTTGTGCCGGTTTTCTGGCGACGGAAGCCAACGACCTTGTCCCGCCAGTTGATGTCTTCGGCCGTGAGTGCCGCCACGTCGGACTGCGCGCCACCGAGGTGCCAGCAGAAGGCGTAGTACGCGCGGCGCTCCAGATTCGCTTCGCTCGCCAGAATCGCCTGGTGTTCCTTGACCGTGATGGCCCGCTTGGTCTTGAACTTGACCTTGGGCCATTGCTTCTTGGGCAGCACCGGCCACGGCAGCCAGCTCATGTCCAGGGCGAAGTTGTGGATGCGGCGGAGGAAGACGTTGGTGGCGACGGTTCCCGCTTCGAGGGTCTGGAGGAAATCGGCAGCCTTGGTTTCCAGAATCGGCCGATTGCGAATCAGGTCGAAGGCCGGGTCCATCATCGCGCGTTCGTTCCGAACGCGGGTCGGGCCTGTCTTCGTCCGGGTCATTTCGTCCATCGGTACCTGCCAGGTCCGGGTGACGATTGCGGGGTCGGTGGCGGCGAGGTACGTCCGGGCGATGTGGAGGTTGAGCACCGGCTGGCGGTAGGCCTCGTTGCGGGCGTTCAGCAACACGAGGGCCTCGGCCTTGTTCTTGGTGCGCAGGGTGGCCTGCTTCCCGGTCTCCGTGTCCTCGGCGTAGTACATGTCGCCCCGGCGGTAGAGGATGTAGCGTGTCTTCATGACTGGTGGTCCGTCTCGGGAGTACCAGTCGTGGCCCGGTCGCGATTGCGAACACGGGTTTTGGCGAGTTCCAGTGGTGTACTGCCAGTTAGTGGGCGGGTAGCGGTCCCCTGCACCGGTTTACTGGCACTTTCACTGGCAGTGGCCCTTCCGGCTCACTTAACTCATTCATCTACAGCAGTTTGTAGATGGAGGCGAGGGTCGGAATCGTCCGTCAATCGTGCGGTTGACGGACCCAATATGCCCGTTTTCCTGAGGAAATCAACCCAATCGCCACCTCACCCAAGGTAACCAAAACATACCTTTTGGTGTCCGTTTTGGTGTCCGCTTTTTCACCGTCAATTTGCGGTGGTTTCGGAACCGCCCCGAGTGGTGGCGGCCCCTCTTTCGCGGCCGATAAGTGGTCTGTGGAAACGCCCTCATCGACGATCCCGCTCCGGCTCGTCGGCAGGAAGATCGACAAACAGTTGGGGGAAATAGAACTCAAGGATCTTGGGCGGGAAGCCCGGCTGCAGGGGCCCCTTGGGGCTGGGCGAATCGACGAGGCCTTCCTGCAGGCCGAGCTTGATGATTTCGGCGGAGACCGTGGCCCCCTTGCCGGTGATTTCCTGCACGCGGGTACGGGGGATCTCGCCCTCGTCAATCAGGGTCCGCACGACGCGCATGAGTTCCTCTCGGTAGAGCTTCAGGTGGACGGTTTCGAACTGGAAGTAGCGTTCCACCCGGGTCCGCAAGGCCGGCAGGCCGAGCAGGCCGCTCATGAACTGGATCTGATCGAGAACGGTTTCGAGGAAGAACTGACAGAAGGCCGCCAATCCGGCATCCGAGAGGTTTCCTCGTCCGTCCAGGTCGTTGCGTCGCCCGAGGTCTGCGGCTTGCAGGTAATCGTAGTAACGCTGCCGTTGCCGGGCCAGCCCACGGGAGAGGGTCCACAATCCGCCGCCATCCAGGCCGTGGTGAATCATCAGGGCCTGGGAATGGAGACGGATGACCCGCCCGTTGCCATCTCCGAAAGGATGAATCCAGGCCAGCCGGTGATGCGCCGCCGCAATGGCGGCAAGGCGATCCGTCTCGATGATTTCCCGGGAACCGTAGAACTGATTGAACCGGCTGAGGAATCGGGGAAGCGCCTGGAACTGCGGCGGCGTGTGCCGGCCCACGTCGACCATGAAGTCGCGCAGCCGGCCCGGACCGACCCGATAGGTCTGCCCGCTCACGGTTTTGGCCCAATGGAGCGGCTCAGGGAGTCGTTGGTAGAATTCCCGGTGCAGCCAGCAGATGAACTCGGACCCGTAGACATCCATGGTCCCCGCCGCCAACCGCTCCACCATGAGCTTTTCCACCGCGATGTGCGCGAGGCCAAGCTGCTGGTGGTTGCGCTGGGTTTCGTCCGCCGAGAAGTCCTGCTTCAATGCCCGCTCGATGTCCCGGGGAGTGGTCTTGTGCCCTTCAATCAGGTTCGAGTAATAGCAGTTCATCTCCCGGACCAGACCGGCGACCCGGCGCAGGACCTCGGGCGCGTGAACCTGCCCGGTGAGACGGCCAGACGCGGCCAAGATGTCGCAGGTCAGTTTGGCAAGCGTTTCCCGCCCTGACACCGGCAGGAGGGGCTCCATCGAAGCCGAGTTCGCATACGCATCCATGATAGGGAAATCCGAAGATGTTTCCGAAAATCGGTTTCAGAGCAGAAAATGCCTATCCTATGGATCTTGCGCAATGAAAGAACGCCTTAAACGGCGGTTGTCCGAAGATGTTTCCGAAGATCAGCGATGGGGCCCCAATCGCACGGTGGAGGCCGCGACCGAGGGTGCGCTTCGCTTCGGCCTCCACCGGCTCTAGCCCCATCGTCGACTGCCGCCTCAAAAGGTGTGTCTCGATAATCGAGATCGGCTTCTCCATGCCCTTCAGTTCAGAAGTTCAGGGCAAATCTGGCGAATCAAGCCGAGATGCTTCCCTTCCTTGATCGCCAAACGGCCTCGCCGCCCAAGGTCCCGCGGCGCTGGTTCGCACAGCAGTAGCTGTGCTGTGAATCTTGGGGCTTCACCGTGCCGGCCCATGCTCCGGCCCATGGCGGTCTCGATGGTGTTCCCGTGCGCCGGTCCGGGTCATGGCGTCCCAGAGTGCTCCGAAGGTGTCCGAGGTGAGCACGCGCGACTGGGCACGGAGGCTGCGGCCGAGGCGATGCGCCGAGTCGAAGACGTTCTGAACCTCGACTGGGCCGAAGCCTGCTTGAGACGCTTGCGCACGCCATCGACCCAAGATCTCCGAACTGGACAGCCTCCGATCTGCTTCCGGAACCGTCCGAAGCCATGTGCGGTCTGTGTCGGTCATCGGCTTGAACACGTCATCCGGAACGCGGGTTCCCGGGGTCATCCCCAAGACGCCAATGCTGTCCGAGAGGCGCCGCCATTCCCATCGCTCGAAGAGTGTCCTAGCCGTCCCCGGTGCCAGCTCCAATGGAAACCGGACTGCCTGTCCGTCCGGCAGCCGGTATTGCTGGCAGATCAGCACCGAGGTCCGCAGGCGGGGCGTGAAATCTTCCGCCGCGCCTTCGGTGAAGCGGGCAAAGAGGCACCCACGCCCAAGAACCGGGTGGGACGATTCTGATTCCAGAAGAGCCAGCGAGTGGATGGTGGACATCGTTTGTTGTACGGCGTTGACATGCGATGAAGCGATCTCCTGCCGTTGCCGCAGATTGCCAAGCGCCCACAGGGTGGTGATCTCCGGCTTGGCATCGAAGGTCAGCCGCTGGGCGACCACCGGGTTGTCATCCATCCAACCCTCCGGCGTTGGGATTCGCCCTCGGGGATCGTGAAAGGTGAAGAGGTTTTCGAAGTCGGGACGTTCCACCGGACCGTCCACACCAAGCCGCTGAAGATCCGAACCACCCCACCGCCCCGGGATTCCGAGGCGGTGGGATTCATAGTCGGCTCCGAAGAGTTCTTCGACGACGTCCAGAAGGGCATCCAGATGGACCGGCGTGATGTCCGAACTCATGGGGTTTCAGCGTTCTGGAGCACCGACCGCAGGTCGATGCGGAGCCATTGGGGGGAGCGGTCGCGGCGCTGGGTGTCGGCGCCGTGGTTGCCGGGGGCCGACGGCATGACGAAGGCGATCACATTCACACGGCCGTTGTATTCGATGCGGACTTCGCCCGTGACGGCCGCCGAGCCGGCATAGCGGTTCAGGTAGATGGCTTCGGGCAGTTGGGTGCCATCGAGCTCCACAAACTCCCACAAGTTCTGCCAGTCGGGCGACGGGTTCGGCTCCGACTTCTGGATGTCCCGGTAGTAGCGGCCTGAGGGCGATTTTTTGTTGTTCCACGACAGCTCCACTCCGTCCTTGGGCACCGGCACGTGCAGGTCGATGTCCACGGCCCGAGATTCACCGGGCGGGGTATTCCAAAGGACACCAATGCCGATCTTGCCGCGAGGAACCGCTGGCCACGGCGACGGCACGCGGCGCACTTCCTCAACCCAGTTGGTGACCGTGCGAGTGACCTTGTTGGTGACGAAGAGGTCGATGCGGTGAACCACCTGCGCCGGTTCGATGGCCGGCTCGCCGACCCAATGGAACAGGCGGTTGGTGTCGGCAGGGTTCAGGGCGACCTGCTGGAACGGTTCCCGGCGGTCAGAGAAGGCGCTCTGGAAAGCGGTGGAGACGTTCGGAGTGTAGCTCACCAGCGAACCGCCCTGGGTGGAGACGAAGAGGCTCCAGAACCGCTCCATGCTCCGACGGTGGATCTCCCCCGACGAGCGGTTAGGGTCCGTGGTCAGCCAATGCATAGTGGTCTGCTCGAGTTGATGACGGCGCTCCACCGTGCTGAAGGCAGAGGCGGAGTTGAGCAATTGGCCGTCGGCAGGCCAGTTGGTGCTGAGGCAAAGGACTTCCCGGCCGTTGCACGGATAGGCATCCCCGATGAGGAGGATGGAGCCGTTGACCGGCCGGATCTGGCGGCTGATTTCATCCAGCACCCGTGGGACAGAGAGGATGGCCGCGGAGTTGGTACTCTGGCGAACGGCCGACACGGCCGCCCGAATGGCCGGGATATTGCGCTCGCGCTGCAGCAACGGCTTGGAATCAGTCAGGGTCACCGTCGAAAGGGTCTGGAAGGTGTCGCCACTGAAGATCGTGATTTGGGTGCCCGGTTCCCCGGACGACATTACCGATTCGAGCTGGGCCCCGATGGTGGAATGCAAGGCCGTGGGAATGTCCGGCCCCAAGACAATGACAACGTGGTGCGGTACCGCCTGGGCGGTGGGGGCGAGATTGAGGGCGGCGAGAAGGCAGAGGGTTTTCATGATCAGTTGCGGAAAAGGTCGATGAAGCGGTCGATCAAAGGGGTGGAAGGGCGCGGCGCCGGAGTGGCGTCGGCTTTGCCGGTGGCCTTGGCCTCGATGCCTGAGCGCTGCTTGCGGGCGATCTCGGCGCGGATGAGGTAGTTGGAACGGGCAGCGTCCACGAAGGCGCGCCGTTCGGCGATGAGCTGATTCCGAAGCGTCGGCAGCTCGTGCAGGGCGCGCTGTTCCTGAGCCAGTTCCTGGTCGGTCCGGTTCAGGCGGTCCTCGAAGAGCCAGGCGTCTGGATTCGGAACGGTCGAGGGGGAGCGGTGCTGGATGTAGATGAGATGCGCGTAAGCGTAAGAGGCGTTGGCACCGAAGAGTTCCAGCCACATCTGGCACCACTGGAGGTAAGGCCCGAGACCACGCACCTTGCCGCTGGAACCGGTGAGGATGTCCGACGGCTCGACCAGAAAGCCCCCCGTGGCGAAGGAGAATAGGGTCGTGTAGGTCAATCCGAGGAATAGAGTGACCCCACCGAGGACATAGCAGAGCCGACGGGCAGACTCTTCGGTCTGAAGACGTTCCGCGATGAGCTTGATCGAGACGCAGGCGCAGCCCACCAAGGTCGCCACCGCGAAGCAGATGGCCGAGGAGTCCCCGAACTGGGAGACGTTGCGGAAGATCTGGTAGGCACCGATGACCGAGGCGATGAGAAATCCGAACATCGACACCATCGCGAGGGCCATCTTGAAGATGCCCCAGGCGGTCCAGTGGATGAAGCGACTGGCCGGGGAACGGCGGTGATACTGCCGTTTGGCGCGGTTGTACTCGCGGAGCTTGTCCCGAACTCGACGCTTCTGCTCCTTGGCGTGGCGGCTGAGCTCGATCAGGGCATGGCCCCGCGCGGCATTCCACAGGTTGGTGTGGTAGCGAACAACGATTCGCTCCGCGTTCCGGACCCCGGAGGAGATGACCTCCCCGATGAGTTCCGTGTTGAGGGAGACCGATTTGAGGCTCTCGACCAGGGCGCGGGCCCAGGTTCGAAGTGCCCGGTGAGCGGCGAGTTGGCTTTCAGGATTCGGGTCGCCGTGGCCCGGAGGTGTGATAGTTTCCACTCCTTCATTTCAACTCAACAGCCCGCAATCGGTGCCTGGTACCTGAACCGGTTTGTCACGTATCAGGTGGATATGTACCGGTCGCCCTTATTTGAACCGCCTGAACACCTCCACCTGCTCCTCCACCGTCGGCAGCAGGCTGCTGCGATCGAGATCCTCCTTGGGAAGCTGCCGCAAATAGAACCGGGCTCGAAGAGCTGCTCGCAGCCCTTCTTCCATCCGGTCCTTTCCGAGGCAGATGCTGGCAAGCTGGGCGTAACTGCTCCCCAGATAGATCGCCGGTGTGGACTTCACCAGGCGTCCCCATTTTCTGCCCATCCGAATCGCCTGCCGAACTTGGTGTTCGGCGTCGTCCAGCTGCTGTTCGTTTATCAAGGCCGAGATGAGACCCGTCAGATGCAGGAGCAACTGCTCGAGGAAGGCTCTGGGGCTTCGGTCTGCCAGCCCCAGGAGCATTTTGACCCCTTCATAACGAAGCGCCCGACTTCGTTCCGATTGCCCGAGGGCAATGGCTACCCGCGAAGCCACATTCGTCGCCCAGAGGTAATCCTTCAGGTAGATGCCCGGATCCTTCGCCACCAGGAGTCCGAAGCCCCGATGAGCCTCATCGGCGAACGGTTGCGCTTCCTGCTCGCGCCCCACATCCAACAAGGCGTCGGCGAGATACACAGCGGCCGGTGCGGCAATCGCCTCGTATTCCCGCTCCGGTCCCCGGCATTGTTTGAGAAGGCGATAGGCCTTTCGGAGCGGATCCAAGGCGGCTTTCTGCTGCCGAATGGAAACGAGAACCGCTCCCAACGCGACGCAGGCCTGCCCCAAGAGTCGGCTCCGTTCCTCTCCTGCGAGGCATTGAGCGACGCGCACGGCCGCCAAATTGGCTTCGAGAGCTTCCTTGGAACGGTCAGCTTCGGACAACTGTTGGGCGTGCAACATCCAAGCCCACACCAGATCCCCGTTGAGGTCGGGGGCCGATTCGGTCAGCGCCTCGTAGAGGTCCACGGCCGCCCGGGAGTAAGGCGGAGCCTCATGGACGCGTCCACCGTCCCGAAGATGCTGACTGAGATTGAGGCTCATCTGGGCCAGAAGTGGTCGATTTTCCGGATGAGTTGAATCCAGCTGCTGGATGATCCACAGGGCCAGCTCCGCTTGAATGCGGAGGAAGTGGGCGGATTTGCCGGGTATCTCCTGGTAGAGCCAGAAACGGTTCTGGAAATCGGGACGTGCGGCCGCGAAATGGGAAAGCACTCCCTCCACGGTCGCTCCGGCCGGGCCGAGATCCTGATTCACCGCGTCGATGAGCGCCGGAATCCAAAGCTCAGGCTCGGCGTCAACGGACCGTTCCAAGGCCTTTCGACTCTTGGAATAGGTACCCGCTTGGCGAATTCGTGCCCCGACAACATTGGAGTCCAACGCGTTCATGGTTAGAGAATCAGCCTCGAGTTGGCGAGATAGTCGTAGAGAGGATCGGGTCGCAATGGAACGATGCCCTTGCCTCCGTCCGGATAAACTTCACGCAACAGTTTGGCGACGGCTCCCGTCACTGTCGGAGGCTGCCCATAGAACTCGGGGAGAAGCTGCAGGACTTTTACCGCTTCGGCCCGATCCGAAACCCCTCCCAGCTCGGAGACCCGGGCAACAGCAGCTTCGACGGCGTCGAACAGGACTTGGGACAGCTCCAGACGCTTCATTCCCTCGCGCCAGTGTTCCCGTTCTCGATCCAGCAGGCGTTCGAGAATGGAATCCGCCCGATCCGGTGTTGGTGCTGAATTGAAGACCCGTTCCATCGCCTGCATGTGCAGCAAGAGAACCTGGTTGTAGGCGCTGCTTTTGGGATTCATCAACAGGTGCGCCTTCGGGTCCTGCTCCGGGACGCCCAGATGCTGAGCGAACGCACGGATGGCCCCGTGAAACATGTCCTGTCGCTCCTGCGGGTCAACGGACACGGGGCCCAACTGCGGCCCGAAGTGTGGCAGATGCCCTTCCTGTATCTGCTGCAACGCGTGCCAGGCATCGCCTTCCAACAGGCCGGTCTGCAACGCCGTGCGATCCAGTAGCAACAGCCGGACTCGGTCGGCCTCCACCAACTCCAGCGTCGGCAGAATCCGATTCAAGATCTCAAGCATTCCGGATCGACCAGCGTAGTCGGCGACCAACAGCACGGAACTTCCCTGTAGATGCAATGTGTTCCACCAGTCGTGCTCCTTCGGGAACAAACGCGGTGAGATGAACCCGGTGACCCATTCGCCGGTGGCGTTTAACGTTTCGCAGAGAGCCACGGCCAAGCGGGTCTTTCCCATCCCGCCCTCCGCCCGGATCGAAAAGCTCCGGAGTTTGGGCTTTCTCCGGCACCACCGGACCAGGTTGTCGAGCTGGTTCACGCGTGCCTCGCCCATCCAAGGGGCGATTCCGAACCGCGCATCCAGCAACGCTGCAGGTCCCAGTCGAGGGCCAATCACGCGACGCAATGCCGAGGTCAGCCAGAATCCCGATTTGATGTCGAACTCAAGACGAAGCAGGTCCTTCTTTTGCCGACCGAGTTCTTCGTTCAGGGCTCGGGCCAGCGCCCGATAGGTGTCCCGGTTTCCGCGACGGCCGGTTTCGAAGGATTGGATGGCCGAAACCGAGTAGCCGGACATCTCCGCAAGTTGGCCCACCTTCCACTCCGCTCTCCGGCGGCCGGTGGCGATCTGGGAGCCGAGGAATTCTCGCTCTTCGGGTGAACTTTGAGGGCTGGCCACGCGGGCATTGTACAGACTCGTACAAACTGCGGCGAGTGCCCGTTCGAACCGCGGCCTGTAGAGCCTTTCTGGTCAGTGCAAACCACCGATTACCACAACAAACAAGACACTACCATGACTCGCGAAGAATCCAAGTATCAGGCGGCGAAAGAAGCGGTTCGCAAGGCCCTCCAGCCGGAGATGACCCCGAAGCTCCCCGGACTCAAACTCCGTCCTGGCACCGGTACGGCGCTCGTGCCTCCGGTCGCCGCCAACCTGCCGTTGCCGAACTACCCGAGGAACCCGGAAAACATGACCGCCGAGGCCGTCGCATTCCTCTGCCTCCTGCACTATCCGCAGCGCCTGAACCTCTGGCAGGCGTCCGTCCTCTCCGGCTTTTCCGAGGACGATCTCCGGGAGCTGATCGCCTTGGGACTCCTGCCGCTTCTCAACGAGGGCCGAGGAACCACCATCTACATCTCCCTCACGGAATTGATGTCGATCATGACCAACCCGGACCTCGTTCGGGAGTTCAGCCAGACCATCAACCGGATCCATCGCGCCAAGAACGAGGAGAAGGCCCGTCGTCGTGCGGAACGGGAAGCCTGAGGTTTCACCGGCAACCCAATCCGGTCATGAATCTCCAGGTTCATTTCTCCTCGGCCTCCGACGACTGGTCGACTCCGGGATTCCTCTTCGAGGCCCTGAATGCGGAGTTCCGCTTCACGCTGGATCCAGCCGCATCGCACGCCAACGCCAAGTGTCCGAAGTTCTACACCTGGCTGGAGAACGGACTTTCGCAGGATTGGACCGGCGAGACGGTCTTCCTGAATCCGCCTTACGGCCGAGAAATCGGCAAATGGGTCGCCAAGGCCTACCGCACATCCCTGACTGGTTCCGTGGTGGTCTGTCTCCTTCCCGCACGGACCGACACTGCCTGGTGGCACCTTCACTGCGCGAAGGGTGAAATCCGCTTCCTTCGCGGGCGTCTAAAGTTCGGAGCCGCGAAGAACTCGGCTCCCTTTCCGTCGGCAATCGTGGTGTTCCGCCCGTGGACCAAGCCGGTCCAGCATGTGGAACTGTGATGTCAGGCAAAGCTCGACGAGACGGCCCGCAGGGAGACCTGCGGGCCGCTTCTTTGGTCGCGAAACGTCAAGGCGGCGCTTGCTTGCCCTAGGTCATCACCGTGGACGGCGGCCTGCACGAGGCGTTCCCGCGGTAAACTAAAGCAATTCCTCGGACTGTATTTGTCCGACCCTGCAAGCAACGATGGCGCATGGCTACGCACACACGACGCTCTCGAATGCCAGTTGCTCCGCGCACGCTGGCCTCCGAAATCCAGGGCTATTCCGAGTTGGGGATGAAGACGGAGGCGCTGGCACTCTGTCGCCGGGCGCTCCAGTTGAAGCGGCTGGATGCATCGATGCTCGCTGTTGTGCTGGATTCCGTGGACCAGTTCACGGTTCAAAGGCGACGATGGATAGCAGCCATTGAAGCGGCCTACGGGCGGCTCAGTGCCCGCGAGCGGCGATGGGCAAGATTCTCGCTCATGGTCTTCGAGGCGGAGCTACGCCGATACGTCCAAGTCCTCCGGCTCGCACACCGGCGGTATCGCAGAGAGGATGCGCGATTTGAGCTGAGCATGGTGGCGGAAGCCGCATACTTCACCCGTGAATGGCATATCCTCAGGACAATCTCAAAGAGACTCAGAAAGGCGACTGAAGAAACCACTGATGAGGTTCTCCGCCCCTGGATGGACACACTGGTCACCTTCGCCGAGCGAGCCGAAAAACTCTGGTGGTGTATCAGTTTGCCTTTTTGGCAAGGCCAATGACCCCGCGAGCCGGCTCGGCAGAAGCCTCGCGCCGCCCTGCCTGGCCCCTGCCGCCTTCCGGCCGCGCCTCGGCCAAGCGGGTGGCGTGAAGCTCCGGCTGAGCGAGGCGTGGCCCCCTCACCCCGGCCCTATCAACTGCTGTTGGGTTTTTATCAGTTCTTTATAAGATTGAAAGCACGAGATGGTTAGGTCAATCTCGCCGCCGCCAATAACGATCTTCTCAACGATGCTCTCCGCAATGGCGCGCTTCTCGTCGGTCACAAGATTGGGCCACCGGTCATGCAATGTCTCGGCTTCGGCAAGCACCGCATCGGCGGAGAGGTCGTTCACCTTGAGGAAATCTGGCGCTGTTCCTCGCGTAAGTTACGGGCGAGCGCGGTGAATAGCCGTCCTTGACCCCTGCGCACTGGCGCATCAATGTCGCCATGTGACTTCAACCAAATTGTTATTGGTCTCGCTCCTCACTGCACAATTGATTGCGGGTGTCAGCGCAGCGGTTTCCGCTGAGGAAATTAAATTCGCGCAACTCCAGGAGCGCGCACGGGTGGTGGACAGAACGCCAGTCTCCGTCGGAGAACTTGAGCTGACCAGTGCGGTTCTTTTAGAAACAACTCCGGGCGGCACTGGAGATTCTCAGCCTTTTCCTGGCACTGCGACCAATGCGGTCGCGAGCGGGTCTCTCGTTGAAGTTGTGAGGAAGGGTGACAGTCAGGGCGTCAAGGCGCTGTTGGCGCAGAAAATAGATGTCAACCTTGCTAGTGAAGGGGGACGAACCGCGTTGATGGTCGCTGCCATCAAAGGCGATGCTGACATGGTGAAACTGTTAATTGACGCAGGCGCTGACTGGCATATGAAGGACGCTGACGGCAAAACGGCCCAGCAACTCGCAACAACGACAAACAATGACGAAATCGCGAAGTTGATTGGGGAACACGCGATGGAGATCCTCATGCAAAAGAACCCTGACGTTGCCTTCTTTGTCGCAATCAAAAGAGGAGATTTGGACACAGCAAAAAAGGCTTATGAAAAAGGTGCAGACAATGATGTGAAAACGAAGAACCCCAGTTTTGGTGGCACCGGCCATCAAACCGCATTGATGTTGGCTGTAAAACGCAATGACACCAACATCCTGAAGTTTCTCTTGGATAACCGCGCCCAGGTAAACGCAGTCGATAGCAAAGGAAAAGCCGCGATCGACTATGATCCCTCCGAGGAAAGTGCCAGTCTCTTGCGCGCCAAAGGTGCAAAACCATTCGCTGCAGAAACCTTGAACGAGTCCTTGATTCAGGCAATCGAGAAGAAGGACGCGGATGTGGTGAGTGCCTGCCTCAACAAAGGCGCTGATCCGAATCACTACGCTTACGGCGGTGAGCCGGCCCTTGTAGAAGCGGTTAAATACGGATCAATCGAAATAATAACGAACCTTGTTGGGCACGGGGCCAGTCCCAATATGGGATGTGATCCCGGATTCCAGGATGATTTTGCGAAGTCTGACGGAGCGACGGCCCTTTACTGGGCAAGCTTGAGGGGGGCAGCCTTGGCCAAGTGGCTGATTGATTGCGGGGCGAAAGTCAACGTTAAGACCCGCGATGGCACGACGCCTCTGATGTATGCAGCGTCCGCAAAGGGCGGAGCAGAGACGGTGAAAGTGTTACTCACGGCGGGCGCTAGAGTAAACGCGCAGCGGGCCGATGGCTCCACCGCGTTGAGCACGGCTGTTGCTGCGAACGACGCGGAAACAATAAAAGTCCTGATTGATGCCGGAGCCGATGAGAAGGCTAAGGATTCGAAGGGCAGGCCGCTGCTTGTTTCTGCCGCCGCCAGTGGAGATGCAGAGGGTGTGAAACTGTTAATCAAAACGGTTCCGGATCAAAGTTTGAAAGACCTGGCGCTTCGGACCGCCGCTTATCACGGACACGCCGCAGTCGTCGAAATCCTACTGGCGAACGGAGCCGACGTGAACGCAAAAGATTCCAAGGGAAAATCTGCTGTTGCGTATGCGGCGGAAGCTGGAAAGGACAACGTGGTTAAAACCCTTATTCAGGCGGGGGCGAAGGATGTGCCATCTGTTTACGATAAGAGCGGAAATGCGGTGAGCGCGATTAACTTAACCAAGGCTGAGTGGAAAACACTACTTGCGAAAAGAATCCCAGCATTCGCCGTAGCGGGTGCGATTATGGTTCGTCAGGCGGACTTCGTTAGATGGTTCGGAAATCCGATGAGGACACAAACAGTTGGAGACCGCGCCTATTGGTATTACCAATGCACTGACGGAACAATTCAGTTGGACCTAGACGCTGGCAATCTCCATGTGGGCGATGTGGTTGGACGGGTGAACGATTACTAATCGTGGAATGGTTTCAACGAGCCCTAAAATGGAAAACAATCATGCAACAAACTGTGCCACAAGGCCTAAACGACCAGAGCCTTAACCAGTATGCCACAAAATTTTTCGGATTTGGAGGTTGGAAGGCAAATTGCTGGCTGATTGGCATTGAGGAGTATGGGGCAGGGACGTGCCCGGATGAATTTTGCAAGCGTTATAAGGCTTGGCAAACATTAAAATACCCCAGTATGGTGGATCTTGGGAATTATTTTAAAAAATGTGAAATTGCCGGAACTCCAAACTGGGGCAATCGAACCTGGCGGGCAATGCACTGCATCTGCAGTAAAGCTGGATTTGCGAAAGACAAGTTGTGCCCCTGTAATGGCCGATGGGGTGGGACCGTCACAAAGGGCAATGGGCATGTGGCTCTCATCGAGGCGATGCCTTTCCCGGCGCCTTCGACCACTGATCAAAGTTGGCCCTACACAGAGTCAAAGTGGAATGAATTCGGTATCGAATCTCGAGCAAAGTGCGCGGAGAAGTTCTTGAAGAAACGGTTAGACACATTGGAGAGAAAGTTTAAGAAATATAAGCCGAAAGTAGTCATTACGTATGGCAGTAAATACGCGTCATGTTACGACATTCGGTGCTGGTGTTCTGGAATTCGGGGAGAGCTGGCTTCCGAGTGGAAGGAGGAAAGCGTCCAGTGGAATGACTCCACGAGCAAGACGGCGAAGAAGGCGTATTTCTTTCTCAGGGAAGTTAATTGGAAATCGAACCTAAAATCGCTACTCGTCTGTGTTCCACAGCCGTCCTCCTACCTGCGGCGTGGGGGTAGTGTCGTTCCATGCAAGATCGGCGAATTAATCAAGGAGAGACTCAACACTTATTAGGGCGAAAGTCCGCGCTATTGCTGAGCGTGTCCATGCCGAGGTAACTTCGTCCAATCCGGCCCGCTGAGAGCCTCGCGCCACCAAACTGATACACTACAAAAACTCTTGTAACCCCGTCCTGAAACGGTCAAAGGTGTCCTCATGAGCGATACCAGTCCGACCCTGCTCCGGCTGTTTGGGCGTAGCCGCTATATCACCCGTCATCGACCTCCGGATGAAGGTGCGGATGACGTGTCCGAGGAGGCAAAACGGAACCGCCAAGAGCGGGAGCGTTGGATTGTCGCGGCATTGGGTCATGTCCTGACGTATGACGAATCGTTCCGAAACGCGTTCTGGAAATACGTGTGTTGCCAAGACGACAAAGAAGCTCCTGGCCGCATCGAGGTCGCGGTAGAGCTAGAAAGCGCTGCCGACCTTTGTCTGACAGCCTCTGGAAAGAGCGGGACCATTGTCTGTGTCATCGAAGCCAAGACTGGAGCCAAACTCGCCGACCATCAGAATCCAGAGGAAGAGGCGTTTTGTTCGGATGAGAATAAGCCGAAGGGTTACGGAAGTTGTCTGATTGCCAGGCACGGCAAAACTGCCTCGCAACTCCGCTATGTGGTGCTCGGGCACCGAGGTGAACCTCTGCAATTACCAAACAACCCGCTCGGCACCCAGCCGCCGATTCAGGTTCTCCAGCATCCTTGGTCCAAAGTAGCCGACATCACCCTGCAATCCGACTTGGTGAAGGACCTTTTTAAAACGTTTGCTGCACTCGGAATCAGCGCATTCACCATGAAAGACCTAAAACCAATCAGCCTCACTCCAGCCGACATAGCTGGAGCCGCCAACGCTCAGGCCATACTTGTCGCAGTGCTCGAAGAACTGAGAATCCCGAAAGGAAAGCAACGATTCGAGTCCTCGTATTCCGGTCCAAATTCTTTCTGGATCGGATACTGGATCCGTCCTTCAGCCAAGAAAGGCTTGTCAGGATTCTATTCGAGGTTGGTCACAACTAGCTGCGTCACCAAGGGGGGAAATGTCGCTTGGATCGGCTATGGCGCAGTTGGAGATGAAAACGTGGCACCTCGGCGTGAGGTCTATGTTTTCGTGGACAGACCAGGAACAGCAAAAAAGGTCGCAGCACGGCTGGAAAAGCTCCAGTGGTCAGCGGCAAAGACTGTCAACTGCGAAACGGAGATTCCTCCCTATGTCATGCTTACCGAAACGCTCCCCGGCAAGCTAAGCGACTTGGATTTCTTTCTACAGGCTTTGCGCCAAGCCGTCGGTGGATGACGGTGCCGAAGATAGCTTCTCCCCCTGCAACTAGTATCCTGTAACGTCTATAGTTTCGGATAAAGTCGAAAGAGTTTGATGCGAGCGTCTGGGGTGGTGAAGCGCCAGTTGACCGGGGCGCCACGGGTGTTGCGGCTGGTTTGCCAGGCGGCGACTTCGCGGCGCATGTC
>CAIVQH010000012.1 GCA_903907995.1 uncultured Verrucomicrobiota bacterium | reverse complement strand
CGCGAGGACGCTCGCCCCACCACGCACCCGGAGCCCAACGCTGGCCAGGGTGAAAAGATGCGCCACGACTCAGGGCAGCCCTTGCTCCTGCCCTTGCTCCTGCTCTTACTCTTGCTCTTGCTTCTCTTGGCTTGCCGTCGCGCCCGAATCTTCAATGCGCGTGGGGAAGAATAGGAGCAAGAGTAAGAGCATGAGCAGGAGCAGGAAGACCAAAGGGAAATCCGCCCGCTCCGGTGACGATCCCGCAAAGTTCAGTTGACTTTTTTCCTACAGATTTGAACGTGGTGACCGTTGTTAGGTCCTAGTGCTTCAGTTCCCGGCTGGTAATCCGCCGCGAGTAACGGCGGGCCAAGGTCGGCGAGCAGGGCAGCCCCCCAGTTGATCGTATGACCAAGAGCAACGACCTCATCGCGGACGCGCTCCGCGACCCCAAGTACCCCTTCCGTGCCGTCGCTGACCGGCCGAAGAAATCCCAAAAACACCGTTATGAACGCCGCAAGGCGCGCGAGTACCTGAAACTCGCCGACTGGTCGGATGACGCGCTGCCGGCCTGAGCCGAGCACGATTCGTCCGCCAAAAGCTTGCCCCCGGCCCGCCCGGCGCGGAAAACAGGTACATGCTGTTTCGCGTCGCATGGATGATCCTCCTCGTCGTCGCCGTACGGGCGTCGGACTGGCCCCGGTTTCTCGGCCCACAGGGTGACGGCACCTCGACCGAGACCAATCTGGTCGACCGCTTCCCGACGAACGGCCCGCCGGTGGTCTTTGATCTCCCCACCGGCATCGGCTACGCCGCGCCCTCGGTGCGCGCCGGCAAGCTGGTTCTCTTCCACCGGGTGGAGAATTTCGAGATCATCCAGGTGCTGGACGCCCTCACCGCCAAACCGCTCTGGCGGCACGCCTATCCTACCCGTTATCAAGACCCTTACGGGTACAACAACGGTCCCCGATGTGCGCCCCTGATCACGACCAACCGCATCTACACGTTCGGGGCCGAGGGCAAACTGACCTGCGTGGACCTGAGCAACGGGGCGGAACTCTGGCAGCGCGACACCGCCAAGGACTTCGAGGTGCCCGAGGCGTTCTTCGGGGTGGGCAGCACGCCCCTGATGGAGGACGGCAAGCTCATCGTCATGGTCGGTGGCCAGCCAAACTCCGGCGTGGTCGCCCTGGACCCGGAGACCGGCAAGATCCTCTGGGAATCGGTCGGCGAGAAGAACTGGACCGGCCAGCCGATGCTGGACTGGCCCGGAGACCGGATGGTCGAATGGGATCGCTCCGAAAAGCAGGCCAGTTACAGCTCGCCGGTCGCCGCCACGGTCAACGGGCAGCGGCTGCTCTTCTGCCTGATGCGCCAGGGGCTCGTCGCGCTTGATCCAAAGGATGGTACGGTCAAGTTTTCCCGCTGGTTCCGCGCGCGGGTGCCGGAGTCGGTCAATGCCTCCGATCCCGTCGTCTTCGGCAGCGACGTGCTGATTTCCAGCGCCTACTACCACACGGGCGCCGCGCTGCTGCGGGTGGGCCCGGGCGGGACGAATTTCACGCAGGCCTGGCGGGGATTGGGACTGGAAATGCACTGGAGCACGCCGATTCTCCATAACGGATTCCTCTACGGCTTCAGCGGCCGCAACGAGCCGGACGCGCGCCTGCGCTGCGTGGAATTCGCCACCGGCGCGATCAAATGGGAACGCGACGAGAGCTTCGCCAAGCACTCGCTCGAACAGCCGCCCGTCTTCGGCCGCGGCTCGTTTGTGTTCGCCGATGGCAAGCTGTTCGCGCTGGGCGAAGGCGGCCTGCTTGCAATCTTCCGCCCCAACCCGGCGCAGTGCGAGGAAGTGAGCCGGTGGCAGGTTCCCTCGCTGAAGCAGCCCTGCTGGGCCAGTCCGGTGCTCGCCGATGGCCGGCTTTACCTCCGGAGTGAGGACCGGTTGGTGTGCGTGGACATCCGCCGCCCGGGCAAACCCTGAGTGCCGCTGCCACGCTTCGGGAGGGCGCGTTTCCACCCGCGCCGTAAATTCCTCTTCACACGACGCGCCCGGTTCATCTCGAGGGGACGATCACACCTTGGATTTCCCACAACCGCGGCGAAGAAAAATAAGGGGCGCGGGTGGAACCGCGGCCTCCCATCATCGGTTGGGACATCATCGCCCACCGCAGACCGGCAAAGTTCTGCTTTGAATTCGCCCGTTTTCGGGGAACGGTTTCCGCCAGCTGAGTCCACGCCCATGAAAGTCCTTATCCTTGCCGCCGGTTACGCCACCCGCCTGTATCCGCTCACGCTCACGCAGCCCAAGCCGCTGCTGCCGGTCGCGGGCAAGCCGATGGTGGACTACGTGCTGGACAACCTCGCGCCCATCCCGGGCATCGACCGGGTTTACATCGTCACCAACGCCAAGTTTGCCGGGCATTTCCAGAAGTGGGCGGACAACTACCGCGCGACGAAGTCCAAGCTCGATTTTACCATCATCAACGACGGCTCAACGGATGATTCCAACAAGCTCGGCGCCATTGGCGATCTGAACCTGGTGCTGCAAAAGGAGAATGTGGACGACGATCTCATCGTGGTCGCCGGCGACAACCTCTTCAGCCAGTCGTTGGAAAAATTCGGCACCTTCTGCCGGGAAAAGAACCAGCCGGTGCTGGGCGTCTATGACGTTGACTCGATCGATCAGGCCAAGAAATACGGCGTCGTGGACATCGAGGACGATGGTCGCATCACCAGCTTTGTCGAAAAACCGGCCAACCCGACCAGCACCCTGATCGGCATCGCCCTGTATTTCTACCCGAAGGCCACACTGCCGCTCATCAAACAATACCTGGCCGAGGGCAACAACCCCGATCAGCCCGGCCGGCTCATCCAGTGGCTCTATCCCCGCCAGTCCGTCTATACGTGGAGCGTGCCGGGCATCTGGTACGACATCGGCTCCAAGGAGACCCTGGAGGAAGCCAACCGCATCTATGGCAAGCGGTGAAGCCGCCGGTACTCGAGATTTGCGGCCTCACCATCGTCCGCGACGGCACGCGCATCCTGCATGACCTGTCGTGGCGGGTCGAAACCGGCCAGCACTGGGTCATTTTGGGGGCCAATGGCTCCGGCAAGACTTCCCTGCTGTCCGCGCTGACCGGCTACCTCATGCCCACGGCGGGCGACATCACCCTGCTGGGCCAGCGCTATGGCGAAAGCGACTGGCGCGAACTGCGAACCCGGGTCGGCCTGGTCAGCTCGTCCATCCGCCAGCTGATGGCCGACACCGAACCCGCACTGTTCACCGTCGCCAGCGGACGGTACGCGATGATTGATTTTTGGGGGACGCCGTCACGCGCTGATCGAAAGCGGGCCAAGGAGCTCCTGCAGCTCGTCGAATGCAGCCATCTGGCGAACCGCTCCTGGGCGGTGCTGAGTCAGGGTGAGCGCCAGCGCATCCTGATCGCCCGCGCGCTCATGGCCCGGCCGCAGGTGCTGATCCTCGATGAACCCTGCGCCGGACTCGATCCCGTTGCCCGTGAGCATTTCCTGCAATTTTTGGACCGGCTCGCCGTGACCCCAGATTCCCCCACCCTGCTCTTCGTCACGCATCACGTGGAGGAGATCACCCCCGTGTTTTCCCACGCGCTGATGCTGCGTGGCGGGCAGGTCATCGCGAGCGGGCCGCGTCGCAAGGTGCTGACTTCGGCCAACTTGACGACGCTCTTCGGAGCCAGGGTCTCGCTTGGGAAGCGCGCCGGTCGCCACACGCTGGCCGTTTCGGGCCATTCCAGTCACGCGATGTAGGCGGCAACGGACAACCTGCATTTCGCCCCGGAAAATTCCGTTTCGCCCCGAAATGGCGGCGATCCGCCCCATTCCAAGGCTCAAGAGGAAAATGCGGCCCCATATATGGCGTCACCCCATGACTCACATGAGCCCCACCTCGCGTGGCATTGCAGGCCTGTCCGGCGGCCTGCTCGTTGCCCTCACCCTGGCCGGCACCCAAACCAACGCCCTCGCCCAGGGCTGTGTCGCCGTGCGCGGCAGCAGCGCCTGCATGCTGCATCCCAGCAGTGGCACCAATCCGGACGACGCCAACCTGACCAGCGGCGACTGGATCGCCAGCGTTTCCGACCGTTACCTGCACTCCACCCGGCATTTCGTCGGCGACGAGGAGCAGAAGCAGCGGCAGGGCGCCCAGGCCAATCAGGTGATCAACCACTCGGACTTCCTCGACTTTGGCCTCCAGTACGCCTTCAGCCCGCGCTACAGCCTGGCGTTGACCCTGCCAACGGTCTTTTCCTCCCGCTCGCAAAAGGCGCCCGCCGGCTATCCCACCTACCGCTACGAGACCCATGCGTCGGGCATCGGTGACATGCGCCTCACGGCGTACGCCTGGCTGTGGGATCCCGCCAAGATGCCGAAGGGCAACGTCCAGCTCGGCCTCGGGCTGAAGGCTCCCACCGGCGATGACAACGTGCAGGACGCATTTCCCACGGCGGGCGGTGGTGCCATCGTCAAGTCGGTGGACCAGTCCATCCAGCCCGGTGATGGCGGCTGGGGTGTCAGCGTGGAGTTGAACGCCTATCGCGAAATCCTGCCCCGCACCGACATTTTCCTGCAGGCCTCGTACCTGTTCAACCCGCAGGACCAGAACAATTCGCTCACCTGGCGTGACAACACCTCGGCGGTGCCGGGCGCGGTCACAGCCCTCCCCACCTCGGCCTCCTACTACGAGCACTACATGTCCATCCCGGACCAGTACTTCGCCCGGGGCGGCATGGATTATGTGCTGATCCCCAAGTGGGGTCTGTCGGTGAGCCTGGCGGGACGCCTCGAAGGTGTTCCTGTGAATGACGTGTTCGGCGGCAGCGACGGGTTCCGTCGCCCGGGCTTCGCGGTGAGCATTGATCCCGGCATCCAGGTGCTGAAGGGCCGCTATGCCTTCAACCTCAATGTTCCCTTCGCGCTGTATCGCAACCGCGAACGCAGCGTGGCCGACCAGATCGCCTCCAACGTGAGCGGTAAAGACGTCCATGGCGACGCGGCCTTCGCCGACTACGTGGTCACCGCCAGCTTCTCCGTCCGTTTCTAGCCGCAGTTCCTCACCGTGTGTACTGACGACCCTCCGCTGGGCAACCAGCGGAGGGTTTTCTTTTCGCCGGGATCAGGGGCGGGGGCGATTCAGGTAGAACTGCGCCGCCGTTCCTCCAAAGAGCGCCCGCTGTGACTCCATCGGCAGCCACGCCACGTAATCTCGGACGAGACTGAAGGTCTGCTCGTAGCTCGCCGCCAGCAGGCACACGGGCCAGTCGGAGCCGAACATCAGGCGCTCCACGCCGAACGCCTCAAAGATCACGTCCAGAAACGGCCGGAAGTCATCCGGTTTCCAGGCCCGGTGATCCGCCTCCGTGACCATGCCGGACACCTTGCAGAGCACGTTGGGCGATTGGGCCAGTTCCTGAATCTGTTCCCGCCACGGTGACAGCGTGCCTGCCTTGATGAAGGGCTTGGCAATGTGGTCCAGCACGAAGGACTGTTCGGGAAATTGCCGGACCAGCTCGATGGCGGCGGGCAACTGCTTGGGGAAGATCAGCAGATCGTACGTCAGGCCGAACTGGCGCAGCCGGCCGATGCCCCGCACAAATTCCGGCCGGAGCAGGAAACGGTCATCTGGCTCGTCCTGCACCACATGCCGTACGCCGACAAACCGGGGATTCCGGCTCAGCTCGGCCAGTTGCTCCTCGACGCGGTCATTCTGCAAATCCACCCAGCCCACCACCCCCTTGATGCGTGGATTGGCCTCCGCCAGCGCCAGCAGCCAGCGCGATTCCGCGAGAGACTGACGCGCCTGCACGGCGATGGAACCGTCGAAATTGAGGTCGGCCTGCAGTTTTGCCAGATCGCCCGGCAGCCAGTCGCGTTGCAGGGCCGAACCATCCGGAATCCAAGGGTAATCTGCGGTGGAGTAGTTCCAGAAGTGCTGGTGGGAATCGAGGCGCATGCGGCGGGAAATTTATGATCTACGATTTATGATTTACGACGTGCCAAAATGGACGCTCGGTCAGGCTTTGAACGTTGGGTGCTCAACGTTGGAGGTTCAACGTTTGTAGAACAGCGGCTCAAGGACGCCGCGTGCCGGACCTCTGCTTCAGCCAGTCCCAATCCGTCGTTGGATCAGCGGCAAAGATGCCGCCGGCCCCGCCGCGAACGTTGGGCCGGATGGTGCCGTTCGTGCCGCCCACCCGCCAGCTGTGCGACTCCAGGTGGCCATCCAGAAAGGCCAGGCTGGCCGCGCCGCCGTGCCACGAGGCGGGAAGGTTCCCCCACTTCGGCGAATCGTCGAGCCGGTTCATGAAGAAGCCGTCGTTGATGGTGTCGGGATGCTCGTCGAGAAAGCTGAAAGTGCCGGCGGGATCGCCCGCATCGCTTTCCTTGAAACACTGCACGTAGGCGGGATTGAACTTGTTGGTCAGTTCACCGGGATCGCCCACCAGCGAGTTCAGCGAAAAGCTGCGGATGCGCAGGCCGTTGTCCGAGCGCGCCGTGTCCGCCGGACAGCGGAACACCGCCGCCGACTTGCCCACGTAAGTGCCGAGGAGAGCGTCCGTGAGCAGCAGGGTGTTCGTGTTCCCTTCGCCGCTCTGCCAGTCGATGATGTTGTTGGCCCACGTCTGCTTGCGCGCCCGCGTCTCACCGACGCCATGGTTATTCACGAGCCGGTCGGTGGAATCATCCGCATACAGTTTGAGCGCGAGCTGCAGCTGCCGCGCATTGGCCGAACACGCGAGCGCCTGGGCTTTGGCCTTCGACCGCGGCAGCACGGGCAGGAGCAGCCCGGCCAGCACCGCAATGATCGCAATGACGACCAGCAGCTCAATCAGGGTGAAGGCCCGCGCCCGGGGAGTGTTCATTTCATTTCATTGACGGATCTGGCCATTACCGAAGCCCAGCCATTTGTAGCTGCACAGCTCTTCCAGGCCCATCGGACCGCGCGCGTGCAGCTTGTCGGTGCTGATGCCGATCTCCGCACCCATGCCGAACTCGTTGCCGTCGGTAAAACGCGTGGAGGCGTTCCAATAGACCGCCGCCGAATCCACCTCGGCCAAAAAACGCCGTGCCGTGGCCTCATTCGCCGTGACGATGGCATCGCTGTGCGACGAGCCGTAATGCGTGATGTGGGCAATCGCGGATTCCACCCCGTCCACGATGCGGACGTTGAGGACGTAGTCGTTGTACTCGTTGAAAAAGTCGGCGTCGGCCACCGGGACCAGTTTCACCCCGGCACTGACGGAATCGGCCCGCAACAAAGTCAGCGATTCCGCATCGCACCGCAGCTCCACCTGCTTCTGGCGCAAGTGGGCCGCCGCAAGCGGCAGGAATTTCGCCGCGACGCCCCGGTCCACCAGCAGCGTCTCGGCGGCATTGCAGGTCGAGGGGCGCTGCGCCTTCGCGTTAAAGAGGATCTCATCGGCCATCGCCAGATCCGCCTCGCGATCCACGAAGACGTGGCAGACGCCCTTGTAATGCTTGATCACCGGCACCTTTGAGCATTCGGCCACCGCGCGGATCAGTCCTTCGCCACCGCGAGGCATGCAAAGATCGACAAACTGCGTCAGCGCGAGGAGCGCGGGAATCGCCTCGCGATCCGCGACGGGCACGACGCTGATGGCGTGGGCCGGAAATCGGTCTCCCAAAACCCGGCGACCGGCCTCGATCATGGTCCGGGCGATCAGCTGGTTGGAGTGCAGCGCCTCCTTGCCCCCGCGCAGGATCGTGGCGTTGCCCGTCTTGAAACAAAGGCTCGCGGCATCGGCGGTCACATTGGGGCGCGACTCGTAGATGATGACCACGACGCCAATCGGCGAGCTGATTTTTTGCAGCTTCAGCCCGTTGGGCCGGATGCGTTCATCCAGAATGCGTCCGACCGGATCCGGCAGATCCGCGACTTCCCGCAATCCCTTCGCCATCGCGGCGATGCGGGACGGGTTCAGGGTCAGGCGATCCATCATCGCCCCCGAAAGCTTGAGCGAGCGGCCCACTTCCAAGTCCAGAGCGTTGGCCAGCTCCAGGGCCGGGCCGGCGGATTCCAGGGCATCGGCCATGGACCGCAAGGCACGGTTTTTCTCGTCGGTGGTGAGCTTGGCCAGCTCCCGCGACGCCGCCTTGGCTCGTCGGGCCAGTTCGGTCATTTGGTCGATCAACGTCACGCTCGTAAGCCTAGATTACGGATTCTCCGGAAAAAGCGGAAAAATGTGCGGCGACATTCCCGCTGCCTTGGGGCCAGCCAAATTGGGGACTTCACTTCTCATTTCTGCGATTTTAGCGGTTGGCATCCCAGTCGCTTAAACCAGGTCAGGCGGCTGCCGGGAGTCTGGCTGGTGCTTACGGAGAGAATAGAACTGCGCTACTCAACCAACCTCCGTAAGTGCGGGATGACTGGCAGCCGCCGGCACTTTCCAGATGACTCCGAGACCCCGTCCCGGAGCTCACGGGTGCCCGATCCATTCGCCTGGATTCGGGCACCTTACGTTTCGCCGCGCCTCCGCGAGCTCAGAGCGTGACCGCCGCCTTCGTGCGATGGGATTCGAGAGCGGCGGCAAACACCTCGTGGCTGAGCACCGCCTCGTCGGGTGTGACACAGCTGAATCGTTCGCCCAAGGCTCCGGCGCGTTCCGCCGCATAGGCCGCCCACATCTGCAAAAAACAGTCGGGGAAACCCGGCTCGAAAATGCCGCCGGTGATGGTGGTGAACGGCGTCTGGAAACCCAGGTCGATGCGCGTCCACATCTGCTCCTTCTGCCGCTCGAAGACCCACAGTGACTTGGGCTCGGCGGTCGAATAACGGACGCCGCCGTCAGTGCCCAGCACCTCCACCCACCAGGTATTGGTCGCACCCGGGGCGAGCCGCTTGGTTTCGAGGCGCATCGGCACGTCGCGCCCCTGCACCTCCACGTCACAATGCAGCATCGCGTTGTCCCAGGTGTCGCATTCGGCCATGCCGCCCTTTCCATCGGGACGCTGCGTGTAGATTTTCTGCAACTGGGCATAGACGCGCTTTGGCCGCCAGCCGAGGCGGAACGGCACGTGCACGACGTGCATTCCAAGGTCGCCCATCACGCCGATTTCGCCGCAGAACTTCACCTGCCGCTTCCAGTTCACCGGCTTGTTCGGGTCCAGATCGCTCGCATGCCAGAAGCAGGACCGGATCTCCAGCAGCTTGCCGAGCTTGCCCGAACGCACGGCCTGCACCACTCGCTGGGCTCCGGGAAGGAACGGAAACTCGCTGCTGCAACGCACAAACCGGCCGGACTTTGCAGCCGCCTCCCGGATGGTGCGGGCCGCCTTGAGATCAATGCCGAACGGCTTTTCCGCCAGCAGGTCCTTGCCCGCCGCCAGCACGTCGAGATAGAGGGATTCGTGCAGATTGTGCGGTACCGCGACGTACACGACATCCAGGTCGGGCGAGCGGAGCAGCTCACGGTGATCCTTGGTCAGCAGTTTGACGGTGGGAACCTGCCGGAACCAGTCGAGGAGCTTGTCCTGCAGGTCGCAGACCGCCACCAGTTCGGCCTTCACCGGAAAGTTTTCCAGCACGAACCACCGGCCAAAGGCGCTGGCGGCTTCACGGCCCATCAGGCCGCCACCGATGATTCCGACACGCATCACGTTGCTCATGAGGCAGACAGCATGAACGCCGGGGCCAAGCGAGTGCAAGCGAGTCGCTCAAGGCGGTGTGCCAGTAGGTCAGTAGGTCTGTGAGTCAGAAGGCGCAAAAGGCAGGGACGGGATGCTGCGCGGCCCGCGTCGCCGAGCAGAGCGTCTGGCGACGGAATGGACGCCCACGGCGTATCTGCGTCTCAGCCGCCGGATTTCCGCCGCAGTTCGGCGAGCTCCAGGCTCTGCGAGGCGACCAGCTGGTTCAGCGCGCCCACCTGCCGCTCGGCCTGTTCCAGGCGCTGCTCCTTGTGCAGTTGTTCCCGCAGCCAGGCAAAAGCGGGGTTTCCCGTGCCGTTCAGCGACAGCTGCTCCAAAAACTGGTCCATTGTCAGCCCGGCCTCGCCGAGGACTTTCGCAACCGGTTCGCCCTGGGTGATGGCCTCATGAAGCTGACGCAGTTTGCGCAGCGCCACGACACTGGATCCCTTGGGCGAGAGCGCCGAAGAGCCGGCGGAAATCTTCACTCCTGACAGAGGATCGACGGTCGTGGGCCGCTGGATGAGGGACGAAAGCTGGTCCCAGACCTCGACCACCCGCGTGCCCGAAAGCCGGATGCGCAGCATGCCCCGGCGAAACCCGCGTTCCACCTGGTTGGCGTTGTGAAATTCCTCCAGCAGCGACTGGCATTCCTC
Organism: uncultured Verrucomicrobiota bacterium; assembly: GCA_903907995.1. Classification (GTDB taxonomy): domain Bacteria; phylum Verrucomicrobiota; class Verrucomicrobiia; order Limisphaerales; family UBA9464; genus CAIVQB01. The sequence continues at coordinate 63,971 of CAIVQH010000012.1, read as the reverse complement.
CCTGGTCGCGGATTTGCCCATCCCCTGGACCACATCGAGGTCAATGGCAAACAGCGCGCGGTTGAACCACCAGATCGGCAGCGCCAGCAGGGAGCGGAACGGATAGAGCGTCTTGAAGAACATCTTCCGCTCAAATTCTACCGGCGAGCAGCGGTAGTGATGGCAGAACGCATCCCGGAAGTTGCTGAACGGCGGTGTGGATGGGGTTGCCATGTTTTTTGTACGCGCAGAAGTTCCCGCATAAGGCCAGCCGGATGCAAACCAACTTTCGTATGGCCCGGCTATCGCGGGAATACGGAGAGGGCTATTTGTCAGCCGTGGGCTGGATCAGCTTCCGGGTCAGGTCCGCGGTCAGCCGCATGAGGCGGTCGTTTTCCTCCCGCAGTTCCGTCACCTTGGCGATCTGCGCAAGGTATTCACCCAGCCAGATCAGTTCGGGCCGTCCCGCCTTGTGGCGCTCGATCTGCGGTCCGATTTCGTCCAAGGAGATGCCGGCATCCGCCGCCGCCTCAGCCAGGGAGATGCCCGCGACCACCGCCGTGTGGAACCGCTTGAGCCGGCGCAGCGCCAGAATGGCCGAATCGGACACTTCCCGGCTGGGCGCGAGGGAAACCTGGGCGCCGTTCTCCGGAATCGCGGCCGTCGGTGCCGGCTTCAGCAGGGGCACCAGGTCCATGAACGTTTCCGTCAGGCGGTAATTGGAAAGCCGGATGCGAAAGGTGGCGTGCAGCAGGTCGCGCTCGACCACGCGACGGTTCTCAAATTCATCGATCAGCACCTGGAGTTCCAGCTGGGTGGTGGCGCGTCCGATGGCGGTGATCACTTCAAAATCCGCCTGGAAAAAACTCGGGTTCCACAGCCGGAACGGCCCGGCCACCAGCCGCGCATGCCGGTGCAGGCAGCGGCGGAAAACGGACCAGCCATACTGTTCCGGCTTCCAGCGATAGGCCGCACAATAGGCGTCCTGGAACGAGGCGAACTGAGGTTTGGAATCGGACATGGATGCGGTCCCGCGATCTGTTGATCCTGATAGCGGGTTCAGCCGCGACATGCCAGCACTTCCCTTTCCCTAGTCTGATTTAGGAAGGACGCAATTTGTAGAGCTGCTCCCCCGCCTTTGGCACCAGCAGCACGCCCTCCTCCTCACGGTTGGCGTAGTCCTCCACCCGGATGCTACGCCAGTCGCGATAGCCCAGGTTGATCTCGCGGCAGACCGCCTCGGGAATTCCCGTCGCCAGGGTCACCCGCACGCGGGGTTTCTCGACGCCATTTTCAAAGGTGCCGCCGCCGAAAACATGCGTGCAATGCGCCAGCGAACCCCACGGCATGTCCTTGAAGCGGTCCCATTGCTTCAGGAAGTAGTCGCGGCAGTGGTAGCCCACCTGCCGGATGAACTTGCCATGCACCACGCTGACCTCATGCAAATGGGGCGCGTAGATGATCAGTTCACCGCCATCGGCCAGCACCGGCTCCAGCTTGTACATGCACTTCGCCCCCACCCACAGCTCGTCGTACATCTTCGGCGCGCAGGACAGGATCGTGTGGAACGGACGGTCCTTCCAAATGATGTGATGCTGCGCCGAGAGATTAGCCGCCTTGTCCCAGGCCGCCTCGGGCGTACCGGCAAACACGCCGACCGCGCCGCTGCCCTTCACGACCAGCGCGAAGCATTTCTTCGGCACCTTCACCATCGCCCCCGCCCGGTCCACCACCGCACGCACCGGCGTGTGCTTGTTGCCGATGATGCCCATGTTGCTGACGACCGCGCCGAGCCAGTGGAAGAAATTCAGGATTTCCGCCCCGCTCACGCCAGGGAACAGGTACTTGTTGCCGCCACTCATGCCGACGACCTCGTGCGGAAACACCGGGCCGAGGATGATGATCTCGTCGTAGTCAAACACGCGCCGGTTGATCGTCACCGGCACATCCATCGCGAACAGGCCACCCGAAAGTGCCCGGATTTCGTCCGCCGGGATGGTGCCGAGCGACTGGAGCGCGGCGGGGTTGTCCCACTCGTGGTTGAAGAAGCGGACCTTGGTGTACTGGCTGCGCCACTCCTCCATCGTGATCTCCAACCGCTCGCAGATTGCCTCGTCGGGCATCGGCGGATGCGTGCCCAGTGCGACCAGGATGTCGAACGCCGCCGCGCCACCACCGAGTTGCGAGAAGAGCAGCTTGAACATCATCCCGATGGGCGCCGTGCGCGTGCCATCCGGGATGATGAAGAGCAGCTTTTTGCCACGGTAATCCGACGCGGGGCAGGCTGTCGAAATCAACTCGCTGACCTGCGCCTCGGTCACGAGGCCGTCCGTGGCGGTCACGCCGCCGATGTATCCCTTCGTGCTCATGTCTGAGGAATCTAACATTTTCAAATCGTCTGCGCCAAAAAGCCTCCGTCCACCTTCACATCGCTTCCGGTCACGAAGGAACTGGCTTTCGCGCTCGCGAGAAACACCGCCGCGCCGACTAGTTCCTCGGACTTGCCGAAGCGGCCCATCGGTGTGTGGCCCCAGATGGCCTTCGTGCGCGCGGTCGGCGAGCCGTCGTCGTTAAAGAGCAGCTTGCGGTTCTGTTCGGCCGGGAAGAAGCCGGGCGTAAGCGAGTTCACCCGCACGCCGCGCGGCGCCCATTCCCGCGCCAGAAATTGGGTCAGACTGAGCACCGCCGCCTTGGCCGCCGAGTAGCTCACCACGCGTGACAACGGGATGTGGGCCGAGACGCTCGCGATGTTGATGATGCTCCCCCGCCCCGCCGCGCACATCGCCGGGCCAAACTCCTGGCACGGCAGCAGCACACCGCCCACGAGGTTCAGGTCGAAATTCCCACGCCAGGCCTCCAGAGAAAGGTCCTCGAACTTGTTGGTGTCCGTGACCGTGGCCTTCGGGTCGTTGCCGCCGGCAGCGTTGATCAGGATCGTGGGCTGGCCCAGCGCCGCGCGGATAGCGGATTGGGCGGCCTTCAGATCGTCCCGGCTGACGGCATCGGCGGCCACAAACAGGCCCTGTCCGCCGGCCTTGCGGATGGCCGCCACCCGCGCCTCGCCGCGTTCGGCGTTGCGGCCGATGATGGCAACCGCCGCGCCGGCCGATGCCAGCCCTTCGGCCAGTGTGCCGCCCAGAACACCCGTGCCGCCAATGACCACGGCCACTTCACCCGTCAGATCAAATAAGTTCATCGGTAAGTGGCCAAAGGCTAGAGGCCGGTCCGGGATTGACGCAACTCCCGCATCCGCCAGCGTCGGGGATATCCGATGCGCGCCCTCGTCGAAGAAGCCGCCACGCACCACACGCCCGAGTCGCTCGCGGCGTCGCTGCACCGTGAGCCGGGTCTGGTGCTGCTGCGCACCGGTTCGTTTGACGTGCCCAGCGCCCGGTACTCATTCGTCGCGGCCCGGCCATTTCTCACCTTCCGCTCCTCCGGCACCGACTGCTTCACCCGCTTCGCCGATGGCCGGGTCGTGGAGCAGTTTGGCAACCCGTGGCAGCACCTCGCGCCGCTGCTCGCCGCCTACGAGCTGCTGGACGATCTCGACTTCCCCTTCCCGCTCGGCGGCTGCTTCGGCTACTGGGGCTACGACCTGAAGCAGTTCGTCGAGCCCCGCCTGACGCGGCGGGCGGTCAACGATCTCGAGCTGCCCGACTGCCATCTTGGTTTCCACGCCAGCCTCGTGGTGTTCGATCATCTGCTGGGCAAGACCTGGGTGGTCGCCACCGGCCTGGCGGCCGATGGCTCTCGCAACGAGGCGCGCGCGCGCGGCCAGCTCAATTGGTGGCGCGAGCGGCTTGCCGCTGAAGAAGCCTCCCCGGAAAAGCGGAGCCCGGAGCCTCAACCCACCGTCCGGCCCAAGGTCACTTCCTCGCTCAGTCGCGCGGATTTTCTCAACGCGGTGCAACGCGCCCTGCGCTACATCCATGCGGGTGACATCTATCAGGTAAACCTGGCCCAACGGCTCAGCGCACCGTGCCCGGTCGGCGGATGGGATTATTTCGAGCGGCTTTCCACGGTCTCACCGGCCCCGTTTTCGGCGTTCTTCGACTGCGGGGATTTTTCGGTCGTGTCATCCTCGCCCGAACTGTTTCTGCGGCTGAGCGGCAGCCACATTCTCACGCGGCCGATCAAGGGCACGCGCCCACGCAGTGCCGATCCGCAGCGCGATGCCCAGCTCACCTACGAGTTGCAGCGCAGCGAGAAGGAAATGGCCGAACTGGTGATGATCACCGACCTGCTCCGCAACGATCTGGGCCGCGTCTGCGAATACGGCTCGGTGCAGGTGCCCGAGCTGGTCCGCCTCGAACGCTATCCCCAGGTGCAGCATCTCGTCTCGACCGTCGAGGGCCGGCTGCGCGCCGGCATCACGCATCTCGACGCGCTGGCGGCCTGCTTCCCCGGCGGCAGCATCACCGGCGCCCCGAAGATCCGCGCGATGGAGATCATCGACGAGCTGGAGCCGGTCGCGCGTGGCCCGTACTGCGGCTGCCACGGCTACCTCGGCTTCAACCGCGAGAGCGAGCTGAGCATCACCATCCGCACCGCCGTGGTGCGCGACGGGACAGCTTGGTTTCACGTCGGCGCCGGCATCGTCGCCGACTCCAGACCCGAGGCGGAATACGACGAGACCCTGGCCAAGGCAGGCGGGTTGCTGGCGGCGCTGGAACTCAACCGAGAAGGGAAACCACTGATCTCCACGGATCGGCGCTAGACTGCAACGATGATCAAAAGCATGAGAATCATTTGGAAAACCGGTCCTGGAGGTATTCGCGTGCCCTTCCCCCTCACCCTAACCCTCTCCCTTGGGGAGAGGGGAAAGCAGGGCGGCTTCCCATGTGATCTGAATGGGCTTCCGGCAACTCCTGCGTCTGGTCCCGCCCGGAAGCAGCCGGCAATTCTCCCTCTCCCCAAGGGAGATGGCCGGGGTGAGGGGGAAGGGAGTCAACGACTCACCAATAGATCCGAACACGATGTAGCCGGCATCGGAGGGTTCGATGTCCGGCGGCGACAACCAATGTCTCCTTTCGCCTGCTTCCTGCCCTTCAGGGAGATCAGCGCAGATCAGCGGTTTTAAAAAATGACTGTCTTCCTCAACGGCCAGTTCGTTCCCGAAGCGGAGGCCAAGGTCTCCGTATTCGACCGCTCATTCCTGTACGGGGATGGGCTCTTCGAAGCGGTCCGAATCTACGCCGGCAAACCCTTTCGCTGGCCCCAGCATCTGGAACGGCTGCACATGGGCGCGAAGTTCCTCGGCATCCGGATTCCTTTCACCGCCACAGAGCTTACCGCCGCCGCCGTCGAAGTGGTGGCGCGAAACGGGCTTCCTGAAGCCACGCTGCGCCTCAACCTCTCGCGCGGAGTCGGGCCGCGCGGCTATTCTCCCAAGGGCGCGGATTCGCCGACGCTCGTCATGACGTTGCATCCCGCGCCGGACGTCTCTCCGGAGAGCCCCGCCCGCTGGAAGCTCATTACCTCGTCGTTCCGCATTCCGGCGGGTGACCGGCTGGCCACGTTCAAGACCGCCAACAAGCTCGCGCAGGTGCTGTCCCGCGCCGAGGCGGAGGAGCGCGGGGCGGACGAGGCGCTGCTGCTGAACACCGACGGCCGCTTCGCCGAGGCCGCCAGCAGCAACCTGTTCTGGATCGAGAACGGCGTCCTCTGCACCACGCCGCTCGCGGAGGGCCTCCTGGCCGGTGTGACGCGGGCCTTCGTGCTCGAACTCGCGGGCCAGCTCGGCCTGCCGACGGCGGAGCGGAGCTGCCGCCTCTGGCAGCTGCAGCAGGCGGAAGGGGTTTTCCTCACGACCAGCTCGCTGGAAATCGTGCCGGCCATCGCGCTCGATGGCATTCCCCTGCGGGAATCCCCGTTAACGAAGGACCTGCATCTCGCCTATCGACGGGAAATCATCCAGAAAGCCTGAAGCCCTCTCCCGTCTTCTCCTGTCTCCTGACGCCCGGCCGCAAGGCCGCTCCGGTCTCCTCCCGCACGATTCCGCCTGTCACAGCCCCGTCCTCCCGCTAGATTTGTCGCCACATGGATTGGCTAGTCGCCCTTGATCTCTCCGTATTCCGCTTCATCAACCACACGTTGTCGAATCCGGTCTTCGATTGGCTCATGCTGTTCCTCAGCGGCAACAGCTACTCGCTGCCGCTGATCATCGGTGTCGCCATCTGGCTGCTCACCCGTTGCGGAGCCAAGGGACGCTGCTTTGTCGTCGTGCTCGCCCTGTCGCTGTGGCTCGGTGACAGCCTGCTGTTCAACCCGGTCAAAAAGGCGGTCGCCCGGCCGCGGCCTTACGTCACCCATCCCGAAACGAATCGCCGCGTGGGTGCGGGCGGCGACCGGAAGTCCTTTCCCAGCGGGCACTCGGCCAACAGTGCCTGTGCCGCCGCCGTGGCGATCCTCTTCTGGCGACGCAGCTGGCGTTTCATGGTGCCGCTCGCCGCCTGCGTCGGCATCTCCCGGTGTTATAACGGCGTGCATTATCCCTCGGATGTCCTCGGTGGCTGGGCCTTCGGGGCGTTCGCCGGAGTGGCTGGAACATTCGTCGTGGACGCCGCCTGGGGAGTGGTGGGAAGGCGCTATTTCCCGCTGTGGTATGCTCGCCTGCCGTCGCTGCGGAGAGACCCGTTGCCGGCCGATCCGGCGGACACGGAGGCCACGCAGTCACACTGGCTGCGCGCCGGGTATGCGCTGATCGGCCTGCTGCTGTTCGTCCGCATCTGCTATCTGGGTGCCGGCATCATCGAGCTCAGCGAGGACGAGGCGTACCAGTGGCTCTGGTCGAAGCATCTGGCGCTGTCGTACTACTCGAAACCCCCGGGCATCGCGCTGGCGCACTGGGTCGGCACCCACATCTTCGGCGACACCGAACTGGGTGCGCGGCTCCTGTCCCCCGTCATCGCCGCCGTGCTCGGGGTGATGATGCTGCGCTTTGTCACCCGCTACGCCAACGCCAAGACCGGGTTTCTGTTACTGCTCGCGGTGACGGCCACGCCGCTGCTGAGCGTGGGCAGTATCCTGATCACGATCGACCCGCTGCTGGTGCTCTGCTGGACGGCGGCGCTGATCAGCGGGTGGCGCGCGATTACCGAGAATTCCACCCGGCAATGGGTGACCACCGGGCTCTGGTGGGGCGGGGCGTTTCTGAGCAAGTACAGCTCGCCCTTTCTGTGGGCGTCCTTCGGCATCTTCTTCCTGCTCTGGCCACCGGCCCGCGCGCAGTTGCGGCGGCCCGGCCCGTGGCTGGCCCTGCTGGTCAACCTGCTCTGCACGCTGCCGGTCGTCGTATGGAATGCGCAGCACGACTGGATCACCGTACACCACGTGAGTGACCGAGGCGGCCTGTCCTCAGCCTGGCAGCCTACCCTCCGGTTTTTTTGGGATTTCCTCTTCACCGTGCCGGCGTTGCTGAATCCGTTCCTGTTCATCGCCGTCGTGTGGGCGGCCGTTGCGTTCTGGCGCGACCCGGCCATGAAGGCGACGGACAACAAGCGGCCTCCGACCGGAGGCGATCCGCCGGAAATGCTGCTGCGCTACCTCTTCTGCCTCGGTGCTCCGGTGTTCCTGTTTTACTTCGCCTACACGCTGCGCGCCCGGGTACAGCCGAACTGGATCGCCCCGGCGGCGGCACCGCTGCTGATGCTGGCCGCGCTGTATTGGCACGTTCACCGCGACTCACGGGCCGGTCGCTGGCTGCTGGGGCTTGGGCTGGGCGTGGGGCTTCCGGTGGTGGTGCTGCTGCATGAAACCAAACTGGTCAGCAAGATCAGCGGCTGGTCGTTGCCCCTCAGCATGGACCCGCTCAATCGCGTGCGCGGCTATCGCAAACTCGCCGCCGTGGTCGGCGAACAGCGCACCGCTCTCGAAGTGGCCGATGGGCATCCCACCTTTATCATTGCCGACCACTACGGACGCGCCGGACTGCTCAGCTTTTACCTGCCGGAAGCCAAGGCCACCGTCGGCACCGGCCGTCCGCTCGTCACGGTCCGGTCCAGCGATGTGCCGGAAAACCAGCTCTGGTTTTGGCCTGAGTACCGCTACGACCAACGTCACGGCGAAAACGCCATCTACGTTCTGGGTACGGAAACCGAGGCCGCCATTCCGCCACGGCTGCTGACCGAGTTCACCAGCGTGAAGAGCCTGGGTCTGTTCAAGGTGGCAGATCCCGGCCGGGCCTCGCATCAGGTCCAACTTTTCGCCTGCCGTGGAAAGCTCTGAGTTTCACGCCGAATTCCCGCTGCGGGACTACGATCTCGCCACGACCCTGACGAGCGGTCAGGCGTTTCGGTGGAAGCAGATGGGCGACGGCCATGAAGGCGTCATCGGGAATCGCTGGGTGCGCCTGCACGTCCAGGAAAATCGTCTCCACGCCACGACGACAGCACCCGTGGACGACTGGGGCTGGCTTACCGATTACCTGCAGTTGGCGGTGGATTTGCCTGCTGTCCTCGGCAGCTTTCCCGACGATGCGCCCCTGCGCGCGGCGACCACAGCGTGCCCCGGACTCCGGCTGCTGCGCCAGGATCAGTGGGAATGCCTCGCCAGCTTCATCCTCAGCTCGACCAAGCAGATCGTGCAGATCCAGCAATGCGTCGCGCTGCTGTGTGAGCGCTTCGGGGAAGCGATCATCGGACCGGAGGGCACGACGCACTTCGCTTTCCCAACTTACCATCGGCTGGCGGCAGCCTCGGAGGCGGAACTGCGCGCCTGCAAACTCGGCTTTCGCGCGAAGTATCTCCGGGGCACCGCGCAAATGCTGGTCGCCCGGGAAGTCGAGCTGGCCGCCCTTGTCCAGCAGACCACCGACAACGCGCGTGCCAGCCTGATGCGCTTTCCCGGCGTCGGCCGTAAGATCGCCGACTGCGTGCTGCTCTTCGCCTACGGCCGGCAGGATGCCTTTCCGGTGGATGTGTGGGTGCTGAAGGCACTACGCACGCTGTATTTTCCAAAGCGTCAGCCCACTTCGAAACGGCTGATGCATTTCGCCGCGACCTACTTTGGGCCGAACGCGGGGTACGCCCAGCAGTATCTCTTTCACTACGTGCGCACCCAGGTACCCAAACTGCGGAAGCGGAAAAAAGGAGGGTAAATTTGGAAAGCAGGAAAACAGGAAAAAACCCAGACCGATCGCAACTCTGAATTCGGTCCGTTCTGTTCATACTGCCCGCCTCTTCTTTCCTGTTTTCCTGCTTTCCAAATTCATCCTCACTCATCGCCATGCGCTCGCTCGATGTCCTCTTTACGCCTGCGGAATTTGCCGCGCTCGCCGGCCGTGATCTCTCGGCCACGACCTGCGTGGTGTTCGACGTGCTGCGCGCGACCTCGACGATGCTGCAGGCGCTGGCCAACGGGGCCACAGCAATATATCCGGTGAACGATATCGCCGAGGCCCTCGCCTGGCGCGCCCGCTCGCCCGACATTCTGCTGGCCGGCGAACGCAACGGGCTGCGAATCCGCGCCGCCCAAACGGGCGGCACCGACTTTGGTCTCGGCAATTCGCCACGCGAATTCACCCCCGAACGAGTTGCCGGCAACGAGATCGCAATGACGACCACGAACGGCACGCTCGCTCTCCGTGCCTGTGCCGGAGCCCGCCATGTGCTCGTGGCCTCCTTCGCCAATCTCGGTGCCACGGCGGATTGGCTCCGCCAAAATGTGTCCGACCATGTGCTGTTCGTCTGCGCTGGCACCGGTGCTCAAGCTGCCTATGAGGACACTTTGGGTGCGGGCGCACTGGCGGATCGCATTTGGCCGGTGGCGGAGAAAGGGGAGATTGGGGATGCCGCCCAGATTGCGCGTCAGCTCTTCCGAACGTCCCGAGACAATCTGACATCGGTCATCCAGCACGCCTCCAACGGCCGGCGCCTGCTCGGGATCCCAGAACTGGCAGACGATGTTTCGCTCTGCCTGGCACCCGACCGGTTCGATTTCATCGCGCGGATGGGCAGCGATGGCGCGGTGCGGCGGGGTTGAGCGGAAACCAAAAGCAGTTGCTACACGGTGGGAATCCGGGACAGCACCCTCTGTCGTCGGTTCATTTCCTCCAGGCGGGCGTACCGTTGGGGAAACGTGGACGGCTCATCACTGAAGCGTTCCAGATCCCATAGATCGGCAAACAGTCGGCCCCGGCCCTGAACCTGAGCAAAGGCCGAATCCACCGCCGCCTCATACAGCGAAAGCGTGGGCGGCGTGAAATCACCGGAGCGGGCAAGCGCCTCCAGCGCCCCGTTCCCAAGCCGGGTCGGAATCAGGGAGACCACGTTCGCCCCGCTCTCGAAGGCGAATTCCACTGAACGCACCGTCCATTCCAAGGCGGACGGGTCGCTGAGAAAGGGCGGCTTCACCAACAGAAACACCCGGACATCCATGCCGTGCGTCCGCAGGAAGGCAGCGGCCCGGGCGAAATCATCGGTCGTCATCCGCTTGTTGAGCTTCGCCAGCACGTCGGCATGGGCCGTCTCCAAGCCCATCGCGACTTCCAGCCGGGTTGTCCCCAGCTGATCGCGGAAGCGCAGGATATGCTCGCGCACCAGCGACGGGTGGCACTCAATGACCACGCGCGAAAAATTCCGGCAGCGCTCGGCGATGGCCGGATGATCCGCCGTCGGGATGGCCCCGGCATCGAAAAAGCTGCCCGCGTTGTAAAGCTTGAGCTGAGCGAATGGCCCACGCGCGGCAGCCAGGGCCGAGTCGATCTGCCGGGGAATCACCCCGACTGGCACGGAGTGCAGGGTCGTGTGCCGCCAGAGATCGCACATCAGGCAGCGCCAGGGGCACTCGCGATTGGTGAGGAAAACCGTGAGCGAGCGGCGAAGTTGACCGGTCGCATCTGGCTCCTCCTCGATCAGGGTGCCGGCGGGACGGTCCAAAAGAAGGGCGGCGCGCTGCGGATCGAGGTTTGGACGATGCCCCATGATCCAGGCGTCGCGTTCCCCCAGACTCTCGGGATAGCTGGTGGTAGCGATGGGCATGGCAAGGCGCGGCTTTGAACGTTGAACATCCAACGTTCAACGTTCAACGTTCAATGGCGGAATGCGTACGCTGCGGGCATTCGTTCCGTCGCCTGACGCTGCGCTCGGCGACGGGGACGGCGCGGCGCACCATCCCTACCGGTTCGCGGTCGCGGCTATCGGTTGGAGCGTTGAAGCGGATTGATCCGTGTGATCCGTGGTCCAAAAACAAAAAAAAGGCGCGTGGAAAATTCCACGCGCCTTGCTTGAAAGAGACCGCCGAACTCAGTTCAGCGAGATCTTGTCGCCCTTCTTGAGGGTGACGATGGCCTTCTTCCAGTCGCTGGTGCGACCGGCGGCCTTGGTGAACTGGCGGCGGACCTTGCCGCGGACGTTCATGGTGTTGACCTTGACGACCTTGACCTTGAACAGCTCTTCGACCGCCGCCTTGATCTCCGGCGCGGTGGCGCGGGGGTCGGTGGCGAGGGTGTACTTGTTGAACTTCTCGGTCTGAAGGTTGGCCTTCTCCGTGATCTTGACCGTCTTGATGATGTCAAAAGGGGTGAGCTTCATAAGCTTCAGTCTTTCCGGATGAGACGCGCCTCAATCTGTTCGAAGCCGGCCTTGGTGAACACCAGTTTGTCGTATTTCAGCAGGTCGTAGGTGATGACGGACTTGCCAGTGGTGAGGGCGACGCCCTGAATGTTGCGCGAGGCGAGCTCCACGTTGCGGTTCTCACCGCCGACGAGGAAGAGCGACGTCTTGTCGGTCAGGTCGAGCTGCTGGAGCACCTTGACGAAGTCCTTCGTCTTGGACGCCGCCAGCTGGATGTCGTCAATGACGATGACATCGCCCGCCTTGATGCGTTCGCTCAGCGCGCGGCGCAGGGCGAGGCGCTTGACCTTGATGTTGACCTTCTTGCTGAAGTCACGGGGCTGGGGACCGTGGGTGACACCGCCGCCACGCCACAGGGGCGAGGCGAAGGAGCCCGCACGGGCGCGGCCGGTGCCCTTCTGACGCCAGGGCTTTTTGCCGGAGCCGGCAACCTCGCCCATGGTCTTGGTCGCGGCAGTGCCGCGGCGGAGACCGGCGCGGTAGGCGACCACGGTGTCGTGGACGGCCTGCTGGCCCTTGTTGTCCTCGATGACCTCGAACTGGATTTCGAGGTCGCCGGCAGTCGCGCCGGCCAAAGTTTGAACTGGAAGTTTCATGGATCAGTCCCTCGTTACTTCTTCTTGGCCGCAGCCTTCTTCTCGTCTTTTTTCGCACCACCACTGGCGGCGGTGTCCTTTGCCTTCTGGCGGACTGCCAAGATGTGCTTGAAGCGGTCGGAGTCGATCCCGATCTTCTTGGACTCGCGGACGACGCAGTAGTCGCCCTCGCTGCCCGGGAAGCTGCCGCGGATCAGGAGGACATTGTCCTCGGGGCGGACCTGGACGACCTCGAGATTCTGGGCGGTGCGCTGCACCTGGCCCATGTGACCGGGCATCTTCATGCCGCGCATGACGGTGCCGGGGAAGAGGCGCTGACCGATGGCGCCGGACCGGCGATGCCAGCCCTTCGCACCGTGGGTCATGTCGCCGCCGGCGAAATTATGGCGCTTCACGACGCCTTCGAAGCCGCGGCCCTTGGTGGTGCCGATGCAATCGACGAACTGGCCGACCGCAAAGAGGTCCGCGCCGACGATGTCGCCGGGCTTGACCGCCTTGGTGAAGTCGCGGAATTCGCGGATGCGCTTCACGGCGACGCCGTTGTGCTTCTTGATGTGACCGAGCAGCGGCTTCGTCAGGCGCTGTTCCTTCTGGTCATCGAAGCCCATCTGGACGGCGTTGTAGCCGTCCTTGCCGTCCTTCGATTTGACCTGAAGGACGCGGTTGGGGCCGACGAGCACGACCGTCACGGGGGTCATCACACCGTTCGCGTCATAAACGCGGGTATGACCCAGCTTTTTACCGATAAGAGCGAGAGGCATGGTCTGGTGGACTAGATTTTGATGGTGATGTCCACACCGGCCGGCAGGTTGAGCTTCTTGAGCTCGTCCACGGTCTTGGCGGTGGGGTCGAGGATGTCCAGGAGGCGCTTGTGAGTGCGCTGCTCGAAGGATTCCATAGATTTTTTATCCACGTGGGGCGAGCGGTGCACAGTGACGCGCTCGATTTTGGTGGGAAGCGGAATGGGGCCGGCGACACGGGCTCCCGAGCGTTTGACGGTCTCCACGATTTCACTCGCGGAAGCGTCAATCACCCGGTGGTCATAGGCCTTCAATCGGATGCGGATGCGTTGTCCAGCCATACAAAGAACAGGTTGAAGTTTATGGTTTCGACGGAAAGTTAGCTGCGGGCGGCGGGCTTCTTCTTGGCCGCGTCGAGCACGGTGGTCAGCACGCTGTTGGGCACCTGCTGGAAGTTCTGCGGCTCCATGCTGTAGGAGGCGCGGCCCTTCGACAAGGAACGGATCGCGGTGGCGTAGCCGAACATTTCGGCCAGCGGCACCTGCGCGTTGAGGACGGTCTGGCCGTTCTTGGCATCCACGCCGTGGATGACGCCGCGGCGGCGGTTCACGTCACCGAGCAGATCGCCCTGATATTCATCCGGCGTGGTGACTTCGACCTTCATGATCGGTTCCAACAGGATGGGACCGGCCTTTTCGAAGGCGTCCTTGAGGGCGAAAATGCCCGCCATCTTGAAGGCGAGTTCGTTCGAGTCGACCTCGTGGAACGAGCCGTCCGTTATCTCGACCTTGATGTCGATGACCTGATAGCCGGCGTACACGCCCGACTTGATGGCCTCACGGATGCCGTTTTCGACGGCCGGAATGTATTCGCGGGGAATGGAACCGCCCACGATGCCGTTGATGACCTCGACACCCTTGCCGAGTTCATTGGGCTCGACCTTGACGCAGGCGTGGCCGTATTGGCCGCGACCGCCGGACTGGCGGATGAACTTGCCCTCACCGTCAGCGGCCTTGGTGATTGTCTCGCGATAGGCGATTTGCGGTGCACCGGCATCGGCCTCGACCTTGAACTCGCGCTTCAGACGGTCGCGAATGATCTCCAGATGGAGTTCGCCCATGCCCGCGATGATGAGCTGACCGGTTTCCTCGTTGGTGAAAACGTGGAAGGTCGGATCCTCTTCGGACAGGCGCTGCAGACCCTCGGACATCTTGTCGCGGTCGGCCTTGGTCTTCGGCTCGATGGCCATGCTGATGACCGGCTCGGGGAAGGTCGGCGGCTCGAGGGTGATGTCGAAGTCCTCGTTGCAGAGGGTGTCACCCGTCGTGATGTTGCGCAGGCCGACCAGCGCGGCGATGTCGCCGGAATACACCGAGTCAATGTCCTTGCGCTCGCTGCCCTGGATGACCATGAGGCGGCTGACACGCTCGCGCTTGCGGGTGCGCGGGTTGTAGATCGTGTCGCCCTTCTTGAGCTGGCCGGAGTAAACGCGAAAGAACACCAGCTTGCCGGCGTACGGGTCGGTCCAGAGCTTGAACGCCAGCGAGCAGAACTTCTTGTTGTCGTCCGTGGGGACCTCGATCTTCACATCCGTGCCGATCTCGTGGCCGGTCGCCGGCGGGATGTCGAGCGGCGAGGGGAGATAATCCACCACCGCATCCACAAGCACCTGCACGCCCTTTTTCTTGAAGGCGGAACCGCAGAGCACGGGGACGAGCTCGATCTTGCAGGTCAGGCGGCGGATGGCCGCCTTCAGCGTGGCCGCGTCGATGGGTTTCTCCTCGAGAACCATCTCGGCGATCGCGTCGTCCTTGTTGGAAACGGCATCGATCAGCTCAGCGAGCGCGGCTTTCGCGCGTTCCTGATGCTGGGCGGGAATGTCGCTGACCTCGTAATTCAACCCCTCGTTGGCCTCGCCCGAGCCCCACATCACGATCTTCTGGTTGACGACGTCGATGACGCCCTCGAAGCCGCCTTCAACGGGCTTGTTATCCGCCTCGGTCGGGCCGGCGCCCACGGGCAGGAAAATCGGGAAGGCATACGCACGCAGTTTCGTGCGCATGTCGTTCAGCGCATTTTCGAAATTCGCGCCAATGCGGTCCATCTTGTTGACGAACGCGATGCGCGGAACGTGATATTTGGTCGCCTGCCGCCAGACGGTTTCGGACTGCGGCTGCACGCCGGCGACGCCGCAGAACACGGCGACCGCGCCGTCCAGCACGCGCATGGAGCGCTCCACCTCGGCGGTGAAATCAACGTGACCCGGGGTGTCAATGATGTTGACCCGCATCGGGATGTTGTTGAACGCCTTGTAGATCTTGTCCTCACCCGGCTTGGTGGATTTCTGCGTCCAGAAACAGGTGACGGCGGCCGACGTGATCGTGATGCCACGTTCCTTTTCCTGCTCCATCCAGTCCGTGACCGTGTTGCCGTCATCGACGTCACCGATCTTGTGGATCAGGCCGGTGTAGAAAAGGATACGCTCGGTCGTCGTCGTCTTGCCGGCATCAATGTGCGCCGCGATACCGATATTGCGCGTGCGCTCCAGCGAATATTGCCGGGCGGGCGAATTCACTGCGGGATTGATTGCAGCTGCGTCACTCATGTTCTCGGTCGGGAAAAGCTTTGTTCGTGGGGAAGAAAAACGCCCCGGGTTGCCCACGGGGCGAAATGATGGTCAATTCCAAGACTACCAGCGGAAGTGGGCAAACGCCTTGTTGGCCTGCGCCATCTTGTGCACGTCATCCCGCTTGCGGATCGCGCCGCCTTGGCCCTGATAGGCTTCCATCAGTTCGGAGGCGAGCGCCTGCTGCATGGGCACACCCTTGCGGGCATCGGCAAAGTCAACGATCCAGCGCATGGCCAGAGCGGTCTGGCGTTCGCCAGGGATTTCCATCGGAACCTGATAGGTCGCACCACCGACGCGGCGGGGCTTGGTCTCGATGCGCGGCTTGGCGTTCTCAATCGAGCGCTGGAGGATTTCCAGCGAGTTCACGCCGGGGTTCTTCTCGGCAAGGGTGTCGAGCGCGCCGTAAACGATGCGCTGGGCCACATTCTTCTTGCCGCTCCTCATGATCACGTTGACCAGACGGCCAACGAGCAGGCTGTTAAACTTGGCGTCCGCAGTGACGGACCGCTTGATCGCTTGACGACGACGAGACATACAAAGAACAGGTTCGGGACGGAAAAAATGTTACTTGGCGGCGGTTTTGGCAGCCTTCGGGCGCTTGACGCCGTACTTGGAACGGCTGACGCGGCGTTTTTCGACACCGGCGGCGTCGAGCGTGCCACGGACGATGTGATAGCGCACACCGGGAAGATCCTTCACACGGCCACCGCGCACGAGCACGATGGAGTGCTCCTGGAGGTTGTGGCCCTCGTCAGGAATGTAGGCGATCACCTCGTAGCCGTTGGTGAGGCGCACCTTGGCGACCTTACGCATGGCGGAGTTCGGCTTCTTCGGCGTGCGGGTCATGACCTGCAGGCAGACGCCACGGCGGAATGGAGCATTCTCCAACGCGGGAGACTTGCTCTTGAACTTGACCTTCGTGCGGCCCTTGCGGACCAACTGGTTAATCGTGGGCATTGCGGCCTAAAGTGTAATGCGCCATCCCCCCAGGGACGGCAACGGGAGCGCAGAAAGTATCAACCGGCAGCTTCGGTGCAATACGTTTTTTGGTTTTTTTCCGCACCCGCGGCAAAACGTCGCCGACAGGAGGCTTTACGCAGGTTCAGCCGCCGGTTAAAAACCATGCGCTCTGGTCCGCCAACCTCTCACCCCGCCCCACCCATGAAAAAAATACCTCGTCGAACTCATCGGCACCTTCTTTCTCGTCTTTACCATTGGCAATGTGGTCATTCCGCCCGGCGCCGGCAACCTCGCCCCGCTGGCCATCGGCGCGGTGCTGATGGTGATGATCTACGCCGGCGGCCACATCTCGGGCGGCCATTTCAATCCCGCCGTCACCCTCGCCGTCTGGCTGCGTGGCAAGTGCCCCACGGGCGACGTCCCGGGCTACATGATCTCGCAAGTGGTTGGGGCGGTGGTCGCCGCCTTTGCCGTGCTCTATCTCAAGGGGAACCCGGTGATGCCGCCGCCCGGTGAGCTGAAGGTCGGCCCGGCGCTGCTCGCGGAATTCCTCGGCACGTTCGCGCTGGCCTGGGCCGTGCTGAACACTGCCACGGCCAAGGGTACCGCCGGCAATTCCAACTACGGACTGGCCATCGGCTTCACGGTTCTGGCCATGGCGTATGCGGTCGGCGGAGTCTCGGGTGGCGCCTTCAATCCGGCGGTCGCCGCGCTGGCGTACAAGTCACTCGCGCCGGCGGACGACGCGAAGTGATTCGCGCGCTCCGCTTCAACAACCCGTTGTCAAACCGCCCGGCCTCAAGCCGGGCGGTTTTGTTTTTATCGGGACGCCGTTTGCGGGCCAGCGCATGGGAATTGCGAACGCCCACGATCCGATCGGCGTTCGCGAAGAGCAGATTAACCCATGTCGCAGGTGGGGCATCGCTGCGGCGATGCCCATATTCTCGCCCCGACCAGCGCCAGCGCCGTCGGGGCGCTTATGCACGGGCGCTTTCGTAACACCCTGGCAACCCCAGCAGCTCCCCGACCTTGGCTGCACTTTTGCCGGAGGCGCACCGTCTCTGCGAAGACTTGTGTCAAACGCAAGCAGAAGGAGATATCCCGCCTTTCCCGAGCCCAAGGGGAACTTGCCCGCCGCTAAAGCAGCTCTTCAGGTCTGGGGTGGCCGGCCGCCTGCGGCGCTGCGCTGGCGGGCGGCGAAGTTAGGGTATCGCCGCAGCGATACCCCACCTGCGCACCCGTTGGCTCGCCTGTCACAAACGGCGATCGCGTCCTCAAACGCATGCCCGGCTTTTTGTGAGCCTTACGCGAGGATGCGCCGCTCCACTTCGCCGCTCACGTCGGTCAGGCGGAAATCGCGGCCTTCGAAGCGGTAGGTCAGGCGCTTGTGGTCGATGCCGAGCAGGTGCAGCAGCGTGGCGTGGAAGTCATGCACGTGCAGCGGATCGCGGGCGACATTGTAGGCGTAGTCATCCGTCGCGCCATGCACGTAGCCGGGGCGCACCCCGCCACCGGCCATCCACAGCGAGAAGCAGCGCGGGTGATGGTCGCGGCCGAAACTGGCCTTCGTGATCTCGCCCTGGCTGTAGCTCGTGCGGCCGAATTCGCCGCCCCAGACAATCAGCGTGTCATCGAGCAGGCCGCGCTGCTTCAGGTCCTTCACGAGCGCGGCGCTCGCGCGGTCGGTGGCCATGGCCTGGCGTTTGATCTCGTTCGGCAGGTCGCCGTGGTGATCCCAGTCGCGGTGGACGAGCTGGATGAACCGCACGTCCCGCTCGGCCAGGCGGCGGGCCAGCAGGCAGTTGTTCGCATAGGAGGGCTTGCCCGGTTCCGCGCCGTACATTTCGAGCACTTCCTTGGGCTCCTTCGCGATGTCCATGAGGTCCGGCACGCTGGTCTGCATGCGGTAGGCCATTTCGTAGGCGTCGATGCGCGTCTGGATTTCCGGATCGCCCAGCCGGCCGAGGGACTGGCGGTTGAACTCCTGCACGCCATCCAGCAACTGCCGCCGGGTCGTGGCATCAATGCCCGGCGGATTGGACACATACAGCACCGGGTCCCCTGCCCCGCGAAACTGCACGCCCTGATGCTGTCCGGGCAGAAAGCCATTGCCCCAGTAGCGCGTCTGCAAGGGCTGCCCGCCGCCGCCGCTCAACAGCACGACATACGCCGGCAGGTTCTTGTTTTCGCTGCCGAGGCCGTAGCTTGACCAGGCACCCATCGTGGGCCGCCCCGGCTGCTGGTTGCCGGTGGCAAAGAAAGTCACGGCCGGATCATGGTTGATCGGGTCGGTCGTCATCGAGCGGACGAGGCAGAGGTCGTCCGCGAGCGAGCCGATGTGCGGCAGGATCTCGCTCAGCTCCATGCCGCAGCGCCCGTAGCGTTTGAAATCATAGGCCGAGCCGACGCAGAGCAACTGCTTCTGTCCGCTGGTCATGCCCGTGATGCGCTGGCCCATGCGGATGCTCTCGGGCAGCTCCGTGCCGGACACCTTGCGCAAGTGCGGCTTCGGATCGAACAGGTCCATGTGCGACGGCGCCCCGGACTGGAAGAGGTAGATGACGCGCTTGGCCTTCGGCGCGAAGTGCAGCGTCTTCAGCACGCCCGGCACAGAGCGCTCGGCCACGCCGCCCGCCAACGTGCTTTCGCCGAGCAGCGAGCCCAGCGCGGCCAGCCCCAGCCCCGTGGTCGAGCGCGCGAGGAAGGTTCGGCGGTTGTGGATTTTGGCGAACTCGGATTGGGCGAACATGGAAAATGGAGGCGATCCGCAGATGGGTCAGCGGGTGCGGAAGGGGTGGCGGTTGCGGAGCCGGCGACAGAGGGCAGACCAGGTTTCCCCCAAGCCGAGGGATTGGCCGGGTAGCGCGCGGACGATGGTTCCGGAAACAATGACCCAAGCGGCCTGAGTCACCAGTTCGAGAAAGGGAACGTCGGTGAAGTTTTCTCGGTCGGCCTGAAAGCTGAGCAATTCAACTAGGAGGATTGGGCCGACGAGGAATACCACGCCCAGCGTGCCGATGAAAAAGACTGCCGGTTGGGCAAGGAAATACCACCGGGTGGCCCGCCGGGCACTTCGGGGGGCGGACCACAGACACCAGGCACCCACCAGTTGAGCGACCAGCAGCAGCCAGTCATAGGCGTAATCCCCTCGGAAAAGCGCACCCGGACGGAAATTCCCCAAAGCGATCCGGTAGTGCTCGGGGGAGAAGCGGTCGTTGAAGCCCATGGTCCGGCCTCGGCTGTCCTGGGTGTCCCTCGGTGTCGCTTCGATCCCCTCGACGAGAACCATCAGGAAGAGGCTCGCGGCGAAGCACAGGCCGATCAGGACGAGAAAGCAGGATTTCAAAGGGCGACTCATGGCGGGAGGGAGTGTTTCAGCTCAGTGTTTCAGCTCCGACCGGACCAAGCTCAGCGTGTTGGTTTGCCACAGATAATAAAACTTCCCCATCTCCGGGTCTTGCCTGCGAGCTCCATTCACGACCAGCAGGCGGCTGTTCTTCCGGAATTGCAGCCCGTAATCATCGCCCTCGTAAAAAGCATAACTCACATACGGCAAATTGGCCGGAAAATACACGCGTCCCGTCCGGCAATCCACGATCGCGAACTCCTGACAAGAGGTGCCACATCCCCAGATTGCCAGCCGGTAGTGACCGGCAAAATTCGGGCCTTCCGCCGTCTGACGCCGCAGTTCCGTGCGAAAACCACGAGCCTGAGGATGACTTTTCAGATTAACCGAGGCCGGCTTGCCCTTGAAGATGTTGGTGACAGCAAAATCTTCGTAACGGGGTGACCGGTCGGCTGCCCGGGACGAAACCGCCAGTCCAAAAACAAATATGCAAAGCCAACAATGGAGACTCCGCCTCATGCTCTTCATCCCTTCGTGATCACCTCGTCCAAGTTCAGCAGCACATTCCCCACCGCTGTCCACGCGGCCAGCACGGCGGATTCGACGCCGGTTGGACGCGCACTTTCGCCGACGGCCGTGAGTTGTTCGGCGGCGGTGCGGTTGGCGGTGTAGTTCGCGAGCTGCTCGCGGTAGATGCGCTCCAGCAGCTTCAGTTCCTCGTCCCGCGGCGGGCGCGCGAGCACGAGGCGGAAGGCGTAGTCGAGCTGGCCCTTCAGATCGCCCGGGGACTCGCGCAGGACCCGCTGCGCCAGGCCGCGCGCGGCCTCGACGTATTGCGGGTCGTTCATCAGCACGAGGGCCTGCAGCGGCGTGCTCGTGCGGGGGCGCGTGACGGTGCAGACCTCGCGGCTGGGCGCGTCGAAGGTCGTCAGCTCCGGATGCGGCAGCGAGCGCTTCCAGTACACGTAGAGGCCGCGCCGGTAGAGGCTGGGGCCGTGGCTCGCCTCGTAGCTCTGCGAGCTGAAGCCGTTGCCGAAACCGATGGCCTCCCACAGTCCCGGCGGCTGGTACGGCTTCACGCTCGGGCCGCCGATCTTGCGGTCGAGCAGACCGGAAACGGCGAGGGCCTGGTCACGCAGGAATTCCGCGTCGAGCCGGAAGCGCGGGCCGCGCGTGAGCAGCCGGTTGTAGGGGTCCTTTTCGAGCTTCACCGGCGTGACCGTGCTGCTTTGGCGATACGTGGCGGAGGTGACCAGCAAACGCACCATGGCCTTGGTGTCCCACGGCTGGCCGCGTCCGCCGGCCGGCGTGGCCAGGCCGTGGCTGAAGCCATAGGCGAGCCAGTCGAGCAGCTCGGGATGGCTCGGCCGCTCGCCCTGGTTGCCGAAGTCATTGGCCGTCTTCACGAGCCCGGTGCCGAAGAAGAGCTGCCAGAGGCGGTTTACGGTGACGCGGGCCGTGAGCGGGTGATTCGGGTCCACGAGCCACTGCGCGAGATCAAGGCGGGTCGCGCGGGCCGGATCGCTTACGTGCAGCGCCGGCAGGAACTTCGGCGTGCCGGGCAGCAGCTTCTCCCCCTTCTGCTGGAAGCTGCCGCGGATGAGCTGAAAGGTGTCGCGCGGCTTTTCCATTTCGGCCATGACCATCGTCACGGGAATGGTCTCCTCGAACTTCGTGAGCGCCTCGCGCTCGCCAGCAAGCTTGGCCGCGAGCGCCCTGGCCTCGAGCGAACGGCTCTCGATGAAATGCCGCGTGAGCCGCTTCTGCTCGTCCGCCGAGGCCTTGTCGGCCGGCCGGAACAGCACCCCGCGAACGTCCTCCGGCAGCGCCGCGAAGTCTCCGAGCGAACCATCCCCGCTGACCGCGAGCCGGAAGTGCCCCAGATTGTGCTGCGGAAAGCCCGACTCAAACTTCAGTCGCAGCTTCAGCCGCGTGCCCGTGGCAAAGCCGAAAGGCTGCGTGGCGACGAGGATCGCCTGATGATCCTGGCGGTGCTCGGCATTGTGCCCTTCGACGGCCCAACCGGTGTCGGGCTTGTCGTCAATGAGGTTGGTGGGCGGAAAATCCTTCTGGCTGAAGTCGGCAAAGGCGGTCGCGAATTTCACCGGATGGCTCAGCACCGGCTCGTCCGACAGGCGGAAGTAGAAGGTGTAGCCGCCCCCGCCGTTGCTGATCTTCAGCAGCACGCGGTTTTCACCCGCTTTGAGCGGCAGCAGCACTGATTCCTGATCGGGCGCGGCGGCGCGCGAAGCATTGTTCGCCAGCAGTTGCCGGCCGTTCAGCCACACGCGGATGCCGTCATCGCTGCCCAGCGAAAGCCGCATGACCTGCGCGTGCGGCACCGTGACGGTGCGGGTGACGTAGGTCGCGGCGTTGTCGCCGGTCAGCGGCGTGACTTCGGCTTCCTTCCACGCGGCCTGCTCCTTCCACTCCAGCTTTCCGTCGTCGTATTTCTTCGCGAGATCGACGGCGGCCTCGTCGATGAAGGCCCGGTTGAAGGCGTCGTTGGCATCGCCCGCCTTGAAGGGCCCGAGGGAATACCAGTGCCCGAGCGTCACGGGCTCAAGCTTGGGCTCATGGGCGGGATCGGCGGCCTCGGCGACCGCCTCGAAGCCGGTCATGACGAAGTTGCCATTGTCGCTCCGGGCGAAGGCCTTCTGCGTCATCGTGTCATGCGGCAGGGCTTCCAAGCGCAGGGCCGTCACGTCGTGCGCCGAAGTGGTGACGGTTACCTCGTAAACGTCCTTCGCCGCGTTCGTGCCCGAGATGAGCACCGACTGGTCGGGCTGCGTGGTGAGGGTGGCGCCACCGGTGGACTTCGCCTCGGCGGGCACCACCGTGGTCCAGCCCGTGCCCAGCGCGGCGCGCAGGGACTTTTCCCACGCGGCCTGTTCGGCGACTTCGGTGGGCGAAGGCGAATTCACGCGTTGCCCGTAGTCCTGATCGAGCTTCGCGATGGTGGCCTTGCGGCGTTCGGTTTCCGCCTGCTGGTCCGCCGACGGCACCTTGATGCTAGGCAAGGGATTCGACGTGTTGCCGTCCAGACCCTGTTCCTGGATCGTGTTGAAAAAGGCGTAGAACTGGTAAAACTCGCGCGTCGAGATCGGGTCGAACTTGTGGTCGTGGCATTCGGCGCAGCCGACGGTGAGGCCGAGCCAGGTCACGCCCGTCGTGCTCACACGATCCACCACATACTTCGTGAGGTACTCTTCCGGGTCGGCCCCTCCCTCGAAGTTGACCATCGTGTTGCGGTTGAAGCCGGTGGCCACGCGCTGCTGCAGCGTCGCGCCAGGCAACAGATCGCCTGCGAGCTGCTCCACGGTGAAGCGGTCGAACGGCATATTGCGGTTGAAGGCGCGGATCACCCATTCGCGCCAGAGCCAGATCTCCCGGTTGTTGTCGATGTGGTAGCCGTTGGTGTCGGCGTAGCGGGCGAGGTCGAGCCACCACTGCGCCATGCGCTCGCCGAAGGCCGGTGAATCCAGCAGGCGATCGACCACCCGCTCGAACGCGCCGGGCGTGTTGTCCGCCAGAAAGGCATCCACCTCCGCCGGTGTCGGCGGCAGGCCGGTCAGGTCCAGGCTCACCCGCCGGATCAGCGTATATTTGTCGGCCTCGCTCTCAGGTTTGAACCCCTTCTCCTCCAAGCGCGCGAGGATGAAGCGGTCCACCGCGTTTCGGCACCAGCGCGGGTTGCGGACCTTGGGCAACGCGGCCTCCTTCGGCGCCTCGAAGGCCCAGTGGCCCTTGAACTCCGCGCCACTGGCAATCCACCGCCGCAGCAGGTCGGCCTCCTCCGGGGTGATATGCTTGCCGGTTTTTGCGGGCGGCATAACCTCCTCCGGGTCGGTCGCGGTGATACGGTGGAACAGTTCCGAGGCGTTCGGCTGGCCCGCCACGAGCGCCCGCTTGCCGGACTTCAGCTCCTGAAACGGCACATCCGCCACGTCCAAGCGCAGACCGCCCTTGACCTTGGTCGCATCGGGGCCATGGCAGGCAAAGCACTTATCCGATAAGATCGGGCGGATCTGGGTCTGGAAGTCGGGCTTGCCCGACGCCTGCAGCAGGCACGGAAGTGCCAGCAGGGCGGCTGACCATAGGACTCGGGCAAACGGACGCATCATGAACGGGGCGATTGTGGGACAGACGTTATCCCGCAGACGGCCCGAGGCAACGGGCGATTCAGCGAAGCTCCAAAAGCCAAGCGCCAAGCGCCAATGAAATACCAAGCACGAAACTTCAAGGGCAACGGCGCGACGCTGTTTTTGGATTGAAGCTTCTCTGGAACTTGGTGCTTGGAATTTGATGCTTTCAGTCCGCTGGCCCGCCCTTCAGGCCGTCCGGTCCAACGCTGCCAACGCCTGCCGCAGGGCCTGCACCCGTTCCTCTTCGCTGATGGCCGGCCGGACCATGAGGCTGTCGGCCAACTGCAGCAGACGCTTCCCGGAGATGCGGAAACCGAGAAAATCGCGCCAGAAAGACAGATCCCGCCGCCCCCGGTAGTGCAGCAGGTCCACTGCCGTCTCCACCTCGGCATGATTGGTGGCTTCGGCCGCTTCCTGGATGACGGCCCAGTCGAGCTGGAAAACGGAAGGGTCGAGCCAGTGAATCAACGCCATCACCGGTCGCTTCCAGAGGGGGATGCATTGCCGGAAGAGGTGTTGCAAGGCAGCTTCGGAGGACAAACCCGTCCTGGCACAATACAGGTGTCTGAAGGTTGCGTGGGTCATCGCAAGGTTTCCCTTGCGCGTGATCCAAGTCCTTCCAGCAAAAGGCGTCAAGCGGAAGGTGGTTCACCACCCACTTGACGCCGTGAAGCAAACGAACCGCTCAGGGAAACGGCACGGCCCGATAGAACCGGCCCGGATGCTGCAGCGAATCGGTATCCAGCCAGAAGTAGGTGCTCGTGGTCAGCGTCACGCTGTCCAGCGGCTGCCAGGTGGTGTCGCTGGCATGTTGCGCCGCCTCAATACGGAAGCTCGCCCCCACGGGCCCGGCAAAGGTGATGCCGGCATACAGCGCCAGGTGCAGATCGGGCAGGACCTTGACCTGCACGGTCGCGCTGGCGCTCGGCGTCGTTCCGAACGCGTTGGAGACCAGCACCCGGTAAGCGCCGGCGTCAGCCACCGTCGCGTGCGCCACCGTGTAGATGGTGTTGGTGGCGGACGGGATATTGGTGCCGGCGTGCTGCCACTGGTAGGTCAGTGTGCCGCTGCCGGCCGCCGCGACTCCCACCGTGAACGATTCCCCGGCGAAGAGGTTCGTCCCGGTCGGCGACAGATTGATCGCCGGCGGCAGATTGTCGGTAGCGGGCTTGAGCATAAACGCGTGGGCCACCCCATCCTTAGTCCCCTCACCTACGATGACACCGCTGTCGTTCACCGCGTTCGCCGAGTTCAGCACCCAGCCGGTTCCGCCCGAGGCAATCTGACCGTTGAGATCGGTCAGCGCGCCACCCGTGAAGACAAAGGCATGGGGAGTGCCGTCAGCCACCATGGAGCTGCCGACAATGACGCCTGCGGTGTTGATGTCGTTGGCCTGGCTCGTGAGCCCCCCGAAGCTGCCCAGGACAATCGCCGAGCCATTGGCATAGAGAAACGGCAGCGACACCTTCGGGAAAGGGGACGAACCGGCGTCCAACACATAGCCCACCACCTGCCCGGACGCGTTCACACCCAGGGCAGCGCTGGCGGTACGGACTCCGAAGGAAGTCCCCACCGTCCCCAAATTGAGCAAGGTGCTCGCCCCTGTACCGTCAAAAGTGACGGCCGAACTCCACCCCGTTCCAGGGGCAACCAGCTCTCCCACCGCCAGACCGGCGTCATTGATGTCCCACGCCCTGACATTGAAGCCGCCGCTCAAACTGATGGCGCTGGTCCCGGCATAGATGAAATTGTTTCCGACGACCGTGCCGCTGGAGTTCACGCCGTAGGGGCCGTGCACCCCGTAATCTCCCACCATGATGCCGGTTCCGCTGCCATCGTAAATAAAGCCGGTAAAATTGCTCGGGGGCTGGCCGGGTTGCGGAGGAGGACCCGGCGAAAAGCCCTCCCCGATGATTCGGCCATTGTCATTGATCGCCCACGCCACGCTGGGGGTGACGTCGACTGGGAACTCTCCGGGAATCGGCTGCAGGATCAGCGTCGGGATAACCGGCAGCTTCGTGCGGTTGGTGCCATCATAATACCAAGGACTGGCACCATCATTGCCGACCACCTTGCCCGAGGTGTTGATGTCACTGGCCCCGCCGGTACCGAGATCGGTGAGCGTGTACGTGGGGGCCGCGCAGGCGCAGGTCAGGCCGGCACAGGCCAGCATCGTGGCGAGGGAACCGCGAATCCGTGGTGGTTTCATGGAAGTGGTTATAAACAGATTTTATGTCAAAGTTTGAAAAGCCGGGGGCGACCAACTCAAGGAAGCGGCACCGCCCGGTAGAAGCGGCCCGGATGCGCCGGCGTATCAGTATCCACCCAGAAGAAGGGGCTGGTGGTCAGCGTCACATCGCCCAGCGCGCCCCAAGAGGTGGCGTCCGCCCGCTCCGCCGCCTCGATGCGGAAGCTGGCCCCCACCGGCCCGTTAAGGGTGATGCCGGCATACAGCGCCCGCTGCACATCGGGCAGCACCTTGACCTGCACGGTCGCGCTGTCGCTGGGCGTCGTTCCAAAGGCATTGGAGACCAGGACGCGATAAGCGCCGGCATCATCCACGGTCGCGTGTGCCACGGAGTAGGATGAATTTGTGGCTGCCGGCAGGTTTGTGCCCGCGTGCTGCCACTGGTAGGTCAGCGTTCCGCTGCCAGATGCTCCGACGCCCAGGGTGAACGATTGCCCGGCGAAAATATTCGTCCCCACCGGCGCGAAATTGACCGTCGGCGGCAGGTTGTCGGTCGTGGGCCTGAGCAGAAACGCGTGCTGGACGCCGTCCTTCATGCCTTCACCGACGATGACCCCGGTGTCATTCAGCGCATTGGCGGAGGTAAGCACCCAGCCGGTGCCACCGGACGAGATGACCGAGTTCAGATCGACCATGCCGCCGTTGACAAAGACAAAGGCATGGGAGCTGCCATCGGCCACGCTGGCGGTGCCCACGATGAGGCCGTTGTTGCTGATGTCCTTGGCGGAGGCCATGTTGCCACCCAGGCCGCCGAGATTGAGGACCGAGCCATTGGCATAGAGAAATGGCGCGTAAGCTTTTGCGAAAGGAGACGAGCCGGCATCCTTCACATAGCCGACCATCTGGCCAGCGCTGTTCACGCTCAACACCTCGCTGACCGTGCGGGACCCGAACAGGGCCTCGATCGAGCTTAGGTCGAGCAGGGTGTGCGTGCCGTTGCTGAAGGTTGCGGCTTTGAAAAAGGCCCCTCCGTCAGGATTGATGTTGCCGACGATCAGACCGGCTCCATTGATCGCGTTCCCCGTGGCCTGGGTGGTGGGTGCGTTGCCGGGCAGGTTGAGAATGCTGGTTCCATCAAAATAGGAATGCAGCCCGACAATCACGCCGCTGGAGTTCACGCCGTTGGGATAGAACGAGCTGGATGGCGCCATCACCGTGCCGTCGCCGCTTCCGTCGTAGAAAAACCCGTACAGATTGTTCGGGGGCGGGGGGCCGGGAAGGACACAGATGCCGACGATCCGGCCATTGTCACTGATGGCCGTCGGCAACATGTTGTTAATCGTGAATTCGGGTCCGCTTCCCGGCCCGGAGCCCAACAGGTAGGCCTTGAAGTTCAGCGTGGTCCGGTTCGTGCCGTCAAAATACCAGCCGCCGGTCACAGGATCCGTGCCGACCACCCTGCCCGAGGTGTTGATGTCGTTGGCCCCACCGGTGCCCAGATCGCTGACGGTGTAGGTGGTGGCCGCGCAGGCGCCGGTCAGGCTGGCACAGGCCAGAAACGAAGCGAAGGAACTGCGAATCGGTTGTGATTTCATGGGGTGAGTCGAACGGGGGTTCCTGATGAACGGGGTGCAATTTGGAGATGGTGCGTCAGACGGCTCCCTACCTGCTTGGTTACATATCGTTTATGATGGTAAACAAGAGTTGGTCAAGCCGCTCCCGGTGACAATCCGGTGCGCTCACTCAAGGCTGAAGCACCGCCCGGTAAAGGCGCTGGGCATGGCTCGGTGAATCGAAGTCGATGTAAACCTGGGTGGCGTTGGTCAGCGTCAGCGTCGCCAAAGTTGTCCAGGTGGTGACATCCACCGACGGGCGGTAGTCAATGTTGTAGGTTGCCCCCACCACACCTTCGAGGGTCAAACCGAGAAAATTGCCCGCCGTCAGGTGCACATTCTGCACGATGATTTCAGCTCCGGCACTCACGGTGTTTCCCGCCGCGTTGCGCACCGTCACCAGATAACTGCCAGCATCGTCCGGCGTCGCCCGGGCAATGGTGTAAGTGGACTGGGTAGCCCCCGGCACATTGGTGCCGGCGTGCTGCCATTGGTAGGTCAGCGGTTCGCCCCCCTGCGCCGTGACCGACAGGGTGTAAGATTGCCCCGCCGCGACCGTTGCCCCCACGGGAGGAACCAGAATGCTGAGTGCCGGTGCCACATTCGGAGGTGCCAAAAGGAAGGCATGCACCACGCCGCCCACGGCACCGCTGCCCACAATCTCACCCCGGTTGTTGATGGCATAGGCCCGCTGCAGCACCCAGCTGCTGCCGATCGGCAGCAGCGTGTTCAGATCCGTCATCACCCCATTCTGCCAGACAAATGCGTGGGCACCTCCGGAGGCGGCCTGGGAAGTGCCGACAATCTGGTCTGAACTGTTGATGTCATACGCCGAGCTCGTGGACCCACCCAAAGTGCCCAAATCCTGCAGCCCGGTGCCGATGTAGCGAAAGGCATGCTTCGAAGTGCTCCCCGGGGTCAGGCTCATGTCCCCGACAATGTGCCCGGCGGCATTGACCCCGTAGGCGTCGCTGAGGTGGCTGGCCGGAAGGTTGGGATCCACGACGGTCGTTCCCGGATCGCGGGCATCGATGTATTCGACGACCCCATTGGTCCGGAAGATGCAGGCTCGCACGAGGTTCGGCAGCGGGTGCAAGGTCCCTGAGCTCTGCCCATACTGGACGGCAGCGCTGCCGACCACCAGGCCGGCATCATTGATCGCCCCGGGTCGGGAGTAACCCCCGTCAAAGTAAACAAACCGGGCGGGATCGTTGTAGGGCAGTTCGGGATTCAGGTCCCACATGCCCCAAGTGAAATCACCATAGCTGCCCCCAGGAGTGGTTCCGACAATCACGCCGGAGTTGTTCATGGCCACGGGAGAATAGAGGGTGAAAAGCAGAGCGCTGCCAGGCCCTGCTCCAACCTGATAGCGGTTGGACACGTGGCCATCCACCCCTATGGAAGAAGCAGTCGAGAGTCTCCCGCTGGCGACCACCACGTCGGAATCATTGATGGCGTTGGCCTGGCTGCTATCAGCGAAAGCCGCAGGCGTCCCCTCGCCGAAGCTTCCGGCGGGAAAGATCACGACGGGAAGGTTCTTAACGCTTACACCATCGTAGAAAAATGCCAGATTGGCACCCGTGGTCCCCACGACATGGCCGGAGTTGTTGATGTCGCTGGCCGCACCGGTACCCAGATCGACCAGACTGTAGCCCTGGCCCAAAACCTTGAGTCCGCCCAGCGAGAGCGCGACGAGAGCCGCACGGATAAAGAAGTGGCTGATTTTCATACGAATTGCATGCTTGAGAAAGAATCCCCCCCCGATTGATTAAAACACTCTTATTCGCGCGATAAGCATCATTGATGCCAAGTTCAATCAGGCGAATGTCGGGCCCCTTTCGCTAGCAAGCGCAGCGCCAAGAGTGGCCCCTTGCGTGGAACAGGCCATCCTTTGCCGCCCTGGTTATTCTGACGCCTTTCACAGCGCAGACCCTGTCTGCCGGTCTCGGTGCTGGCTAGGCAGCTCTTGGGCAAGGCTGCGCGTTTCTTGGCCCAACGGGAAGGCAGCGGAGTCCGGCCGAGCTATGCTTTGCAACGGAAAAAGGGGAGGAATGCACCGGAGAGACAGCTCATGGTTGGCGCACCCCACGGTAAATGCGCTGCGGATGGTTGGTAGCATCCAGATCAACGTAGATTTGACTGCCGTTGGTCAGTGTCAGCGTCGTCAGGAGGGTGCAGGCAGCCGGGCTTACGGACGGGGAGGATTCGATGCTGTAGCTCGCTCCCACAGCTCCTTCCACGGTCAGGTCCGGATAGCTCTTCGCCGTCAGGCGCGGGTCCAGCACGACGAGTTCGGCCGCATCGCTGACCGCATTGCCGGTGACATTGCTCACGGTAACCTGATAACTGCCGGCGTCGCAGGCCGTGGCGCTGCGGATGACGAAGGTGAAGTTGGTCGCGCCCGGCAGGTTCGTGCCGGCGTGTCGCCACTGTTAGGCGAGCGGCGCACCATCGTGGGCGGTCACCGACAGCTGCCGAGGTAACGAAAGGCCTGTTTGAAGGTGCTGCCGGCGGTCAGACTGATGTCCTCCACGACGTGACCGGCGGCATTGACGCCGTAGGCGTCACTGAGGTGGCTGGCGGGAAGGCCGGGATCCACCACGGTCGTTCCCGGATCGCGGGCATCGATGTATTCGACCCCCCCATTGGTCCGGAAGAGGCAAGCCCGCACGAGGTTGGGCTGCGGGTGCAAGGTTCCGTCAAAGAGGCTGTACTGCACGGCAGCACTGCCGACCACCCAGCGGCATCGCGACCCTGCAAAAGCGGCGCTTATCATCCCGGACTGATCCCAACAGACCTTACTTTCCCTTCATCGCCTTGAACATCGCCAGGCACTTCGGGCGCTGTTCATCATGTAACACAATCCGGGAAGGATATTTGTAGCGAACCGCGCTGAGGAGCGGTTCGGACCACGGCTGATGGATGGTTTCGTTGGGCAGGCTCGCCAGTTCCGGCACCCAGCGGCGCACGAACACTCCTTCGGGATCGAACTTCTCCCCCTGCGACACGGGATTGAAGATGCGGAAGTAGGGGGCCGCGTCGGTGCCGGTCCCGGCACTCCATTGCCAGCCGCCGTTGTTGGCCGCCAGATCGCCATCCACAAGCTGCTGCATGAACCACCGCTCGCCGCGCCGCCAGCTGATGAGCAGATCCTTGGTGAGAAACATCGCCACGATCATGCGCAGCCGGTTGTGCATCGTGCCAGTCGCAGCGAGACACCGCATGGCGGCGTCCACGATCGGATAGCCCGTCTGGCCGGCGCACCAGGCCTGGAAATGCTCCTCAGTTCCGCTCCATTCCAAGACATCGTATTCTGGGCGGAAGCAGCCCTTCAACACATGGGGAAAGTTGTGCAGCACCTGCTGGTAAAACTCGCGCCAGATCAGCTCGTTCAGCCAGATGTCGCAGCCGCGCCGGCCGCGTTCATCCGCCTGCTCGCGCACCGCCGCCAGGCGCGCCAGCACGGTGCGGATGCCGATCGTCCCTGCCCGGAGGTGCGGTGAAAGGGAGGAGGTGCCATCCACGGCAGGAAAGTTCCGTTCCGTGTCATAACGCAACACGGGCCCGGCGAGAAACCGGTCGAGCAGGTCCTTGGCGGCGCGCTCGCCGGCCGCCGGGAGCGTCTGCTTCAACGGGAAACCCAGTGCGGCAGGATCGAGGATCAACGGGTCCGTGGCGATTTCGGAGGCTGCCGTTGCCGCCGGCTTGAGGCGTGGCACAGGCGCAGGCACCGGGCGCGCCTTCCAAGCTTTCGAATAGGGGGTGTAAACGGTATAAGGCGCGCCCGAAAGGTTCAGGATTTCACGTTCCTCCCATGCCACCGCATCCTTGAACAGTTCGAAACCGACGTCCTCCTTATACAGGGCCGCAGCCACACGTTTGTCGCGGGCTTGGGCGTAGGGCTCATAGCGCTTATTGGCAAAGACCGCTTCTGCCCCGGTCTCGCGGGCGAATTTCGGCACCACCTCTTCCGCCTTGCCCTGCCGGATGATCAGCCGATGGCCCAGATGCTCCAGATTGCGTCGCAGCACTTCCAGCGACTGGAACAGAAACGCGAGCCGCGCCGCACCCACGTCGGGGCCGGTACGAAACGCGTCTTCGAGGATGAACAGCGGGATGACCCTTTCGCCACGCCGGGACGCCTCGTGGAGCGCCACATTATCCGTCACCCGCAGATCGCGGCGAAACCAATGGATGATTACGGGCATGGGTCAAAACACTGGGAGGCGGGCGTTCCCCGTCCTTCATACTTCATCATTCAGCCCTCATCCTTCCATCGGTCACTTCCGGTTGCCGCCCAGCGGCCCGATGTCCGCACTCGTGAGTCCCGGGCTTTGCACGATCTTGCTGAACGCACCACACGTCACCGAATACTCGAAGCCCGTGCCCGTGCCCGCCGCGCCGAAGCGGCCCCGCTTGTCCACGGCGATGAAATTGATCGAGAGGTCGAAGCCCTTGGGATCGATCCGCGCGCAACGCCTGATCACCTCGATGCAGGCCTCCTGCGGGTGCAGGCCCTGCCGCATGAGCTCCACAATGAGAAAGGAGCTGCAATAGCGCATGACGTTCTCGCCGAGGCCGGTGGCGCCCGCCGCCCCGACCTCGTTGTCCACGTAGAGGCCGCTGCCGATGATCGGCGAATCGCCGACCCGCCCGGGCAGCTTGTAGCCCCAGCCGCTGGTGGAGCAGCCGCCGAAGACATTGCCGTCCGCCCCGAGCAGCAGCAGGGCGATGGTGTCGTGGTTCTTCGCGGGACGCTTTTTGCTGTCAGCGTCATTCGCCCGATGCTGTTTTGCCTTCCAGCTCTTCCATTCGTTGCGCTGCTTGTCGGACACCTTGGGACCGCGCTCGAAGCCGTGTTCCGCCGCGAAGCTTTCCGCACCGGCTCCCACGAGCATCACGTGCTTGGTCTGCTCCATGACGGCGCGCGCGATGGAGATCGGGTGCCGGTATCCGGAGACCGCGGCCACGCTGCCGGCACGATGACCGGGACCGGACATGATGCAGGAGTCGAGCTGCACGATGCCGGCGGAATTGGGAATTCCAGCCAGGCCCACGCTGGGATTGTTCGGATCGGACTCGACGACGTGGATGCCCTGCTCCACCGCATCCAGCCCGCTGCCCCCGCCCTGCAGCACGGCCAGCGCCTTCTCATTGGCCGGCTTGCCGAAGGGCCAGGTGGAAATGAGCAGCGGCGCGGTACCGTTCAGCTCGGCCTCCGGCAACAGGGGCGCACCTGTGGCCTGCTGGACAAGACGACCGCCCACAAGCGCGGTGGCGGCACTGGCGAGGAAGCATCGGCGGGGCATGGCGGACATGGCGAAAGCGTGCGCCGACCGGCGGAGATGGCAAGCGGACAAGGGGCGGGACTTCCCACTCACCTGCGGATCAGCGTCGAGCCGGCGCGGACGGAGGCACCAGCACCACCTCGCCCAGATCGATGCTCACAACCGAGTTGGCGGCTTCCTCGCCCACTTGGACCGGCCCGGAAGGCCCGCCCAGCATCCGGAATCCGGGCGGCATGCCTGGCTCCCTCGGTTCCCGGCCGTTGAAACTGAGCGTGAAGGAACCGGGCTCGACCCCGTCCACGCTGAAGCTTCCATCCGGCTGGACCACCAGCGCGAAGCGCTTCACCTGGTGCTGGGCGGCGACCGTCTCCGGCAGCGCCAGCCAGGCCTGCACTTCGGCGGGGGACTTCACGCCTTCTGGAGGACGTGGGGGCGGGGTGCTGAGACTGCCGGTAACGGTCATGTTCGTGCGCCCCGCGATGACGGCATTCAAATCCAGATGGCCGCTGACAATGGCACCGACATTGCCCAGCGCGACCGTCGTGGTTTGTCCTGGAAGCGCCGTCAAGGACGTCGCATGGCTGTGCATCCATCCGTTGGGCGGCATCGGAATCAGCCGCACGAGTTCACGCTCGCCGGCCGGCACCTGTTCGATGACAAACTTCCCCTCCGCGTCCGTGTCCACATGGAACGCATTCCAATCGGAGCTGAGCGAGCCGGGGCGGGGATCCGACAGCATGAGGTAAATGCCCTGCCCGGCCAGCGGCTTGCCCGCCCGGGAAACGGTGCCCTCGATGCGCCCGAAGGGCTGGAGGACAATGGTCCTGGTCTGCTCAAATTCCGCCCAGGCGATTTCCCCGTACCCCTCGGGCGTGACGGCGACCAGCAGCTGCGGTCCGGCAATACTGGGCGGCTTGAAGTGTCCCTCGGCATCGGTCCGGATGATGGGACTCCCCGGGCCATTGTTGAGGAGGCGGCCCCGTCCGACCTGCAGACTGCTGTTCCAATCGGCTCCAATGAGCCCCACTTGAGCTCCCGCCACCGGCTGGCCCGCGGCATCCACCACGGTGCCCTCGGGGACGCGGTTCCGCTCAAGCATTACCGTGACTGTCACGTAGTCATCCTTGGGTTCCGGCAGCGTCACAAATTTGGGCTGATAATCCTCCGCGCCGACCTGGAGGCCATTTTGCGACGGCTCCGACAATTCCAAGGTGAAGTGCCCCTCGGCATCGGTGAACTCCCTCTTCTCCGAAGGGTTCCAGGCATTGAACCCGCTGCCGTCGCCGGTCCCCGGCAAGACGAAAAACTGCGCAATCGGCTGGCCCGTCTGCGCATCGCCGACCACCCCGAGGACTTTCCGTGCGCGGCTGAGACGGATGACCTGGTCCTCGACGCCGGGCCGGAGTTTCACACCGGCCTTGAGCGCGTAGCCGTCCTTCCAGACGGTGAATTCTGATTCGCCGGCGGGAGCGCCCTTCCACTCGAAGCGCCCCGCCGTATCCGTGGTGCCATCCCACTCCAGGTTGTTGCGCTGCATCCATTCGAAATCCCAGCGCGCCGGCTGATAGCTGACGTGAGCTTCCGGAACCGGCTGCCCCTCGGGATCCACCACCATCGCCGTGAGGGGAACGCCCCGGCTGAGCTTGAGGGTCAGCTCCGTGGTATTCGTGCCGGGGGTGACGACCTTGGAGACCGGCACATATCCATCCATCGTGGCCGTCACGGCCTGCAGTTCCGGCCGGACGTTTGCCAGATGAAAACGCCCGTCGCTGCCGGTGGTCGCCTCGCGCAGGGAATCACCGGAGCCACGGCTGCCCGCCTTCACCTTGGCTCCGGGGAAAGGCCGGTCATCCGGCCCAAGCACGACGCCCGCCACGTCGCTGCCCCGCGCGAGCCGGATGATGTA
Organism: uncultured Verrucomicrobiota bacterium; assembly: GCA_903907995.1. GTDB lineage: Bacteria > Verrucomicrobiota > Verrucomicrobiia > Limisphaerales > UBA9464 > CAIVQB01. The sequence continues at coordinate 29,005 of CAIVQH010000012.1, read as the reverse complement.
AGCTAGATTCGTGAGCTGGGTCATCAGGGTGTCCTGATTTGCCGCGGTTCCGTTGCCCGGCACAAAATCCGGGTGCTTGGCGCTCAGGGAGATTTCGGACAGCACCAGCAGGGGTACGCCTTTCACCGTCCACTTGCCTTCGGCATCCGTCGTCGCCGCGCGGTGGTTGAATTCGAAATCCTCCCCCTGGTGCCCGTCCTCCATCCCTGTGAAATAACGGTCCACGCTGACCTGGGCGCCGGCCACCGGCTGCCCTTCGGGATTTTCCACCGTGCCGCCGATCACGAGCCCTCCGCTCAGCCGGATCTCGAGATTGGTCGGGAGCTTCTCGCCCTTCTTCAGGTTGATCTGCTTCTGCGCGGTCACGTAATTGTCCGCCTCCACACGGATCTCCAGCAGATCCAATCCGTTCTGGCTCTGCTGCACGGCGGCGGTGCCGTTACCCGCCGTCAGCGCCTCGCGTTCATACTGCGCAAAGTCCGGCGTCCCCACGTGTTCCTTGCCCTGGGCCTTCACCCGGGCCCCGGCCACCGGCTTGCCGGTCTGCGCGTCCAGAACCGTTACGACCTGCGTGCCCGTGAGTCCGCCGCGGCCTTCGTCGAGATCATGGAAATCCCCGTCCCGCGCCCCGGCCGGCAGGCCATCCAGGGTGACACCCACGAGGAACAGGTTCGGATTCGCCATGGCGCTGGTGAACTCCAGCGACTTCACCAATTTGTTGGTCTCGGGATTGGCCAGCGAGGTCAGGTAAAGCCGGAGATACTTCCCCTCCCGCGCCACCTCCTCGTGCGGCGCGCGCCAAACGGCTTTGCTGTGCCGGTCTCTGACCACCTCCGGATCCTCGTAACGCGAGGCCCGCCAGTTGCGCATGTGCACCCCGTACAGCAGCGGGGTCCGTTTGAAGGAGCCGTCGGTGTAGCGCCAGATGACCTCGGCCACCCGGGTTCCGAACGGGTCGGTGGAGTACATGCCGCCGAGCAGGTGCAGGGTGGTGACATTCGTGGCCTTCGGAAGGGGGAGTTCGATCTTCTCGCGAAACTTCCGGCCGTCGGCGGCCGTGGCGCGCCCCTGGAGTTTCAGCACCCCTTCCACCCGGAAGCGCACGCCGGCGTACTCATTGGACCGGCCGCGGGGAATGGCGGTCCAGGTGCTTCCCGCCGCCCAGTTGCCGTCTTCGTTCGGGCTGAAAATATTGGTCAGGCTCAGCGCCGTCACCGGCGGGAGGGGTTTCGGTTTCTCCTTCAGGCCGGCGGCCGGCGCCGCATCCGCCTTGGCTTCAGCGGGCGACGTGGGTGGCTGGGCGTCTTTGGCGCCGGCCGGGGTCAGCGGGGCAAGGCAGCTCAGCCCCAAAAGTAGGGCCGCAAACCAACGGACGGAGGGGATCAGTTTCACACGCGGAGAGGGTTGGGGGCTATTTTCCGGCCGGGGGTGGCGGTGCCACGGGTTGCAGGACGAGTTCCCCCACATCCATCGGCACCAACGCAGAGGCGGCTTCCTCGGCGACGGTCACGGGCTGGGAAGTGTGGCCGAGCTGGATGCGTTCCCACCGCTTGCCCTCGGGCTTGGGCTCGTTGGCGTTGAAATTGAGCAGGTAGGACCCCGGTGAAACCCCATCCACACTGAAGGAGCCGTCCGGCTGGATCACCAGGCCGTAGCTCTTCTGCTGACGCATGGCCGCAATCGTCTCAGGAAGGGCCGCCCACGCCTGGTATTCCGCCTGGGACTTGAAACGGAGCTGAATATCAGGTGGGGGCGTGTTGAGCATGCCGGTGAGGTTCACATTGGTATGCCCGGCGGTCACCGCCGCCGAACTCAACCGGCCCGAGATGATCGCGCCGACTTTCCCGAGGATGACCGTGGTGGTCTGGCCCGGCAGCACCGTGACGGGGGTGCGATGGCTGTGCATCCAGGAATTCGGTGCCGTCTGAATCAGGCGGACCAGGTCGCGTTCGCCCGGGGGCACCTGCTCAATGGCAAACTTGCCGTCCTTGTCGGTTTCCACCTTGAAAGCGTTCCAGTCGCCGGAGAGCGAACCGCTCCCGGGCGGGTTCAGGTTCAGCATCATACCCTGTCCCTCAGCAGGCTTGCCGGCCACGTAAAGCGTGCCTTCGATACGGCCGAAGGGCTGGAGCACGATCGTCCTGGTCTGCTCGAATTCCGCCCAGGTCGTCTCCCCAAATCCCGTCGGCGTGATGGCGACCAGCAACTGCGGATCCGGCACGCCGGGCGGCCGGAAGTGGCCCTGGGCATCGCTGCTGGTCAGGTTGTTACGGTTGGAACCGCTGCTCATGATGCGACCGCGCCCAAGCTGAATTCCGGAATTCCAATCCTTGCCCGCGACGCCCACCGCCACGTCGGGCACCGGCTGGCCGGCGGCATCCACCACCGTGCCTTCCGTGGCGAGGTTGGCCTCCAGCAGGACCGTGACGGTCACGTAGTCGCCCTGGGGCGCAGGCAGCACCACGTACTTGGGCAGATGATCCTCCGCTCCGACCTGGATGACGTTTTTCGACTCATCCGCGAGATCGAACGTAAAGTGCCCTTCGGGATCGTTGTATTCGTGCTTGTCCGACTCGCTCCAGGAATGGAACCCGTTGGCATCGCCTTCCGCCGGCCAAACGAAAAACTTGGTGAGGGGCTGGCCCGTCTTCGCGTCACCGACCACTCCCAAAATCTTCCGCGGACGGCTGAGACGCACGACATTGTCCTCCGCCCCCGCTTTGAGTTTCACCCCGCCCTTGGCGGAGAAACCTTCCTTCAAGAAGGTGAATTCCGATTCGCCTTCGGGCGCACTCTTCCATTCGAAACGCCCCTCCTCGTCCGTGGTCCCCTGCCATTCCAGATTGTTTCGCTGCATCCATTCGTAATCGTGGCGTTGCGAGTCGTAGATGACGTCGGCGTGGGGTACCGGCTGGCCATCGGGATCCAGCACCAGGCCCTTGAGCGAGCCACCCCGGTTCAGCTTGAGCGTCAGCTCGGTGAGATTGGTGCCGGGCGTGATCACCTTGGTCGCCGGCGCGTAGCCGTCGGCGGTGGCGGTCACGGCCTGCAACTCACCTTTCACGTTGAGCAGCCGGAAACGCCCGTCCGCACCGGAGGTTGCCGTATGACTGGACTCGGTGTCCCAACGTTGGCCCGCCTTCACCTTGGCACCGGGAAACGGCTGGTCGTCGGGCCCGAGCACGGTGCCCGTCACCTCATGGCTGCGGGCCAGCTTGATGACGTAGGTCTGATTCGTCAGTTGGGCGGTCAGCTTCGCGTCCTCGCCGATCATGCGTCCGGCAGCCGCGACATAGTCCGGATGCCGGGCACCCACGTAGATATCCGGCAACAACACCATCGGGACGCCTTTGACCGTCCACCTGCCCTCGGCATCGGTCGTCGCCTCGCGGGAGTCGAAGTCGAAGTCCGCCTTCCTCCGCTCCTCCTCATAATCCCCGTTGTAACTCCGGCCCACGTTGACCTTCGCCTCGGCCTGCGGCTGGCCGTCGGGATTCTGGACAATGCCACCGATGGTGAGACCGCCTTTCAGCCGGATCTCCACGTTGGGCGGCAGCTTCTCGCCCTTCTTCAGGTTGACCTCCTTCTTGGCCGTCACGTAGTTCCCCAGCTCAACCCGGATTTCCACGGCGTCCAATCCGTTCTGGCTCTGCTGCACTGCGGCAATGCCATTGACGGCAGTCACCCCTTCCCGGTCGTACTCGGCAAAATCAGTGGTATCCACATGCTCCTTGCCGTGAATCTTCACCTTGGCCCCGGCAAGCGGTGTCCCGGTGGCCGCATCCACGGCCGTGACGTACTGGGTGCCGGTGAGTCCGCCCCGCCCTTCGTCCAGATCACGAAAATCCCCGTCGCGCGCCCCGGGCGGCAACGTATCAAGAGTCACGCCGAGCACGAACAGGTTCGGATTGGCCATTGCGCTGGTGAACTCGATCGCCTTCACCGGTTTGTTCGTTTCGGGGTTCAACAGCGAGGTCATGTAGACCCGCAGATACCTTCCCGAGCTGGCGGGATCCGGGTGAACCCCACGCCAGACGGCTTTGCTATGGGCGTCGCTGACCGTCGGCGTCTCCTCATAGCGCCGGGCCCACCAGGCCCGCATGTGTACGCCATATTGCAGCGGCGTGCGCTTGAACGAGCCGTCGGCGTAACGCCACGTGACCTCCGCCACCTTGGTACCGATTGCATCTTCCGCCGCCATGCCGCCCAACAGGTGCAGGGTCGTGAAGTTCGTCGGTTTGGTCAGCGGCACCATGATCTTCTCGCGGTACTTCCGCCCCTCCTGCACCGCACTCTGGCCCGAGAGTTTCAGCACGCCCCTGAGCCAGAAACGCACGCCGGCGAAATCGTTGGTCCCATGCGGTGCGACGGTCCAGGAGCTGCTCGGCAGCCAGTTGCCATTCTCGGCCGAACTCAGGACGTTGGTCAGGGACAGCGGGGTGACCGGGGGCAGCTTCTTCTTGGGCTCCTTGAGGGCGGCTTCATCCGGCTTTATCTCCGACAACGGGGCCGCCGGGCTGGCCTCCTCCGCCCGGGCCGGTGTCAGTGGGGCAAGGCAGCCCAACCACAGGACCAGGATGGCAATCCAACGGGAAAAGGGCATCGGCTTCATGGGTGGAATCGGTCCAAGGTCACTTCCCGGCCGACGGTGACGGGGGCGGTGGCGGCGCTGGCTGCAGGACGAGTTCCCCCAGATCCATCGGCACCAAGGCGTTGGCAGCCTCATCGCCGACATTGACCGGCTGGCTTAACTGCCCCAGTTGGATCCGTTCCCATTGTTTGCCGTCCGGCTTCTGCTCACTGGCATTGAGATTGAGCGTATAGGAACCGGGGAGTACGCCATCGACACTGAAGGTGCCATCCGGCTGGACCAGGATCGAATACATCTGCACCTGACGCATGGCCGCGATTGTCTCGGGCAGGCTCTGCCAGGCCTGAAAATCCGCCGGGGTCTTCAGATTGGAGGGCGCCTGAGGATACGGAGTGCCCAGGCTCCCGCCGAAACTCGCATTGGTATGCCCGGCGGTCGCGGCGGCAAAGTTCAGACGCCCCGTGATGATCGCCCCCACATTCCCAATGTTCACCGTCGCCGTCTGGCCGGGCAGCACCTGAACCTGGGTACGGTGGCTGTGCATCCAGGAATTCGGCGCGTTCTGGATCAGGCGCACCACGGCGCGGTCACCGGGAGGCACATCATTGATGGCAAATTTGCCGTCCTTGTCCGTCTCCACCTTGAAGGCGTTCCAGTCGGCATTGAGGCCGCTCGGACCGGGATCGCTCAGGCTCAGGAACACGCCCTGCCCTTCCGCCGGCTTGCCGGAAACATATACGGTGCCCTCAATCCGGCCAAAGGGCTGGAGCACGATGGTCTTGGTCTGCTGAAAGTCCGCCCAGCTGATCTCACCGTAACCCGCCGAAGAAATGGCGATCAGCAGCCTGGGATCGGGAACCACCGGCGGTTTGAAATGGCCCTGGGCATCGGCCCGGGTGACGTTGCCGCGGCTACCGTTGCTCATCAGACGACTGCGGCCGACCTGCAACCCGGAATTCCAATCTTTTCCGCTGACACCTACCTGGGCCTCCGGCACCGGTTGCCCGGCGGCATCGACCACGATGCCTTCCGGAACCTGGCTCGCCTCCAGCAGGACCGTGACGGTCACGTAGTCACCCTGGGGAGCCGGCAGCACAACGAATTTGGGCAGATAGTCATCAGCGGAAACCTTGATGACATTGTGTTCCTCATCGCCGACCTCGAGCGTGAAATGCCCCTCCGCGTCTACGAAGTCGCGCTTGTCCGAATCGCTCCAGGAGTTGAACCCATTCTCATCCCCTTTGGCCGGCATGACCGAGAATTTGGTGACGGGCTGGCTGGTCTGGGCGTCGCCCACCACCCCGAGCACTTTACGGTTATGGGTCAGGCGGACGACGTTGTCCTCCTCGCCGGTCTTGAGCTTCACGCCGCGCTTCTGGGCGTAGCCCTCCTTGCCGACATAGAATTCGGATTCCCCTTCGGGCGCGCTTTTCCATTCGAAGCGCCCCTGTTCGTCCGTGGTTCCCTCCCACTCGATATTGTTCCGCTGCGTCCACTCGTAGTCGTAATTGCGCGGCTCATAGACGACCCGGGCCTGGGGCACCGACTGACCGTCCGGATCGAGCACGATGCCCTTGAGCGAAGCCCCCTGTTTCAGCTTGAGAGTCAGCTCGGTGGTATTGGTGCCGGGCGTGATCGCCTTGGTCGCCGGCGTGTAGCCATCGGCAATGGCGGTGACGGCTTGCAACTCCCCTTTCACATTGAGCAGCCGGAAACGCCCATCGGATCCGGAGGTGGCCTCGCGGTTGGAATCGCCGCCCCAGCGATGGCCGGCTTTCACCTTGGCCCCCGGGAAAGGCTTGTCGTCCGGCCCGAGCACGATGCCCGTCACCTCATGACCGCGTGCGAGTTTGATGACATAGGTCAGATTCGTCAGTTGGGTGGTGAGCTTGTCATTTTCACCCAAAACCGTTCCCGGTGCCGATACATAATCCGGATGCCGGGCACCCACATAGATGTCGGGCAACATGACCAGGGGCACGCCTTTTACCGTCCATTTGCCCTCGGCATCCGTCGTGGCTTCACGATGGTCGAATTCGAAGTCGGCCTGCTTCACCTCATCTTCGCCCCCCCGGTAAATCCGTCCGACACCCACATTCGCCCTTGCCAAAGGCTGGCCGTCGGGGTCCTGCACGATACCACCGATGGTAAGGCCGCCTTTCAGCCGGATTTCCAGGTTCTGCGGCAGCTTGTCACCCTTCTTCAGGTTCACCTCTTTCTTGCCGGTCACGTAATTCTCCGCCTCCACCCGGATTTCCAGCAGGTCCAGGCCATCCTGACTCTGCTGCACGGCGGCCACGCCGTTGGCTGCCGTGATGCCTTCGCGGTCATACTCGGCGAAGTCCGGCGTCTCCACGTGCTCCTTGCCGTGCGCCTTCACCTTGGCTCCGGCAATCGGCTTGCCCGTGGCCCCGTCCAAGGCAGTGACATATTGGGTGCCGGTCAGGCCGCCGCGGCCTTCGTCCAGATCATGGAAGTCCCCGTCGCGTGCCCCCGGCGGCAACCCGTCCAGCGTGACACCCACAATCACCAGCGTGGGATTGGCCATGGCGCTGACAAATTCCAACGACTTCACCGGTTTGTTGGTGTCCGGATTGGCCAGCGAAGTCAGATAGAGGCGCGGAGATTTGCCCCATTTGGAAGCATCCGGGTGCCTGCCGCGCCAGACGGCCTTGCTGTGCGCGTCGCTGACGGTCGCCGGCTCCTCGTAACGCTTTCCCCACCAGTCGCGCACGTGAACTCCGTATTGCAATGGCGAGCGTTTGAAGGAGCCGTCGGCATAGCGCCAGACCACCTCGGCCACCCTGGTGCCGGCGGCATCATCATAAGAGGTGCCGCCCAACAGATGCAGGGTGACAAAATTGGTCGGCTGGGGCAGCGGCAGGACCACCCGTTCGCGGTAGCCACGCTTCTGCTCCGCCCGGAGCTTCCCCGAAAGCTGCACGATGCCCTCGATCCAAAAGCGCACCCCCGCAAACTCATTCGTACGTCCATGGGGCACGACGGACCACACTCCCCCTTTCTGATAATCCCCGTTCTCCGCCGAGATAAGGAGGTTGGTCAGGGACAGCGGGGTGACCGGGGGCAGCGGCTTTTTCTTCGCTGCCGGAGTCGGAGCATCCGCCGCCTTCACGCCGTTCGTAGGAGCGGCTACCGCGCCAGCCTCCTCAGCCAGCGCCGCGCCCATAAACGCAAGGCTGCCCCAGAAGCAAGCCAGCAACGTAAACCGCCGGACGAGAGGAATCTCCTTCATGACTAGATTGAGCTTGGTTTGAGCTAAGGCAGCTCGGGGAAGCCGGTCAAGTGGCCATTGTTTTATATCCGGGCGGCGGCTCTGAACACCGATGCCCCTATCGGGCACCGCCTATCGACAACGGGCAGTCGCTTACGTTCAATGCCAGCCGTGAATGACTTCCAGCACAACATCCATCGGCACCACGAGGCTATAGCCTGTATGAATCTCAAAGTCATTCGCCCCGGAACCCACATGTTTGGCAATCAGTCCTGATAACAGGCCGATCAGCTTCCACCGGTGCCCGGTATCATCGGTCTGCTGCGCGACCGGGCCGCCACTGTTGCCGGGCAGGCTGGGAATATCCGTGATGATCAATGGTCCGCCCGGATAGCGCCCGGCCACGGTCCCACGGCGCAATAGGGGTATGTCGGCATGGCCGCCCGGGGTGGTCAGGATGGCCGAGAGCGAAACTGGAAAGCCCACCAGCATCGCGCCCATACCCTCGCTCACGCGGGCAAAGGGCAGGCAGTCCCCGTCGGTCAGCAGTCCGTCCCACGTGCCGATCGGGGAGTCGCCGGTGGCGAGCACGCCCTCGATGATCTCGGCTGGTCCGGTGCCCGATTTCGCGGGACGTGCCAGGCGGACCACGGCGGCATCCAGTCGCGGATGGGAACGCAGTTCGCCCAGGCTTTGGAGCAGCGGCAGGTCAAGCGTCAGCGGGGGCGAGCCGGGGACGCCGCCGGGACGGACCTGCGGCCCGACCACCAAACGGTTGTCCCAGAGCCCGCCGTCCGAGTTGAAGAGCACATGCCGGGCGGTCACGAGGAAGACCCCTTGCGGCGTCCGAAACAGAAAACCGGTACCCGCCCCATTGCGACCCGCCAGCAATACGGAGCTATGATAGAACTGCTCCACACTCTGCCCCGCCCCATTGACTTTCGAAGTTTCGGACTTGGGTGGCGAAGAAACCTGCGGGGACATCGGCTGATCCCCGGCACAACCCGCCAGAACGCCTGCCAAAATGAAGAAGATCAGCCGCCGCATAGACGGGGCGATGGGACAGCCGGCCTCCCCTCTTGGCGAGATGATTTGGTTAAGATACTGCCGAAGGGCGCATCTTTTCACCGTGGTCAGCGTTGGGCTCCGGGTGCGTGGTGGGGCGAGCGTCCGCGCGAGCCGGGCGGCCCAAGACCGAGGCAGCCAAGGCTCGCGCGGACGCTCGCCCCACCTGGTTTTCTTTCGGCCGCCAGCGCCAGATCTCGCCGGGCCCGAACAGCCTTGTTGAATGAGCTAACCAAGGTGCAATGATGCGCCCCTCTGAATCCGACTCACAAACCCGGCTCAGGGAGCCCCAGGTACTGGGCTCTGGGCATGGTCATGCTGGTGCATGGGTTTGGTCGCCAGGTTCAGGTGAACCGGCTTCACGTCCCACGGGGTGGCCTGGCCATCGCCTTCGGTGACCTTGTAGAAGTGGTCCATCGGCAACCCTTTCAACGTCTGGGTCTTGCCCGTGGTGGGCCAGAAGATCTCGATGCTGGTGATTTCCGTGGCCTGCCCCAAGCCGATCTCCTGGCGTAACGGCAGGGTGCCAAAGCTCGCACCCGTGCTCACGGTCTTGAAGATGGCGCGCGGTTTGCCACCCTCCAGGGTGTTCACCTTGAGCTGCGCCCCGATGGCGATGCGGTTAGAAACCTTGCCCTCCAGTTTGATCGTGATCCAGTGGTTGCCATGCCCCGGATTCAGGAAGAGCTGGCTGTAGGCCGTGTCCCCCGTGTACGCGCCACCGACCACGCTGTAAATGTCCTGATCGCCGTCGTTATCAATGTCGCCAAAGGAGATGGCGTGCCCCTTTTGCAGCATGCCGAAACCGCCGGAGGTGGTGACCTCCTGAAAAGCTTTGCCCCCGTTATTGCGGAACATCCGGTTGGGGATGAGGGTGGCCAGGTCCGGATCGCCCGTGCCCGCGTAAAAATCGAGCCAGCCGTCGTTGTCGAGGTCGCCATAGTTCAACCCCATGGCGTGGATGACCTTGTACAGGCCGACCTCCTGCGTCACGTCCTTGAACGTGCCGTCATGGTTGTTGTGATAGAGGCGGGCCCGTTCGCCATCGTGCGGCAGGCCCAGGTAGTCAGCGCAGATGTCACCCACGTCGCGGATGCTATAGCCGGTGACCAAGATGTCCGGCCACCCGTCGTTATCGTAGTCGAAGAAGGCGGTGGGGAAGCTGGCCTTCTGGGTGCCGACACCGGCCTGGGCGGCCACGTCGGTAAAGGACCATTTGGTTCCGTCGCTGCCGGCACGGGGCCCATCATTGCGGAAGAGCAGGTTCGAACCGTCTCGATTGGAGAGGTAGAGGTCGGGCCGGCCGTCGTGGTTGAAGTCGGCCGAAACGACACCCTTGATGAAGCGGTTTACCTGCACACCACACTGGGCGGCACACTCCGTGAACGTCCCGTCGTGGTTGTTGTGGTAGAGCTCGCAGGGATTCGTCATGTCGGCGTTGGAGCTCTCGTTACCGATAAACACGTCCAACCAACCATCCCCGTCATAGTCGAACCACACCGCCGTCTGACTCGGATGCTGGCTCAGCAGGCCAGCCTCTTCCGTAACGTCGGTAAAGGTGCCATCGCCGTTATTGCGGAGCAGCGATTTCGGGAAATGTCCCGATGCGCCCAGCCAGGCTCCCCGAGGGATGAACACATCGGGCAGACCGTCGTTGTTATAGTCGGTCTGCATGAGGTTCAGGCCGGAGACCAGACCGGTCAGGCCCGCCTCGGCGGTACGTTCGGTAAAGGTGCCGTCCCCGTTGTTATGGAACAGGCGGAGCTGACCATACAGGCTCCAATCGGAGAGCATCAGGTCGAGAAACCCGTCCCCATCAAAATCTTCCATGATCACGCCACCGGCGAGACCGTTGATGTCCAGCCCCAGCGACATGGCCACATCCGGGAAGGGCTTGATGTCATAGTCGCCGGCAAACTTATCCGGGGGAATCAGCCATTGCGGCGGGACCTGTGCCGGGTACTGCCCCAGCGTCATGTAGGCGATGTTGAGCAGCCAGCGGGCGCGCAGATCATTGGGTCGCTGGGCCAGTTCCTCGGCGAACAATCGCAGCGCCCCCTGCGAGCCGCGCGGCAACTGGTGAATGCCCCCGCCCCGGATGGGGAACAGGCAGGACTCGGCGTTGTGATTGATCAGGCAGTTCTCCTGCTCGCCGATCCGCAACAGGGCAAGCGCCCGGAGCACGCGCAGGGAATCCCGCTGGCGCGGTCCCAGGGGAATCTGGTTCTTGGCCGCGAAGGCCTCAAACTCCTCAAACTCGGTCAGTGCCTGCTGGCTGCTGCCCGCGTTCAACAGCTGCAACGCATACTGCGGCATGAGTTGCGCAATTTGGTCCTTGGCGGTCTCCTGGCTCAGCACCGCCTTGAGTTCCTGCGCGCGCTCCCGGCTCATGAAAGGCTGGGAGCGGGGATTGGCCTCGGCCGCAACCCGGATCTTCGTCAGGCGCTCCACCATCTTGCGGGTGCCTTCGGGCAGCGGTTTGGCCGGAGCGGCATTGGTGGCAGTTCCCGTATCGGCACCGAACAGCACGAGGCAGGAAGCAGCCAACCCCGCGACCGCCAGCCCGAGGGCCCGAGGCCAGAGGGCGATCGGGCGAACAGGGTTCGAATCGGGGCGGATCATGTGTGTGCTTATCAAGTGCTTACGCCTTTGCAAAAACCATGCCGGGACGATTAGCCATTTCTAAGGGGCCATCTGCCTGATTTGAGGGGCTGAACCAAAATTCAGCCGCCTGACTCCACCGGGCAGACCAACCCCAGACAGGGACATCGCGCCGCGCATTCAGATTAGCGAAGACTGTTTGAGGCGGTTCCGGTGACAGAATTTTTGGTTAAATCTTGGAGGACAACCCCTTTGACCCGACTGCCTTGGGAAAATGGCGGGAAACCGGCATTTCCCCTCCTCCTGCCCCCCCTTCAAAGTTTGGCCCCCACCGTGACAACCGCAAGACATTGAGCCTCGTGCTTGACCTACTCCGTGCGTCCGGCATTCTCCCGCGCTCTAGTTTAGGGAACCGTTTATGCAGCATATCCGCAATATCGCCATCATCGCCCACGTTGACCACGGCAAGACCACGCTGGTGGACTGCCTCCTGAAGCAGTCCGGAACCTTCCGCGCCAACCAGCACGAGTCGTCCGAGGAGCGGCTGATGGATTCGATGGATCTCGAGAAGGAAAAGGGCATCACCATCCGGGCGAAAAACGCCGCCTTCAAATACAAGAACTACCACATCAACATCGTGGACACTCCGGGCCACGCCGACTTCGGCGGCGAGGTGGAGCGCATCATGAACATGATCGACGGTGTGCTGCTGGTGGTCGATTCCGCCGAAGGCCCGCAGGCCCAGACGCGTTTCGTGCTCCGCAAGGCCCTGGAGGCCGGCGCCAAGCCGATCGTGGTCATCAACAAGATCGACCGTGAGAACGCCCAGCCCAAGAAGGTGCTCGACCAGGTGTTCGAGCTCTTCATGTCGTTGAACGCCACCGACGAGCAGCTGGACTTCCCCTTCATCTACTGCTCCGCCAAGCAGGGCTACGCCAAGGTCGAGCTGGAACACGTCAGCGGCACGATGGAGCCGCTGTTTGACGCGATCGTGAAGCACATCCCGCCGCCCCGCGCGCATGCCGGTGATGGTTTCACGATGCTGGTCGCCAACCTCGATTACAGCGACTACCTCGGCCGTATCGCTTTCGGCAAGATTTACGAAGGCAAGGTCAAGGTCGGCGATCCCGCCATCTGCCGGCATGGCCATGGCCGGATTTCCAAGGGCAAGATCACTGCGATCTACCACTTCGAGGGCATGAAGCGCATCGAGGTGCCCGAGGCCCACGCCGGCGACATCGTCGGCCTGACCGGCTTCGAGGACGTCTTCATCGGCGAAACCATCTGCGACAGCGAGCTCCGCGTCGGTCTGCCGTACATTCCCATCGATCCGCCGACGATCCAGATGGAGTTTGCCGTGAACGACGGCCCGCTGGCCGGCACGGAAGGCAAGCTCGTCACCGCCCGGAACATCTGGGACCGCCTGGTGAAGGAGATCCGCACGAATGTCGCGCTGCGGGTCGCCCAGACCAGCGATCCGAAGATCTTCTCCGTCGCCGGCCGCGGCGAGATGCAGATCGCGATCCTCGTCGAGCAGATGCGCCGCGAAGGATTCGAGGTGCTCGTCTCCCGCCCCGAGGTGCTCTGGAAGAAGGACGCCAACGGCAACTCCCTCGAACCCATCGAGAAGCTCTACGTCGAAATCCCGACCGAGAACCTCGGCGGCATCATGGAGAACCTCTCCAACCGCAAGGCGCAGATCACCAACATGAACCACGTCGGCAACCAGGTCTCCCTGGAAGCCCTCGTGCCCATGCGCGGCCTCATCGGCTTCGAGACCGACCTCGTGAACAGCACCAAGGGCATGGGCGTGATGAGCCATCTCTTCCACGAGTACGGCGAGGATCGCGGCACGATCCCGGCCCGCAAGAACGGCTCGCTCGTCTCCATGGATTCCGGCGAGGCCACCGCCTACGCGCTGAACATGGTGCAGGAACGCGGCCGCCTGATGATCGAGCCGAAGGACCCGATCTACGTCGGCATGATCGTCGGCGAAAACGCCCGCGAGGACGACATCATGGTCAACCCGGTGAAGGAGAAGAAGCTCACCAACATGCGCTCCCAGGGCGACGGCAAGGGCATCCAGCTCAACGCCCCGATGAAGCTCAGCCTCGAACGCGCGCTCGAATACATCGACGTGGACGAATACGTCGAGGCCACGCCCAAGAGCCTGCGCCTCCGCAAGAAGGTGCTCGACGAGAACGCCCGCAAGCGCAGCGAAAAGAGCCGCCAGATCAAGTTCATCACGGAGTGATCTGACGGGGAACTTCCCCTGATACCGCGCCGGTGGGTTTTCGGATCCACCGGCGCGTTTTGTTTGGGAAGCAAAGGACCACGGCCGCCTCGCCCCACGCCCATCCGGATTTCAAAGCCTTGTTCTGCCAACGCACGTCACCACAGGAATTGTATCAAAAGACATAGCCGGATGCTTTCAGGCTGGAATACGGAATTAACTGAGACTCATGCTCCGCGCCTTGATTTTATTAGCGGCGGGAGGTTTCCCCATGGGCAGAACCAGTCAGCCAGCCACGGCGCACACTTGGGCTCGGAGTCTCGCAAAGCTCCTCCGTCTGGGCAGCTTCACCGTTCTGCTGGCGCTTATTTCGCTCCTGAGCGGCCCGGTCGGTTCGGCACAAGGAGTTCCCCCGCCGATTCCCGGCTCGGAGTATCAGGCTCTGCTGGACCTTTACCAGGCGACGGATGGGCCCCACTGGCACCTTCAGGCCGGATGGCTTGATCCGCAGGCGACCACCCGCGACGGGGTGTATGTTGATGCGAATGGTCACGTGGCCGGGGTCAACCTTTCGCAGAATGGACTGACCGGCACGATTCCGGAAAGTCTGACTAACCTCACCCAATTGACCTACCTCGGGCTGGATGGGAACCAGCTGACCGGCAAAATACCCCCGGGTCTGGGTCGGCTGGTGAAGTTGGAAACGCTCAGCCTGGCCAATAACCAGCTCATCGGTGTCATTCCTTTGGAACTGGGTCAGCTGCTCCAGCTGAAAAACCTCGATCTCAGCCAGAACCAGTTGCAGGGCCAGATCCCGAATTTCACGGGCTTCACCCGCGTGTTCCTGAACTTCTCCCAGAACCGCCTGAATCTCGCGCTCGATTCCCAATCGGTGGCCAACGTTCGCGCCATGGTCGCCGCTGGAAATTACGTCATCGTGGGCTTGCTGGGAGCGCTCCCGTCGGCCGAATATCAGACACTGGCCGATCTGGCCGCCGCCGCCGGCGGCACTCACTGGCAGGGCTGGTTTGACCCGCAGGCATCGTACTGGTACGGCGTGGATGTGGGCGGAGGTCATATCACCGCACTGGACCTCAGAGGCTTCGGATTGAAGGGGAACCTGCCCGCCAGCATCAGCAACCTGACCGGGTTGAAGTCCCTCTATCTGCCTTTCAACAGTCTGACCGGCCGGATTCCGGACAGCCTCGGCGGTCTGACCCAGCTGCAGGTCCTCAACCTCAGCGGCAATTCCCTGGAGGGTCCCATCCCCACCAGCCTCGGCTCCCTGCAGCAGCTGATCACGCTCGACCTGTCCAATAACCGGCTGACCGGCGAAGTGCCCCTCTTCCCGGGCATCCGGAAAGCCGTCATCAGCCTGGAATTCAATCAACTGGACCTGTCAGCCGGATCCGCCTCCCATGCCCACATCAGAGCTACGGAAGCCAACGGAAATCGTGTCGACGTCGGCCTTGAGGGACGGCTTCTGCGCGGGGAATATCAGCTCCTGCTGGAGCTCTACGCGGCCACGGGAGGCACGAACTGGATCAACCAAACCGGCTGGTTCACCGAGGCCCCCGTATGGGAAGGAGTATCGATCGCCCCTGCGGCTGATGGCGAATATCACGTTGTGGGGCTCTACCTTTCCGTTCACGGCCTGAAAGGGACTCTTCCGGCCACCCTCGGGCAGCTCGTATGGCTCCAAGCAATTATCCTCTCCCGAAACGAGTTGGAAGGAGGCATTCCCTCCGCGCTGAGCAAGCTCACCGGTTTGACGGCTTTGGATCTCTCCTTCAACCACCTGACCGGAAGCATTCCCCTTGAGCTGGGCCAGCTCACCCAACTCAAAAGGCTGGATCTCTCGCACAATCCGCTGGAGGGCGATGCGCCTTACTTTAAAGCCACCAAGAACGCCTTTATTGATCTTTCTTACACCCGGATTGATCTCACGCCGGGCTCGGTCTCCCGGGCCAATCTGGCCGCCATGATCGCGGCTGGATTCCAGGTCGAAGCGGGCATGGAATTCAAACTCCCGCCCGCCGAATACCAAGCGTTGCTGGACCTGTATGCGGCCACGGACGGCTCCCGCTGGACCAACTCATTCGACTGGTCCGATCCCCATGCGGCCTCCTGGGATGGGGTCGCTCTGCAAGGTGGCCATGTGACCGCAGTGACACTCTCGCGGAAAGGCCTCGTCGGCAGGCTGCCCGACAGCTTCGGGGACCTCGCGCAATTACAGGCCCTCAATCTGGGTGGCAACGGCCTCCAAGGGAAGCTCCCCGACACCCTGACTAATCTTACCCGATTAACTGAGCTCGACCTCTCGCTCAACGAACTGGACGGAAACGTCCCTGCCGGGATGGAAAAGGCCGCCACCATCGGCATCAACTTTCAATGTGCCTACTCCGGTGGCGCCATCAATTCGTACAGCGGTTCACCCATCACTGCCACGGCCTTCGGCGTTCCCCCCAGCGGTTGGGAAAGCCTGACCCCGATGCCGACCGGTTATGGTGACCCGGCCGGGCCGTACTCCTTTACCGAGGTGATCAACACCACCACCTCCACCAACGGGTTGCACGCGCTCCCGAAAGGCTCGCTCACCATCAACTGGTCGGCCCTGTGCGCCAATGTCAGCGGCTATCACGGCAATGACACCCCGTACGGCGCGAACACCTACCACAGCGGCGAGCAGCAGGTGTTCTGGGGCTTCATGCGGGACGGTGTCACCTTCGGTCCCGGCGCCACCGCCGGCGACAACGATCAGGCCGGCTACAGCGTGGACATTGCCGGCTTGAAGAGTCTCTTCACCGGCTCCAGCTATGTCGTCCAGACCATCGCTGCGACCGATTCCGGTTTCGGCATCACGAACGTCTTCCTGATCGACCTCGGCACGCACAGCACCAACTCGATCACCTACCCCAACATCGCCCCGCCGGATCATCTGAATGGTGACGTCGCCTTTCCGCGCGGGATCATGGGTGGGATCAGCGAGGCCAGTGCGGCGCTGTCCGCCGACCATCTCCAAATCGTCGGTAACCGGGCCGCGCATGGGTCCGACTTCAACAATTCCAGCACGCTCTCGGGCATTATCATCACCGACCAGCCGCTGATCGAGTACGGGCCGAAGACACCGGCCGCGCCGTTCAACACGGGTGACAGCACCACTCTGAACGTCCAGGCCATCGGCGTGCCGCCGCTGGCGTACCAGTGGCGCAAGGATGGAGTCGCCATTCCCGGCGCGACCAGCGCGACCTATGCGGTCACGAGCGTCGGCGCGGCCAATTCCGGCAACTACGACGTGGTGGTTTCCAACAGCTTCGGTTCCGCCACCAGCAAACCGGCCCTGGTGACCGACCACGTGCTGATCTCCCAGCGTACGGGCATCATTGTCGATTCCAAGACCACGGGCACGGAGACGGACGGCAACGACTTCGGCACCGGTTGGCTCGCCACGAGCGGAAGCCGCACGGGGGTCGCGAACTTCCCCGCCACCGCTCCCAGCCACATCACCCTGCCCGCCGGCACGAACTTCGACTCCCCGGTGGGAACGATTTCCTTCTGGATGCGTTCCCCCGGTTTGGACAACAGCGACGGCTTCGGCAAGGGCGCGTCGATCTTCAACCGGCATGATGGCGGGGGCCTTGATGTCATCCAGAATGATGACGGCACGCTGGGAATCCAGGTGGATGGTGCCAACAACTCCTTCACCTCGACCGGAACCGTTTCGGACAACAACTGGCATCTGATCACGGTCACCTACGACCAGTCGGCCACCGGCTCCGTCTCGCTCTACATCGATGGCATTGCCGACAGCGGCAACGTCACGAACGGCAACCCGTGGACCTGGTCCGCCGGACAGCCGATCTGGCTGGGCGGTTCACGCCGCGGTCTCTGGCGCGCCTATGTCGGCAACCTGGATGACTTCCGGATGTACAACCGGGTCCTGAGCGACGCCGAAATCCTGCTGCTCTCCACCAACGCGGAGCTGTCGACCTCGACCGGACTGCAGGTTCGGTTCAACTTCGACAGCGCCCCCACCTCCGGCCTGTCCGTGGGCTGGCTGAATGGCAACCTGCAGTCGGCTGACACCGTGACCGGGCCTTACGCCGGGATTCCGGTGGCCTCGCCCTATGCGGTGCTGCCCAAGGCGGCCGAGAAGTTCTTCAACACCGCGCCCTGAACCGGGACTGCCGACGCTGGCCGGCTCTGCTGACCGTCGTTGATCTTTGCGAATGCGGCCAAGTGTTCATCACTTGGCCGCATTTTTCTGGTCACCCATGACGGTTGCGACACGTGGCAAAACCTATGATTTACTGGTTCATCGGGCAGCCGGGCGCGGGAAAAACCACCCTCGCGCTGGCTTTGAAATCAGCCCTTCAGGGGCACGGTCAGCCGGTCATCCATCTCGACGGGGAGTTCGTGCGGGAGGTGACGGAGAACCAGGATTTCTCAGAGGCCGGGCGCATCCGGAACATCCGCACCGGCCAGCGGCTCGCAGCGAAGCTTCACGCCGATGGCATCACCGTGGTGGCCTCGTTTGTGTCGCCGTACCGGGCGCTGCGCGAGGAGTTCAAGCGCAACGGAAACGTGGTGGAGATTTACGTCCACACTACGGAAATGCGGGGCAAAGAGGCACGCTTCGCCCCGAACTTCGAGCCGCCCCAGGAAGGCTTTGTGGACATGGATACGACCGGTGTCCCCGTCGCGAGCTGCGTGGCCAAGATTTTAGAGGCACCCGCCCCCGCCCACTCATAATCCTGCTCATGCTCATGCTCAGAATCCCAATCGCGAAAACGCCGTGATGGTTGGGCACGGAGGATCCAGAGTAAGAGCAAGAGCAGGATTAATTGGCCCGGGGATCGGATCGAAAGGCATCCGCCTGCGCCGTTGAAACGCGCTCCAAAACGGGCATTCTCCGGAGGTGCCCCCTTCCCCGTCCCGCGCCGCCTGGGTGGACAACCTGCGCACCGCCATTGTGATGCTGGTGGTCAACATGCACGCCTGCGTGACCTACAGCCATGTGGGCAGCTGGTATGTGAACGAGCCGCCCGAACCCGGCCTGTCGGTGAAGCTCCCCTTCCTCTACTGGCAGGGGCATCTGCAGGCGTTCTTCATGGGGCTGATGTTCTTCCTCGCGGGCGCGTTTGCCCACGGGGCCTGCGCGCGACGCGGGCCGGGCGGCTTCGTGCGGGAACGGCTGCTACGGCTGGGCGTGCCGGCCGTGCTCTACATGGTGATCCTGCATCCGTTCATGGTGTACGTGCTGCTGCGCCAGCCGGATTGGCCGCCCTCCTCGGAGCTTTACCTCCGCTACCTCACCAGCACGCGGGTGCTGAGCGGCAGCGGACCGCTGTGGTTCGCCATCGCGCTGCTGGTGTTCAGCGCCGTTTTTGCCGCGTGCAGGAAATTGCGACCGCAACCGTCAGGCGCCGATACCAAGGCGGCTCCCCAAGCAGTAACGGTGATCGCATTCGGCCTGCTGCTTGTCGGGACCACGTTTGCCATCCGGCTCTGTTGGCCCATCGATACCAACTTCGTGAACATGCAGCTCTGCTTCTTTCCGCAGTACATTGCGGCCTTTGCCGTGGGTGTTTATGCGGGTCGCCACCGCTGGCTCGACGCGCTGGCCTCGTCACGGCTTGCGGCCATAGCGGGCGGACTGGCGCTGGTGGGCGGCCCACTGCTGCTGACGGCGGTCATCGCGCTCGGCGGCGTGAAGGAAACCGGGGATTTCAGCCCCTACAAAGGGGGCTGGCACTGGCCCGCCCTTGGCCTCGCGGCGTGGGAACAGCTGTCGGGCCTGGGACTCGGCTTGGGCGCGATGGCGCTGTTCCGACGTCGCTTCAATGACGATGGGCCAGTCGCACGCTGGCTGTCGCAGCATTCCTTTGCAGTGTATGCGCTGCACGCACCGGTGCTGGTCACGCTGACACCTCTGCTGCGACCGCTGCCGGGAGGCCCGTTTGTGAAGGTGCCGCTGCTCACCGCACTGGGGCTGCTCGCCAGCTACGGCGTGGCGTGGCTGGCACGGCGGCTTCCCGGCCTGCGGAACATCCTGTGAAGCGTGTCCGGCTTATGCCGGCTTCGCCGCCTTCAAGGCGTGATGTAGCTCGTCCTTCAGATGGGCACGACGGTGCTTCAGCTCGGATATCCGGGCATCACCGGCAGGATCAATCTCCTCCTCGATTCTCACGATGGAGCGGTCCACCTCGTGGTATTCATCAAACAGCCGGCGGAAATGGGCGTCGTGCGTCTTGAGCTGATGGATGGTGTCGCGCAGTTCAGGGAACTCCAGGACGAGCGGATGGTGAAGGTCGAGTGCTTGTGCCATAACAGACTTGGTTTTAAGTGACGCCCCGAACCTAGGACACACCAGCCGATGTGCCAACCGACCTTTGCCCGAAGCCGTGCGGAAATTGCGGCGGCCATGGGTGACCAAGCCCTTTCCGGCGGTGGTTTTCCGGCCCGGCCGGTCACCCGCCTTGAAGCCCGCCGGCTTTTGCTGCGTCTGCCAGACGTGTTCCGCATCATTTGTCCCCTGCTCTTCGCCGCGCTGCTGGCTTTTGGCCACGCTGGCGCCGCCGAACCGGCTTCCCGCTATTCCTGGCCGTTCCCGCAGATCGCCGCCAAGAAGGGGCTGCAAATTCAGATGGTGGATGACGCCATCGCGCTCGGCGTGAAGCACGCGGGCGTGAACATCAACCTCACCGGCCTCGTGGACCTCGCGGGCGACACCAACAACCCCGCCTGGGAATCCGGCGGGCGCACGTTCCGCTTCCAGCGCGGCTACCTCGCCGGCCTGGATGATCAGGTGAAGCGGCTCACCGATGCGGGCGCGGTCGTCACCGCCATCATCCTCACGTATGCCAGCGGCCGCCCCGAACTGGACGCCGTGATGCTGCATCCCAACTACAGCACGAACTGCCCGAACCACCTCGGGCAGTTCAACAGCCGCACGCCCGAGGGCCGGGCATGGTTCACGGCCACGATGGAGTTCCTGGCCGAGCGGTGGTCGCGCCCCAACCAGGAGCACGGGCGCGTCGCCAACTGGGTCATCGGCAACGAAGTGAACTCCCACTGGTTTTGGGCCAACTGCGGCCGGGTGACCATGGAGCAGTTCGCCGACGACTACGTCCAGGTGATGCGCCTGGCGCACGATGCGGTGCGACGCGAATCCGCCAACTCACGCGTGTATGTTTCGCTGGAGCATCATTGGAACACCCACTACCCGGGCGGTGATGATCGGCAGACCTTCGCCGGCCGGCCCTTCCTGGCTTATTTCGCCCAGAAGGCCCGCGAGGGCGGCGACTTCAGCTGGAACGTCGCGTTCCATCCCTATCCGGAGAACCTCTTCGAGCCGCGCACCTGGCTCGACAAATCCGCGACCACAAACGTCGAGACCACGCCGCGCATCACCTTCAAGAACCTGGAGCTGCTACCCGCCTACCTGCACCGCCCCGAACTGCGGTATCACGGCAAGCCGCGCCATATCATCCTCAGCGAACAGGGCTTTCACACGCCCGACGGCCCGGACGGCGAGACGCTCCAGGCGGCGGCCTACTGCTACGCCATGCGCAAGATCGCCACCCTGCCCGAGGTGGACTCGATGATCATGAACCGCCACGTGGACCACCGGGACGAAGGCGGCCTGCGCCTCGGGGTCTGGCGGCGCAACGAAGCGAGCGCCAATCCCTGCGAACCGACCTCCAAGAAGAAGATCTACGAGATCTTCCGGGTGACCGACACACCAGACTGGGAACCGGCCTACGCCTTCGCGCTGCCGGTGATCGGGATCAAGAGCTGGGATGAATTGAGCAGGCCGTAATCGAAACGTTTCAGGGATCAAGGATTCACTTTGGGCCACCCTCTTGAAAAAGGCGTTCACGGTTCTGCTGCGCGAACCAATACCAGTAGTCGATATTTCGATGGTCCTCATTCGCGGCCAACACCATTTCCTTCAGTTTGGCCCTGCTTCGGCCTGACAGACGAATTACCCCAATCAGAATCTTCTCCCGATAATCTGAAGGGCTGAGATCCTTCACGCAGTTCTCCAGCAAACCGACTGCGTACTCCCGGTCACGGTATTGAATTCGTTGTTCCAACTCTTGAATCACCGAATTCGGCAGCGACATGGAGCACCTCTCTCACACTACCGCCACCGTGTTCACCAGTTCGCCAATGCCCGAGATGCCGATGCGCACCACGTCGCTGGCAGCGAGAGTGAACTCGTTCGCCGGGACCACGCCGGTGCCGGTGAGCAGTACCGCACCGTGCGGGAATTCCTGGCTGCGGAAGAGATAGCCCGCCAGCTCCGGAAAACTGCGCTTGATCTGGTCCACGCCGGTCTGGCCAGCGAACACCTCTTCGCCGCCGCGCTCGATCTTCACGGAGATCGTCCACTGGCGAGCCTCCTCTTCGGAGGCGGCGATGGTGATGAATGGCCCGAGCGCGCACGAGGCGCGATAGACCTTGGCCTGCGGCAGGTAGAGTAGGTTCTCGCCCTCGATGTCGCGCGAGCTCATGTCATTGCCAATCGTGTAGCCCACCACCTCGCCGCGTGAGCTGAGCACCAGCGCCAGCTCCGGCTCCGGCACGTTCCACTTCGCATCCGCCCGGATGCCAACCTCCGCGTTTGTGGCGACGACTTTCTCGGGCACCGATTTGAAGAAGATTTCCGGCCGCGCCGCCTCGTACACGCGGTCGTAGGCGCTGGCGCTGAAATCGGATTCCTCCATGCGCGCCTTCTTGCTGCGCAGGTAGGTGACGCCGGCGGCCCAGACTTCCTGCCGCTCGACCGGCGCGAGCAAGGTGGCCTCGGCGAGGGGCACGCGGCGCAGGCTGCGCTTCGACAGTTCGGTCACCCGGGCGACGAGATCGGAGGCCTCAAGCAGGGTCGAAAGGCAGGTGACGCCCGCACCGGTGAGGTCGAGCAACGCGGCATCATCGACAAGCAGGCCAACGGCAGGCCAAGGCGTGGCCGGGGAGCGAAAGCGACAGAGTTTCATGCGTGCCACGAGCGTGCCGGACGGCCCCGGATCGCACAAGCCCCGGTCATGTCACTTGTCGTAGGTGAACTCGACCGGGTCCGACCAATGGCCGGCGTTGCCTTGCGTATCCGTCAGGCGGGCACGCACGCGGTAGGTGGTGCCCGGCCGCAGCTTCTCGGATGGAATTTCTGCCGTCAGTCCGCCGACAGCGCTCCATAGGGGAACAATTTCATACTGACGGGCCGAACGGGGATCAAATCCCGGTGCGTTGGTGGCCGTCACCACACCGAGGCGCCACGCGATGGCAGGCCTGCCCTCGCCAGGCGAATCCGGCTGCACATGGAAACGAAGCTTGCCGGAGCCAGGCTTCAGGGGTCCATCGGCGGCAATGACCGGTCGGGGTGGCACCGGCTGGCCAGCGAGCAGACGCTGCTCCACAAGCTGGCCGCGATGAACCACGAACTGTTTCATCAGGCCGACCATCCCCGGAAAATCTCCGCTGGCTGATTTCTGGTAATACGTGCCCGGGGCCGACTTGAACGACTGCGCATACCGCGAGCTGAGGATGGGGTGATGATCCCAGTGCCGGCGATCCGCCTCGGTGATGCCAGGGTGGCCCGCCGGATCGCTGATGACGGCGGCATATTCGTCAATCAGCGCGCCGGCCTGGTCTGCGTTGTAGAGCAGATCGAGCACCTCCCGGAGACGGTTTTGATACTCGCGCTTCAGGGCCGGAATCCGCAACGCACCCGCCCGGAGAAACGGCTCGTTGCCGTCGCCATAAATATGGTCCTGCCAGCTCAGGTCGGTGTCCCATGGCACCACAGTCCACCGTCCGGAGTCCGGGTCGTGGCGGAAGAAATAGTTTTTCCCTTCCCCGTTGTCGTAGTGGTGAACCGCCTCGATGATGGCGCGGTAACCATAGTATTGCGGCAGGTCCACGTTGCGTCGCCACCACGCCTCATCCGGCCGTTTCTGGAACAGCTCGCCCATGAAGCCCTGCGCCTCGGGTTCACCAACCCCATCCTTGGCATCAAAGCCGAAGCGCGGGCGGAACCCCTCCACCTTGAAAAGGCTCTGCGGCGACAGGTCGTGTTCGCGGAGGAAATTGGCGTCCACGTTTTCCGTCGCGAGATACAGCCCCCAGAAATCGCCCTCATATTGGTCGGCCGGCGTTTCCTCGGCGTCGTCGATGACCCGCAACTGCACCCAATGCGTGGCGGGTGCGGGCAAGCCCACGAGATTGAACAGGCGGAAGGTTACCGACTCCAGCATGCCCTGTTCACCGCGCAGGCCGATGTCCCCCTGCTGAAAACACGCGCCGAGATTCAGTTTGGACCACTTCGCCTGATACGGCCGCCCGTGGTCGTCACGGGCCTGAAGCTTGTGGCCGGGGAGGAAATCAATTTTCCACATGTTCTTGCCCATCGCATGACGCCACGCGCCGCCGCGCGGACGGAAGCGGACGCCTTCGTAGACCGTGCCGTCATCACTCACCAACGTGCCGGTCCAGCGGTATTCCTTGCCTTCCTCACTCCCAAACGAAGCGGGACGGAACCACGTCGAATCCTCCACGGACTTCCGGTCAGAAATGAGATGATAGGCCTGCACCCGTCGCATCGCCTCCGCGCTGATGGTGATCGGTTTGCGGTCCACGATCCAAGCCTTGGGGTCAATCGCCCCTTTCCACGCCGGAACGCCGTCATACGCAAACCACGCCGCGTTGGCGGCGGCGTCGTTGGTCCCCGGAAAGAGCCGCTGGTGGGTGGCCGCATCGACCAGCCGGTAGCGGATCAGCCGGCGATGCTTTTGGATTTCGGCAGGAACCTGAAACCGGAACTTTCCCGTGCTGGTCGGATCATTGGTGGGCGACAATCGCTGCCAGCCCTGTTCGTAGGCGGGACTGGCTGGAGCAATGTATTGTCCGGGTTCGACCACCTGATATTCCAGGACCGGATGGCTGGCCGGGGTGGAGACATCGGTCTCCGCTGTCACCATCACGGCCTCGCCGGAGCGCGGCTGCTTTGGCTCGTGACGCACGGACCAGCCTTGCCCGGATTCCTTGCCCTGGAGAGCCGGAATCGCCATAGCGATCGCGCATAAGATGCCGACCACAATACGCCGTGGAAACACGCGGAATGACGACGGATTCATGGGGCCTGACTCAGGTGAAGAGGGGGCGGCATTGCCTTGGGGAAGTGGTGACGCGTGTGGGACACCACAACGGGCAAGGCGTTCGATATCAGTGAGACCACCTGCAAGTTCAGGGA
Organism: uncultured Verrucomicrobiota bacterium; assembly: GCA_903907995.1. Classification (GTDB taxonomy): domain Bacteria; phylum Verrucomicrobiota; class Verrucomicrobiia; order Limisphaerales; family UBA9464; genus CAIVQB01. Next base: position 4,029 of record CAIVQH010000012.1, on the reverse strand, counting down.
CACTGCCCGGCGCCCTTGGCCGCCGGATCGGGCTGCATCATTCCAAAAATATTGCCCTCGGGATCCTTCGCGTAGGCCAGCCAGCCGACTCCCGGGATGGGCATCTTAGGCACCGCGATGACCGCACCCAGCGACGTCGCCTTGGCCAGCGAGGCGTCGAGGTCGGCCGTGTCCACGGTGCAGACGAACGCGTTCATCGGGGACATTTCCGCCGGGGTGCCGCACTGCCGCGACAGCAGGCCGCCGTTGATGCCGCGCTCGGAATCCGGCCCGGTGATGATGAGCCAATAGGGCATTGGGCCCTCCCACTTGTTGAACTGCCAGCCGAACAGGCCGGAGTAAAACGCGATGGCGCGCTCGGGCTGATCGACGTGAATCTCGAAATGGATGGGGCGTGACATAAGCGGTAAGAATTGGGGATTTCGGCGCGCCCAATCTGTCCCGAAACCAAACGCCCACGCAAGTCCCGCACGGCACGGGTGGCCAATCTTCACGGAACGGTCACTGCTTTTCGGCGGCTTCCAGCTTGTCGGCGGCCGTCTGCAATTCCGCGCGGTAGGTGGGAATGAGCTCCACTTCCAGCCACGGAAACTTGTCCTGCGTGACGGGTGCCCAGACGAGGTGTCCACCACGGCGCCAGGCGTCGAGGACGAGGCCGTTGGTGAAGGACTGGCCGACCCCGGTCAGCACCACGCAGCTGTGCTCATGCCGGGTGTCCATGTGGGCGACGCCGCGGTGCAGCACCAGGGTGCGCAGATGCAGCGTCATCAGCTTCACCGTCAGATCATCGGCCCACTGGAAACACAGGCCACGACGGTGGATGCCCAGGTTGATGAGCACATTGTTGAAGGAAGCGGCCGGCGGAATGGCGTGGAAGTCCCGGCCCAGCTTCCGGGAATAGTCGATCGCGGTGTGGGCCGTCAGCGCCGCCTCACCGGGATCAACGCTGGTGGAAAGTCTCCGCAGTTGGCCGGCCAGCATCTCCGGGCTCCCGGTAGTGCAACCGGAGCCCAAGATCAGGACCGCCACCGCCGCCAACAGGTAGCGCCAGACCGACCTGATTCTGGTCCAGGGCGCCATCATTTCATCCCCTGCGGAATGATTGAGGAAGCATCATGGGGAACCTCAATAGACGTTCGTGCTTTCCTCGGCGCTGATCGATGACTTCAGCGCATCCGAGGCCAGCCGGAACACGGTGTGTCCATCGCCGGGCTTCACGCCCTTGGCCACCACGGTGTACGAATGAAATTCCTTCGGCCCCAGCCGGGGCAGCAGCGGCAGCGTCACGGTCTGCCCGTCGATTGCCCCCTCGGAGCTGTTCAGGGGCACCAGCTGCGGCGCCACAATGACGGTTACCTGGACGTTCCCAACATCGGTTGTGCCCTGGTTGGTGACCTTGACCGTGAAGGTCGTAGTGTCACCGACGGCCACGGGATCGGGATCGTCGGCCTTCTCCAGCAGCAGGCCGGGAATGCCATAGATTCGCGTCGAGCAACTGCTCCGGACCGCTCCGGAAACGGCGCCGACCGCCGTGGACTCCAGTGGCAACTGCCCGATCTGGGCCGCTGTGAAAGCCAGACAGACCTCCCGGCTGGCTCCGGCGGCCAGACCGTCGATGGTCCAACGAACACCGTCCGCACTGATGACCCCGCCGTCGGTGGCGCTGACGGGAACCGCGACCGCCGTCAGAGGCAACGTGAGGGAGAGGTTGGATTCGGCGGCGTCGCCGGTGTTGCGAAGGGTGAGGCAAACCTTCCCGCGACGTCCCAGCGGAACCTCCTGGTTGGCGGTGCAGCTCAGGGCCAGTGCGGGTTTCGGCTCCGCGCCCTGGTCCACCAGGTAGAAGTTGCTGCACGCCTTGGGCACGACGCAGCGGTAGTGATGCCCCTTCGAATTGAACTCAAACGCGTACGCGGAAATGGGCTCGGTCCCGGCCCAGGTCACGTTGCGCAGGCAGATGGGGCGGCCATTCACGCGGGAGGACATGAACGGCAGCACGGCCCCCACCGGGATGGAGACCTCGGTCACCTCGGCCGTGAGGGCCGCGTTGAACAGGTCGTCGGGCGCCCCTTCCCAGCCCCACTTACCGAGCACGGTGATCATGTCCTTCCGCAGGGCCGGATCACGGAAACGCCAGCGCATGTCCTTGTCGGAGACCACGGGATCGGCGAACCGGTGCGCCGGATCGCCCAGGCGCGTGGCACGGTGCTCCTCGGCCAGGCAGGGCACGCGGAGCCAGAGCAGTCCCAGCAGGAAGAGCGACGGCAGGCAACTATTCCGGGCTTTCATGGGTGTCATCGTTCGCGGTGGAGGCTGCGTGCACTGGGAGAAAGGTGCCGAAAGAAAAAGGGCCGCCGGATTTCTCCGGCGGCCTCGAGATCCGATCGGATCAGTAAACGTGCGTGCTCTCCTCGGCGCTGATCGGCGAGCTGAGCACCTCGGAGGACAGCTTGAACAACGTGTGGCCGTCGCCGACCTTCACACCCTTGGCCACGATCTTGTAAGATACGAAGGCCTTCGAGGCGAGTTCAGGGACGACCGGGAAGGTCACCGTCTGGCCGTCGATGGTTCCGCCTTCCGCCGAGACCGGCACGAGTTCCGGCGCGATGACCACGATGACCTGGACGTTGTGGTCGGTGGCGTTGCCCTGGTTGGTGACCTTCACCGTGTAGGTGGTCGAGTCGCCGACGGCGACCGGGTCCGGATCATCCGCCTTCTCCAGCAGGATCGCGGACTGGCCGACGACCTTCGTGCTGCAGCTGGTGGAAACTGCGGTCGCGCAGCTACCCTTGGCCGTGCCGGTGAACTGGAAGGTCCCCGCCGCGGCGGCGATGAAGCTCACACAGGCATCCTGTGAGGCGCCGGCGGCGATGCTGCCGAGGTCGAAGGTGACCGAGCCATCCTTGACCGTGCCGGTGGTCGAGCTGACGGTAACGCCAGCGGGGATCGGGACGGTGAGCGTCGAGCCGGCGGCAGCGGCGTCACCGGTGTTGTTGACGACATAGCAGACGTCAAACTTGCGGCCCCAGAACTGGCGTTCGGTGGCCTTGCAGGTGATCGCCAGCACGGGCTGGTGGACCGTGGTGGTGGCCGTGGTGGTGGCCGTCACGCCCTGGGTGGAGGTGACCTTGGCGGTGTTCTCATACTTGCCCGGTCCGGTGACCGTGGCGTTGTACTTCAGATCCTTGCTTTCACCCGGGGCGAGGTTGCCGACGTCAAACGTCAGGCTGCTCTTGCCATCGCTGACCATGCCGCTCGGCAGGGTGTCGGTGACCTGCACGCCGGTCAGCGCGCTGCTGCCGCTGTTCTTGACGGTCAGGGTCACCGGGATCGTGTCGCACACCAGCGCATCGGACTGCTCGGTCTTGACGATGGCGATGTTCGCCTTCACGACGCGGATATCCTGGCAGGCCACCGGGTTGTAGGTGGCCCAGCCGCAGGTGTTCACCACGCCCTCTTCGGCGGTGCTGCCGTTGACGGTGATGGTCTTGCTCTCCTTGGGTCCGAGGGTGCCGAGATTCCAGACGGCGATGCCACCGGTGGTGCTGGCGGCCTTCGGGTCAGAATCGGTCGCGGCGAAATTGCTGCTCACGCGGTCCGTGACCTGGACGTTTTCCAGCGACGTGTCGGTCAGGTTGCTGACCTTGTAGGAATACTGGTAGGGCATTCCGGCCAGCACCTCGGCGGGCGCGGTCTTCTCGAGGAGCAGCCCGCTGCCTTCGGCCCTTCCGCTCGGGAAGTAGGCGACAGTGCTGCCGGTTTTCGGCGCCGCAGGGCCCGGCTTGTACTTGTGCTGCTGCTGCTGCTGCGCGCAGCCCGCCAGCAACACGGCACAGGCGACTACGGACACGGTTTTCTGGAACTTTAATTTTCATTGTGAGGCTTTTTAGGCCTCAAGGTGACTTTGTGTGGGTAGCTGGAACGGGATCAGGGAGGTCGAACTTCAGATGGGAGGCGACGAGGTAGATCATGGCGGAGAAGTACTCGACGGAGCGGAAGCCGCGGGCTTTGCGCTTTACGGTCTGGATG
>CAIVQH010000011.1 GCA_903907995.1 uncultured Verrucomicrobiota bacterium | reverse complement strand
TTAAAATGAACCCGTGCCTTCGCCAGACCGTTTTCATCGGGGAGCTGATCGGGTGGCTGCTTACTTCGGTGTGGGCAGGGCTCTGCGCCGTCGTTCGCTTTCTCAAATCCAAACGCCCATGAAAACCAAGATCCTGCTCGTTGCCTTTCTGGCTTCCTTCCGCCTGCTCGCGGGCGTTGTCGTGGTGGACGGAAAGGTCGTCTGGCGAAACTTAAACGGCACGATTGACCAGAGCACGCACGCCCATCCGATCCGGGTTGTCGACGGAACCAACGTGCCGCTCTGGTTGGAATGGCAATGGGAGGACAACGCGCACCGGGGCTCAGAACCGCTGCCGGCGTGGGAGTTCGTTCGTGGAGAAGTCACCCAAGCCACGGCGAAAGACGGGATGCTTGTGCGCCGGCAAGGCTCCCAAAAACTGATCTTCGTGAAGGAGGCACCGTGGGCTTATACGGACGGCGACGGCTTCGCCGAATGGCTGATCTACGATGATGTTTACCGCTACAAATCTGTTCTGGGCTCGACGAAGACCGTGGATTCCTACCGTTTTGGAAAGCTCCCAAGCGGAGAGGCTCTGAGCAGGACGGCGGCTCAGACTGCCGAGGCCAATGAACGGCAAGCCGAAGCAGCCAAGAAATCAGCCGGAGAGGTCGCCAAAGCCCGCGCCGAAGCCAAAGCCAAACGCCAGGCCGAACTCGACGCGGCGGTCGCGAAGTTCAAGGCCGAACAGGCGGCGAAAGAGGCGGGGAAATAGCTTCATTGCCTGACACCTATTCAAAACGCCCGGTCATCTCGGCACGCTTCACAAGCTGATTGAGCCCGAAAGTGTGTTTTGGTTTTTTGAGGTTCTCACGGGGGACAAGTGCGCATCGTCACCCGTACCGGAAAAACCGACCGAAAAGAGATTCCTTGCAGCCTTGAGGCAAACCCGGCTTCACCACTTCCCGAAATCCCGAATCCCCTAGGGGTTACGGGAAACGGGAATTCCTTCCCGAAATCATTCCCGATACTTTCGGGAAAGTGGTGCGACCCCTTGATGATAGCTGGTTCCATGGTGGTGAGAGATTCGGGAAATCAGCCTGCCAGCCGGTAGAATTCACCATCCGTGGTGAGCAAGCCGGATTTTACGTGCCGGTTAATGGCTTCGTAGGCTTTGCCCGCTGAGACTTTGGCAAGTTCCACCAGTTTTGCCACAGCATGTTTCTTCACCATACCGAGACTTCCGGAGAAGGCTTCGCGGATATGCGCCTCTGTGACCTTGGGCGGGCGTCCGGCGGGCTTGCTGTTGCCTCCGCGCCATTCATCCCAATCAAAGGCCGGGAGGGCGGTGAAGGTCGCATCCTCGCACGTCCATGCGGTCGGTGCGGGCATCTCACAGTTGTTTGCCTTGCAACACGACCACACCCGGCGCGGGTCGGCGGATTCGTCCGTTACTTTTTGCAGCACGAACGCCGCACGGGCGGCACTGCCGATGGAATAGCTTCCGGCAATCGTGTTGAGCAGGCTCCGGCCGCTGGCGCGTTCCTCTTCCTTCGGCTTGCGCGTGTGGCAGACGATGGCAAGCGCGGGCGCGGCGTCGCCCGTGGGCACGCTGGCGCGGATGTTCCTGAGCGCGGTCTGGTAGCCATCCTTGTCGTCGCCCTGAGTGCATTCCGTCCACGGGTCAATGACCACTAGCAGCGGATGCCCGCCGGTTTGCAGGCGTTGGCAGGCGGCGAGCACTTCTGCGCGGAACTTTGCCTGATTGAAAGCCAGGCCTACGTCCGGCGGTGCGAGCACTTCCACCCATCCTTCCAAGTCCACCCCGGTCAATTGGAGCGCCTTAAAGTCCGAATGTAGCCGGTGCATTCCGTTTTCGCATTGAATGAACAGCGTGCGGAATCGACTGCGGACAGGTTGCCCCAACCAATCACTGCCGGTCGCGCCGGATACGGCGAGCGCGAAGGCAGCGCGGCTCTTGCCGATGCCGGGAGCGCCAGCAATCAGCACCAGCTCGCCCCGTGTCACAAGACCGTCGCCCACGAGGCAAAGGTCAACAGGCTGTTTCCAGTCCAAGATTTCGGAAGGTTTGAGGAAGGTGAGCAACGGCGGCGCGGCCTTTCCGCCAAGTTCCAAGCCGATGCCGTCCCAAGCGTCGGCCTCCATCCGGCGCGCGGTTTGGATCTTCTGCCGCTTCGCCCTCGTTGTCGCCAATACCGTCTGCGCGTCTGAGAAATCGGACTCAAGGCCGACACCGATCCCAAGAAACTCGTTCGCCTTAAGCGCCGCGACGTTGAAGGGAACGTCTAATCGTTTCTCAAGCTCAGTGGTGAATCCGCGCACTGTGAACGCAGCACCGTCAACAGCAACGGCGCGAAGCGCGGCAAAGGCGTCCGGGTGCTCCGTGAACAATTCCGCCGACAATCGGGCCACCCAGGTGCGGGCGTCGGCGGCATTGGTTTCCATCGCCGACAGGACATTCCCGATGGCGCGGGCTTCCTGCTCCGGGGCGGAAGGCAACGGCGGCGGATAATAGTCGTTGGGCGCACTCATGGGCGGCCTCCATTCCGGCGCACTTGCGCTTCGATGCACGCCAGCACGCGCGGGAGGATTTCCGCTACGTGTTGGCCGTAGTTTACGGTTGCAAACGTAACGCGGGAGGCATACCCTTTCGGGCGTAGGTTTCCAGTCTCCGCCGGGTGTTTGCTGTGATGAGCAAGCCCCGGTTTTTCGTTGGGCAGATTCATCCTTCGGCCCTCCCTTCCGTCGCGCCAGCGGCTTCGGCCTCGCTGCGCGCCGCACAGGTGGCGATGTAGTGCGCGACGGATTCAGTGACAAAGAGCCGTGTTGCCCTCTTTTGAAACCGCTCTTTTAGGCTCACCGATTTAATCAGCCCGGCGGCATCGAGCTGGTAGAGCTTCGCCCTTGTAAGGGAGAATATTGGGTCGTGCCCGTGAACGGGTGCGCGGAAGTAGAGTGGAAGCCGGATATGCGCGTCGTGATCGCTCAGGAGGCTCTTGGTTCTGTCAGCTAAAGCAGTGTTGTCTTTCATGCGCCCTTATCAAAGGCGCGGAAATCAACCTCTCAGCGAGTAAATCAACCGGTGCATTGATTAAATCGGTTTTCTACCAGCACCTTTTCGCTTTCCGCCCTTCGGAGTAGGGAGGCAAGTGAAGCCATAAGAATCCATTGCACGGCGTAAGCGAGTCGCGCTGCATAACTCCTTACTGCCTTCGGCTTTAATTATCCGCTGAACCCACCCTAGCAGTTCCGCGAATCTCACGTTGAACATGTTGCCGACCGCTTTCTTTGTCGTATTCCCTCCATTCTGTGAAGTCCATCGTACATATAGAGCCGCAAGAACTGGGTCTTTCGGTCCCTTTTTTGCTTCGTGAATCGCCTCAAGACAGGTGGCAAATTGGCGAATTCCATCGGCATTCCCGGTGGCTATGGGTGCGATGCAAAAACGGATAAGCTCACCGAAGAATAGTCGCGCCTGCTGTTGAAAGATAATGCTCCCGTGATCCTTTGCTACAGGAGCGTAGGCCGCCCACGGCTCCTTGCCCGCACGGAAATCCTCGCTGAGCTTATCCCAGTCTGGCCTTGAGGGAATTTCGGGGATGAGAAACTTTATGAAATTCTCAATGGATTTGCTGTGTGCGGCGCATACCAGGGCCAAGTCTTGGATTTTCTCGGGCACATGAACAAATTGTTCCCCGTAGTAATTCCTGTCCCGCCATCCCGGCGCGTTATCTGTCCACTCTTGGGCCGCGTTCGTTGCCTTAACGAAGTTCTTTTTCAGTGGCATTTAATGGGTTTCTATTTGAGCACCGTAGGAAGCAGGTTCACGGCGCGCCGTTGGGTTTCGCTCTCCAAATGGGTGTAAAGCTTTTGCGTCGCTTCGCTAGCCCTTCCCGTGAGCTTGCGGCGTCGTTCCGACGATACTCCTTTGTCGGCCAGAATGGATTCAAAACCGTGGCGTAGGGAGTGGAAGCTCAGGGCGGCGAAGGTGCGCCCGCTCTTTTGCGTCGCGCGGTCCTGAGCGATGCCGGCGGCGCGCATCAGGTCGTTGAACTGCCGGGAAAGCCCGGTGTTGCCGCCCGTGGTCCGGCCGGCCAGTGAAGGCATGACCGGCCCGGCGGTGTCGCCCGCGATGCTCTCCAAATAGGCGCGGGCCTCGTCGTTCAGTTCGGTGGTGACGCGCTCGTCCGTCTTGCGTTGCCGATAGCTCAGGGTGCCCGTGATGAGATTCAGGTCGCTCCATTGTAGGCTCACCACGTCGCTCAGGCGTGCGCCGGTGGCGTACCCCAACAGGATGGCCGTCCGCCAATCGCCCGTGGCGGTGTCCAGGAGCAGCTTCACTTGCGCGGGGGTAAAACCCGTCCGCTCCATGCTGCGAACCTTGGGCAGTTCCACGGTGTCCACGGGGTTGCGGTCAATCAACCCCTGCCGGCGGGCGTAGGCGAAAGCGGCGGACAGGCTCTTCGCATCCGTCTTCACCGTCTTGCTGGCGCGCACCTTGCCCCGGCCCGTCAGATAGGCCTGCACGTCGGCGGCGCGGATGGCGACAAGCGGCTTGTCCGCGCGCGCGCCCAAGTGGGCGAGGAATTGCGCGACGGTCGCGGCATACCGTTCCGCCGTGCCACTGGCCTTGCTGCTGGCCTTGTGCGCCAGCCAGTCGGCAAAGAAGTCCTTGGCGGGCACGCTGCGGATGGATTCGGCCCCGCCGGTGGACCGCTCCAAGATTTCACTGAGGATGGCGCGGGCGTTGTCGGTGGTCAGGGTGCCCCGGCGCGCGAGCTTGGCAGCGTGCTCAAAGGCGTCGGCCTGAATCTGGGCGGCGCGGCGGTCGGGGGTCTTGGTGGTCCGGTTGACTTGGAGGCCGCGTTCGTTGGTGAAGCGGGCGAACCAGTTTTTCGAGGCGGGATGTTTCCAGACGCAAGCCATGACGCCGGCCATGCTAAGACTATTTCTAAGACTGTCAACCGTGACAATGGCGTCCGTGAAGTGTCAAATCATTGGCATTTCACAACTGTAAAAGACCAGGAATCGAATCGCAGGTTCGAGCCCGGTTGGGCCACATTTTTGAATTTGTTGGGGAAACCAAGGCCGCGCTCATGCTCGGCCCCATCGCGACTTCAATCCAATTCATCGGAACACCGTTCGATCGAAGCCATGAAGCATCCACCCCATTTGAGATCGCGGGCCATGAAATCACGGATCACCTTGGTCTGGTCCGGGGCATTATCGTCCGTTCTCCCACGATTTCCCAAGGGATTCTCGACGGGTTGAAAAACATCATTGGTGGCCAAATTGGCGCCTATACAGCGATGTGCGAACAGACCCGTTCCCAAGCCTATGAGGCGATGCTAAAACAGGCGGAGGCACTGGGAGCGAACGCGATCGTGGGCATACGCTACGATGCCTCCTCGGTCGAGCCGCGTGGCGGTGCGGTGGAAGTGCTGTGCTATGGAACCGCCGTCAGCGTCCGAAAGAAGTAGCCTGTGGCGGTCGTGCCATGGGCGGACGACCGCCAATTCAAAAAAACCGGCGCCGGCGGCCTGTGCCCGGTGAGGGTGCCGTTGAACTTGTCAGGGGCGACGCGCACCCTAGAGCGGTTCCATAAATTATGTAGCCACAAGGAAAAGCGCATTGGGGAAACCGCTGCGCGAGTTGGAATCCCGGAGCGACGCAAGCTCCCTTCCCCCTCACCCTAACCCTCTCCCTTGGGGAGAGGGAACAGCCGGGCGGCTTCACGGGTGGTCGGCCGGTGCTTACGGCCAGGCCAGCGCGGGATTTCGCCGGGAAACGGGCGACGATTCTCCCTCTCCCCAAGGAAGAGGGCCGTGGTGAGGAGGAAGGGCGCAAGCGGACTATAATGCCGCTGGAAATGATTGCAGCTGGCGCCAACGGTTCAACGTCCAGGCGATGCTGGCCCTTGCCGAGTGCAAGTACCCGGTTGGTACAGCTACAAGATTTCTGAAAACGCTCTAAATGACATGCGCCGGACACTGCCGAACGCGTGGCGCGGCAGGCCAAGGGGAAATGGCTTGCTACGGCCGTGCCCGGTGCCGCATTTTTATATGGCTCAGCAACCCTACCCCAAACATTTACATTAAACGAATCCATCCGCTTGTCCCTGTCACCCTGCTCGCTGCCCTGCTCGCGCCCCGGGTCAGGGCCGACAACCAGTCGCTCTCGGTCCACTCCGACCTGGCATTTACCGGAGTCCTGAGCGGCGATTTTGTCGCGCCCGTGGACATCCACAGTGGCCGGACCTATCCGATCACGGGGGCGGGCGAATCGGACAACCAGGTCGTCAACCAGTTCGTGTCCGCGCAGTTCGCCGATGCGGTGACCACCATCAGTTCCGGCGCGCTCGACCTGACCCCGAACGTGGGCGTCGGTCACATCAGCGGAAACTATTCCTTCGCCTATACGCAGGGCGGCGAAGGCGTGGCCGACAGCTACTCGCTGACCTACCACGCGACGGCCAGCTCGCTGAGCGCGACGGAGACCGATCCTTACGGCTTTTACGGGAGCGGCCTGCACGCCAACGCCCACATCAACTTTTCGGTCGGCTACCTGATCCCGGCGCAGCCCATCGGTTTCGCGCCCACGATCACCCTGATGGCCCCGGCGGCGGGAACGGTTTTGCCGGGACAGGGGACCGAGTTTTACTCGGCCACCATCCGGAATCAGGACACGTTCGGCCTGGTCGGGAGCGTGGTCTTCGGCGACGCGCCGAAGACCGTGGCCCTGGCTTCGCAGACGAGCTATTACGTGGAATATGATTATTCGCTCGACGTGCCTTTCGGCATCGATCCGACCGTGTCGCTGACGGTGAACGGTGAGGCCGCGTTTGGGGCCGCCGCAGTTCCCGAACCGGCCACGATGGCCGCGGCCGCCGGCGCGGTGTTGCTCGGCTGGGCGCTGGTGCGCCGCCGCAACTGACGCTTTTGTCGTGGGCCCAATTTGATCGGGGGCGGCAATCGGGCCGCCCTTCGTGGCAGATTCCGGGATCATCACCCAGCAATTTGCCGTGGCCGGCACCGGACGATTTCTGGTTACGCCGCAGAACGACACGCGGGCGCGAAGGAACCCTCCGTCGAGACCGCCTTGATCCAGACCTCTCGGCTGCGGAAGACCCTCACTTCAGAAACACCCCGGCGATGGCCGCGTTGAGGAGCGTGGCTACGAAGCCGACGAACAGGGCGCGCAAGCCAAACCGGGCCAGATCGGCCCGGCGTCCGGGGGCCATCGCCCCGATGCCGCCGAGCTGGATGCCGACCGAGGCGAAGTTGGCAAAGCCCGTGAGGGCAAAGGCTGCGAGGGTGTAGGAACGGGCCGTCATGAAATCGGGCGTGGCCGCTTTCCAGCCCTTCATCACGAGGTAGGCGTAGTGTTCGTTGATCGCCAGTTTGGCGCCCAGCAGGCTGCCGACTTTCGGCACATCGGCGGTCTCGATGCCCATGAGGAAGGCTGCCGGCGAAAAGATCCACCCGAAGATCTTCGTGATCGAAAGGCCCTCCACCAGCTTGCCGAGAATCCCGTCGAACATGGCCACGAACGCGATGAAGACAATCAGCATGGCCCCCACGTTCAAGGCCAGCTTCAGGCCGTCGGTCGTGCCGACCGCCGCTGCGTCGATGCCGTTCACGTAAGGGGACTTTTCGCTGTGGGTATGAACGGTGCCGGCGGTTTCGGGGTGGCCGACCTTCGGCATGAACAGCTTCGAGAGATAGAGGCTGCACGGGCACGCCATGATGCACGTCGTAAGCACCGCGACGGGATCGGCCCCGTAGCTGATATAGACGACCATCATCCCGCCGGAAATGTGCGCGAACCCGCTGGCCATGAGGGCGAACAGCTCCGAGTTCGTCATGCGGGACACGTAGGGTTTGACGATGAGCGGCGCCTCCGTCTGGCCCATGAACACGTTGGCCGAAACGGACAGCGTCTCCGCGCCGCTGGTGCCCATGAGATGCACCATGGCGCGGGCCATGAGCCTCACCACCCGTTGCAGGATGCCATAATGGTAAAGGACGGTGAAGAAGGCGGAGATGAACAGGATCGGCGGCAGCGCCTTGAACGCGAAGATGAACAGGAACTCCTTGCCCGGATTCAGCGCGATATCGCCGGGCCGGGCGAGATTGCCGAACACAAATTCCGCGCCCTGGTCCGAAAAGCTGATGAACCGGACGACAACCTCCTTGGCGTACTCAAAGCCCTGGTGCACCAGGGGCACCTTGAGCACCAGCACCGCCAGGATGACCTGCAGCGTGACGCCCCAGCCGATGGTCCGCCAGTTCACCGCCCGAAGGTTCGTCGAGGCCATGGCCACGAGGCCGAAAAAGCAGAAGATCCCGGTGAAAGCCTGTCCACGAACCCCGATGACATCCCGCAGCGCATAGGCCGCAAAACCCAGAATCAGGACTCCGGCCGCAATGGCCAGTCGCCAGCTCATTGGTGTCGGCGGGTATTGGGAATCTTCCGACGGCGCGTCATGGCCGTCGGCGATGGCAGGAATGGGTTCGGGCGACTGCATCGGCGCGAGGCTAGCGAGGTGCGGCGGGCCCGTCGAGCGTCCACCAGCAGCTGCCGGAATTCAGGGCGCCTTCGTCGCCTGCTCGGCCAGCAACTGGCAGACGGCGCGGGCCGAGGCGGGACTCAGGTGCAGCCCATCACTGTAACTCATCTCCAGCCCCCGGCGCGCGGTTTCCCGGTTCAGGTCAATCAGCCGCAGCCCCAGCTTGGCCGCCAGTTCATCCGCCTCGTTGGGAAGCTCCGGCCTGGCCGGATTTTCCCGGCCGACCGGCAGGCGCAGCAGGATCACTTCACAACCACGGCGGCGCAGTTCGGCCACCTCCTCGGCCAGTTTCGGCTGCCAAGCGGAAGCGACCGCAGGGGTGGTCAGCACGGAGCCGGAGGGCGGAGGCAAAATCGCCGCCTGGGGGGCAGGTTCGTGCCGGCCTTTGAGCCAAGCGTACAGCAGCGTGGTGGGACGTGTGTCCGCGCGAAGCCCGGGAATCCGGCCCGCCAGGGCAAATCCCGGTTCGTGCAGGGTCGCCAGCAGTGTCTCGTCGTTGGCATTCCAAGGCTTTCCGAGCCGGTGTACCTCGATGAAGATGCGCGGGGGCGGATTGTCGCGCGCCAGCACCAGTCGCAGGCCCAGCTCCGGGCCGGAACCATCCAGCGCGAGGTTGGCCAGGCTGGCCAGTGGCGTGCCGGCAAAGTTCCCCACCAGCAGCCGGCCGCCGATGGAGGAGCCGATGATGGCGTTGGACCGGGGCGCCTCAAACATCCACGCCTGCAACCGGATCAGGTTCGCCTGGAAATTGGTTTCGGCGAGCCCGGCCCTGGGCAGCCAGCGGTGCGCCAGGGTCCACCCACCGAGCGCCAGCAGCGCGAGCAGCACGATCCAGAGGGGTTGGCGGGAGCGTTGCATTTTAGAACTGGAAATAGATGAAGTCGCCGGCCGAACCGGCATTCACCAGCGTCAGCCACAGCATCGCGGCATAGAGCGCCGTCTCGACCCGTCGGGTCGCGTTCGCCGGCCAGCGGGACCGCCAGGCCGCCGTGGCCGCCCAAAGGTGCCACCCGGCCACCGGCAGCGAAAAGACCGCCACCACATAGAGCGACTGCGCCTGGCCGGCCCCCGGGTTCGTGAACAGGCAGCGCCCGTAGGCCAGCACGTCACCGATGTTGGGCAGCTTGAACAGCAGCCAGAGGACGGAGACGACATTGAACACGACAAAGGCCCGCAGCCCGCCCACCCACGTCCAGCCCGATTCTTCGGCGGCCTTGTTCTGGCGGAACACAAAGCGTTCCACCGCCAGCAGCAAACCGTGCGCCGTGCCCCAGATCGCATAGCTCCAGGCCGCCCCGTGCCACAGACCGCCCAGGAACATCACGAGAAACAGGTTCACATAGGTCCGCACCTCGCCCCGGCGATTGCCGCCCAGCGGGATATAGAGGTACTGCCGCAGCCACGAGCTGAGACTGATGTGCCAGCGCCGCCAGAACTCGGTCACACTGCGGCTGAGATACGGGAAATCGAAGTTCAGCGGCAGTTCATAGCCAAACAGCTTGGCCAGCCCCTGGGCGATGAGCGAATAGCCGCCGAAATCGGCCAAAATCTGGAAGGAAAACGCATAGAGCAGCGCCAGCAGGTTGAGCCGGGGCAACACCGTGAACTCGGGGTAATGCAGCGCCGCCGTGACATCCTTGAGATTGTCGGCCACGACCATTTTCAGGAAAAAGCCCAGCACGAGCTTCCGGACCGCGCCGTTCCAGTCGATGTCGCCGAGCCGCTTGGGCCCAATCTGGTGCAAGAATTCGCCCGCCTGGACGATCGGGCCGGCGACCAGCTGCGGGAAAAATGCCTTGAAAAACCAGACCTTGGCGTGGAACCAGCCGCATTCGCGCACGTTTGTCGGCGCGGGCAGTCCCGCGAGGCCGGCCGCTCCCGCCCACCAGGCCTCCATCACCAGGCTGATGCCCTGGAAGGTGTAAAATGAAATGCCGATGGGCAGCGGGATGCTCTGCTTCAGCGCCTCGGTCCATTCGGACGGCAGAAAGAGCCCGGCGACCAGGGCGGCATACTTGTAGAAGCCCAGTGCCCCGAGGTTGAAGCCCAGCCCGAGCGCCAGCGCCACCCGCCGGCGTGCCACTGGCAGGCCCGGTGTCAGCAGTTGCTGGGCGCAAAGTCCGTTGATGAAAGTCGAGGCGGCCAGCAGCGGCAGCAGCGACGGGTTTCCCCAGCCGTAAAACACGAAACTGGCGAGCGTGAGCACGGCAATCTGCCAGCCGGCCCGACGGCCGGCGTAATGCAGCACCCACACCAGGGGCAGAAAGAGGGCAAAGGACCAACTGTTGAACAGCATGGCGGAGCGATCACAGACCGCAGTGGCCGAATCCAACGCGACCCCGCCAAACGGAACAAGCCGTTTCACCGCAAGAACGCGGTTGCCGGTACCCGGCGATATCTGTAGCTAAGGGCCAAGCATGTCTGCCTTTGCCCGCCAGCTCCAGTTTGAGCGCCTGATGTGGTTCGCCGCCTTCTTTGTGGGCCTGGTGGTGTTCTCCATGATCCTGACCACAGGAAACTACATGGTAATCCTGCTGGTGGGCGGCATTGGCTGGCTGGCCCTGCTGCCCTACCATGCCAGGCTCGCCCTCACGCTGGGCGTGACCAGTTTCAGCTCGGCCCTGATCCTGCCGTTTTTCCCAGGACGACCCACCATGTGGGAATTTGCCGCCTTGCTCGGCTGGTCGGGACTGGTTGTCACCTTCTGCCTCCGTGAGCAGGCACCGGACTACGGCCGGCAGATTCGCCGGCACGGGGTGACCCTGCTGGGCCTGGTTGGATATGTCGGAATCCTGTTCATGCTGATCGCGGTGCGTGGCACGGGCCTGAACCTGTTCGGGTCGAATCAGATCGGTGGCCGGGTATACTACCAGCAGATCGCCTGCGCCATTTTTCCGATCCTGTTCCTCGCGATCCCCCTGACTAGCGAGCAGCTCGTCAAGCTGTACACCTGGCAGTGCGTCCTGAGCCTGACGTACATCATCTCCGATTTTGCACTTTCCACGGGTGTCGGCAGCAAGCTCTGGGTACTGCTCTATTTCTTCGGCGTGTCCAATGACGGTCTCGCCTTTGAAAGCCAGGCGATGGGCGGCGGCGTGCGGCGCTTCCAGTCCCTGACCATTGTCGGACAGGCCTTCATCTTTCTGCTGCTGATCCGGGTCAACCTCAGCCGGTTCCTGAGCCGTTCGCTCCTCTGGCTGGCCCCTCTTACCCTGCTGCTGTTCGCCATCGGTGCGGCCGGCGGACATCGCGGCATGCTGGTGCTGATGGGCATCACCATCCTGGGCTGCATCTATGGCCAGCGGTTCATGACGGTACCCCGCCTGCTGGTCAGCCTGGTGCTGCTGGCGATGCTGCTCTTCGGCACCTATACCTATGCCCGGCAATTCCCCCTTCCCGTGCAACGGACCCTTTCGCTGCTGCCGGGCATCGAGGTGGATTCCCTCGCCGAAGACGACGGGCAGGCGACGTTTAACGGTCGCCTCGTGATGCGGCGGGTGGGCTGGGCAATCGCCCCGAACTACTACTGGGTCGGACGCGGCTTCGGTCTCAACCCCGACGTGGTTCCCTCGCCGGAATACGACCCCTACGGCTTCATTCACGAGTACATGAAGATGGGCCACTTTTACAATGGCTTTGTGGGTTTGCTGGTGAATGCGGGCATTCCCGGGCTGGCCTTCTGCTACATTTTCCTGCTGGGGATGTCAGGGCTGGCGCTGAAAGTCCTGCGGCATCTGCGTAGTCATGGTTGCAACGACAACTTCTCCCGGCTGTCCTGCGTGCTGGCGGCCAACTGGCTGGCCAAGGTGGTTTTCTTCACCTTCCTCCACGGCGACGCGCAGTTCACCATGCTGGAGTTCGGCCTGCCTGCCGGGCTGCTGCTGGCCTGCTCACGGCACCTCTTCGCCCAGCCGGAGAGCGCACCGCCCGAAGCGGTCCAGCTTGAAAATGCCCCCGCCGTCTGAACCCGGCGTCGCCCCGGGACCGCTGCGGGTGCTGCACCTCGTGGGCACGGAATCCGACCACGGCGGCGTCCTGACAGTCCTGCGCAACGTGCAGGAAGTGACCCGCGAACGCGGTTGGAGACATGCGGTCTGGGTGCGCCCAGGCTACGTTGAGCGCCGCTCGCCCGCCTTGGACTACCGTCGCGGCCGGCATTTGCTGGATGAGGCATCCAGCCACCTGCGGCTGACCTGGCACGCGGTGCGCGCCTGGCCGGAGCTGCGCCGGCTGCTCCGTTCCGAACCCTTTGACGTGGTGCATGGCCATTCCCGGGGGGCCTTCTGGCTGAACGTGTGGCTCGCCCGGCTGGCCCGCCGCCCCACCGTGTTTACGAGCCATGCCCGCGGCGCCCGGGCCGGTCTCTACCGCTGGGCCGCCCGGCAGCCGCGGCTCAACCTGGTCCTCATTTCGCAGGAGATGGCGGAACATTACCGTCTCATCCCCTCCCCGCCCAAAATCAGCCTCATCCCGTCGGGCTGCGCCCAGCGTTTCTTTGAACTGCCGTTGGCCGTGGGCAGCCGGCGGGCAAACCCGGCCCGTCGCCTGCGCTTCGTGGGCCTGGGAAACCTGGTCCGCTGGAAAGGCTGGGAGCTCGCCCTGCGGGCACTCGCCCGCCTGCCGGAAAACCTGCGCGCGCAATGCGAGTTCCAGCTGTGGGGGCCGGTTCCGGACGACCCGGACTCCCGGCGCTTCGCCGAGGAGCTGACGGCGCTCGTTGTGGCCGGAGGTTTGCAGGATGTCGTCATCCTGTGCGGACCCACCAGCCGGGTGCCCGAGGTGTTGCACGAGGCCGACTGGCTGCTGCACCCCACGACCAACGAGCCGGCCGGCGTCGCCCTCGTGGAAGCCATCGCGCTCGGAGTGCCGGCGCTCGTCTCCGCCAGCGGTGGACCGCGCGACACCGTCACTCCGGGACTGAACGGGCGGCACTTCCGGCCCGATGATGTCGATGATCTGACCGCCCAGCTGGCCGCCATCATCCGGGGCGAAGTCAGGCTACCCCTGCCAGCCGCCCTCCGGGAATCGGTGCGCTCACGCTCGGCCCTCGCCATGGCGGAACAGCTCGCCCCGGTTTATGCCGCCTGCACCGTGCCCGCCCGGTGAAGGTTCAGCCGGCCCTGGACAGGGCCTTCAGTTTCGCCGCATCCGGATGCGCCTTGTAAAAGTCGTCCAGCGGGAAGCAGCCGCTCACCAGCCCGTTGCGAGGACCGGTCGTGCAATCGCTGAAGGTGCGGCAAACCTTCCGGCGCTGCAGCGGCTGGCCAGCGAGAATATCCCTGGGCAGCTCAGGATAGCTCAGCACGGTGCGGCCGAGGCCGATGAAATCCACATTCCCCGCCGCCAGTTGGGCATCGGCCATGTTGGGCAGCCATTCCTGCAGGTAACTGTAGGCGGAACCGACGAGCAGCAGTTCGGGAAACTCCCGCTTCACCCGCGCCACCGCGTTGAGCTGCCGGGCCACGCCGACCAAAGGGTCTTCCGGCGGCAGATAGCCATCGCTGGGTGGTACGGCTGCGGGGCGTTGCAGGTGCGGATTGTAATACGGGCTGGCCGCCGTAAGGCAGACCAGCCGGATGTCCAGCTCGCTCAGCACCCGCAGGAAGGCCAGGGGTTCCGCCCAAGCGATCCGCGCGGGCTCCTCCGGGTCACCGCCGAACGCATACGGATATGGCCCGGTCCATGGCACAGGTACGCCCACACCTTCCGGCCCTTTTTGGAAGGGCAGCTGGTCAAACAGGCTCAGGCGCACACCGATCTCCAGGCCCGGCGCGTCCCGACGGATGCCCGCCACAATCTCGCGGAGGAAACGCGTGCGGTTCTCCAGCGCCCCCCCGTAACACCCGGGACGTTCCACCGCGCTGAGCAGTTCGTGGCCGAGATAGCCGTGGCAGTGCTTCACATCCACGAAGTCAAAACCGGCCTGCTGCGCGCGCACGGCCCCCCGCACAAAATCGGCGACCAGGTCCGAAAGCTCCAGGTCGCTCAGCACCGCCGCCTCGCTCGTGATGCCGGCGCGGCCATCGAGGATGGGATGGCGGTAGGCGAGGCGCGGTTCGAGCCGCTTCGGATCGTTCGGCCGCGACCAACGGCCGGAATGGGTGAGCTGCACCCCGATCAGCAGATCGTCCGTCGTGCCTTGCTGCGCGTGTTCGGCCACGAGCAGTTCGCGTAACTCGGCAAGGCCCGGAAGATTGGCCTCCGAAAACACCAGCTGGCGCGGATTCGCCCGCCCGTCGTGGCGGACCGCCACCGCCTCGCCGCCCCAGATGAGCTTGGCCCCGCTCTGCCCAAACCGCTGCCAGCGACGGCGCACCAAGTCCGTCGGCTGGCCGTCGGCCGTCGCGTCCCAGCCCTCCATCGGCAGGATGGCGAAACGGTTGCCGATCACCCGCGACGTGGCGGCTCCCAACCGGCAGGCCCGGGCGAAATGCATCGGATCGGGCACTTCCGAAATGGGCAGATCCAGGCCCAGTTCGGCCAGCCGGCCCTGAAAATCAGGCACCGACTTGAACTGGGCGAGCTTCGGAAACTTCATCGCGTGTGAGTGAAGCCAAAACCGGCGCGGAAACGAAGCCTGAAGCCTCCGCTCGGAAGCTTCCACCTTCGGTAGCGCCCCTTCCCAATCTTACTCCTAATCTTAATCGTAATCGCGTAAAGCAGGTGATTATGATTAGGAGTAAGAGTAAGATTAGGATGCTGCTCCCCTGCTCCAACTTGCCCGCATGCCACGGACCCGCCCATGCTCGCGCCATGTCCGACACGCCTGTCTTCCTCGGTCTCGAATGCGGCGGCACCCGCACGGTGGCCCTCGCCGCCGATGCCGGCCTGAAGCCGCTCGCCCAGGTGGAAGCCGGCCCGGCCAACCTCCGCCTCGTCACGGACGCCCAGCTCGTCATGCACTTTCGGGCGCTGCGCCGGCAGCTGCCGGCACCGAGCGCGATCGGGGTGGGCATGGCCGGTGTCCGCGACGCCGCCGACTGCGCCCGGGTGGAACGCGTGTTGGAAACGGTGTGGCCCGGGGTGCCCCGGCGCGTGGATCACGACTTGGAATCCGCGCTCGCCGCCGCCGAACTGGACGCCACCGGCCAGCCCCCTGCCGCCCGGGTCATTGTGCTGAGCGGCACCGGCTCCTGCTGCTATGGCCGCAGTGCGCGGGGAAGCGTCGCCAAGGTCGGTGGCTGGGGACATCTGCTCGGGGACCGCGGGAGCGGCTACCACATCGTGCATCGGAGCCTCTGTGACACGATCACTACCCTGGATCGCCAGCGGCAGTTCGGGCGGTTCGGGCAGCGGGTGTTGCGCGCCTTGCAGCTAACCGAGCCCAACGAGCTCATCGCGTGGATGCAGGAAGCCTCCAAGACGGAAATCGCGGCGCTGGCTCCCGAAGTGTTTGCCGCGGCGAAGGAAGGGGACAAAGTGGTCCGTGACCTTTTGGATTGTCTCGCCCGGACTCTGGCTGCGGATGCGGCGGCCTGTGCCCGGCATTTGACCCGGGCGGGAAAGAGCGTCGAATTCGTGCTCACGGGCAGCGTGCTGTTGCGGCAACCGGCGTTTGCCCGATGCGTGGCCCGCCGCCTCCGCACGGAATGGCCCACGGCAAAGGTGTTCCCTCTGACGCGGGAATCCGTCTGGGGTGCGGTCGCGATGGCTCGCACTGCGGTGGCCCGCCCGGGAACGGACCCCATCCGTTCGCCCCGCGTCCAACCGCAGAATCCGGGCGCTTCCAAACTTCCGCCGGTTCCGTCCTCGCGCCAACTCTCTCCCACGGAGTGCCGTAACCCGCGTTCCACCCACCTCGACGGGCTGCCGCTGGCGGAAGCGCTGGAACTGATGTGGTCGGAAGAGGCGAAAATCCCGGACGCCCTGCGCACGCAGCGCCAGCCCGTCGAGAAACTGATCCGGCTGGTGGTGCGCGCCTTCCAGTCCGGCGGGCGGCTTTTCTACATCGGGGCAGGCACGAGCGGTCGTCTGGGCGTGCTGGATGCGAGCGAATGTCCACCCACCTTCCGCAGTTCTCCGGAGCTGGTTCAGGGCATTATGGCCGGCGGAGTCAAAGCCTTGCATTCGGCCGTCGAAGGTGCCGAGGACGACGCGGAGGAGGGCAGGCGAGCCCTGGAATTTCGCGGCGTCGGCAAAAGGGATGTCGTGGTCGGCATTGCCGCCAGCGGCCGCACCCCCTTTGTCTGGGGTGCCCTCGCGGAAGCGCGCCGGCGTGGCGCGAAGACGGCCCTGATCTGCTTCAATCCGCACCTTGCCTTCGTCCGGGGCCAGAAGCCCGACGTGGTCATCGCACCCGATCTGGGGCCGGAAGTGCTGACCGGCTCGACCCGCCTGAAAGCAGGCACGGCGACCAAGCTCATCCTCAACGCCGTGACCACGCTGGCGATGGTGCGGCAGGGCAAGGTGATCGGAAATCTGATGGTGGACCTGAATCCATCGAACGTGAAACTGCGTGACCGGGCGGCACGGATCGTCGCCGAACTGACCGGAGCCGAGTACGCCGTCGCCTGGAAAACACTCGAAATCCACCACTGGGTGGTGTCACACGCGATCCAGGACCTGGGGCGCGCGCGCCGTTAGCCGCAAATTCCTCACTTTCCAGTGTTTCATCGGGGCGCTTAGCTCCCCACTGCCCAGCATGGACACCAACCCTGACCATCCGTCATCGACCAGCCCGACGAATTCGCCCGGCTCCCCGGACGACTCGACGACGCGGATCCGGCGACGCGTGCGCACGAAGGGTCGGCGCATCCCGCGGGCGGTGCGGACGAATTACCTCCTCCACATCCTGTTTTATGACGGACGGTTTCGCTGGGCGCTGATCGCCACGATGCTGGTGTTTTTGTCCCTGGGACTGCTCCTGCCGCGCATCTGGATCACCTCGCCGGAGGACTACACCCCGCAGATCAAGGTGCGGGGATTGGACCTGCTGCAGGCCTGGTCACTGCGCCATAGCGCGGAACGGGACGAGGCGGCCGGCCGGATTCCGAGCGCGATCCAGGCGTGGATGTCGGCGACGGCCAACAATGCGGCAGATCCGCAAACCCTGCGCGGCCTGCTGCGCACGCTCACCCGCCAGCCCCTGCCCGAACGCGCCTGGCTGGGAGTCGGCCAGCAGTCGGCCGCCAACCTCCTGCGACTGACGCACACCAATCTTCCTGACCTGGAACTCGCGGTGAACTTCCACCAGCGCTACGACCAGCATGAATGGGTGGCCAGCCGGCTGACGGACCCGGGAATGCCGACCAGCCCGGCCCTGACCGCCGCCCTGCTGCGGGCACTGTTCCAATCCGGGCAGATGCAAAAATTTGAAGCCGCCTGGCAGCAGCGCGGCACCAACGTGGCCAGCCAGGCCGACACCGCGCTGTATCGCGCCGCCTGGCAGGCCGGCTGGGGACCGTCGGCCGAGGCCGCCGCGGGCCAGACCCGCCTGGAAGCGGCCCTGGCTGAACCGGCGTTGCGCCCCCTCGCCCTCTCGCTGCTGCTGCGGGTGCATTACAAAAAACTGGACCTGGCCTCCTATGAACGGCGGCTCGCCGAGCTGACCGACCTGCATGCTGACACCCTGAAGGACAGCATCGCGCACTGGCTCCTGCTGGACCTCTCGGGCCAGCGGGAACGCGCGGTGGTGCTCGCCCGCGCCGACACCACGCTGCCCCAATCGGCGGGCGAAGCCGAGCAGCTGCTGGCCGCCTGGATGCGGCTCGGCCTTTACGATGAGGGGGCCGATTTCATCGGCAGGCAGCTGCCCGCCTTTGCGCAGGGCCCGGTCATCTGGGTGCGGGCCGGCCAGCTGCTCACCGCCGGGAAGCGCTGGGATGATTTGCGCGCCCTGGCTCTGGCCCTGCGTTCCCGCTTCCGGCTCAAGTCGCAGCTCGGCAATTACTCGCTGTTTCTGGAGGGCGTGGCCAATCACGGGCTGGGCCGCCCGCAGGAGGCGGAGGAGGAGTTCAACGAGTTCGCCAAGGAACTGCCCAAAGATCCCTCGATCACGTTTCAGACGGCGGTCCTGCTCACGCGGCTCGGTTATCCCGGGCCGGCGGCGGTCGTGCTGCACCAGCTGGAAAAGGTGGCTGGCAACGACCTCACGTTCTGGCGGCAGCTGCAGCTGACCGCGTTCGAGGGGCGGCAGGCAGAACAGCTGCTCATGGCCAGCGAGAAGGTTTACCAGCTCCAGCCGGACGACGCGACCGCCACCAACTTCGCGGCGGCACTGCTGATGATGCGGGAACGCCCCTCCGAAGCGGTGCGGCTGACCCTGCAGGTTTACACCCACTCCCCGCAGTCCCGGCTGGCCCGGGTCAACCACGCGCTCGCACTGGTGCAGAACGGGCGCCTGGAGGAGGGCGAGCAGCTGTTGAAGACGGTTTCCCCGCAGGATCTGACGGATTCCGCCCGCAGCGTGCTCCAGTTTGTCTGGTTCCAGTGCCACCGCCAGGCGGGCCGGGTCGCCGCCGCCAAGGCGGCTGCCGACCAGATCGACGTGCGCCACCTCTTTCCGCCGCAGGTGCAATGGCTGGAGCAGGCGCGCGCCGAACTCCCCGCCGGCTGAAGCGCCTGAACAGGTTCCGTCGATTCATCGCTTGCGTTTCCACAGACGTAAACGATTTTTCCCGTTGTCTTGAACCAGACACCCACACCTCCCGAACTTGGCCGCGCCCCGGCTGACGAGCGGCGTTCTCGGCGTTGGTGGATCTGGACCACTGAGGACGCCCAGCGCCATCTCCATGACTGGCCGCTGTTGCGCCATCTGATGTTTGAGCGGCGGTTCCGCTACGCCGGGCTGGCCTGCGCGTTCGTCTTCCTGCTGTTCGCGCTGGGGCTGCCCTCAATCTGGATCGTCACGCCCCGCGGGTTCAACCCGGTCGTCAGGGTCAGCTGGCTCAGCATGATCGAGGCGCGCGTTTACGCCGGACTGGCCCGAAAAACCGAGGCCATGGACGAACGGGAACGCGCCTATTATTACTGGCGCAGCGCCGTCTCCTACAACCTTGCCGATGCGCCGGTCCTGCGCAGCTCCCTCTCGAACCTGATGCACCTGCCGGCGCGCAACGCCCAGCGGTTTGCCGATGCGCGGTGGAATTCCCTGTGGCTGCTGCACCTGAACCAGACCAATTCGGCCGATCTGGACCTGGTCAGTGACGTGTACCGGCACTTCGGCACCGAGGAACTGCTGTATCCCCTGCTCGCCGGCCACCCACAGCCTTACAGTGACCACCTCAGGCTTTCGCTGCTGAAGGCCCGGCTGCAGTCCGGCGAGAAGGCCGCTTTCCTGACCGCGCGTTCCAATCTGCCGCCCGCCGTGGCCGCCACCGACCCCGAGCTGCCGGTCTACGACGCCGCCGCGCAGCTCATCTGGGGTGATTCATCCCAGACCGCCGCCGCGCAGGCCGTGCTGGCCAGCTACCAGACGCCGGACCACGCCGCCGTGCGCGTGCGGGCGCTGCGGCTGCAGCTGCTGGCGGGAATCATCCGCCGCAAACCCGAGGAAGTGGCCCCCGCACTCGGCCGCTTGCGCGACCTGCATGAGGATTACCCGCTGGAACACGCCGCCTACTGGCAGCTCCTGCAGTCCCGGGGCCGCGCCGACGAGGCCCGGCAGCTGGCCAGCCAGTTCGCCGATCCGCCGATCACCGCCAGCGAGGTGACGCGCATCTCCGACACCTTTCTCCGGCTGGGCCTGACCGACCAGGCGATCCAGTTCCTCGAACACTTCGCCCCCACCCTCGGCAGCACCAGCCGCATCTGGCTCACCTACGCGGACCTGCTCATCCAGCGCCAGAACTGGGACGATCTCCGCAGCCTGGCCCTGGAAATCCGCAAGAACGACCTCTCCCGCGGGGTGCTCGGCGGCTACAGCCATTATCTGGACGGCCTCGCCGAAATCTCCACGCACCACACCAACGAGGTGGCCGTCGCTTTCGCCAAAATCGCCCAGAACTCCATCCACGAGCCCGAGGTGGTGCTCGGGGTCGCCCGGGACCTGATGAAGCTGGGCAGCTACAAGCCCGCCCTGGACCTGCTGCGCGCCCACGAGAGCGAGCTCCAGCTGAGGCTGGAATACTGGCAGTCGCTCGTGCGGGCCGCCTATCATGAGCACGACGCCGACCTGCTGCTGGATGCCGCGCAGCACCAGTTCGCCCTCGCGCCGGACCGGGTGGACTCCATGAACGACCTGGCCGCCGTGCTGCTCATTTTCCGGCGTGATCCGGAGCAGGCCCTGGCCCTCACGCGGCGTGTGCTCGAAGCGAACCCCACCTCCCTGGCCGCACGGATCAACCATGCCCTGGCCCTGCTCCAGCATGAAAACCCCGGCGCCGCCAAACCGCTGCTGCTCTCCATCGATACCGAGAGGCTGCAGGACATCGAGCGCACCATGCTCGCCTTTGCCCAGACCGACCTCTACCGGCAGGAGCACAAGCCCCAGCTTGCCCTCGAGGCCTTGGGCCGGGTTAACACGGCCTTCCTGTTGCCGCCGCAGATCGCCTGGCTCGACCAGGTGCGCGCCGGCCTGCAGGACCACGCCGCTTCTGCCGACTGACCCCGCGCCGGAATTGGGGGTAACTCCTCCCTGACAGCCGGCGCGCGCCCGCTATAGTCCGCCCGCCATGTCCGCCACCGGCCTGCAATTTCTCCAGCGCTGGGTCGTCACGACCCTCGCCGTCCTGGTTGCCTCCAATGTCGTCCATGGCATCGGCTACGACACGGTCGGCGCCCTTCTGGTCGCCTCGCTGCTGCTGGGCTTCCTCAACGCCTTTGTGCGGCCGCTGCTGCTCCTGCTCTCCCTGCCCCTGCTCATCGGCACGATGGGCCTGTTCTTCCTCGCCATCAACGCGGTGCTGCTGTGGATGGTCGGCAGCCTCGTGAAGGGCTTTCACGTCCTGGGCTTCTGGCCCGCCTTCTGGGGTGCGCTCGTCATCAGTATCACGTCGGTCATTTCCAATTTCTTTCTCGGTCGCGGCCCGCGTGTGCGGGTGAAAAGGGGCGGTGGCCGGCCCAAGTCCGGGGGCGGCGGTGACGGCCCTGTCATCGACGTCTGATCCCCATGGCCCGCCGCAAAAACCCGCGTCCCCGCAGCTCCGGTTCTCGGGGCGGGCCTGGTCGCTGGCTGCGCTGGGTTTTGGTGCTGGTTTTGCTGGCAGGGATTGGGTGGTGGCTGTGGCACCGGCAACACCCGTCCGGCACAGGCAAGCCTAAACCCGAGAAACCCGTTGCCCCACGCACCAACCCGACGACTGAGCAACCTTCCGTTGTTCCGCCGCCGCCGCTGGCGACGAATCCGCCTGCGATCAAACTTCCCGCGGTTCCCACACCGACTCCCACGCCTCCCGAAACTCCGCGTACCAACGCCGCCACGCTGCCCTCCCATCCGGCCCCGCCGACCCGGGGCGAGACTTCCGCGACCAACCTCCTCGTAGCCCAGATCGCGCTGGTGGCCCATGGCATTTCTTCCGGACCCATCGACGGCGTGGGCGGCGCGCAAACCGCCGCCGCGCTCCGGGCCTTCCAGATGCAGCACGGTCTGGAACAGACTGGCTGGATCGACCACGACACGCTGCGCGAACTGCACCTGGACCGTGAACCGCTGACCAACCGGATCGTGAGCGAGGCCGACCTCGCCCGGCTCCAGCCGGTTCCCAAAACATGGCTCGCGAAATCCCAGCTCGACCGCCTCGATTTCGAGACCGTGCTGGAAATGGTTGCGGAGCAGAGCCAGGCGCATCCGGCGCTCATTCGCCGGCTGAACCCATCCGTGGATTGGAGCGCCGTGAAACCTGGAACCGAGCTCGTCATTCCCGCCGCCGTCTTCCCGCCTGCCCGCCGCGCCAGCCTCGTCCGCGTGAGCCTCGGCCAGCGCTGGATTCGAGCCTTCGACGCCAAGGGTACCCTACTTGCACACTTTCCGTGCAGCATTGGTCACATCGCGGAAAAGCGTCCCGTGGGCGAACTGCACGTCGTCGTGTCGGTGAAGGATCCGAATTACACGTTCGACCCGGCGGTATTTCCTGAATCTGAAGAGGCGCGCGAACTGGGCCGCCGGCTCATCATCCCCCCCGGACCCAACAATCCGGTGGGCGTCGCCTGGATTGGCCTCGACCGCCCCGGCTACGGCATGCACGGAACGCCCGTCCCCGAACAGGTGGGCCGGACCGAGAGCCACGGCTGTTTCCGGCTCGCGAACTGGAATGCCGAGTACCTCCGGCAGCTGGTGAGCGTCGGCACCCCGGTGTGGATCGAGCCTTGAGGGGAATTTCGAGTGCCGAGTTCCGAATCCAGGCAGCAACCGAGATGAGGGAAACGGCCGGCTGAAATGTTTCGCTGCCAGCGTCTTTTCAATTCGCAACTCGAAACTCGGCACTCGAAACTTCCCTCGCCCACTCCCGTACCGCTGCCCGTATCGCCTCGCCCGTCTGTACCTTGGGCGTCACGAACTTGGGCGTGAACCACGGGAATGCGCCGATGAGATCGGGCGTCACCAGAATCTGCCCATCGCAGCCCGGTCCGCTGCCGATGCCGATGGTCAGCATCTTCCGGCAGCGTTCGGTGATTTCCACCGCGACCGGTGGCGTCACCAGCTCGAGCACGCAGGCAAAGGCGCCGGCCGTTTCCAAGGCGAGCGCATCGTCGATCAGCTTCGCGCGGCCGGCCTCGTCGCGACCCTTGATGCGATACTTGCCGCCCTCCTCAACCACATGCTGGGGCAGCATCCCGAGGTGCGCGCAAAAGGGAATTCCGGCGGCGAGGATCGCCTCGATCTGCGGCAGGATTTCGCGTCCGCCTTCCGCCTTCACAAACTCCGCACCGGCCTCGACGAGCCGGCGGGCATTGGCCAGGGCCTGCTCGGGGGTGTCGTAGCTGCGGTAAGGCAGGTCCGCGCCCACGAGCGCGTTCGGCTTCGCGCGGGCGACGGCGCGGGTGTGATGGAGAATGTCCTCCATCGTCACGTGCGTCGTGTCGGGATAGCCCAGCACGACCATGCCCAGCGAATCGCCGACCAGCAGAAATGGGATGCCCGCCTCGTCGAGCAGCTTCGCCATCGGGAAATCGTAGGCGGTCAGGGCCGCTACAGCGGCGCGTCCTTTCATGCTGGCGAGGGACTGGACAGTGATCTTCTGCGGAAGCCCGGCTACGTTCACGGCCGAAGTTTCGCGGGAAATCGCCCGGCGTCCAATCCACAAACAAGGGACACCGGTATCCGATCCGTCAAAACGGAGCACGGGTCTGTGACCCGCAGCCGCGTGCGTATGTCGGATCACGCCCATTCTCCGCCGCCTCTCATCCTAATCTTATTCTGCCCGTCACCCTTCTGGCAGAGGGGCGTTGCTGCGGGTCACAGACCCGCGCTCCGGCCACGGCCCGAGCCACCTACCGCCCCGGAACGGCCTGCGCTTCCACGCGCTCACCCGTGGCCGTGACCTCCACCGGGGTGATGAACACGTAGAGCCGCTTGCGCTGCGTCATCCGGCCTTCGCTGCGAAAGAGCCGGCCCAGCAGCGGAATATCCCCCAGCACCGGCACTTTGTCCTTCGTGAGCACGGTATCGGCCACCAGCGGCCCGCGGAGCGCGACCGTTTCGCCCGACTTGGATACCGAATCAGCATGCAACGCGCGCACCCGCATGCGCGGCAATGGCTCCACGCCTTTCACCGCTTTCGCCGGCTTGCGCCCGGGCGATGCGACTGGCTGGTCGTAGCCCAGAAATTCCGTGACCGTCGCCACAATGCCCAACCGAATTTCTGTCCCTTCCAATTCAGGGATGATGTCCACCTTCGGCCCAACAGTAACTTTCTCGGTCTGATAATGGATCCCGGCCTGGTTGGTCGTCGTGGCCGGCTGTTCTAGCATGCCGGTGACAATGGTTTTTTCGTCGCCAACCGAGACCTGCGCCTCCCGGCCGGACTGCGTGATGACCTTGGGCGCAGCGAGGAAATCCACGCGGCTCCGGCTTAGCAAACGTTCGCGCAAGGCCACGTACTGGTCCGCCGTCAGGGTGGCGGCCTGACCCACCGTGCGAAGCAGATCGACCCGCAGGGCCTGCCCGTGGGGCGAGCCGGGCTCGGTTAGCAGGTTGGTCGCCGGACCACTCTGCAAAGCGGGGTTGTTCGTCGGCGACTGGCCGAAGATCCAGTCCAGTCCGAGATCGTCGGAACCACTCTCCGTGACTTCAGCGAACTGAATTTCAAGCACGACCTGCCGGCGGGAATTCGTCGAAGCGCCGGTCAATACACCATTGGTGGCGGCGGTTCGTCCGTTGAGTTCCATGTTGCGCAGTGAAGCCCGTATTTGCGCCTGCGAGGCCAGTTCTTCCAGCACCTTGGGATGCCGGTCATGGTAGCGCGTACGCAACTCGGCGAGACGGGCCTCACTGGCCTTCAGTGTCTTCATCTGGCCGGCGCGAATCTCGTCGGCCTCGGCGAGCGGGATGCCCACCGCTTGGAGGGCCCGCTCAATCCGATCGAGGTCCTCCAAGGTGGCCCGTACAAAGAGCACTCCACTGCGGTCGTTGAAAAACACGGCCTTATTCGACTGTTGCGTCGGCAAAGTAAGACCCATCTGCATGTCCACTCCGTTCGTGACGCAGAAGACGCGCGCGCCAAACTGAGCGGCCGTCAGGCCGTTCTCGCCGACCCGCACGAAATTGGTCTCCCCAGCGGGCAGGAACTGGCGGATGTGTTCCTTGAACGCCGCCAATTGCTCCCCCGAAAAATTGAATTGGCGGGTGTAGAGGGTCGCTGCGTTCGTCGTCTCGGACGTGGTTCCCTCCACCTTGGCGAGCAGGTCATTCCGTCCGGTTCCGTCCGCCGGCGTCTGCGGCTGCACCGGCTCATACGACTTTCCCAGAACTTCCAATCCCTTGAACGCGTCATTGGCCGTTTTAAGGAGTTGGGCCTTTTCCTTGGCCCGTTGATAGCGCGCGGTCGCCTCGGCGGCTTCGGCACTGTCTTTCCCGTACTTTTCGAAGATGGGGACCGCATCCAGATCGGCCTGCTTCACGGCCTGCAATGCCAACTGGTAACGCGCCTGCATCGTTGGATTCTCTTCCGGCCCCGATTTGCCGGGTGGCAGCTTAGCCGTCGGCGCCGAAGGCAGGTTGAGCATTTGGATCGCCCTTTCGATCCGGTCGAGATCTTCCGTGTTGGCGCGCATCTGGATCACGCCCGTATGGTCGTCGAAGAAGATGGCCGGCTGCTGGCTGGGCCAGACGGGCTTGCCCGAGGAATCATAGCCATGCTCCGGAAATTTCACCCCGTTGGCTGCGCAAAATCCGCAAAGGGCCACCTGGATATTGGTCTCGCCCGCCGGCATGAACGGTCGGATGCGCTCGCTGAACGCCGCAATCTGTTCGCCTTGCAGCCTGAATTGACGGGCCGTTTCCACATATTGCCGGTGGGGGGATTTCGGATCCGCGTCCGGCAGAAATCCCACGGAGGGAGGCGGAGTGAGCGCGAGGCCGGGATGGTCCACGCTGGATGAGGACCGGGTGGGTGCCGCCTCATAGCTCAAGTGCGCCGGATTTTCCAAACTGTCTGCCGTCGCGTGGAAGCTTGGTGCCGGCCGCGCAGGAGAATTGACCAGAACCGGCTGGTGGGGGGCTGCGGATTGCGCCGAGGGCGGCTCAGCCGGTGAATCGGATGGAGCCAAACCTGCCGGCGGTGGTTCAGCAGCGGAAGCCGCCAGCAGGACTTCCGCGAAAGTCGGTCCGCTGGCACCCGGCCAAGGTATGGCCATGAATATCATCGTCGTGATCAGCGCCGCGCCCCGGGCCAGCCATAACGGGGCCGGCCGCACCGCTCGCCATTCGCCGGCGGGGTGCAACAGCGCTGTCACGCGCCGGGCGAGCTGTGATTTCAGGCCGTCACCCGCGACGCCCAGACCGCGCGTCCAGCCGGGCGCGGCCAGTTCGCGGCCGAAGTTGACCAGCGATTCGGCCAGGGCCACGCGACCGCCCGGCACCAGCGCGCTCGCCTCGTCCGCGCTCGCCTCGCTCGCCGCCCGCAGTTGTCGCCGCGCCCACCACACAGCGGGATGCCACCATGAGAGCGCCAGCACGGCGTCCGCAATCGCGAGCCAGAACGGATCACTGGCCGCCAGGTGCGCCAGCTCGTGCGCCAGCATCGCGTCCTGCGCCTCCGGGCTGAAGCGCCCGGCAAAATCCGCCGGTAGCGCAATGATCGGGCGCAAGGCCCCGAACGCGATGGGACTGCGCAGCCCGGGCCACGTAAGCACACGCACACGGCGCAAACCGACACGGCGCCTGAGGTTTTCCACCCGGGCAAGCAACAGGGCATCAGTGGTCACGCGACCCCGCCGGCGCGCCGCGAACCCGAGCCAGAGCCGCAGCCCGAGTGCCCGGAAAGCCAGCGCCGACAAGCCCGCAATCCACAGCTGGAGCGGCCACCAGACCGTCTTCTCGGCCGCCGGTTCCTCAGTCGCGGGAAAAAGTGTCACCGACCCGGACCCGGTGGTGGCAAGCGGCACCAGGATTGCCGGCGGATCGGCCAGCGTGACCACCATCTGTCGCGGCTCGTGCGGCTGCGGCCACCAGCGCGCGATCTGCCCGCGTGCCCCACCGAGTTCGGCGAGCCACACCAGGGCTACACCCAGCAGCACCGCCTGCCAGAGCGTACCCCGCGCGCGGGGCGACGTGATGAACCGTTGCGCCGCCGTGGCCAGCGCGACCAGCAGCAGTGCTTCCGTCGCCAACCGGCCCAGCAACGGCAGCCAGAAGGAAAGGGTCGGGGTCATTTGGTCCTCCGTTTCGCCTGCTGGATAAGTTTCTCCAGCTCGTCGAGTTCCTGGCGGCTCACCTCACGGGTTGTGAGCAGATGACTTACCGCATCAGTCAGACTGCCCTCGAAGAGCCGCTCGACCAGGTGCTGACCCACGCTGCGACTGACCTCGTCGGCGGCGACCTTCGCGCGGTAGAGAAAGCTGCGCCCCTCCTCGCGATGCGTGACCAGTCCGCGCGCCTCCATCTTGCGCAGCATCGTGGCGATGGTGGTGTGGGCCAGGTCGCGCTCCGGTTTCAGTTCGGCATGGACCTCGGCAACCGAGGCGTCGGGACGGGCCCAGAGCGACTGCAGGATGCGCAACTGCAGGTCGCCCAGACGATGAGAGGGGGATTTCATGAGAACGACCACGGTAATACTACCTTGGTAGTTGTTAAGTCAAGCCCGACATTTTCGGGGTGTGTGACCCAGCACGGAAATATCGTGGAACCGCTTACCGACCGGGCCTCAGCGGCGCACGACGGTGTTCGCGGAAGTGTCGGCAGAGTTGGAGGTCGTGCCGGTGGCGTAGGAGGTTTTCGCCGGTTCGGGATCATCCGCGACGTCGAGGAAGCCGATGAACATCTCGTCCCAAGATTGCAGGCCGAAATGGACACGCTTGGTCGGCTCCGGATTGGCCGGGTTGCCCTTAGAATTGTCGAACCCGCCCGTGACCACCAGCCAAGCGCCCGCCGGCACGTGGCGCGGTTGGGCGAGGTGATAGACGGTCTGCCAGTTGAAGTCGTAGCGGGGCACATTCAGCAGCGTCTCGCGCTTGCCATCCGGTTGCAGGAGGTCGAAGCGCATCCATTTTCCCCGCAGGTGCATGTGCGGCATGAGGGTGTAAATGGTGGCGGGTTTCTTGAAGCCGTAGATGGCCGCATCACGCGACTCGTCCGCGCCCGGCGAAATGTTGAGGTCATCCTGCAACGCCGCATGGGTGAAGAGCACGCGCTCCGGCTTCTCGGGCAGCAGATAGAAGGCAACCTCCGTCTGGTCGGTCTGCGGGGTGCCCATGGTCGTGTAATGCATCTCCAGGTCGAGCTTCGCCCCGTGCGGAATGAACTTGCCCGTGCCCGCAGGAAACCGGGTCAGTGACATGCCCGGAGCCCAGCCGACAATGTTGATACCCCGGCCCGAGCCGTCATCCGGACCGCCCTTCCATTTGGCCCGGACGATCACATGGTGCACGACGCGCCGGTTGCCCGGCTTCACGTCGAGCGCCGCGAGCCACAGGTCGTTGGTGGTGGGGAGCTCCACGGTGATGTGCCGGTAATCGAGCACGCCGGTGGCAGGCACCGACTCGGGCTGCGGCAGCTTCACCACGAAGTCCGGTTTGCCGAGCGACCAGTCCGGCAGCGCGGCCAGGGGTTCCGCGAGCGGGTCGGCCCCATCGCCGCGCGGCGCGCCGGCGGCCACCCAGCGGATGAGCGTCTGCGTCTCCTCGGCGGTCATGGAGCGGTCGTTGGCCCAATGGCCGTAGGTGGGATCGGCGTGCCAGGGCGTCATCTGGCCGGTCAGCAGCACCTCCTCGATCATCGCCGCGTAGTTGCTCACCTTGGCATGGCTGCTCATCGGCCAGGGCCCGATGCCGCCCTCGCGATGGCATTCGACGCACTTCTGTTGCAGCAGCGGCGCGACATGCTTGGCATAGGAGACCTGCCCCTGCTCGTCGCCCACGTGCGCAAAGGCGATGCGGCAGCCATGCGCCTGGGAGTGGGCGGTGGTAACCGCCTTGCCCGCGAGGAATTCCGTCAGCGCCGTTTCCAGAAATTTGTTCTGCGGGTCCTTGCGCTGCGCGCCTTCGCTGAGCTGGTCGTCAATCGCACCCTGATACACCACCTTCCAGTCGTCCGTGCGGATGGCGACCGTCTCGGCCGTGCGCTCGACACCGAGCGCCAGGGCCACGCCCTGCTTGGGATCGCGCAGGTAGGTGAGCGGCGACATGTCGAACTCGGTGAATTCCTTGATGCAGTCGGTCAGCGAATCGCCCGCATAGGTGTTCACGATCCAGAAGGTCACGTCCTTGCCAAAATGTCCCCGCAGTTCCTGCAGCTTCTCCACGCTCTGCCGCGCGACCGGACAGCCATTGCCCGTGAAGAACAGCACCACCGCCTTGCCCTCGGCGCGGTGCAGTTCGTGGTTACGGCCGCGCAGGTCGAGCAGGTTGAAGTTCGGCACTTCCTGCGATTTCGCGGCGGCAGCGAAGCCCGCCAGCAGCGCCCCAGTGAAGGTGAGAATCCGGCAGAAGGCGTTGAAACGGAACGGGTTCATGCAATGATTAGGCGTGATTTTTAGCAACCGATCGCCACTTACGACGCCGCACATAGCAAAACGGTTCATCCTTTTGCCGGCAACTCCTTGTTTCTACCACTAAAGGCGTATCCGCTCCGCGATTGACGGCGTTCGTGACGGCGGTCCAGCGTGACCCATCACCTTCATCTCCACCGATGGTGTATGGTTGCCGTATGAACTCGCCCGACATCTCCCCTTCCCGCTGGCGCGGACGGGCCGCGCGCTTCGGGCTGTGGACGCTGCTCGGGGTGTTTTTCGGGCTGAAACTGTACTTCGACTCCGCGCCCTTCGGCGGAAATCTGCGGCTGACGAAAGCGCTCTGGTGGCATCTGATGGAGTGGTATGCGTGGGCGGTGTGCTCGCCGGCGATCTTCTGGATCTGCCGCTCGTTCCAGCATTGGAGCCGGCCACGCTACCTGTTTGTGCATTTCGGCGGCGCGCTCGTGCTGTCCACCGTGCAGGTCGCCATCTGCTCCGTCGGGGCGCTCGTCGAATCCTGGGTGAAAGGCTGGCCGATGACATCGGTGGGCGAGCCGTTTTCGTGGCTGACTGTCTTCCAGTACTCGCTCATCAACCACCTGCTCTTCAATCTCTTCACCTACGCCATCATCGTCGGGGCGTGGCATCTGGCCGATTACCAGCAGAAGTTTCGCGAGCGCGAACTGCGGGCGGCCGAACTCGAAGCCAGCCTGAACCGGGCGCAGTTGCAGGCGCTGAGGGCGCAGCTGCAGCCGCACTTTCTCTTCAACACGCTCAACACGATCGCCGAGCTGGTGCACCGTTCACCGGCGAAGGCGGAGAACATGGTGGTGGGCCTCGGCGAACTTCTTCGCCTCACGCTGCGGCACGCCGCGGAGCAGGAGGTTTCGCTCGCCCAGGAACTCGAATTCCTCCGCGCATATCTTGAGATCGAGCAGGTGCGGCTCGGCGACCGGCTCGCGGTGCGATACGAGGTCGCGGCCGACACCCTGCCCGCCCGCGTGCCCAACCTCATTCTCCAGCCGCTGGTCGAGAACGCCATCCGCCATGGCATCGCGCCACGCAAGGCCAGGGGCGAGGTGTGCCTCAGCGCGCGGCGTGAAAACGGCACACTGCATCTGGAGGTCCGCGATAACGGGCCAGGTCTCATCGGAGTGTCCGATGCCGGCGGCAACGGCATCGGCCTGACCAACACCCGGGCCCGCCTGCAACGGCTCTATGGCCAGAACCAGCGCCTGGAGCTGGTCAACGACCATGGGTTGGTGGTGTCGCTGGCACTGCCCTTCACTGATGCCGGCACGCCGACGCTGGACGGCCATTCAGCCGCATGAAAATACGCGTGCTCATTGTGGATGATGAACCGGTGGCGCGGCAGCGCGTGCGCCGGTTTTTGAAGGGGGAAACCGACGTGGAGGTGATCGGCGAATGCGGCGACGGCGAATCCGCCATTCGCGAAATCACGCAGCAACGGCCCGACCTCGTGTTCCTCGACGTGCAGATGCCGGAGCTCGACGGCTTCCAGGTCGTCTCGGCCATCGGGGCCGCCCAGATGCCCGGCGTGATCTTCGTGACCGCGCACGATGAGTTTGCGCTGCAAGCCTTCGAGGCGCAGGCGATCGGTTACCTGCTCAAACCGGTCGGGGAGGCGCGGTTCCGCGCGGCGCTGCAACGGGCGCGGACCTTGCTCGCGGGCCACGCCGGAACGGATTGGCCGCGTCAGCTCGCCGGCCTGCTCGCGCGGCTGCCGGCGAAACCGCCGGCCCCGCCCTTCGCGATCCGCACCGATGGCCGCATCGTGCTGGTGCCCCCGGCGGAGATCGACTGGATCGAGGCGGAGGGCGACTACGTGCGCATCCATGCCGGCACCGAAACCCACCTGCTGCGGGCGCGCCTGCACGAGCTGGAGGCGCGCCTCGGCCCGGAGCGGTTCTTCCGCATCCACCGCTCGACGCTCGTGAATCTCGAGGCCGTTAAGGAAGTCCGGCCGGTGCATGAGGGCGAATCCGTGGTCGTGCTCAGGGACGGCCGTCGGCTCGCGGCCAGCCGCACGGGCGGCCGGCAGCTGCAAGAACGGCTCTCCGCGCTGGGCTGAGCCCCCGTTCATCGCGTCGGGCGAACCGTTCAACGCCTGGAATATTCGGTTCGTCGCAAAACCGTTCCCTGCCCCGTGACCCGCGCTTAGATGGGTCACGTGAAGACCCTTTTGCTCCAATTCTGCATCTGCCTGTGCGGCTGCCTGTGGGTAACCGGCCAGGCCGGTGCGGATACTGCACCGACGATCACGAAACAGCCCGTCGATGCCTCGGTCAGCCTCGGGGCCAAGGTCGTCTTCACCGCCACCACGACGGGAAGTCCGGCACCGGCCTTCCAATGGCAGTTCCAATCGGTGGATCTGCCCGCCGCCACCAACCGGACCCTGACGCTCACCAACATCCAGCTCACACAGGCGGGAGAATACCAGCTCGTGGTGGCCAACTCCGCCGGCGCGATCACCAGCCGGGTGACGCGGCTCGACGTGGATCCCATGTTCACGCAGATCGCCGCGCCCCTCTTCAACATCGCCGGCGGCTCCTCCGGCGCGAGCTGGACGGACGTGAACAATGACGGGTGGCTGGACCTGTTCATTGTCGGCAAGTTTTCCGGTGGCACGGTCCTCTGCACGAACCGGGGCGACGGCACGTTCGGCAAGGCGACCGGTACGGGCATCGCCGCCTCCGGCATCGGTGGCGCCTCGTGGGGCGACTACGACAACGATGGCTGGCCCGATCTTTTCGTCGCGGGCGACAACGCGCTGTATCACAACCAGCACAACGGCACGTTCAAGAAATCCGTGCTCAATGTCGGCAGCACCTACTGCCTCGGCTGGGCGGATGTGGACGGGGACGGCTTCCTCGACCTGTTCGCGGGCAATTACTACACCGGCGGCACCGGGGTGTTTCTGCGGAACAACGGCGCGGGCGCACTCACCAAGGTGACAACCAATGCCCCGGCGCGCGGCGCCGGCAACCTCCAGGGCATCTCGTGGGCGGACTACGACAACGACGGGCGCCCGGACCTGTTCATCGCGGTCACCAGCGGACAGAAGTGTCAGCTCTACCACAACGACGGCGGCGGCAACTTCACGCGGATCACGAACCAGCCGCCCGTCCTGACCGCCGGTAATTTCGCCTGCGGCGCCTGGGGTGACTACGACAACGACGGCCGGCCCGATCTCTTCGTGTGCGGTTACAATCAGCAGCATCTGCTCTTCCACAACGAGGGAAACGGTGTGTTCACCACCGTGACCAATGCCGGCCCGATCATCACCGACGCCGGCGACGACCAGAGCGCCGGCTGGGCCGATTACGACAACGATGGCTGGCTCGACCTCTTCGTTTGCAGCGGCGGTCCGACGCACGGTCTGAAGGATTTCCTCTACCACAACAACGGGGATGGCACCTTCACGAAGATCACCACCGGCAGCCTGGCCAATGACACGGGTGAGGGTGCCGCCGCCTCCTGGGGCGACTACGACCGCGACGGGTTTCCCGACCTGTTCGTGACCAACTTCCAGAACCTCGCCGACGGCGACAAGAGCAACTACCTCTACCACAACAGCGGCAACACGAACGCCTGGTTGACGGTCCGTTGCCTGGGCCGCGTCTCGAATACGACTGGCATCGGTGCCAAGGTCCGGGTGAAGGCCCGCATCGGGGGACGCGAGATGTGGCAGCTCCGCGAGATTTCCGGGGGCGGGGCCTACCTCAGCCAGCACAGCCCGGAGGCGATGTTCGGCCTCGGGGACGCGACCCAGATTGAAACCGTCCGCATCGAATGGCCATCGGGCACGGTGCAGGAGCTGACCGGGGTCGCGCCGCGGCAGTTTCTGACCGTTCGTGAACCGGCCCGGCTGCGGGCCCGTGGCCTCAGCGGGGAAGATTTTCAGGTCGAGCTGGAGGGCGGCCCGGCTACGTATTTCCTCGAAACCTCAGGGGATCTACAAACGTGGGACCGTCCCTCACCGACGCCCGTCGTCTCCGGCGTGCTGCACGTCGCCGCCCCGGCAAATCCGGCCAGCTCCGCGCAATGGCTCCGGGCCGTCGAGGCGGACGCCGGCACGCCCTGATCCCTGACGCGCCTGTCGAATCCCCCCACTTTCCATGCACAAACCACTCCTGATCGCAACCGGCGACCTTATTTTGTTTACATCTGTTATGGCGGCACCGGCCATCACCAGGCAGCCGTCCCCGCTGACCAACTCCGTCAGTCTTGGCGCCGCCCTGACCAACCGCATCACTGCCACGACGGCCAACCCGCCGCTCAGCTACCAGTGGCGGTTCAAGGGGAACCCGTTGACGGACCAGACCAACGTCACGCTCAGGCTGGCCGGCCTGCAGGTGACCGACGCGGGCGGATACACCTGCGTAGTCACCGACGGCGGCGGTTCGGCCGAAAGCAGGCCGTGGGTGGTGGACGTCGATCCGGCCTTCACCAAAATCACGACCGGGCCGGTGGTGGGAACCTTTCCGGGACAGGGAGGCAGCGGCGCCGCGTGGGGTGATTACAACGGCGATGGTTACCCCGACCTTTTTGTCTCGGTGATTCGCGGGCCGAACCTGCTCTTCACCAACAACGGGAATGGGACCTTCACCCGCGTCACCTCCGGCCCCTTGGTGGCGGACAACCTGGCTTCGTCAGGCTGTGCCTGGGGTGATTTCGACAATGACGGGACGCCGGACCTGTTCGTCTCCGTCAATGGCGGTCCCATCAACGATCTACTGTTTCAGGGAAGCGCGGCCGGTGGCTATGCCAAGGTGAAGACCGGCAGCATTGTCAGCAGCGGCGGCAACGGCAACGGCTGCGCCTGGGGGGACTATGACAACGATGGCTATCTCGATCTCTACGTCTGCAATTCCAACGAGAACAACTTCCTGTTCCATAACAACGGCAACGGCACCTTCACGCGCATCACCACCGGGCCGTTGGTCACTAACACCGGCAACTCGCAGGGCTGCGCGTGGGGCGACTATGACAATGACGGCTATCTGGATCTCTTCGTGACCCGCTCGGGCGGCAACAACCTGCTCTTTCACAACAACCGGGACGGCTCGTTTGCCGCGGTGACGAAAGGGCCGGTGACGACGGATTCCTCAGGCGGTCCCTGTGCCTGGGGCGATTACGATAACGACGGTTATCTGGACCTGTTTGCGACCCGGATCCCGAACAGCCTGCTGTATCACAACAACGGCGACGGTACGTTCACGAAGATCACCAACGGCCCGGTGGTAACGGACACGGTCGGTTTTAATGGCGGCTGCCAGTGGTCAGATTTTGACAACGACGGCTATCTGGACCTCTTCATCTCGGTGATCGGGGCGCAGAATCTATTCTATCACAACAATGGCGACCGCACTTTTTCAAAGATCGTCACGGGCAGCCTGGTCACCGACGGCAACGCCATCGCCGCCGCCTGGGGGGACTACGACAACGACGGCTTTCCCGACCTCTACACCACGGGGGCGAGTGTTCCGGGGCATCTCTATCGCAACAACGGCAACTCGAACCAGTGGCTTGGGATCCAGCTTCTGGGACGTGTCTCGAACCGTTCCGCCATCGGCGCGAAGGTTCGGCTCAAATCCACGCTGCATGGCCAACCCCAGTGGCAGATGCGCGAGATTTCCGGCGGCAACGGCCTGGGCAGCCAGAATGATCTCCGGGCCCTGTTCGGACTCGCGGATGGGACGAATGCGGAGGTCGTGCGGATCGAATGGCCGTCAGGCACCGTGCAGGAGCTGCAGGATGTAAGGCCGGGCCAGTTTCTGAAGATTTTCGAACCTTCCCGGCTCGAGGTCAGGCCGGCTGGGGCGGCGGTGAACCTCACGCTGCACGGCGGAACCCAGGTCAGCTATCTCCTCGAATCTTCGGCCGATCTGCAATCATGGAAGGGCGTGCTCGCCTTTACCAATGCGACGCAGACGATGGAATTTCCCGGGATGGGCCTGGAGCCAGGCCCCCAGTTCTTCCGGGTGCGGGAGCCGTGAGGGGAGGGCGCAATCAATCCTCTGCGCGCTCGCCGGGCGGCGCCATCTTCACCAGACGGGGATCGAAGCGGCCCAGCGTTTCCACGAGATCGGCCTGGGCGGCCATGACGGCATGGATGTCTTTGTAAACCATCGGCACCTCATCGAGGCCGGCGGAAATGAGATGGACGTGCGCCTCGTCGAGGACCCGCTTCGCCTTCTCCCACTTGAGGGATTCATTGGCGGCCTTGCGGCTCATCACCCGTCCTGCGCCATGCGACGCGGAATTCAACGAGGCGGCGTTGCCCCGTCCACGCACCAGAAATCCGGGCGTGGCCATCGAACCGGGAATGATGCCGAGTACACCGTCGCCCGCCGGTGTCGCGCCCTTGCGATGGACGACCACCTCGCGCTCGCGTCCGTCGATCACGTGCTTCTCTTTCCATGCGAAATTGTGGTGGTTCTCGACATCGAGCCGCACTTCAGCACCGAGATGCTCCGCGATGTGGCGATGGATGACCGCGTGGTTGGCGGCGGCGTAGCGGCCCATCAGTTCCATGGCCGCCCAGTATTCCTGACCCTCCGCCGAATCCAGCGGCAACCACGCGAGCCGTTTCAATTCACCGACGAGGTCGGCGTGCCGTTCGATGGCGAGCTTGGAATAGTGGTCGCACACCGCCGCGCCCGTGCCCCGACTGCCACTGTGGCTGAGCAGCGCGACGTATTCGCCCGCCCGCAGACCGTTGATCTCGTGTTCATTGGTGAACACGCCAAACTCGACGAAATGGTTGCCGCTACCGCTGGTGCCGAGCTGCGACCGGGCCTTGTCACGATATTGCTTCGTGATGGGGCTGACGGACCAGTCGGCGTCCATAACTTCGTGATCACGCGGCTCTTGGAAGCGCGCCCCGACCCCGAATCGCGTCTCCTGCTCGATGGCCTTCACGAGGCGCTCGCGCTTGCGGTCGAGATCACGCACGGGGAAGTCGAGGACGATTAGCTTCATCCGGCACGCAATGTCCACGCCCACGGCGTAAGGAATGACCGCGTTGTCGGTCGCGAGCACGCCGCCGATGGGCAGACCGTAACCGACGTGCGCGTCGGGCATCAGCGCACCCGCCACGGCCACAGGCAGCAGGCAGGCCCGCTCCATCTGCATCACCGGCTCATGCTCCAGGCCGGTGCCCCACTGCCGGTACGGCACAGGCTGTGCACGCGGCGGAGGTGGTGCCTTGAGGATGGCTTTCGCCAGTTCGCCACGCAGCGCGTCTTTTACAAAGGCGCCGGGATTGGCGACGACCGCTTTCACCTCATCCTCCAGCCGCGCCTTGTCGCCTCCCTTGAGGATGAAGCGGCTGATGAAATCCACCGCGCGCCGCTGGGACTCGCCCAACGGCACACCTAAGCGGATGAGGTCCGTTCCGCTCACATCCCCATGATCTGATAGCCGGCGTCCACGTAGAGGACCTGGCCGGTGATGGCCGCCGCGCCATCGCTCGCGAGGAACGCGCCGGTCGCGCCCAGCTCGTCGGGGAGCACGTTGCGCTTGAGCGGGGCGTGGGCCTCGTAGTGCTTGAGCATGTCGCCAAAGCCGGCGATGCCGCGCGCGGCGAGCGTGTTCATCGGGCCGGCGCTGATGCAGTTCACGCGGATCTTCTTCGGGCCGACGGAATAGGCGAGGTAGCGCGTGCTGGCTTCCAGCGCGGCCTTGGCCACGCCCATGACATTGTAATGCGGAATGACCTTTTCAGCGCCGTAATAGCTCATGGCCACAATGCTGCCGCCGTTGGTCATCAGCGGCACGGCCGCCCGGGCGAGCGCGATAAGCGAGTACGCGCTCACATCGTGCGCGACCTTGAAGGCATCGCGGCTGGTGTTCAGAAAATCCCCCTCCAGCGCCTCGCGCGGCGCGAAGGCCACGGAGTGCAGCAGCAGGTCGAGCCGGCCAAACTTCGCACCGGCCTGCGCGAACACGGCGGCGATGTCCTCATCGCGCGTCACGTCGCAGGGCAGGATGAGCGTCTCGGGCCCGAAGGTGCCGGCGAGCTCCTCCACGTTTTCCTTGAGGCGTTCGCCTTGGTAGGTGAAGGCCAGGGTCGCGCCCTCACGGGACCAGGCCTGGGCAATGGCCCACGCGATGGAGCGCTTGTTGGCGACGCCGAAGACAATGCCGATTTTGCCGGTAAGTAATCCCATAGATTCGTGGAAGGCTTAAAGGATGAACCCGGCAAGGGCAAGCCGGGGCGAAAGCCGGGGTGATTCCAATCTGGAAAGCAGGAAAACAGGAAAAGCTGGTCATTAATCCGCCAGCCCAAGCCGGCGAAGGCTCATCCCACTAACGCTATCGTGAGGCGCTATTCTCTCTTACTTCTTCTTAAACGGGTTTCCGATTCCGCTGCCAATTTTCTCCAGCGTGCCTTTGGCCCCGTTGCCCATGCCCTTGGCAGCATCGAGGGCACCCTTGCCCAGGTTGCCCGCCACGGAGGTGACCTGGTTGAAAACACTGCCGAAAACCTCGCCGATCACGCGCTTGGCCAAGTCGCCCGGGGTGATGCCCTCGGGTCCGGAACCGAGATTGGTCATGTGGATGTCCGGCAGGGTAAGCGTCGGGATGGTGTCTCCGAGGATCCCGATTTTGACCTCCACCTTCGCACCGCTGAGGAGGAAGTCGTCCACCTGCAGCTTCTTCTTCGGGCCGGAATCACTGGCCGGGGCCGACTTTTCCGCGCCCGCGAAGCTTTCGACGTTGGCCTGGATCTTCTTGAGGTTGTTGTCCGTCAGCCCGCCCTCGATGATGATGTGCGGGTCGGTCACGACGATGGACTTGATGTGGATCTTGTCGCTGAGCACGGAGGACGGATCCAACTCCAGCTTGGCCTCGCCCAGTTTCACCGCGTAAGCCGATTTGTAGCCCTCGGGATTGCCGAGCACGAAGTCCTTGATGCCGCCGCTGCCGGAACTGGGCGACACGCTCACGCTGCCAACCGTGAGCGTGGTCTGCGTGATCTTCGGGCCGGCCGTCTCAATGGCCTTCTTGATGATGCCACCCAGATTGGAGCCCACCAGGAACACGGCCACAACGGCCAGGACAACCAGGACCCCCAGAGCGATCAGGATTTTCTTCTTCATGAGGGCGACATGATCCTTTTGGGCCGGTTTTTGGCAAGTCCGCCGCAAGCGGGTCTGAATCCGCCCTCACCGGGCCTGCGCGACCGCCAGCAGGCTCTGGCCGAAGGGCGGACGGCACACGTGTGATTCGAGCCAGTGGACGGTCGGGAAAATCAGCCGGTCAAACCTTCGCACCGTCGCGGCATCGAAATGACGGCGACCCAGCAGCCGGAAGATGTACCACCAGCCAAAGTACCCGACGCAGTTGAAGTAGCTCAGCCGCTCGATAGTGAAACCGGCCGCCTCCAGCCGCGCCCGCAGTGTCGCCCGCGTGTACCGCCGGTAGTGGCCGAAATCCCGGTCGATTGGCGCGTATAGCTCAGGCCGCGCCGGCACGAAAAGCCCGAGCCGGCCCTGGCGGGGCCGCAGTCGCGCCGCCCAGGCAGCCAGCTCGGCCTCGTCGTGCTCGATGTGTTCCAGGACATTGATGGCCACCAAGGCATCCCATGTTTCCCCGGCGGGGAGCTGGGCCAGGGTGCCCCGGATCAGGCGACGGCCGGGATTGGCCACGGAGAAGGCCTCGTGAAACCGGGTTTCGGGCTCGACCGCGACGATTTCGGCGACGCCCGGCACGCGGGCAAACTCCGCCGTCATCTGGCCGATGCCGGCCCCGACCTCCAGCACCCGGCCGCGCAGCAGCGGCGTAAACTCGCGCACCAATGCGGCGCGGTAGTTCCGCGCCTCGCCCAGGGCGGTGAACTCGAAATCAGCGTTGGCGGGCGATGGAACGGCGCTCATGAGCTTCAGCGCAGCAGCCCGTAATGGATGATGCAGCGCAGGGCGCTGACGCCGTCCTTCCAGCTGATCTTTTTGCCATCGGCATAGGTGCGGCCGTTGTAAGAGATGGGCACCTCATAAACTCGCACACCGAGCCGGGCGACCTTGGCGACGACCTCGGGCTCAAAGCCGAAACGGTCTTCCTCGATTGTGATCTGCCGGATGACCTCGCGACGAAACAGCTTGTAGCAGGTTTCCATGTCGGTGAGCCAGAGGTTCGTCGTCATGTTGGAGAGCGTGGTCAGCACCTTGTTGCCCACCGAGTGCCAGTAGTAGAGCACGCGCCGTGGCCCGCCCATGAAACGCGAGCCAAACACCACGTCGGCCCGGCCGGCCAGGATCGGCGCGAGCAGGAGGTGGTATTCCGCCGGGTCGTACTCGAGGTCGGCATCCTGTACGATCACGTAGGGCGCGTTGGCCTGCGCGAGCCCGGTGCGCAGCGCGGCTCCCTTGCCCCGGTTGTGTTCGTGCCGGAAGAGCCGCACGCGCGGATCGCGGCGCGGCCATTCCTGAAGGGCCGCCCACGTGTCGTCCCGCGAACAATCCTCGACAATGACCAGTTCCTGCACCGGGCGCTGGGCCAGCACCGCCTCGATGATGCGGCCCACGGTGCGCTCCTCATTGTAAACCGGCATCACCACCGAGAGGCAGGGCTCGATTTCAGCGTTGGAATGGACAAAGGGTTGCATGAGGAAAGGAGGCCGGTCCGAAAATCAGGGCGGCCCAATCCGGCAAAGCTGGAACGGCCCGAACTCCTGCTCGACCCGGAACACATTGGTGCCGTAGGTCAGTGGTCCGCCCTTCCGCACCACGACATAATCCGCCGTGCGGTTGCCTTGCAAGGTCGGGGGCACATCATAAAACGAGCCTCGCAAGATCTGCGGCGTGGGATTCGCCAGCAGGCGACGGCCCAGAAACTCCCGCAGGTGGTTTACCGGCACATCCCGCATGGCGCAGACGAGGCTTTCCGGGCCCGGACGCTGCTTCAACCAGTCCGCCAGATCGCGCAAGCCGGCCAGCTCGCGTCCGGTATCGCTGGCAAACTGCCCGCTCTCCCGGCGCGACACTTCCACGTTCCCGATGACATTCAGCGCCATGAAAGCCGCCACGGCG
Organism: uncultured Verrucomicrobiota bacterium; assembly: GCA_903907995.1. Taxonomy (GTDB): domain Bacteria; phylum Verrucomicrobiota; class Verrucomicrobiia; order Limisphaerales; family UBA9464; genus CAIVQB01. The sequence goes on along the minus strand of CAIVQH010000011.1, from coordinate 34,269 downwards.
GCGAGGAGCGGCCTCTTCCGGTTCAGCCCCGCCAGACAGGTCAGGTCGCTGACCCCCTGCCACAGCCACACCAGCGTCAGGGGCAGGACCGCCAGCACCCCGCGGGTGCCGATCGGGAACGGCCAGACAAAGAGGATTCCGAAATAGAGCAGCAGCACCCACAGCGCGGCGCGCGTCAGTGGGCGGTTCCGTTGCGACCACGCGCCCCAGATCATCAGTGCCATGAGCAGGAGCCCCAGGGAGGCCGACACCACCAGCAACATGCTGCCCGGCACCGGGCCCAGACTGCCCGGATAATGGCGCAGCCGGGCAGGGACGCTGAACAGCGCCTCCACCCAGCAACGGCCATCGAGGTAGCTCCACGCGGTGCCGAGCTGATCCTTCGCGTAGCCGCCCCAGCCGCCCAGTTCGATGATCCGCGCGCTGAAGTAGCTGCCGTACGTCCCTTCGCTCCCGGAAGCCCACCGTTTCACCAGAAATGCCAGCCCCAGCGGGGCCAACAGCGCCACGGCCGTCGCCAGCCGGCGGGATTCACGTTGGTAAAGCCAAATGGCTGCCAGCCCCAGCACCGGGGCGATGCCCGCGCTGCGGGTCAGCAGCAGCAGCCCCAGCAGCACTCCGACACCCAGCCACCAGCGCGGGCGGCCCTGGGATTTCTCCGGCTCGCTTCCCGCGAACCAGACCAGCGCGTAGGCCAGCAGCGCGAAGGACACGTCGGAAAACAACAGCGCGGTCAGATCCAACCACGCCACCGAGGTGCCCACCAGCAGCACGCACAGCCCGCCAAACCAGACGGGAACGCCCTCGCGCCGCAGGATGGCCGCCAGCAACGCCAGCGCCGCCAGCGCTACCACCGCCATGGCCAGCTCCAACCATGGCGAAGAGCCGGGCAGCCCTTCCCCCACCCGCCAGAACAGAGCGAGATAGGCCGAATGCAGCGGCGGATACTGCGACATCGGCGGCAGGTCGAGATAGGGCTCAACCCGGTAGCCGAGCCCCTGCGCCAGGGCGGACGCACCGCCCACATAGAAGTTGGCGTCGTTCTGATAGGCGACTTCGCGCGGGAGCAAGCACCACAGACACACGCCCACCAGCACCACGGGCAGCACCCACCAGAGTGAGGCGCGGGTTGCGTTGGTCGGGCGGTTCATCAGAATGGGATGCGGACAGCCGCAGCGGTGCGCCTTGACTTATCGGACAGCCCGCCGTCCGAAAACAAGCCGCTTCTCCGCCCAAGGGCCCCCGCCGCCTGTGGGCGTCAGCGGAAAAGCTCCCGAAATTTGCGCGCACCGGCCTCAAATCTGTTAAGTATTTGAAGGCTGACAGTCACCCCGGAGTCCATGGAAACTCAACGCATGAACGTCCCGTCCCTTCCGCAACTGCTCCGCCTGAGCCTGGCCATCGCCGCGCTCGGGTCGCCGCTGGCGCGCGCCGCGACGGTGGAATTTGGGAAGGACATCCAGCCGCTCTTCGAGGCGAACTGCGTGAAGTGTCATGGCCCCTCCCGCAGCGAAAACGGCCTGCGCCTGGATTCGCGCGCGGACGCCCTGAAGGGCGGCGAACACGGCCCGGCGCTGGTCGCCGGCAAGTCGGCGGAATCACTGCTGATCCAGGCCGTCACCGGCACGCATCCCGAGCTGCCCCGCATGCCGAAGAAAGGCGACGCGCTGTCGGCGGACCAGATCGCCTCGCTCCGGACGTGGATTGATCAGGGCGCCGTCTGGCCAGAACTGGCCGCCAAAAAGGGTGATGGTCACGATCATTGGGCATTTCAGCGGATCACCCACCCGCAGCCGCCGAAGGTCGGCTCGAAGCTGAGCAAGTCGGTCCGCGATCCGATCGACAACTTTGTCTTCGCCAAGCTGGAGCACGAAAAGCTCACGCCCTCGCCCGAGACGGACCGCACAACGCTCCTCCGCCGCGTCTCGCTCGACCTGATCGGGCTGCCGCCGAGCCCGGAAGAAGTGGACGCCTTTGTCGCCGACAAATCACCGGACGCCTATACCAAGGTCGTCGAACGGCTGCTGAAATCACCGCACTATGGCGAGAAATGGGGCCGGCACTGGCTGGATGCCGCCCGCTACGCCGACTCGAACGGCTTTGAGAAGGACCGCACCCGCAGCATCTGGCCGTGGCGCGACTGGGTCATCCAGGCTTTCAACGAGGACATGCCCTTTGACCGCTTCACCCGCGAACAGCTCGCGGGCGACCTGCTGGCGGATGACACGGACCAGAAACAGGAGGCCCGGAACGTCGAGCTTCGCACTGCCACAGGGTTCCTCCGCAATTCCATGGTCAACATGGAGGGTGGCATCGAGCCGGAGAAGTTCCGCGTGGAGACCATCATCGACCGCGTAGACGCCGTGGGCCGCACCTGGCTCGGCCTCACGATCGCGTGCGCGCAGTGCCACAACCACAAGTACGACCCCATCTCGCAGAAGGACTATTACCAGTTCTACGACTTTCTGAACCAGGACGTGGAACCGAAGCTCGACGTGCCCGCCAAGGAAACACAGGCGAAGCGCGACGCCATCGTGGCCGCCGCCCGGGCCATCGAGGACCGCCTGCAGGCGGACCCGGCCGTGGCCGCGAAGTTCAACGGCTGGCTGGAAGCCCAATCGCAAGCCGACGGTCCGGCCGCCACGCATTGGCAGCCCATCGACGCCCGGGAATGGCATTCTTCGCCCATGAAGTTCGAGAAGCAGGAGGATTTCTCCTTTCTCGGCGGCGGTGACGTTTACAACAGCGGTGTCATCCGCGTATGGGTGGACCTGCCGCAGACGAATCTCACCGGCTTCCGGCTGGAGGCGCTCAACCACGGCAACCTGCCCTTCAACGGTCCCGGCCTGGATGGCAACGGCGACTTCCTCGTGACCGAGTTCACGGTCGAGGCGACCCCGCTCCGGGAACTGGCCGCGCCCAATGCGGGTGCGACCAATTTTGTCGCCACGACCAACCTCGTAAAATTCTCCCGCGCCCTCGCCGACATCGAGGCGCCGGGCCTGCCGGCCAGCGCGATGATCGACGGCGTGAGCACCAACGGGGGCTGGGGCTCGGCCTTCACCAAGGGCCGGCGCAATCAGGAACGTCGCGCGGTGTTCGAGGCGGCGCAGCCCTTCGGCTTCGAAGGCGGCTCGCGTCTGCTGCTCACGATCAACTCCAAGCCGGGCGGCGGCCTGAACAATTCGAGCGACCGTGTTTCCAGCTTCATTCCCGGCCGTTTCCGCCTGAGCTACACGACCGACGCCGCTCCGTTGCGGGTGGACCCGCTCAGCGAGAAACAACACGCCCTGCTGGCCATCACCGCCGCGCAGCGCACGCCTGAGCAGCGCCGCGAGCTCTTCCGGGTGTTCCTGTTCCAGGAGCCGTCGCTCGCCGAATCCGCGAAACAGTGGGATGACGCGTGGAAGGACTGGCCGGCGGCCGAGAACACCTCGCTCGCGCTTCAGTCCCGCGACAGCCGGCGCGACACGCGCATCTTCAAGCGGGGCGACTGGCAGAAGCCGACCACGCCGGTCAGCGCCGACGTTCCCGCGGTGCTGCCGCCGATGTCCCCGGAATCACCGCACAACCGTCTCGGCCTCGCCCAGTGGCTCACCAGCACCAACAACCCCCTCACCGCGCGGGTGTACGTGAACCGCGTGTGGCAGCAGTATTTTGGCACCGGCCTCGTGCCTACCCCGGAGGATTTCGGCACGCGAGCGGACAAGCCGTCGCATCCCGAGCTGCTGGACTGGCTGGCCTCGGAGTTCATGCGGCGCGGCTGGAGCAGCAAGGAGCTGCACCGGCTCATCGTCACTTCCGCGACCTACCGCCAGGCCTCCCGCGTCACGCCGGAGCTGCTGGAGAAGGATCCCTACAACCGCCTGCTGGCGCGTGGCCCGCGCGTGCGCGTCGATGCCGAGGCGGTGCAGGACATCGCGCTCAAGGCCAGTGGTCTGCTCTCGCCGAAGATCGGCGGCCCCAGCGTTTACCCGCCGCTGCCGGATGGCGTGATGGCGCTCGCCTACAACCAGATGCCCTGGAACGTGAGCGAGGGCGAGGACCGCTACCGCCGCGCGATGTACACCTTCTGGAAGCGCAGCGTGCCGTATCCGGCGCTGCTGATGTTTGATACGCCGGCCGCCGAGCAGAGCTGCGTCCGCCGCACCCGCTCAAACACCCCGCTCCAGGCGCTCACCACGCTGAACGAGCCCACCTTCAACCAGGCCGCCCGCTGGCTCGCGTGGCGCACCCTGAACGCCGCGCCCTCGGACCCCGTTCGCGCCACCTGGGCCTTCCGCCAGTGCGTCAGCCGCGCGCCCAGCCCGCAGGAGACCGCCGTGCTGCTGAAGCTGCTCACGACCGCACGCGAGGAGTATGCCGCGAAGCCCAAGGACGCGGCGCAGTTCGCCTTTGCCGACCCGAAGAACCCCGCACCGCTCCCGCCCAACACCAGCGTCGCCGATCTCGCGGCCTGGAGCACGGTGACCCGCGCGATCCTCAACCTCGACGAGACCATCACGAAGGAATGACGCCATGAACCTCCCGAACGAACTCGACTTCGAACGCAAACGCTTCCTTTCGCGCCGCTGGTTCTTCCGCGACTGCGGGCTCGGGCTGGGCAGCATTGCGCTCGCCTCGTTGCTTGGTGAGTCGGCATCCGCCGCTTCGGAAAAGGCTCCAGCGCCCCGGCCGGTGAGCCCGCCGAACCCGCTCGCCCCGAAGCAGGGCCACTTCCCCGGCAAGGCGAAGTCGGTGATCTACCTCTTTATGGCCGGCGCGCCGAGCCAACTGGAGCTGTTCGACCACAAGCCCACGCTCGCGAAGTACAACGGCCAGCCCGTGCCCAAGGACGTGCTGAAGGGGCAGACCTACGCCTTCATCAAGCCCGACTCCGCCATCTACGCGCCGGAGTTCAAGTTCGCGCAGCACGGCAAGTCCGGCGCCTGGATTTCCGAGGCGCTGCCCGCCCTCAGCGAGGTCGCGGATGACATCACCATCGTGCGCTCAATGACAACCGACGCCTTCAACCACGCGCCGGGGCAGATCTTCATGAACACCGGTTCGCAGCAGTTTGGCCGGCCCAGCATGGGCGCATGGGTCACCTACGGCCTGGGCAGCCAGTCGCAGGACCTGCCGGGCTTTGTGGTGATGAACTCCGCCGGCGGCCTCAGCGGTGGCGCGGGCAACTATGGCGGCGGCTTCCTGCCGACCATGTATCAGGGCGTGCTCTTCCGCAAAGGCGCGGACCCCGTGCTCTATCTCTCGAACCCCGCCGGCATGAGCCCGTCGCTCCAGCGCAAAACCCTCGACGCGGTGAAGGAGCTGAACGAGCAGCGCCTCGGCATCGTCGGCGACCCCGAGATCGCGACGCGCATCAACTCGTTCGAGATGGCCTACCGCATGCAGACCAGCGCGCCGGAGCTCATGGACATTTCCAAGGAGTCCAAGGAGACGCTGGAGATGTACGGGGCGGAACCGGGCAAGGCCTCCTTCGCCAACAACTGCCTGCTCGCCCGCCGGCTCGTCGAGCGCGGTGTGCGGTTCGTGCAGCTCTTCCACGAGGCCTGGGATCACCACAGCGACGTGAAGGGCGGCATCAAGGCCCAGGCCGGCGTGACCGACAAGGCCTGCGCGGCGCTCGTGAAGGACCTGAAGCAGCGCGGGCTGCTGGAGGACACACTGGTCGTGTGGGGCGGCGAATTCGGCCGTACGCCGCAAGTGGAGGCCAGCGCTGAGTTGGGCCGCTCACTCGGTCGCGACCACCATCCGCAGGCGTTCACGATGTGGTTTGCCGGCGGGGGCATGAAGCGCGGCTTCACCCTCGGCGAGACGGATGACTTCGGCTTCAACGTCGTGAAGGACCGGGTCCACGTGCATGACCTGCACGCCACGATGCTGCACCTGCTCGGCTTCGACCACGAGCGGCTGACCTTCCGCTTCCAGGGCCGCGACTACCGGCTGACGGATGTCCACGGCGAGGTCGTGAAGAGCCTGCTGGCCTAGCGAGCTTGTCGCTCCGCGCCTACGAAGCGGTCCTGAGGAGGGGCTTCAAATCCGACGGTCGCGGGCTGATTTTCCAGCACGAAAAGCGGGCGAGGCGGATCGCGTGTGCCTCTAGAGCAGGAAGGGCGCTGTCTCCCGGGCCCCAGGATCAGCCCGCCGCCGGTCACCGGCCAAACAGCCGGTCGAAGCCACGCCAGGTGTTCGGGTTCAGGTGGTGCACGGCGTTGCGCAGCGGTCCGGCGCCGCCGGATCCCAGATCGTACTCCATGACGAGGCCGACGCTGTGCGCGCCGTCGTGGCCGTCGCGCTCGGCATTGACACCGTAGGCGTACCCCAGCACCCAGTGCCAGGCCCCGTTGGACGAGGTGTAGCCGATGCCGCCACCGATGCCGCAATGCCAGCTGTCGGGCAGTTCGAGGCCGGGGAGGAAATCCACCTTGGCGAGGCCGGTGTTGATGGCGAGGTCCCAGCGCTTGGATCGGGTGAACGGAACGGAGTAATAGGTGTTGAGCAGGATAAAGCGCTCGGCGCTGAGCTCCTGAAAGTAGTAGCCGGGCACCATGAGCGGGAATTCGGCGTTCATCGGCAGCGCACCGCCCAGCCGGTAGGCGCTGAAGCGGTCGGCATGGATGCTCGTGCCGCCGGTCAGGGTGAACTCAATGTGCTGGCTGTGTGGGAAATCCCACGCAATCAGCGCGCGGCTCCAGAACAGGTGGGATTGCGCTGACCGAGAGTGCTGCGCTCTATGAAAGACCCTTTGAGCATCTTCGCCGAAATGTTTTGCCCGTTCGCGAAAAGAATCGCCGTCCAATGCGCCGGAAGAACTGGTGGCTTTTAGGCGATCCACAGAAGGCCATGAGGGCGGCGGTTTCGCCTTTTCGTCGTTACCTTGCTACGCCGCGCGTTGCCAAGCATCGGGTTTTTGTTTGGATGCCAACTCCAACCCTAGCCACTGACCAAGTCATCGTGTTCGGTCGTGATGACGATTACTTTCAAGGCTTGGTGCAATCCAGAGTCCACGAGACGTGGGCATTGCGGCAATGCACGGCGCTTGGAGGCAATACGCCACGTTATGGGCCGTCAAAGTGTTTCGAGACTTTTCCACAGCCTAGCCCGACGCATGCGCAGGAAGCCGCCATTGCCGCCGCCGCGAAGGAATTGAACGAATTGCGCGAGCGCTGGCTGAATCCGCCCGAATGGATCGAAACCCGCACGCTGGAATTTCCCGGCAGCGTTTCCGGACCATGGGCACGTTACGTTGACCTCGCCACCGTGGACGCCAAAACCGGCGTCGGCACGGTCCGTTATCCCCGCCTGGAACCCCGCAACGCCGACTTCGCCGCAAAGCTGAAAAAGCGTACCCTCACGAACCTCTATAACGAGCGTCCCACCTGGTTGGACCTCGCCCACAAAAAACTGGATGCCGCCGTTGCCGCCGCCTACGGCTGGCCCGCCGACCTGAGCGACGAGGCCATCCTGGAAAAACTGCTCGCCCTCAACCTGGAGCGCGCCGCCGCCGAAGCCAAAGACGCCAAACCCGCCAAAAAGGCGCAGCGGGGCAAGGCCGGGGATGAAATGCTTTGAGCCCATGCCCAAACACCGAAAACCGGAGCTAGTCACTCAGTACCTTGAAGCCATTGCGCGAGACGCACTGGAGGAACATGAGGACGTGGTGCGGAAATTCATTTCCCAGCGGAACGGAATCTACGCGCTCTATCGCAAGGGCCGCCTGTATTATGCGGGTTTGGCTTCCGATCTGCGTTATCGCCTCAAGGCTCACCTCAAAAATCGCCACAGCGATTCTTGGGACACTTTTTCGGTCTATCTCACCATAGGTGACAAGCATCTGATGGAGTTGGAAGCCCTTGTCCTCCGGATGGTTCGACCTCCGGGTAACAAACAGCTCGGTAAATTTCATGGAGCGCAAAATCTCTGGCGAAACCTGCACCAGGAGATCAAGTGCAAGCACGCCTCAGAGCGCGCCCGAATGCTGGGGCTGGACGAGGATGACGAGGACGACAGTGGCCAGCTACCCAAGCCCATCGTCATCCGAGCAATTCATCGGAACCGGACCTACCGCGCGGTATTGAAGCGCAACTGGCAAATCCGATGGAACAAGAAGGTTTTCAATTCGCCCTCGGCAGCCGGATACGCCGTTCGCAAACAGGCGGTGAACGGCTGGTTTTTCTGGCAATACGAACGCAGTCCAGGTGATTGGGTTCCGCTTAACGAGTTGCGCAACTAGGCTTGTTCCGTGTTTGCCGTTGTGCGTCGGCAGATGGTCTTTTTCACGCACTTTCATTTATGAGCGCCAACCCCCTTCGCCCCGGCCGCCATCTCCTCACGGGCCTCTTGCTGATCGCAGCGCTGGTGCTTCGCGCCGCCGAGCCGGCCAAGCCGCAGTCGTGGCAGGCCATTCGCGATGACGTGTTTTTGCAGGAGGTGGGCCGGCAGGTGGTCACGGCGGAACCGCTGACGGCGGTGGCCGTGCAGGAAGGGCAGGTCTTTGTCGGGTCGGCCCACGGCGTGGCGCAACTGGCGGGCGACAAGTTGGTGGAAGACGCCACGCTGAAGCAGCCCGTCCAGCGGCTCGTCTCTGCCGGTGGCAGCCTTTGGGCCATCACGACGCCCGGCCTGTACCGCCACGAGGGCGCGGCCTGGAAACAGATCAGCCCGGAAGCCGTGAGCGATGTGTGCGCGTGGCGCGGCGAGGTGGTGGCCGCCGTGGATCACAAGCTCTGGCGGGTGGAGGGCGACCATCTGGAACGGCTGGGCGGCACCGAGGCGAAGTTCGGCATCACGCGCCTCGCCGTGTATCAGGACTCGCTCTTCATCCACGGCCCCGGCCGGCTGACGACGTATGCCTTCGGCAAATTCGGCGGGCTCGATGCGTATGATTTCCCGACCGATCAGACCTGGGATTGGGGCGTGCTGCCGTCGCCCGACACGCGCGATGTGCTGAGCCTGGGCAGCACTCTGTTTCTCGCCACCGACCGCGGGCTGGGCGTGTTGCGCGGCATGTCGCTCACGATCTTGCGAGGCGAGCAAGGTCTGCCCTTCGAGGATACCACCTGCCTTGCCGCCGGTTTCACCAACGACCTCTGGATCGGCACGACGCGCGGGGCGATCCGGCAGGTGGGCGGCGAGTTCCGCTACTACGACGGCCGGCGCTGGCTGCCCGGCGAACGGGTGAGCGCCATCGCGGTCGGCGGGCTGACGGCCTATGTCGCGACCGATCGCGGCCTGGGGATCATCGCGCACGAGCCCTACACGCTGGCGAAGAAGGCGGCGTATTACGAACAGCACCTCGAAGCCTGGGGCCACAAGCGGCTCGGTCTCGTCCAGAAGCTGGAATGGGATGAGGGCCTGAAGGAGTTCGTGCGCGAGGCCGGCGACAACGACGGCGGCTATACCTGCTATTACCTCGCGGCGGAATCCTACCGCTACGCCACCACGAAAGACCCAGTCGCCCGGCGCGAAGCCACCAACACCTTTCACGCCCTGCGCTGGCTACAGCAGATGACCGGTATCCCCGGCTTCCCGGCGCGCTCCATGTGGGTGAAGGGCGAGCGCGGCCACAAATCCACCGGCGGCTCCGGCGGCTATCCCGCCGAATGGCACGACACGGCGGACGGCAAGTTTGAGTGGAAGGGCGACACCTCCAGTGACGAGCTGTGCGGTCACTTCTATGCCTTCGGCCCGTTTCTGGAACTGGCCGCCCAGGGGCAGGAAGTCACCCAGGCCAAGGCACACCTTGCTCAGATGGCCGCACATCTCATCGACCACCACTGGCAGCTCATCGATGTGGACGGCAAACCCACGCGCTGGGGCCGCTGGGACCCGGATTATTTCCTCACCGACGAGGGCCGCTACGACCGGGGCCTGCAGGCCGTGGAGCTGCTTTCCTTTGTGAAAACCGCCGAGGCGCTGACCGGCGAGGCGAAGTATGCCGACGCCTACCGCCAGCTCGTGAAGCTGGGTTATCCCGCCTACACGCTGCGCTGGCGCAACACCTTCCCGCCGGACAGCGTGCTGCACTTCCTCGACGAGCTGGGCTTCTGGAGCTGGGCGAACCTGCTGAAGCACGAGCAGGACCCCGAGCTGCGCGCCCTTTACCGGCGCGGTTACGAGCGCGGCTACGAGGTCGTGCGTGGCGAGCACAACCCGTGGTTCAACTTCCTCTACGGCTCCCTCACCGGCAACGAATGCGAGACTGGCCCCGCCGTAAACCATCTGCGCGAGTGGCCGCTGGATCTCCGCATCTGGTCCTATCAGAACTCCCACCGCGCTGACCTTCACCCGGCACCCGGCTACGTCGCGCCGAAGGGCGGCACCAAAGCCTTCTCACCCCGCGAAACCGAGCCGCTCCGCTGGGACCACTGGATCATGCAGGCCGACGGCGGCAACGGCGGCAACGACGTGGTCGAACCCTCCAGCTGGCTGATGGCCTACTGGATGGGCCGCTACTACGGTTTTATTCAGGCCCCCACCGTGACCGATCCGGCCCTGCTGACCGTGCAGCCCGCCGAAGTCCCTCAGGGCGGCGCGAAACCGTATGACGGACCGGCCAGGCCGGAGTTTCACTGAGCGTTCCGCGCCTTTGCTTCTTCATATCAGCCTTTGTTCCATCGTTTCTTAGTTGTTCATCAGAAGTGGCTGAATACCGAAGGCCCAAAGGGACAAAACAGGCATAATGTTTCATTCCCCTTGGGAATGGCTGTTGACTCACACCGGGTTGGGCAGATTGACTCCACCTGTGATATTAGCCGCTCAACGTCGCCGGGGTTTCTGCACCCTTGCTGCGTTGGTGTGCCTGTCGCTCCCCGCAGCCCTGGCCGGTGCGCCGCCCCTGAACGACCGTTTTGCCGACGCGATCCCGCTCGTCGGAGCCCCTGTTTCAGCAAGCGGATCAACGATGGATGCGACACATGAGCCGGGCGAGCCGGTGGTTCCCGGCAACACCGCCGGCCAGTCGGTCTGGTGGAGCTGGACCGCCCCCGGTGACGGACAGCTCACGCTGACGGTCGCGGAGGACAACTACAGCACGGCCCTGGCTGTGTTTGCAGGCGAGGATTTGGGATCGCTCCAACTGCTCGGCGGCAACCAATCGATCTGGGGGAATTTTCTCGGCCACGAGGTGCGGATGCGCAGCCAGCTTTCGGTGACGGTCGTGGCCGGCCAGCAATATCACATTGCCGCCGATTGGAATTCGTATGTGCCGGTCGCAACGGGCGTCCCGCCAACCGGCATCATCGTGATAAGTGCTCCGCCACCCGATTATTCGCTGCCTACCTATCCACCGCCTGCTCTGCCTTCGGTCGGCGGTCCCGTGATGTTTAGACTTGGTTTTGTGCCAGCGCCGGCAAACGACGCCTTTGCCCAGGCGGGCGATGTTTCGGGAAATCAGGCGGAACTGGCCGCCGACACCACCGGCAGCAACCGGGAGCCGGGTGAGCCGGACGGACTTTTTCACACGGTCTGGTGGCGCTGGACCGCGCCCCGCTCGGGCCTGCTCGACTTTGGCACCGGCGTCCCAGCACCCAAGCCCGCACCGACGACCACGACCGTGCGCGCCCGCCTGCCGGTGCCGGCCTACGACGACCCGCTCGGCTGGCCCGCTGGCGTGGTGATCCCGATCGGCAACCCTACGAACAGCGGGGGCTACGGCGGCGGAACTTATGGGTCGGTTACCGTTACCTACACCTATAATGGAGGTGGGGGGAACTATGGGAGCGTCGGTTCGGACTCCCTCTACGAATGGAACCCGCCCCCTCCGTTCACCCCGGCGGTCCGGCTCTTCGCCGGCGAATCGCTCCCCGAACTGCAACTGCTGGCCGGCGGTTTGCTGGCCCTGACCAACCAGGTCGGTGTCGTGGGCGGGCAGACCTACTACTTCGCGCTCGGCAGCCTCACCGACGCGATGGGGCCGGCCACCTTCCAGTTCCAGCTCACCGCCCCCGAGAACGACAACTTCGCCGACCGGATATCCATCAGCGGCGTCGAGGCCAGCGCCACCGGCCACACGGTGGGTGCCACCATGGAGCCCGGCGAGCCCTCCCTGGGTCCGGCGAGCCACTCGACGTGGTGGACGTGGACCGCGCCCGACGACTGCGTGGCCGAATGGACCGTGGCCAGCACCAACTTCTGGCCGTTTCTGGCCGTCTATCACGGTTCGACACTGAACAGCCTGGAGCGTGTCGCCCTGAGTGGTGGCGACCTGACGGTGCGGGTTGCGCGGGGCGACGTCTTGCAACTGGAGGTGCTGGAATTCCCGATACCCGGATCGCACGCCGAAGGTGACTACACCCTCACGCTCAAGGCCGAGCCGCTTGCTCCCGAACTGGCCGCCGCACCGCTGAAGCAGGCCGATGGCAGCCGACAATTCCGGATCAACCATCTGCGCGGCCGGGGCATCCTCATCTATGCCGCTGCCGATCTGCTCGGTTTGTCACCCTGGTCATCCTCGGCCCCGATCTGGGCCGGCGTAGTGAACGCCGACTCGGCCACCTTCGTCGATCATACCGCCGTGGGTGTGGAGTCGCGCTATTATCTCGTCCGTCTCGCCCAACCGGGCGACGAGAAGCGGTTCATCCCGCCCCCGCCGCCGGTGATTCAGACCAATGCTCCGCCGACGTGGACCAAGCTGCCGAAACCGGCTCAGCAAGAGCTGCCTTAACCCGGCAGCCTGAACTTCGGGCTCTGGCTGAGGAAGCGCACGGGGTTCTGGTACGCCACCTTGTCGATGGCTTCGGCGCTCCAGCCGCGGCGGCGCATTTCCAGGGCGGTCTTGGGGATGGCGAGGGGGACGCTTTCGCCCCAGTCGCAGGCGGAGTTCATCCACAACCGGTCACTGCCATGCACGTCGAGGATGTCCACGGCGCGGGCCGGGGTGCATTTGCTGATGGGGTAGAGCGTCATGCCGGCCCAGTGGCCGTGGTCGAGCACCACCTTCACCGTGTGCTCCTCCACGTGGTCGATCAGCACGCGGCCAGGCTCGATGCGAGAATCGTTTTTGATCACGTCGAGGATGAGGCGGGTGCCCTTGAGCTTGTCCTCCAGATGCGGCGTGTGCACGAGGATGAGCTGGCCCGTGCGCGCGGCGAGTTCCACGTGCCTCTCGAGCACGCGCAGCTCGTTGCGCGAATTCTTGTTCAGGCCGATCTCGCCGATGCCGAGCACGCCGGGCCGGTCGAGGAACTGCGGGATGATCCCGATGACATCCTCGGCGAGCTTCACGTCCTCGGATTCCTTGGGGTTGATGCAGAGCCAGCAGAAGTGCGGCAGGCCGTACCTGGCGGCGCGGGCGGGCTCGTACTCCGTGAGCTGGCGGAAGTAGTCGCGGAAGCCATCCACCGACGAGCGGTCGTAGCCCGCCCAGAAGGCGGGTTCGCACACGGCGGCGCAGCCGGCGGTGACCATGTCGAGGTAGTCATCCGTGGTGCGGCTGACCATGTGGCCGTGGGGTTCGATGTAGCGCATGGTTTGGGGAGAGTAATCAGTAATCAGTGAGCAGTGATCGGTGAGCCAGTCGTCGGAGACCGACGTTTGATCCGGTCGTGGACCATTGCGAAGGCGCAAAATGTCGCCACTGCCTGGGCCACAAACCAGGAGGAAAACGGGTTTCCAACTGGGAACAAGACAATCACCCTCTCATACGGAAAGATGCAGTAAAATGCGGTTCCGAGAGCAGCCAGAATCAATGCGCTCCAACGCCACAAGCAGCGGACGTGGAAAATACGGACGGCGACCAAGGTGGTGACGAACAGAAGGCAATAACCGCTGAGCATTTCGGCATTCCAGGTTACATCATTCCAGGCATCGGTGGACTGCGTTTCGTAATAGTAGTCTCGCGCCTCAAGGAGTGCGCCAACCACCCGCCAGAACGGAAGGGCCCAAAAGATCAGGGCCAGTGCGAAAAGTGCGATTCTGGACCGGCGCTTCATGGTGCCTTTCCGATGTTCCAGCCGCCCACCAACGGCACCGAGGCACACGCCGGGCCGCCATCTTTCGCCACGGCGTGAACGCGCGCCACCAGGGCGCCGTCCGATTTGTGGGCGCGGGCGACTTGCGCGGCGGTCACGTCGCGCAGATGAACCTTGATCCGGCGGAACATCTCGCGCATGCCGCTGCGCTCGCCGGACCAGCTCAGGTAGAAGAAGCGTTCGCCGCGTTTTCCGTGGACCGCCAGACCGGAGAAGTCGGGCTGGTCCTCCGCGTCCGTCTTTACACTGACCTCTGTGGTCCAGGCCAGCGCGTCTTTGCCGGCGGGCGTCGGCAGGGCGAAGCCATCCTTGGTCTGCAAGGTCACGAGGATATTGCGGCGCGAATCAAAACCCTCGAACCGGTTCGCCGGCAGGCCTTCGCACACGATCCGTACACGCACGATCGCCGGAATGGCTTTCGAGGAGCTAGCAGCCTTGGTGGTTTTGGCGGGCATGGTGTGCGGCGTGGTGGGGTCAGGCCGGTTGTCCCGGCCACGCGCCGACCGCGCCTTTGCCGGGAGCCTTGGCGATCGGTTCGGGCGTCGGGTCGCTGAAGGCCAGCAGCACGGCCTCGGCGCGCTGCGGATTGCCGTCGGCGAGGTGTTTCATGGCGTCGCGGAAGGCTTTGAGGCGGAAGTCGGCGTCACCGGTGCCCCGGTCCACGCGGTCGAGGAACGCCGCGAGCTCGATGAGCTTGCAGCGGGCGTCCATGAAGTAGAGGTCGAGCACTTGCTGGCGCGTCATAGGCTTATTGTGTGACGCCGGGAACGTGGCGCGACTTCATCCCCGGCACAAGTCGCACCGCGCAATCCGCGGTGGGCCTTCGCCCGCAAACGATTTGCCCGCCGGCGCCCGGAGACCGAACCTGCACCCGATGGCTTCTGCCTCAATCCGGTTCCGTCCGCGTCCGACCCAGCCGCCAGGTGCGCCTCTGAACACGCCTCCCGGCGTGGCTGCCGGGTCGCGCACCGAGCTGACCATCGAGGGCATGGATTGCGGGAGTTGCGCGCAACATGTCACCACTGCCCTGCGCAAGGTCGGTGGTGTGGACGCCGTGCAAGTTGAACTGGCGCAGTCCCGCGCCTCCGTGACGTGGCAAGCCGGCGTCACCCCGGATGTCGAAGCCCTGATCCGCTCGGTGAAGGGCGCCGGCTACGAGGCGCACCTGCCGGCGGCGAAAGCCTCGGCCACGGCCACGGAATTTCGCATCGAGGGGATGACCTGCGCCAATTGCGCGCAGCACGTGCAACAGGCGCTCCAAACGGTCCCCGGCATCGCCAGCGCGCAGGTGGATCTCTCTGGCGGCCGCGCTTCCGTGACTTGGCAGCCGACCGCGAGCGCCGACACAGCGGCCATCGTGGCGGCCGTGGCGCAGGCCGGTTATCGCGCCATACCGGTGGCCAAAACGGCGACGGCCCCAGCAGAGAAAACTTCCTCCGCTGAAATAGCGTGGTCGCGGGCCGTGTGGCTGGGAGTGCCGGTCACCCTCACATTCATCGTCGCCGAGTGGTTCCTAGGACTGGGGATGAACCCCGTGTTCCACTGGGTCGGCCTGGTCTTGGCGCTGCCGGTGCAAGTGGTCGTCGGCGCGGGGTTTTACCGGGGCGCTTGGCGGCAGTTGCGCGTCCGGCAGGCCAACATGGACACGCTGGTTGCGCTCGGCTCGACCACGGCGTTTCTCTACAGCCTGTGGGCGCTGCTCACCGGGCAGCCGGGGCACCTTTATTTCATGGAGGCGGCCTCCATCCTCACGCTCGTCAGTGTCGGCCACTGGTTTGAGGCGCGGATGAGCTCCAAGGCGGGGGCCTCCCTGCGCGCGCTGTTCGAGCTGGCTCCCGCGACGGCGCGACGGCTGCCGGCGCAGTCCGGAATTGCCGGCGCAGCGGAAGCCGAGACCGAAGTGCCCGTGACCGAACTCCGGAGCGGCGACCGGATTGTCCTCAAGCCCGGTGACCGCGTGCCGGTGGATGCGGAAGTGGCCGACGGCTCCTCCGTCGTGGACGAGGCCATGCTCACCGGCGAACCATTGCCTGTCGAAAAGACAGCCGGAGCCAAGCTCTTCGCCGGCACCGTGAACCAGACGGGTCGGCTCATCGCCCGCGTGACCGCGACCGGCGAGGCCACGGCGCTGGCGCACATCATCGCCGCCGTGCAGCGCGCGCAGTCGAGCCGGGCGAACATCCAGCGGCTCGCAGACCGCATCAGCTCGATTTTTGTGCCGGTGGTCCTGCTCATCGCCATCGCGGCGGCGCTGTGGTGGGGATTGGCCCCCGCCTCCGCCCAGGCGGTGCATGATGCGGTGGCGGCGTTCCTCTGGCATTCGCACTTGCCCGCCTCGCCGCTCTCGGCGGCGGTCGGCATCGCATGCGCCGTGCTCATTGTCGCGTGCCCGTGTGCGATGGGGCTCGCCACGCCCGTGGCGCTCATGGCCGGAGTGAATGCCGCCGCGCGCCGGGGCATCCTCATCCGGGACGCGCAGGCGCTGGAAAAGTCGGGCAACATCACGACGCTCGTTTTCGACAAGACCGGCACGCTGACCGAAGGCCGGCCCAAGGTGGTCGCCACGGAAGATCACCGGGCGGCGGACCAACGCACGGTCCCGTTGGCGGAGCTGGTGGCGTCGCTGGCCCGGCGTTCGCAGCATCCGCTGAGCCGCAGCCTGGCCGCGCTCGCGCCGGGCGATCTCCCGCTGGAGGATTGGCAGGAACTTCGGGGAGCCGGCGTTTCCGCAAAGTGGTGGGGCCACGAGCTGCGCGTGGGCTCGTTGGCGTGGTTTCGCAATGAAGGCGTGAACCTCGCCGCCACGCAGCCGTTCTTGGATCATTGGCTGGCCGAAGGGGCGACCGTCTCGCTCTTGGTTTCGGACCGCATGGTTTGGGGCGCCTTTGCCCTGCGCGATGAACTGAAGCCGCAGGCACGGGAAGTCGTCGCGCAACTGGCGCAAGGTGGCCGGCAGGTTTACCTGCTTACCGGCGACAACCGGCAGACGGCCGAGGCGATGGCCCGGCTCGCGGGGATTCCCATGACCAACGTGCTGGCGGAAGTGCGTCCGGAACAGAAGGCCGAGCACCTGCAACGTTTGCAGGCGAAGGGCCAGCGGGTGGCCTTCATCGGCGACGGACTGAACGACGGACCGGCGCTCGCCCAGGCCGACCTGGGCATCGCGGTCGCGCAGGCGACGGACGTGGCGCGCGAGGCTGCGGACATTGTGCTGCTGCGGGCCGATCTGACCGCCATCCCCGTCGCGCTCGACCTGGCACAGGCAACCTTGCGGGTCATCCGGCAGAACCTGTTCTGGGCCTTCTTCTACAACGCCGCCGCCATCCCGCTCGCGGCGCTGGGCTTTCTCAGCCCGGTCGTGTGCGCGCTGGCAATGGGCCTGAGCGACGTCGTGGTGGTCGGCAATGCGCTGCGGTTAAGAAGGCGATGACGGGTTCGCGCTACTCCTCATCGGAGCTTTGGTTCCTGTTTTCCTGCTTTCCAGATTGGCTCATTCCCTTGTGTTTGAATTGGCCCCGCTGGCCTGCCACCCTCGGCTGATCCATGAAACTTACCGGCAAGGTTGCACTCGTCACCGGCGGCACCAAGGGCATCGGCGCGGCCACCGCACTCGCGCTCGCGCGGGACGGCGCGGATGTGGCCATCAACGGCCGTCGTGAGGACGCCGGCGCGCATGCCACCAGACTGGCCATCGAGGCGCTGGGACGCCGTTGCGAACTCATCCTCGCGGACTGCGGGAAACCGGCTGAAGCGACGCGCCTCGTGGAGGAGACGGTACAGCGGCTGGGCGGTCTCGATGTGCTCGTTCACTCGGCCGGCGGCCCGGTGAACGGAAAACTGCACGAGCTGACGCCGGAGCAGTGGCACGGTGCGTTTGACACGCACATCCACGCCATCTTTTACCTTTGCCGCGCCGCCATCCCGCACATGAAGCCGAAGCGGGAGGGCGCCATCGTCCTCATCTCCTCGACGGCGGGCATTCGGGGCGTGGTCACCAATGTCGCCTACCAGGTGGTGAAAGGCGCGATCCCGCAATTCACCCGGGCGCTGGCGCGTGAGTTCGCCGACGACAACATCCGCGTGAACTGCGTCGCGCCAGGCGTCATCCGGACGGCCTTCCACGCGGCGATGACCGACGCGCAAAAGAAGCTGAATCTCGACCAGCGCATCCCGCTGCACCGCGAAGGCACACCGGAGCAGGTCGCCAGCGTGATCCTGGAGCTGGTGAAGAACGACTACCTCACCGGCGAATCGATCACGATCGACGGCGGGCTGACGATGCGGATCGCGTGAGTGCCGTGGCCAGGTGCGCTCAGAGGCGTCCTATCACGGTTCTATGAAATCTGTGTCCGCAAGAGCGGACGCCCGGTTGTGTGCTTTCTTGACTCCGAGAGTCTCCGGCCCTGTGGCCGGGCGCTTCCCCCTCACCCCGGGAAGGGAGCTTACATCCGACGGTTGCTCCCTATCGTCAGGCGAGCCCTTCGCAATCGACGGAAATCGCGGCTCCGGTATTTTTAGAGCGGCCTATTTTTCGTGAGAGCGCATAAACATCCGTCCGCCCCGGCAGTCGATGATGGCCTCATCCCGTGACAACAGGTCCATGCCGATGAGACCGATGATGGGCGGCAGCCTCTGCAGCTCACGAAGCTTGTTGAGGGCGCTCAGATCCGAGATTCCGATCCGGAATTTGCCGACCCGATACCCGGCCAGCTGGATATCGTCAGTAGGTGCCCAATCCAGTTCGCTGCTGCCACCCGCCGCCCCTATGGCTCGGGCGTGGAGAGATTGGCCAACCAGTCCGAGCCGCGTCGCTTCCCCCCGATCCAGCAGAGAGGCAAAGCCACCCGTGTCCACCAGGAATAAAACCTCCCGGTCTTTCATCCGGCCGGCCACGATTCCATGATTATGATTCGTCTCCTGCAACGGGATCTCGCTAAAGCCGCTCTGTCGTAACGATTCCCTGATCGTGGTCTGAAGGCTGGCAGGTGCCTCGGTCCCGCGAAAAAAGAGGGTCGCGCGATTGCAGTCGATCAAAGTAAAATTGCGGACCAGAAAATCCCAGCCCAGCACCAGGTTGAATTCCTGTGATTCTTTCGTGGCGCGGGGGATCAGCGATCCGGTCGGGGCATCGTCCAATCTCGAATGCCGGTGGGTCGCGGCAATGACATTCATCGGCTGCCCCATAAACTGGCAGCGCCCCAGCTTCAGAGTTTCCAACGCAACCAGATGATCCTGTTTCGGAGTGACCGCTGTGCCAAAGACGTCAAAGCTGACGCCCGCAAGATTGGTCAGCTCCGTGGCGTGTCCGACGCAGGCGTCTTTGACACTGGATTGCGACCAGCCTGTATCAACCAGGCACCTGATTTTTCGGTCCTCCAAAAAGCCCGCAGCCACGAGCTTGTTTTGCTTCGTAATCTCCAGCTTGACCGGCTCATAACCACGAACGCGGAAGAACGTCTCCATGCGCTCCTCGCCCGCAGATTCCTCGGAGCGGCCCGTGACCGACATCAGCAGTGTAGCCAGGCAGAGGACAAGCGCGCGACCCAGTTGAGGAAGAACCTGCATGGGCTTATATCTGTCAGCCGGCCCGGGGAACGGTCAAGAAATCCAGTGACACACCCCGTGGTGCTCACTCCCAGAAGGCGTTCAGCGCGGTGTGCTTCCCGATCTGCACGGCCTGCGTGATGGCCTGCGTGATGTGGTTCTTCGCCAGCTCCACGGCTTCGAACAGGCCCAGACCAAGGGCCAGATAGCCGACGATGGCGGCGGAATAGGTGCACCCGGTCCCGTGCGTCGCGACGCCGCGTACGAAGGGCACGGACAGGGTCAGTTCCTCGCGGCCATTGAAGAGAACATCCGTCGCCTGCTTTTCGCCGCGCAGATGGCCGCCCTTGACCAGGGTGGTGCAGCCGTAGCGCAGGTAGATTTCGAGGGCGGCCATCCGCACGTCGTCCACCGAGCGCAGCGGATGGCCGACGAGAATCTCGGCCTCGTCGAGGTTCGGGGTGACCAGTGTGGCCAGCGGCAGCAGCTCCTTCAGGAGCGTCTTGACGGCGGCGGGCTGGAGCAGCTTCGCGCCGCTGGTGGCGATCATCACGGGGTCCACCACAAGCGCGGGGCGGCCCTTCGCCGGCAGCGCGCGCCAGAAGCCGGCCACCTCGCGGATGAGCCGGGCGCTGAAGAGCATCCCGGTCTTCACCGCGCGGGGCGGCAACTCGGCGAACACCGCCTCGAGCTGGGCACGCAGAAACTTCGGAGGAACGGCGTGGACGGCGGTGACGGCACGCGGGTTCTGCGCAGTAAGGCAGGTGAGCGCGCTGGTGCCGTGCACGCCAAGGGCCGCGAAGGTCTTGAGATCGGCCTGGATGCCCGCGCCGCCGCCGCTGTCGGAGCCGGCGATGGTGAGGGCGATGGGTTGCTGGGGGCGTTTCATGAAGATTTCAATCTATTCGCTGCACGTTCACATCCACCAGCATGGTGCGCCGGGTGGTGCCCTTGTAGTTGCCGCTCGTGGGTGGCACGTCGGCGTAATCACGGCCGACGGCGATCTTCACATACCGCTCATCGGCCTGGCGGGCGTGCGTCGGATCAAGAGCGCGCCAGCCGATCTCGGGCAGGAACACCTCGGCCCAGGCGTGGCTGGCCTGTGCGCCCGGCGTGCAGAAGTAGCCGCTGACGTAGAGCGCCGGAATCTGCAGCGAGCGGCACAGGCCGATGAGGATGTGTGCAAAATCCTGACACACGCCCGCACGGGCGGCGAGGGCGTCACGCATGTGTGTCTTCGCGTCGGTGGACCTGGGGAGGTAGTCCATGTGGGCGTGGACGAAGCGGTTCAGCGCCTGCGCGGCCTGCCAGATGTCGGTTTCGCCCGCCGTGGCGTCGAGGGCGAGCCGCCAGATTGCCGGTTCCAGCTCGACGTAACTGCTGGCCTGCAGGTAGTCGAAGCAGCGCTCCATGCGCGCCAGTTCGGGTATCCGCTTCATGGAGGCGGGACGCGCGGCCGGGTCGAGCCAGTTGGCGGAGTTGGTCGTCACCCGCGTCTGCGACTCGATGAGCAGCTCGGTGTGCGGCGGGTTCACCTCGAAGTGGTGGACCCAGTTCCGGTAGAAATCCAGATAGCGGCGGATGGTGGCCGCCGGTTCCACCCGCAGCTCAAAGCTCTCGCAGGTCTGGTGCTCGTTCGAGACCGGCTGCAGGCGCAGCTCGTTGAAGCTCTCCTTCACGGGAGAGGCATAACGGTAGTGCGTGCGATGGGTGATGAAGAGCTTCATCCGGCTCGCCCCAGCGTGGGGGAGCGAGCGCTCCGGTCGCAAGCATGGGAAGCCAAGGCGGTGATCTAATCTGGAAAGCAGGAAAACTGGAAAGAAGCCTGTTGGTGGTGGTCCTTGTCGTTCGCGGCACGACCGCTATGGTGGCGAGCGTGTCTCGCCGCCGGCAATGGCTGAATTTTCTTCTCCCGGAAAAAGTCCGGTTGACCGCGCCCCGGCTGTTCAAGTCATGCTCTGGGTGATGTCCACATCCGCTTTCACGCTGTCGCGTCGTGCCGTCATCGGCACCGCCGTTGCCACGTTTTTCGCCCTGGCTTCCACCTCCTTCGCGGAAGTCCGGTTGCATCCGCTTTTCACCGACCATGCCGTGCTGCAACAGGGCCGGCGCCTGCCCGTGTGGGGCACGGCCGACGCCGGGGAAAAGGTCACGGTCGAGTTCGGCAAGCAGAAGGTCACGACGACCGCCGACGAGCACGGCCACTGGCAGGTCGCACTCGCCCCGCTGCACGCCACGAACAAGGGCATGGCCCTCAAGGCCAGCGGTGCCAAGCAGTCGGCGGAGGTCACGGACGTGGTGGTGGGCGAGGTGTGGATCGCCTCCGGCCAGTCGAACATGGAGTTCCCGCTGAAGCCCAGCTTCGGGTCCGCCCCTGACATCGCCGCGAGCTCGAACCCGAACCTGCGCCTCTTCACGGTCGTCAAACGCCGCTCCTCCATCGTCAAGACCGACCTCGACTACGCCAAGCACGCCTGGGCGGTGTCCGGTCCCGACACCACGCCGGGATTCAGCGCCGTGGGCTACTATTTCGGCCGTGACCTGGAGGCTTCGCTCCGCAGCCAGAATGTCCCGGTGGGAATCATCCACACGAGCTGGGGCGGTTCGCCCGCCGAGGTTTGGATGAGCGAGGACGTGCTGAAGAACAACCACGTGTACGACCGCGACATCCTCGGGGCCTATCCCGCCTCGCTCCGGAGCTACCATGACTCGGTCCGAAAGTGGGAGCAGGACAAGGCCGCCGCCGAGGCCAAGGGTGAGAAGTTCAACGGGAACCGCCCGTGGGCACCCTGGGAACCCTCGGAACTCTACAACGGCATGATCGCCAACCTCATCCCCTACGGCATCAAGGGCGCGATCTGGTACCAGGGCGAATCGAATGCCGGCCGCGCGTGGCAGTACCGCAGCCTGTTTGCAGACATGATCACCAACTGGCGCCGCGACTGGGGTCAGGGCGACTTTTACTTTTACGCCGTGCAGCTCGCGCCGTGGGACATGAACCGCAAGCGTGACATGGCGACCATCGCGGCACAGGTGGGTGATTCCAGCTGGGCCGAACTGCGGGAGGCGCAGAATTACGTGACCCAGACGCTCCCGAACGTGGGTGTGGCTGTCATCACCGACGTGGGCGACAAGGATGACATCCATCCGACCAAAAAAGGACCGGTCGGCGTCCGTCTCTCGTTGCTGGCCCGCGCCAAGGCCTATGGCCAGGCCGTCGAATACACCGGCCCGGTCTATACCGGCAAATTTACGAAGGGCCGCGAGGTGACCCTGAATTTCACGCACGTCGGCAAGGGTCTGAAGACCCTCGACGGCGCTGCCCCGACCGGCTTCACGGTCGCCGGCGAGGATGGCAAGTTCCACGCGGCGACGGCGCAGATCCGCGGGACGTCGCAAGTCGTACTCAGCAGCTCCGAGGTGGAAAAGCCGGTCGCCATCCGCTATGGTTGGGCGGATTATCCGGTGGTGAACCTGGCCAATCCTGACGGGTTGCCCGCCTCGCCGTTCCGCACCGACAGCTGGGATCTGACCACGCAGGTCATCCACTAGAAGTACGGACAGCCTGGGCGGTGTCTTAATCTTAATCGTAAGCTTAATCTTAATCAGTTCTCCGAGCGATTAAGAAGAAGATTAAGATGGGACACCGCCGGGATAGGCCATCAGTTCGTGCCTTTTAAATTATGAATGCATTTCGTCCTCTGCTGAGTCTCTTCGTCCTGGCCTCCCTTCCGCTCGTGGCGGAAAACCCGGCCGCGATCGTGCGGTCCGGATTCCTGGCCGATCCGCCGCCGACCCTGTCGTCGCATGCCTCCACCATCTGCGACGCGAAGAATGGGATCGTGGCGGCGTGGTTCGGTGGTACCGCCGAGCGCCAGCGCGACGTGGTGATCTGGCTGAGCCGCGAGGAGGGCAAAACCTGGACGAAGCCGGTCGAGGTCGCGCGCGGCACCGAGGACGGCGATGAGCAGTGGGCCTGCTGGAATCCGGTGCTCTTCCAGCCGAAGAACGGTCCGCTGCTGCTCTTCTACAAGGTCGGTCCAAGCCCCTCGGAATGGTGGGGTCGGCTCAAGATTTCCGACGACGGCGGGCGTACCTGGTCCCGATCGCGCCGGCTGCCTCCGGGCTACATCGGCCCGGTGCGCAACAAGCCGATTGAGCTGCCCGGCGGGACCATCCTGTGCGGCGCAAGCGAGGAAAACTCCGGCTGGCGGGTCCACATGGAGACGTTGCAGCTCAGCGACCACGATCACACCGATTGGTGGCGCACGGCCGACTTGAATTCCTCGATGGATTACGGGGCGATCCAGCCGACGATCCTGCAGTGGAGTGATGGCCGGCTGCAGGCCCTCTGCCGCACGAAGCAGCACGTCGTCACCGAGACCTGGAGCGTGGATGCCGGCAGGACGTGGAGCCGGATGCGGCGGACCGAACTGCCCAACCCCAACAGCGGCATCGACGCCGTGATGCTCAAGGAAGGCAAGGCGCTGCTGGTGTACAATCCGGTCACCGATTCCCGCCATACGCTCGCCGTCGCACTTTCTGACACCGGTGCCCAATGGACCCGGAAGCTGACGCTGGAAAACGACGACGGCGAATACAGCTACCCGGCGGTGATCCAGACCGGTGACGGGCTGGTGTACGTGACCTACACGTGGCGCCGCGAGAAGATCAAATACGTGGTGATCGACCCCTGGCAGCTGAAGTGAGCTCGGGAACAGGACCGCGATATTCGGGATCGGGTCAGCAAGCCGGCAGAATCCCGAAGGGATTCCATCAATCAGCCCAGGGTTGGCGTGCAGCGACTACCCTGGGTAATGTTCCGAAAAGTATGTCAACCGCAACGCGGTTGCCTCGGTCGATCTCGGAATTTGATTCTGCCCCTTCAGGGCAGACCTCCTTTTGCCGGCCTTACCCTGACTTCGTCACGCAACGCCGGGCTGAATGATGAAATCCCTTCGGGATAAGGCCGGATATGACATCCGACCATCTACTCCGCCTTCTTCGCGGGCTTTTCGGGCGGGAGCGGCTCCATCGTGAGCGGGTCACGGAGGGGCAGCTCGGTCACGTTGCCGCTGGCGAGCTGCTTGAGCTCGATGGGGTGGTTCGGGTGGCCCTTGAGGATCTCATCCTTCTGGCCGACGACAAGGATCACGGCCTTTTCCGGGTGGAGGTGCTTCTGCGCGACGCGGAGCACGTCCTCCTTGGTCACGGCCTCGATGCGGCCGCGCCATTTGGCAAAGTGGTCGGGGCTCTTGGCGTAGCGGCCGGTGAACTCCTCGCGGGCGAACAGGCCCGCGACCTTGCCCTTGGTGTTGAAGTTCTCGGGGAAGGTGTCGATGAAGGACCGCTTGGCGGTGTTCAGCTCCTCGTCGCTGACGGGTGCGCTGCTGATGCGGTTCATCTCCTCCAGCACGATGCTGGTGGCGTAGGTCACCGTGCCGGACTTGGAGGCGAAGCCGGCGTTGAAGGCGAGCGGGTAGTAGATACCGCCCGGGAACGAGCTGCCGGCGCCGTAGGCCAGGCCCTCGTCGGACCGCACGCGGTTCATAATGCGCGAGGTGAAGCCGCCGCCGCCGAGGATGTCGTTCATCACCATCACGGCGGGCATGTCGGGATCATCACGCTGCACGCCGGGCAGGAGCACGGACACGCGGCCCTGGTTCACATCCTTGTTCACCATGTAGATGCCGGGACGGGCCATGGCGATGTCGGTCGGGATGGGCGGCGGCACCTCCCCTTTGAACGGCCAGTCGGCAAAGAGCGCCTCCAGCTTCGCGATCATGTCGGCGCGGTCGAAATCGCCGCTGACGGCCACGACGAAGTTCGCCGGCGCAAACCACTTCTGGTGGAAAGCGCGCAGGTCATCCTCGGTGATGGACTCGACGCTCTTCTGGGTCTCGTTGCGGCAGGCCCAGAAGTTCGTGCCGTAGGCGAGCATCTCCTTTTCGCGCCCCTCAATCGCGGTCGAGTCGTCATTGCGCTGCTTCATGGCCTGGATGCTCTGGTCCCGGTAGAGGTCGAGCTTGTCCTTCTGGAAGCGCGGCGCGGTGAGCACTTCGCGGAGAATGGCCAGGCCCTCGGGCAGGTCCTTGGAGAGCAGGTTCAGGTTCACGCTGCCCTGATTGTCGCCGACGCCCGAACTGAGGTTCGCGGCGAGGAAGGCGAGGCGTTCCTCCTGCTCCTCGGCGGTCTTCGACTTCGTGCCGCCGCGCGCGAGCAGGTAGCCGGTGAATTCGGCGAGCCCTTCCTTGCCCTGCGGGTCCAGATAGCCCCCGGTACGCACGAGGATGCTGATGTTGATGAGCGGCAGTGTGCGGTCGGGCACCACATAGGCGACCGGTCCGGCCTTGAGCGGCACGCGGAACTGCGCGCCATTCGGCGGCTCAAAGGTCAGCGGCGGAAAGGTGAGCTTTTCCGGGCGGTCGGGAATGTCGGCGGCGAAGCCGGCCGCTTGCAACAGCAAGCCGGCCACCAGGCTCAGGGATATGCGTAACGTGGGCATGGGGAAAATGGATTAAGTCGAGGAAAACGAACGGCCGCGCACCGCGAGCACGATCAAGCAGGTGGCAGCGACCAGATTGCAGACTCCTGCAAGGGTTATTGTTCCGGTAAGTTTAGAAATGCCCAATAAGGCCAACAGCACTCCAACAGTACCGAGCAACACCCGCCAAATCTTGGCGGTGGGTGCATTTGGTTCATATTTCATCGGGCTTACTTCTTCTCCAGCTCCGCGATGCGCTCCTGGACCTTCTTCAGAATGATCTTCTGCAACTGTTGGCGCTTCGGGTCGCCGCTCGCGGCCTGCGCCTCCATCTTGGCCGCAGCCTCCTTGAGTTTCGCAGCATCCGTCTCGGACTTGAGCGACTCGGCGATGCGGTGGACGACCGGCTTCTGCTCGGCGCTCAGGCCGGCGAGGTCGGGGTCCTCGTCTTTCGCGGCGGAGCCGGCCTTGCGGAGGTAGGTGGCCACCGCCCGGTTTTCCTTGGTGAAATACTTCTTCACCACGCGCTGCACATCCTCGGCGGTCACGGCCTGAATTTTTGGGCCGGCCTCATTGACCTCGCGCCAGCCGCCTTCGCCCTCGCTTTGGAGCACCTGCATGAAGATGGGGAAATTCGCCGAGAGCTTGCGGTATTCGGCGGCGGCAAACTGGTTCTTCACCTTCTGCAATTCCTCGGCCGGCACCGGCTCGTTCTTCAGGCGGTCCAGCTCCTCGTAGATCGCCGCTTCGACGTCGGCCGGAGTCTTGCCGTCCTTGGCTTCGCCGCCGACGTTGAAGGCGCCGCCCCATTTCTGCGAATTCTGGCTCGCGTAAGTGTCGGTCGAGACCTGCCGGCCGAGCACCAGGCCCTTGTAGAGCCGGCCCGTACGCGTTGAGAGGATCTGTTGCAGCACGTCTAGCGCGTAGCTGTCCTTGTGGCCAAAGCCGACCGTGTGCCAGAGGATGTCCACCTGCGGATTCGTCTCGGCCTCGGCGTCCATGCGCTTCTCGGCGAGCTGTTCTGGCTCCAGCGTGCCCACATCGGGCGGTGGCTGGGTGCCCTTGGGGATGCGCCCGAAGTAGCGGGTCACCATCGCCTCGGCGTCGGCGGATTTGAAGTCGCCGACCAGGATGATCGTGATGTTCTGCGGCTGGTAATAGAGGGCGTAAAATTCGTCGGCCTGCTTCTTGGAAATCGCCGGGATATCGCTCGGCCAGCCGATCACCGGCCAGTGGTAGGGATGCGCCTCCCAGAACATCGAGTTGAACTCTTCGGCGAACTTGCCCAGCGGCGTGGACTCCGTGCGCATCCGCCGCTCCTCGAACACCACGTCGCGCTCGGCGTAGAACTCGCGGAACACCGGGTGAAACAGCCGTTCGCTCTCCATCCAGGCCCACAGCTCCAGCTTGTTGGCGGGCACGTTGATGAAATAGCCGGTCAGGTCCTCGGTGGTGAAGGCGTTCATGCCCGAGGCACCGGCGGTGGTGTACACGCGGTCGAACTCGTTCTTCACCAGCACCTCCCGCTCGGCGTCGATGAGCTTCTTGAACTCCACCTCCAGCTCCTTCCAGCGCTCCGTCTTGGTTTCGGGCTTCGTGACGTCCGCCAGTTCGCCGCGCCGCCAGGCGTCGCGCATCTTCGCCTCCTCCGCGCGCATCCCGTCCCGGACTCGCTCCTGCTCGGCGAGGATCTCAAGGTCACGCTTGGCGTCCTTGGTGCCGATGGTGGGCGTGCCCTTGAACATCATGTGCTCGAAGAGGTGCGCGATGCCGGTGATGCCCGGACGCTCATTGGCGCTGCCGACGTGGGCGACCCAGCCGCCGGTGATGCTGGGCGATTCGTGTCGCTCGACGAGCAGCAGCTTGAAGCCGTTGGGCAGCGTCTTCTCGACCACTGGAATCTGCTGGGCGGCAGCTGACAGTGCGCAGACGGCGCAAAGCAGCGGAAGCAGGAGGCGTTTCATGTTCGGCAGAGACTAACAGAGCAGCGGCACCCCGATAGGGCAAGGGCCGTATCCCGGGTCCGACCGGAATTTCCGGTCTCACCGTGATTACGCCCGGGAAGGTCATTTGGGTCGCAAAGCTGGCCAGGCTGAGGGCTATTCGAACTCTTACTCTCAATCCTAATCGTAATCATAATCATCCCACCTCCGGAGATTACGATTACGATCAGGATGAAGATGATGACGCGGGAACGGCCGCCACCAGAGCCAGCTCCAGCTTGACTGCCCGTAACGGCTGCGATATTGGCAAGTCCGTGAAATCCCTCCCGCTGGTGCTGCTTTCCCTGATCCCGTTTGCCGCTTCGGCGAGCCTCTTCACCTTTTCCGACACGGAATTTTCGGACTTTGACTGGTCGGCCAACGTGGTGGCGGGAAGCACCGGAGTGACGCCTTCCCAGGCACTCACCGGCGGCAATCCGGGGGCTTACCGCCAGTTGATCGAGAATGCCGGCGGCCTGTTCACCGTGGGCGATGTGGGGAAGAATTTCGTCTATGTACCGTCGATTGATGGACCGGTCGCCTCGATCAGCTTCAGCTTCGACTACTTCAACATCAACGCCGCCAGCGGGGTTGCGATCGAGCATGGGTTGTTGATCACCCAGCTGGACCATTATTATCTTGCGGACGTGGTGTCACACCTCG
Organism: uncultured Verrucomicrobiota bacterium; assembly: GCA_903907995.1. Lineage (GTDB taxonomy): Bacteria > Verrucomicrobiota > Verrucomicrobiia > Limisphaerales > UBA9464 > CAIVQB01. The sequence continues at coordinate 5,626 of CAIVQH010000011.1, read as the reverse complement.
GTGGTGGCGGCTGGATCACTGACTCCGGCAGCGGCCTGACGGCGAGTGACTTCACCGAAGTCGGCGGCGCGGCCCATCCGGATCTCAGCCTGCCGTTCACGTTCGGGTATTCCGCCACAACCGTCGCCGGGGGACCGACCGTGACGGTCAGCGGGGTGGACAATTATCTGGTGACGGTCAGCACGACGTCCGTCCCCGAACCCTCCATGCTGGCCTGGGCCGCGGTCACCGCGACGGGTTTGCTCGGTTGGGCCGGGCTGCGCCGCCGCCACTGACGGCCGGCTGGTCCACCCCGGCCTTGACCTGGGGCGGCCCGGCTCGCGGGGACGCTCGCCCCACCACGCGCCCGGAATCCGCGCTGACCATGTTGTCATGGATGCCCCCGCCCGCTCCCGGCCTGCCAATATTCTTGCGCCGAATCGGCAGGAACGGTGTTTAGTGATTACAGATAACGGCAGGCCATGATCGAAATCCTCCCCCTTTCTCCCGCCGCGACCCATTACAAGGACCGCACCACGGGGCTGACCCTGTTCGGGGTCGCCACGATCTTGCTGGGCGGGCTGTGCGCGCTGTTGATCCCGCTGATGGTTGCCGGGCAGGCGACGGCGGCAAAGACGACGGGAATCCCGCCCAATTATCAGTCGGCGGCGTTTGCGGCGGGCCTCTACGGGATGATGGCCGTCGTGATGGTCTGGCTGGGTTACGGCTCCATCATGGCGCGGCGCTGGGCCCGGACGCTGCTGCTGATCCTCGCCGGCAGCTGGCTGCTCATGGGCGTGATCTCGATGGCCTTCATGGTGATCACCATACCCATCGTCATGGAGAGCATACTGGCCAACCAGCCGGCTGGTCAGCCGCAGTTGCCGCCCGGCGTCATGCCCCTGGTCATGGGCCTCGTGTTCCTCATCATGGGAGTGATCTTCATCGTGCTCCCGGGAATCTGGGTGCTGTTTTATCGCAGCCGGCATGTGAAGGCGACCTGTGAGGCCCGTGATCCGGTCGAGCGCTGGACCGACCGGTGCCCGGTGCCGGTGCTGACGATCAGCGTATGGCTGGCCATCAGCGTGCCGATGCTGCTCCTGATGCCGGTGGCGTATCGCGGGGTGATGCCTTTTTTCGGGGTGTATCTGAGCGGCTTGCCCGGCTCCCTCTTCTACCTGGCGAGTGCCGTGGTCACGGCCTACTCGGCCTGGGCCGTTTACCGGCTCGACCCCAAAGGCTGGTGGGTGACCCTGCTCAGCTTCACGCTGATGCTGATTTCCGGTGTGGTTACCTATCTGCGGCAGGATATGACGGAAATGTACCGCCTGATGGGGTTCCCCGAGCAGCAACTGGAGCAGATGCGCGCCATGGGCAAGATCAGCCAACCCCTGATGATCGGCTGGATGGTGTTCATGGAGGTTCTACTGGTGGCTTCCATGCTTTACGTGAAGAAGCACTTCCGCAAACCCGTCGATCCGGCCCGGTAACGTGGTAATTCACCGACCCAGGCTTTTCGGCAACCGGACGGCGGCGAAAGTTGCAACCGGCGGCTACCCCCGTGTGTGGTGATGACCGGGTCGCCTGAAAATCGGGCGCCCATGACCGGCCACGTTCCGAATCAGATTGACTCGGCAATGTTTGGCTGTCATCATACACCCGTAAACTAAAAACAGCCGTTTTTCTTATGAGCCCAAGGCTGCACCTCCAGATTGATGAGCGTTCCGGCGTTCCGGTCTATCGCCAGATGATGGACCAGTTCAAATACTACGTCGCCGGCGGGACGCTGCGACCGGGGGACCAGATTCCTTCGATCCGTGAGCTGGCGGCCGCCCTGGCGGTCAACCCCACCACGGTCGTCAAGGCCTACACCGAGCTGGAGCGCGAGGGCGTGATCGAGAAGCGCCACGGCAAGGGGGCGTTTGTCTCCGCCCAAGCACCGGCACTGACCTCCGCCGAGCAGGGGGACGCCCTGCGGCGCTCCGCCAAGCTGCTGGCCGTCGAGGCCACGCAGATGCAGGTGCCGACCCCCAAGGTAATCAACGTGGTGCGCGAGGAACTGGGCGCGTTGTCGAACGACAAGGCCACCGACGAGACACCGGTGAAATTTGCCGTCGTCAGCGGCGGGCGCTGACCAAAACAGGAGGAGACCCATGGAACCGGTCATCTTCTCGCGCCATCTGGACAAGGCCTTCCGCAACGGCACCGTGGCCGTAAGCGGTTGTGACCTCCAAGTGGCGCGCGGGGAGGTTTACGGGCTGATCGGACGCAACGGCGCCGGCAAAACCACCCTGCTCAAGCTCCTCATGGGACTGCTCCGGCCCGACGCCGGCGAGGCCCGCGTGCTGGGGCTCAACCTCTGGGAGGCGACCCGCGAGCATCGCCAACGGGTGGCCTACGTCTCGCAGGGCCAGCAGGTGCCGGACTGGATGACCCTGGCCGACCTGGGCCGCTACTGCTCCCACTTTTACGAGACCTGGGATGACAGTCTGCTCAAGGAGCACGCCCGCCGCTGGGAACTGCCGCTGAACCTGTCCATTTCCAAGCTTTCCGGCGGCAACCAGCGCCTTGCCGCGCTCGCCGTGGCGCTGGCCACCCGGCCCGAGGTGCTGCTGCTCGATGAACCGGCAGCGGGCCTCGACCCCATCGCCCGCCGGGAGCTGAACTCGTGCCTGATCGACGTGCTGATGCGCGGGGGTGGCTGCACGATCCTGCTCTCCACGCATCTCCTCGGCGATCTGGAGCGGCTGGCCACGCGGGTCGGGATCATGGACCGGGGCCGGATCGTGGCGGAGGGCGCGGTCGAGGACTGGCAGCGCACCATGCGCCGTGTGCAGGTCGTCTTTGCCGAGCATTTCGCCCCGCCGGATTTCGCCATTCCCGGTGCGCTGAAGTCGCAGACGCTAGGCCCGGTCGTCACGGCCCTGGCACGGGTGAGCGATGAGGCGCAGCTCGACGGGGTGCGGGCGCTGCCCGGCGTGCGGGTGAACGTGTTCCCGCTGACGCTGGAGGAACTTTTTGTGGACTGGTTTCGTGAGACGGTCAAAGAGCCGTTCGCGTCACCGGCAGGCATTTCGGGCCAGCCCGTATTCCCCGTCCCGAACACGCCACAATAGTGTGGGCATCGGCGTGCCGGAACCGTCAACCCCGTTGCGCGGGAGTGTGATGAGTAAGGAAACGGGCTGGCCCAGTAATTACGGCCATGAGTGAGGCGTGACGGGCCTGATCTGGCAAGCCGGCAGTGGCGCGGTGCCTTCTTCATCATCATCGCGGAAGACGGAGAGATTATGATTATGATGAAGATTACGATTAGGACACCGAAGTGACGGCCACGGCTGTTAATCGTGCTTTGACTTTGTATTTTCACCCGCCGTTTCGTCGCCGGGATTGCCTCGCACCAGCGCCGCCCGCTAGCGTCGCGCGGTGAACAGCGAACCTCGCCGGATCCCCTCGCTCGACGGGCTGCGCGCGGTGTCGATCCTCCTGGTCCTCTGCGGCCATAGCCTCGCCACACTGCCGGCCGGCTGGCGGATTCCTTACGTACTGGACCCGATCCTGCACAATGCGTCGCTGGGGGTGATGGTGTTCTTCGTCCTGAGCGGCTACCTCATCACGCAGCTGCTGCTGCAGGAGCTGGACACGGCGGGCCGCATCGACCTGCGGGCCTTTTACCTGCGCCGGGCGCTGCGCATCTTTCCGGTCTTCTACGGCTATCTGTTGGTGATGGGCATGCTCGCCCTGGCCGGGGTGGTCCTCATCGGAGCGAAGCAGTTCCTCGCCGCCGGCACCTTCCTCTGGAACTACAAACAGCTCGTGCTGGGGGCGGGGCATGACGATGGGGAGTGGTATCTCGGCCACTTCTGGTCGCTGGCGGTCGAGGAGCAGTTCTACCTGCTGTGGCCGGCGCTGCTCGGCTGGCTGGGCATCCGCCGCGCCACCCGGGCCTGCGTGGTCGCGCTGGCGCTGCTGCCCTTGGTGCGGATTGCCACCTATTTCCTGTATCCGGCCGCCCGCCCGCTGATCAGCATCATGTTTCACACAGCGTCGGACCCGATCATCGCCGGCTGCCTGCTGGCCCTGTGGCCACGGGTTCGGGGCGGCACCGGCCGGTTGCCGCTGCCCTCGGGACGCTGGGTCCTGCTGGCGGCCGTCTTTGTGCTGCTGGTTTCACCGCACCTGCGCCAGTGGCTGCGCGGTTACTATTACGCCACCGTGGGCCCGCTGCTGGAAACCGCCGGCATCTGCCTCGTGGTGGTCTGGTGTGTGACCCACGCCCAGAGCCTGCCCGGGCGGCTGATGAACACCCGCCCGATGACTTGGCTGGGACGGCTCTCGTACAGCCTCTACGTGTGGAACCAGCCCTTTCTCACCACGATGAACCAGACCTGGAGCGGGCTCTTCCCGCTCAACCTGCTCTGCAACTTCGTCGCCGCCTGGATTTCGCAGCAGCTCCTCGAAAAGCCCTTCCTGCGCTGGCGGGCCCGGCTTCGGGCTGAACAAGCCGACACCGTGCCTCCCCAATAACGGGATTCCCCCGCGCCCCGGCCCCCGTCTATCTTCGCCCCACGCATGAATCCGTACGCGAACCTCGTCGCCGAATACGCCCGCCACTTCCGTGAAGGGAAGGGGCATCCGCTCGGCGGGTTCGCGCCAGCCGTCAACCCGCCGGTGGCCCCCGGTGCGCCGACCGTGCTGGTCTTTTCACCCCACCCGGATGACGAATGCATCATCGGAGCCCTCCCGCTGCGCCTGCGCCGGGAATGCGCGTGGAACGTGGTGAACGTGGCGGTGACGCAGGGCAGCAACCGCGCCCGCCAGGCGGAACGGCTCACTGAGCTAAAAGAGGCCTGCCACTACATCGGTTTCGGCCTCGTGCAGACGGCGCCGGCCGGCCTCGAAAAGGTGACGCCGAAGTGCCGTGCGGAAGATCCCGCCCATTGGCAGGGCATGGTGCGGACCATCGCGGACATCCTCGCCGTGCAGCGGCCGCGCGCGATTTTCTTCCCCCATGAGCACGATTGGAACGGCACGCATATCGGCACGCACTTCCTTGTGATGGATGCGCTCGCCTCGCTGCCGGCGGACTTCACCACCGCGCTGGTGGAAACCGAGTACTGGGGCCAGATGACCCGGCCCAACCTGATGGTCGAGGTGAGTGCGGAGAATCTGACCGACCAAGTCACCGGCACCTCGTTCCACGTGGGCGAGGTACGCCGGAACCCCTTCCACCTGCTGCTGCCCGCCTGGATGCAGGACAACGTGCGCCGGGGCAGCGAACTGGTCGGTGGCCAGGGCGGGGCGGCGCCGGATTTCGGCTTTGCGACGCTCTACCGGCAGCGGGTGTGGCGCGGCGGGAAGGTGGAAGAATCCTTCGCCGGAGGCCGCACACTGGCGATCGGTGAGAATCCGGCTACCTTGCTCGGATAACGCTGTTTACACAGTCGTCACCCGTCCGTCGTTGTCCCTTGAACGGGGTAGCGGAGGATTCTTGTCCGAGCGGTCGAACCGACTAGTATCGTGTAACACATTTTATTTCGCATTGCTTCGGCCGAGTGGCGGGGGTTTGCTCGGGGCATGGCCAATCGATACCGAGTGACGCTGACCGGGGCGGAACGCGACCAGCTCACCGAACTGACCCGCAAAGGCC
>CAIVQH010000010.1 GCA_903907995.1 uncultured Verrucomicrobiota bacterium | reverse complement strand
TGGAGCGAGCTACGCTCGCGTAGCTCGCTCCACCCCAGGCATTATTCGGAGGCGCTTTCAGCGCTAAAACTGCCGTCTGGCTTCCAACTCACCCGCAAGGAAAGCAGGGGCCGGACGAAAGGGGAAAGCTGGCGGCAACGAAGGCTTTGGTTCGGCATCAGACCAGAACTGGTCGCGATGTTTCCGCCTACCGTGCCATTTCCAAAGAAGAGGTGGCCATCGGCGGATGGCAAATTCGGTTCGTATCAAAGCCGCGCGTGGCGAGGTCGGTGAGGTTGAAGCGATCATAGTCGGTCTGCAATGCGTTGCACCAGAGGCGGTGCTTGACCGCATCGAAGAGCAGGTACAGCTCGCAACCAGGGGCGATCATGTCCTCAGGCTTCACGGCAAAGCTGCCACCGGTCAGTAGGAAATACCGGCTATCCGGCGACCAATGGAGGCATTCTTTTGGACCGCGACCCTCGTCTGGGGAGATGAAGATCACCAAGTGCCGGCCAGTCGCCATATTGGGGCCATGGACTCGGATTTCGAAATTGCGATCGATCCCGGAATCCGCCTCCACCAGCAGCACCGTGACCTGCCCATTGGGAGACTTGGACTCCAGCGAAGTCTGATATTTGTAGGAAATATGTGGCTCACGATCCTCATTTCCGCCGCAACCCGCCAGCAACCGTGCAACTGACAGCGCGAGCACACTTCCCATGCTTGTCTTCATGCCACCAAGATGCCGAAGCGGGTGCCCAACGCGGCCGAAATCTCATGATGAATACAGTCATGGACGAGTTGCCATCATGGCATCAGCGGTCCTCCCAATCGATTCAGCATTGACAGCTTACCGGGCGGCTCAGTCAGCTTGTAACCATTCATGCGGGAGGCGGCAGGAGTACCGATCTTCATCCCCTCCTAAATCTCTCGGATCCATATTCCCAACCATGCTCGCCCGCCCAGACCGAGTTCGGTCCTCGTTCGTCGCGCTCCCACTCCTGTTCCTGCTGGGAGTGCTGTTCAGCCTGCAAGTGTCCGCCGAGCTGCCCACCAACTGGGTTTCGGTGTTTCCGGTCGGCGTAGGCCAACCGGTGTACAACCTCCATGCCTTCAGGGACCAGGTGCTGGTAGCCCGGGGAAAACAGGCGATCTGCAGCTCTCTGGACGGCGAGTATTGGAGCCGGACCAACATGCCGGTGACCTCCAACAGCATTTTTCTCACGGCGAACGGGACCCTGTATGGGCTGGCCGGGTATGACCAATCAACCTTTACCTCAGCCAACGGGCTTTCGTGGCGCTGGCAAGCCAGCATCCGTCCCCACAATTGGAACGCCGCCGCTTACGGCAACGGACTGTTTGTAGCCGCCGGCACGGACAGCCTGGATGTTTCGAAGGATGCGTTCACCTGGAATTCACGGCCCCTGCTTGCTTCCCCCCTCAGCGCCGGCCTCGTCTTTGCCCAGGATCATTTCGTGCTGCTCAGCCCCGAAAATGGCGCCTGGCTTTCGCCCGACGGCACGAACTGGCAGTCTCATCCGGTCGATCCGATCCCGAACTCTTCCCGTGAAGCATCGCATTGGGGCAATCTGCGTTACCTGAACGGGCTGTGTTTCGCTCTGGGCAGCTCGCCCCTCGGCAGGACGAATGGTGCGTTTGCCGTTTCCGGTGACGGCGGAGCAAGCTGGACGGTCCAAAAACCCGCCGGCGTATTCACCCTGACCGATGCGGCCTACGCCCAGGGCCGTTATGTGATGGTGGGTCAGGGGGTGATCGGATATTCCGACGACGGCCTGCGCTGGACATTTGACACCCAGGTGACCTCGGCCCTGCTCGTCGGCGTCGTCCATCTCCAAGGGCGCTTTGTGGCCCTCGATTCCAAAGGGATCACGCAGTATTCTGAGGATGGCATCCGCTGGGACTCCCCGAACCACGGCGGCGACAGCCTGTATGGCGTGACCGCCACGCCCTCCGGCTTCAATGCCGTGGGCCTGAACGGCCTCATCCTGAGCTCCACGAACGGCTTGGATTGGCAGCGGGAAAACAGCGGGACCAAAGAGGCCCTGGTGGGTGTCGATACCGGCGGCGGCCTGATCTTCGCCACCGGCACCAAAGGCACCATTCTCACGAGCACCACCGGTCATGACTGGACCCAGCGCTACTCCAACAGTGCCAATCCCCGCCTTACCCTGCGGGGCGTGACCTACGCGCGCGGCCGCTATGTGGCGGCTGGCGCCTATCTCACTTCCATCGACGGCCTGAGCTGGCGCGCCGCCGGCAGTCCCGTCAACAATGTGCGCAGCCTCATCGATGATGGCAGCCAGTTCGTGGCCATTGCCTACCCCGTTTATCCGGCCACCCATGTCGGAGTCAGCCTCAGCCGCGATGGCCTGAACTGGACGATCAAAGACACCGGCATTGTGTACCAGGCCATGTCAGACAACGCCGACTACGGCCCAAGCCTGGCCTATGGCCGTGGCATCCATGTCTTCGTCGGTGACCGCCTGATCGCCGTTTCCCCCAACGGGGGGACTTGGACCAAATATCCGGGCCTTCACTTGCTGAACCGGGTGATCTACGCCGAGGACGGGTTTGTGGCGGTGGGCGAAAGCGGCTACCTTGGATATTCAAAGGATGGCGCCACTTGGACCTACAGCCAGATCTATGGCGCGAACAACCTGATCAGCATCGCCTACAAGGACGGTGCGTACGTCGCTGTGGGCGAAAATGGCCAGCTCTTTTGCAGCCTGAAACAAGTTCTCCCCAGGCTCACGCCCAGGGCCCTGCTGCCTGCGTTAGGATTCCACATGACCCTCAGGGGGGTGGCTGGCCGGAGCTACATTTTGCAAACTTCGGACAGTCACGGCATTTGGCACCCGATTGGCACCATTAACACCTCAAACCCCATATTGGACCCCAATCCCACCGCCACCTCGCTCCAACTGTATCGGGTGGTTGAACGGTGACATCGGTTGACATGGGCCGGAGGGTTCAGTCCCACCTGCTTTGAGGTGAAAAGGTGAGGACGATAACCGTCTAGCATCACCTCATACCTACCCTCCCCACCGCCGCACATCGGGCAGGGTGCGGTAGAGGACGCAGTGGTACATCCCGCGCGGCAGCAGGCGGCGCAGCAGCGCGAAGAGGTGGGCATCGGGCGTGGCGTACACGCGCAGGGGCGGGTTTCGCTGGCGCAGCGTCTTCACCACGCGGGCGGAAACCCGCTCGGGCGTGGCCACGGTGCGCTCCATCATGCGCTCGATGAAGGCGGCCATGTACTGGTAATGCGCGTGGTAGGGATCGCGGTCATTCATCGCGGCCGCGAAGCTGCGCTGCGTGAAGCGCGTGTTGCGGAACGAGTCGGAACGGATGAACCCCGGCTCGATCAGCGACACGTGTACGCCCCACGGCCGCACCTCGTACCACAGCGATTCCGAGGCCCCTTCGAGGGCGAACTTCGCCGCACTGTACAGCGACATGGTGGGCATCGCCATCATGCCGCCGACGGAGGAGACGTTGAGGATGCGTCCGGCCCGCTTCGCGCGCATGCCAGGCAGCACGAGCCGCGCGAGGTCGAGCGGTGCGCGAACGTCCACCTCCATGATGTCGCGCCAGGCTGCGTCATCCCAGTGCTCGGCCACGGCGCGGTAGGCAATTCCCGCGTTGTTGATGAGCACATCCACCCCGCCCCAGCGGCGCTCGATCTCGCGGATGACGCCCTCCCGCTGCGCGGATTCCGCCACCTCCAGTGGCAGCAGATGAATCCGGTCGGTGGCGGTGATCCCCGCCGCAGCGAAGCGGCCGAGCGAGCCTTCCCGGGCGGTGAGCACGAGCCGGTAGGGCAGCGTGGCCAGCTGGCGCGCGATGGCCAGTCCCAGCCCGGAGCTGGCACCGGTCACGAGCACGACGGGCAATGGGTCGGCGGAAGAGTTCATGCCGCAGCACTTCTCAAGGGGAGTGCATGGGAGCGTCCGCCCGTCGCGTGAGCCGGTCAAGCGGGCAAGGAGGATTGCTTGTGTCGTAATCTTAATCTTAATCGTAATCCTAATCTTCCTCCCCCTCCCCCTTCCCGCCCGCGATTACGATTATGATTAAGAGCCGGCCAAGAGGCCAACGAAGCCAACGAGGCGGGTAAATCGCCCGGCGGGACGGAACCGGGTTGTCGTCCGGCGGCGTCTGCCTATTCTGCCGCCATGACGCCCGCCGTCGCGCAACAGCGCCACGCCACTCTGGCCGCCGAACTCCGGCAGCACGACCACGCCTACTACGTGCTCGCGCAGCCGGCCATCAGCGACCGCGAATACGACGCGCTCTACTCCGAGCTGCTCGCGCTGGAGAGGGAGTTCCCCGCGCTCGTGACGCCCGATTCGCCCAGCCAGCGCGTCGGCGGCGCGCCTTCCGAAGGCTTCCAGCGCGTGGAACACCTGGTGCCGATGCTTTCGCTGGAAAAGATCGAGGCTTCGGACGTACCCACCAAGGACGAGGAGCCGGACCGCGAGCGTCGCAGCCGATTGCAGGACGAAAACACGCTCGCGCAGTTGCGCGCCTTTGACGCGACCATCCGCAAGCATCTCGGCCAGGATCGCGTGGAATACGTGATGGAGCCGAAAGTGGACGGCGTGTCGCTCGGCGTGCATTACCGCCACGGCAAGCTGGCGCTGGGCGTCACGCGCGGCGACGGGCGCTTCGGCGACGACATCACGACGAACCTCCGCACGGTGCGGGCCATCCCGCTGGAACTGAACCTGCCCCATCCGCCCGCTCTGCTCGAAGTGCGCGGCGAGGCCTACATGGCGGTGAAGGATTTCGAGGCGCTGAACGCGAAGCTGGCGGCCGCCGGCGAGAAGACGCTGCCCAACGCGCGCAACGGCACCGCCGGCACGCTCAAGCAGCTCGACCCGCGCACGGTGGCGCAACGGCCCATCCGTGCCGTTTTTTACGCGACCGGCGCGCTCGACGGGATCGAGTTTGCGACGCACGCGGAGATGCTGGTGGCGCTGGCGAAGTTTGGCCTGCCCACGCAGCGGCTCTGGTGGCTATGCGACGGCATCGAGGAGGTCATCTCGCGCTACCGCGAGGAGGTCGTCTGCCATTACGACGAGAGCCGCGACCTGCGGCGGCAGTTGCCGTATGAGATTGACGGCATCGTCATCAAGGTGAACCGCATCGCCGATTGGGCTCGCATCCCGGACAAGCGCCGCTCGCCCGGCTACGCGATCGTCCACAAGCCGGTGCCGTGGATCACTCCCGCCGAAACGGTGCTCAAGGCCATCACCATCCAAGTGGGGCGTACGGGCGTGCTCACGCCCGTGGCGGAGCTGGAGCCGGTGTTTGTGCAGGGCTCGACCGTGGCCCGCGCGACCCTGCATAACGAGGACGAGATCCGGCGCAAGGACATCCGCATCGGCGACACCGTGGTCATCCGCAAGGCGGGCATGGTAATCCCCGAGGTTTTCGAGGTGATGAAGAGCAAGCGCCCGCCCGGCGCGCCGGAGTTCGATCTCTTCCAGCAGGTGGGCGGCAAATGCCCGGCCTGCGGCGGGCCGATTTCAAAAGACAAAGTCTCCGCCGGCGAGGCGGAGGAGGTCGCGTGGCGCTGCCAGAATGTCGCGGGCTGTCCGGCGCAGAAGACGCGGCGTGTCGAATACTTCGCGCAGCGCAAGGCGCTGGATATCGAATCGCTCGGCGGCATCGTCGCCGAAAAGCTGGTCGAACGCGGGCTGGTGAATGAACCGCTCGATCTGTTCAGCCTCACCAAGGAACAGCTCGCCACGCTCAACCTCGGCACCGACGAGGAGCCGCGCGTTTTCGGCGAGAAGAACGCGACGAAGATCATCGAGGCGCTGGGCCGGGCGCGCACGATGCCGCTGCGCCGCTGGATTCACGCGCTGGCCATTGCGGATGTCGGCGAGGCCACCGCGTGGCAGCTCGCGCAGGTCCACGCCTCGCTGGACGAACTGGCGACCTCGCCGGTATTGCGCGACATCCGGGCGCTGGGCGACAAGGAGGCGGAACGTTCCCTGGTTTCTCCGCAGTCGCGGAAGAACCCGCCGAAGAGCGACCTCGAACGCGCCCAGCGCAAGACGCGCACCGCCGAACTCGCCGCCGTGATCGCCGAGATTGAGGCACGGCTCGCCGCCAGCGGGGCGAAGGCGAGCCTGGCCGAAGTGGGTCCGGTCGCCGCCGCCTCGGTGCTGGATTACTTCGCCTCACCCGGCGGGCAGAAAACCCTGCAACGGCTGCGCGACCTGGGCATCAACCCGGCCGGCTCCAAGCCCGACCCGGCCGCCGCCGGCTCACGCCCGCTGGCCGGCAAGACCTTCGTGCTCACCGGCACCCTGCCGACGCTCTCGCGCGACCAGGCGGCGGCTATGATTCGCGACGCGGGCGGCAGCACAAGCGGGTCCGTCAGCAAGAACACCGACTTCGTGCTCGCGGGCGAGGAGGCCGGCTCGAAGCTGGAGAAGGCGCAGAAGCTCGGCGTGCGTGTGATCGACGAGGCGGAGTTTCGTCGGCTCCTTGGTTCGGAGGCATGAGCCGGCAGCGCCGGTTCTGATCGGACCTTCCGGGTGAAAACGGAAAACGGGCATCCCTTTCGAGGACGCCCGTCTCATAAAATGGGTCCGGCTTACTTGGCCGCCTCCGTCGGGGCACCGGCCTTGTTCCAGCCGGAGATGCCTGCGGACATATGTCTCACGTTCTTGTAGCCGAGCTTCGCGGCGGCCTTCGCGGCCTCCTGATAGGCCTTGCACTGGGGCCCGCCGCAATAGGCGATGATCAGGGTGTTCTTGTCCGCCGGCAGGGCCTTGGCAAAATTGTTCTCGATGACGTCGAAATCCAGCGCGCCGGGGACATGGCCCTTGGCGTAGGACTCGGTGCCGTTGACGTCGATGATCACGGCCTTCTTCGACAGGGCCAGTTCCTTGACCTCGGAAATCGTGATGTCGGGAAATTCCGCGGCGAAAGCGGAACCGGCGAGCAACAGGGTGGCAAACAGGGCGAGCAGCTTTTTCATGGTGTCGTTTTGATCACGGTGCGTTTCTGTTTTCACGGCCTCAACCCTGAGGTCGGTGACCGCCGGCGGCGAACCACACAGCCGGACCGGACGGCCTGGAACGCTCCAATAGGTAGCGGTGACGGTGGCTTCTGCAAACCCATTTTCTGGCCGGCGCAAGGTGGCATTGCCCATTGCGAACTGGCCGTGGCCTGATCCCTCCATCTGCGTTCCGCCACCAAGATTGCGGGTAAGATTAAGATTGGGATTAAGGACACACTCCGATAACTCGCCCCTTCCCATCCGGCCAAAGCTGCTTATCGTGCGCCCGTTCACCGATGAAAATTCCCGCACTGCTGCTGACGGCCGCCCTGACCGTTTCCGTCTCGGTCCAGGCCGAGCCCGCCCATGTCTCGCTCAAGCTCGTCGCCGACGGCGTGGTTGAGCCGGTAAGTTTCGTGCCGTTGCCCGATGGCCGGGCGCTGGTGGCGGACCAGGTCGGCTACATCCGCCTGATGAAGGCCGGTGGCGGACTGACCGAGACGCCGGTCGCGGATGTCCGGAGCCTGCTCTCGGCGATCAACCAGAACTCTTTCGACGAACGCGGCCTGCTCTGCCTGGCGCTGCATCCGGATTTCGCCAAGAACCGCCGGCTCTTCGCCTGCTACACCGCGCCGCGCCGTGCGAGCGCGCCGGCGGAGTATGACTGCACGCTGCGGGTGAGCGAATTCACGTTGCCCGCCGCCAAGCCGCTGAAGGTCGATCCCGCCTCGGAGAAGATCATCCTCGAGGTGGACAAGCCCTACTTCAACCACAACGGCGGCCGGATCGCCTTCGGGCCCGACGGTTTCCTCTACATCTCGGTGGGCGACGGCGGCGGGCCGAAGGGCTGTGACATCGGCCTGGGCCACGTGCCCGAAGGCAACGGCCAGAGCCTCCGCACGCTGCTCGCGAAGATTCTCCGCGTCGATGTGAGCGGCGCCGATGCGGCGTCGGGCAAGGCGTATCGCATCCCGTCCGACAACCCGTTTGCCAGCGGCAAGGAGGGCCTGCCGGAAATCTACGCCTACGGTGTGCGCAATCCGTGGGCGATCTCCTTCGACCAGGGCGGCAACCATGAGCTTTACGAGGGCGACGTCGGCCAGAGTCGCTGGGAGGAAGTGAACATCATCGCCAAGGGCGGCAACTACGGCTGGCCGCTGCGCGAAGGCTTCGACGGCATGAACCGGGAGCACCCGGAACTCCCGCCCTCCGAACCCAAGGCCGAAAAAGGTTTGCGCGGCGAACCCCTGATCGACCCGATCGCCGTGTACAAGAACATCAGCGGCTGGCACCAGGATCCCGAGGCTTTCGGCTGCAGTGTGACCGGCGGCTACGTGTACCGGGGCAAGGCGCTGCCGGAGTTCACCGGCCATTACATCTACGGCGACTGGTCCGGCACCCAGGGCCAGCCGCAGGGCCGGCTCTTCGTCGCGCGCCGGCCGGCCGGCGGCAAGGGCCAGTGGGCGGTGGAACCGCTGCGGGTGAGCGGCGCGGGCAAGTTCTTCGGCTGTGTGACGGCGTTCGGCCAGGACAATGACGGCGAAGTCTATGTGCTGACGAACGGCTCCACCACGCTCACGCCGGGCCGCGGCAAGATCTGGAAAATCGTGCCCGAGGAGCGGGCGGCGACGAACTGAGCGGTAGGGGTCGCAGCGCCGAAGGCGCGTCTGAGGAATGCCTGGGGTGGGGCGAACGCAGTGAGCGGAGCCCCAAGAACAAGCTCCTTCGGATCGGTCTGATGGCTGGAGGCCCGACTCAAGCGTACCACCGTTGGTGGACGCGCTTAGCCGGAACGATGCAGTAGGCAGTGATTTTTCACGATCCGTAGCTGGTTAAAACGGGGCGGTTTTCTACTGCATTGCAGTTGGGGAACGGGCTCAGGATTTTCTCCCACAGGCACTGCCACCATTCCTGTTCGCGGGGCGGGACGGCCAGTCTCACGGTGGGTTTGCCGGCGGGATGGCCCAAGACGCCGGCCGTGACGAACAGCCAGAAGCGCAGGCTGGCCACCGTCACCTTCCGCTGCCAGCCCAGATGCCGTTGGAAGAGCACGGTCAGGTTGTAAGTCAGCGTGGCCAGGCTGAGGGCCGCCTCGGTGGCCCAGAAGCCCTGCAGGCACAGGCTCGGCAGGGCGAAGCCCTCGCGCAGTTCTTTGATGACATTCTCACAGTCGGCCCGTCCGTTGTAATGGCGCCACACCGCCAGCGGCCGGTGGGTGGTCCGGGGCAGGCTCGTCACCAGCGCCTGGAAGCGGTAGCCCGGCACGTCCAGCAGCCGCTTGCCGCCCCGGCTTTCGTCCTCCCTCACCTGATGGCGGATCAGCACCAGCCGCCGCGGATGCGGCCAGCTGATCATCTGGTATTCCACCTCCGCCACCTCCGTCCCCGGCACCTCGGTCGCCACCCATTCCAACCCGCTTCGCAGGAGGGCCTGGATCGGCTCGCTCAGCTGGGCCACCACCACGTAGGGCAGCTTCAGCCGTTCCCACAGCTCCAGCAGTTCGGGCAGGCAGAAGCCCGAATCGGCCCGGACGCTCCCCAGGCGGACGTGGCGGGGCAGGTTCTGCCACAGGTCGAGAAAGAAGGCCGTGACATTGTTGCCGCAGGTCGAATTGCCGGAGCGCAACCACAGCTGGGCCACCAGCCGCACCTCGGCGACCACCGCCAGGAGCGGATGCAGACACGGCTTGAGGCCCCGCTTGGTGTAGCCCACCGCGACGCCTTCCTGCTGGCCGTCCTCGTGGAGGAGCCGGGTGGAGTCCAGATCCAGCGTGTAACCCGCCTTGCGCGTGGGCAGCCGGTCCAGGCACCAATGCCAGAGCGGCCGGAAGCAGTGCAGGTTCTCCCCGGCCGAGCCGAAGCCCTGGAAGAAGCGGGAGAGCACCGACTGGCTGGCGACACGTCGGATGCCCAGCAGTTCGGGCACCAGCCGGTCCCGCCGCAGATAGGCCACCTGGGTCAGCTTGCGCGCGTCACATAGCAGCCCGTGCATGAACGCCAGCGCCTTTTCCACGGGCAAAAGCCGGTTGTTGGACCGGGGCAGATCATGCGGCAACGCCGCCGCCAGCCGGCGCGTCCAGGCCAGCGGTCGCAGCCAGCCCCAGAACGTCGCGCTGCCGGCATGCGGGGACAGCGCCTGGTCGGTGAACTCGATCGCGATTGCCTGCCCACCCGTTTTGAACTCCAATTTCGGGGCCACCGTTTGGTGATCCGGGCGTGTGCCCTCCGATTGCGTTGTTTTCATCTACCACCAATCAACTCCCAAGCGGTGGCTCCTTTTCAACTGCATCGTTCCGGCTTAGAGCGCTCGACTACTTTGACGCGGTGACCCTGGGGCTCCGCTCGCAAAGCTCGCTTCAATCCAGGCATTCCTCGGGAGGACTTTCAGCCCCGTCTGAAGTTCTGGAGATGGATTACGCCACCGATGGCGCATTTTTCGACGGTGCGACGGGTCACTTCTTCCAGCCGATCTGGATTGTCTGGGTGAGCCGGGAGAACAGGCCCTTTTTCTTCACCGCGGCGCTGTCGGTGACCCCGGGCAGCGGCTCGCACTTGGCATTGCAGTCGGGGCAGAAGAGCAGCAGGCCGGCGGTGCCGCCGGAAAGCTTCATCGCGCGGAGGCTGGCGATGTTGAAGACGCCGGGGCACTTGACCACGGCGGCGCAGCCGTGCGTGGCGTGGTGCGTGGCCGGCAGCGAGGGATTTCGCGAGCACGCCAGCGTGCCATCAGGCAGCGCCTGAACACTGCCGGCCGCCTGGGCGACCTTGGGCGCGGCGGGCAACGGAACCTTGATCTCGAACTGCTCCATCTCGAGCCGAAGCTCCACGGCCCCTATCTGGAGCGTCTGGCCGGGCCGAATGACGGCCTCCTCGACCGGGCTGCTGTCGATGAAGGTGCCGTTGGTGGACTGGAGATCGCGGACGGTGACGCCGGCCCCTCCTTCCAGCACCGTGACTTCTGCGTGGAAACTGGAGACGCTAGCGTCCGAGATGCGGAACTCGTTGGTCGGGTTCCGTCCCACGGTGTTCAAACCGCTATGCAACTCATGTTCGAGGGGGTGAGTCAGGCCCCGGAGCGTGTAGCGAACCATGCACGGATAACTTTCGGTTGCCTCTTGGGCGCGAACTATCCGCAGACCGGGCCGGCTGTCCAGCCCTAGGTAGTCATATTTAGAACAAATTGCCGATCACCGAGCTGAGCACGGTCAGCGGGCCGGTGTCTTCCAGGCCCTCGGTGGCCTTGTCCACCTTCTGCAGGGTGAGCTTCACGTTCTTCAGGAAGGCGCCGTCGTTCACCAGCTGGCCGACCGTGCCGTTGCCCGTGTTGATCTTCTGGAGGATCTCCTTGAGGTTCGTCATCGCCATGGTGGTCTCAGAATAGAGCTTCTCGTCCTTGATGAGTTTGCCGACGGTGCCCTCGCCCTTGTTGACGCCCGAGATCATCTGGCGCGCCTCGGCCACCGCGGCCTTGGCGTCCTCGGCCAGCGGGCGCACGTCGGCGACGGCGGAGTTCAGGTTCGTGACGGTGGAAAGGGCGGTCTGGTAGAGCGTGTCATCCACGACGAGCTTGCCGATGGTGCCCTTGCCCTCCGCGATCATGGTCGAGATGTTCTGCATGTTGCCCAGGATGGCCGCGAGCTTGGGCTGGTTCTGCTTGAGGAAGTCAGTGAAGGGCCCGAGCAGCTTGCTGAACTCCTCGCCGCTGAAGCTCTTGGTCATGTTCTGCACGCCGTCGGCGGCCGCGTCGAGCTTGGCCATGATGGCGGCGAGGTCGGGCTGCTCCTTGGACTCCAGCACCGTGTTGCTGTCGGCGAGCGGCGCCTTCTCGCTGCCGAACGTGAGCGCCACGAAGTTCTGCCCCATGAGGCCGGTGAACTGCACCGTCGCGAGGCTGTCGGTGTGAACCTCGGCGTCGGGGTCCACGTTCATGGTCACCTCGACCTTGCCGGACTTGAGCTTGATCGACTTCACGCGGCCCACGCTCACGCCGGCGAGCTTCACGGGATCGCCCACCTTCAGGTCGCGCGCGGAGGTGAACTGCGCCCGCACGGGTTTGCCGTGGGAGAACAGCCCGCCACTGCCGATCATTTCCAGCAGCAGCAGCGCGGCGATCACCACCAGGGCGAAGAACAGGCCCAACCGGGTTTCGAGGGAGTTTTTCATGGCGTCTCGGATCAGAATTTAGCGGGAAAACGGAAAATGGGCAAAGGGTGACGGTGCGAGGTCATTGGGGGTGGAAGTCGGCCGCCAGGAACTGCTGCAGCAGGGGATGCGGGCTGGCGCGGATCTCGGCAGGCGTGCCGAGGACAACCAGCTCGCCCGCGTTCAGGAAGCCGATGCGGTCGGCGATGCCGAAGGCGAGGTCGCGGTCGTGCGTGACGACGACGCAGGTGGCGCCGGTGCGCTCGTTCAGGTTCAGGATTTCGCGGCCGATGGTCAGTGCCACCAGCGGGTCCAGTTCGCTCGTGGGCTCGTCAAAAAGAACCAGCTGCGGATCGCCCACCAACGCGCGGGCGATGGCGACACGCTTGCGCATGCCGCCGGAAAGCTCATTTGGAAACTGGGCGCCCACCCCGGGATCGAGCTTCACCAGCGCCAGTTTTTCGGTCACGACCCGGTCGATCTCCTCGCGTGGCTTCAGGCGATGCTCGGTGAGGTAGAGGCCGACGTTCTCGGCGACCGTGAGCGAGTTCAGCAGGCCGCCGCTCTGGAAGACGATCGCGAGGTGGAACTTGGAACCGATGTCCTCGCTGGTCGCGAGTTCCCCGCCGATGCGGATCTCACCGCCGTCCGGCGTCTCCAGGCCGATGAGGTGCCGGAGGAAGACGGACTTGCCGGAGCCGCTTGGCCCCATGAGCACAAAGACCTCGCCGGCGCGGATGTCAAAGGACACGCCCTTGAGCACCGGCTGTTCGCCAAACGATTTGCGCAGGTCGCGGATGGCGACCGGAAGCCCGGTGGCGGATGGCTTGGAAGCGGGGGCGTTCATGGGTCAGAAGCGCCAGCCGTTGTCGAGCGGCAGCAACAGGCGGGTGAGCACGTAGTCGAGCAGGAGGATCAGCACGAGCGAGTTGACCACGGCCTTGGTCACGCTGCGGCCGATGCCGCGCGGGCCGCCCAGCGTGGTGAGGCCCTGGTGGCAGGAGACCACCCCGATCACCACCGCGAAGAAGAACGACTTGATCAGCCCGTTGAGGAGGTCGGAGAACTCGACCACGGAGCGCAGGTTGCCAAAGAAGGCGGACCAGGTGACCGAAATCCGGTCGTTGAAGCTCGCGACGAGTGCGCCGCCCGTCCAGCCGACGAGGTTGGCGAAGACCACCAGACAGGGCAGCGCGATGGCGATGGCGAGCACGCGTGGCATCACCAGGTAGTTCACCGGATCGATGTTCAGCGTGCGCAGCGCGTCGATCTCCTGGTACACGCGCATCGAGCCGAGTTCCGCCGCCATGGCGGAGCCGATGCGGCCGGCGATGAGCACGGCCATCATCACCGGGGCCAGCTCCTTGCACATGCCGAGGGCCACGAGGCCGCCGAGCGACGAGCCGAGCCCGCGCTGGACCAGCACCGGGCCGGTCTGCAGGGCGAGCACGCCGCCGATGAAGAGCGAGAGCATGCAGGCCATGAAGAGGCTGGCGTTGCCGATGTCGAAGAGCTGGTCCGCCACCTTGCGCCGGTCGCGCCACGCGCGCGGGATGGCCCGCAGGGTCGCGGCCAGCAGCAGCAGCATTTCACCGAGGTTTTGAAACATGGGTCAGTTCAGATCCTGCGGGAGAGTTTCAACGAAGAACGAGTTTGGACAAGTGCCAGAAACCGAAACTGGCGATGACGAGCCCGGAGAGGCGGTTGAGCCAGCGCTGCCAGTTCCGGTCGAACCGGCTCCGCAGCGCCCCCGCCGTGAAGCTCAGCACCAGCCACCAGAGGGCCGATCCGGTGAAGACACCCGCCACCACGAGGCTGGCCGCCGACACGCTGCCGGCGGCCTCGCCCAGGCCCGCGCCCGCGAACATCGCCGCGAAGGAAAGGATCGTGAGCGGGTTCGTAAGCGTGAGCAGGAACGTGGAGCCGTAGGCGGAAAGGAGGCCGGTGGCGTTGGCCCGGGCCGATTGTTCGGCCGGCTTGGACCGGAACGTCTGCACGCCCAGCCAGCAGAGAAACAGGCCGCCGATCAGACCAAACCAGAACTGCTGCCGCACCAGGAAGCCTGAGATCGCAGTGAGGCCCGCCGCCGCCACCAGGCCGTACGTGGCATCCGCCGTGGCGGCACCGAGGCCCGACAGGAAGCCCATCACCCGCCCCTCCGCGATGGAGCGGCGGATACACAGCACCCCGATCGGCCCCACCGGAGCCGCAATCGAAAAACCGAGCACGCCGCCATTCAGGAAGAAATCCATGGGCCTCAGCGTACGGCCAGCCCGCTCTCGGGCTGGGATGGGGATTCGGGTTGGAGCGGGCGCGGTCTCGGCGCGAAGGCATCACCGCGATGTTCTGGGCGGTTGAAGCTGCTCTGGCCCTGCCGGGCCGGAACGGCGGGCGCTGCCGGGATGGCGGGCGTGTTCGTCGCCGGGGCCGTCACCGGGAAGGGCCGCCAGAAGAAGCGCCACTGCCGCTCGTCCTTTTCGCGGCGGCTGCGCACCAGCCCGAAAAAGAACGAGCTGCGCGAGGTTTCCCTGAGGGTGTCATGCCGCCAGAAATTCCATAGCAGCGACTGGCTCGCCGCGCCGGTCTTGGGGTTCTTCTCAGCCCGATACAAAGTCCACAGCGGGGACCAGTTGCGCTCGATGCCGTGGTTGTCGGGCAGCACCGCCTCGGTGATGGAGAGCACCTGCAGGCGTTCACGGCCGTCGAACTCATGCCGCCAGGTGAAGAACGGCCACATGTCGCGGCGGCGGCGCTCGGCCCCGGTCTCCGGGCTGGTCAGCCGCGTCTCGGTATAGGGAAACCAGCAGATGCGCGTCCGTTCGCGGTCCACTTCGGGTGTGTGGATGTGGCGGTGGGTGTAGAGCGGCCACAGGAAGAAGTCGGTGGTGAGCGCGGCGTTGGTGGCCTTGCCCCACAGCGGCCAGAAGCGGTTGGCGTGCTTGCCCTCGCCGCGCGCCCAGCCGATGAAGGGATAGGGCACACCCCACTCGCGGAACTTGTTCTCGCGGTCGTCGGTATAGCTGAAGAAAGGCCAGAGCAGCGTCGTGTTGTCGCGGGCCGGCGAGCGCTGGATGCTATAGAGCAGCAGGAAGCTGCGGCGCTTTTCCTCGTTGGTGGTGCCCAGGTTCAGGTTCTCGTGGTGGAAGAACGGGAACAGGGCGAACCACTTGTCGTAGCCGGGCACGATCTCCGGCTCGTCCATGATCAGGTTCGTGCGCACGGAGCTGGACTTGGTCTCGTGGCCGATGAGCGGGAGGAACTGCCAGCCCTTCACCCCGCCACCGTGGCGCACGTGGAAAAAGGGGAAAAGATAGTTGTCCGTCTCCATCTGCCCCTTGCGGGACCACACGTAGAGCGGGGCCGCCACAAACCGGACCTCGTCGCGGAACAGGTGATTCTGGAAATGGCCGTAGAAGGGCAGCAGCGCCCAGTAATCATTCGTGGGGTTGGTCGAGCGCTGGGAGAAGAAGAGGGGGAACAGCGTATGCCGCTTTTTCACCTCGCCATCCTGGGTGGCCCCGCCCTGGAAATTCAGGAACTGCGCGATCTGCAGCCGCCATTCGCTGCCGAACCGGTCATAAGTGATGGCGGGATACAGGAAATCGTATTCGGAGTGTTCGAGCAGTGGCTCCTCGTAGTGCGAGGCGAAAGGGGCCAACACCCACGCCGAATTGGTCTCGCCGGAGGTGGTGCTCACGAACAGACCAAGGAACTCCTCGCGCTCGCCGGGCTCCAGCGTGAGCCGGAACTGGTGCACCAGCGGACCGGCCTCGATAAAATCCTGCCCGCCCGCACGGAACAGAATCCCGGCGAGGATCAGGAGAAGGGCTAGGCGGCGATGCATCTAAAGGCCGGCGAGAATCGCGGACACCGAGGCCAGATGCAAGGGGTGGAGAAGTGACAGTTTCCTAATCCTAATCATCATCTTCAGCATAATCACCGCACGTTCGGCGAGGGCCGACAAGGCGGATGCTGTTGGCGGCACTTGGTTGCAGGTGACAGAACGGATTTTGGCGAGTTCTCCAAAATGCCGATGTCGAGGAGAATTGTGCCTGCGGACCAAGTAAAAAACTTTCACCACCGGCTCACGAACAACGAGAGTACCCGGCTCATGCAGTTGCCTGTGTCCCCTGAGAACGTATCCGCCCCCCCGGAAGGGAAGCCGGCCATCCAGCCCGACTTCTCCACCCCGGCCGTGCCCATCGGGCAGTTCACCGAACGCCCCGACTGGCCCCAGTGCGCGCTCGGGGTTCATGTGAGCATCCACGGCTTTGAAGGGGTGGTCATCGAGGTCATCAACCATTCGATCCGCGTGATTTCGTCCGAACGGCTCACGCAGCGCTTCAACGCCAGCCGGCTCAAGACGCTGTTTGCCCCCATGGACCGTTCCCGGCCGGAACCGACGCCAGCACCAGTGGAAGTGCGCAACCCGGCCGCGACCACGCACCTCGCAGCGGATTCAGACCGTCCCGCCAGCCCGCCCAGCCCAGCCAGAAGGGCGATCACGCCGGCCCCCACCCCCATGCCCATCGCTCCGCCCGAGCCGGCCACCGAACGCATCACGCGGCCTGATTTCAGCGCCCCGGTCCGTGCGATCCGTACCTATGCGGGTGAACGCGATTTCCCCCGCTGCGCCTTCGGCAAGCACGTGGATATCCGCGGCTACTCCGGCATCGTGGTGGAAATCGAGGGCGGCGCGCTGAAGGTGCAGGCTCCCGATGGAACTGTCCGCAGCTTTGTCGCCTCCAACTTGCGGAAGGTGTACGGCCGGGATTGAGCAAAAAGGCGGGCCGCGGCCGGCCCGCCCCTTTCGCAGATCCAGCTCCGCACCTCGCCGCCGGACCGTTCAGTAGGCGTTGTCCCGTTTGAAGAAGGTCTGGACCATGATGAGGAAGTCCAGCCACAGGCTCCAATTCTCGAGGTAGTGGAGGTCGTAGCGGACACGCTCCGTGAGATCGGTGTCACCCCGGAGGCCGTTGACCTGCGCCCAGCCGGTGATGCCGGGCTTGGTGGCGAGGCGGGCGTTGTAGTGCGGGATGTCGTACTGGAAGTTGGCGATCAGCTCCGGGCGTTCCGGGCGCGGGCCGACCAGGCTCATGTCGCCCTTCAGCACGTTCCAGAACTGCGGCACCTCGTCGAGGTTCCACTCCCGCAGCATGGCGCCGATGCGCAGGCGCCGGTCGTCGTGCTTTTTGGCCCACTGCGCGCCACCTTGTTTCTCCGCATCGAGCTTCATGGAGCGGAGCTTGATGATGGCGAAATTTTTCCCGCTCCGGCCGGTGCGGATCTGCCGGTAAAAGATCGGACCGGGGGACTCCAGATAGATGATGGTGCCGAAAACCGCGATGATCGGGGCGGAGAGGAACAGGCCGACCAGCGCACCGATGAGGTCCACGGTGCGCTTCATGATCCGGTTCCAGAGCCGGTCCAGCGGCAGCTCGGAAACACCCATGATGGGCACACCCGAGATGGATTCCAGTGTCAGCCCGGAGAACAGGATCTGGAAATAGGAGGGGATGACCTTGAACTGCACCAGGGCCAGCTCGCACAGGTTCGTGAGGCCCACCACCTCCCCGGTGGAGGTTTCGAGGTCAGCGAGCACCACAATGTCGATGTCATGCCGCTGGATGGATTCGCCCAGCGTATTGTAGTCCCCGAGCACCGCCGTTCCCGGCGGGGGGTGGT
Organism: uncultured Verrucomicrobiota bacterium; assembly: GCA_903907995.1. GTDB lineage: Bacteria > Verrucomicrobiota > Verrucomicrobiia > Limisphaerales > UBA9464 > CAIVQB01. The sequence continues at coordinate 99,178 of CAIVQH010000010.1, read as the reverse complement.
TCTGGAAGCGGCCGCCCGGAGCCGGCACGCAGCCGACCAGACGGTAGGGCTGATAGGGGTCGGAAAAAATGCCCTCGGCGATGCGCGTCGCATCCTTGTTCCAGCCGACAAACAGCACGTTCTGCCGCAGGGCTTGCGCGATGGAGCTGGTGCGCAGCAGGCGATGGAAGAGTCCCCGCCAGAGCAGGAGTGTGCTCATTACCATCACGAAGGACACCAGGACGTAAATACGCGAAATGGGTGGGGTGAAATTGAGCACCAGGCTCATGCTGAGGTAGGCAAAGAGCCAGAAGACCGTCCCTTGGACAATCTTAAGGGCCACCCGGCGGAAGCGCAGCAGCGTCTGGTGCTGGTAAAGGTTCAGGTACAGGAACGTGGCGAACAGGAACAGTGCGCCCACCAGGATGATCCCGGCGTATTCCCGGAACGAGGGAGGGTTGGTATCGCCACGGGACCACCAGGTGTTCTGGTGGGGGAACATGCCCGACTTGAAGCGCAGCCAGAAGCCCAGCACCAGCCCCAGCGCGATCATGGTGAAATCACCCGCCATCGCGAGCATGGTGGCACCATCCGCGATGATGTCGTGCTGGCGGATCTTGGCCTGAAAGCCACGGCGGCGCGCCCCGGGTTGCCCGGGCTTGGCTTGAGAAGTGACAACTGTCGTATCCATCGGGGAAATACGCCCAATCCGTACTAATGGCTGGGTCGTATGGTCAGGCCGTTTGGCTGGTCAGCCACTCGCCAACGATGAGCTTGGCATTTTTCCCAAGCCCCGTCGAGCAGGCTTTGTTCCCTAGGAAGCTTGTTTCCGTCCGAGACCGCTGACCACTGCAAGCAGGCAGCAAAACATAAACAGCAGGGAATGAATCCGGAACGGGAAATCAAATACGGCGTGCGACAGCATCCCGGCCAGCGCCACGCCCAGCAGCGCGGCAAATTCACCGGACACTCCGCGCCGCCGGTTCTGGCTGGCGAGCACGGGCACACAGAGCAGCATGAGCACCAGAATTCCCAACCCAATCCAGCCCAGGGTGATCCGGATTTCCAGCCAGTCGTTATGGGCGTAATTGGCCCAAGGATCCTCCGTCCGGACGCGGTACAGCGGATACAGCGAGGGGAAAGTGCCCGCCCCGCTCCCCAGCCACACAAAATCAGGCAGCATCCGGTGCGCCGCCTCGTAAATCTCCGCCCGCCCGTTCAGGTCCAGGCCACTCTTGGCAAAGCGTTGCGAAAGTCCTTCCCCGCCGAGCAACAGACCGAGACCGAGGGCCCCGATGAGCAGGGCACCCAGGCCCACCGGGCCCAGCCAACCCTTGAGCCCGCGCACCAGCAGCACCACCAGGACCGCCGCCGCCGTGAGGGCCACCATGATCATGGCCCCGCCGCGGCTTGAGGAAATGATCGGGCACGCCGCCAGCAGCAGCGTGCAGGGCAGCAGCAGCACCTGCGCGCCGCCGCCCAGCTTGGCCCGGGGGCCGTGCTTCTCCCGGTAGGCCGAGTGGAGGGCCCACCAGAAACCGAGCGCCACCGGCCAGACCAGGTTGAAATATTGCGCCGCATTCGTCCGATAGGCATAGGGGCCGAAGCGGAAGTCGGGGGTGTTGCCCGCGACCGGCTTGACCAGCCACAGAAGTTTGTCCGTGCCATCGAGGCGTTGCAGGATGCACTCCAGCGCCAGCAGGGAACTGTTGATCACCAGCGTCCACAGCCAGACGGTGAGGCGTTCCGAGGGGAACGGGGCCACCGGCTCACCTTCCTGCCGCCGTTCCCGGCGCGACTTGCCCAGCATCCAATCCCGCGCCGCCCAGAAGGACAGCGCGATGCCCAGCCAGCTCCAGAAGGCCGGCCAGGTCTCCACCGTATCGTAAGTGGCGGGCAGCCACGAAATGGGCAACCGCTCGCTGTAGAGAAATTCCACACCGGCCCGGGAATAGCTGGCCGTCGCCCGGTAGTTCAGCGCCCCGATCAGCACGTACGCCAGGATCGCCACCGACAGGAAGGCCAGCAACCGCACGACCCAGCGGCCGGCAGGGGTCGGTTCCGACCAGCGGGCCGGGGTATGGCCCGTGCGCCAGCGTACGATCCACTTCACCAGCAGCAGGAGGCCGAGGGCGTAGCTGGCGACATTCATGACCCGGATCGACCAGGAGGTGGTGCAGCCGAAGGCCCAAGGGGCCCAGACCGTCATGAACAGCAGCAGGGCGCCCGAGGCGGTGTCCAGATGCCGGTAGATCGCCGGCGTGCGTGCGGGCATCGCGTCCATTGTCCACAACCAATGCCGGAAGGCGGTGCAAAACCCAAGCGGCAAACGCCTGCAGCCGGGTTGCCGCCGGTTGCCCGCTAGACATTCCTTGTTTCACCGCCATCCTTTCAGGGTGCTGGAAGCCAAGTTTAACCGCCTCCGCGAACTGCTTCGCGGGTACGGGTCCTGCGTCATTGCCTACTCGGGCGGCGTGGACTCCGTGCTGCTGGCCCGGGTCGCGCACGACGTGCTGGGGGAACGCTCCCTTGCCGCCATCGCCGATTCGCCCAGCCTGCCCCGGCGCGAGCTGCGGGAGGCGGTGGAAATCGCGGCGCAGTTCCAGATTCCGCTGCGGGTGGTGAACACCGCCGAGTTCGCCGACGAGCGCTACCTCGCGAACCCGACGAACCGCTGCTACTTCTGCAAGCACGCCCTCTTCACCGAGCTCACCCCGCTGGCCCGTGCGGAGGGCTTCGCCGTGATCGCCTACGGAGAGAATGCCAGCGACGTGGGCGACCACCGGCCCGGGGCCCAGGCGGCCGCCGAATTTCAGATCCGCGCCCCGCTCAAGGAGGCAGGCCTCACCAAGACCGAAATCCGCGAATTGAGCGCCCGCCTTGGGCTGCCCACGGCGGACAAACCGCAACTGGCCTGCCTCAGTTCACGCATCCCGACCGGTGAGGCGGTCACGCCCGCCAAGCTCCTCATGGTGGAGGAGGCGGAATATTTTCTGCGCGACCTCGGATTTTTCGACGTGCGGGTGCGACACCACGAACTGGCGCAGGGCCACCTGGCGCGGATCGAGGTCGGGCCGGCGGAAATCCCGCGCCTCATTGCCGATGACCAGTACGCCGCCGTGGCGGCGCATTTTCGTGAACTGGGTTACCTGCACGTGACGCTCGATCTCGCCGGCTACCGGCGCGGCAGCACCAACGGCGTCGGCACCGTCACGACCGCCGCACCCATTGTTTTTCGTGCGGCCAGCACCCGGGCTTGAGCCGGCACGGCAGCTCTGCTTCCTTGGGGGCGTACCTCCATGAATCACGTCCGCCCGTTTCGTCTGCTGTCCCTGCTCTGGCTGAGCGGCGCACTGACGGGCTGCGCGCACGCCGCGCCTCCGCCGCTCCCGCTGGAGCTGACGCTGCCGGATGTCGCCGGCCATTCCGTACAACCCCTGGCCGCCGGCACGAACCGCGCCATCGTGTGTGTCTTCCTCGCCAACGAGTGCCCGATCTCCAACCGCGCCATCCCCGAACTGCGCCGTCTGCAAGACGCCTTCGGTCCGCGTGGGGTCGTCTTCCGCTTTGTGCATCCCAACGCCGATGAGACCGACGCCTCGGTCCGCCAACACGCGTCGGAATACGCCCTGCCCGGCCTGCCGCTGCGTGATCCCGGGCTGAAGCTCTCCCACCTCGCGAACGTGCAGGTCACGCCCTTCGCTCTCGTCGTGTCGCCCACCGGCGAAGTGCTGTATCGTGGGCGCATCGACGACCGCTATGCCGGGCTCGGCCAGGCCAAGCCCGAACCGACCCGGCATGACCTGGAGCTGGCCCTGACCGCCGTGCTCCACGGGCAGCGGCCCGTACCCGCCGAAACGCGCGCCGTCGGCTGTCATCTGGTAGCCCCGCCATGAAGCTTCACCATCACCTGCTCCGTCTCACCCTGCTGGGCCTGCTGGGTCTGGGGGGAACTGCCCGGGCGGCCACCACCTTCACGCACGACGTGGCCCCGATTGTCTTTCAGCACTGCGCCCCGTGCCATCGGCCAGGTCAGGGTGGCCCGTTCCCGCTGCTCACGTTCGCCGACTGCCGCAAGCACGCGACCGATCTCGCCGACGTCACCGGCCGCCGCTTCATGCCGCCGTGGCTGCCCACGGGGCCGACGAACGAATTCGTCGGCGACCGGCGGCTCACCGAGACGGAGATCGCGGTGTTCCAGGCCTGGCTCGCCGACGGATTGGCGGAAGGTGACGCCAAGGATCTGCCGCCCCTGCCCACGTGGCCCGGCGAATGGCAGCTCGGCGCGCCCGATGTCGTGGCGCAGATGCCGGCGGCGTACACGCTTCAGCCGGGCGGACGCGACGTGTACCGCCATTTCGCGCTGCCGCTCACGCAGCCGCTGGACCGGCCCCGCTGGATTCGCGCCTTTGAATTTCATCCCGGTTCGCGGCAGGTGCACCACGCCTTCCTCTACGTGGGGCGCACCGCCGACATCCAGCGCCTCGACGCCGCCGATCCCGTGGTTGGTTTCGGCGGCATGGACTCCCCCACAGAAGTGCACAGTCCCGGTGGCTATTTCCTGAGCTGGCAGCCGGGCAAACGCACGGTGCCGCTGCCGGCAGGCATGGGTTGGAAGCTGGAGCCGGGCATGGACATCGTCATGCAGATGCATCTGCAGACCGGGGGCAAACCGGAGGCGATCCAGGCCAGCGTGGGCCTGTGGTTTGCCGATTCGCCGGCGACGAACCAGCCGCTGAAGCTGGGGTTGAACGTTTACGACCTCGACCTGCCGGCGGGACAGTCCAACCTGGTTTACACCCGGGAATTCGTGGTTCCCGCCGACGCCGACCTGCTCGGGCTGCTGCCGCACACCCACTATCTGGGCCGGCGCATCGAGGCGTGGGCGGAACTGCCCGACCAGACGCGCCACGACCTGCTCACCATCCCGGACTGGGACTTCAACTGGCAGGGCGACTACCGGTATGTCACGCCGGTGTTCCTGCCGCGCGGGACGAAACTGGGGATGAAGTTCGTCTTCGACAACACGGCGGCCAATCCGCGCAACCCTTCCAACCCGCCGCGCCGCGTGGGCTTCGGCATGAGCACCAGCGACGAGATGGCCGAGGTGTGGTTCCAACTCCTGCCCCGCACCGCGCGCGACCGGATTGCGCTGGACCGCGCCATCACCACGCAGACCGTGCGGGATATCGTCATCTACAACGAGGTGCGGCTGAAGGCGAACCCGACCAACGCCGTCGCCCTCGTGAACCTCGCCCGCGCCAAACTCGGGCTCGGCGACCGCCCCGGTGCCTTCCAGGCGCTGACCAACGCGCTGGCGCTGGATCCCACGAATGACGAGGGCCATTACTATCTCGGCGTCATCCACCGGCTGGAAGGCCGCCCCGGCCCGGCCTTGGAGGAGTTTCAGCGCGCCGTCGATGCGAATCCGGCCCACGGGCGTGCCCACGGCAACCTGGGCATTCTGGCGCAGGAACAGAACCGTCCCGAAGAGGCGGCGGAACATTTCACCGCCGCGCTCCTGGCTGATCCGGACGACAACCTCGCCCGCACCTCCCTCGCCCAGATCCGGCTTGAACAGGGCAACCGCCCCGAGGCCATCAGCCTGATGGAGGAAGCCGTCCGCCGCGCCCCCACCGACGCCAATCTGGCCCGTCAGCTGAAGCGGCTGAAAACCCTGCGCTGAAAACTGTGGGAGGGCGCGGTTCCACCCGCGCCCCATATTCTTCCCCCGTCTTCCTCACCGGAACGGGAGAAGCCCATGGGGTGAAGCGGACCTCTGGGATCCTTCTGGACGGACCCGGCGTGAAGAAATTGCGGCGCGGGTGGAACCGCGCCCTCCCGGGCTGATAAGAGGCTTGCTCCGATTGCCTTGGCGGTGGACTGTGGCGGCGGTTCGGGACGTGGCTCAGCCTGGTAGAGCGCTTGGTTTGGGACCAAGATGTCGCAGGTTCAAATCCTGTCGTCCCGACCATTTCCCCTTTCTTTCGTGATGAGCCCCGTGAAGCGCCTCTCGCTTCGGCTGGTTTTGGCCCTGCTGGCCGTCCTGTCGCCGCTGCGCGTGGCCGCCGCTGATCTCGCGTTCGAGGCGACGAACTATCGCCATCTGCTCGCGGAGAAGATCCTGCCCTACTGGTACGACACCGCCGTGGATTGGGAGCACGGCGGTTACCTGCTCTCCGACGACGTGGTGCGGGGCCGTTCGGTGCCGAATGAGAAACTGATCGCCACCCAGGCGCGGATGGTCTGGACGTTTTCCCAGGTTCACCGGAAGGGTTTCAGCACGAAGGAGCGCGACTACCTCAAGGCGGCCGGCAACGGCGTGAAGTTCCTGCGGGAGCACTTCCGCGACCGCGAGCACGGCGGCTATTTCTGGAGTGTCACGCTCGACGGCAAGCCGCGCGACACGCACAAGCGGCTCTTCGGCCAGTCGTTCGTGATCTACGCCCTGGTGGAGTATCACCGGGCCAGCGGCGACCGGGTGGCGCTGGAGGATGCGCTGCAGCTTTACCGCGAAATCCAGCGTCACGCCCACGACGCGGCGCACCAGGGCTGGCGGGAGCATTTCACGCGGGACTGGCAGCCTCTATCCGAGGGCGACCCCGAGGCCCTCGTGGACCTGGCGGGCGCGAAGGGCGCGAACACCCATCTGCACCTGATGGAGGCGTTCACCGAGCTTTACGAGGAAACCAAGGACGCCACCGTGAAGGAATCGCTCACCGAGGCGCTGGCCCTCAACCAGCGGTACTTCTTTCCGGAGGATCCGGCGCAGGCGGCGTTCCATTTCAGCCCGGGCTGGCGGCGGCTGAGCGGCCCGAAGAGCGATGGGCTGAACTACGGCTCCAACGTCGAATTCGCCTGGCTGATGGTCCACGCGGAAGAGGTTCTAGGACGGCGTCCCTCCTGGCCACAGCTCCACAATTACCTGATGCACACGCTACGCAACGGCACGGATCAACAGCTCGGCGGCGTGTACACTGGAGGAATGGAAAACACCCCCGCGACCGACACCACCAAGGTCTGGTGGACGCAGGCGGAGATGTTCGCGGCACTGACCGAAGGCCTGCGCGACCAGCCGAACAATGCCGCCTACACGGTGGCGCTGGGCCGGCTGATCAGCTTCGTGAACAAATATCAGACCGACCAAAAGAACGGCATCTGGCTCGAATCGGTGAAGGCCGACGGCACGCCCCTGGCCACGGGTCTGGCGCACAATTGGAAGGCCAACTACCACGACGTGCGCGGCCTGCTGAAGTTCGTCGAGGCCTTCGAGAAGAAGTAGGCGGAGCCGGCCGGGCCTGGGTTGTCGCCAGGCACCTCCGGCCATTCCAGCGCCGGATTTCGCAAGAAATCGGACGGCGATTCTCCCTAACCCCGAGGGTGTACAGACCGAAGGCATGGTGGACGGGTTTACGGGGACATGGTGGACACATTTGGGGCTGGAGTGGTCAAGGATTGGAGGTGGCTGGGCTGGGGTTTTGGCGGAGGTCGATTTCCTTGATGAGCTGGGTGAGGAAGGGGGGCGGGCGGTCTTCAAGGACCGCCTCCCTCCCGGTGATTAACTCCGAGAGTGGTATCAGGGTCAGGGTGAGGGGGAACGTCTCGCGTTCATCAGTACGAATTTTGTTCCGAAGTTGGCGACCGACTATCGCATCGAGACGCGTCCTTGTTGCTTCGTTTCTGGGTTGTTCACCCACAATAGCGGAACAGAGGCTTATGCGTGCCTGCCCGCTTGCAGCTCCCGGTACAGCATCATCATGACCTGCTGGGCAGTGAGATATTTGAACGTCTCGCGATCGAAGCGATTCAACTGGCGCACGACGGTGGTGCCCTTCGCTGAGGCCAGCGCCATGAAAACCGTGCCTACGGGTTTGTCGTCGGTGCCGCCGCCGGGGCCCGCAATGCCGGTGACGGAGAGTGCGTAATCGGCCCCCGTGACCCGGCGCGCGCCTTCGGCCATTTCGCGCGCGGTCGCCTCGCTCACGGCTCCGTGGGACTTCAACGTTTCCTCGCGCACGCCGAGCGTGACCATCTTCGCCTCGTTCGCATACGTCACGAAGCCCGCGAGCAAAATCGCGGAGGCGCCGGGAATGTTCGTGATGCGGTTGGCGATGTGGCCGCCGGTGCAGGATTCGGCGAGCGCGAGCTTTTGGCCCCGGGCCGTCAGCTCGCGCACGAGCACCGATTCCAACGAGTCATCCTGCTCGCCGAAGATATGCTCGCCGGCCTTAGAGCGGGTGATGGCCTCCGCCTCGGCGACCGTTGCAGCCGCGCGCGGCCCGCGCGCCACGAAGCGCACGTCCACCTCGCCCACGCGCGCGCAAAAGCCGAGGTCCATGCCCGCGTCGGTCAGGTGCCGCAGCGGCGCGCTGATGCGCTCCTCCATGTACGACTCGCCGATGCCCGTGGTCTTGAGGGTGCGGCAGACGAAGGCCTCATTCAGTGGAAAATGCCGTGCCAGCAGGGGCACGACCTGCTGCGAGAACATCGGCCGCAATTCGCGCGGTGGTCCGGGCAGCATCACGAGCAACGATGGGCGGCCATCGGGACGGAAAGGGTTCGGGTTCACCTCGATGGCGAGTCCCGGCGCGGTGCCGTTGGCGTTCATCAGCACCATCGCGCCCTCCGGCACCAGGGCCTCGACCTTGGTGCGCTCGGGCATGGGCCGGCCCCGGCCGGCGAAGAAGCGGGCGATATTTTGAAGCGCCGCCTCATCGTGCAGCAGGCGACGCTTAAGCAGTTGGGCGATGAGGTCGCGGGTGAGGTCGTCGCACGTCGGTCCGAGGCCGCCGGTGGTGATGACCAGATCGGCGCGGCCCAGGGCCTCGCGCACGGCCTGCTGGATGTCATGCCCGCCGTCCGGCACCGCCACCTGCCGGCTCACCGTATGGCCGAGGTCGGTGAGCTGCCGGCAGATCCATTGCTGGTGCGTGTTCAGCACGAAGCCAAGCAGCAGCTCGGAGCCGGTGTTGATGAGCTCAATCGTCATGGGGGCAGAGTAGTCGCAACGAGGGAAGTGAGCCAGTAAGCCAGTGAGTCAGTAAGCCAGACCGAATTGTTGGCGCAGCTTACTGACGACGGATCGCTGGCTTGCTGGCTTACTGGCTCACTCACCCGCTGATTCACTGCTTCACGGCCCGGAAGAGCCGCAACCGTCCATAGTCCACCTGTCCGCCGAGGAGCGTGTGCGCGCCGCTCAGCGTGCCCCAGCCGGCCTTTTCAAAGGCCGCGCGGATGGTCTGAGATTCGGCTTCGGTGAACAGCCGGGCGATATCCAGCGACTCGCCGGCTTCCAGGGCGCTGGCGAGATGGCCGTAGATGGTGCCGACGGTCAGTCCCCGGTTGCGCGCGACGTCCTCGGGCGAGCTGCTGGCACGGAACTGCCGCAGCGTCTCGCGCACGGTGTCATTCATCAGTTCGCCGCGCGTCTTCTTCACCGCCGTGGGCGTGGGCGCGGTGAAGGAGTCGTCCGCGAAGATCTGGCGCGGGTTCGTCGCCAGGTGCGCCGCGATCTCCTCGAGGAAGGCCGCGCCGTAAGCTTTGAGCTTGGTTTCGCCGACACCGGAAACGCGGCGAAACTCGTCCGCTGTCACCGGATATTGCCGCGCCATGAAGCGCAGCGAGGTGTCGCCGAAAATGATGTACGATGGCACCCCCTGGTCGTCCGCGATCCGCTTGCGGAGCTGCCGCAGCTTCTCGAAGAGCAGCTCGTCGCAGGCGATTTCGCCGACGCGTTCGGCGCGGGGCTTCGGCGCTTCCAGCGGGCGCGTGAGGGTGATGGTCCGCCGGTCCTTCAGCGCGGCGAAGCCCTCCGCCGTCACCTCGACCGTGGGGAACTGGCCCGTGCTCAGCCGGAGGAAGCCCAGGCGCATCAGCTCGCGGCCAATCGCGCCCCACTCATTGCGCGAATGCTCCTTCCCGATGCCGTAGGTCGTGAGCTGGTCGTGGCCCCACTGGCGGATCTTCTCCGTGTCGCCGCCGAGGATCACGGCAACGACGTGGTTCAGGCCCACGGTGAAACCGCTGCGCTGTTTGATCCGGTACACGCAGCTGATCAGCTTCTGCGCGGCGACCGTGCCGTCATAGGTTGCGCGCGGGCTGAGGCAGTTGTCGCAGGAGCCGCAGCTGGTCTCGGGGAATTCTTCGCCGAAATAGTCGAGCAGCGCGGCGCGGCGGCACTCGGAGATCTCGGCGTAATGCACCATCTGCTGGAGCTGCTCGCGGGCGCGGACGCGTTCCTGCTCGTCGGGCTTCTCGTCAATGAAGATGTTCTGCTTGGCCACGTCACCGGCGCTGAAGAGCAGCAGGCATTCGCCGGGCAATCCGTCGCGGCCCGCGCGGCCCGTCTCCTGGTAATAGCCCTCGATGTTCTTCGGCAGGTCGTGGTGGATGACGAAGCGGACATTGGGTTTGTTGATGCCCATGCCGAACGCGATGGTCGCGCACACCACACGCATCTCGTCGCGCAGGAAGGCCTCCTGATTGTGCGAACGCGCCTTGGGGTCCAGCCCCGCGTGGTACGGCGCGGCCTTCACGCCATCCTCCACCAGCTTCGAGGCGAGCGACTCCGTGCCCGCACGGCTGGCGCAGTAGATGATGCCGCCGTCCTTCGGCCGCGCCCGGAGGAAATCGAGCACCTGCCGGTAGCCGGCGGTCCGGGGCGTGACGCGGTAGGTGAGATTGGGCCGGTTGAAGCTTGCGACGAAGATGCCCGGCTCGTGCAGGTGGAGCTGCGTGACGATGTCCTCGCGCACGCGTTCCGTGGCGGTCGCCGTGAGCGCCATGAAGGGAACTCCTTCCGGCAGGCGGCTGCGCAGCTCACGGAGCTGGCGGTATTCGGGGCGAAAATCATGACCCCACTCGCTGATGCAATGGGCTTCGTCCACCGCGACGCAGCTCACGCCCCAGCGACGCAGATCGTCGATGAGCGTGCCGACCATCAGGCGCTCGGGCGCGAGGTAGAGCAGGCGGTACTCGCGGGCGTTCAGGCCGCGCCAGCGCGCGCTGCGTTCGGCGTCGGTGAGCGAGGAATTGAGGAAGGTGGCCGCGACGCCGTTCGCGGTCAGGGCGTCCACCTGGTCCTTCATCAGCGCGATGAGGGGCGAGATGACCACCGTGAGGCCGGGCCGCACGAGGGCGGGCAGCTGGAAGCACAACGACTTGCCGCCACCCGTCGGCAGCAGCGCGAAGACGTCCCGTCCCTCCAGGGAGGCGCGGATGATCTCCTCCTGCAGCGGCCGGAAGCTGGCATAGCCGAAGACCTCCTTCAGCGGAGTGAGCAGGTCGGCGTTGACGGCAATGGACTCGGCGGGCACCGCCGCGAGTGTGGGGGAGAGGGGGCGCAGCGTGCCAAAGGAAAACCCGGCGCGACAGCGAGGAAAACGGACCGCCTTCCATTGCGTAGCAGCCGACGTGAGGAGGCGCTGACTCAAAACGAGAAATGGAGTTACGAAACTGGAAAAAGTTTCCATAGAGCGGAGTTTCCACAAACCGACCACGGAGAATTCGGCGTGTATTTCCCGCCGCTGCGAGCTACCATTCCACCTCAATACTCCTCTGCGAATGAAAACCCTTGTCCTGTTCTGTGCCCTTTTCGCCCTCCTGATCCCGGCCTCGGCTGCCCCCGACCACATTGGCGCCTGTCGGGCCGCTGACGACGCCCGCGTTGCGGCCATGATCGCCGCCGACCACGCCAAGCTCGCCGCCGTGTTTTCCGACGAGCTGATTTACGTCCACTCCAACGGCCATCAGGACACCAAGACCAGCCTCACCGCGGCCCTCACCTCGGGCAAGGCCGTGTACCACGCGATTGACTTCGAACAGCGCGAGTTTCGTTAGGTCGTGCCGGGCCTGGTGCTCATGCACGGGCGTTGCGTGGTGACGCTGGGCAAGGCGGCCCCTTTCACCGAGCTCCACCTCAGTTTCCTCGCCTCCTATCGTCTGGAGAAATCGGGCTGGCGGTTCCTCGCCTGGCAGTCGTGCAAGCTGCCTGAGCCCGCTGGCACAAAACCCTGAGCCGGACTCAACGTCACCTGATTGGAAATAAAAAACGCGCCGGAATCGTTCCGGCGCGTTCGGGGAAAACTGGGGGGAGGCCGGTTCAGGCCTGCTTCCGGGCCGTGGCGCGCTTCACGCGGCGCTGCAGCCAGGTCAGGCCGACGAGGCCGGCGAGGCCATACACGGCGCACTCACTGGCTTCGGGGACGGCGAGAGCCACCCGCACGTCATCAATGGCGAGATTCACGTTGCCGGAGGTGGCGCCGGAGCCGCCGTAGGCATAGAGCCGGAAAGTTACCGCCGTGCCCAAGGCGGTGGAGGACACCGGGGTAAACGTGTTGTTGTTGTACGCCCAGGTGCTGTTCGCGGTCAGCGTGCCGGCGGAGATGTTCGCGGCGAAGGAATCCACGCTCCAACGCAACACATAGTTGAGGGGACCGGTCGTGGTGGTGCTCACCGCACCGAAATCGAAATCCGTGATCTGGACGATGTTGCCCGCGTTCGGCGTGACCGTGAACTGGTAGTACGCCGAGGAGGTCGTGCTCAGAGCCCCATTCTGCGTGACCTGCTCGTAATTGAAATTGCCGCTGGCGTTGGCGTAACCGGTCGAAGGATTGGTGGTGTTGGGATTGGTGGAGATCGTGCCCAGCGTGTTCACGGCGGACATCGCGCCCACCGTCGAATTGAACGGCGTGCCCGCCGTGGTATTGAGCGTGGAGACACCCGAGCCGAAATTAAACTCAACCGTGTAGGCCCCACCATGGGCGGCTACCAGACCACCCGCGACGGCAATAACGCCGATCGTACATGATCGAAAATTAACGAAGGAGGCAGTCACAATTGTTTGGGCGACAACTTGTCGAACTCCCTAAGACTCCCCATTACGAGCGGTTTAAACAAGTTAAAAGGAACCTTAAACCCAACCCTTTCAAAAGGTTGGGATGACAATTTTGGACCAGCTGGGAAACCCAGACCGGCGGATGGCGCCAAATACACGATCCCGACTGCCCCCGTCGGCGGGCCAATGCCGGTCGTGCATGCAATTATTTGAAAATGTCCCCCAAAGGAGGTCGCGGTGGCCGCCACCAAGGGAAAACCCGTCTGAAACGGGGGAAAAGAGTTGGGGTGGCCGCCCGGCGGCTGCTAACAAAACGGACGTGAGCCCGGACCCCCACGCGACGACCAGCCCGCCGCTCGAACGTCGCCTCACGCTCTTTCCCGCCACCGCGCTGAACATGGCGAACATGATCGGCGTGGGGCCGTTCATCACCATTCCGCTGCTGATGTCCGCGCTGGGCGGGCCGCAATCGCTGCTGGGCTGGCTCGTGGCGCTGATCATCACCCTGCCGGACGCGCTGGTGTGGAGCGAACTCGGCGCGGCCCTGCCAGGCTCGGGCGGCACCTACCGCTGGCTGCTGGAGGGCTTCGGCCCGAAGTCGTGGGGGCGGCTGATGGCCTTTCTCTTCATCTGGCAGTTCATCATCAGTGGCCCGATGGAGATCGCCTCCGGCTACATCGGGGTCGCGCAGTATCTCGACTACCTGTCGCCGGGCATGTCCGTGGCCGGAAAACTCACCCTGAAGGGCGGCCTGGTGGTGGTGGTGCTGGGCCTGCTGAACATCGCGCTGCTCTACCGCCGTATCAGCGGCATTTCCAAGCTCATGATCGCGCTCTGGGTGGGCGTGATGATCACCGTGGGCATCGTGCTGGTGGGCGGCGCGCTGAACTTCGACCCCAGGAAGGCCTTCGATTTCCCGGCCAATCCGTGGGCCTTTTCCAGCGGCTTCCTGCTCGGTCTCGGAGCGGCGACACGGATCGGGCTTTACGATTTTCTGGGCTACTACGACGTGTGCTACCTCGGTGATGAGGTGAAGAACCCCGGCCGCACCATCCCGCGCGCGGTCATCACCAGCCTGGTGGCGGTGGCGCTGATCTACGTGGGGGTGAACCTCTCGATCAATGGCGTGATCTCCTGGCGCGAATTCGTGCCGGCGGAGAGCCATCCGGAAATCGTGAACTTCATCGGCTCGATCTTCATCGAGCGGCTCTACGGCCGGACGGCCGCGTCCATTTTCACCCTGCTGGTCGTGTGGACGGCGCTGGGCTCGGTCTTTGCGCTGCTCCTGGGCTACTCCCGCATCCCGTTTGCCGCGGCGAAGGACGGGACGTTTTTCCGCATCTTCGGCAGGGTGCATCCGCACGGGCATTTTCCGCACGTGGCGCTGGTGGTCATCGGCGTGCTCTCGATCGCGGCGAGTTTCGTGTCGCTGCCGGTGGTGATCGACACGCTGCTGGCGGCACGGTTCCTCATCCAGTTCATCGGCCAGATCGTCGCGCTGGTGCTGCTGCGTCGGAACCGGCCGGAGCTGGCGCGCCCCTACAAGATGTGGCTCTACCCGCTCCCGCTGCTGGTGGCCGGGACCGGCTGGCTCTGGGTCTTCGCGACCACGCCGCCCCAGGTCATCGCCTTTGCGCTGGGCGCGCTGGCGCTGGGCGTGGCGGGTTATTTTGCGTGGGCCAAGGTGGCCCAGAAATGGCCGTTCGCCGGAGCTGAAAAGCAAACCGGCTGAGGCAGGCCCCCAGCCGGTTGCGTCAATCCGTTGTCGGAAAGCGGTCAGTTCTTGAACGCCGCCGCATCCGCCTTGCCGTTGCTCAGCAGGTAGGCGAGCAGGTCGAGGATTTCATCCTTGGTGAAACTCCCCAGCAGGCCTTCGGGCATCGGTGAAATCTTCGAGGCCGTCTTGGATTTCACGTCGGCCTTCTTCACCTCGGTCTTGCCGTTGTTGAGCGGGTCGGTGAGCACCAGGTACTTGTCGGCGGTGTCCTCCAGCAGGCGGCCGGTGACCTCGCTGTCGTTGTTCAGCGTGAAGGTCAGCGCCTGGTACTGCTCGGAGATGACGAGGCTCGGTTCGGTGACGGATTTCAGGACATCCGCCGGCGCGTAGCGCGTGCCGACGCCGGTGAGGTCGGGGCCGACCGCGCCGCCCTGGCCGTTGAACTGGTGGCACACCACGCATTGCGCGGCAGCGAAGACTTCCTTGCCCCGGGCGAAGTTGCGCCCGTGCGTGGTATCGGCAAGCGCCGGCAGCAGGTCGTCGGTCTTCCAGTCCTTCACGAAGGCACGCTTCTTGGCGGGCACGCGGACGGGCACCTGTTCCTGGCCGGAGATGACGCCCGCCAGTTCGCCCTTCTCATTGTCGCTGAGCGAGGCGATGGCCTCCTTGCGGAGGTTCTTGAGGAAGTTGTCGAAGCTCGCGCCATTGCTGGGTTCGAGGCCGACATCCTTGAACCACTGCACGAAGTAGTCGGGATGCTTCACGCTGCGGCTGACGAAACCGCTGTCGGCGGTTGCGCTGCCGGGCCGGTTGAACCAGGCGAAGTAGCGTTTGCGGTCGTCGATCGTCCAGCCGGACTTCGCCTTGCGGAGGGCCATCTGGTAATGGAGCTGCTCCTCCTGCGTGGCCGAGGCGTCGCGCAGGTCGAGCACCTTCTGGACGATGCCGGGGGCATCCACCGCAATGAGGATCTGGGAAAGCTCGCGGTTCAGCGGCCAGGTCTTGGCGGGGAACGCCTTGCCCAGCTTGTCGATGGCGATGGGACGGAATGCGTCGGGAATGCCCTGGCGGGCGAAACTGACCTCGATGACGCGGAGCTTGTTGAGCTTTCCTTCCTCATCGAGCGTTTCGAGGGGCCAGTTCGACAGATACTTGAGGATGGCCAGCTGGTCCTCCTTGGCACCGACGCGAATCTGGGCCAGCAGGGCGATGAACGCTCGCCGGCCGACGTTCTCGGTCATCGCGAGGTGGCGCCAAACGTCGGGCGGCTGGCTCTCCAGCGCCAGCCGGGTGGCGTAGCGGATGAACCGGTCGGGCGATACGAGGCCGGGGCCGATCAGGGCGTAGTTGGTCCCGATGGGCCGGGAGTGCAGCGCCTCCAGCGCGTGCCGCTGACGGCGGGCTTCCTGAGTCTTGGTGACCTGCATGGTCTGCATGGTCTGCGGTTCGGTCTTCTCGGTGCCGACGTAGCTCACGCGATAGAGCCCTGCCTGGGTGCCACGGCCGCCGGTGGTGAAATACATTGCGCCATCCGGGCCGAACTCGAGGTCGGTCAGGTTCAGCGGCTTGCCCTGCACAAACGGCTCCAGGGTGCCGGTGTAGGTCGAATTGGTCTCCTGCATGTGCACGGCGAGGATGCGGCCATAGCTCCAGTCCATGATGAACATGGCCTTCTGGTATTTTGCCGGGAACTTCGCGCCCGTGCCGAACTTCACGCCGGTCGGCGAGCCGATGCCGACGTTCACCACCGCCGGCAGCGAGTCGGAATAGTACTCGGGATACTTGGCGCTGCCCTCGCGGAAGCCCTGGTCGCCGCCGCTCACGATGTGATAGACCCGCGTCGGGCGGTACCACGGCGTGCCCCAGTCCCACTCCATGTCGGAATCGAAGCCGAACAGCTCGCCGTCGCGGTTGAAGGCGATGTCGTAGGTGTTGCGCTCGCCGGCGGCGAACAGCTCGGCGTCCTTGCCGTCCTTGTCCACGCGGAGCACGAAGCCGCCCGGCGGCTTGCGGCCCGCGCCGAAGCCGTTGCCATCCTCCATGCGGGGCAGCACGAGGTCATCGGCGTAATTCTTTACCCGCGAGGTCGGGGCTAGGTCGCCGGGCACGTCCACGAAGTTGCCGCAGACGATGTAGAGCTGGCCGTCCGGGCCCTTCACGATGCCGTGCGCGCCGTGCTCGCCGTCGCCGCCCTCCCATTTCCGGAGCAGTTCCACCTTGTCGTACTTGTCATCGCCGTTGGTGTCGGTGAGGCGGTAGAAATGGTAGCCCTCGGCCCCGCGACCGTTCACGTACAGCGCATCATAGGCGTAGAGCAGGCCCATCGCGCCCGTCACGGGCAGGTCGATCGTCTCCACTTTGGCGATGTGGCCGGTATCGTCCAGCGTGAGGCGCTCCATCGGTTCGCCGCCCTGCGGGCTGACGATCAGGCGGCCCTTGTTGTCCACCGTCATCGAGACCCAGGAGCCTTCCTCGGGCTGGGCCGAGCGCAGCAGCTCGACCTTGAAATCCTTGGCCACCGTGAGCGACTCCGCCGGCGTCGCGATGGCGGGCTTGAGGACGTCGCCCCACGGTTGCACGCCGAGCGCGCCGAGCGATTTGGCGGCCACCCAGCCGCCTTTGCCGTCGGCCGAGGTCTGCCAGCTGGCGTCGGACACGATTGCCGGCGACTTGCCGCCGCCGAGGAGTTCCAGCGACACCAGCAGGCCGGCCACATCGCCCTCGTTCTTGGCGATGACCTCCAGCGTGGCCGGACCGGCCTTGGGCGACTCCAGCTTGACGGTGCGCGGCTGGTTCCAGGAGGTGTTCTTGGCGACGACCTTGCCGTTGAGCTTCACCTCGGCCTCGTTGTCGGCGGCCACGGTCAGAATGGCCCGCTGGGTGCCGGCGGGGATGGTGAAGGTCTTGCGGAAGTAACGGGTCTCGCCGTCGAACGCCTTGGCGCCCCAGATCCATTCGGGAGTCTGGGCGGCGAGGCGGGTCGCGGCAAAAACGAGCAGAAGCAGACAGGCACGGAGATGCATGGGTGTGATTTTGACAAAGCCGGCCCCGGTAGGAAAGCGCGGCGTGCTGACCGACGCGGGAAACCGGGGACATGTTCAGCCGCTTACGAGGTCTTCCGGCCGGTTCCAATTCGTGAACAGCCGCCCTTCCGCCTCGCTGACCACGTAAGGGCGCAGCCAGCCGGCGGCAATCCCGGCCCTGACGAAGGGTTGCAGGGCCAGTTCGCCCCGCAACAGCCGGAGTTCGGCCTCGGCGTGCGCCTGGCGGGGATAGACCGCGGCCAGCGGTTCAAACCGGTCGCCGATCACCGGCACCACGCCGCACTGGGAGTTTGCCCCGGCCAACAGCGTGCGGAGGAAATCGGCCGTCATGGCCGGCAGGTCCACCGCCAGCACCAGCAGCCGATCATGCCGGGCCAGGGCGAGGGAACGCTCCAGGCCGGCCAGCGGACCGGCTTCTGGAAACCGGTCGCCGATCATGCGGGGAGTGGGTGTGGGCAGGGGATGAGGCAGCACCGTTTCCGGCCGGGCGACAGACACGAGGCATTCCCCGCAGCCGGCTTCGGCCAGCAGTCGCAGCTGCCGGGCCAGCAGGGTTTCACCGGCGACCGGCAGGGCGGCCTTGTCGCGGCCCATGCGGGAGGATTTTCCACCCACGAGCACCACCCCGCTGACCGCGGTAGAGATCGCGACTTTTTGGGGGCTGAGGGGGGTCATAAACAGGACTTGCCAAACCCCGGGCTGCGAGCTTTCTTTCCGCCCTCACTGCCATTAAACGTTTCACCCACTAATTCCATGAAGAGTCTGCTCCAGTTCGCTGTCGTTGCCGCGCTTACGCTCGGTGCCACCTCCCTTCGCGCCGAAGAGAAGGCCATCACCCTGACCGGTGAGGGCAAATGCGCCAAGTGCGCCCTGCACAAGTCCGACAGCTGCCAGAACGTGGTCGAGGTCAAGGTCGGCGACAAGACCAAGACCTATTACCTCACCGGCGACGCCAGCAAGGCGTTCCACCATGACAACCTCTGCTCCGGCCCCAAGCAGGTCACCGTGACCGGCACGCCCTCCGAGAAAGACGGCAAGATGATGCTCGCCGTGACCAAGATCGAGGCCAAGTAAGCTTCCGCCAGTTTTCCAAACGCCCGCCATTCGCCCTGTGCGATGGCGGGCGTTTTTTTTGTCCCGCCCAGAGCCATCGAAGAAGGGGCGACAAAGCTCCAAAAACCAAACTCCAAGCTCCAGAGAAGCTCCAATGCTCAAGCGCCAATCCTCAACTGCCAATCACGCGCCGCCGCCTTGGAAGCTTGGTGCTTGGCGATTCATTGGTTCTTGGAGCTTGGTCCTTGGAGCTTATGCGCCACCGGCCTGATCGGCATCCGCCAAGCGCCTGACGTAGTCCCAGGTATAGATGCCGGTGCCGTGGCCGTCGGCCCAGCGCGGCTGGACGCCGTAGCCGCCCACGTGCGCGAGGCTGGCGAGCTGGAAGGCCTGCGGGCCGTAGGGGCGCGCGGGGGCCTTGTAGGTCTGGCCGAAGATGTCCTGCTCGCCCATGCAGGCGGCGCAAGGGCAGAAACGGCGCAGCGTTTCCAGCCGGATGAAACTTTCCGTGCCGTCATCCCACCGGATGGCCAGTTCCTCGCCAAAGGGCGTGAGATCGAGCGGTCGCATGGGCCAAACGTGGTGGCTGCGGCTCCCCGGTTCAAGGGCGGTTCGCAGGGCGGAGGGCAAGAAAGCGCCGCAGAAAGGCAACGCAGAGCTTGCTCCGCCGGGCCGCCTTCGTTTTCCTTTCGGTCCGTGCTGCAAAGCTATGACCCAAATGGCTTCTTTGACGAGATGGCCAGCGCCCCCGGCCAACTGCGTCCCCACTACGACAAATTTGCACGGCTGTTCAGCGAGCTGACACCGGCGGAATTTGACGAGAAACAGCGTACCGTGGACCTCGCGTTCATGCGCCAGGGCATCACGTTCAACGTGTACGGCGACAAGCAGGGCACCGAGCGCATCTTCCCGTTCGACCTCATCCCCCGGATCATCCCGGCCAAGGAGTGGGAGCACATCGAGCGCGGCCTCGTCCAGCGCATCACCGCGCTGAACCTCTTCCTGCACGACCTCTACCACGACCAGAAGATCGTGAAGGACGGCGTTGTGCCGCCCTACTACATCCTTTCAGGGAAGCATTTCCGGCGCGAGTTCGTGAACTTCAAGGTGCCGAAGGACATCTACATCCACATCTGCGGCACGGACCTCATCCGCGGCGGTGACGGCACGTGGATGGTCCTGGAGGACAATGGCCGCACGCCCTCGGGCGTCAGCTACGTGCTGGAGAACCGCCGCGCCCTCAAGCGGACGTTCCCCGGGATGTTCGAGGCCATCGGCGTGCGCCCGGTGGACCAGTATCCGCAGGAGCTGCTGAAGATGCTCCAGTACATCGCGCCGGCCGGCGTGGTCGACCCCACGGTCGTGCTGCTCACGCCGGGCGCGTACAACAGCGCCTACTTCGAGCACACCTACCTCGCCCGCCAGATGGGCATCGAGATCGTCGAGGGGCGCGACCTGCTGGTGCGCGACGCGCGCGTGTTCATGCGCACGACCAAGGGCCTGCAGCCCGTCCACGTCATCTACCGGCGCATGGACGACGATTTCCTCGATCCGACGGTCTTCCGTCGCGACTCGATGCTCGGCCTGCCTGGGCTCATCCACGCCTACCGGGCGGGCAACGTGAGCCTCGCGAACTCCATCGGCACCGGCATCGCCGACGACAAGGTGATGTATTACTTCGTGCCGAAGATGATCAAATACTACCTCGACCAGGAGCCGATCCTGCCGAACGTGCCGACCTTCCTGGCCAGCGAGGAGTCCGACCGGAAATACATCGTCGAAAACCTGGACAAGCTGGTGGTCAAGGCCGCCAACGAATCCGGCGGCTACGGCATGCTCATGGGGCCGAAGTCCACGAAAGAGGAGCAGGACAAGTTCCGCGAGGCCGTGCTGAAGGACCCGCGCAACTACATCGCGCAGCCGATGATCTCGCTGTCCACCCACCCGACGCATGTGGGTGACGGCAAGTTTGAGGGGCGGCACGTCGATCTCCGGCCGTTCGTCCTTTACGGCGAAAAGACGGTCATCGTGCCCGGCGGCCTGACGCGCGTCGCGCTGCGCAAGGGTTCACTGGTGGTCAACTCCTCACAGGGCGGAGGCAGCAAGGACACGTGGGTGCTGTATGGGGACGAGTGAACCGGTGATCAGTGGTCAGTGATTCAGTAATCAGTCCAGCGATGCGAAATCACTTCAATTCGACACCAGTCTCCGGCCCACGCAGCGGCCAGCTCGCCGATCACTGACCACTGATTACTGATCACTCCTCCAACTATGCCAAACCCCAACCCACGCCTCCCGTCCTCGCCCTGGATTTTCGCATGGGCCTGATCCGTCTTCTGCTGGCGGCGAGCGTGGTCATCACCCATGTGCATGATGATGTGCTGGAGCGCTTCCTCATCGACGGCGCGCTGGCGGTGAAGCTGTTCTTCGTGATCTCGGGCTTTTACATGGCGCTGATCCTGAACGAAAAGTATGTCGGGCCCGGCGCGCTGCGGCTGTTCTACGGGAACCGCCTGCTGCGCCTGCTGCCGCTCTACTACGTCATGCTCCTCATGGCGCTTGGCGTGGCCGGCGCGGGCTATGCGCTGCGCGGGATCGGTTTTGTCACGCCCGCGATGGGCAACTGGCTGGCGCATGGGCGGGAGTTTGGCGGACCGGCCTTGACGGGGCTGGCCTTGTCCAACCTGCTGGTGGTCGGCCAGGAATACGCCTACTTTGGCGCGTTCCTCGTGCCGGGCGGCCACTTCGCGCTGACGGAGCCGCTGGTCGGCCCCGACCGCGTGCCGGCGTTCGGGTTCCTGCTGAATCCGCCGGCCTGGACGCTGGCGCTGGAGCTGGGTTTTTACGCGCTCGCGCCGTGGGTGGTGCGCCGGGGATTCGGCATCGTCCTCGCATGGGTCGCCGTCCCGCTGCTGCTCCGGCTGGGCTTGGAACAGGCGTTGGGCAACCCCTTCCGCTGGGATCATTTCCTGCCCACGCAACTGCACCTCTTCATGCTGGGCGTGCTGGCCTACCGCTGCCTGCCGTTCCTGCGGAAGCATTTTGGCGCGGAGCGACTGCGCCGCTGGGGCCTGCCGGTGTGGGGTGCATTGCTGTTGATGCTCGGCACCGGGGCGCTCTGGTCGTCCGGGCTGCGGGAACCGGTGCTGCTCACACTGCTGGCCGCCGGCCTGCCGCTGGTGTTTCTCGCCTCCTCGGCGGTGCCGCTCGACCGCTTCCTCGGCGAGCTTTCCTTTCCGCTCTATCTCTCCCACACCAATGTCATCAGCTCGGTCCAATGGCTGGTGCTGCGGAGCGAGTCCCTGCGTGCGGGCGGCCCCCTGCGCTCACTGGTTTACCTGGTGGCCGGCCTTCTGTTCAGCGGGCTGCTTTATTGGTGGGTGGACCGCCCGCTCGACCGCTTTCGCCAACGCCGCCTGCGGCTTGCCGCCGTGAACGGCACCATCTCCTAGAACCTCTCCCACCCATGCTCTCCCGCGTTGTCAATTCCCTCTACTGGATGTCCCGCTACATCGAGCGCGCCGAAAACACCGCGCGCATCGTGGACACCACGCTGCAGCTCCTGCTCGACTCGCGCCATCTCGACGACGCGCAGCTGACCGCGCACTGGATGCCCATCATCCAGGCCACGGGCGACGACACGCTGTTTGCGCGGCTATATCCCCATGCGACGGGTCATGCCGTCACCGAGTTCCTCGTGTTCAACCTGGAGAATCCGAACTCCATCTTCACCTCCATCTATCAGGCCCGCGAAAACGCCCGCATGGTACGCGACCAGATCACCTTCGAGATCTGGGAGGAACTGAACCGCCTGTACCTGTTTCTTAATTCGTCCCGCGCCCGCGAGGTGTGGGAGGACAGCCCGTTCGACTTCCTCCAGCAGGTCAAGGCCAGCTCGCTGCAGCTCGTCGGCATCGTCTATGCGACGGTCATCCACAACGAGGGCTGGCACTTCATGCAGGCGGGCAAGTTCATCGAGCGCGCCGACCAGACCTCGCGCATCCTCGACGTGCGCCACGCCTCGCTGCCGGTGAAGGGCCTGCCTGAGGCCGTGAGCCAGGCGGGGGCGCTGGAGTGGAGCGCCGTGCTGCGCTCGTGCTCCGCGTGGGACTCCTACAAGGACATCCACGGCGGCGACGTGGGGCCGGTGAAGGTCGCCGAGTTCCTGCTCTTCAACGAGAACTTCCCGCGCTCCGTGCGTTTCTGTGTCGAGGAGCTGGACAAGTCGCTGCGCGACATCTCCGGCGTGCCTGCTCGCCGCTTCAGCAACGAGGCGGAAAAGCTCTCCGGTCGGCTGCTCGCCGAGCTGGAGTTCGGCACGGTCGATGAGGTCTTCGCGCACGGCCTGCACGACTACATCGACTTGCTCCAGCTCAAGCTCGGCAACATCGGCGCGGCGATGTTCAACGCCTACATCTTCCAGCCCTTCGTGAACATGGAGGAGGAGATCCTCGTGCAGCAGGAATTCCAGCAGCAGCAGTGACGGAACTTTACCCGGCTGCAACGGTGATCACGGGCTGTTCTCCCTCACCCTAACCCTCTCCCGCTGGGAGAGGGGAAAGCCGGGCGGCTTCACGGATTGCGGAAGATGCTTCCGGCCAGTCCAGCATCGGACTTTCGCCCGAAGGCGGACGATGATTCCCCCTCTCCCAGCGGGAGAGGGCCGGGGTAAGGGAGAGCGGCTGGGACTCGCCCGCTGCGATCTTCCCCAATCTTGGCTCCAAATCATCAGAGACCTGTTCGTAGCCCGGTGCCTGCGTTTACCCCGGCGAAACTCATCACCCCGCCCTCCGTCCGCACCCCGGCATAAGGATCGTTCGTGATGAGCAGGTTCCCATCAAGATCAAGATAGTCGGTCAGTTCGGCCAGATGCGCACCGGCGCTGATGAGCACCGAGGACTCAATCATGCAGCCGAGCATCGTTTTCAGGCCCCGGGCGCGGGCGGCTTCGAGCGCGCCCTGGCCGGCGGTGATGCCGCCAGTCTTCACCAGCTTCACGTTCACGCCGTGCACACACCGGGCGCAGCGATCGGCATCGGCCAGGCTCTGGTAGAGTTCGTCGCCGAAGATCGGCAGTGGCGAACGCGCCTTCAGCCACATCCAGTCGGCGTCGGGCAGCTCCGGCGGCATCGGTTGTTCGACGAACTGGATGTTTCCATCCGCGGCCAGCCACTCGATGTTGGCCAGCGCGATCTCCTTGGTGGCCCACGCGGCATTGGCGTCCACGCGGATGGGCTTGCCCGGGGCCGCGCCGCGTACTGCGGCGAAGTTGTCGCGGTCACGCGGGCTGCCGAGCTTCATCTTGAGCACCGGCAGGTCGGCCGCCTCGGTGGTCTTGCGCGCCATCGTCTCGGGCGTGTCGAGACCGATGGTGAACGAGGTGACGTGCCGGCCCTCGGTAAAGCCAAGCCCGAGGAATTCGTAAACGGGCTGGACGGCCGCCTTCGCGGCGCCGTCCAGCAACGCCAGATTCACGGCGCACTTCGCGGGATAGTTTCCCGGCGCGACCGTGTCGAGATAGGCCATGCTGCCCGGAATGTCGTCAAAGGAGAGCCGGCGGGCATCCACCCGTTGCAGGAAGGCGGCCACCGTCTCATGAGATTCATGGTACTGGCTGGAGGGGGAACCTTCGCCGAGACCGTGGCGGCCCTGCGCATCGCTCAGCTCGACGAAGACGACCGGGCAGATGGATTTGCCGCCGCCCGACCCGAGGTCGTGCGAGATCGTCCACGAATGCCGCAGGGCGAGGTCGAAACGGCGGAAAGTCAGTTGCATCGCGCGGCGAAGAAACCACCGCGACCGGATAGTGTCGAACGCGCGTTTGCCTCAGCGGCGAAACCGCCGACCCATCGCCCACAGGCCGAGACCAATGCCGGCGCAGGCCGCCCACTCGGACGGCTCGGGCACATTGGCAAAGGCGATGCCCCGCACTTGGTCGCCATCCAGCGTGACCGTGGATTCGAGCGTGGTCACTCCGTTGCCTAGCGCGACCCGGTAAAGGCTGTGGTTCCCCGGGGCGCTGTCCAGGGCGTAAAGCCGGTTGAAGGAATAGGCCATGTCCCCGGTCGTCGGGCTGGGGGCCGCACCCAGATTGTACGGAATGGCATTGACGCCCAGGCCATGGAGTATTCCGCCACTACTGGGGTCAAATTCCACGATCACCTGTCCGTTATCCACGTAGGCCAGGCTGCTGATTCCGTAAGGCGTCTGGGAGACTACCGGGCTGACTCCGTTCGGCCAGAAGAAGGCCAGGTCGGCGGAGTTGGGGCCGTTGGGTTCCCGCACATAGTGCATCTTGGTGTTATAGGGACTGAAGTACTCGAGCGCCGTGTAGGGCACGCTGCTGCCGAGATCCCAGACGGTCGAGCTGGCCCCTGTGGCCGGGTTGATCTGGATGATCTTCTGGTCGGTCACCGTGGAGCCCGAATATTCGTAGGTAAGTCCGTAGATCGTGCCGAGGGTGCTGTTCCACGCGATGGCCTGCGGGACGACGTTGGCCGACAGGCCCAAGGAGGCGACCTTGGTCGTCACACCGGTGGTGGTGTTGATCGTGACCAGATCCTTTGCGGTCACGCCGAAAAGCATCTGGCCGTGGACGGCGACGGGGAGCAGGAGGGAAACCAGAGGGAGGATGGCGCTTTTCATCACGCTGTTGTCCATAGCGATTCGGCCAGAAAATTAAAGCCGAAACTGGGGCCTTACCCGCAACTCCATCTTTTTCTTACTCGTAATCCTAATCTTAATCGCATGTGGGCGAGTGATTAGGATTAACCGAGGCGGAGGACGGTTTGGAAATCAGGCTACCGGCTCGCCGTTCCGGCTTTCCCAGGTGGGCCCCAACCCCGAATCCCGCCGCGCTTCGGGCTTCGCCTCCGGCGTTTTCGCGTTTACCTGTTTCCCGTGACCTACGACGAGGCGCTCACGTACCTCCATTCGCTGCGGATGTTCGGCTTCCAGCCCGGGCTGGAGACGACCCGCCGCCTAGCTACGCTCGCGGGCAATCCGCAGGCGCTGCTGCGCTTCATCCATGTGGCCGGCACCAACGGCAAGGGCTCCACCTGCGCGCTGCTGGAGAGCGTGTACCGCGCGGCCGGCCACCGGGTTGGCCTGTACACGTCGCCGCATCTCGTCCGCTTTGGCGAGCGCATCCAGATCAACCGCGTGCCCATCGGCGACGCGGACCTCGCGCGGCACGTCGCCGAGCTGAAGGCGCTGTCAGCCGGGATGGAGCCGACCTTCTTCGAGTTCACGACGGTCCTCGCCTTGCGCTATTTCGCGGAGCAGCAGGTCGATCTCGTGATCTGGGAAACCGGCCTCGGGGGACGGCTGGATGCGACCAACATCGTCACCCCGCTGGCGAGCGTCATCACCAACATCGCGTTCGACCACCAGCGCGTGCTGGGGAACACCCTCGCCGCCATTGCCAGCGAAAAGTCCGGCATCATCAAGCCCGGGGTGCCTGTGCTGACCGCGACCGACGACGCCGAGGCGCGCGCGATCATCGAGTACAAGGCGCGCGAGCTGGATGCCCCGTTCATCCCGCTTGGTGCCTCGGAGCTGGCCAACTTCCGCTTTGAAATCCCGCTGCTCGGCGAGCACCAGCGCGCCAATGCCGCCCTGGCCGCCGCCACCGTGCGGCTGCTCCGGTTCGTGCTGCCGGTCAGTGACGAACAGCTCCGCGCCGGCCTGGCGGGCGTGAAATGGCCCGGCCGTCTGCAGCTCGTGAAACGCGGCACGCAGACTCTGCTCCTCGACGGCGCGCACAATCCCGCCGGCATCGCCGCGCTCCAGGCCGCGCTGGTCCAGCATTTCCCCGGCAAACGGCCGACGCTCGTGCTCGGCATGCTCGCCGACAAGGACTGGCAGGCCATGGTGGCAACGCTCGTGCCGCTCGCCGCCCGCGTGGTCACCGCGCCGGTCGCGAGCGAACGCACCGTCAGCGCGGAGGATCTGCGCGCCGCCTGTGTCGCCACGGGCGCGGGACGTCCGGCGAAGGCCGCCGCCTCGGTCGCCGAGGCCCTGAAACTCGTCGCAAGCGACCCGTTTGTGTTGGTGACCGGCTCGCTCTATTTCCTCGGCGAGGTGATGGAACAGCTCGGCCTCGCCACCGCGCACGGCGACGAACGCGCGCTCAACGAGTGGTCCCCGCCGAAGGCTCCTTAGCAATAGGGCCAAGGGGCTGCGCTACCCGAACCTGATCAGTACGAGATTCCCCACCGGCGCTTCGCAAAACCGTAGGCCACGGGTTTCACGGTTTTGAGCTTCGCGGCCCAGTCGTCGCCGGACCAGGCGGCCTCAAAGGCCTTCACGTCGCGGTCAAAGTCGGTGAGCAGCCTTTCCTTCAGCGCGGGCTCGGCGAAGGACCACTTTAGCGAGTTCCGGGCGCACTGGGTCAGTTCGTCCCACGTCAGGTTGAACTCGGTCACGGCGGTCAGGTATTCGTCGGTCATGCCGGAGTCCCACATGCCGGAATCGTCGGTGGAAAGGCCGCACGGGATGCCCAGTCGCAGCATTTCGGGGAAATGGTGCTGCGAATAGTCGGTGACGTATTCGAGTAGCAGGTTGCTCACGAGATTGATCTCCACAAAGGCCATGCCACTGCGCAGGTGCAGCACGAGATCGTCGTCGGTGAGCACGTTGTTGCCGTGGCCGAGACGGGTTGCGCCGAGCAGCAGCGTGTCGCGCATGTGGGAGTTCGGCTCGTCCACCTCGCCCGCGTGGATGGCTAGCCCGATGCCGGAATACCTGTGGCGCATCCGGCGGTAAGTCTCGAGGAAACGGCGCGGATGGCCTTTGTCGTTGTCTTCGCGCCCGGCCATGTTGATGCCGACCCAGAGGTCGCGGTGGCGGTCCACAAAGTCGTAGGCCTCCTCGACCTTCTTTTCCGCGACCGGGGTGAAGCGCAGCACAACCACCTGCCAGCGTACGGCCACGCCGGTGGCCAGCGCATCGGGCTGGGCGAGACGGGCCTTGAGGCGCTGGTGCAGCTCCTCCGGGTCCACGGCGGAGCCATCCGCATGGACCATGCCCAGGGGAATCGTCTGCGGCTCGAGGTAGCGCACGCCTTCCGCGCCGTAGCGCTTCATCGTCTCGACGGTCATCTCCAGGAACACCTCCAGGCTGCGGCCCATCGCCCCGAAGCGCGGCCAGATCTCCTCGAAGAACTCGTTGCGTCCCTCGCCGGGCTGGTCGAGCCGGAGCGAATTGACGAAGGCATCGCGCTGCGCCGGCGTGAGCGCGTCGAGCGCTACGAACTCCTGCTGCTGGCACTCGGGCAGGGTCTTCCAGGTGAACTCCGCGACGGTCTGGAACTGCCGCCATGCGTTCGTCTCGCCGTCGCACAGGCCGGCGCGCACCCGGGTGTAAAAACGGTTGCCGCCGTTGCGCACGGTGTTGGTGGCGACCTGGTAGAGCGAATCCATCTGCCAGCACCCGCCGCTGTGGTGGTGCAGGTCGCCGCCCTTGGGCACGGCGTAGAGGAAGGCGTAGAGCTGCGCCTTGGTGGCGTTGGTCTTGATGCGCTCGAACTGCGCCGAAAAATCGGCGGCTTCCGCCCCCGACCAGAGCAGCGTGCCAACCAGGGTGAGCAATTTCCAAAAGGCGGACGGTTTCATTTCGGTGTCTGTGTTTCGTAGCGGTTCCAGTCCTTCACCAGCTCATGCACGACCTTGCTGCCGACGGCATAGGCCGATTCGAGTGCCGGCAGGTTGCCGGCATATTCCTCGGTCATGCTTTCGGCAGAAGTCTGACCGGGATGCGGGCAGCAGTAGTTGCTGCCGGTGCGCAGAAACAGTACTCGCTGGAAGTCCACCTTGCCGAGCTTCCCAAGACGGTCGAGCGCATTGGCGATGCCCTGGTCCTCCATGTCGGTCATCGCGAAGTCACCCTCGCCGTGGGTATGGAGCTTGGTCCAGTCATTGGCCCATTTGGTCATGGTGGTGCCGTGCCAGTAGCGGCAGGAGCCAAGGCTTTCACCGAGCAGCACTTTCGCGGGCGCCTGTGCGGCCGGCCACGCGCTGAACTTCGCGCGGTGCGCCTGCGCCGTGGGCGTGTCTTTCAGGGGAACGTCCTTCGTCAACGCGTAGGCCCAGTTCACCAACGTAGGATTGAGCTTCCACGCCATCGGCTTGGGCGCCCATGTGGCGTCGCCGGGAATCTCATTGGGCCGCTTGCCGCCAATGGGCACAATGCCATAGGGCCAGTCAGCCCGGGCCTCACGCGAGTCAATCTCGTAGGCGATGTCGCCATCCACCACCCAGCGGGCCCAGGCGGCGCTGCCGACGCTGGCATTTTCGGGGTCCACGCCAGCGATGCCGTTGACCAGCCAGTAGGTGTGCGTCAGGTCGAGGCGGGGATCGTTCACGAGCGCCATGATCTGCAACGCGGAGCGGACGGTTGTGCCGCTGACCGCGCCATAGACGCCCTCGTCGTTGAACCTCAGGGGATGATCCACGCCCGGCACGGCCAGCGAGTTTGTCAGGTGCTCGCGCTCAGCCCAGAATTGGAATTCGCCGGGCCGGTCGCCCGTGTCGGCCCCGATCTCAAACGTAGCGACGACGAGCACCCTGGGGCGGATGGGTTCGGCGGCATGGGCGGTCGCACCCATCAGGAGCGGGAGGAGAGTCAGGAGCGACGTCAGTTTCATGTTGGGAAAAAGCACGGCCGCCGCCGGGTTTGGAGCCAGCGACGGCCGTGTCGGGGTTCAGTTTTGGTTGCCCGGTCAGGCAGGAGGCGGACCGGAAATGGTTTTTAGAACTTCAGCGTCACGCGCCCTTCGATCCGGAACGGCAGGTCGGCGATGATGGATTCGTTGCCATAGACCGCGTTGGGCGCGCTCCAGTTTTTCTGATCCGTCACATTGAGCGCGGACAGGCGGGCCTCGAAGCGCTTGTGCTGATAGAAGACACTCAGGTCGAGAGTGTATTGGGCGGGGATGACCAGGGTGCCCTCGACGTTGTTGTTGATCTCGCTGGTGAACACCACGTTGGCGCTCGCGCCAAGGCCGTTGTCGAACTTGTAGCTGACCAGGGCGTTGAGCAGGTGGGTCGGAACCCCCTGCCGGCGGAAACTGTCCCCGGTCAGGGAGGCGGCGGGTGTGAGCGAGGTGTTGCCCACTTCGAACTGCGGCGCGTTCACCCGGGCGTCCGTGTAGCTGTAGCCCAGAGTCGCGTAGAAGTTGCGGTTCGGCTGGTAGTTGACCTCGAACTCGATGCCCTGGGTGTCAAACGTCACCGTCGAACGGTCCTGCTGCAGGTCATCCCGGAACTGCTTGTACAGGGCCGCGTTCAGGAACAGGCGGTTGCCCAGCAGGCTCCACTTGGAACCTACCTCGTAGAGGGTGGCCTCGTTGCGCAGGTTGGCGTTCGAGAAGTTGGCGTTGCCCGCCGTGGTGTACCCGCCGCCGTTTCCAACGGAACCGACCGGATTCTCGGACCAGTTGTAGGTGAAGTAACTCGAGAGGTCCGGCTGCCACTTGTATATCAGGCTGGTATTCACATTGGGCAGGACCACGGTCACCGAGTCGCCGGGCAGGAAGCCGGCCGGATCCTTGTAGTCGATGCTCAGCATGTCACCGCGTGCGCCGAACAGCGCGGAGAACTTGTCCGTGACCTTCCAGTCGTGCTGGTAGAACAGCGCGGCGTCCACCGTGTGCGACTCCCCGGAATCGCCGTTGTTCGGCGTGTAGTAACGGCCCGGCCAGCCCGGCACCGGCACCGAGGTGAACTGGCTGGGGAAATAGGCCGCGTTATAGATGTTGATGAAGCTCCGGTCCCTGGTGAGATCCCAGACGTTGGCCGGCTCGCTGTAGAAGTCGTTGAAGGCGCGGACATCCTGATACTTGAAGTCGATGCCGGTGTTGATCGAGTGGTTATCCCGGGTCAGGCGCAGCTCGGTGCGGTTTTCCAGCTCCCAGCTCGGATCGATGATCTCGGAGTAATAATACGGGCTGAGCGTTTCGCGCCGCACATACCGGCCGAAGGTGCTGTTGACGATCTGCGTGTCGTCGCTGATCCGCAGGGTCTGGATGGCCTGCAGGTTGACGCTGGTGCCGTCCGATCCGTCGGTCGGCAGCCGCAGGCGGCGGTCGATCGTGACGACCGGCCCCAGCGCGATGTGATTGATGTAAGGAAAGCCGGACACGACCCAGCGGGAATTCTGCGGGTCCGATTGCGGTGCGGGCACCCCGCTGACCACGCCGACCGCGGTGCTGCCACCGGGGCCGACGCCGAAGCCCAGCGGATTCCCGCTGGCATCAAAATACTGCGGATAACCCGCCGCCGGGGCCGGGTTGTCGTTCACGCCGGTCTGATACTGGCCGTGGTCGATCAGGGCCTGGGTGGGACGGTTGATGCCGAAGTTCTCGGTGTAGTCCGCGCGGAAAAATTCCCCGTCCACGAACAGGTCGTACTTGTCGTTCGGCGTCCATTCGAGCGCCGCATAGCCGGCCTGCGTGTGTTTGTAGCCGTCGTAGTAGTAGCTGCCGGATTCCTCGCCCGCATAGCTCACGCGGTAGGCAAGCGTCTTGGAGATGGGTCCGCCGAAATCGAGCCCCCAGCGATACTGGTCGTACATGCCGACCTCGGCAGTGACCTCACCATGGAAGCCGTCGAAGAACGGCCGCTTGGTGATGAGGTCAACGTAGCCGCCCACATACTGGCTCGGGCCGTAAACGACACCGGCCGGGCCTTTGACGATGTTCACGGACTCAACGGAGTTAAAGTTCACCGGCAGGCCGTTGCCGTTGGAGCTCATGCCCACCCGCGAACCGTTGATGAAGGTGTCCGCATACTGGGTGCGGATGTCCGGTGTGGTCGGGGCGCCGAAATTCGACCGGGTGTAGGAACTCGAGGTCAGCTTCGAGAACTCGCGCACGTCATGGATGCTGATCGCATCCATCTGCTCCCGCGAGATGATCGTCACACTGCGGGGGGTGTCGATGATACTGCGGTCGGTCCCGTACACCGAGTTGAACGGCCGGGCCGTGGGCACGACGGTTTCCTCGAGCGGAATGCCTTCGATGACCGTTTTTTCCATCACGCTGGGCGCGTTGGTGGTGGATTCGGCATGCCCGGAAAAACGGGCGCCGATGGCGGCGGCACAGGCGGCCGCAACGATGAGTTGGTGGTTTTTCATGAACAGGTTGTTGAAAGCACGACAGCGCGACTGATCTTAATGACTTAAATGCGCCGGATTTGACGAGGCGCAGCGTACAAATGCGAGCAACGCAACGGTCGTGCCATGGTGGGAACCCATCAGAGCCCGCCGCTCTTGAAAAGCCACGCACTTTTTGTCCGTGAGCTGGCGTCAGGGAGTCGCCGTCACCGCCAGGAGATAGACGCTGGTGGGGCCGCCTTTTTCCGTAACCCCGCTGATGGCAAGCAGATAGTCGCCATCAGTCGGCACCTTGAACTCGAGCAGCGAATCCCGTCCCAACCCGGGACCGTCGTCATTGGTTTTCAGAATGCGGCCCTTGTCGTCGTAGAGCGTGAGCGAGGCATCCAGGGTGGCACCCAGTCGTTCGGCCAGGACCTCGGCGCGGAGCGTCTGACCGGCTTTCAGCCCGTAACGGAACACATCCACATCCGTCGCTGCTTCGAGTGCGCCGCGGATGGTTCGCCCCGGCTTCTGCACCACGGCATCCCGGAAGCCATTATTTGGCTCCAGCTCGCCGACAATCTGGCCAGCCGGTGCGATAAAGACCGGAAACGGCTTCGACTCGCCCACCGGCGTGGTCACGACCAGGGCGACATTGGTGCCGCCGGGCGTTTCCGCCGGGAGCGTGAATTCGAGTTCCAGCCGCTGGTCACCCACACGATTGGCGTCGAAACCCTCGATCTTCTTGGCCTCACCGGTCTCGGTGATCTTGATCTCGGGCGGGTTGGCCAGGCCGGTGAACTTCACCGCCGGCGAATTGGTCAGGTTCTGCCCGCGCAGCGTGAGCTTCTGGGGCGAACCGGTCTCGACACCCAAGGGCAGCAGGATCGCGATCTTCGGCGGCACGGGCTTTTTCTCCTCCGGCTTTTTGTCCTCGGCGGAACTGGGGAGAAAGAACAGCAAAGACGCGAAGACACCAAGGATGGGGACGGACAGATATCTCATCTTGCTTTGGACCATCAGAATTCAGACGTACAGCTCGTTCACTGCGGCACCCTCGTCCAAGACGCTGGTTGGCCGGCCCTCGGGGGTGATGATGGTTTTTCGCGGATCAATTCCCAAAGCCTCATAGACCGTGCAGCACACGTCGGGTGGGCGTACCGGCCGGTCGGTGACGAAGGCACCATCCTTGTCGCTCGCACCGATGACCTTGCCGCCGCGCACACCGGCCCCGGCGAAGAGGAGCGATCCGGCACGGCCCCAATGGTCGCGACCCGCGTCTTTGTTCACCTTTGGCGTCCGGCCGAACTCGCCCATCACGAGGATGAGGGTGTCCTTGAGCGAGCCGCGCTCGTGCATGTCGTTGATCAGGGCGCTCAGGCCCTGGTCGAGCACCGGCAGCTTCTTGTCGAGGTTGTCGAAGATCTTCGCGTGATGATCCCAGCCGCCGAAGTTTACCGTCACAAAGCGCACGCCGCTCTCCACCAGTCGCCGGGCAAGCAGGCAGCTCTGACCGAACTCATGGTGACCGTAGGTGTCGCGCAGCTTCGTTCCCTCCTTCTCGATGGCGAAGGCGTTCTGCGCCTCGGGCGAAAGGACCATGTCAGCGGCCTTCTGCGCGAACTCGTCGTAGGTCGCCATCTGGTCGTTGCCCTTGATGTGCGCGGACAGCGTGTCCACGGCCTGCAGCAGCGTGCGCCGGCGTTCGAGCACGGCGGGCGTCACCTGCGCGGGACACGCGAGATCGCGCACCTTCCAGTCGGCGGCGTTCGGGTCACCGGCCTTGAAGGACTCGTAGCGCCCGCCCAACCAGGCGCTCTTGCCGAGTTCCCAGGTGAACGACGGGTTCTTCGGCACCGCGACGTAGGGCGGCACTTTGCCCGCGAAGCCCGTCTCGTGCGCCACCACGGCGCCCATCGCCGGATGATCGCCGAAGGGCGAGCCGAACTTGCCCGAGAGCACCCAATTGGTGGCGGTCTCGTGGTGGTCGTTCTCGTGCGTACCGGAGCGGACGAGGCAGACCTTGTCCATCGTTTTCGCCATCAGCGGCAGCAGGTTGCCGACCTTGAGGCCGGTGACGTTGGTCGGAATCTCGGTGTACTTGCCGCGGATCTCCTCCACCGCACCGGGCTTCAGGTCAAAAGTGTCGTGATGCGACAGGCCGCCACCGAGATAGACCAGCAGCACGGACTTGGCGCGCGGAGCGTTCAGTGAAGCGGTAGCGCCAGTCGCAGCCATGGCCTTCTCCCACGACAGCAGGTTGGCCAGCGAAAGCCCCAGCGGAGCGAGGGTGCCGACCCGGATGAAATCGCGCCGGGTCACACCGCTGCACAGCTTGGAGCGCCGGTCGGAAAGGGAGATGTCGAGCATAACGGTCTGTGATTGAAGGGTTGAAATCTCGCCTAACCGGACCACGGCCAAATCTTACTGATCCAGCCACAACTAGGACATGCTTTACCATTTAACGATCTGCCATCCGGACCCCGAGAGCAGCGGTCAATCGTATTTACTAACGCGGCACATACTGAAATCACGGCAACCACCAAGAAGAGCCCCATCAAACCCCACCGGCCAAACCCTGCAAAAAGACCGCCGCCGCAAACCAGAACTAAGGCCATGATGAAAAAGAGCCTCGGCGACTCCGAGCCGACACCAAACCGAACTTTGCATTTCGGACAGATCATATTCATCAGTGGTTGAACGCAAACTCCTTCGTGTTCAGCAGCGCCCAGAACAGATCCGGCAGCGCCTCCTCGGGTTTCGCCTCGCCGAGCGCGGTGAGCAGCCGCTTCGTCTCGGCCGCCGTGGGGGACCGGTTCAGCGCGGTGAGGTAAAGCTCCTCGATGACCTGCGGCGTGGCCGGATCATGCCTCAGCAATTCGCTCAGCCGGCCATCCCGCGACCGGACCTTCTTGGTCATCTCCTCGCCGTTCTGCAGGTGCAGGAGCTGCGGCAGCGTGACGGCCCCGCTGCGCTCGCAGGCGCACGCGGTCACGCGCTCGCTGCGGCCGAAGAGCGAGAGGAAGTAGCTCGTGGTCGTCGGCTCGGGGAGCTGCACCGCGCGCAGGCCGAGCGGGAAGCCTTCGAAGCGGTCCGGCACGCCCGTGGCCGAGCTTACCGCGTCGGCCATCACCTCGGCCGGCAGCCGGCGCGCGTAATAGTGCGAGTAGAAGCGTGTCTCCGTCTCGTTGCCCGGCAGCGTGCCGGAGCTGAGCTGGTAGGTGCGCGAATTGAGGATGAGCCGCATGACGTGGCGCAGGTCGTAGCCGCCGGCGACAAACTCGCGCTTCAGCAACGCCCACAGCTCGGGATTCGATGGCGGATTGCTCGCGCGCAGGTCATCCACCGGCTCGACGAGGCCGGTGCCGAGGAAGTGCTTCCACAGCCGGTTGACCATCGCGCCGGAGAAGTAGGCGTTGTTCGTCGAGGTGATCCAGCCGGCCAGCGCGGCGCGCGGATCGGCCCCGCCGGAAAAGTCCATCGCGTGACGGTCGAGCGGACGTGCCTCCACATCGCGATGCGTGCGTGGCTGCCACGCATGCGGCTGACGAGCCTGTGCCTCGGTCAGCTCGCGCTTCCGGTCCGCATATTCGTGTTTGCGGTCGGCAAATTCCTTCGTGGCCGCCTCGGTGTCCTTGGCCTCGGCTTGCAGCAGCTTCGCTTCGGCGTCCTTCAACTTCTTCTCCGACTCATCGAGCCGCTGCTGTCGCTCGTGCTCGTCGTGGCTGACCGCGAACAGTGTCGTCGCGCCAGCCGCAGGTTCCTTGCGGTCGAGGGTCAGCCGGTCGAAGAACGCGGCGAAGTGGTAGAAGTCATCCTGCGTATATTTTTCGAGCGGATGATTGTGGCAACGGGCGCAGCCGATGCGCGTGCCGAGGAAAGCCTGCGCCACCGCATCGGTGACCTCGCTCTCGGTCGGGTTCTTCTCGCCGACCAGATAGGTGTAGTAGCCGATCTGCGGCGTGCTCACCGAATTGCCGCTCGCCGTGAGCACATCGCGCACCAGCGCATCCCACGGACGGTTCGCCGCGACCTGGTCGTGCAACCAGCTGTGGAAGGCGCGGACGTTCTTCGCGCCGCGCACATCGTGGTCGCGCTCCTTGCGGTTCTGGAACAGGTCGGCGAGCTGGAGCGTCCAGTAGTCCGCGAACTCCGGCCGCTGCAACAGCGCCTCGACCAGCTTCGCGCGCTTGTCCTTGGCCGGATTCCCGAGGAAGTCACGGACCTCGTCCGAAGTCGGCAGCGTGCCGAGCGTGTCCAGCATCGCGCGGCGCAGGAAGGTGGCATCGTCGCAGCGTGGCGACGGCGGGATGCGCAGGGCTTTGAGACGGGCGAAGACCGGTTCATCCACCGCGTTCTGGCCGCGGGCGAACTTCCAGTCCTCGATGACATTGGTGGCCGGAATCGTGATTCGGACAACCTCGACCTGCCCCTGGAAATGCGCCCGCACCGAAGTCGCACCGGGACGGATGGCCTTCACCAGACCATCAGGCGTGACTGTCACTGTTGTCTCGTCGTTGGAGAAAAACTGCGCCAGCCAGGTGACGTCGCGGGTGTGTCCGTCGGGCCATTGCGCCCGGGCGAGCAGTTGCTGGGTGTCGCCGGGACGAAGCGTCCGGTCGCCCGGCAGGATCTCCAGTTTGGAGGCGTCGGCCTCCGCATCGGCGGCCTGCGGGCCAGGCGCGCGGGCAGCAATCCACTCCACGAGCGTGCGGTGATAGCGTGAGCCTTCGGCGAAACGAACTTTGCCCTCATGCGGAATGGTCCCGAGCGGCTTGGTGACGAGCAACGACTCCTCCGGCACGGCCGGGTTGATGCGCCGGGCGCCGACGTCGTCGGTAAGCCAGCCGAAATCCAGTTCCGGCGCGTAACCGCGCAGCGAAAGTTTGAAACCGTTTTGCCCGGCAAGCTTGCCGTGGCAGGCCCCCATGTTGCAGCCGGCCCGGGTGAGCAACGGCTCGATGTCCTGCCGGAACGACGGCGTGAACTGCGTCTGGGCGTCGCGCACCGTCACGGCGACGCGGTTGGTCTCGCCGGCGTACATCGTCAGCACGGCGGCCGCACCATCACTGACCGGTCGCACCACCCCGTTGGTGTCCACGGTGAGGATCTTCGCGTCGGTGGAAAGATAGGTGCTCCTCCGAGTGACGTCTTCCGAGTGATCCGAACTGGCCAGGCTCGCCAAGAGCCCATGAGCGTCGTCCGCCCCGCGCAGTTCAATCGTCGCGGGCAGCACCTGCAGCGATCCGCCGGCCAGGACCGGCCACGCGGAAAACAGCAGGCCGGCCACTGCCGCAAGGCGCGACGGCTGGCCGGTCCGGAATCCCGCTGAACGGGGACGGGGCATCGGAGTGATAGTGACCGCAGATGGACCGCCTGCCGAAGCCAAAATTCAGGCCCGAAGCATAAAAGATTGGGACGAAATTCACCCATCCAGTTTGAGCGCGACGCGGTTTCGCCCCGTTCCCGGCTTGGAACCATTGGCCAACGCTTCCACGCCAAAACCCAGCTACAAGCGCGGACCGCGACTCCCACCCGACTGTCCGCCGAAGCGCTGAAAGCGCGCCCGAGTAATGCCTGGGGTGGAGCGAACACCGTGAGCGCAGCCCCAGGGATATGCTCTCCCGATCGACCCGAGGGCTGAAGGCCCGTCCCAACGCAATCGGCCCTTTGGGAACGCGCTTACAGCGCTCGACCTCGTTGCTCACACAACCTGGGGCTGCGCTCGCGACGCTCGCTCCACCCCAGGCACCGCTCGGCCAGGCTTTCAGCCCTGCCGATGACCACCGAGTTTCAGTCGCGTGCCCGAGGTATCCCGAACACCGGTGCGCTTTGGGCATCCCAGGTGAAGGGTTGCGCGCGGATGCTCCGAAGCTTCCAGCCGCCGCCGGCTTCATCGATGGCGTGATACACATTCCACCAGGAACCGGTGGCGTCCTGCACCATGGAGTTATGGCCGGGACCGAACGTGCCGTTGGCCTTGGCGAACACCGGTTGCGGCGACTTCACCCACTGTTTCGGATCGAGGGGATCGCCGCCCTTGAAGGTGAGCAGGCCGAGGCAATAATCATCGGTCCAGCTGCCGCTCGCGGAATACACAATGAACAGGTGGCCATCGCGGGGGAGCGGTTCCGGCCCCTCCTGCAACGGCAGCCCGTGGCGTTCCCACGGCTGATCCGGCTGGGACAGGAGCACGCGCGGACCGGAAATCATCGCCGGATCGCTCATAGGCGCGAGGTAGAGATTCTGCTGGCCGTCGTGGTTCACCGGCCAACCCGACCACACAAAGTAGAGCTTCTCGCCGAACTCGAACGGCGCCCCGTCAATCGCCCACAGGTCGTTGCTGGCATCGGCCAGCTTGCCACGCTCCACGTAAGGACCGGCGGGATCTTCGCCAACACTCTCCATGGCGTACATCCGGTGGTTCGCGTTGGTGCCGTCGTCCTTGGCGTAATAGATCCACCAGCGCCCGCGCAACCAGACGAGTTCGGGTGCCCACACGTTGCAGCACAGCGGCGGCGCGATGGATACCTTCGGCGCGGTGGCCAGACCGGCGACATTCGTCGCCCGGCGCAGCACGAAATCGCGGGCCTGCTCCGACTGGATGAGCAGAAACTCGCCCCGGTGAAAGACGACCGAAGGGTCCGCCCCGTGCGGCAGCAGCGGATTCGGCAAACGCACGTCCTCCGCCCGCACGAGTCCCGCGCAAAGGGTCCAGAAAATCAGCCAACGCAGCATGTCGCCGCACGTTGCCGGAAAAAATCCCCGGTGTCGCCATCGGTCGTGAGGGAACCGCAATCCGGGAGCCATTGAGGTACGCGCCAGGGTTTCGGACCGCGATTAGCGATGGCTTGCAGCTCACGCTTTCCAGGCCAGCTCAACGCCCAGCTTCACCAAATCGGCCTGCAACTCGCCGACCGTGTTCCTCTTCGCCAAGGCCTCGGACGTTCCAAGCTTCTTGCGTAAAGCCAACGCCACGGCGGCGCCGACGGCTTCGCCGATGTTCCACTCGACGGGATGCAGGCGGTAGCAGCCGTTG
The DNA here is from genome assembly GCA_903907995.1 of uncultured Verrucomicrobiota bacterium. GTDB lineage: Bacteria > Verrucomicrobiota > Verrucomicrobiia > Limisphaerales > UBA9464 > CAIVQB01. The sequence continues at coordinate 60,416 of CAIVQH010000010.1, read as the reverse complement.
GTCACGTGGGTGGTGCCGATGTTCTTGCAGGCGGGGAGGAGGTTCTTCATCCGCACCGGCAACAGCGCACCGAGGGGGATTTGGAACGGGGCGGTCGGGAAGTCGGTGTAGTTGTCGCCCGCGCTGCTGGGATGCAGATCGATCGGGTAGCTGCCGATGCCGACGGTGTCGGCGAACTCGGCGGCCTTGGCTTCCGCTTCCTTCACACCCGTTGCTTTGGCCCTCATGGCCAGGCCGACGTGCTGTTCCAGGACCGTGAAGCGCGCCCGGATGCGACGGGCCTCGCGCACATAACAGGACTTGGCCAAACCATCTTCCGTGCCGACGAGATCCTTGCGCAACCGCAGCCCTGGCCAGCCCTGGCCGCCATCGGGACGCGGCACTCCGGTCTGGAGCCAATAGAGCAGCGAGAGACTGAGCTGCTTGGCGCTGGCGACATGCTTCTGCGCCTCGGCCTCGGACACGCCGACGAGGTTGCCGAGCATATAGTCGTTCTGCGGCCAGTTGATGAGCGAGACGTCGCCGGGATAGGTGCCGGGCTGGAAGTTCGCCTTCGCGGCAATGCGGCGGTAGCGCCAGAGATTCAGCGGAACGCCCGGGGTGTCGCCTTCCGGATTGAAGCCGAGGGTCACGGGCACGCGGCGCTGCGGATGGAAGTAGGTCAGGTCCAGCAGTCGTCCCGGCCAGGCCGGCGTGAGGTTCGGCACGTGGTTCTTCCAGAAGGCCCAGTCGCGCGGCGGGTCAATGACGTGCTCCTCGCCCGGCACATGGTCGATGATGAAGCAGGAGACGAAGGACTGCTGGTTGGACGGGCCGGGGCGGGCCGACGCGTGCAGTTCGCCGGTGCCAGCCTCGGCGCCGGTGACGAATTCGGTTCCGGTCAGCGGCAGAAGATCGCCGAGTTCGGTGGCATCGATGAACCACGGGGCTTCGAGCGAAACGTCCCTGCCGGTGCGCAGATTGCGGACGGTGACCTGCTGGACGCGGTCGGCCTCGGCGACGGCGGAGACGGGCCGGTGTTCCCGCAGGAGGACCAGCCGACCGTCCGGGACGTAGGGGGCGAGCAACCCTTCCAGCTCGGCGAGCGCGACGCGCGGTTCGTGGCAGAGCGCGGAGACGGAGCCGTTTCCGGGATTGAGATCCACCCGGGCCTTGGCGGCGTCGGTCAGCGGGTAGTGGCGCCGGTAGTAGTCGCGGATGCCGTGGCGGAGTTGCCGATAGGTCTTCGTGCAGCCCTGCGATTCGATCCAGCGGTGTTCATCCGGCGGCACGGCCTGGGACGTGAGCTGCCCGCCGATCCAATCGGTCTCCTCGGTCAGCACGACCTTCAAGCCGGACTTCAACGCCGATAACGCGGCGGCGATGCCTCCGAGTCCGCCGCCGATGATGGCGACGTCGCACCGGAAACCGCCTTGGCCCAGGCGGCCGGCGACGCGTTCGTCGGCGGCCCGCGCCGTGCCCGTGCCCAAGGAAAGCAGCGGGGCCGTGGCGGCCAGGGCGGCTCCAAGCTGGACAAAGCGGCGGCGGTTCATGCCTGGAGTTTACACACCCAGAGGGCACCCCTCATACAAGTCCAACTCCTCGCGGCAAGAGGTGGCACCCAGGGCTGCCGCTAAACTGCGTAACAGGCTGGCGACAATGTGATCGCGGACTCTACAAAGGGCGGCGTACGTTTCCGCCCGCCGCCACTTCTTGAAAGATCGGGCCATTGGCCCGTGACGCTCAGAACTTGTTGTTCCGGTAGGCGCCCATCGCCGGGGCGTCGGGGTTCACCTCGGGGCCGAAGTAGCGCAGGGTCACGAGCGGTTCGGTCTCGCTGGTGTTCTCGAAGGTCACGCCGTTCTTCGCGCCGTCCTCGGTGCAGAAGTATTCGTCCTCGGTCAGCTCGTTGAAACGGATGAGCTTCGGGCTGACCAGCGGCTGGCCGTTGATCTTGCCGGTGCCCTGCACGCAGATGAGGCCGTAGGCGCCGGTGTCCTTGATGGTGCACTTGGTGCCAGGCTCGAGGGTGAGCTCCTTGGCGGTGAAGAGCTGCTCGCCATCGACCTTGCCGTACACGATCCAGCGGTCCACAAAGCCTTCCTTGCGGGTGTCGGCGACCGGGACGGGCTCGAGGTAGTGGTTGTCCTTGAAGTTCGGGTCCACGTTCTTCTCCCAGTCGAGCTGGTCCACGATGAAGTCGAGGTCCTTGTGCTTGCTCTTGGGCATGTCCTTGACCAGCAGGCTCCAGGGAACTTCGCGGCCCTCCACGAGGTTCTGGTACATGCCGAAGACGTCCGAGCCCCACTGCGGCTCGTAGGTGCAGAGGCTGCCGGGCGCGTGGAGGATGCAGGGATCGATGAGCCAGCCGGAACCGACCTTGAGGCGGTAGGCCTTGGAGAGGTCGAGGATGCCGTTGTCCCCCTTGTTCCAGTTTTCCAGGCACTTGCGGACCTGGGCCTTGGTCGTGCCGGGCTCGAAGCCCATAAACGTGTAGGGGAAGTTGTTGCCGACGTTGTTGTGCTGCGGCGGGAAGTAGTAGCTCTCGGGCTTGCCTTCCTGGCCGACGAGCTTGGCCTGCTTGGCCGACTGGTGCATGTGGTGGGGGATCGGCCCCATGTTGTCGAAGAACTTCGAGTACACCGGCCACTTGCCGTACTTCTTCCAGATCGCCTTGCCCACGAGCGTTGCGCCCGCATCGGCCACCGCCTGCGCGAGCGTGAAGCGCTCCTTGCCGACGACGCAGTAGTTCAGACCCTCGTCCCAGGCGCGGCCCTCGTTGGCCGTGGGGGTGGTGGAGGCGAACCAGCGTTCGTCGATGCCGCCGCGGTTCAGGCCGTAGGCGTAGGTGTCGTCGGGATGGAGCTTGATGCGCAGGCCGGGCTGGAGGAAGGAGCGCGGCACCCAGGCGGGGGCGAGGCGCAGGAGGCCCCCGGTGCGGGAGAGTTCGGCCCCGACCTTGGCGGCGGTGTTGGACTTGACGGTCTTAAGTTGTTGGACGGTGTTCATGTGCGGCGATGCGGATGCGATGTTGCGTGAAAGCGTGCCCTGAGGTTAGCGGCAGGCACGGAGCCGCTGCCAACGGAAAACCGCCGGATGAAGATTCGGCGAAACTTTCCGTCCAAGGCCGGGTAATGAAACCGGTAAGGCGTGGTGAAACCAACGGGCCGAAGGGTTTCGGAGGATTTTTCCGCGCCGATCAGCACTGACGAAATGAAAGCCATCCTGCCCCTGTCGCTCGCCGCCTTTGCCGCCCTGGTATCCGCCGGCTGCATCCACACCGAAGAAACCGTGACCCGCGATGAGTCACGGGTGCCCATCTCCTTTGAAAACGAGGCCGCCGGCCGGATCTTCTACGAGGCGCTGAGCAAAATGCCCGGCAGCGGCCAGCACCGCGAAAGCTCGGTGGATGTGGAAGTGCCGCTCGTCTTTGAGCACCGCACCAAGACCGTCCGCGGCCCGAACACCGCGTTCAACGAGGCCGTGGCCCGCGCCGACACCAACCGCGACGGCAAGATCACCGAGACTGAGGCCAATATCTTCGCGGCGCAGGTGAGGTGATGGAATTTCGAGTTACGAGTTACGAGTTGCGAATTTGGAAAGCAGGAAAACAGGAAAGGGCCGATCCCTTCCTGCTTTCCTGTTTTCCAAATTAAATCTCTGCCGACTTGTAATGCGCGCGGAGCTGACTTTGGCTTTCACCGGGCGATGGTAGCGTGCTGCTGCAGCCACAGGAGGTCGGGATTGCCCGGGAAGAAGCGGAAGTGGTTGGCGCCGTCGATGCGCGACTCGCGGATTGTGTCCTGAGACATCCAGCGATGGCTTTCCACGTGCCCGTCGGCGAAAGCCACGTTGCCGCTGTTCTCATGCTCGGCCGAGGGGAAATGGTAGAACAGCCCCGTGTTGCCCCGGAGAATGACAAATCCGGGATAGCAGAGGCTGTCCGGCCCCACGTCGAGGAAGGTAAAAATCTGGCTCGGCGAGGCGGGCGCAAGGTCGCTCGCCTTCACGAACGAGACGGAGGTGTCGGAGCTGAAGGCATCGGCCGGCGCGATCCAGCCCAGCCAGTGGTTCAGGGAATAGCTGCGGACCTTGCGCACCGTCTCCTTGCCCAGCAGGAAGGTGAACCGGTCGGCCGGGCACTTGTAGATCGCGGCCGTGGGCATGTAGGACGCAAAGGCGGCGAGGCTGGTATCCAGCAGGTAGCTGCGGTTGGTGAATGCCTCCGGGTGGAGGTGCTGCTCACCGAGCACCCACAGTTTCTGCCCCGCAAGATCGGTCGGCAGTCCGTAGCCGTTCGGCGGCAGGTAGTCGGCGTGATCGCCGGTATAGAGCTGGCCGGCGAGGGCCAGTTGCCGTTCGTTGCTCAGGCATTGGGTGCGCAGTGCCTGGGCCTTGGCGCGGGAGAGGGCGGGCAGGAGCAGCGCGGCCAGGATCGCAATGATCGCGATGACCACGAGCAGCTCGATGAGCGTAAAGGCGCCCCGACTTCCGGCATCCTGGCGCTGCCTGCGGTGAAACACAGGCGCAGGGTAGCGATTTTTATTCCAATGTCAGGAGTGATAGTTCCGCTTTTGGCGGGGCGAACCTCTGGTTACTCTGCGTCCATGGATAAGGATCAAGTCGCCGCCATTCTTGTGGAGATCGGCACGCTGCTGGAGCTGAAGGGCGAGAACCCGTTCAAGACCCGCGCCTACACCAATGGCGCGCGCACGCTCGAGGGTCTCACTGAACCTCTGGAAAAGATCGTTGCGGAAAACCGGCTCGGCGAGCTGAAGGGCTTCGGCGAGGCGCTGCAGGAGAAGGTCACGACGCTCGTGACCACCGGCCGGCTGCCCTATTACGAGACGCTCAAGGCGTCGCTGCCGCCCGGCCTGGTCGAGATGCTCGGCCTGCAAGGGGTGGGGCCGAAGAAGGTAAAGCGCCTCTATGACGAGCTGGGCATCCAGTCCATCGAGCAGCTCGAAGCCGCCTGCAAGGACAACAAGATCGCCGTGCTCGACGGCTTTGGCGAGAAGTCGCAGGCGAAGATCCTCGAGGCCATCGCGTTTCGCCGGCAGTTCGCCTCGCGGCACCGGCTGGTCGATGCGCTCGTGGTCGCGGAACCGGTGCTGGAATCGCTGCGCGGGCATCCCGACGTGATCCGTTGCAGCACTGCCGGCAGTTTGCGGCGCTGGAAGGAGGTCATCGGCGACATCGACTTCCTCGTCTCGTCCAAGAACCCGACGAGCGTGATCGAATTTTTCGTCAGCCAGCCAGGCATCCACACCGTCATGGCCAAGGGCGACACCAAGGCCAGTGTCATTCTGGGCGACGGCATCCAGGCGGACCTGCGGGTCGTGAGCGATGTGGAGTATCCGTTTGCGCTCGCCTACTTCACAGGCAGCAAGGAGCACAACATCGTCATGCGCCAACGGGCGATTTCGCGCGGCTTGCGGCTCAACGAATACGGCCTCTACCGCAGCAAGGAAGAAACACGCGACCCGGCGCTGCGCGTGGAATGTCACGATGAGAAGGACATCTTCGCCGAGCTGGGCCTGCCCTACATCACGCCTGAGTTGCGCGAGGATCACGGTGAATTCAAGGCCGGCGAGGCCGACGCGCTACCGCGTCTCGTCGAGTGGACCGACCTGAAGGGCTCCCTGCACAACCACTCCAACTGGAGCGACGGCCGCAACACCCTCGAGGATATTGCGGCGCAGATGCACGAGCTGGGCCTCGAATACTGGGCCATCACCGACCATTCGCGCGCGAGCTACCAGGCCAATGGTCTGGACGAGGCCCGTGTGCGCCAGCAGCTCAAAGCCGTCGCCGAGGTGAACAAGTCGTATGCGGACGAGGGCAGCGACTTCCGCCTACTCACCGGCAGCGAGGTGGACATCCTCAAGGACGGCCTCGATTTCCCCGACGAGCTGCTGGCCGAACTCGACGTGGTCGTGGCGAGCCTGCATGTGCCTTCGAGCGACGAGGCGGAGAACACGAAGCACTTCATCCGCGCGGCGGAAAATCCATTCGTCCACATGCTCGGCCACCTGAGCGGTCGCCTGTTGCTAGAACGCGACGCCTATAAGATCAACCAGCATGCGGTCATTGACGCCTGCGCGGCCACCGGCACGTGGATCGAGCTGAACGCCTCGCCCTACCGCTTTGACCTCGACTGGCGGCTCTGGCACTACGCCAAGGACAAGGGCGTGAAATGCGTCATCAACTGCGACGCGCATCGTCTCGAACACGTCCAGTGGCTCCGCCTCGGCACCGGCATCGCGCGCAAGGGCTGGCTTACCAAGGCGGATGTTATCAACACGCTGCCGCTCGCAAAGCTGCGCGAAGAGTTGGCGAAAAAGCGGGCGAAAGCGAAGTGAGCAAGGGGTACTGGTGAGGAAGGTGGTCGATACACTTCAAGCGTTTCCGACCGTATTGCCGTGCGTTGACTCCCTTTCCCCCGCACACCCGCCCACCATGTCCCAAGTCCATACGGCGGGAGCGGGCCGGGGTGAGGGGGGGACGGCCACGATGAAAAGATACACCCCCTTATCGGAGCGCTTTCCCGCTCACGCTGTCCCGTGCGGTCTATCGGCAGCACATCGGCGCTCCCGCATGCCTCACGGCACGACGATCGCGGGGCGCAGGCGACCGACCACCTCGCCGGGCAATCGGGTATCCAGCGAGGCCGGATCGGGGGATTCGACGCCCACATGTCCGTCGCCAAACCACGCCTGTGCTCGGCGCTGGTGCCGGAAATGGACCGTGGCGGACAGCGTGTTGGTGTCGAAATAATAAAACTCCTCCAACAACGGATGCTCCGGTGAGGCCGGCTCCTGGAAATCGTTCACCTGTCCGCCATCGGTGAACAGGGCCAGGTCGGTCGGGTGCGAGAACTGGTTCACCGGCAGCCCTGCCGTCCCGCGCGGCCCGGCGAGCAGGTTGTAGGCGTAGCCGTAGGCCGCGCCCCGGGCCTTGGACTTGAAATTGGGATTGGCGCGGTTTAGCGCGGGACAGATTTCCACGCCCCGCCCTTGGAAATAGGGCCATAGCGCGCCCTGCGTCGGATCGAAATCGCGCTCGCCCTCACTGCCGTCGCCCAGCCAGCCGAACCAGTAACGCCAGCCATTGTTCGTCCGCACGGTGCGATCGACAAACGTGCGGTTGCCGTGGTCGTCCCAGTAGAGCTGCGTCGCCAGGCCGAGCTGGCGGAGATTCGACACGCAACGCGCGCCGTTCGCGGCCTTCCGCGCCTGCGCCAGCGTGGGCAGGAGCAGTCCGGCCAGCACCGCGATGATCGCGATGACCACCAGCAGCTCGATCAGCGTGAAGGCGGCACGCAGAGGGGAGATAGGAGTTGGCAGATGGGGCGAACGCACCCCTGAGAATCGACCGGCTGACAGAGGAATACGGTTCATGGCCGGGCGGCGCGTACGCGGTAAAATTGGCGCGGCAGCACCACGTCGCGCGGATCGGCGAGCTGGAGGCGTCCGCCCGTGCCATCTGCCGTGACCGTGCCGGCCCACGTTTGCAGGTCGCCGCTGGCTTCGAGCGTGTAGTGCCAGCCAGTCAGGCTGCTGAATTCGACCGCACCCAGGCCGACCAACGTGAGCGCGCCGATGGGCGTGTCCGGCAGTTCGAGCACCACGTGGTCGAGTGTGCCGTGGGCGAGCAGGGAATCCGTGGTGGTGCCGTTCTCGCTCCATGCAATCACGGCGAAGGCGTCCACCGTGAAGCTCTGGAAAGTTGTCGCGAGCTTCACGGGGTTCACGGGGCCAGCGTCCACGCCATCACGCAGCAGCGTGATCGTGAGCTGGCGGTTGGTCGCGGCATAGGCGCAGCGCACCCGCCAAGTCGCGCCATCCGACAGATCGAAGAAATTGTTGAAGCTGAACGCCCGGCTGCCGTTCGCACCAAAGACCGCCGGACCGATGGTGGCCGGATTATCGCCAAAGCCGGGGATGAAGCTGTCGGCGAACCAGTCGAACTCAACCAGATCCTGCGCGGTGCCCGCCAGCCGTGTCGGATTGCCGTCGGGCAACCGCGACTGCCGCACCAGCCCCAAACCAATCTGAACGGCGGCCGGGCGGTTTTCGGGATCACGCACGGCGGCATCCGCGAGCTGCAGGTCGAAGCTGAACGCAAAATCATCCGCCGTGGTCAGCTCGGTGCCCAGCGGCAGCATGAGGAAACTGTTGGAGCGGGAGGAATCCCAGGTCACCGCGACATTCTGGTGGACGGCATCCCACTGGCAGAGGTTCGTATCGCCCACCACCTGCCAGCCCCGGGCGAACGGATCGGTGGCAAACTCCTCCGTGACCACGTCCGCGTGGCCGGCCTGCGGCATGAGTGCCAGCAGCCAGATCAACAGGGCCAGCATCATGGCGGATTGGCCCGCTATCGTCGCCACCAGCCCGCCGCCTTTGCCCGGGACCGCGCAATGGTCGAACGGACAATGCCGGCAGCCGTTGCCACAGCAGTAGCCACGCCGGCGGTGATAGCCCTCGGTGAACACCACGGCCCCGGTTGCCCCATCCCGATAGAAATCACCCGCCTCCGCCTCGGGTGCCGGTGCCCGACCGAGTTCCTGCTCCACACAGCGCGCGCAGATGCACACGCGCCGTTGCAGCTCCGCTGGCACGCGCGCCAGCAGCGACTCGGGAATCTGCGTCCGCTCGCACCAGCAAAGGCCCTTGTAGGCGCCGGTGGTGGTGAGCTGGCAGCCATTGGGGCCACCGCAAAGCGGGCAGCGCGCGGTGTCACACGCGCTGCCCGTCGCGGAAGTTGGAGCGGAAGCGTCCAAGGGATGAGCGTTCAGTGGCGACGGCGGGAATACGCCAGCGCCCCCAGACCGAGGCCCAGCAGCGCCCAAGTGGACGGCTCAGGCACCACGCTCAAACCGTCGATCTGGACCGTGCCGGTGAGCACCTCGATCCGCACGTAGCTGATCTGGTCGAGCGTGACCGGGTTGCCCTGAGCATCACGTGCCCAGGCGAGGTCAAAGCCGGCGCCGCCGCCGCTGCCGCCGTACTTCGCACGGATCTGGTCGAGCGAGAGCCCGGCGAAGTCGGCGTTCTTCAGCGCGGGGTTCACGGGCACGGTGAAGCTCCCGCTGCCGTCCGTGGGGAACAGGTTTTTGAGCACCGGCGCGAGCGAGGGCGTGAGCGTGAAGAAGGTCTGCCCGTCCTTGCTCACCGACACGCGGGTGGACACCCCATCCGCCACGAACACCGAGCCATCCGTCTTCGGCGTGCCGATGTAGTTGAAATTGGCGTCGGTCGCGTTAGTCACGACGAAGAACGAGTTGCCGAACACCTGGAAATCGAGGCCGAAGGCGTTGGCCGGGTTGTCCCGCACCGGCGCATCAAAATGCACGGTGAGCGAGCCGCCCGTGCCGATGCCGACGAGCTGGGAGCCGAGATAGGCGGAGTCGAAGGGATCGACCGGCCCGCCAAACTGGCCGGGCGTGACGCGGCTGGGTTCCCCCAGCGCAGAGGTGGGATCGGTATAGCCGGCGGTGACGCCCGTACCGGCGATGTAGCTCGTGACCGAGCTGGCGTATTGCGCGCGGACGGCGAGCGGGGAGAGCGCGGCGGCAAGCGCCAGCGCGAGGGTTCTGTACTGCATGGTCATGGTTTCTCTGCGGCCCCGGGTGTTCCCAGCCGGGGCGGTTTTGATGTCCAGAGACCAGTCGCGGTGGAAAAACGCCTCCGTAAAAAACGAAAACGCCTCCCTCCCGCAAGACCGAGAATGAAGGCGTGTGGCATCCACAAGTCCGGGCGCGCAGACAGGCGGCCCGGCTGGCCTCATCCTTCGCTTGGCGGCGAAGCGGCCGCACTCAAGGCACGGCCTGACGAGCAACCCTGGCGCGATGTCCTGACTCCGGGCGTAAACCTCATCCCCGCCTTCCCAGACTTGCATCCAGTGGCTGTCTTGCGACCTGGGGGTTTGTGTCCCGATACAGTGGCGCTACCGTCCCCGATTCTCACGGGGTTCCCGCACTTCCAGTGTTGTTTTGAAACGATGCCGGCTCCGAAGGGCCGGCGGGCTCAAAGAACGCCCAAGAGGAATCACCCGAAACGCCCGGCTGGCAAGAATGTTCTGAGGGTGACTCGACAACCACGGAAAAAAAACGAGGGCGGGATGAATTTGGAAAGCAGGAAAACAGGAAGGAAAAGGCCGATCCCATTTCAAATTTTCAATCGCGACCAGCCAATGGACAGGGCGCAGAGTGAACCAAGAAATTAGCCAGACACTGCGTCTTTGGCTAATTTCCGGTTGTTTCTTCGAAACTGCCGTTTAGCGGCCCTTTCCTGTTTTCCAAATTCATCACCGCCCCGCTTGCCTCATTTCCGGTGCTCGCGGAATCTCGCGGCCCCGACTGCATGCAACCTGAACTGTTCGACTTTCCCAATGCCGCCGCCCTCGCCGCCGACGTCGCCCGGCGCTGGGTGGATGAGGCCGCCAACGCCGCCGCCCGGAACATGCCCTTCCGCGTCGCGCTCTCTGGCGGTCGCGTCGCGAAGGATTTCATGGCTGCGGTGGCCGTCGAGGCTCGCCGCCGGCGCTTGTCGCCGGACGCCGTGGATTTCTTCTGGGGCGATGAGCGTTGCGTGCCGCCGGACCATGTGGACAGCAACTACCTGCTCGCCGAGGAAAACCTCCTCAAGCCGCTGGGCATTCCCGCCCAGCGCATCCATCGCCTCAAGGGTGAGGCCCACCCGGCCACTGCCGCCCGCGAAGCCGAGGCGGAATTGCGCGCAATCTGCCCGGCGGACGCACAGGGGCGACCAGTGCTCGACCTGGTGCTGCTCGGCATGGGGGAAGATGCCCATGTGGCCTCCCTGTTCCCCGGAGCCCCGGCGAGTGTTGCAGAAAGCACCGCTTGTTACCTGCCCGTCATTGGGCCGAAACCGCCGCCCCAACGGCTCACGCTGACCTTTCACACCATTCAGGCCGCCCGCATGATCTGGGTGCTGGTCTCCGGCACCGGCAAGGAAGCCGTTCTGCTCCAATCGCTTGCCCCCGGAGCGGACACCCCGCTCGCCCGGGTTCTTAGGAGCCATTTGGCCACAATTTTTCTGGCCCGTTGAATTTTTTGTAACCTCCCCGACGTCCGTTGGCTCTGCAAGAGCAAGCAGCCGTGGCGTCAGCCTGGCCGAAGCGTTTTTGAACATTTTCGACACCGTGTAATCTTACACTGTGTTGGTTGGTTCAGTGTCCGCTAAGGGTTGGCAGAGGGGTCTGGCTTGCGGCGGGGTGCGGACACTGTCTCCAGTTGGCCCTGCCGCTGATCTGAGCGCACTGGTGAGTGCGTATTAAGACCTCATCACTGGGGGGCCGGCCGAAAGGCCGGCCTTCTTTCTTTTCCCCCGGCCTTCTGGCACGCTTGGCTCCCATGACGCGCCACTGTCATCAGTGCGGCTGGGAATGGACCCTCAAGGGGCAGCCCGGCCGCAGCGAAACCTGTCCCCAATGCCGGGCCGACCTCCGCGCCTGCGTGAACTGCACCTACTACGACCTGCGGGCCGCGCACCAGTGCCGCGAACGCCGGGCCGAACCCGAGGCCAACAAGGAGCAGGCGAATTTCTGCGAATTCTTCGAGTTCGCCCGCCGCACCTGGGGCGGTGCGGTGAAGAATTCCCGCGAAGACGCCGCCCGGTCGGCTTTGAAGTCACTGCTGGGCGACTAGGCCCACGGGCGGCAAAGCGCGCAGCCTTGACGGGCACAGGAACTGGTGGCGTCCGAGTGCCGTCAGAGATCATGGATGACTTTGGGCGGGAACGCGGCGCGCAACGCGTTCAGCACCGCCAGCACGTCGATGACCTCCTGGGCGATGGCACCGGCAACCGGCGTCAGGTGGCCCGTCGCGGCGAACAGCATGCCGATGACGCTGAGCGCCATGCCGCCCACCGCGCTCTGGAGGGCGATGCGGCGCATGCGGCGGCTGATGTGCATGAACTCGTCCACCTTCCTCAGCGAGTTGTCCATGATCACCACCCCCGCCGCCTCCGCCGTCACGTCGCTGTTCTGGCCGATGGCCATCCCGACGGTCGCGGCCATCATGGCCGGGGCGTCGTTGATGCCGTCGCCGACGTAGAGCGTCTTTGCCTTCGCGGTTTCGGCGCGGACCAGCGCGAGTTTCTGCTCCGGACTCTGCTCGGCATGGATTTCGGTGATGCCGACCTGCTCCGCGAGGTAGCGGACCTCCGACTCCCGGTCGCCGGACACGATCAGCACGCGCTGGAAGTGGTGTTTCGGACCGAGATGCTTCACGAAGGAGCGGCTCTCCGCGCGCGGGGCATCGCGAAAGCGCAGGGCCGCTGCGTAGCGTCCGTCAATCACCACCACGCATTCCAGCCCGCCGGCCACCGGAGGAAGCTGGTCGGCCCCGGGAACATTTCCGGCCAGCAGCTTGTTGCGGCTGGTGATCTGCACGAGGTGGCCGGAGACGGTTCCCTGCAAGCCACGGCCCGGTTGCTCGCCCACCTCGGTGGCCTCCGGAAGCGTCACTCCGGCTTCTTTCGCCGCCGCCAGAATCGCGCGCGCCAGCGGATGCTTGGAGTAGCGCTCCAGGCTCGCCACAAGCGTCAGCACTTCCGGCTGTACAAAGCCCGGGGCGATGAGCTGTTCGGTCAGAGCCGGCTCGCCGTAGGTGAGCGTCCCGGTCTTGTCGAAGATCGCGACGCGGCATTCGGCGATCTGTTCGAGGACGACGGGACTTTTCACGATGATCGCCCGGCGGGCGCAGAGGGAGATCGACCCGATGATGGCGATGGGGATCGCGAGCAGCAGCGGGCAGGGCGTGGCGATGACCAGCACCGCCAGAAAGCGGACCGACTCTCCGCTGACGGCCCAGGCCAGGGCGGCCACGACCAGCGCCACCGGCGTATAGATCGCGCCGAGCGTGTCCCCGAGCCGGCGCAGGTTCGGCCGTTTCGCCTCCGACTCCCGCATCACTTCCATGATCTTGGCGTAACGCGAATCGGCGGCGAGTTGCGTGGCGCGGATGGTCAGCACCGACTCGCCATTGATCGCGCCCGAGATCACCGCCGAGCCGGAGGTCTTGGTGATCTGGAACGGCTCGCCCGTCAGGTACGATTCATCCATCGTGCCGTGCCCCTCGATCACGGTGCCGTCCACCGGGCAGATGTCGTGCGGATAGATCACCAGGATGTCGCCCAAGGCAACGTCGGCCAGCGCCACATCCGCGATTTCGGCCTTCCGCTTCCGGTGCGCGATGGACGGCATCCGCTTGGCCAGGGCGGCCAGCACCGAGGAGGCGCTGCGCAGGGCGTAATTCTCCAGGGCTTCGCCGCCGGAAAGCATCAGTACAATGATCGCACCCGCGAGGTATTCACCGAGCAGGACCGACGTGATGATCGCGATGCCGCCCAGCAGATCGGAACCAAACTCCCGCTTCAGCACCTTCTGCAGCAGATCGTAGAGCTGCGGCAGGCCACCGAGCACCAGCGTGACGTATAGGGGGATCCGGTACACGGACGGGTCCAACTTGAAGCCGAAGCGCAACCCCAGATGCAACAAGATGGCCACAACCGAAAACGCCGCGATGACCGCGGACTTCCGATGCCAGAGTTTGGCCGGGGTATACCAGGGCTGAGCCGACGAGACCGGATCAGGCGTCGGCTGCGGCGGGCCGTTCCGCACATTTCCAGGTCCTGTTCCCTGCATAATTTCCATTTCAAAATTGGAGGTAGACTTGTTTCTCGACCGGGCGGGTTGCTAGCGGTGCTCTCCGCCGGTTACCGCGGGCAAGCTACTGCCGGCGCGAATTTCAGAGTGTCGGATCTGCCCGCCCAGGTTGGCGGTCCATAAGAAGAGGCCGCTGACAGTCAACGCGGGAACGAGCAAGGAAATGGTGAACCAGGCGGGCAACAGCCTGCCGCGACGAAAGCAGATCAGGCCGCCCAGCGAACCCAGGCCCAGCACCACGGCTCCGGTTAAGGCGACACCCGCTGCCTTCTCATGATGCCCGATACCGGGCTTGGAGACGCCGGGAAGCGATTCGACTCCGTCTTCGGCCGGCTCTCCCGTGAGATAGACCGGCACGGCGGCCAGCGCGACGAGGACGAAGATTCCGAGCGCCGTCTTCTTCAGCTCGCTGCTTCTTCGCCAAAGACCGAAGAGCAGCAGTCCCAGCCCAAAGGCGGTGCCGAGGACAGGGAGATGGTTGAGGATGAGATGGAGATGGGTGGCGTTCATGGGGTTTGAAGTGTTGGGAGGGGCGAAAGACTGCAGGATCAGGAGTCATCCCTGAGTGCACCATCCGACCACTGCGCGGGGTCGCATCTTGCTGGTTTACTGGATCGGCAATGGCCTCCGATCCAATTCACGCACCGACAGCACGGGGCAAGGCGAGTGCCGCACGACACGCTCGGCGGTGCTGCCGAGCCAAAACTGTTTCAGTCCCGTGTGACCGTGCGTGGTCAGAACCACCAGGTCCGCCTCCAACGACTTGGCCGCCTGGCAAATCTCCTCGTAAGGCGAACCTTCCCGGACAGCGGTTGAGACCTTCAATTTGGCGCCTGCCTCCAGACCTTGGGCGATGCCTTCCAAGTCCGCTTCGGCCTGCTTCATCAGGGGTACGAACAACTCATTCAGCAGCCCACCGCCCAAAAGGTAGTCGATGGGAAACTTTTCAACGACGTGGAGGAGGGTTACCTCCGCCCCAAACTTCGCGGCCAAGAGGGTGGCATAGGGCAACGCATCCATAGAGAGATTCGAGAAATCCAGCGGGACGAGAATTTTCCTGAGTCGGAAAGGGGGCAGCCGGCCAAGCCGGCCGGGAACCGTCAGCACCGGGCAGGGGGCATGACGCACGACCCGCTCAGCCGTGCTGCCCAGGAGCACGCGCTCGAGGCCTGTGTAACCGTGAGTGGAGATGACAATCAGCTCCACCGAGCGCTCGCGGGCGGCCGTGATGATGGCATGGAACGCATTCCCCGGACGCACGGAGACAGAGCCGGTTACCGCTACACCACTCTTCGTCCCACGCGCCGCCATGGCTGCCAATCGGGCGCGGGCCGAGGCAACCACTGCGGAGTCATCACGGGCCGGCAGCACGGAACCCATCCCGGACGCCCATGAGCGCGGTTCGACAACGTGAAGGAGCTCTACCGAAGCGCCGATCCTTTTGGCCAACGAAAGCGCATACCGCACGCCGGCCCGGGACGCGTCCGAAAAGTCGGTCGTGGCCAGAATCCGTTCAACGACCGGTGGTTTGGCTGGGGCGGCAGCCTTGCGCTGCGGAGCTTCGGGCCGTTTCGCGTGCTTCGGTTTCATGGCGAGTGCTTCAACGGGTTGTTTCGCGCCGGGTACATCCGATGGGTTGCGGAATCATGGGCGGATCAGCCGGAAAAACCGGTTGCCAACCAGCGGTGAGATCGTCACCCGGTTGTTCGTCCCGACGACCGTCGCTGCTTCGTTGACCGGCACCCAGTTCGCCATGCCGAGATCCGTGTTCTGTTGCAGCACCAGGCTGGTCTCGTTGGTCGGCCAGCCGAGGGCCAGCGTGCCGGGCTGCGGCAGGGAGAAGAACAGCGGAGGCATCGGCACGAAGGTCGCGACCAGCGAACGGTTGACGAGATTGGTGAAGGTGTAGCTGGCGGAACTGCTCACGGCTCTTCCGTTGTCCGTCCAGTTCGCAAACGCAAATCCGGCGGCCGGTGTGGCGGTGACGGTTGCCGGCGTGCTGTTGGTGTAGAAGCCGTCGCCGGTGGTGGTGCCGCTGTCGAGCGGTGACACGGCGGTGTCCACGGTGCTGTGCGGGGGCAAGGCTTCGCCGGCTGCCGCGATGGCGATGGTGTAGGTCTTCACCAGCACCGGGTTGTTCGTGGCCACGAGGCGCACCTGGAACGTGAAGATACCGCTGACCGTCGGAGCGCCGGACAGTTCACCGGTCGCGGCGTTGAAGCTCAGTCCCACCGGCAGCGGGCCGGTTAGCGTGGCCGTGAACGGGACCGCGGAGATCACGAGTGCGCGCGTGGCGTAGAATTCGTTGATCGCGCCGTCGGGCAGATGATCGACCAGTCCGACCGGCAGTTCGTTGTCATAGGCCGACATCTGCGCGCCGAAGAAATCGCCGACCACGACGGTGTTCGTGTACGCCCCCACGCCATGGATTCCGTCCGGGCCCACGGTTGCGCCCAACGCTTCTCCGGTGTCCGGGTCGAGCGGGCCGGCGTAGCGGTAGAACTCGTAGCGGCGCGTGATGACCTCATCGCCGTGGTTCAAATTTTCCGGCGCGCCCACCAGCTGGCCGTTCGGACCGCCGTTGGCGGAGTTGTGGTCAACCTGGAGGATTTGCCACTCGACCTCGACCTCATCGGGCTCGCCGTTGCGCCAGTTTTTGTCGTTCGGATCAGCGGGATCGTCTGACACCAGGTCGCGGAGCCTCACCTCGTTGCTGTTGTGGGCGGTCGTGCGGATCTCTTTGACCCAGGAAGCGCCGCCAAATTCCAACGGATCCGGCATCGGCGGCGGCGGCGGAACAATCGCCGCCTGGACTTGCGCCGGAGCACCGGCGGCGGGCGGATTGTAGGTGAAGGTCGGGGTGGCGATGTTCACCGCCGGCCCGAGTGCCAGCGTACCGCCACTGTCGATGAGCCAGTGATAGTTGATGCTCGACGGCGTGCCGCGGTAGCCCGTACCGAAGTGTTCGCCGCCGAAATTCACGGTGGGATCGGTGAACTGATGCCCTTGGGTCGGTGCGATGGGGCCGGAGGGAATGGCAGTGTAGGCCGCCCAAGTGCCGTCCGGCTTCTTCGCACTCTCGTAGCGGACACGCACCTTCGGGTGCAGCGGGTCGGAGTTGTCCTCCGTGATTCCCGGCGTGCCGTAGTGATTCCAGCTGTAGGTGTAGGTGATGTCCGCGCTGTGGATGTCCACCAACTCGATCTCAAAGCCATGGCACTCGACTCCGGTGTCATTAACAGTGTCGAAATTGTTGATCGACCCGTAAGCAACGCTGGCCCGGGCCGAGCTGCCGCCGAGCATCAGCAGCCCCAACACGGCGATGGCACTCCCCAGTGGATTGAAAATTGGGCCGGTCCGACCTGTTTCCTCTTTTTTCATGGTCACTGGTATCGCCGAGTGACCGGTACCGGCGCCAACCGGATATTGGTGAAGGCACAACCTGGTTTTCCACCGCCCATGGATTCAATCCATCCGGTGTGACCTCGCGAAGTTCTGCCATGGCCCATAGACTGAGCCTGGGGCGCTCAGGGTGAGGCGGCCATGGGGTGTTTACCGCAGGGCAGGCACGCCTGTCTCCGAACCGCGCATTTCTCCGTGGCGGGTGCGAAAGCCGCTCCAGTTCAGGCCTTTGGGCCCTGAAAATCCGGATCGTTCAGGCCCGCCAGTTCGCCGGTGCTGTCGGCGAACTTCTCCATCGGCGCGCCCATGCGGTTCAGCAGGGACACGTGCAGGTTGGCCATCGGCGAGTTCTTCGCGTAGCTGAGGTGGCGCCCGGTGGCGAGCGTGCCGCCGCCCTGGCCCGCCAGCAGCAGCGGCAGGTTGTGCGGATCGTGCGCATTGCCGTCGCTCATGCCCGCGCCGAAGAGGATCATGGAGTTTTCCAGCACATTGCCGCCGCCCTCCTTGTAGCCGCGCAGGCGGTCGAGGAAGTAGGCGTATTGGGCGACGTGCCAGCGGTTGATCTTGTGGTAACGCTCCAGCTTCTCCGCCTTGTGCTCGTGGTGCGAATTCTCGTGGTGGCTGCCCAGCCCCGGCTCGAGGAAGGAGAAGTTCCGCCCGCTCACCGAGTTGCCGAACATGAAGGTCGAGACGCGCGTGGAATCGCTCCAGAAGCCCAGCGCCATGATGTCGAGCATCAGCCGCACCTGCTGGGTGTGGTTGTCGCGCCGCTCGCTGACTTTGGCCGGGTCGGCGTAGAGGTCCACCTCGCGCCCCAGCCGCTCGATCTCGGCACGCACCAGCGCGTCCTCCATGTTCTCGGAGGACTTGCGCTTGCGGTCGAACTCGATCCGGCGCTCCACGGCGCGGACGCTGTCGAAATACTCGCCCAGCTTCTGCCGGTCGGCGCGGCCCAGCCGCTTCTGCAGGGCCCGGGCATCCTCGGCCACGAGATCGAGCACGCTCTGGTCGTCACCCAGCGCATTGACGCGCGCGGCGGCGGTTGAGCGGAACAGGCGGTCAAAGGCCAGCTTGGGATTGATCTCCTTCGTCAGCGGCGTGGTGGGCGTGCTCCAGGAAATGTGCGCGCCGTAGAGCTGCGTGAAACCGACGTTGGTGTCCACGCCCGTGGCCGGCGGCTCGATGCCCAGCTCCAGCGACGGCAGCGGCGTGAGGTTGCCAATCTTGCGCGCGATCACCTGGTCCATCGAGGTGTTGCCGGCGCAGATGTTGGCCCCGGTCGTGCGCGTGATGGTGGTGCCGGTGAGCCAGCCGCCCGTTTTCACGTAGTGGCCGTCGCCCGTGTCGGTGGCGGCGTTCCAGAGATTCGACAGGACCAGTAGGTCGTCCTTGAACGGCGACAGCGGCGCGAGGCTGGGCGACAGCTCGAAGTTCCGGCCGAAGCCCTTGGGCGTCCACTGCGCCATGTTCGCCCCGTTGGCCATGTAGAGCGCGGCGAAGCGCACGGGCGGCTTCGCGGCGGCGGTACCGGTGGCCTTGGCGATGACCTCGCCCCACGCGTTCAGCGGCTGCATCGCCTCCAAGAGCGGCAGGGCCATGGTGACCCCCATGCCCTTGAGCAGGGTGCGGCGGGAGATGGGCTGGGCGGGCATACGGAGTTGGTTATAGGCCTGCGGATTCAGCCCGCAAGCGGTCTTGGCCTTGGACGGCGCAAAAAGATGCCGGATTCAGTTCTTCGGGCTGAGCAACGGTGGGACGCCCTACCGAATCAGTTTCCAGCCCTTCGACGTCACCGCCAGCGCGCTATGGCCGCGGTATTGGTCATAAACACGCTCCATCTCCCCGATGCTGTCGAACCAGCCGACGATGTAGGCTGCACCGAACGACTCGCCCGCCTTCACGGGCCGTTCGCCGACCTCGTGGATGAAGCACACGTAGCCGGTACGCTCATGGCACCACGCCTCGGAGGTGTCGCCGGGATTCAGCGTCATACCCGCCAGCCATGGACCATCCGCGCCGGTCTTCGGGTCGCGCGTGTGGTAGGCGCGGATCATCCGCTTCGGCACGCCGTCGCGGTCGCGGCGGTAGTTGAACTTTTCGTCCGGCGCAAAGTCCGCCGCGAACTCGCTGACCGGGATCTTCCCCCGATAACTCAGATAGACCTCGCTGAAGGTGTCACCGCCCTTGTGTTTCAGGTGTCCGGGCATGTCCTGGCGGAAGAAAAGCGCCGCGCCCGAATTGCGGCTGAGAATGCGGTCGGAAGAGATAAAATACCGTTTGCCGGCGGGAAAGACGAGGGTCTGCTTCCACTCCGAGCCGGTCCGTTTTCCTGGCGCGGCGAGGGTGTAGTTCCAGCTTTGCTCGATGGCCACGAAATCCCTGCCTTGGATGACACGCGGCCGGAGTTCCTTTGCCTGCGCGCAGATTTGTGGCCCTTCAATGCTGCGCTTCGGCGTCTTGCCGTGGTAGGCGTTGTTGAAGTCATACGGCAGATCGCCGGGGAGCTGGCTGCGCCAGGCCGCATCGCTGCCCGGCTCCATGATCCAATCCTGGATATCGAGGCCGAAGCCGAGGTCGTGCGCTCCGGTCTTCCGGTCGAGCAAGCTCCCCGCCTCGACCCCACTGACATATCCCCGCTTCCGGATGGACGCTTCCAGCGTATCCCCGCGCAGCGTGATGCGGTCCGCCGTTTCTTCGACGGTGAAAGGAAACGGCCCCGGCCCCTGCGCCAGTGCCGTCGGAAAGTTGGGCAGGAGGAGTGCCGCGACACACCGGAAGAAAGTTACGGCGGCCGCGCCAAAAGAGAACCGAGCGGTTGGTTTCATGGAAAGATGGCTGAACCCGACGGGATCACACCGCGGGAGGCCGGGCAACTCCTCCTCATGTTTCACCTCAGCAGCAATGTGCTCTGTTGACTCGCAGATCGAACGCAGCCTAGGGGCTGGTCACCACATCCTTCGGGGCATCCTCGCCACGACGCCATTGGAAGGGGTAGCTGTTCACGACTTCCAGGATCAGCGCAGTCGCGCGGCAGTCACGCTGGCCGAGGTGTTCGGCGATCTGCTTCACCGCCGGAGCATCGTAATATTCCAGGCCGCGGCCCAGCCCGTAGGCCAGCATCTTGCCGGCGAGGTGGCGCAGGAACAGCGCCTTCCGCGCGAGCAGCGCGTCCTTCAGGCCAATGACACCGTCCACCTTGTCGCCGCCGACCAGTGTGCCCGAGGCATCCACCGGCTGGCCGGCGACCTGGTCGCGCCAGCCGCCGATGGCGTCAAAGTTCTCCAGCGCGAAGCCGAGCGGGTCCATGCGCGAATGGCAGCCGGCGCAGTTGGGGTCCTTCCGGTGCTGTTCGAGCTGCTGGCGGAACGTCAGCCCGTCATGTTTCTCGTCGTTCGGCGGCAGCGTCTTAACCAATGGCGGCGGCGGCGGCGGCGGTGTACCGAGGATTTCCTCGAGAATCCACTTTCCCCGGAGCACCGGGCTGGTGCGGAGCGGGTAGCTCGTCTTGGTGAGCACGGCGGCCATGCCCACGATGCCGCCCCGGCGGCGGTCCGGCAGCGTCACGCGCACAAAGTTGGTCGAAGTGACGTTGGAGATGCCGTAGAGCCGGGCGAGGTCGGCGTTGGCGTAGGTGAAATTGGCGTCCAGGAGCTGCAGCAGGCTGCTGTCCTCCCGCAGCAGCGCGGCGAAGAACTCCACCGGCTCCGCCATCATCGCGTTGCGCAGCGGGTCGTTGTATTGCGGGAAGCGTCCGCGATCTGGATTGGACGTGGTGGCCAGGGATTTCGTGCCCAGCCACTGGCTGGTGAATTGTTCCGCCAGCGCCCGCGACTTGGGATCGGCGAGCATCCGCCGCACCTGCGCCTCCAGCACCTTTGCATCCGACAGCCGGCCCGCGTCCGCCGCCGCGAACAGCTCGTCGTCGGGCATGGAGGACCAGAGGAAGTAGCTCAGGCGGGTCGCCAGCTCGTAATCATTTAAGCGCGCCGGGGCCTTGCCCGCCGGCTCATGCTCGAGGCGGAAGAGGAAGTATGGCGACACCAGCACGGCCTTGTAGGCCGACTTCACCGCGACCTCAAACGGCTGCCCATGCGCCTGGGCCGCATCGTACAGGGGCAGCAGCCGCGCCACCTCGTCGGCCGACACCGGCCGGCGGAAGGCCCGGCTGGCGAACCAGCGCAGATTGTCCTCGGCCACACTGCGGTCGCGCCGCCACCAGGTCGGCAGCAGGACAAAAAGCCGTTCCGGTTTCGCGGCAGCCAGGACGTCCTCGGCGGCGGCGAGGTATTTCTCCATCAGGATGGGCGGCACGAAGAGCGTGTCGGCGTTGTTGTCGAAGCCGCCGCCACCGCCGCCATCCACGGGGAAATTGTCCGCCGGCCGCGTGTCCACGCCGAGCAGGTCGCGGATGGTCAGGTTGTACTCGTTGCGGTTCAGCCGGTGCGCGACCACCGAACCGGGATCGCGGGGCACAAGCGCCGGGTCCGGGTCATCCAGCACCTTCTTCAGCCCTTCGACGAGGTGCAGACGTTCGTTGGCGGACGGCTGGGGCTTGTCCTCCGGGGGCATCTGCCGCTCCTCAATTTGGCGGACCACCTTGTCCCACAGCGCCGGTTCGTGAAAGAGCGACACGGTGTTGGTGAAACCGACCAGGTTCACCCCGCCCTTGGTTTTCTTCCCGCCGTGGCAGTCGAGGCAGTACTTGTCGAGCTGCGGCCGGAGCTCGCGCACATAGGCATCGTCCGCGCCCATCGCCAACGTGGCGGTGGACAGGGCGACCCAAATGAGCTGGTGCAGGCGGGACATGGCGGTCAAAGGCGCGGCTAACGACGCACAAGGTGGGTCGCAGATTCACCCTGGCAATCCTTGGGAACCGCAATTGTCCCTCGTGCCGGACTCAGCGCAGCGAAAGCCGCCGCCAGCAGAGCGCGACGCCGGTACTGGCCGCCAAAGCGACGGCCGCCATGCCCAGCGCCCAGAGCGGCCGACCATAGAGCCAGTAGCCGGTGGCATAGATGAGCGCCCAGATCGCGACACTCGCACAGGCCGCCGCCAGCAGGCCGGTCGGCAAGTCGCTATGGAGCTTCACGTCGCGCATCTGCACCCGTTCGTGCTCCGCATCCTCCAGCACCTGCTTCCAGCCCCGCTCGCCGGGCTGCACACGCCGGTAGAAGTTCCGCAGCACCTCCGGGTCGGTGGGCGCGGTGAAAAACGCCACCAGCACCCAGGCCACCGTGGTCACGCCCACACCGATCAGCAGCTGTTCCGTGGCGGAAAAATCGCCGCCATCGCCGCCTTTGGTCAGCTGGAACAAGACAGCCACCAGAAACGAGACGATCATCGCGGTGATCTCCGCCAGCGCGTTCACGCGCCACCAAAACCAGCGCAGCAGCAGCACCAGCCCCGTGCCGGAACCGATTTGCAGGAGCAGCTCGAACGAGCTGAGCGCGTCGCGCAGCACCAGGGCGAGGGCGCATGCGGCCAGCATCAGCACGGGTGTGGCCAACCGGCCGACCCAGACCAGCTCGCGCTCGGAGGCTTCAGGTTTTAAGAAGCGCTTGTAGAGGTCGTTCACCAGGACGCTGGAACCCCAGTTCAGCTGGGTGGACATGGTGCTCATGTAGGCGGCAATGAGCGAGGTGACCACGAGGCCCAGCAGGCCTGCCGGCAGGAAGGTGAGCATGGCCGGATAGGCCATGTCATGCTGGACGATTTTGGGGTCCATCTGCGGGAAGGCCGCCCGGAGCGAGGCGAGGTCGGGGAAGACGATCAGTGAGGCCAGCGCCACCAGGATCCACGGCCAGGGCCGCAGCGCATAGTGCAGGACATTGAAGAAGAGCACCGCCCCCACGGCATGCTTCTCGTTCTTCGCCGCCAGCACGCGCTGCACGACGGCTCCGCCGCCGCCCGGTTCCGCGCCGGGGGAGCAGGCCGACCACCACTGCACCAGCAGCGGAAAAAAGAACAGCGCGCCGAAACTGTCTGCCGAGGGCACCGAAAAATCCGGCAGCATGTGGAAATGCGGCACCACGTTGGGATGGGCCAGGAGTTTGGACAGTCCGCCGACCTGCGGCAGCTGCACCACATACACGGCCGCCCAGATCGCCCCGACCATCGCCACAATGAACTGCACCAGGCTCGTGAGCAGCACGCCGGTCAACCCGCCGATCATGCCGTAGGCCACGGTCACCACGGAGACGATGGCGATCGTCTGGAGCGGCGTCAGGCCGAGCAGCACGCCGCCGAGCTTCACCGCCGCCAGCGTGACATTGGCCATGATGATGAGGTTGAAAAAGACCCCGGCATAGAGCGCCCGGAAGCCGCGCAGAAATGCCGCCGGCTTGCCTGAATAGCGCAGCTCATAGAGCTCGATATCCGTCAGCAGCCCGCTGCGACGCCAGAGCTTCGCATAGAGAAACGCCGTCGTGGTGCCGGTCAGCAGGAACGACCACCAGATCCAGTTCCCGAACACACCGTCGCGCCGGACAATGCCGGCGATGAGGTTGGGGGTGTCGGTCGCAAAGGTGGTCGCGACCATGGAAGTGCCCAGCAGCCACCAGGGCATGGAACGCCCTGAAAGAAAATAGCTTCCGTAATCCTTGCCGGCGGATTTTCCGGCGATCAATCCGATCGCCAGATAGACCGCAAAAGCCACCGCCATAATGGCCCAGTCCAAAGATGTGAGATGCATTAAAAGCTGTTGGGGAATGCGCTGGTGCAAATTGCAGCATACTCGTTCCTAAGGAATCTACCTTAGCGTTGCCTAGATGTAACCGGAGCTGCAGGTCCGCTGCCGGCAGACATTCTTTTTATGGAATATGCCTTCTGCCTCGCAGGAGGCGGGCCATCGCGCGTCTGAGAGACGGTCTGAAATTGGGGAAGGGTTTTCAGACCGGCTCTGAGGGACTTGCCACCCGGGCGCCCGCTCCGCCAGCCTCCCCCTGTTCATGAGTTCGCTCGACCGCTTCCTCATCGCGCCGCGCTGCGTGCCGGTGCTTGATCCGCAGTTCCGTCCCGCCTCGCTCGCCACTCGCGCGTTCGCGGCGGAAGCCACGGTGCCCATCACGCTGGGGCTGGAACAGGCCGACGGCTCGGTCTTCCACCACACCATGAGCGTGCTCGCCGCCACGCATCCCGACGCGGCCGAGGCCAACCCGTTCTTCGTCGAGCGGCTCGTGAAATTCCTGCTCTGGGCCTACGGCGGCTGGCGCATCCATGTGGCCGGGCCCGTGGAACTCGCGGACGCGCTGCGCCGCCACTACACCGACACGGCCACGGGCCGCTTTGATTCCGAGATCATCGGCCAGCGCATCTACGACCGCCCCATCGAGGTCGTTCACGCCCCCACCCTCGCCGACCTGCCGGCGCCGCGCTCCGTGACCGCGCCGCTGGGCCGGCACTGGGAAGGCTGCCGCATAGGCTTTGATCTGGGCGGCAGCGACCGCAAAGTGGCCGCCGTCATCGACGGCCGCTGCGTCTTCAGCGAGGAGACCGTCTGGGACCCCTATTTCCAGCCCGATCCGCAGTATCACTTCGACGGCGTGATGGATTCACTCCGCAAGGCCGCCGCGCACCTGCCCCGCGTGGATGCCATCGGGGGCAGCGCCGCCGGGGTGTACGTGAACAACCGCGTGAAGGTCGCCTCACTCTTCCGGGGCGTGCCACCGGATCTGTTCAACTCCCGCGTGAAGGATCTCTTCCTGGAGCTGCGCCGCGAGTGGAAGGGCATCCCCTTCGACGTGGTCAATGACGGCGAAGTCACCGCGCTGGCGGCCTCGATGTCCCTCGGGGTGGACTCGGTGCTCGGCATCGCGATGGGGACCAGCACGGCGGCGGGCTTCGTCACCGCCGATGGCAACATCACCTCGTGGCTGAACGAGCTGGCCTTCAATCCCGCCGATTACAATCCCGCCGCGCCGCGCGACGAGTGGAGCGGCGACTTCGGCGTCGGCTCCCAATACTTCTCCCAGCAGGCCATCGGCCGCCTGATCGGGCCCGCCGGCATCGAGTGCGACCCGAAGCTGCCGCTGCCCGAGAAGCTCAAGCTGGTGCAGTCGCTGATCAAGGAGAACGGCGACGTGCGCGCCGCCCGCATCTACGACACCATCGGCACCTATCTCGGTTATGGCCTGGCGCACGATGCGGATTTCTACGCGTTTGAGCATGTGCTGGTGCTGGGGCGCGTAACCACTGGCGTGGGCGGCGACATCATCCTCGACGCGGCCCGCCGCGTGCTGAAGGCGGAGTTTCCCGCGCTGTTCGAACGCGTCCGCTTCCACACGCCTGATGAACATGACAAGCGCCACGGCCAGGCGGTCGCGGCGGCGAGTTTGCCGGTGTTGAGCGCGCTTCTTTAAAAGTGATCCCGGGAGCAGCCGCGTTGCCGCCGTGGTCGCCGGACGACGGGACCGTTTCCTTTGGCCAACTGCAGGCTTACTTCGCGCCGATTCGGTAGAGATGTTCGGCGGTGCGGATGAACAGGGCGCCGTCGGTCACGGCGTAGCTGGCGAGGGAGCGTTCGCCGAGGTCGTTCTTGGCCAGCAGCTCGAATTGCTTGCCCGGTTTCACCACGAAGCCCACGCCGGACTCGTTCTGGAAATACAGGCGGCCCTCCGCCAGCACCGGCGAGGCCGAGAAGTCGCCGCCGAGGCGTTCGCTCCAATGGACCTTGCCGGTCTCGGCGTCCACGCAGGTGGCGATGCCGGCGTCGGACACGAAATACAGCTCGTCACCCTCCAGCAGCAGTGAAGGCGTGTTTGGCGCGCCCTTGGTGAGGGTCCAAGCGACGTGGGTGTCAGTCAGGTCGCCGGTCTCGCTGGGTTTGCCGGGGCGGATGGCATAGACGAGCGGTCGGTCGTAGCCGGTGCCGAGGAAGAGCAGGCCATGCCCGTAAACCGGGCGCGGGATCACCGAATAGCCCTCGCCGTAGCGCACGCGCCAGAGTTCGGAGCCATCCTTGGGCGAATAGGCCACGACCGCGCCGCTGCCGGGGCTGATGATCTGCTTCTGCCCGTCCACCTCGATGAGCTGGGCGGTGCTGAAGGAAAAGGTCTTCTTGGCGGTGGTCACGCGCGGCTGCTTCCAGCGGACGGCTCCGGTGGCGCGGTCGAGGGCGACCACGAAGGGATCGCTGCCGCCGTCACAGCTGAAGTAGAGCATGTCGCCGACCGCGATGGGGGAGCCGCCGCTGCCGTGGATGGGGATGTATTTCAGCGTGTCCTGCCGCCAGATGACCTTGCCCGCCGTATCGAGGCACGCCGTGCCCATGTGGCCGAAATGCACGTACACCCGCCCATCCAGCACGAGCGGCGTGGGGCTGGCGTGGCCGTTCTTCTGGTGGATGCTCGGGGCCTTGCCCTTTTCCTCGCGGAACACCTCGGTGTCCCAGAGGATTTCCCCATCCGCCGCCTTGAGACAGAGGGTCCGCAAGGACAGGTCGCCCGAGTTTTCGATGGGCGCGGCGGTGGTGAGATAGAGGTTTTCACCCACGAGCACCGGTGAAGACCAGCCGCTGCCCGGAATGGCCGTTTTCCACGCGACATTGTTGGTGGCGTCCCAGTGCAGCGGGACGTGGGTGGCGGCGCTGTGGCCGTTGCCGTCGGGTCCGCGAAACTCCGGCCAGTCGAGCGCGGCGACGCGGCAGGCGGCGAGCATCAACGGCAGGAACCAGCAACGGCGTATCATGCCGTGAGGCTAGGCGGAATCGAGGGTGAGCGGCCAGCAGAGAAGCGGTCCAAAGGGGAAGTGTTAACAACCAAGGAACGAAGGAACCAAGTACAGAGACGGGCCCTGCCCTTCTTAGTTCCTTCGTTTCTTGGTTGTTCCACTCATCGGCTGCCCCGACCTCTGCCGCTGAATGCCTGGAGCGCCAGGGGCGTCGATAGAGGGCTGATGTTTTTGACCTCGAAGACCTTGCTGCCGGTGTTGGCCGCGTTTGTTTCCGTCAGCTCAGTCAAGGCGGACACCACGAACGCGCCGGCCTTTCCGACCGATCCTGATCAGATCTTGGAGCGGACGAGTTTCCAGACATCGAAGCCGTGGAGCCCGCTGGGCAACCTGCGCTCGGACGTGGCCATAGTTTACGGCATCGACAGCAGCCTGCCTGACCGCGTCAAAAGTTGGCGCGACCGCGGTTACCGCGTACACCTGATGACCGGGGTTTCGTGGGGGCATTATCAGGACTACCTCTACGGAACGTTCGACGGCACGAACCATGTGGACAACGCGCAGACCGACCGCAACGGGAACAAGATCAGCCACGGCGGCGACGTGTACTACATGTGCCCGGCCGAGAATTACGGGGAATACCTGAGCGTGGGCGTGCAGCGCGGCCTCGACGCCGGGGTGGAAGCCGTCCACTTGGAGGAACCCGAGTTTTGGGCACGGGCCGGTTACTCGGAAGGTTTTAAGCGGGAGTGGCAGAGCTTTTATCACGAGCCCTGGCAGGCACCTCATGAATCCGTAGACGGCCAGTGGCGGGCTTCGAAGCTGAAGTACTTTCTCTACCGCCGGGCATTGCAGCAGGTCTTCCATCACGTGCAGGAGTACAACAAGCGGACTGGCCGCGAGGTGAAGTGTTACGTGCCGACGCACAGCCTCATCAATTACGCCCACTGGTGTATCGTGAGCCCGCAGTCGAGCCTGGCCACCATCGACGGGTGCGACGGCTACATCGCCCAGGTCTGGACCGGCACCTCGCGCACACCGAATCATTTTCAGGGCCAGCGCAAGGAGCGCACTTTCGAAACGGCTTTTCTTGAGTATGGCGCGATGCAGAACCTGGTGCGCTCCACGGGCCGCACGGTCTGGTATCTGAATGATCCGGTGGAGGACAACCCTCGCCACGACTGGACGGATTACCGGAGCAACTGGGAATCCACCCTCACCGCCTCGCTGCTGCAGCCGGACGTGTGGCGCTACGAGGTCTCGCCATGGCCCGAGCGTGTGTTTGGCGGCACGTATCCACAGGACGCCCCCAAAGAGCAGCGCAAGGGCATCCCGGCGGAGTACGGCACCGAACTCCAGGTGGTCATGAACGCCCTCGGCAACATGAAGCAGGCCTCGGTCCAGTGGGACGCCGGCACACGCGGCCTCGGCGTGCTCATCAGCGACTCGATGATGTTCCAGCGGGAACAGCCCACCCCCAGCGATCCGAACATGGCCCAGCTTTACGGCCAGCTGCTGCCGCTGTTGAAACGCGGCCTGCCGGTGACGCCGGTTCAGCTGGAGAATGTCGGCCTGCGCCACTTCCTGACGGACCAGCGCGTCCTGCTGCTCACGTACCAGGGCCAGAAACCGCTCACGGCCGAGGTGCATGTGGCCCTCGCTAGCTGGGTAAAGCAGGGTGGTGTGCTCGTAATGCTCGATGACGACAAGGATCCCTACAACCACGTCCGCGAGTGGTGGAACGACGACGGCAAGACGTCGCGCATTCCCCGGCAGGACCTCTTCGAGCGGCTTGGGGTGGCAGACACGAGCTTCCAACCGGACGGGACCTCGGTCGTCAAAGTCGGCCGGGGTGCGGTGCTTTGGTTGCGCGAAAATCCCGTGCGCTTTGCCCTCACCAAGGAAGGCGATGGCCGGCTGGTCGCCGCGCTGAAGCTCGCCGCCCAACGCGCCGGGCTGGACTGGCAGGAGCGCAACTATCTCGCCCTGAAGCGCGGGCCCTACTGGGTCGGGGCCGGCCTTGATGAGACGGATCTTTCAACGACCAAGAGCATCTCCGGACGCTTCGTGAATCTCTTCGATCCTGAACTGAAGGTGCAGCGCGAAGTCCCCCTCAAGCCCGGGGCGCGCGTCTTCCTGCTGGATATCGACGCCGTCCGTTCGCCCATGCCGCGTCTCCTCGCCTCGGCCTGCAAGGCGTTGTTCGTCCGGCAAAAGGCGACCACTTATTCCTGGACCGTCGAAGGCGTCGGCAATACGCAGGCCATCCTCCTGTTCTCGGCCAAGCGGGCACCCCGCTCGGTGACCTTGGAAGGTCAACGGCTCACCAGCCACGATTTCGAGGAAAAGGAAGGGCTGCTGCGGGTGCGTTTCCCGAACGAGGCCACTCCGCGCACGCTGAGCATCGAATTCTGAGGGAAAAATTTTAAAACCGCTGCTCCGCACTCATCTGCGCTGATAAACACGTTTCCGGCCGCCATTTCTTTATCAGTGCAGATGAGTGCAGATCAGCGGTGCCTCCTAAAAAAGCCCCGGATGCGAACATCCGGGGCTTTGTTTGAAAACTGGTGAGCGGTTAACCGGCTCAGGCAGCCGGGGCGACCGTAGCCGTGGGAGCCACTTCCTGGATCGCGGCGTTCAGCTCGATGAAGTCGAGCACCTTGCCGGTCAGGATGTCCTGCTGGATTTCGGGGAAGGCGTTCCGCTCCTGCAGGACCTTGACCATCTTCTCGGGGGTCTGGTTGTTCTGCTGGGCGAGCGCGACGACGCGCTGGGAGACATCCTGCTGGCTCACGCCGATCTTCTCGGCCTCGGCGATGCGGTTGAGGATGAAGGCGGCCTTCACGCGGTCCTTGGCGCTGGTCTGCGCGCTCGCGAAGATCTCGTCCTTCTTGGCCTCGATGATCTCCTTGGCGACGCCGCGCTGCTGGTTCTCGTTGACGATGTTGTAAACGAGGTTCTTGGTCTCGCTGACGACGACGCTCTCGGGCAGCTCGAAGCTCACCTGCTCCAGCAACTGCTTGAGCAGCTGGTCGCGCACGGCGCGCTTCTGGCGGAAATCGAGCTCGTTCTGCAGGTCGCGGCGGATGCCCTGGAGCAGCGCCTCGGTGTTGGGAGCGCCAAAGCCCTTGGCAAAGTCGTCGTTCACCTCGGGCAGGATCTTCTCCTTCACGCCCACGATCTCGACCTCGAAGCTGCCGGGCTTGCCCGCGACCTCGCTGACGACGAAATCCGCCGGGAAGGTGAGCGTGACCGTGCGCTTGTCGCCGGCGCTGGCACCGACGAGCTGCTCGGTGAAGCCGGGGATGAAGGAACCCTCGGCGATCATCATCCAGGTGTTCTGCTTCTCGGTGAGCCCCTTGGCGGTGGGGTTGAAATCGGTGAGGGGCTTGCCCTCGGAAGTGCCCTTGTAGTTCAGCACCACGGCGTCACCGGTCTGCGCGCCGCGGTTGACGTCGTTATACTTCACCTGCTGCTCGCGCAGGATGCCGAGGGCGCGGTCCACGTCGGCATCGGTCGCCAGGGTGGTCTCGCGCTTGGCGGCGAGGCCCTTGTAGCTGGGCACCTCGAACTCGGGCGTGTGCTCGAGGGTGACGGTGTAGCCGAAGGGCACGCCGCGGCCGAAGGACTGCTCCTCGACGTCGATGGTGACGATGACGCGGAGCTTCTGGTCGTTGGCGGCCTGGCGATAGGAATCCTCGAAGAGCTTCTTGCGCGTCTCCTCGTTGATGCGGCCCTCGTAGGACTTCACAACGATGTGCTTGGGCGCCTTGCCAGGACGGAAGCCGGGGAGCTGGGCCTGTTTCTGAAACAGGGCAGTCAGCTCGTCAAAGGCGGCGTTCACCTTCTCGACGGGCACCTCGACACGGAGGAGCTTCTTGCACGGACCCAGCGGTTCAACGGACACGTTCACAATGATTTCCTTTCAACTGACGTTCGGACGCGCCGACGCGCCGCCACAGGGGCGGGCCGGCAAAGAGCGGGGAAACTAGGTATTCCTTGGGAGACGGGTCAAGCGCCACGTTGGGCCTCTCTGTCCTAATCTTGGTCTTCCTCGTAATCCAAATCGCGGAAAACAGGGCGATTAGGTCAGGAAATCTCTCAACGCGCCGCCTTTTTGGCGGCCTCGATTTCCTCAAGATAATGGAGCGCCATCCAGTTGTTCCAGGGGTTCCACTCCCGCGATTGCTTCAGCAGCGCCTCCGCCTCGTTGGTGCGGCCCCGGGTGAGGTAGTTCCAGGCGACGTAGTTGTTCACGGTCACGTCGTTGGGACCGAGTTTCAGGGCCTGGTCGAAGTTGGCGGCGGCGGCGTTCGTGTCGTTGAGCCAGTGGCGGGTGCGGCCCAGGCTGATCAGGGTGCGGGCGTTGAACGGGTCCAGCTTGGCGCTGTATTCGAGCCATTGGACGGCGGTTTTGCCCTCCTTCTCCCAGTCCGACCGGCCCTGGGCGCTCAGCCGGCGGAGGTTGTCGCCGAGCTCGTAGGCCGTGCGCGGGTTGTCCGGCTGATATTTCGACGCCTCCTCCAGGTCCTGCATCAGCCCGATGGTGATGCTCTTCGCCCCCGCGGCGCGGTTCAGATGGTAACTTTCGGCGGCGGCGCGGTAGGTGGTCGGCACGAGCCAAACGAGCGCGGCCACTCCGGCCACGCTGATGAGCAGGCGGCTCCAAAGCCCCGAGCCGAGCCAGAAGCGTTCGGTGGCATGGCGCACGTTGGCGGCGAGCAGGCCCACGAGGACCGCCGCCGTGAGGGCGATGGCAGGGACGTGCAGGTTGAACTCCACCAGGGAGTGGAACGCCAGCGCCGAGAGGCCCACGACCTGGCCGGTGAAATGGGCCGAGCGGTTGCTCGACTTCCAGCCCAGGTCCGAGCCGCGCTCGACGTACTTGCTGGTCCGCACCGCCCACCAGATGAGCAGGCCGGCGGCGGCGGCAAACAGCAGGCCGCCGACGAGCCCGTAATCCACCAGCAGGTTCAGATATTCGTTATGCACCCAGCCGGGGTTGAGCTGGATGACCCAGGAGCGGTAGGCCGGGAAGCGGGTGGCGAACTCGCCGGGGCCGACCCCCAGCCAGGGATGGTCATGCCACATCCGCATCGCCGTCTCCCACAGCCATTGGCGGGAGGATCCGGCATCGGCATTGTTCGTGGCCCCGATGTTTTCGATCCGCGCGCGGGCCTTCTCGACGCTGAGGAGAAAGACCACCCCGCCCAGCAGCAGTGCCACGGCCAGACCGGCCAGCGGGAGGCGCAGTTCCCGGCGCTTCCAGAAGAGCCAGCCCAGCAGGAGCAGCAGCGCCAGCACCGCCGCCGCCCAGCCGCCCCGTGACATCGTCACGGCGATGCCGCCGAGCATCATCAGCGCGGCGTAGCCGTGGAGCACCTTGACGATCGGCTTTTCCCGGCCAAGGAACACCTGCGCCGCCGAGAGCGGGAAGACGGTCACCAGGAAGGCCGCCAGATGGTTCGGGTTGATGAACGTGCCCCCCGCCCGGTGCGCGTAACTGGCGGGTTGGCTGAGCCACAGGATATGATCGGACTGCCGGAGCAGCTGGACGATGGCGTAGGCGGCCACGAGGCCGCCCACGGTGGCCAGCGTATGCACCACCCAGGGGGTGATTTCCTGCCGTTGCAGGTTGTGCATGGCCAGCACGACCACCAGCGCGGTCACCGACAGCTCGAACAGCTCCATGCGCGCCGGATAGGTCACCTCCACGTGGAAGGCCCGCCAGATGGCATAGAGCAGAAAGGCCAGCGCCGGCCAGATGGCCGGGTGCAGCAGCACGCGGTTGGACCGGCCCAGCCACAGGCGTACCAGCCAGAGCGGCAGCGCCAGCAGGGCAAAACCCCGCAGTTCGGGGTTCATCGTGCCGCCAAACAGCAGCACGGTGACCGCGACCATGACCAGCAACAGCGCGGTGATGGCGCGCTCACAAAATTCGTCCCACTGGGATTTTCCCCACATCTTGAAAATGAGAGTTTAAGCAACTTGATGACCAAGCGGAAGGCCGAACTAAGTTCAATTCACGGCCTTACGTGATTTTTCCGCCGCCGTTCCAAGGGGTTTGCGGGCTGGATTTTGCACCCGGCGCAAGGTCCTTGGGAAAGCCCTTGCGACAGGTGTGCTGCCGCCGGATAGGGCCAGGTTGATTTCAAGTTGTCACAAACCTTTGCATTTTCCCCCGCATTCAGGCAAACTAGCCACCTTATCAATCTGTTTCGTAAGGGTGATGAACTTCAGCGTGTGACTGATGGTCTGCGTTTTGAGGTGACAGGAATGGATGGCTACTATGTCCGCTACCGGCGTGACGTGGCTGGCTCTACACGGTCATTGCATCAGCGGGAGATCCTGCTCGGCGTCCGATCCGGAGAATTCGTGATCACGCGCCCGGGCCGGGGTTCCTGGACCGCCGCGGTCGGCGATCCGGAGTCCTGGCTGCTCCAGCTGAACAATCCTGCCAAAGCCGCCACGACCAAGAAGCCGGCCACTGCGCCCCGTGCCAAAACGGCGGCCAAGACCGCGCCCAAGGCGACGAAAGCCGCCCCGAAAGCTGCAAAAGCACCCGCCCGCCGCCCGGCCGCCGCCAAGGCCAAGCCCTGAGGGGCAGGTCCCCCCATAATACCCAAGCACTGGCGGGAGACGAGGTGACGAGTCTCGCGCTGTTTGGCTTACGCAGGATGAAGTTGGACGCAGATGGAAAGATGGAGATTTCTCACATCGTTCCCGGCGACTGGCTGACCTGCGGCGCAAGGTCACTACATCCCGGCTGACGGTACCGGGGAGCGCGCTGATCGAAAGCACCCCAAACCAGCTCAGTGCGGCTGCATCCGACGGCGGAGCGATTCGCGCAGCATCCCGAGGCGTTGGCGTTCCCAGCGTTCCCAGTCAGGATTCGTCAAGGGGCCGGCCATGGTGTAGCTGCCGTTCGCCATGAAGTAGAGTCGCACCCATCTGCCGTCCGCAGTCCGGCGTGCCTCGCGTTCACGGGCGGTAAAGATGCAGCAGTCCGTTTCCGGCGTGATGGTTTCGCCCGGCAACAGTTCCAGCCGGCCCAACAATTCGGCAGCCTCGGCGCCGAGCTGGGCCGTCAGCTCCGGCGGGAGAGCGGCCGGCACCTTTCCGCCATTTTGCTCAAGCTGCCGGTGAATCAGGTTGCTGATTTCCAAGGTCGCCATCGGCAGGCCCGGCCCATAGTGCTCGGTGGGAAGGTTCGCCGACGATGGGAAGCCCGCGGGCAGGGCATCATTGGTCGCGTTCATTTTTGTCGAGCGGGTCTTTGGTGCCTGTCGCCCGACTGCTTCGGCCACCTCCCGACGCAGAAGACCGACCTGTCCACGCAGCCTCAGCAATTCGATGTGTTCCTCGGCAGTCAGTGATCCAGTCCGGGGAGAAAGGTCTCCGTTGGTGGACGAAGCGGCAGGAGAGGCCCCGGCAATCTTCCCGGTGGAATTGTCAGGCAGTTCGACCCGCTTGCCGGTCCCGGCACAAGGCTGATTTGAGTCGCTTTCAGCCAGCCCACTCCGGGCCGCGACCTGTTCGCGCATGGAGGCGCTGGCCTGGCGGATGCTTTTCAGCTCCTGATTGCGCCAAAGCAGCCAGGCCAGACCGGCGAGCAGGGCGATGGCCCACAAACCCAAGGAGAATTGGCGAAGCATGGCTGATTTCAGGGTTGGGAATCCGGCTGAGGTTCCTGGCTGACGGGCGAGCCATCCAGGCCCAGGACCAACCGCCAGCCGGCGTCGGTCTGACGAACAAGCGTCCGGTTTCTGACCCCATTGCGACTCCCCCCCTGCTCTGTGACGAACTCGCTCACCATCCAGCGGTCGGTGGGCTCCGCAGCCGGCAGCATTTCCAGAATGCGGATTTCACGTATGGGTGTCGTGGCGAGCAGGTGCTCCGGCCCTTGGGCAGATTCCTTTTTCAATTCGACCAGCTGGTCGTTGAACAGGTCCGGATTCATCCCCGGCGGAGCCACTGCCAGCTGGGCCAGCCGGTTGGTTTCTCCGTGCAGCATTGCCCAGGCCTGGGTCTCCAGCAGCGCGGCCGGAGTGGCTTCGCCTGCGTCCCGCGCGTTGGCGAGGGTGATCGTGGCGAGGGCTGGGGCAGCTTCCTTCCCGGACGCAGGCTGTGCTTCGGCCGCCTGACGGTTCAAGCCAGCGAGGCGCGCCCGCAAGGCCGCGTATTCTTCACGCAGGCGGCTCAGGTCATTGCGGTCGTTGTCAGTCGGGGCGCCCCGGGTTGATGCAGAAGCGGCTGCGGGCATGCCCACGGCTGATTGCGCCCGGGTCAGGTCCTGTTGTTCCACCCGGGCGTTGGCCAGGGCGTTTTCCTGCCGGACAAGTGGCACCAACAGCGCGACGGAAAGGACTGCGCCCGCCAGGATGGTTTTGGCTTTCATGGAAGCGAGGAGAGGGAGTTGAAAAAGCCAGCCAGTTCCGGCCACTGCGGTCGCGCCTGCGGCCAGGGCACTTTGGGTGAGTGTGACGACCAGTCCGGCGGGGGCGACCTGCACGGCATGGGCCGTGAGCGCGCCGCCCAACGCCGCCGCCGTGGTGGTCACCCCGCGTCGGGCCAGGGATTCGCGGAGCCGGTCCAGTGCGCGATCCACGCGCTTGCGGGCCGCCTCGGCTGTGGTGCCGAGGGCGGCGCCCACATCCGCGAAATCATGCTGTTCGAAGAAGCGGAGCAGGAGCGCGGTGCGGTCTTCCGTGAGCAGTTCATCCAGCGATTCATCGAGCAGGCCGCGAGCCTCGTCCCAGACGGGCTCAGGATGTTCGTGATCGCGCTGCTGCATGGTGTGGGCCTCCTGTTCCCGCAGTTGCCGCCGCTGTTCGGTACGACGTTGCTGGGCGGCGGCGAATCGCGTGGCCCGGTGCAGCCACGCCGCCAGTGCCACGTCGTGGGGGACCTGGCCGGCTTTCCGCGCAAGGTTGCTGAAGACCTGCTGGGCGACATCGGCGGCGGCGGCCCGGGTGCTGGTCTGCCGCAGGGCGGCGGAATACACCAGATTCAGTTGTCGCGCCACGATCTCACCGAAGGCGGCTTCATCGCCAAGGGCGACATATCGGTCTAGAAGTTCCCGGTCGGTGTCCATCGTGTCTTCATGTTGCTTAAAGCCGCCAACGAGGAAAAGCGGACAGGAAAAACGATCGGGATTCTGCGGGCCTCCAAATCACCCGGTTATGCTGCTAACAAAGTCAGGGGCTGACCCGGATCACTGGCCACATGAGGTCAAAGGGAGCGCTCGCAGGCGGGCGCGTTTGCACGCTGCTAGGCCGGTTCCGGCACCGGCACCAGCCGGTAGCCCACACCGGCCTCCGTCACGAACAGCTCCGGCTGCGACGGGTCGCGCTCCAGTTTTTCCCGCAGCCGCGCCAGATAGACGCGGAGGTAGTGCGTCTGGGTCTCGGCATTGGGGCCCCAGACCTCCCGCAGAATCTGCCGGTGCGTGAGCACCTTGCCGGCGTGGCGCACGAACAGCCGCAGCAGGTTGTATTCGGTGGCTGTCAGTGAAACTTCCTGCCCGCCGGAAGTGACCCGGCGGCTGGCCAGGTCCACCACCAGGTGGCCCGTGTGAAAAACCGGCGGCTCGGATTTCTTCTCGGCGTGACGCAGCGCCACCCGGATGCGCGCCAGCAGTTCGCCGCTGTTGAACGGCTTGGTCACGTAGTCATCGGCGCCCGCATCGAGGGCCGCGATCTTGCCGGTTTCGTCGTCCAGCACGGACAGGATGATCACCGGCACGGCGGTCCACTCGCGCAGACGGCGGAGGATTTCGGTGCCGGGCAGATCGGGGAGGCCGAGATCGAGCAGGATCAGCGCGGGAGCCTGCTGGGCGGCGAGCACCAGGCCTTCCTGCCCGCGCTCCGCGGTCACCACGCGGTAGCCGTTGGCCTCCAGCGTGAGCGTGAGCAGACGGCGGATCTGCGGCTCGTCGTCGATCACCAACACGAGCGGCTTGGCGGCGTGGGGGACGGAATCACTCATGCCAGTTCGGCCGGCAAACTAGGCGCGTCCCCGACCGGCAGTCGAATGGTAAAGACCGCGCCGCCCCCGGGCCGGTTGGCCACCTCGACCCGTCCTCCGTTGGCTTCCACGAAGCCCTTCACAATGGAAAGCCCCAAGCCGGTGCCGCCGGCTTTGGCGGAGCCGGCGCGGTAGAACTTCTCAAAAACCCTCGGGAGATCCTCGGGAGCCAATCCGGGACCGTGGTCGGCAACCTCGATGAGCAGTTCCTTTCCGCCCAGGCGGGCGGTCAGCTCCACCGCCGTGCCGGGCGGGGTATGGACCGCGACATTGGCGAGCAGATTGCTGAGCGCCTGGTCGAGGAGCACGAAATCCGCCTTCACCAGCGGCAATCCGGAGGGGAGGTTCACCACCACCGGCCGGCCGGCCAGCTGCGGCCAGACGTTCTTCAGCGCGACCTGGCAGAGATCGGCGGGGTCGCACCAGTCGAGGTGGGGCTGGAGATGGCCGGCTTCGAGCCGGGCCACGTCGAGCAGATTGCGGACGAGCCGGTTCAGCCGGTCGGAGGCTTCGGCAATCTCGCCCGCCAGCGCCACCTGCACCGGTGTCAGCGGACCCGCCTGGCGCAGGCCGCTGGTCGCGCTGGTGATGGCCGCGAGCGGGGTGCGCAGCTCGTGGGAGATGGAGTTGAGCAGGGTTTTGCCCAGCCGCTCCGATTCGGCGACGAGCCGGCTGCTCTGCTCCGAGTCGCGCAGGCGCTCGCGGTCCAGCATGAGGGCGGTCTGGCGGGCAAACGCCTCCAGCAGGTCACGCTGGTCGAGCGAGGGCGGCGATGGGGCATCCAGTTGCACGCTCAGCACGCCGACGGGCCGTCCGCCCGCCCGCAGGGGCAGGTGCAGCGCCTCCGCCAGCGGCAGGTTGTCGGTGAAGCGGCCCGCCGCCTGCCCGTGGTGATGGGCCCAGGCCGCCACCCCATGTTCCTTGTCGCTGATCATCAGCGTGCTGGCGGGATGCGGTTTGCCCTCCAGGCGTCCCTGGGAATCCGTGGGCAGCAGCGCCGCGCGGGCGTGGAAGACTTCGCCAATCCGCTTCGCCACCGTCCGCACCACCTCGTCCGCGGAGGCGGCCTCGGCGAGGTCGCGGGTGAGGAGGTAGAGCGCGGTGGCCCGCTCCTCACGGCGACGGTTGGCCTGTTCCTGTCCGCGCACCTTGGCGACCAGCTGGCCCAGCACGGCCGCCACCACGAAGTAGAGGCCGAACATCAGGCCGTCCTCCACGTTGGTGATGTAGAACGTGTAGGTCGGCGGCAGGAAGAAGAAGTTCCACAGCAGCGCGCTCAGGCCGGCGGCGACCAGGATGGGGCCGCGCCCGAGAAACATCGCGAGCCCGACGACACTGAACAGATACGTCAGCGCAACTGACCGGTAGCCCAGCAGGGGGGCGAGGAAGGCATTGGCGAAGCTGACCGCCGCGATGATGCCGATGGCGGTGCCGTACTGCTCGGCCCTGGAGCGGTCCACATCGCGCTCGAACGCGACGGGCTGGGAGGCGGCGGGCCGGGCGACGGCTTCCGGCCCGGCGGCAGTCGCCGGCAGCTCATCGGCGCGGACGACCAGGATGTCCACGCTGCCGCTTTGCCGCAGGAGCCGTTGCAGGCGGCGCATGCCGCGCCATTGCGCGAACCAGGTGCCGCCGGGTTTGCCGACGACGATCTGCGCCACGTTGTGCTGGCGGGCGACCCGCAGCAGGCCCCGCGAGAACTCCTCGTCGGCGGTGGTCACCACCTCGGCCCCCAGCTCCCGGGCGAGGGCCAGGTTCTTGGTCAGCTGTGGCGGAGCCGGGCCGACGGCGTTGCGGGCCGACTCGACATGCACCGCCAGCCACTCCGTGTGCAGGCTGTCGGCCATGCGGCGCGTCCAGCGGATGAGCTGGGCGGACAGCGGGCTCGCGCTCACCGCCACGAGCAGACGGTCGCCGGTCTTCCACGGCCCCTCGATCTGCATCGCCTGCAGGTAATCCTGCACATCGCGCCCGACCCGGCCGGCGGCGTAACGCAGCGCGATCTCGCGGAGCGCGGTGAGGTTGCCCTCGCGGAAGAAGTTGAAGAGCGCCGCCTCCGCCCGCTCGCCCTGATAGACCTTGCCGGTGGCCAGGCGCTTCATCAGCTCCTCGGGCGGCAGGTCCACCAGCTCGATCTCCGCGCCATCCAGCACGCGGTCCGGCACGGTCTCGTAGATGGTCGAGCCGGTGATCTGGCGGACGGTGTCGGTGCGGCTCTCGATGTGCTGGACATTGAGCGTGGTGAACACGTCGATGCCCGCAGCCAGAATTTCCGCCACATCCTGCCAGCGCTTCGGGTGGCGTGAGCCCGGTGCGTTGCTGTGGGCCAGCTCATCCACCAGCGCCAGCTCGGGCCGGCGTGCCAGCACCGCGTCCAGGTCCATCTCGCTCAGGGTGACGCCGCCATGTTCGACGGTCCGTCGGGGGATGACCGGCAGCCCCTCGGTCAGCGCGTCGGTCTCCTTGCGACCGTGGGATTCGACGTAGCCGATGACCACGTCGCGCCCCTCGCGCTTCGCCTTCTGCGCGGCCTCGAGCATCGCGTAGGTCTTGCCCACGCCCGCGCTCATACCGAGAAAGACCTTCAGCCGGCCGCGTGTCGGCGAGCCTTCGGCCCGCTCCGCGCGCGAGATCGCCGCGAGCAGCGCGTCGGGATCGGGGCGAAAGTCGTCAGACATGGTCCAAGCCTAGGTAGCGGTCTCAGTTTTCCCAGCGGGTTATTATCACCGGCAGCGGTTTTCGGTTGCTGAATCAGTACTGTTGTCGGGCTCCCGTGTCTCCGGCGATCGCCGCGATTTCGGCAGAAACGGACGGACGAACAGCCAGCCCAGCACGGGCGCAGTCGCGGCGCATCCCAACACCACCAGGACTGCAACCCAGCCGTTCATCGCGGATAGGTTCCCAGCCGGCGCACCCTGCCGTCGGCCGCAGCGCGGAAGGTCAGCCGCGGGTCAGTCGCAGACGCGAGGAAAAGCAGCGTGCGCGAGACACTCCCGTCGTCCGACTTTCCCGCCCGCCGAAGCAAGCGGCCGGTTGAGACCTCCGGGCTTCCGCCGTCGGACTCTGGCGAGCTGCGAACGAATTCCCGGCCCCGGCACAGCACTCCCCACACGAGCCACCCGAAAATCGGAAGGCTCAGCAGGAAGCCGGTCCAGGCGAGGATTCCGGCGAGCAGCTCGATGACTCCAGGGAGGTTCACAGACGGTCGAGCGTGAGGTTCAGTTCCAGGACGTTCACACCCGCATCGCCAAAGATGCTGAAATCCGCCGTGGCGGTGTTGGCCGCCACCAGCTCCCGCACCTTCGCGACCGGCAGGTTCCGGGCCTTGGCGACCCGGGCGATCTGCAGCTCGGCGTTGGCGGGACTGATGTGCGGGTCCAGGCCGCTGGCGGAGGCGGTGACCGCATCGGCAGGCACCGGAGTGCCTTCCTTCAGTCCGTTCTCCGTGCGATAGGTGGCGATGCGGTCCTTGATGGCGTCGTTCAGCTTCTGCGAGGTCGGGCCAAAGTTGCTCCCGCCGGAGCTGGTCGCGTCGTAGCCGTTGGCCCCGGCGGCGCTGGGGCGGGGGTGGAAATATTTTTCACCGATGAAGGCCTGGGCGATCAGCCGTGAGCCGCGCAACACACCGTGTTCCACGATCAGGCTGCCATTGGCCTTGTCCCGGAAGGCCACCTGCGCGATGCCCCAGACGGCGAGCGGGTAGAGTCCGCAGGTCACCACCGCCAGAGCCAGGGTGACCATGACGGCGCCACGAAGTTCAGAGAGGAAGGTTTTCATAAATCAAACGAGGTGGAGTGAGGTGATGGCGACATCGATGACCTTGATCCCGGCGAAGGGCAGCAGGATGCCGCCCAGGCCGTAAATCAGGAGATTGCGCTGCAGGATCGCAAGCGCGCCGACGGGCCGGTACGCGACGCCCTTCAGGGCGAGGGGGATGAGCGCGATGATGATCAGCGCGTTGAAAATGATGGCGCTGAGGATCGCGCTGTTCGGGCTTTGCAGATGCATGATGTTCAGCGGCGCGATGGCAGGGAAGGTGACCATCAGCATCGCCGGGATGATGGCGAAGTACTTGGCCACGTCGTTGGCGATGCTGAAGGTGGTCAGCGAGCCGCGCGTCATCAGGAGCTGTTTCCCGATCTCAACGATCTCGATGAGCTTCGTCGGATTACTGTCGAGATCGACCATGTTGCCGGCTTCGCGCGCCGCCTGCGTGCCGGTGTTCATCGCGACGCCGACATCGGCCTGCGCCAGTGCGGGCGCGTCGTTGGTGCCGTCACCGGTCATGGCCACCAGGTGGCCGGCGGCCTGTTCGTCACGGATGCGCTTGAGCTTCTGCTCCGGCGTGGCCTGGGCCATGAAGTCATCCACACCTGCCTCGGCGGCGATGGCGGCGGCGGTGAGCGGGTTGTCGCCGGTGATCATCACGGTGCGGATGCCCATCTTCCGGAGCTGGGCGAAGCGTTCCTTGATGCCGCCCTTGACCACGTCCTTGAGGTGGATCACACCGAGAACCTCGCCGCCATCGGCCACGACCAGCGGCGTGCCACCCTGGCGGGAGACCTCTTCCACCGTGCGGGCCACCGCGTCGGGATAGCTGCCGCCCTGGTTAAGCACCCACTGGCGCACCGAATCCGCCGCGCCCTTGCGAATGCGGCGAACTCCATCCCCCTGGCGCGGGCTCTTCCCCGCCGGTGCGGCGGTGCTCGGGTCCAGATCCACGCCGCTCATGCGCGTCTGCGCGGTGAAGGGGACAAACTTGGCGTGCGTGTCGGCCACCTCGCGGCCGCGCAGCTGGAACTTTTCCTTCGCCAGCACGGCGATGCTGCGGCCCTCAGGCGTCTCGTCGGCGAGCGAGGCGAGCTGCGCGGCATCCGCGAGCCGTTCCACCGTCACGCCGGGCGCGGGAATGAACTCGCTGGCCATGCGGTTGCCGAGCGTGATGGTGCCGGTCTTGTCGAGCAGCAGCACGTCGATGTCGCCGGCGGCCTCCACGGCCCGGCCGCTGGTCGCCATCACGTTGCGGCGGATGAGCCGGTCGATGCCGCTGATGCCGATGGCGCTGAGCAGGCCGCCAATGGTGGTAGGAATCAGGCACACCAGCAGGGCGATCAGCACCGGCACGGAGAACACCGTGGCGGAGTAGATGCCGAACGGCTTCAGTGTGAAGCACACCAGCAGGAACACGAGGGTGAGCGCCGAAAGCAGGATGGTGAGGGCGATCTCGTTGGGCGTCTTCTGCCGCTTCGCGCCCTCGACCATCGCGATCATGCGGTCGAGGAAGGTGTTGCCCTTCTCGGACGTCACCCGGATGACGATGCAGTCGCTGATCACCTTGGTGCCGCCCGTGACGGCGCTGCGGTCGCCGCCGCTCTCGCGGACGACGGGTGCCGACTCGCCGGTGATGGCCGCCTCATCCACACTCGCGATGCCCTCGATGACCTCGCCGTCGGCGGGGATGACATCGCCGGTCTCGCAGACGACCAGGTCGCCCTTCACCAGCTCCGGTGCGGTCACGCGTTCCTCGCGCCCGTCGCGGAGCCGGCGGGCCATCGTGTCCTTGCGGGCCTTGCGGAGACTGTCGGCCTGCGCCTTGCCGCGGCCCTCGGCCACGGCTTCGGCGAAGTTGGCGAAGAGCACCGTGAACCAGAGCCACACCGCGAGCTGCGCGATGAAACCGCGATCGGCCGTCGCCGTGAAGATGCCCACGGTGGTGAGCACGGCGCCGACCTGCGTCACGAACATCACCGGGTTCTTGACCATCAGGCGCGGGTCGAGCTTGCGGAAGGCCTCGCCCACGGCGGGGCCGGCGATCTTGGCGTCAAACAGGGAGGTAGCTTTGGAGGTCATGGAAGGCGGGAGTTAGAACAGTTTGCCCTGGGCGGTGAGGAAGTGCTCAACGACGGGGCCGAGGGCCAGGGCGGGCAGGAAGTTCAGCGCGCCGATGAGCAGCACCGTGCCGACGAGCAGCAGGATGAACGTGCCGCCCGAGACGGGGAACGTGCCGGCGCTCGGCGGCGAAATCTTCTTCCGCACCAGCGAGCCGGCCAGCGCCATGATCG
The DNA here is from genome assembly GCA_903907995.1 of uncultured Verrucomicrobiota bacterium. Lineage (GTDB taxonomy): Bacteria > Verrucomicrobiota > Verrucomicrobiia > Limisphaerales > UBA9464 > CAIVQB01. The sequence goes on along the minus strand of CAIVQH010000010.1, from coordinate 17,586 downwards.
GCACGATCATGAGGAAGCGCCCGATGAGCATCGCGAGGCCGAGGGTGACATTGTACCAGGGCGTGTTCGCGGTGAGGCCGGCGAAGGCGCTGCCGTTGTTGCCCGTGGCCGAGCTGAAGGCGTAGAGGATCTCGCTGAGCCCATGCGGCCCGGCGTTGTTCAGGCCGGCCAGGCCCCACTGGCTGACCAGCGCCCAGGCGCTGAAGCCGAGGATGCTGAGCGTGAGCACCAGCAACGCGAGCATGGCCATTTTCACCTCGTAAGCGCCGATCTTTTTGCCTAGGTACTCGGGCGTGCGCCCGACCATCAGGCCGGCGATGAACACGGCGAGCACCACGAACACCAGCATGCCGTAGAGGCCCGCGCCGACACCGCCGACGACCACCTCGCCCAGCTCGATGTTGAACAGCGGTACGAGGCCGCCGATGGCGGTGAAGGAGTCGTGCATGGCGTTCACCGCGCCGCAGGAGGCCGCCGTGGTGATGGCGGCAAACAGGGAGCTGTTGAAGATGCCGAAGCGGACTTCCTTGCCCTCCATGTTGCCATCCGTGGCGACCAGGCCGAGCGCCTGATGAATGGAATTGCCCCGCGCCTCGGCCCACCAGCAGACGAGCACGCCGGCGAGGAACATCGCCATCATGGCGCCCCAGACCGACCAGCCGTGCGCCTGGTTCTTCGTCATGCGGCCGAGGTAGTAGGTGAGGCCGCTGCCGATCGCGAAGATCGAGAGCATCTGGAGGAAGTTGGACAGCGGAGTCGGGTTCTCAAAGGGATGCGCGGCGTTGGCGTTGGTGAAGCCGCCACCGTTGGTGCCCAGCATCTTGATCGCGACCTGCGAAGCCATCGGCCCCTGGGCGATCACCTGCTCATCGACCACCTGATCCACCATGACCGGCAGGTTCGTGGTCATCGGCTGGCCTTTCTCGTCGAGCTTCGGCACGTCCAGCATGACGGCCACACCATTGGCCAGCACCGGCTTGCCCGCAGCGTCCAGCTTGGGCGCCTGCACCAGCACGGGCGCGTTGGTGGTGACCGGCTGGCCTTTGTCATCCAGCTTGGGAACCTGGATGGTGTACGGCTCGGTCAGCTTGGCCTTCGTATAGCCGTTGAAGTTCTGGATCATGCCCTGCGATACGAGGACGACCGCGAAGACGAGGCAGAGCGGCAGCAGCAGATAGTAGGTGGTGCGGACCAGATCGACCCAGAAGTTGCCCAGCGTCGCCATCGAGTTCCGCGCAATCGCCCGCACCAACGCCGCCGCGATGGCGATGCCCGTGGCGGCCGAGGCGAAGTTATGGATGGTCAGCGCCACCATCTGGGAGAGGTAGGACATCGTCCCCTCGCCGCCGTAGCTCTGCCAGTTGGTGTTGGTGGTGAAGCTGACGGCGGTGTTGAAGGCCAGGTCGGGCGAAAGCGGCCCGAGCCCCTGCGGGTTGAGCGGCAGCAGGTGCTGGAGCCGCAGGATCGCGTAGGTAAAGACGCAGCTCACCAGGCTGAAAAGCAGCATGGCGAAGGTGTACTGCTTCCAGCCGTGTTCCCGGGTGCGGTCCACGCCCATCACCCGGTAGGTGAGCCGTTCGAACGGGCGGATCACCGGGTCGAGCCAGGTGCGGCCATTGGCATCCAGCACCTGCATGAGGTAGAGGCCCATCGGCTTGGTGATGGCCAGGAGCGCGGCCATATAGATGGCCAGTTGCAGCCAGTCGGAAGAGTGCATGGTGGTTCCTTAAAACTTCTCGGGCCAGATCATGGCGACGAACAGGTAGATGAAGAGCAGCAGGGCGATGACGCCGACGATGAGGGTTTCCATAGGTATCCTTCAGAGTTCTTCGCACCAGCGCGCATAGAGCGCGGCGGCCACGAAGAAGAGCAGCATGGCGGCGAGATAGATGAGGTCAGACATAGGAGTGGTCCTTGCGGGGAAATCCGGCCGGCCGATGCTGGCCGGCGGAGGCGACCGGAGGGTGCTCCGGCAGTGTCCCGTTGCGTTCGTTCATGCCGCCAGCTTCGGGCGTGGCGGATGGGTCCGGTAATCAAAAGCCGACCCCGGGGCGTCAAAAAAGTATCAACAGCCGCCTACGGCAGCCATTTTTGGTGGGTCGGAGCGCAGGCTGGTCGCGCGGCCACTTTCTATCCATGCTGCTCCCATGTCCGCCGTTGATGCCGCCCGGGACGCCTATCGTGGCGCTGCCGGCCGCGCCTACCACGAAGGCAAGCGTGCGTTGCCACCGCTCGCCGTGCCCTGGGTGACGCGGGCGCGGGCGGAGCTCTTCCAGCCGCACGTCGGGGCGGACGATGCCGTGTTCGAGTTCGGCTGCGGCTACGGCTGGAATCTCGGCGCCCTGCGCTGCGCCCGCCGTGTCGGCCATGATGTGGCCGAAAATGTGCGCGAGGATGCGGTCGCCACCGGCGCGGAATTCGTAGCTGATGTGGGGACGTTGGCCGATGCGAGCTTTGACGTAGCCATCTGCCATCACGCGCTGGAGCATGTGCCCGATCCGCTCTCCGTGCTCGCCGAACTGCGGCGTTTGCTAAAACCCGGAGGCCGGCTGCTGCTGGCGGTGCCCTATGAGAATGAGCGGCGTTACCGGCGCTTCGATCCGGCGGAGCCCAATCACCACCTCTTCGCCTGGAACGTCCAGACGCTCGGCAACCTCGTGACGGTGGCCGGCTTCCGTCTGGGGGATGCGGGCCTGCGCCGTTACGGCTACGACCGTTTTGCCGCGAAGCTCGCGGTACGGCTGCGTTCCGGCGAATCCGGCTTCCGCCTGCTCCGGGCGGTTGGCCAGGCGCTGCGCCCATTGCGCGAGGTGGTTATCGCCGCCGAGCGTTGAGCCCGGACGTGCGATGTGGTGAATGCGCGTTGCCCGTCGCCGGTCAGGAATTAGCACATGCTCCCGGTTGCGCACCCGGCTCTGCTTCGGCGATGTTGCCGCCGCATGAAGCCTCCGATGGACGTCCTTCCCCGCGCACGATTGTTCGTGCGCGCTGTGGTTGCGGCCGGGGCCGGCCTGCTGGGGTGGCCCTTCCTCGCCGGGGCCGCCGTGGATTTTGGGCGCGACGTGCAGCCGATCCTCTCGGACAAGTGCTACCACTGCCACGGCCCGGACGAACCGGCGCGCAAGGCCAAGCTGCGCTTTGACACCAAGGAAGGCGCGTTCCGCCTGAACAAGGAGGGCAAGTCCGTCATAACCCCCGGTAAGGGCGCGGAGAGCGAGCTCGTGCAGCGGCTCCTGGCCAAGGATCCCGACGTGCAGATGCCACCGCCGGAGTCGCATCGCACCGTGACGCCCCAGCAGGTCGAGACGCTGCGGAAGTGGATCGATGAGGGCGCGAAGTGGGGCCTGCATTGGGCCTTTCAGCCGATCAGCCATCCCGCGGTGCCGGTGCTCCATGACCGCAAGGGCCAGGACTGGGCGCGCACGCCGATTGACCGCTTCATCCTCGCCCGACTGGAGCGCGAAGGAATGAAGCCCGCTCAGGAAGCAGACCGGGAACGGCTCATCCGCCGGGTGACCTTTGACCTCACCGGGCTGCCGCCGACGCCCGCCGAAGTGGACGCCTTTGTCCATGACCCCTCCCCCACGGCTTACGAACAGCTCGTGGACCGCCTGCTGGATTCCCCCCGCTACGGCGAGCGCATGGCTGCCGAATGGCTCGACCTCGCCCGCTATTCCGACACGCACGGCTACCAGGCCGACCGCTACCGTCCGATGTGGCCGTGGCGCGACTGGGTTATAGGGGCCTTCAATCGCAACCTGCCGTTCGACCAGTTCGTAACCTGGCAACTTGCCGGCGACCTGCTGCCGAACGCCACGAAGGAGCAGCGCCTCGCCACTGCCTTCAACCGCCATCACCTGCAGAACGAGGAAGGCGGCATCGTCGAGGAGGAGTTCCGCGTGAGCTACGTGGTGGACCGCGTGAACACCTTCGGCACGGCCTTTCTCGGCCTCACGATGGAATGCTCGCGCTGCCACGATCACAAATACGACCCTATCACCCAGCGGGATTACTACTCGCTGTTCTCGCTGTTCCAGAACATCGACGAGTCGGGGCAGACGGTCTATTTCGGCGACGTGATGCCCGAGCCGGCGCTGCTCCTGAGCACGGACGAGCAGGATGGCCAACTCGCAAAACTTCGCACCGATATCACCGCGCAACAGGCCCGACTGCCGGCAGTGCGCGAGGCAGCCCGTGCGGGCTTTGTGGAATGGCTGAAGCACCGGCCCGCCGAACCGGAGCTTCCCGGCCTGGTCGGTGCCTACAACTTTGACGAGCTGAAGGACGGCAGGTTTGCCAACACCGTCGGCACAAACAGCGCCAGTGCCGATGACGGCCCAGTGCTCGTGCCCGGTCACGCCGGCCAGGCCGTCCAGCTCAACGGCGAGAACGGCGCAACCTTCCTTGGCGTCGGCGGGTTCACCCGCGCGGACCCTTTCAGCTTCAGCCTGTGGCTGAACCCGTCGGTGCATGCACCGCGCTTCGTCGTGCTGCACAAGAGCAAGGCGTGGATGGATGCCGGCAGCCGGGGCTACGAGCTGCTGCTCGAGGATGGCCACGCCTCTGTCGGGCTCCACCACATGTGGCCAGGCAACTCACTCAAGGTCCGCACGCGCGCCGTCATCCCGACGAACACCTGGACCAGCGTCACCGTGACCTACGATGGCTCCAGTCGCGCCGCCGGAGTGCACGTTTATGTGGGAGGCGAACTGGCCCCGGTCGAAATCATCCGCGACGGGCTGTGGAAAGATTTCACCTACGGCGGCGACGAACCGAACCTCACCCTCGGCCACCGGATGCGCGACTCCGGCTTCAAGGGTGGTTCGGTGGATGACCTGCGCGTCTTTGACCGTGAACTGAGCGCCCTGGAGGCCGCGCATCTCGGCGGCCGCGACGATCTGCACGCGGCGCTCAACACGGCGTCGGAAGCGCTCTCCCCACAGCAGACCGACGCGCTGTTTAATTACTACCTCGCCGCGTTTGCGCCCGAAGCGCGGGAGTTCCGCCAGTCTCTGGCCACCGTGCGCCGCGAGCAGAACAAGCTCGTCACGTCCATCCAGGACATCATGGCCATGCAGGAGCTGCCGCAGCCCAAACCGGCCTTCATCCTCAAGCGCGGGGCCTACGACGCGCCCGGTGAGCCGGTGTCCGGCGACACGCCGCATTTCCTGCCCCCCTTCCCGGCGGGGGCGCCGCGCAACCGCCTCGGCCTCGCGCAATGGCTGCTGGCACCGGAGAACCCGCTGATGGCGCGCGTCACGGTCAACCGTGCGTGGCAGATGATGTTCGGTCGCGGCCTCGTGGAGACCAGCGACAACCTCGGCTCGCAGGGCTCGCCGCCCACGCATCCCGAACTGCTCGACTGGCTGGCCCGCGACTTCGCCGGGCATGGCTGGAACTGGAAGGCGCTGCTGCGCGAGCTGGCACTCTCCGCGACCTACCGGCAGTCCTCGAAGGTCACGCCGGAACTGCTGGCGCACGATCCGCAAAACCTGCTGCTGGCGCGGGGCCCGGCCAAACGGCTCACCGCCGAGATGATCCGCGACCAGGCGCTGGCGGCGGGCGGATTGCTCGCGGAGAAGCTCGGCGGACCGAGCGTGAAACCCTACCAGCCCGGCGGCCTCTGGGAATCCTCCTGGGGCGGCACCTACGACACCGGCCACGGGGCTGACCTGCACCGGCGCAGCCTTTACACCTTCTGGAAGCGCACGGTGCCGCCACCCGCGATGATCGCCTTCGACGCGGCCGAGCGGAACGTGTGCGTCGTGCGCCGGCAGAGCACGAGCACACCCCTGCAGGCGCTCGCGCTGCTGAACGACACGCAGATCGTCGAGGCCGCGCGCCACGTCGGCGAACGCATGCTCCGCGAGGGCGGCACGAACGTACAGGCGCAGGTCACCTTCGCCTTCCGCCTGGTCACCGGCCGCACGCCGACCGCAAAGGAGATCACGATCCTGCAGCAGCTTTTGGAAGAGCAGCAGGCCCGCTTCACGGCCGATCCGGCGGATGCGGCCAAGCTGCTGGCCGTCGGCGAAACCAAGAATTCCGCTGACCTTCCGACACCCGATTTGGCTGCCGGCACCGTACTGGCCCAGGCCCTGTTCAGCCATGATGAAGCTGTGATGCGGAGATAGGCCCACCATGAAACCAACTGCCACCAACGTGAGTCTGAAACCGAGCAAGTTCAAATTCTGGAGCATCTGGCTCCTCTATTTTGTTTTGCTCATCCTTGAGATTGGAGATTCGTCAGACCGGTGGTGGCGTCGCGGGCTGCTCATCCTGATCAGCAGTCTCGGTTTGTTCCTATATGTCCGATGTGTCATCGCCAGCCGAACGGGTCTGCTGCTGAGTTCCGCAGGGTTTCAGTATGGGCCGCTCCACCGGCAGCGATTCTACCGTTGGACCGACATCGAGAAGTTCCTCGTCCTGAACATGGGCTTTGGCGAGAAGGTCTGTGTCACGTTGCGGGCAGGAATCCCGGGTGAGGAACGCGTTCGCCGGATCAAGCGGCGCTACCTGACCTTCGACAAATTCCTGCCGGACACCTATGGAATGACGGCCCCCGACCTCCTGCGCACGTTGGAAGAATGGCGTGGGCGTTACGCCGAGAATGCGCCTCCAACCTTCCTACCGCAGTCATCAGCGCCAATTAGCGGTTTCTCCCCATGAACTGCACCCACGTCAATTTTCAGATGAACCGGCGCGACTTCTTCGCGCGGTTCGGGCTCGGGTTGGGTGGCGTGGCGCTCACCGGGCTGATGGCTGATCGCGTGCTCGGCGCACCGGCCCCATCGCCGACCAATCCCTTCCAGGGCGTGATGGATGCGCCGCACTTTGCGCCGAAGGCCAAGCGGATCATCTACCTCTTCATGAGCGGCGGGCCGTCGCAGATGGACCTGTTCGACCACAAGCCCAAGCTGAATGAGATGCAGGGGCAGGACCTGCCCGCGAGCGTCCGCATGGGCCAGCGGCTCACCGGCATGTCGGCCAACCAGGCCACGCTGCCGATCGCGGGCTCGCCTTTCAAATTCGCCCAGTACGGCCAGGGCGGCGCGTGGATGAGCGAACTGCTGCCGTGGACTTCAAAGATCGCCGACGAGCTGTGCTTCGTGAAATCACTGCACACCGAAGCCATCAACCACGATCCCGCGATCACCTTCTTCCAGACCGGCTCACAGATCGCCGGGCGGCCGAGCATGGGCGCCTGGCTGAGCTACGGCCTCGGCAGCGCCAACGAAAACCTGCCGGCCTTCGTGGTGCTCATTTCGAAAGACCGCATCGACCAGCCCCTCTATGCGCGGCTCTGGGGCAACGGCTTCCTGCCGAGCCTGCATCAGGGCGTGCAGTTCCGGAGCGGCAAGGAGCCGGTGCTCTTCCTCCAGAACCCCGATGGCATCGAGCGTGCCGGACGCCGCCAGATGCTCGACCGGCTGGCCGAGCTGCACACGCAGCAGTTCCAGGATCTCGGCGATCCCGAGATCAACACCCGCGTGGCGCAGTATGAGATGGCCTACCGGATGCAGGCCAGCGTACCCGACACGCTGGACGTGTCGCATGAACCCGACAGCGTGAAGGATTTATATGGTCCCGAGGCGAAGAACCCCGGTTCCTTCGCCGCGAACTGCCTGCTCGCCCGTCGCATGGCCGAGCGCAACGTGCGCTTCATCCAGCTCTATCATCCGGGCTGGGATCACCACGGTGGCCTGCCCAAGGGCATCCGGCGGCAATGCCAGGACATCGACCAGGCGTGCTACGGCCTCATCACGGACCTGAAGCAGCGCGGCCTGCTGGATGAGACGCTGGTGGTATGGGGCGGTGAATTTGGCCGGACGAACTATTGCCAGGGCAAGCTCACCAAGGACGACTTCGGCCGGGACCATCACCCGCGCTGCTTCACCGCGTGGCTCGCCGGCGGTGGCGTAAAACCGGGCATGAGCTACGGGGCCACGGACGAGTTCGGCTACAACGTCGCGGAGAATCCCGTCCACGTGCACGACTTCCAGGCGACCATCCTACGGCTGCTGGGCATTGATCACGAACGCCTTACCTTCAAGTTCCAGGGCCGCTATTTCCGCCTCACCGACGTGCATGGCAACGTGGTGAAGAGCATTCTGGCCTGATCGGGCCAGCTCGAATCGCGCGGCCAGATTCCAACTGCGGGCGGCCGGGACGGAAGCTTTTCTGTGCGCCGTCGTATGAATCAAACCCGTCCCGTACACCTGCCGGTTTCTTTCCGGCGACCGTTACTTTGTCCAACGGGTTCGGTTCAGGAGGTGGAATGCTTCATGTGTCAAAAACAAAACGGCCGGGATTCCGGCTTGTTGGCCGTGGAGCCTGAAGTTTAACTGTGAACCAGCTTCCAACCCCTTTCCTCCGATGGACACGGCCTTTCTGATCTATCTCGTCTGCTTCGGCGTGGGCCTGCTGTTCACGGTCGTCAGCGGCATCCTCGGCGGCGTCTTCGGGGGCCACGAGCTGCATCACGGCGACGTCGCGGACACCCACGCGGAAGGCGGCTTTGCCAGCCATGAGATGCCCGGCTTCTCACCACTCAGCCCGACGACGCTGGCGACCTTCGTAACCGCCTTTGGCGGTTTCGGCATGGTGTTCCATAGCATGCCCGCGACGCACAGCCCGTTCCTGAGCGCCCCATTGGCCCTGGTCGGTGCCCTGGCCGTCGCGGCCCTGGTGTTCTGGGTGTTCAACACGGTCTTTCGGAAGACCCAGGGCAGCAGCGAAAGCCGCGTGGCCTCGCTGGTCGGGGTGACGGCCGTGTTGAACACGTCCATTCCCGTCAACGGGGTCGGCGAGATCGCCTATGTGCAGGCCGGCACGCGTTACACCGCGCCGGCCCGGGCCGAAGGCGGTCAGGCCGTCCCGCCGGGCGCGACCGTCCGGATCACCCGGATCGTCGGCACCGAATTTTTCGTCACGCCGGCCTGACCGCTCCCCTTTTCTGCCTCCGTTTCATTCCAGCCCATACCTGCCCATGAATCCCAATTCAGTCCTGTTCGCCCTTACGGACCTCGGCACCTACAGCATCGCTGCCGTGGTGGGGGTCGCCATCCTGGCCATCTTCTTCATTTTCGCCGCCGTCTGGGCCAGCCGCTACACCAAGGTCGGCCCCAACGAGGTGCTGGTCATCTCCGGCCGCCGATATCGGGTCACCGACCCGGGCGGCAACGTGCTCGACCGCGGCTTCCGCATCGTGAAGGGCGGCGGCACGTTCGTGTGGCCGGTCATCGAGAAGGTGGACATCCTTTCGTTGGAACTCCTCACCATCGATGTGAACACACCGGAAGTTTACACCAGCAAGGGTGTGCCGGTACGCGTGGACGGCGTGGCCCAGATCAAGATCAAGGGCGATGACATCTCCATCGGCACCGCCGCCGAGCAGTTCCTCAGCAAGGGCACGCCGGAAATCCAGAACATCGCCATGCAGACCCTCGAGGGCCATCTGCGCGCGATCCTCGGCACCCTCAGCGTCGAGGAGATCTACCAGAACCGCGACATGTTCGCCGTGAAGGTCCAGGAGGTCGCCGCCGGGGACATGGCCAACATGGGCCTGTGCATCGTCAGCTTCACCATCCGCGACATCCGCGATGGACAGGGCTACCTCGAAGCCCTTGGCAAGCCGCGCATCGCCCAGGTGAAGCGCGACGCGCAGATCGCCCAGGCCGAAGCGGATCGCGACGCGATGATCAAGTCCTCGCAGGCCTCGCAGGCCGGACAGGAGGCGAAGTTCGTCGCCGACACCCGCATCGCCGAGGCGCAACGCGACTATCAGAGCAATGTCGCCCAATATCAGGCCGCCGTGAACCAGAAGAAGGCCGAGGCCGACCTCGCCTATGACCTGCAGAAGTACAAGACCGGCCAGCTCGTGAAGGCCGAGGAGGTGCAGGTGCAGATCATCGAGAAGCAGAAGCAGATCGAGCTGCAGCAGCAGGAGATTCTCCGCCGCCAGCGCGAACTGGAGGCGAATGTTCAAAAGCCCGCCGACGCCGAGCGCTACAAGGTGGAGACCCTGGCGAATGCCCGGAAGTTCCAGCTGGAAGCCGAGGCCGCCGGTGCCGCCTCCGCGCAGAAGGCGAACGGTTTCGCGGCGGCCGATGTGGCCCGGGCCACCGGTCTCGCCGAGGCCGAGGCCAACCAGGCCCGCGGTCTCGCCCAGGCTGCCATCATCGAGGCGCAGGGACGCGCCACGGCCGAGGCCACGCGGCTCAAGGCCGAGGCCTTCCAGGAGTACAACGAGGCGGCCGTCATCGAGCTGCTCGTCAAGGTGCTGCCCGAGATCGCCGGCCGCATCAGCGAACCGCTCTCCAAGATGGACAAGATGGTCATCATCAACTCCGGCAACGGCCCCGGCGGCGGCGCGAGCAAGCTCACCGGCGACGTCACGCAGATCATGGCGCAGCTTCCGCCCGTGCTCGAGGCGCTCACCGGCGTGAAGCTGGAACAGCTGCTCGCCCAGGTGCCCGCGCTGCGAAAGGCGATGGACAAGGGTGACGAGCCGAAGGCGTAAGCCATGAACCCGATCGCGCCACGTATGAAACTGGATCTAGGTCAGTTAGGGATGTTCTTCGTCGCCGTTGGCGCTATCTGCGCCACAATTGGGGCATTTCTAAATTACAGAGACCAAACGAGAAATCAAAACCTCCTGAATCTTAAGAATGAAGAAATAATTCGGTTAACCCAGAATGCCTTGTCCAGTGTTACTGGAGGAACGAATTTTCCATCTCTCGAAATCGGTGATCGGGATACTGATCATTTAGCTATCTTAGTAGGCAGTGGCGACACGTTTCCATTGTATGATGTTCGTGTCCAAATTCTAGATTTAGATACTGCCGAGAAAACGCAGGATTTTATCGGCAAGACAGTTACGGTTGGTGAATTACCGGCCAACTCAGTCTACCCAATCGGAAAGCTTACTGTGATTGGAATGAATGCTGTGAGGTTGAATGTCTTTTTTAGCGCCAGAAATGGTCGTTTATCCCAAGAAGTTCGCTTGAAAAAGATCGAGGGACAGTGGCAGTTGGCGTCGAGAGTGCTCGACACAATGGGAACAAATATCTTGAAGCTGACTATTGATCCGAAGTTCCCACTCGAGGCTAACGGGGCTGTAAAATGGGACTAGGTTGGCTATTTCAAAACACCTCCAAAGTTACCTCATTCGGCCCATGGGCTGCCTGTTTCTTCTCATGTTCACCTTGATGCCGCTGTTCATCCTAGTAGTGTTCGCGGTCAATTTCGCCAAGGGCCTCGCCCAATGTTCGAGCAACAATGCCCAGCCGGTGTGCACAAGTGCCCACTACGGTAGGCGATGGACAAGGGCGACGAACCGAAGGGGTAAACTATGAACGCACCCAACAAATGTCCAAAATGTGGGGGTAGCGTTTTTGAGCCGGGGTTTCTATTCGATCGCGGCGACGGCAATTACGCCTCGGTGTCCCAATGGGTCGCCGGAATACCGGTAAAGTACCGCTGGACCGGATTGCATTTGGACGGGTGTGCCAAACTCGATGTCATCACCTTCCGGTGCCAAGGCTGCGGTTTTCTTGAGTCGTATGCCCGCGAGGGATGATTAGGACGGTTGTGCACATGCTTTTCACTCTCATGTTCACCCTGGCCTCGCTGTTCATTTTTATGGTGGCCGTGCTCGTGATCGGCGTGTTTGCGGTCACGATCTTCAAGGGCATCGCCCAATGGCAGAGCAACAACGCCCAGCCGGTGCGTACCGTGCCGGCCCTGGTGGTCACGAAGCGCCAGCATGTCAGCGGCAGCGGGCACGACAGCTCCACCTCCACCTGGTATTACGTGACCTTTGACACGGTCGCCGACGGCCTGCGGCAGGAGTTCTCCGTGCGTAGCGTGGATTACAGCGGGCTGGCCGAGGGCGATACCGGCGACCTCACCTACCAGGGGACGCGGTACAAAGGTTTCCTTCGGGTGCGCCGCCTCGCTGCATCCCCGACGCCCGCAACGGTACCGCACGTTTCCAGTTGGATCTGCGGCTACTGTGGCGGTGCGGTGTCGCCGGATTCGCCCAAGTGCCTCGCCTGCGGGTCGTCCCAGCGGGCCGCCGCCCCCGTCAGTGCCTGAACCGCCATCAGCCATGACCGACACTCCCGACAACCGCGCCAAGCTGACGGTCTTCGCCGTGCTGGTGGGCTGGTTGCTCGTGACGGTCGTCGTGTTCGGCACCAGTGGCGAGACCACGCGGCACCTCGTGCGGGTGGCGGCGTGGGTCGGCCTGCCCGGCCTCCTGGTCGGGATGCCGCTGCTGCTGGCCTGGACGAACCGCCGGCGCATCCGCCACACCGTGGCCGATACCGGCGGTCGCGTGGAATCGCTGCGCGCACTGCCCCTCCGGCAGCAGGATTGGTGGCGCCCTTCGGCGGGCCACCTGCCCAACTCGACCAAGTTCGTGGTCGTTTATACCGATCTGCTGGGTCGTCGGCATCACGCCGTCTGCCGCTCCAATTTCAGCTACGGCGTGATCTGGCTGGAAGATTGCGCCACCTTGGAAACTGTCCCGGACGAATAACCTTCCTGCCCCACTAACCCCAACCCCTGATCCCTATGCTCGCCCTCATCGGAATGTACGAACTGCTGTTCATCACCCTGGTGTTCCTGGTCTCCCTCGGCGCCTTTGCCCTCTGGCTCTGGATGCTGGTGGACTGTGTCCGCAACCGTGGCCTGTCGGACAACGAGCGCCTCATCTGGGTCATCGTCATCTGCCTCACCCATGTGCTGGGCGCGTTGGTTTACCTGTGCTTCGGGCGACGTTCGCGGGTCGGGGCGCCGTCGGTGTGAAACTGGAGAAGATGCGCGAACAGGTGCCCGCCCTGAAGCGGGAAATTGCTCCCCGAAAGGCCATCTGAAAGATTGAAGGCATACGGCAGGTCCTTTAGAAACCGCCGATGCCTCACGATTCTAACTTGAATCAATAACCGCATGTTCTCCCAAATATCCACCTCCAGGCTGTCGCCCGAGGAAATAAAAACGTGGCTGCTCCTTGGCGGGTTTCTCATTTTGGTTTTGGGGTTGTACGTTTTCGATCGTGTCCGAAGGAGCCGACCGGCCGTGACGGTGCCTACCCGGGTTTTCGCGAAACGGGAGCAGGTCGGTGGCGGCAATGGCATCTCCATCTACACCTCGTATTACGTGACTTTCGAGCTCACCGCCGACGGTTCGCGGCAGGAATTCGCCGTGAGCGGCACCTTTTACAGCAGTGTGCGCGAGGATGAAACCGGCAACCTTACCTATCGCGGCAAAGAATTGTTGGGCTTCGCCCCCATATCGCACCGTCGCGAAGGCCCGCCGCCAGACTCGAAATGGATTGGGCCACTGTAAGGGCGTGGTCCCGGCAGCCAGTCCACGTGTCCCGCCTATGAATCGACGCGTTGGGTCATTACCACCTTGCCTGACCAACCTGTGAAGCCACCATGACCAACGAGCCGGACAGCCGCGCCGAGCTCACGGTCTTCGGGGTCCCGTGTGAATGGCTTTCCCAGTGCGCGCAAACCATGGCAATCCACTGAAACTTTCGCGGGGTTTGCCGGGTGTTATCACCGTAACAAAAGACGAATTATGAGTGCTTTCCTGGTCATTCTCGCAATTTTGGCGCTGCTGCTCCTCATCCCGTTTGGCCTCGCCTGCTTTGTCTTCTGGGTGTGGACGCTCATCCATGCCATCCGCAACGACAACCTCACGGGCACGGCCCGCGTGCTGTGGGCGGCGCTGATCTGGTTCCTGCCGTTCATCGGCTCGGTGATCTACTTTTTCGCCGGTCGCACCGCCGAACCCCGCCGGTTGATGCCGGCCTGAGTCCGTCGCACTGGCCGGGCGCAACGGGAGCGCGGACCGCCTGGTCCGCCAGCCGGGCAGTTTGAATCTGGAAAACAGGAAAGCAGGAAAGAAGACGGAGACCGGTTCTTTCTGAGTTCCTGTTTTCCTGCGTTCCAAATTAAATTCTCCCTTCCCCTGCCCGCTCGCCCTTCAGGCGGTTCCCGCCTAGGCTCGGCTCGTTCGTGAGCGCCGAAGCCTTGGAAATCCCCACGCTGGCCGCGAAGCAGCAGGCGCTGCTCGCGGCCCTCGCGCGTTTGCGCGATCCGCAAGCCCGCTTCGCGTGGGCGGTGGAACAGGCCAGGCATCGTGCGCCGCTGCCAGAGGAGCTGCGGCTCGAAGTCCACCGGGTCACCGGCTGCCAGGTGCGGCTGTGGTTCGTGCCCGAGTTCCGCGACGGACACTGCTGGTTTCGCACCGATTCCGACGCGCTCACGCTCAAGGCCATGACCGGCCTGCTCTGCGAGCTGGCCTCCGGGGCCACTCCGGCCGAGATCGCCAGCTTGGACTTCGCCTTCCTCGACGAACTGGGGCTGGTACGCCAGCTGGCCGAAAGCCGCCGCGCCACCGTCCTGCGCGTCGCGGAACAGATCCGCACCTTTGCGGCCTCGCAAGCGCCGGCCTAGCCGCCGCATGATCCCGTATGCACCTTTGCGATGCCCACAACCACCTGCAGGACGACCGCTTCGCCGGCCGGGAGGATGAGCTGGCGGCCGAGGCCGTGCAGGCCGGGGTCGCCCGCATGGTGGTGAACGGCTCCGGGGAATCCGACTGGCCGCAGGTCGCTTCCCTGGCGGATTTGCATCCGACGATGATCGTGCCCGCCTTTGGCTGTCATCCGTGGTATCTGGGTGAGCGCACGCCGCAATGGCGCGAGGAACTGGTCCGCCAGCTTGACCTCACCCCCGGCGCAGTCATCGGCGAGATCGGGATCGACCGCTGGATGCTGGAAAACCCGGAGCGCTGGCGCACCTATCTCGGGGCGGCGGGTGCCGGGTCGGTGCCGCCGTCCATGGCCGAACAGGAAGCCGCCTTCACCGCCCAGCTCCAGCTCGCCGCCGAGCGCAACCTCTCGGCGAGCATCCACTGCCTCCAGGCCTTTGGCCGGCTGCAGGAGTTGTTGTCGGCGAATCCCCGGCCCGCGCGCGGCTTCCTGCTGCACAGCTACGGCGGCCCGGTCGAACTGGTCGCGCCATTCGCGAAGCTGGGGGCCTACTTCAGCTTTCCCGGCTACTTCGCCCACGAACGCAAGGCCCGCCAACGCGAGGTCTTCCGCGCCGTGCCGCCCGACCGCCTGCTGATCGAGACGGACGCGCCCGACCAGTTGCCCCCCGACGCGCTCAACCGCCACCCGCTCACCGACCCGGCCACCGGCCAGCCGCTGAACCATCCGGCCAACCTCGCCGCGATCTACCAGTACGTCTCCGATTTCTTCGGCGAACCGGTCGAGGCGCTGGCGACGCAGGTCGCGGCGAACTTCACGCGGCTGTTCGGTTGAACAGAACGGCGCGCTTCGGTACGCAGAGCCGCGCTCGGTCCGAGTAGGGATGGCGCGCTGTCGCCGTCCCCGTCGCCGAGCGCAGCGTCAGGCGACGGAACGAAGGCCCCTGGCGCACACAGATTTCGGCGGTCCAAATCAGACCCGCAGCGAGCCCCGGAAGCCCCGGGCGGCGTAATAGGACTGCGCCCCATTGTGCCCGACGAACACGCGGCCGTAACGGAGATCGCAATACAGCGCCCCACCCTGCGACCGGATGTCCGCCGGCGTCTTGATCCAGCTCGAGGTTTTCTGGTCGAACTCACCGAGCTTCTGCAGCGCGAAGTATTCCTCCTCCGTGAGCAGTTCGATGCCCAGCGTCTTGGCCAAATCGATGGCGTTAGTGGCGGGCCGATGCTCCTTGCGCGATTCCCAGCCCTCCCGGTCGTAACAGACGCTGGTGCGGCCCTTGGGACTTTCCGGGGAACAGTCGAAGAAGACGTATTCGCCCGTCATTTTGTCGTGACCGACCACATCGGGTTCCCCGCCGGTCCGTTCCATTTCCTGAAGCACCCACAGCTTGGCCGGACTGGCCTCCAGACGCGCCTGCACCTTGGCCCAGTCCAACCCCTTGTGGCGCTGGGGATGCTTCTCAAAACGGGCCCGCAAAGCCGTAAGCAGTTTGGCCCGCGTCTTCGGCGGCAGCTCCTGTTTGTCGCTTTTCATGAGGCGGACAATTTGCCGGGACGTGGAATTGAAGAAGGGAAAAACCGTGGTGGCTGGAGCCGGAATCGAACCAGCGATAGAAAACAACGCATAACACGCTGTCCAAAAGCCATTTACAAGAGTGCCAGTGAGTTGCCAGTAGCGTCCGGGCGCATTGCGGTACAAAGAGGCGTGTTCGTGAATCGCGTAACATGCCATCATATGCCGCTAATTTATGGCATCCCTTGTAGCTCGTGATGGCAGCCAGTTTTGGTACATCCAGACCAAGACCAGTGGTAGTTGGCACCGAGAACGGACGAGCTTCCGCATCGCCTCGACCGCAGAGACCCGCAAGGCCCAGAAGCTGGCGGCGCAGTTGACCCTCACTGAAAGGGCGCAGCGGGGAACCGTCGCAGAAATGAACTGGGACCAGTGGGTCGAGCCCTATCTCAAGCTTCGCTACGAACTCCGTCCCCGCACCTTGGCCCGCTTTCTCAACGGCTGGACCTCGATCCGCTTTTTCCTCCGTGAGAAGAGCATCAACATCCCCTGCGGAGTGCGGCGGGAGGACTGCTTGAATTATGTGGCCTGGCGACAGGAGCGGCGAACCGGACTCTACAAAGCCGCACGAAACACCGCCATCTACGAGGTCAAGCTGCTGGGTCTGCTGCTGGGCGAGGCCTATAACCGGGGCTGGATCGTGCAGAACCCCTGCCGCAGCCTGGGCATCAGCCGTGCGCCGGCCAAGGTGAAGCCGGAGATCACGCTGGAGGAGGAGGCGAAAATCCGGCTGGCGTTGGAAAAGGCACCGCGCTGGATGCAGGTCTGCTTCGACTTGGCCATGGCCACCGGGTGCCGGCTGTCCGAGACGGCGGTGCCGTGGGCCGACGTGGACTTGGACCGAGGACAGATCACTTTCATCCAGAAGGGGAAGCGACCGCACACCACATGCCCACTTCAGAAATTCCCCAGTCGCCTCGATGATGTTTAAATCAATCGGCACGAGCGTTCCATCGGCGGTTTTAATCACGTTCCCCTCGTGCGCATCCGCGATCAGGAGACTGAACTCACGGCTAAACCATGCTATGCCAAGATCCGACTCGATTTTCAAAAACCCGCGAGCTATAAACCATGCGCCTATTTCCGAGTAAGATGCCGGTCCCCCATCAATATGAGGCTGAGTAGTGATTACACGAAGCTTTTGCCCGCAATTCGCCAATGCAAAAAGCTGTATATCGTCACCAAAAAACTTATTCTGAAGTAGAAGCCTATTTAGATAAGCGCAAGGAATTGCACTATCATTCTGCCCCCATTCAAGGCCGAATCTATTTGCGTAAGTTGCCTTAAACCAGTGGTTCGAGGCTTCATCAAACCAAGCTTCATGCTCGTTTCCATGTCCATCCGGTATCCTTGAAAAAAGGCCTCAAGGTGACTTTGTGTGGGTAGCTGGAACGGGATCAGGGAGGTCGAACTTCAGATGGGAGGCGACGAGGTAGATCATGGCGGAGAAGTACTCGACGGAGCGGAAGCCGCGGGCTTTGCGCTTTACGGTCTGGATG
>CAIVQH010000009.1 GCA_903907995.1 uncultured Verrucomicrobiota bacterium | reverse complement strand
GCGTCCCCGCGAGCCCGGCGGCCTTAGACCTGGGCTGCGACGGCTCGCGGGGACGCTCGCCCCACCACGCGCCGGGTGTTCAACGGTTGCCCCCGAGGAAACGGTCCTTCGCGGGTGGCGGGAAGCCAAGGCACTCATTCGTGGCCGTAGGCGAGCTTTGGTGCCCCTGCCCCCATCGCCGGCAGCGAGGCCAGCAGGCTTTCCGCCTTGCCCCGGATTATGGCCTCGCAGCGGACGATTTCCTCCCGCCGGTTGCGGACGTGCTCATCGGCCACGGCCTGGAGGTCGTCCACGTTGGCGAGAAACACGTCGTTCAGCAGTTTCACCTCGGGATCGATGTCCCGTGGCACGGCGATATCGATGATGAGCAGCGCCCGGGGACCGCGCTGGCGGAGCAGCTTTTCCAACTTCGGACGGTCGAGGACGTAGTGCGGCGCGCTCGTGCTGCTGATGATGATGTCGATGCGGCCGAACTCCTTCTCCCAGTCGTCGAAGTGGATTGCCCGGCCCCCGAGTTCGGCAGCCAGCGCTTCGGCCCGTTCGAAGGACCGGTTGCTCACGAACAGGCTCCGCGCGCCGCGGCTCAGGAGCGCGCGCGCGGTCTTCTCACTGGTGTCACCAGCGCCGATGACCATCACGTCGCGCTTGCCCAGGTCGTCAAAGATGCGTTCGGCCAGATCCACCGCGACCGAGGCCACGCTGGTGTTGCCGCGCTGGATCTGGGTTTCGCTGCGGACTTTCTTGGCGACGCTGAAGGCGCTCTGGAAGGACTTGTTCAGCACCTTGCCAGTATGCCCCGCAGCCAGGGCGACGTCGTAGGCTTTCTTGAGTTGCCCGAGGATTTCGGTTTCGCCGAGCACCAGCGAATCCAGTCCGCAGGCGACCCGGAAGAGGTGCTCCACCCCACCCCGCTCGACATGGGCGTACAACTCGTTCGTCAGGGCGGTGCCAAAGGCGCGGTCGGCGACCAGAAAACTGCGGAGCGCCTCGGCGGCCTCACGGGCGACCAGATCCGTCGCCACGTAGAGTTCGACGCGATTGCAGGTCGAGAGCAGCACGGCTTCCCGGGCCAGCCCCACCTCGCGGAGTTTCGTCAGGGTCGGCACGACCTGCGATTCGGCGTAGGCGAAGCGTTCGCGGATTTCGACGGAGGCGGAATGGTGGCTGACACC
Source organism: uncultured Verrucomicrobiota bacterium (assembly GCA_903907995.1). Lineage (GTDB taxonomy): Bacteria > Verrucomicrobiota > Verrucomicrobiia > Limisphaerales > UBA9464 > CAIVQB01. The sequence continues at coordinate 64,177 of CAIVQH010000009.1, read as the reverse complement.
GAGGACGACGAGGCTCATCGGGTGTCAGGGATGATGGATGGGTGAAGGCAGGTTCGTGCCCCAAAAGGTCAGGACCACAAACGCGAAGGTGCCGATCACGCCCCAGGCAAAGCGCCGACCGTGTGAGCCGAAACGCCCGCGCAGCAGCAGCAGGGTGAGATACGCCCCCCACACCACCGCGCTCCAGACGATCTTGGGATCGTCGCTGAGGAAGTAGCCGCGCTCGCGCTGCAGCCACCAGGCCCCGACGGCGAGGCCGGCGGTCAGCAGTCCGAAGCCGGCCATCAGCAGGGCAGACGTCACCCGCTCCAGCCGCTGGATGGGAGGCATGAGCGCGAACATGGCCCGGGCCTTGTCGAACTTCAGGTCGTGCTCCTGCGCCAGATACATCAGGGCCGCCACCGCGCTCAGGCCGAAGGCACCATAGGCCAGCAGTATCAGCGCGGCGTGCAGGCTCTCCCAGCCGTGGACGAACTCCGGTTTCGGCCCCTTGTGATCGAGCATGGGAAACAGGGCGAAGACGCCGGCCGCAAACAGCAACGGCGACGCGAAGGCGCCCAGAAAGCGCAGCCGGCGAAAGGCGCCGATCACGAGGTAGCTGGCCACGATGGTCCAGGAAATGAACATTGCCGCCTCGAAGAGATTGTTGATCGGGCAGCGCTCCAGCGAAAAGCCCCGCAGAAACATCGCCAGCGTGTGCAGGGCCGCGCCGGTCGCCAGCAGCGCATACAGCAGCCGGTTGTCCTCCCGGAAGCCGCGCCGCCACAGGAGCACGGAATAAACCGCGCTCACGCCGTAGAGCACCACGGCGAGCAGGAAGCAGAAGCGATCGGTAAAAACGGACACCGACGGCAAACTAAAGGGCGGTTTTGGCCATGTCGAATCACGAAAACCCGGAACGGAGCCGGTTCGTAAACGGTCATTTACTTGCGTTGACCCTAATTTGTACCGCTCCTAGTGTCCACGCGCACAATGGCGGTACCCGCTCCAGCATTGAATCCGCACGCCCAGAATGGGTTGGCCTCTCCCGCAGCGTGGGATCAGGTGGTGGCACCGGCACGCCCCTTCCTCGCCCGCGTCACGCAACGGCTCGCCGAACAGGTCAACGATTTCGAACCGGAAATCGCCGAGTACGCGCGCTACGCCCTCGACAACCAGGGCAAGCAGCTCCGCCCCGCCCTCGTGGCGCTCTGCGGCGAGGCCGTCGGCACGGTCAACGACAACCTCGTCAACATCGCCATCATCATCGAGATGATCCACCTGGCGACGCTCGTGCATGACGACATCATGGACGAGGCGACCGTCCGCCGCAGCCGCCCCACCCTGGCCACCCGCTGGGGCAACCAGATTTCCGTGCTGCTGGGGGACTGCCTGTTTGCCCATGCGCTCAATCTGGCCGCCCGCTTCGCCACGGCCGAGGTGAGCCTCGCCGTTTCGAGTTCCACCGGCATCGTCTGCACCGGGGAGATCCTGCAGACGCATCGCCGCCGCCGCTGGTCCCAGTCGCGGGCCGAATATTTCCGGGTGCTGGAGATGAAGACGGCCGAACTTTTTGCGCTCGCCTGTGAACTGGGGGCCAAGCTCGCGGGGGGAACCCCGGCCCAGCAGGCCGCGCTCCGCCGGCATGGGCTGGCCCTCGGGACCGCCTATCAGATTTACGACGACTGCCTCGACGTCTTCGGCACCGAAATCAATGCGGGCAAGTCGCTGGGCACCGATCTGGCCACCGGCAAGGTGACCCTGCCCGTGCTCGTCGTGCTGGAGCGGTCGAGCGAGGCGGGCCGCCGGCAGCTCATCGACCGGCTGGACCACTGGGAGCCCGGGCATTTTGCCAGCGTGCGCTCGCTGCTGGATGAACACGGCGCGCTGGCGGAATCCGCCGCCGTCATCGACCGCTATCTGAACCAGGCCGAGGAAGCCCTGCGGGAAGTTCCCTCCGGCCCCGCGACCGAGGCGCTGGCCGGGGTCGCCAGCTTCCTCTCGCAGCAAACTGCCGCCCTGGGCGGGTGATCCTTGTTCTGTGAAGGAACCCTCCGCGCCGTCCGATCTCCCCGCGCCAACGCCGTCCCCGGAACAGCCGGACGACCGGCCGCTGGTGGCCCGTGCCAAGGAAGGCGACCTGGCCGCCTATGACGAGCTCGTCCGCCGTCATCAGCAGCGCATCTATGGGCTCTGTTACCACCTGACCTCCAACCATGAGGATGCCAACGATCTGGCCCAGGACACCTTCATGAAGGCTTGGAAGGCGCTCAAGGGGTTCAAGGGAGATGCCAATTTTTACACCTGGCTCTACCGCATCGCCTACAACCACTGCCTCAACCACCTCAAGACCCGGCGCAACCGTACCCCGCACCTGAGCCTGGATGACATGGACTTCAACGCGGAGCATGACCCGGAAATGGTCGCCCTCGTCTCCCACAACACTCCGCGGCGCGCCGCCGGGCTCGGCGAACTGCAGAAAAGTTTGAACGCCGCCCTGCTCCGCCTGTCGGAGGAACATAGAACAGTGGTTGTGCTGCACGATGTCCAGGGCCTTCCCCATGAGGAAATCGCCAAAATCATGGGTTGCAACCAGGGCACAGTTCGGTCACGACTTTTTTACGCCCGTCAGCAATTGCAGGCGTGGCTTTCCGATTTTAAAAAACAGTCATGAGTCAGCCATCAGAAGACTTTTCAGAGATTCGCCGGGTGCTGGCATGGAAGCGTCACGAGACGCCGCCACCGGGTTACTTCAACAGCTTCTCCGCCAAGATCATCGCGCGGATCGAGTCCGAGCAGCTGGCGGCCCCGCCTACGTGGTGGGAGCATCTGCTCGCCCCGCTCAACTGGCAGCGCGGGCTGCTGGGGGCCAACATCCTGATCTGCGCCGGAGCCGGCATCGTGGGCGTGGCCGCTTACAATGCCGCCCGCCCGGTGGCCGGTGACGACGGCGTCGCCCTGAGCGAGACACCGGCCTCCCTGCTTTATCCGGAAAGCCGGGCCGGCTTGCGCACCAGCTTTACGCCGACCGGCAGTGCGACCGATGGGGCTTTGGGGCTGGCCAGCTTCGGGGCATCCCTGCCGGGCACCACCTACCAGGGAACGAACGATCACACGGCTCCGGCCGGATTGTTCAGCCTCCCGGGCATGAACGACTTGCAGCCCCGCTTCGTGATGCCGACGCATTGAGCGCCGCCGGCCGTTCACCCCAAAGAAAAACGCCCGCGGTAACCGCGGGCGTTTTTCTTTGGGAATGTGGTCATGTGGTCAAATGACACGGACGAAATAAAGCGTCAGCTTCAGTTCGGGGATGGGAATGACCAGCCGGCCGGCGTCGGTGATGCTCCCTTCGTGAACGTCGTCTTTGCCATCCTTCTTGCTGGACAGGATGTACTTGTCCGCTGAGCGGACCCAGCTTCCATCCACGGAAAGATCATTCAGGGTTCTGCCGGCAAACAGCTTGTTCGCCACCGCCATCGGATTCTGAGGAGCGGCAGCCGGGCGTGCCATCACCTGCGGTGTGGCCCCGACGCGCCGCCCATAGCGGGCGGCCAGAATCGGATCTGCGATGCCCGGGGCGGCCGGAGCGGGATCGGCCGCAGCGGCCACCGGGGCGGGGGCAGCCGGTGGCGGCGGTACTTTCACGACGTAACGTCCGTCGGTGTAAGCGGTAAGGGTGGCCTGCTTGAGGAGCGTGTTCAGCGCATAGCGCAGCGCCTTGAGCTCCAACGGCTGCAAGTTGGTCCGCTTGCGGCGGGCGTCGGTGATGATCGAGTTCACGTCCGTGCGCCAGTGGCCGAGAATCTTCTCGTCATCGAACTTCGGCGACTTGCCCGTCTCCAGATACGTGCGGAAGTCATGCAGGTCCGTCTGCAGCAGGAGCTGCCGCAGCTCGTCGTTCTTGAGGATGCCCTGGGTCTTGGGATTGAGGTAGATCGCGGTAAATCCGGCCCGGTCCTGCAGCAGCTTTTGGTAGTCCGCATCGCCACCGATGTCAGTGAATTCCGAACGCTCAGCCAGCGCGAGGAAGGGCGGATAGCTCTGCACCCGGCCCTCGATCAGGGGATTCGCATGGATCAGCCCGAGAATGTCGGCAATCGCGTAATCCTGCGCCGGAGTCTTGTCGAGGGCCGCGAAGGTCTTGTCCCACCCGCTCTGCGACATGTCGGTGCGGATCTGATTCAGATAGTTGACGGGGCTCGGCTCACCCGAGTCATTCGCCATCTGCGTCGTGATATAGCCCTGCGCATAGAGCGGCCGGCCCACACCGAGGAACACGATGACTCCCGCGACCAGGCCGACAAACAGGCCCAGCGCTTTGTTCATCCGTTCAAAGGCGTTACGGGTGGCGTCATCCTCCTTGTACTTGAAGTGGAGTTCCACCGGCTTGTGGGCTGCAAAACCCACGCCGAAGAAGATCAGCCACACCACCAGAAAGCCTATGACCGGCGGCAGCGCCTGCTGCCAGATCACGCTGGCCGAATGGAAGGCCGGAGCAATCAGGCCGCCCAGCAACGATGCCAGCGCCAGCCCCAGGATCACCCCGACGAGGGAGACGGACGCGCGAATGGATCCCGTCTGGAAACCGATGGCCGCAAAGCCGCCGACCAGCACAAGCAAGAGCAACCAGATGAACATGAGGACACGCTATAGCCCGCGCCGTGCCAACGCACGCGGAAAAATCCACTTCTTATGAGGCGGCCGGAAGCCGCAGGAATGAATCAGGAAAGCGGGAATACAGGAAAGGCGGATTGCCCGGGGCGCTGACCGTCGGTGCCGAATGGCGGCCCAGCCCAAGGGCAATTTCCCTTTCCTGTGTTCCCGCTTTCCAAATTTGAATCCATTCCCGCGCAGCCGCCTTTCTTGACTTGAAAAGTCCCATCCCTAGGCTGGCGCGACATGAATCGCAGGCTCCTTCGTGGTGCGCTCACCCTGGCCGTCATGCTGGCCATCGCCGAGCGTTGCCCGGCTCCCATCATTTTCCGGCCTGGCGAAGGCTGGACCTACGAACCCGTTGGCAGTGAAGGCGCCAAGTGGGTGCGCAAACGCGCCAAGGACCAGCTGCAGGTCGCCCAGGACGCCTTCGATCACAGGGAATACAAGCTCTCCCTGAAAGCCGCCCGTCGCGTCGTCAAGGTCTGGCCGCTCTCCGATTATGCGGGCCCGGCACAGTACCTGATTGGCCGCTGCTATGAGGAGCGGAAGATGGATGAGCGCGCCTTCAAGGAATACCAGACTGCCCTTCTGCGCTATCCCAAGCTGCCCAATTACGACGACCTGCTGAAGCGGCAGTACGCAATCGCGTCCCGCTTCCTGGGTGGCCAGTGGTTCAAGCTCTGGGGCTACATCCCGTTCTTCCCCTCCATGGAGAAAACGGCCAAGCTGTTTGAACAGGTGGCCCACAACGGTCCCTACAACGAGACCGGTCCGAAAGCCCAGATGGACATCGGAACCGCCCGGGAGAAGCAGAAGGACTACCCGCAGGCCGTCAAAGCCTACGAGAAGGCCGCCGACCGTTATCACGACCGGCCCGAGGTGGCCGCCGACGCGCTGTTCCGCGCCGGTATGGCCTGGGACAAGCAGGCCAAGCGCGCCGAGTACGACCAGTCCATTGCCAAGGCCTCGATCGAGGATTTCCAGGACTTTTCCGCGCTTTATCCGACCGATCCCCGGGTGCCGCAGACCCAGGAAATCATCGCCTCGCTCCGGGTTGAGCAGGCGCGCGGAGCCTACGAGACGGCGCGCTTCTATGAGCACTACAAACGTTGGCAGGGCGCGCTGGTGTATTACAACGAGGTGCTCCTCAAGGATCCGAAATCGCCTTTCGCCCAGTTTGCCCGTGAGCGCATCGAGAAACTGAAGCCGCGCGCCGAAAAGCAGCGCGAGCAGCTGGCGGAGTACGAGAAGAAGCTCCGGGCGGCGACCAAGGCGGCCGCCACGAACGCCCCGCCCGAGTTGCCCGCCAAGAAATGAGCGCCTTTTTGCGCATCTTGGCGGCGGGCGCACTTGCCGGCCTGCTCGCGGGCTGTGCCGGCTATCAGCTCGGACCGACGAATGGCACCGCCGCCGGCAGCCGTTCCGTGGAAGTGCGGCTGTTTGCCAACCACACCCTGGAACCCCGCCTGAGCGAGCCCATCGCCCAAGCCCTGCGCAAGCGGCTCCAGCAGGATGGCACCTTCCATCTCGACACCCAGGGCAATGCCGACGTGATCGTCACCGGTGACATCAAATCTTTTGTCCGTGACCCGCTCAGCTTCCAGCGCACCGACATCCTCACCACCCGGGATTACGACGTGAAGGTCACCGTGCACGTTAAAGCGACCGAGCGCGGCTCCGGCAAGGTGCTGGTCGAGCGCGATGTCGTCGGCCGCAGCACGATCGAGAGCAACCCCGATCTGGCCAGCGCCGAGCGTCAGGCCGCCCCGCTTGTGGCCGAAAGCATCGCCCGCCAGGTCACCGACCTGCTTGCCGACGGCACCTGGTAAGGGAATCCGGCTTATGAAGATGGCTCAGTGCGGAAGAAAATCTCGCCGCCGCTCCCACGCCTGGTTCGGCGTCCTTTCCACCCTCTGCCTGCTGAATCTTGCCGGCTCGCTTGCCGCCGCCGACTGGTCCCAGTGGCGCGGCCCGGGCCGTGACGGGGTGGCGCTTGAGCCGTTGCCCGAGAAATTGCCCGATACCCCGACGGTCGTCTGGCGCAAAGCCATCGGGCACGGCTATGCCGCACCCGTGGTGGCCGGTGGCAAACTGGTGTTCCTGGATGATTCCGGCGGCTTGGAAACCGCCCGTTGTCTGGATGCCGCCAGCGGCCATGAGCTTTGGTCGGTGGCCGTCGGCGAAAACTACACCGACGAATTCGAGCCCGGTCCGCGCTGCACGCCGCTGATTGATGGCGACCGCGTCTATGTGCAGACCTGCCGGGGCGAATTCCATTGCCTGGCCATGGTGGATGGGGCCACCCGCTGGCGTTTCAACTTTTCCGACTACGGCACCGTCTGGATTCCCGACAAGGGCGGCGGATCCGGGGCGGCCAGCCGTCGCGGTAACGCCGGTTCGCCGGTGATCGATGGCGATCACATCATTGTGCAGATCGGCAGTGCGGAGGGGGCCTGCCTCGGTGCCTTCGACAAACGCACGGGCAAGCTGATCTGGAAATCGCAGAACGACCTGACCACCTATTCCTCGCTCGTGATCGGCACACTGGCCAGGCGGCGCCAGGTCATCAGCGCCACCTGCGACGGCCTGCTGGCCGTCGCGCCCGAGGACGGGGCCCTGCTCTGGCGGGTGCCGTTCAAGACCGGGGCCAACCGCAACGCGCTCACCCCCATTCTCGGCGACGACACGGTCACCTTCGCCAGCCACACCACCGGCCTCCAATGCCAGCGGATTGTCCCGGCGGGCGTGGACAGCTCCGCGCTCAAACCCGTGGAGGCGTGGTATAACCGTCAGCTAAAGATCAACCTGGCGACCCCGGTGGCCGTCGGCGGCCACCTGTACGGGCAGGGGGAAAACCGGAACTTCATCTGCGTGGACCGGGCCACTGGCAAACTCGCCTGGAGCCAGCCCGGCTTCGGCGAGGTGACCTCGACCATTGCCTCGGGCAAGCTGCTGCTGGCGCTATCCGACCGGGGCGAGGCGTTGCTGCTCCGTGCCAATCCCGAGAAATACGACGAAATCGGACGTTTTCAGGCCTGCGGCAAGTCCTTCAGCCACCCGGCGCTGGCCGACGGGGTGCTTTACGTGCGGGATAGTCGCGAACTGGTCGCCTGGAAACTGCGCTGAGCGGCCACTGGGCGCTTCGTGCTCGTGCTCTTGCTCTTGCTCCTTTTTTCTCAGATCGCTGATCAAAGAGAACGGTCAAGAGCATGAGCACGAGCAAGAGCAGGAGCAAGAAAGAGGGGGAAGGCCCCCCCGAAATACCGCTAGTCAACGCCCTCTTTTTGCCCCAAATTTCATCCGCGTGTCAAAAGCAGTCAAAACGCCCTCCGACGACCTGCCGTTCGAGGAGGCGTTGAAAAAATTGGAATCCGTCGTGGAAGCGATGGAGTCCGATGACCTGCCGCTGGAGCAGCTCCTCGCCCGGTTTGAAGAGGGCACGAAGCTGGTGCAGGTCTGTCAGTCCCGGCTCGATGAGGCCGAGGTCAAGGTCCAGAAGCTGGAACTTACTTTCGATGGCCAACTGGTGGCCCGCACGATGCCTCCCGAAGCGCCGGTGGGCAGCCTCGCGTGAGATTTTGCTGTCCGCGCAGCCGTCCGTCACCCGTTACCCGTCCCTTATGAGTCGTTACCTAGATATGGTGGATCATCCGTCGCACGTTAAGAAGCTCACCCCCGAGCAGCTGATTGAGCTCGCTGCCGACATCCGTCACGAGCTGATCACCAAGCTGGCCAAGAATGGCGGCCATCTCGGCCCCAATCTTGGGGTCGTTGAGCTCACCATCGCGCTGCACCGCTGCTTCAGCACGCCCCACGACAAGTTCGTCTGGGACGTCAGCCACCAGGTTTACGTCCACAAGCTGCTCACCGGCCGCAAGGACCGCTTCCACACGATCCGCACGACCGACGGCCTGAACGGCTTCGCGCTCCGCACCGAGAGCGAGCACGACTCCTACGGGGCCGGCCATGCGGGTACGGCGCTTTCCGCCGCGCTCGGCATGTGCGCCGCCCGCGACCAGCGGGGCGGCGATGAGAACGTGGTCTGCATCTTCGGCGACGCCGCCCTGACCAACGGCGTCTCCTTCGAGGGCCTGAACAACATCGCCGGCACGACGAAGAAGTTCATCGGCATCCTCAACGACAACGAGTTTTCCATTGCCAAGAACGTCGGCGCCATCGCGACCTACCTCGGCAAGCTCACCACCAATCCCCGTTACAACAAGCTGTCGAAGGACTTTGGCAACTGGCTCAAGAAGCTGCCCAAGGGCCAACTCGTCTCCATGGTCGGACAGAAGACCGAGGAGGCGCTCAAGGGCATCATCAGTTCCGTGGGTCTCGAGCACACCCCGTCGGGCTTGGATGCGGATGGCAAGGGCGGGCACGGGTCCGCGCTGCTGTTCGAGGAGTTTGGCCTGCGGTATCTCGGCCCCATCGATGGGCATGACCTGCCCCTGCTGATCAGCACGCTCGAGTTCGCCAAGACCTGCACCGAGCCGGTGGTCATCCACATCCTCACCAAGAAGGGCAAAGGCTTTGAGGCGGCGCTCAAGTACCCGGAGAAGTTCCACGGTCTCGGGCCTTACGACGTCACGACCGGCCAGACGCCCATGCCCAAGCCCGGCGCCGCGCCGATGTGGCAGGAGGTCTTCGGCCAGACGATGGTGAAGCTGGCGAAGCAGAACAAAAATGTCGTCGGCATCACCGCCGCCATGCCCACGGGCACCAGCCTCAAGCTGCTGGAGAACGCCGTCCCCGGCCAGTACTACGACGTGGGCATCGCCGAGGAGCACGCGGTCATTTTCGCCGCCGGCATGGCCACGATGGGCTTCAAGCCGGTCGTCGCCATCTACAGCACCTTCCTGCAGCGGGCCTACGACTGCATCCATCACGATGTCTGCCTGCAGGATCTGCCGGTGATCTTCTGCATGGACCGCGCGAGCCTGAGCGCCAACGACGGCCCGACCCATCACGGCCTTTTCGACATCTCCTACCTGCGCTGCCTGCCCAACATCATCGGCATGGCTCCCGCCAACGAGGACGAGCTGCAGGACATGATGTTCACGGCCACGCTGCAGTCGCATCCGGTGGCGATCCGCTACCCGCGCGGCAACGCGGAAGGCGTGCCCATCAAGGAACAGCCGGCCGTCGTGGAGATCGGCAAGGCCGAGGTGGTCCGCCACTTCGCCAACAACGGCGGCAAAAAAGTCGCGCTGTTCGGTCTGGGCCCCATGCTCACCCTGGCCAAGCAGGCTGCCGAACAGCTCGTCGCGGCCGGTCACGACGTGGCCGTCATCAACCCGCGCTTCTTCAAGCCGCTGGACCAATCCGTCCACGAGTTCTTCGGTGGTGCCGCCGAGGTGGTGGCCACCTTGGAAGATCATGTGGCCATGGGCGGGTACGGCAGCGCCGTGCTGGAATGCTTCAACGAGGCCGGCATCAAGACCCCCGTCATCCGCATCGCCTGGCCCGACCAGTTCATCGAGCACGCCAGCTCGGTGGATTACCTGCGCAACAAGCACGGTCTCACGGTGCAAAACCTGGTCAAGCTGGTCGGGGAAAAGCTCGGGACTGGCACCGCCACGAGGTCCCTCTCCCAGGTCGTGGCCGCTTAAAAGCACCCAAGTTTGCCCAACAAAGGACGCGTCTCTGGCGCGTCCTTTTCTATTCGGAAGGCTAGCGAAATCCATTCTTGACCAACCGGTCAATTATGTCAGGGTCAAGCCCGTAATGAAACTTAGGTGCATCCGCTGCTCTGCCGATGCCTTCTGGACTGGAAAAACGGAAGGGATGGCAACGACACGCCGGATGAGCGCGATTGGCAACTCGGCTGCTTTGGGCAATTTCGACCGCCATTCCGATAAAAATAACCGGGTTCATGATGCCGGAAGCGTCTCTGGGAGTGCCGCTTTGGCACACTTCGGCAAGGGCAAGGCTCATTTCGTGACACGTGTGTCACGCCGGAACTGCCCAATTGGGGCTGATTCCCCTGTCAAGTTTTATGGCACGGCTTCCGCTGGTAGGGAGTTTAACATGCTTGGTTTGGCACACCAAAATCACCCGCGAGCGCTGGCAATGGCCGGCTTGATGATTGAACGGCCGGCTCTTTTTCTCGTCTGAACTCAAGAACTTAGGAAACCATGAAAGCGAACCTTCCTCTCGCCGTAACTGCGTCCGCCGTGAAGCCTCACCGCTCCACCACTGTACGCGCCCCGCGCGCCGCCGCTCCCAAGATCGCGGCGCGCCATCGCGTCACCACCAATTCCCGCCTGAAGGCCGAAGCGTCCAAGCGCACCCGCGCGACGTCCGTCTATCAGCCGGCCCGGGCCAGCCGTTTGCCGGAAGCGGTTCCGGCCACCAAGCTCGTGCTGCCTCCGACCAAGTCCGCCGCCGACAAGGTGGTGTTCATTCCCGAGCCGGCGGTCGGTCCCGGCATCGCCAATTTCGCGACCGTTCCCGCCGCCCCCGCCCGTGAAGCGCGCGGCCCATGGGACGAAAACACCTCCCTGCGGATCTATCTGCGCGAGGCGGTGGAAACGCCGTTGCTCACCCCGCAGGAGGAGATTGTGCTGGCCCATCGCATCCAGGCCGGCGACGAAGCCGCCCGCGAGCACATGATCAAGGCCAACCTGCGGCTGGTCGTGAAGATCGCCCGCGAATACGAGGACTACGGCCTGCCCCTGCTCGACCTCATCAACGAGGGCAACATGGGCCTCATGCGCGCCGTGGAACGCTTCGACCCGACCAAGGGCGCGAAGCTCTCGACCTACGCCGCCTGGTGGATCAAGCAGTCCATCAAGCGCGCCCTCTCGAACCAGGCCAAGTCGATCCGCCTGCCGATCCATCTCGTGCAGCAGATCGCCCAGTTGCGCCGGGCCGAGAACCAGTTCGAGGCCAAGCACGGCCGCCCGGGCAAGGATTCGGAACTCGCGATCATTCTGGAAGTGTCCGAGGACGACATCGCCCACTGGCGCGAGAGCGCGGTGGTCGGCACCAGCTCGCTGGATGCGCCGCTCGGTTCTGACGCCGATTCGGGCAAGGTTGCCGATGTCATCGCCGACGAAGCCGCCGCCATGCCGTGGGCCGCGATCAGCGAGGAGACCAATGCGGAACTGATCCGCGATCTCGTCGGTTCCCTGAACGCCCGCGAGCAGACCATTCTGCGGCGCCGTTTTGCGCTGGATGGCGGCGAACCGGTGACGCTTGAGGAGATCGGCATCGACTTCGGCCTCACCCGCGAGCGCATCCGCCAGTTGGAGGCGGCGGCGCTGAAGAAGCTCCGCGACCGGATCGATTCGCGTGAGAAGATGGCCGCCTAAGGCCTGACCTCTGCGCCACTTTTACCGCCGCATCTCGACGCAAGTCGCGGGATGCGGCGTTTTTGTTGGTGGAGCTGCTGACCGTTCACGCCTCGGTCGGCGTGCGGCGTTGCAGGATCGTGAGCGGCAACAGGAGCGCAAACGACAGCAGCAGCAGCACCGCGGCGAAGGCATGCGCGGACGGGTAATCCAGCCGCTGCACCTCGTCGTAAAGGGCGATCGAGGCCACCTTGGTTTTGCCGGGGATGCTGCCGCCTAACATCATGACGATGCCGAATTCGCCCAGCGTATGGGCGAAGCTCAACGCCGCCGCCACCAGCAACCCACGCCGCGCCAGTGGCAGCGCGATCCGACGGAACGTCGTGACACTGGTGCCACCCAGACTGACCGAGGCATCCAGATAACTGCGTCGCACCGAACGGAACGCCGCCAGTATCGGCTGCACCGCAAACGGCAGGCTGTACAGCATGGAGCCCAGCACCAACCCGCTGAAGCTGAACGCCAGCGTGCCGCCGGTGGCCCGCAACCACAGCCGCCCGGCCCCGGAATCAGGCGAGAACAGCGCCAGCAGATAAAACCCAAGCACCGTCGGTGGCAGCACGATGGGCAGGCCCACGAGGGCCTCGACCACCACGGCCAGCCAGTGACGCGTCCGCGCCAGCCACCAGGCGAGCGGAGTGGCGAGCACGAGCAGCAGCAACGTCACCACCGTCGCCAGCTTCAGCGTCACCCTCAGGGACAGCCAAAGTTCAGGCGGCAGCTCGCGCAGGCCGTGCAGCAGATCCGTCATTGCCGGACCAACGGAAGCCGAAGCCGGAGCCGGCAGCACGCGCTTTCTCCGGGCGATTCTCCGTTCATGCGCCCAGCATCGTTCCCAGCCGCCGCACGAGCCGGTTTTCCTCCCGCTTCATCACGCGGCGTTTCGCAGGTTCCAGATCATCGTAACCGTGCAGGTGCAGCAGGCCGTGGATCACGTAACGGGCCAGTTCCTCGGGCCAGGCAGTGCCAAACTCACCGGCCTGCTTCACCGCATCCGCGACCGAAATGAACAGCTCCCCGTGCAGCCGCTCCGGAGTGCTGCCATGGTCGAAGGTGATGACATCGGTGGAGCCTTCGTGACGCAGATAATCCCAGTTCACCCGCGCCATCTCTTTCGGCGAAACCAGATGGATACCCAGCTCCGCCGTCACCTCCAGATCGGCCAGCACCGCCTCGGTCAGCGCCCGGAGTTCCCGAGTGCTTACCCGCCGCGTGCGCTGACGGTTGGCAATGACGATCTGGGAGGTCGCCCCCCTGCCCCCCAGCCCCCCCGCTCCCCTGCTTTTTCCTTCGCCTGCCACAACAAAAACCCTCCGCCGCCTCACGCCGGCTGCCCGGTGCCGCGGTGCCGCTCGTACGCGTGGACGATCCGTTGCACAAGCGGATGGCGCACGATGTCGCGCTTCTCGAACTGGACGATCGCCACCCCCTCGACCCCCTGCAGCGCCCGCTGCGCCTCGAGCACGCCCGACTTCTTGCTGGCGGGCAGGTCGATCTGGGTCGGGTCGCCGGTGACCACGATCTTCGAGCCGTAGCCGAGCCGGGTCAGGAACATCAGCATCTGCTCGGTCGTAGTGTTCTGCGATTCGTCGAGGACGATGAAGGCCTGGTTCAGCGTGCGTCCGCGCATGTAGGCCAGCGGGGCGATCTCGATGATGCGGCGCTCCATGTTCCGCTCGATCTCGTCCGGCGGCATCATGTCCTGCAATGCGTCGTGCAACGGGCGCAGATACGGATCGAGCTTCTGCTGCAAATCGCCCGGCAGAAATCCTAGCGCCTCGCCCGCCTCCACGGCCGGCCGGGTGAGGATGATGCGGCCGACCTTGCCCTCCTTGAGCGCCGCCACCGCCATCGCCATTGCGAGATAGGTCTTGCCCGTGCCGGCCGGGCCGATCCCGAACGTGATGTCGTGGTCGCGGATCGCCTCGACGTACTTTTGCTGGCCAAGGGTCTTCGGCGTGATGCTGGACTTCTTGGCCGAGGTGTTGATGCGGCTGGAGAAAAGATTCTCCAGCGCCGCGACTCCGTCCTGCTTCACGACATTGAGCGCAAATTGGAAATCCCGGGGCTTCGTGGCCGCGCCTTCCTGCTGGCCGCGCTCCAGCGTCTGGAAGAGCTGCTTGGCCCGTCCGACCGCATCGGCCTCGCCCTCGATCCGGATCCAACCGTCGCGCGCGGTAGCCTTGACGCCCAGCTCGGATTCGAGCGAGCGCAGGTTCTTCTCGTCGCCCGCGTACAGCTGCTGCGCGGCCCGGGCGGATTCGTAATGGAGAGTCTCGGTGATCATGGTCGGAAGGGCAGCGGACAGATGCCAGCCACTGCCTCAGAACAAAAGAAAGGCCACGAGCAGACACCACCCCGTGAAAAAGTCCATTAAACAAAGCCGGGCATCGGGCGTCAGTCGCCTGGAATTCTGTGGGTCTCGCGGAGCGAGGCCATGAAAGTAGCCATGGGCAGCGCCCATGGAAATGCGCCGACCGGAGAATTCCGTCGCGTAGCGACGGCTGAAGGGGTTCTCGAGGTTTCGGGCTTTCAATCGTCGCTACGCGACGCGGGGCAAGGACGTTCAAGACCATGGGCTTCGCCCATGGCTATTTTCATCCGGTCGCTCCGCGACCAAGGCCGGCGTCGCAACCTTACACAGACCATCACAGTTCTCAAGGTCCTGCCCCCATCACCTCTGTGAGCTCTGCGGCTCAAATTCAAAGATTTGCCGCCAACTCCGCCCGCAGCTTTGCCGCAATGTCCTTCAACGCCTCGGGCACCACACTCGTCCCGGCGATGACGGCCATGAAGTTCACATCCCCTTCCCAGCGCGGGACAATGTGGATGTGCAGGTGCTCGACGATGCCCGCGCCGGCCAGCTTGCCCAGGTTGACACCGATATTGAAGCCCTGGGGCTTCATCACCGCCGTGAGGGCGTGCTGGCAGCGGCGCAGCAGCTTCATGAGATCCAGCATTTCCTCGTCCGTCAGGTCGTCGAAATTCGCCGTCTGTTTGTAGGGCACCACCATGATGTGGCCGCCGTTGTAGGGGTAGGTGTTGAGCACCGCATAGCACGAGCGCGCGCGGGCCACCACGTAATTGGCCTCGTCGTCGTTGCTCTGCCCGATACGGGTGAACAGCGACGGCTCACCCGGCGGCGCGGGCCGCTTCGGCGCGAGAATATAGTCGATGCGCCAGGGCGCGTGCAGGACTTCCATGGGAACAGGCTACGGATGAATTCGCCGCTGGCAAGGTGCGGGTACACCCCACTGTTCCCACGCTTACTCCTGCTCTTGCTCCTGCTCTTGCTCCTGCTCTTAATCGCGACGCTTCTCTTCTGCCCCGGAAGATTAAGAGCAGGATACAGCCTGCGGCGCTACTTCTTCAGGTCGTCGAAGTAATCGCGGACCGAATTTTGGTAGGCCTTGGGCACCTGCTCCTGGCTGAGCGCGGACTGCGCATCGGACTGCGCCGACGCCACCGCCTCAGTGTAGGCCACCTTGCTCTCCCCTTTGATGCTGACGCCCTTGAGGGTGATGCTCGGCATGGGACCGCCGGGCTGGATCTGCCCCTTGATCTTGGTGGGCGTCAGACCGTCCGGCTTGTCGGCATCGCGGTCGGTGTGGCCCTTGCCCGCCATGTCGGGGCGGTTGATGCCTGAGTTGTCCCACAGGTCCTGAATCGTGTCCGGCATGGCCCAGGCGCTGTTTTGCGACCAGGTGCCCACTCCCTTGCCGCCTTTGCTGCCGGGACCGGATTTAGGGGGACCGTTGCCCATTTTGGTGCTCCAGCATTGGCCGTTGCCCACGCACATCTGCGCCTTCTGCAGATTTTGCAGGGAAGCCATCAGCGCCTGGGCGTCGCCCATCTGGTCCATCAGCTTCTGCAGCTCCTTTTGGGCGTCGGACAGGGAGGCAGCCATGGCCGCCTTGTCGCCGCTCTTGCTCTTCGCTAGGGCGTCTTTGAGCTTGTCACCCACCTTGCCGTATTGCTCCCCGGGTTTGGCCGCATTCTTAATTTCCTCCGCCAGCTTGGCGAGCTGCTCCGGGGTCAGGTTGGGCTGCTTGAGCTGGTCCATCATCTTTTGCAGCGACTCGATGGCGGCCTGTGCCTGCCCGTTCTTCAGCTGCTCGGCGAGATCCTTGCCCATCTTTTCCGACTGCTGCTGGAGCTGTGACAGCATCTTGGCCATGTCGGCCATCTTCTGGAGATCCTGCTCCGCGACGTTGAGGTCCTTAAGGAACTGCTCCACCTGCGCGTTGTTCAGAGCAGCCACAGCCTCGTCGAGGCTGGGCATCGGCATGCCGAGCGACTCGGCCTTGCGCGCGAGTTCACTGGCCATCTGCGACATCTGCTGCCGGGCGGCCTGCGCGGCGGCGGAATTGTTGTCGGCCATGCCTTTCGCCGCGTCCTTCAGCTTCTGAAGATCCTTTTGCAACTGGTCGGCCACGTCCTTGTTGCCCGCCTTGTCGCCCAGCTGCTTTTGCAACGATTCGATCTGCTTCTGCAAGGCGGTCTGCGACTGCTCCGAGTTTCCAGATGGCGTCCGGGCCGCCTGTTCCATTTTCCGCAGGGCCGGATTTTTGGCCAAATCAGTGGCCTGCTGCTTCAATTGGTCGGTCGCCTTGGCCAGATCCTTCAACGCGTCGTCCCGGGTCAGTTTGGCCGACTGGAGGCGCGTGCCCAGGTCTTTCAGGTCCTCGAGATTCTTGCGCGTGGTCTCCAGCACGGGCTTGCGCTGTTCCAGGCTGCGCTTCGTGAGATTGGCCAGCGCGCGGCCGGTGTCCTTGATGGCCTCCGCGTCCTTCTTCTGCTGCAGGTGTGCCGGCGTGCGCAGTTCCGGCATGAATCCCAGGGTCGCAATCACCGCGAGCAGGCAGGCCACCCAACGGGCGACCTTGGGCAGGCCGATCGGCAGCAGCCGGCGCGGGTCCACTTGCGAGGCCGCCGTCGTGGCGTCGGCAATGACCAGGCCCTGCCAGTCCGCACGCAGCGGATTTTTCGAGGTGGGCTGCCCGCCAACTTCGAGCGCCGTCGAGAGGCGTTCCTGCAATCCCTGCTTCATATCCAGCCAGCGGGCCGACTCTTGCAGGTTAGTACGCCGGGCAAATCCCAGCAGAAAGCCCACCGGCAGTGACAGCAACGCCAGCCACTGTCCCACCACCAGGACCTGATACGGCACCGGCAGCAGCTTCCACAGCGCCAGCGCGACGAGATAGATGGCGGCGCCCACCACGAAGCCGCGCCAGAGTCCGTTCCAGCCGCGCAGCCAGCGCCGACGCGCCGCCGTGCGGGCGACCGCGGTTTCAATGGAGGTCAGGGAGTTCATGGCGTGTGGGCAAGTTGCTCCGGGAATTCAGCCCTGTGAAGTGGGAAGTTGGGGGTCAAAGCGCCTCATATTCGCCCTTGTTCACCCGCTTCAACACCGCGAAGCCGGCCTTCTTGGCGTCGCTGATGGAAACGGGCTTGGTGATGCTCGGGGAGGTGAAGCCGGAGATGAGCTTGCGGATGGGCTTCTTGCACGAAGGGCACGCGGTCAGTTCCGGGGCCGTCACCGGTCGCCGCAGCGTGAAGCGACCACCACACGCGGCACATTTGCCATCACACAGTTCGTATTCGTAAAAGGGCATGGGCGTAAGCTCCGACCGGCCAAACGTCGCGTGCGTTCAATCCCCCGGCAAGCCGCTTTGCGGGCCGGCCTGCTGACTTCGTCGCCGGGTAGGGACCGTGCGCTGCGCGGTCCCCGCCCTGAAGAGGCGGAAGAAGCGTGCGGCTGCTGTGGGGTTTCGTTCCATCGCCTGACGCTCCGCTCGTCGACGGGGACGGCGCGGCGCGCCATCCCTACCTTTCAGACCCCGGCAGTGGCGTTGATTCCGACTGTGTTCATAAAGGGTCGGGAACACCTGCTTCCGCCCGCTGGTTGCGCCACCAACCCCACAGGTACCATGCATGCGCCGTGAGCAGCAACACGGCCACCCATTGCTCCAATCGTACCGCCCGCAATCCGGCCACCACGTCGCCGCCCTGATGCAACCAAGCACGGTCGCGCAGCAGCAGGAACACCGCGCCGGGCGACACCAAACACCAGAGCTGGGCGAGCATCCGGTAACGCAGCGCGCGTGAAACTGGTTGAACTGTATCGTCTTCTTGCAAAGCCTGCGGGCACTTTGGAACGCATGAACCCTGAAGCAAGCCCCGTCGCATCGCCCGATCTCGCCCCGCCGCGTCCGCCCCAGGAAAACGTGTGGATCAACCTGGTCTGCAACGCGGTGCTGCCGGGCGTCGTGCTCACCCAGCTCAGCAAGCCCGAACGGCTGGGGCCAAAGTGGGGCCTCGTCATCGCCCTGAGCATCCCGCTCGTTTACGGCATTTACGACCTCGTGAAGCGCCGCACCTGGAACGTTTTCTCGATCATCGGCCTCGTCGGCACGCTGATTACCGGCGGACTTGGCCTGCTGAAAATCGACAACTTCTGGTTCGCCGTGAAGGCCGGGGTGGTTCCCCTGGTGCTGGGCCTCGCGATTCCCCTCACCTTGAAGACGAAGCAGCCGCTGGTGAAATCCCTGCTCTACAACGACCAGGTGCTCAACACCCACCGCATCGGCCTGGCGCTGGTCGAGCGGGGAACGGTCCCGCAGTTTGACGCCCTGCTCCGGTGGGCGTCCTGGGTGATGGCAGTCACCTTTGCGGTCAGCGGCGTGATCAATTATGGCCTCGCCCGCTGGCTGGTCACCGCCACGCCCGGCACGTCGGAGCAGACGGAGCAGATCGGCAAGCTGCACTGGGTCGAATGGCCCGTGATCACCATCCCCATGATGGCGGTGATGATGTTTGCCCTGTTCCGGCTCCTGAAGGGCCTCGAACAGCTCACCGGCCTGAAAAACGATGACCTCTTCCACGCGCCGCCGCCGAAGAAGAAGGCGTAGCCTTCAGTTCAGGAAGGCATACCCAGCAAGCGGGGACTCCATTCTCCGAAAATAGCCCAGGGGTTTAACGCTGGGTGGTCGCGAAATACAAAGACCAGTCCCGTCAGGGACGAAAGGTGTGTCCTCACACCGCCACACCGTTGGACGCGGTAAAAGTCCCGTCCACGACGTTGCCGGTATTGCGGGTCGCGGCCGGCTCGAAAATCAGCACTTCTGCTTCCGCATCGGCCATCGTGCGATGCTCCACCCCGCGAGGCACGGCGCAGAACTCTCCCGGCCCGAGCACCACCCGGCGGTCCCGAAACTCGATCACCATCTCCCCGCGCCATACCAGGAACAGCTCATCCTCCCGTTCGTGATGATGCCACGGGAAGGTCCCGGCGAATTTCACCAGCTTCAGTTCCTGCCCGTTCAGCTCGGCGACCACCTTCGGACGCCAATGCTCGTGAATGAGCGCGAATTTTTCCGTCAGGGAGGCTTTATCCATGGTCGATGGCAAGGTGGCACCGGCACGGGCGGTGATCAATGATGACCGCCACCGTCAAAGCCGCCCCCATCCCCACCACCATGATGGCCGCCGGAATCAGAGCCGCCGTGATGCCCCCCGGAATCAGAGCCACCGGAATCTCCAAACCAAAGCCAAGGAGTGCCGTCATCGTTCCCTGACCGGCAAGTTCCACCGCTACTCCACCGCCGAGCCAGAGCGCCGATGGTGATGGCCGCAACCGCCACTAGGATACCAACGATGTTTCCATACACCTGCATCAACCCAAAAACCGCGCCTCGGGTAACACTCGAGGGCGCTAACCCACAGAACTCGCTGCTTGCACGTACCGACAATGGATTCGGCAACTTCCGCCCCTACTCGCTGGCCGGCGGTTTCGGTGCCAGCTTGCCCGGCGATGGCCGATCCATTCGCGGTTGAGGCGGTCGTTCGGGCGGCTTGAAGCCGTAGCTCCGGCAGAAATCGCCCGCCGGGGCACTGATCCGCACGGGACGCCGGGTGAACGGATCGACGTATTCCAACCCGACCGCCCGCAAGGCGAGCCCCTGGGGATGCGAAGTGCCGTAAAGTTCATCGCCCTGCACCGGGCAGTTACTGGCGGCCAGATGCAGGCGGATCTGATGGGTGCGACCGGTGTACGGCTTGGCTTCCACCAGCGCGGTGTGCTGCCCGGCCTGTATCACCCGAAAATCTGTCTGCGCGGGCTTGCCCTGATCGGGATCAACCCGGTGCCGCCCCGGTTCCCGTTCGTCCGGCCCCAGCTTGTCGTTCCGCGTCCACTCCTTCAGCTTGGGAACACCGTCGGTAATGGCCAAATAGGTCTTTTTGACAATCCGGTCCGCAAAGAGCCGTGACAGCGGCTCCATAGCGCCCGGGCTTTTGGCGAACAATAGGATGCCGCTCGTGCCCGCATCGAGACGATGCACGTGCCTGAGAAAGCGCAGGTTACGTGAACTGGCCCAGAAATCCCCGGCATTGAGGGAGGATTGGAGCGCCGGGGGCAGGTTGCGCCCGGTCTGCTCCCAGTCGTCCGGCCCCATGAACCAGCCGGCGGGCTTGTCGAGCGCCATCACCGAGCGGTCCTCGTAGAGGATCGGGATGCGCGTCTCGTCGGGCAGTTCGATGTAATTCGGCTTCGGCACGGACCAAGGAAAGCACAGGCCCCTGCCCCGGTCACGGTTTAGCGACGATTCCGGGAGCAGTCCCCACACTTGGCCATGAATTTGCGGGCTTGAAGGGGCGTCCAACGAGCTAATGTCAGCCGCCGGGAAGCCGGTTCATGCAGTGATCCTTCTGACACGTCCGGAACAAGGTAAGCATTAATCAGCATATTTTTCGATGGAAAGATGTGCTAATTCTGCCGAGGTTCCCGGGGGAACCGCCCATTTTTTCTGTGCAAATTCAAAGCTTCAAAATCTTCTGCGACCTGGTTGAGACCGAGAGTTTCACCAAGGCCGCGCAGATCAGCAACATCACGCAGAGCGCTGTCAGCCAGCAGATTAGCTCGCTGGAGCGCCAGCTCAAATCCCTGCTGATCGAGCGCAGCAAGAAGAAGTTCCGCCTCACCCGCGAGGGCGAGCTGCTGTACGAGTACAGCAAGCAGATTGTCTCCAGCTACGACACCCTGCTGCACCGGTTGCAGGAGGTGAAGGACATCGTCAGCGGCACCATCCGGGTGGCGACGATCTACAGCATCGGCCTGCACGACCTGCCGCCGTACCTGAAGAAGTTCCTCAAGGCTTACCCCACCGTGAACGTCCACGTGGAATACCAGCGCGCCAACCAGGTTTACGACGATGTGCTGGGGAATGTGGTGGACCTTGGCCTGGTCGCGTACCCGAACAAGGACAGCCGCCTTGAAGTCGTCCCGCTCCGCGATGAGCAGATGGTGGTGATCTGCCATCCAAAACACGTCCTGGCCAAGAACAAGACCGTGAAGCTCGCGCAGCTCGACGGCCAGAAGTTCATCGCCTTCGAGCCCGACATCCCGACCCGCAAGGCGGTGGACAAGGTGCTGCGGGACGCCGGCATCGCGATCACGGTCGTGATGGAGTTCGACAACATCGAGACCGTGAAGCGTGCGGTCGAGATCGAGGCCGGCATCAGCATCGTGCCCGCCGGCACGGTGGCCGGTGAGGTTTCCAAGCAGACCCTGATGGCGATCCCCTTCTCCGATGTCTCGATCGGCCGCCCACTCGGCGTGATCTATAAGAAGAACAAGGTGCTCTCCCCGGCGATGAAGCAGTTCATCACCCTCCTGAAGCAGGTCGCCTGAGCCGGGTGCTTCGCCGGCGCCCTGATCACCGTTCGCCAGTTCCGATTGCCACCAAAGATTAAACGTGGCGGGCACACCCCGCCGCAGCATTTTTCAGGCATGCGACTCATTGTGCTATCTCTGCTGGTGCTGCTCGGCGGCCGGACCGCCTTCGGGGCGGCCACCCCGTCGGTCACGACCAATTCCGTGCTGGTGCAAAACCACGGCACGCTCAGCTGGGTCGTACTGGCCGGCTGGGAATACACCCCTCCCCGGGCCGACCCCTCGGGCGCGATGCCCGCCACCTTCCGCCTGCGCTCACCGGCCGGGCAGCCTTCCCTCATCGTCACGGTGTTCTGGGACGGGTTTGGTCCGAAGAAGTTCAGTCCCAGCGATAAGGAAATGGCGGACCTGGTGAAGAAGAATGCGGAAGAAAAGTACGCCCCCAGTTCCGTTGAGAAAGAAGTGCACCTCACCCCCCTGGCAGGTGCCCGGATGCGGGGAAACTTCATCTCCTTCACGGATTCCCAATTCGCGGACAAGGAGCCGAAGGACATTCCTGCGGGCGAGGCGCGGAACGCGACCATCGGGATGTTTCGCTCCGGCAATCTTTGGGGCAATTTCACCATGCTCACCAACGCCAAGGAGGGCGAGCAGTTCGACCAGGCTCTGGCCGTGGTGAAGTCGTTCAGCGGCATCCCCGTTGAAAAGGAATCGGGACCGGCCTCACCGAAATGAAAGGTCACGTCTGCGGCTGCCGAAACCCATGAGCGCCAGCGACGACCTCCGGTTCATGCGGCTTGCGCTGCGCCTGGCGCGGCGGGCCTACGGACAGGTTTCACCCAACCCGCTGGTCGGCGCGGTGCTGGTAAAGCGCGGCCAGATCATGGGTCAGGGCTGGCATCATCGCGCCGGCCAGCCGCATGCCGAGATCGAGGCGCTGCGCGACGCGGAGCGGCGTGGGAAAGCCGTAAAAGGCGCGACCCTCTACGTCACCCTGGAGCCGTGCTGCACCTACGGGCGCACCCCGCCCTGCACCGAGGCCATATTGCGCCACGGCATTCGCCGGGTCGTGGTGGCGGCGACCGACCCAAACCCGAAGCACGCCGGTCATGGTTTCGAGCTCCTGCACAAGGTGGGTGTCGAGGTCACGACGGGCATTCTCGCCGCCGAGTCGGCCCGGATGAACGAGAGCTTCAACCACTGGATCGTCCACCGAAGCCCGTTCGTCACCGTGAAGTCCGCCATGACGCTCGACGGCAAGATTGCCACGGCCGACGGCGAATCGAAATGGATCACGGGCGAACGCGCCCGCCGGGAGGTGATGCGGCTGCGTGCCGGAGCCGACGCCATCCTGGTCGGAGTCGGCACCGTACTGGCCGACGATCCCTCACTCACCCTTCGCACCGGGAAGGCCGTGCAGGGCCGGCGACGCATCATCCTCGACACGCGCGCCCGCACACCGCTGGCCGCCAAGCTGGTGACGGACGAATTTTCCGCGCTGACCACGATCGTCGTCGGTGAGTCGGCCCCCAAGCGTCGTGTACAGGCGCTGGCCAAGCGGGTGCGTGTGCTGAGCATCCCGGAGAGGAACGGACACATCGATCTGGCGCACCTTTTGCCCCTGCTGGGCGCCGACAACGTCACGAGCCTGTTGGTGGAGGGCGGTGGCGAGGTGAACGCCTCATTCCTGCTGGGTGGTCACGCTCATCAGGTCGCCTTTTTCTACGCGCCGAAGATTCTCGGCGGCCGCACGGCCCACCATGCGGTGGAGGGCGAGGGCGCACAATCGTTGGCGGAATCGCTGACCCTCTCCGAGCTTGCCTGGCGGCACTTGGGGCCGGACCTGCTGCTGACCGCCCGCGTCGGCTCCGCACTCGCCACCGGGCACTGATTGCCGGACACTCCTGCCCGCATGTTCACCGGCATTGTCGAAGAAACCGGCCTGATCGAAAACATCAGCCCGCAGGCGGAGGCCATCCGCCTCGGCGTACGCGCGCGGCTTTGCGCCCGGGGCACCCGCCTCGGCGACAGCATCGCCATCAACGGCTGCTGCCTGACGGTGGTGGGCATCAAGCCGGTCAAGGGCGGTGGCAAGCGGCTCGATTTTGACCTCCTGCAGGAGACCTGGAACCGCACCGGCCTGTCGCAGGCGAAGGTGGGTTCCGCCGTAAATCTCGAACGCGCCCTGGCTGCCAACGGCCGTCTGGGCGGGCACTTTGTCAGCGGCCATGTGGATGGCACCGGGACCATTGCCAAATGGGAACGCAGCGGAAAGGACCACATCCTGGAAATTCGCGCACCCAAGGAAGTGCTGCGCTACGTCGTGTTCAAAGGCTCGATCGCCGTGGATGGCATCAGCCTGACGGTTGCCGGCCTGACGAAAGGCGGCTTCCGGCTCTGGATCATCCCGCACACCCACGAAGTCACCTCCCTGCGTGAGCGCAAGGTCGGCGATCGGGTGAACTTGGAAGCCGACCTGCTCGGGAAATACGTGGAGCGGTTTGTGGCGCTAGGACGGAGAAAAGACTGACTGCCTGCTCGCGTCGGTTGCTGCCCATGCCGAGGTTCTGAACGGGCGGTCAGGGCAGGACTGTCGCTCCCGTCGGCTGCACGTTGACGGTCACGCGGAAGAGTTGGGCCTCGGTGGCGGCGGAGACGAAGACCGCCAGGTAGTGGCCCAGGCCGACGGCCTTGGTCAGCGTACCGGCCGAGTCGGGGCTGCTGGCGAACGTGGCCGTGCTCCAGGTAACGCCCTGGTCCGTGAGCGTGCCGGTCTGCACCTGGTAGCTCTTGCCCGGGACGGCAAAGAACTGCAATTGCGTAACCCCCGGATAAGCCGTGCGCGAAATGGACACCGCCAGCACGTCCTCGGCGTTCGCCGGGTCAGTGCCGGCCAGGAACTCGTCCAGGTTGCTGACGCCGTCGCCGTCGGAATCGTCGGTGGCCCGCACCTTGGACGGGCTGAAGGGGGTGCCATCGCCGAGGGCGCTCCAAATCCACTGGCGCAGTTCGTCGGTGAGGCCGTCGCCCAGGGAATCGGTGCCCGAGCGGGCGTTGAAACGCACCACGGAACCGGCCGGCAGGGTGCAGATGAAGTTCGTGCTGATGACCGGCTGGCCGGAACCGTTGTCCACGAGCCGGATCTGGACGTTGTCGCCGGGGGAAATGACGTCGGGGCTGTAGTCGTTGAGCTTGCCGCCGGTGTCGTAGGGGACGCGCAAGAGGAAGTTGTACTCTTTGCCCAGGGCCGGGCTGAGAGTGTGCGTCGCGATCTTCACGCCCTGGGTGTAAACCTCCACATAGTCATCGCTGGGATAGGGCCAGCCAAACTCGTCGAGGAACATGCCGTAAAAAGTGAGCGATGGCAGGGGCAGCCCGGCCATGGCCGGCGGGGAAATCGTTACGGAAAGCACCACGGCCAGGGCCAGACCTCGGAGCAATCGGAAGAAGGTTTGCATGGTGGGCGAAGTCAGTTTCCGGAGTAGGAGTAGGTATCCAGCAGCAGGTAGATGTCCGAGATACCCTCGATCAGGCTGTCGAGCGCGGTGGACGGTGAGCCGGACAGGCTGGAGCCGGGAATGATGAGCACCCATTCGGTGTTCCAAACGGACCGCGCGATCAGGCGCGAATCGTAGGGCACCGAACCGGCGGCGGTGAGCTCGTCGTCGTCATACGCGCGCATCGGCGGGAAGCGGCGGATGACGTGGACGTTGTCGGTGCCGATGCTCTCGAGCGGGAAGCTGACGTTGCCGGCCGCCGAGGGGTACGGGATCGGCCACACCTGGTCGATGACCTGCCAGTCGCGGATGGTGGCCCCGCCATCGATGGGCGTGCGCTGGCGGTCCACGCCCGCCGGCACCAGGTACACGCGCGGCGACTTGGTCAGGAGCCCGCCGACATTCTGGCTGTACCCGGCGAAACTGACCGCCGAGCCACGCACCTTCGTGGTAAAGTGCGCCGAGTCGAACACGGTGTCGCCCCCGACCAGCGGCAGGCCGAAGACGTTGAAGCCGGACTGGATCTGCGTGGAGAAGGGAATCACCAGCGCGGGCTCGTTGGTGCCCATGGGGCTGTAGTACTGGCAGAAGTTCTTGAACTCGGGCACCTGCCGGATGTCCGCCACGCGGTAGGTGTAGAGGCGGTTCTGCCAGATGCCGAGGTTGTTGGTCTCGACGATGGGATCGGCGGACTTGCCGATGCGGAAGAGTTCCTGCCGCAGCGAGATCCGGTGCTTCTCGCGCGTGGGATTGTTGATGCCGAAGCGGCCTTTCAGCACCGCCCAGTTGGCATTCATCTTGGCGAGGATCGAGGCAAGGTCGCCCGCGTTGGAGCTGCCCCCGACCGGCTGTCCGTTCACCATGTCACCGAGCTGCGTGGCCTTCATGGTGTCGCCCATGAAGTCGCCGCTCTGGCCCGAGACCACCGTCGGATCAAGGAGGCCGGTCTCGTAGTCGTACACTCGGGCGGTGGCGAAGACGTAGCGTGAGGCCTGCTGGAAGGCGTTCAGGTATTCCTCCAGGTCCTCGTTCTTGAAGGTGCGGAAGATCACATCCGCATAGCGCGCCTCCTGGATGCGGGCCGCGTTGTCCTGGCGGAAGGCGAGCAGATCCTCCTGCACCTGGATGCCCTTGGACACCAAGGTGAGGTAGTTCTGCCAGGCCTGTCGGAGCGAGACGGCGGCGCCGTATACGGTGTCGCTGTCGGCGTTCACCTTGCTGAGCAGCTGGGTGGTCTCCATCACCGTCTGCGACTGGTCTTCGGCCCCGGCCAGGGCGTCGGCGTTGGCCGCGATCTGGGTGTCGAGCTGGCTGGAGAGCTTGCCGGCGGCGTAGCTGGCGAAGTTCGCGGCATCCTTGGCCGCGCCGATGGATTCCTCGCCGACCAGCTTGGTGATCGCCAGACCGATGCGGGCGGGGAAAGACAGGTCGCCACCGTCGGCCAGACCGGCGATGAACGACTGGGGCAGCGGGTCCTTGGAAGCCTCGTAGGCGCTCTGCACCTCCGCATCCAGGGTGTCCAGGGTGGAGAGGGAAAGGTCCAGCCCCTCCTTCACCAGGTTCACCGTGGACTGCTGGTTCTGCAGGTTCGAGTCAATGGCGCCATAGGAGGCGGAATAGCTGTTGTGGTCCTGCAGGCGCTGGAGCCGGGCCGTGATCTGGTTCTTGTCGTCCTGCTGGTGCGCGATGGCCGAGCGGAGGGTGATCCAGGCGCGGATGTAGTCGCCCAGGGCGCCCTCGATCTTGCCGTAGATGGCGCGCTGGCCGCCGGTCCAGGAGGCGGGCAGCACCGGGATGCCGTCGCTGTTGATGGAGTAGGAGACGTTGGCGCCCACGGCGGTGAGCGTATCGAGATTGTTGCCCGTGATGCTGTACTTGGAGTTGAACGTGACATTGGTCACCGCGCCGGCATCGGCCGGGCTGAAGAGGTCGCGGTCGATGTAGTTGTAATGGTATAGGTCGGGGCCCTGATAGCCGGTCACGAAGGAGCCCGTCGGCCCGATGTCATCGGGGTATGGCGTGCCGTAGAGATCGACGAGCTGCGCGTTGAACTCGTTTTCACGCTGGGCGATCTGGTAGCGGAAGGACTCCAGCGAGACATCCTGGCGGCGCAGGTCCGTGCCCGCCTCGCTGGCGCGCTGAAGCACCGTGTAGGCAGCCTGCATGGCGGTCACCGCGCGGTCGTAAATCTGCTCGAAGTGGCTCTTGCCCGCATCGGCGAGCAGCGGATCCAGGTCAAAGGGCACGACGTTCGCCGCCACTCCCATGGGGCTGTCGCCGCGGTCGACGTCATCCTGCTTGTCCTGCAGCGTGCCGATCAGGCCGGCGAGCTGCGACAGTTCGGGCACGGTGGCGCGGGTGACGTTCGTGACCGAGCCGCCGCCGTCGATGGGTGCCGGCAGCAGCGAATTCAGCACCATCCAGTTGTACAGCGCGCCCTGGCTGGAGCGGTCCACCCACTCGGTGGCCGACCACGCGCGGTTCGTGTTGCTGTCCACGTAAATCGGCACGCGCTTGGACGGGTCGAGCTGGTAGTCACGGCGGAAAGTGCGGTCCACGATCTCGACGGAGGTGCGCGCGAGCTGCAGGGCCGAGGCGGCCATCTTGCGCTCGTCCACGTAGTCGAAACTGACGTTGACGCCCCCGATGGTCTTGACCTCGGCACGCGGGTACCAGGTGAAGTTCGTGTTCTCCAGCAGGCGGTAGTACTCCATCAGCGCCGTCAGGTAATGGCCGTAGGCGTCGCCATGCCCCTGCGGATACAGCCGGGCGGCATCCGCCTCGGTGATGCTGCCCGCCGAGTTGGTGGTGACGCTCGGGATGTTGTAGTTGAGCGCGTAGGCGGGCTCGCCGCTGTTGATGCCCTTCGTGAAGTTCCAATAGAGCCGGTTATAGACCGGGTAGGTGGTGACCGGCGTCGAGGTCGTGTCGTCCAGACCGCGCAGCAGGGCCAGCTCCTCCTCCAGCAGCGTGGGCACGATGCCCTGGAAGGCGAAGAGGCTCGAGGCGCGGGAACCGAAATAGATGTCGTTCAGATCGCGGGTACCCCAGGCGATCGTGGGGTCCTTGGCGTCGCTCAGGGCCTCGTCACCCAGCATCGTGTACAGCTCGTTGAGCTTGCTGGCCGCGTCGAGCAGCGAGGAGTTGACGTTGTCGTCCTTGTAGCCGGCATCGATGCTCAGGTTGCGGGCCTGCGCGAGCAGCGTCTCATAGATCTCGATCAGTCCGAAGCTGTCCGCGTTGTCCATGTTGAGGGGCACCGCGCCCACGTAGCGCTTGCCGGCCTGCGACAGGATGCTGGTGGTCAGGTCGAGCTGATTGTTGGCCAACGAGCCGACGCGCTGGTCGAAGGGGTTGATGCCGTCGAGGGCGCGGGTGAGCCAGTTCTCCACGAGCGCCGGATCGGTCCAGCTGCTCCAGTTGGTGTTCGGCGCGCCGGCGGCGATGCAGCGCCAGTGGACGGAGAAATAGACATCCTCGAGCGTGAGCAGGCCGGGCCCGCCGAAGACGATGCGGCTGAGGCCGGGCGTCGCCGAGCCGTAGGGCAGCCAGGCGGAAAGATCCGCATTCGGGCTGGTGGGAACCTGGCCGTTGTTCGAGGGGGAATAGCGCCACTCGAACTCATAATGCGACGGGTCGCCGCCAAAATCGCCGTTGTGCCGCAGCGTGGTATACTGGTCGAACTTGTTGTCCGAGTAGAGGACGATGACGCTGCCCGTGTAGAGCTTCGTGGTGTCCAGGAAGAAGGGCACCACGCTCACGGGATCGCCGGTGAGGTTGAAGTTCGTCCGCGTGTTGAAGCCGAGCGTCATGTGGCCACCTGCGAAGCCCGACGGGGTGAGCACGATGGAGCTGAAGGGCACCTCGGCGTTCGGGATCACGTTGGCCGGCTGACGCAGGCCGGCGACCGCAGCCTGCCAGTTGGGATTGGAACTGAGGCCCGCGAGAATCGAATAGTCGGAGTTGGGGTCCGACGGGGAACCGAGCCAGGCGGGCAGCACGTATGAATCCCCGGTGATGGGCTCTACGACGGCTCCGGTCAGATTGAGCTTCTTGGCGGTCTGGTCCCAGGTGACGCGATCGCGCAGATGCGGCGGCAGCAGCGTGAAATACACCTGCCCCAGTTCCACGTCGGTCGCGGTGGCGATTCCGTTCGTGCTGGCGAGGTCGGAGGAGGAAACGGTGGTCGGGTCCACGATGAAGGCCGAGGTTTTGCCCGAGTAATTGGCCTCGTCGAAGAGGATGGCGGCCGACTTCTGGCCGTACACCCCCGGAAGGCCGTTGATGGCTTTGGACAGTGTCTGCCCCAGCGCCAGCGTCGGCAGGTTGGTCGGCCAACTGATGGTGTAATGGATCGTCAGGCCGCTGTTCGTGTTGCCGAACGGCACCGAATCGCCGGGATTCTTCGCGCCCAGCGAGGTGGGCCAGTAGAAGCCGGGCTCCAGCGGGTACTGCCAGCGCATGGGCACGCTGTCGGGGGTGGTGGAACTGGCCGACTGTGCCCAGTAGGTGCCGGTGCGGTCCTGGAAGAGGCGGTGCAGCGGATCATCCGTGCCGGGGCCGGACAACGGGCTGTACGGCAGCAGGTAGATGATCGGCGTGGGTGACTGCAGCTCATGGCCGACCACCAGCGTGTCGTCGAAATTGGGGTAGACGCTGTTCGTGGGGACCACCTGGACGGGCTGGAGGTAGGAGAGCGAGCCGCGCGTGGTGTCCTTGTATTGCAGGAGCATGTACCCCGGCGAGGTGGCCGGCTGGTTCAGATCCCAGCGCAACGCGTAGGCCGCCGGACCGAAGATCAGCGCGTGCTCCTCGTTGGGGTTGTAACCCACGGCGGTCACGTCGTTCTGGTAATAGACCGACGGCTGGGCCCAGGTGGTGGGCAGGCGGAAGCCGGCGGTCTTCTGGCCGGCGACCACCAGCACCGGGGCCGCGATCGGGTCCATGAGGCGGTAGCGGGTGACGATGCCCGGGATGCCCAGCGGCTGGTCGAGATAGGGCGCGGTAAACGCATTGCTCCACCACACCTCGATCAGCGAATTGGTCGGCGTGTCATTCACCGGGATGATCCGCGATTCCGCGGCGTAGATGCCCGGATGGTAGGCGGTGCCCAAGCGAACGATGCCGCCGGTGACTTCGGCGGGTGGCACGAGGTTGATCGTGCTGCCCAGCGCAACGGTACCGTGGTAGGTGGCCGCATAGCCGCGCGCCAGATCCGGTACGAGCAGGACCGCCATGCCGTTGGCGGTGGAAGGCGTGACCTGGCCGAAGTCGTACCAGCGGACAAGCGTGCTGTCCGTGAAGTCCACCGCCGAGGAGAAGTCCCCGGCGACCTGCGTCGCGGAGCGCGTGGCGGCATAGACGCGGAAGTCGCTGAATTCCGCGTTCAGCGTGGAACCCGTCGCCGTGCCCGCCTCGAGCACCAGTTCGGTCGCGAGGACATCCGAGTTACTGCCCGGCAGGGTCACGGAGCCCTGCGATACGCCGTCAAGATACAGGGTCAGGGTGCCGCCGCCCGCGATCAGGGCTACTTGGTGGGCGGAATTCTCATTCAACACCGGAGTGATCGTGCTCGCCTGGACCCCGTTGGTGGCCAGCGTCAGGTGTCCGGACGCCAGGGCCAGCGTCACCGTGGAGGTGCTGCCGGACTTCGCCTCCAACAGCGATGTGCCGGTGCCGGAAAACGTTGCGTTGCCGTCGCCGGCCCGCAGCCAGAACTCGACCGAAAGCGCGTCCGAGTGTTTCCACGTCAGCGGGACCTCGGCGTAGTTGGCGGTTCCGGCCAGCGTCAGGCGCTGGCTCAGGGTGTAGGGAAGCTGGCCGCCCGTGTTAGGGGTGCCATAGCCGGCGACGGTCTCACCGGTCACCAGATCGAGGACCTCAAAGCCCGCCGCGCCGTCCGGCTGGAGCGGCGTGCCCGTCTCCTGCCAAGTGGGCGTGAGGAGATGGTCGAGGTTCTGCTCGCCGCCGACCAGGGCGGCCGACATGTTTTGCGCAATCGTGGCGCCATCCAGCAGGGCGGACCAGAGCCGCACCTCCCGGATTTCACCGGCAAACGGCGACAGGGTGGTCTGGGCGGCGCCGTTGACGGGCAGCCCCTGGCCGACGCCGATTTCTGCATACGTGGTGGTCTGGGGCGAAATGCCGTTGAAGGTGGAGGCCGTGGCGCTGCCGTTGGCGACGCCGTTGACGTAGAGGGTGAACAGGCCCGCGGAGGACTTCGTGAACGCCACGTGCGACCAGACCCCGGCCGCGAGGCTGTTGGTGCTGGTCAGGACCACCGAGCTGCCGGTGCGGAAAATCCGCACGCCGTCCACGAGCGCGGTGCAGTCCGCGCTGTTGGTGTTGTACTCGGTGAAGCTCAGGACCGTGGAGGAATTTGCGGCGGTGAAGCTCACCGAGGCCGCGTTGTAGGCCGCTGTGCCGCCCACGGCGCTGAAGGACTTGTCAAACAGGGTCATCGAATCGGCCTGCACCCGGAGATGGGGGGGGGGTCCGGAGCGGGCGTTGTAGCTGAAACTCAGGGTGTAGGTCTCTCCCGCGACCAGGCCGGCGATGGTCTGGCTGACCGCAGCGCCATTCTGCAGGGAGAGGACGTTGCCACCGGTCGGCGAACGGCCGTTGTCGGCGAACGGGCCGGCCCCGTTCGCGTTGACCGCGACGCCGCCGCTAAACGTCCAGCCCGGGATGCTGGAGGCATAATGGGCGCTGTCCGCCGTCGCGGACTCGAAATCGCCATCGGTGACGGGCACGTCGTTCGTGACCGTGCCGCCCGTGAGCACGCTCAGCCGGAGCTGTCCCGAGGCCAGGGTGAGCGCGGCCTGCACGGTGGCCTGCTGCGGATAGTCCAGGAACGCCGCGAGCGTCTGGTAGTTGGTCACGGCATTGGGCTTGATCCACAGCTCGGTCGTGAAGCCGGGCTGCAGGTCGGAGGAAAAGCTGAGGTAGTTGCCCACGCCGTCGAACTGCAGGCGGGGTGAATTCTCCACCGGCTGCAAGGGGGTGCCGACGGGCCAGAAGACCTCCTGGTTGGAGACGTAGGCGCCGTTGGTCCGGGCGGCCACGCGCACGGGGACAAACCACACGTCCAAGTTGTTCTGATATTGCAGCAGCGCCCTGCCCTCCCCCACCGCCTGCACGGTGGAGGTCGTGGAATCCGTCGTGGCCACCGTGCCGCTCTTTTCCGACCAGACGATGCTGGCCGTATAATTCGTGGGGATGCTGATTGCTGGGCTGCCGGCGGGATTCGTCGGATCGAAGACGAAGAGCCGGGCCGACTCGTCGCCCGCCCAGGTGATCGCGTACCAATGCGCCTCGTAGGGCCAGATGATCCCGAGGTTGCCGGTGCGCTGCCAGAGGAGCTGCGTCTTGCTGGGGTCGCCAGCGGGCTGGGTCGAATCGGAATTGACGGCGGTGGCGAAGATGTTGTTCTCGAAATGGCTGCCGCTCGTGGACCATTGGACCACATAGTCCTTGGCCTTGGAAATCGAGGCGATCAGGCCCGCCGCCACGGTCGCACCCTCGCTCGGCAGCAGGCGGTCGCCCAGCACCACCGAGGACTGGTACACCCGCGCCGGGCCGACATACACGATCTCGTAACCGGCGGAGTTGTCGTGTGATGGGGTGTCAAAATACTCCACGATCAGGTAACCGCTCTGGTTGCGCGCCCGCAGCAGGCTGTTGCCGTCGATCCAGATCGCCGAAAGCCCGAGCTGGGTGATCGCCAGCGTGGAGCGCGCGGCCTGCCCGGCCGGCGTGTCCTGCGAATCGGCCGGATCAAAGTCCGGGATCACCGCGTTGTAATGGATCTTGGCGTACACGTGGCTAAGGCTCACCGCGTACTCGTTGTTGTCAGGCAGGCCGGTGGTGTTGGTGTTCACCGCGCCGGCCGTATAGTTGTCGGTCCAGAAAAGGCGCGAGGCCGGGCCGCTCGGCAGCGCGCCGATGGAATAGGTGACGCGGTTGGTCGTGCCGCTGGTCGTGGGCCAGTCCACGATGCAGGTGCCGGCCTGGGCGGCGACGAGCTGCTGGCGCTTGGCCAGGTAGAACGCGCCATTGGTGGTGACCACCGACGGGGCCTTGGTCAGGTCGGTCAGGGGCGGCGGCGTGATGATGTCGCCGAAGTTGAAATCGGGCGGGGCCGAGGAAAAGGGCATGCCGGCCGTCCACGAATCAATCTTGAAGCGCGCCGACCCGGCCTCGGTGGGCCGGTTCGTCGAGGCATAGTTGTTCCCGCTCGCCAGGGTGGCCGAGGAACTGGCCTGCGCGATCCCGGGCCGCACCGGATTGGTGAAGCTCGGCGTGGTGGAAAACACATCCGCCGCCGCCGGCAGCGCCGCCAGCAGCAGCAGCGCCAGCGACCGGCCCAAAATGACCTTGGCTGTCCTGAAAAACATGGGGCGAATGGGGTTGGCCGGAGTTATTGCTGCCGGATGATGTAGCACAGGGCGTAATACGGCGGCCGGATGTCGATGGCATCGGCACCGCCCCCGGCGTTGCCCCCGGAAAAATCGGTATAGCGCTGCACCCAGGAGAGCCGGTTGTCCGTATCATAGCCGCTCTTGCTGCCGGCGTAGGAATTCGCCCCGTCCCAACCGGTGCCGCCCGTCAGGTAGGCGCCATCGCCGCCGACGCTCGTGTTGCCGATGCCGTTCTCGGCAAAAATCGTGTCCCGGTGCGTGTGGCGGTGCGGGGGCAGGTTGTTCGCGCCCAGGGTCAGTGAGCTGTTGCCGCCGTTGTTTCCGTTCACGTACGAGGAACCGCTGGCGCCCGCACCCACGATGAACCGGCCCCGCAAATCAGGCGCGCCCGAGCTGCCGTCGCAGAGATGCCAGCCGGCGGGGACGGCGGTGGCCGAACCGCTCCACATGATGATGCCGCCCACGGGCACGAAACCGCCGTTGACCGTCGCGCCGGCCGAAAGCGTCCCGTTGACGGCCAGATTGCTCTGGAAGGTCGCATTGTTGGCCACCGTCAGGCCGCCGCCAACGCCCAGGTTCGGCACGATGAGATCGCCCTGCAGCGAAGTGGACGCCTTGTTGGCCGGCTGGAGGAACTGGCTCGCCTGGAGGCCGCCGACGGTGCCCGCATTGGTCGCGTAGGCGGCGGTGTCGGCGATCTTCGCATTCTCCGCGACGAGAGAGTAGGGCGAGGAGAGCAGCCGCAGGCGCGGCGTGATCTCCTGCGGGTTGTTGATCGTGGCGCCGGAGTTGTCCACCAGGATGGTCAGGCCCAGGTAGGGCGTGCCGGTGCTGCCCAGCGCCGTGGCGATGACGGTCGTCTGGGCGCCGCCGATGGCGGTGCCGCCCTCCCCGAGCACCACGTTGAAGAAGCCGCCGGACACCACGACCGAGTAGGAGCTGCCCCACAGCAGCGTCGTGCCGCTCGTGGAACCGTACAGCTTGAAGGCGATGGTGTAGGTGCCGTCGGTGACCTGGTTGCCCGAGCTGTTCAGCAGCTTGCCCTGGTAGTTGATCACCAGGGGCGGGTCGTTCACCGCAAAAGCCGCGGTGGCGGCGAAGAACAGGGCAGCGAGCAGGGCGTGGATGGTTTTCATAGGTTTGCGGAGGGAGGAAAAAGGAAAGCGGGATGAATCAGTAAAGGACGGAGCTCTGGCTGACGCGGGTAAACTGGAAGGAACCCTGCACGGTGATCGCCTGCCGGCGGAGGCCGGAGATCGTCTCCTGATAGGTCCCCTGGACGGTCCCGGACGTGTAGAGCGGCACACTGGGGGCTGATCCCAGGTCCATGAGCTGCGGGCTTGGGGTGGTCACCGTGACCGTGGCCGTCCCCAGGTTCAGCACGTTGGTGGTCACCCCGCTGCCGAGCAGCTCGACCACGATGCCGGTGCTGTTCTGCAGCTGCGGCACCACCATCAGCTGCGGCACATTCTGATACGACGTCGCGCCATTGCGGACGACCACGTCATGGAGCTCACCCACGAAGCTGCCGGAGCCGGTGGTGGCCGCATTGCCGGCCAGCAGCGAACTCCATGACCCGGAGGGCATCGCGGGCAGATAGTTCTGCCCGGCCAGGGTGCCGTTCACGTAGATCTGGCCGCTGGCAAGGCCGTCATAGGTCGCGGTGACATTCACCCAGGCGCCGGTGGGCAGGGCGTTGGTGGTGACGACCTGGGCGGTGGTGCCGTTGGTGCCGGTGACGGTCATGGCCAGCGTCCCGGTGTTGGCCTGGAAGCCGACGCGCACCTGGCTCTGCTGCGTGGCATTGGTGAGCAGGACCAGCGTGCCGCCGTTCTGCTGGAACGAGGGAATGTTCAGCCAGAACTGCACCGTGAGGGCCGGGGTGGTGGCAAAGGCCGAGGCGCTGACGTATTCGCCGGCCGCCCCGGTGAACTTCACCGCCGGGACCGACGGCGAATAGCCCGTGCCGGTCTGGATGGTGTCGCCAAAGAAGAAGCTCACGTTGCGCGTAATGTCGAAGGACTCCACCCCCGCCGGCAGCTTGGTGGAATAGTCCTCGGTGAGGTTGTTGTGATCGGGATGGTAGCGGTGGACAAAGGGATTGACCTTGTCGTCGTAGGGCGTGGTGACGGTCCCGGCCACGCTAAAGCCGAAGTTGCCGGTCAGCACCGCGGGGGCCGCGGACGGCCAGCTCGGCGCGCTGAGACGTGATTTGAGCGCCGCCCCCGCCGGCACGCTCGCGACGCTGCTGTACATGCGGGTGACGCGGTTCGTGCCGTCCGACACGTCGGCGAAAACAACCTGGTGCAGGAGCCGCGACACGCCGTTGGAATCCACGTGGATCAGCACCCGGGTGTTCACCGGCGTGGCGGGAATCACCGGGTGCGTCGTGGGATCGGGAAAGGCTGCCGGATCGAACCCGGGAATGTTGACGGCATTCAGCGTGACGGTGCCCACCCACAGGCCGGCGTTCTGGGCGACCGTGGCCACCGCATCGGTCAGGTCGCTCGTCCGCTTGGTGCCGGGAGTGGCCATCAGGCTCCCCTGCCGGTTGTACAGTTTGCTGCCCGGCACCTCCGCCACCACGGGCACCAGTTGGCGGTAGCCATGGGCCGCTTCGGTCACCTCGATCAGGGCCTGGTAGGTCGAATTGGTGTCCGACACGAGGTTCAGCTCCCGTAACAGCAGCCCGACCCGGAGCGTGAGGCTCTGGCCACCACCCACCGTGACATCCACGCCGTTGGCCAGCCGCTTGAAGGCGAAGGAGCCGTCCGCCTGGGGCAGCAGCGCCACCACCGGCGGCGTACCGGCATTGGCCGGCTTGTCGGTCGGGGCGGTTTCCCCGTTCAGCAGCCGGAGGTGCAGTGTGTGGGCATCCTCGCTGCCGCTCTTCAGCGTCAGGGTGGTGATCGGGCTGTCCTGCAAGAATTGGATGGCGTTGTTTTCCGTGCCGCCCAGCGCCTCGAAAGGATAGGGATGATGCGTGTGCCCTTGGAGAAATGCCCAGTAGGCCCGGCCGGGCACGATCTTCGTCAGCTCAGGATTGCGGATCTGGCTTTCAAAGGCCGTGGCCGGGTTGATGTTGAAGATCGCCGAATCCTGTCCGGGCAGCGCCGACACCTGGGGCGAATCCTTGAGGAAATCGTAAAAGCTCACCGGGGCCGTTTCCACGATGGGAAAGCCGGCCAGCACCACGTCGTTCGGAATCCAGTCGGCCCGCGGCGGGATCGGGATGCCCTTCACGTTCAGCGTCACCGTGGGGGAATTGGGAGCCAGCTTGATCAGGTACGACTGACCGCCACGGATTTGCGCCAGGGTGGCCAAAAACTTCTTTTCGGTGCCGGGAGGATACCACGTGAGCCAGTGGTCCTGGCCGACGGCCACCTGCGTCGAATTGGTCGTAAAGCTCGAGGTTTGCAGGTAGCGGTTGTACATCCAGACCTCCGTCACCTGCGGCACCGTGCTGAAGAGCGAATCGCAAGCCGGATCGGCCGGCGCGACCTGGAGGAACACGGGGTTGTAGCCGGGGACGAGCTTGATGGTCTGGGTGACCCACTGAGCCCGAACGGAAACGGCGAGGCCAAAAAACAACAGGAAGGCCATGACGGCCCTTCCCGCCACGGACCGCTGCTGGAGTGGCAAGGGCGGTGAAGGATCAGCGGAGGGATTGCGCATGGGCGGGCAGGCTAGACGGTGAAAAGCAGTCGGCTGGACAAGGCGGCTGAGAGGCTGGCTAACTGATTGGGAACCATCGGTTGCAGGGTCATCGGCAAAAATCTCGCCAGACCCAAGCGGTCGCGCGGAAAAAGGAGTCGCGTTATTGATGGTCACAACCCCGAGGAATCGTTTGAAAGTTTCGCCTCCTAGGCATTTTGCCATTGGCATGTAAGAGAAATACCGAATAACACACCCGGAATGCAAGCAACAACGGCATGAGGTAGTGTATCAGTTTGCCGCATTGTCGATCAGCGCGACGATTTCTTCCAAGTCCCAGACGTGATCCGCGACACCGGCTTCCATGGCGGGAGTCACGCGGAGCGTAGTGTGGATGCGGCAAAAGTTGTAGAAGCAAAAGTAGAGCGCCAAGGCGTTTTCGTGCTGCTCAACCTTCTTGCTGAAACCGTTTGTCAGCCGGGTAAAACGGCGCATTCCCATCCGCATAGAGAGGTTGGCCCGCTCGGCAAAGGACGTGGAGATGTGCTTGTGGTCGGGAAATCCCATGATGACGGCTTTCTTCGCTCCCATGCACTGAGCCGGTGAATACTGGCGCTCCGGGCCTTCGGGGCCGGGGCCGTAAACTTTGATGAGCATCGCGTAATCAACCTCCGCGCCGAAGGCATCCTCAATGGCGCTGAGGTAAGCCTTGTGGCCGTCCGTGGTCAGTTGCACGCGGGTGGCCAGACGGTCCTTGAGATCATGGATGAAGTGATAAGCCGTGCTGGCCTCGCGGGTGCCAACCAACCAGCACGGAATCAACTTGGTGTCCGCGCAAATCGCGGTCCACGTCCAACAGTCGCCCCACCCTTCGGCCTTCTGCTCCGCACTCGCATTTTTCTCCTTCGCCCCGACGAAGCTCCAAATCTCATCACACTGGACCCGCTTGCAGGTGAGGTTGCGGAAAGTCTTGTCCTGATAGGCGGAACAGGCCGCGCCGGCGTCCCGAAGGAGCTTCACCACCGTGTTGATCGACACGCCCATCAGCCGGGCCGTGGACCGCATGCTATTCCCCTCAACCAAGCAATTCAGGATTCTGGCGCGGTCTGCGGTGGCGAGCTTGTTCATGCGTGCATTTTTAACTTGCACGCATCATGCGTGCAAACTAAATCTTGCACGCATGGAAGAAAACACTACCCCTAATCGGGCGGCAGGCGGTCACGCCAGAGCCGCGAAACTCAGCAAACAGGAACTCAGCAGCAGCGCAAGCAAGGCGGCTCTGGCACGGTGGAACAAAGGGATTCCAAAAGCGGAGTACGAGGGAACTCTGGAATTTGGTTCCATCAAGTTTAAGTGCGCCGTGTTCGAGCAACCGAACGGCGCGCCAATCCGGTTGATTTCTCAAAGTGATTTCATGACCGGAATGGGCATGTACTACAGCGGCTACATCGCCAAGCAGCACCGGGAAAAAAAAGGTTCTGCAGAACTGCCCATGTTTTTGGCTCAGAGCGCTCTCAAGCCATTCATTGCAAGCAACTTAGATGTTCTGCAGTTGGAGCCTATTTCCTACATCACGGAAGGAGGGCAGGCGGCAAAAGGAATTCCGGCAGAAGCGATTTCTAAAATCTGCAAAGTGTGGGTGGAAGCGCGCAAAGCCGGAGCCTTGGGCAAAGGAAAGCGGATGCTTCAAATTGCGGAGAACGCCGCAGTGATCCGTGACGCTTTGGCGGACGTTGGCATCACCGCGCTTGTTGATGAGGTTACTGGCTATCAGGAAGTGCGGGCGCGTGACGCCCTTCAAGTGATCCTAAACGCTTTCCTCAAGAAATCGTTCGCCGCGTGGTCCAAGCGCATTCCAGACGATTTCTACAAACAGATTTACCGCCTTCGTGGATGGGAATGGCCGGGAATGCAGAAAAACCGTTTCCAAGTAGTTGGAAAATACACGACGGACTTGGTTTACAAGCGTCTGGCCCCTGGCGTTCAACTGGAATTGCAGAGCCGAAATCCAAAGGACGAAAAAGGAAACCGAAAGGCGAAGCATCACCAATGGCTCACCGAGAACATTGGACACCCGGCGCTCGCCCAGCACTTGCACGCCATCCTCGGCCTGATGCGCGCCTCGAAGAACTGGGACCAATTCAAATTGCTGGTGAACGAGGCTTTCCCGATCATGCCCTCAACAGTCGAAATAGAGGAATATCTGCCCGGGCTTGCGCCCGGCCTGCCTATTTCCGATTCCGTGCCGGTAACGGAGTAGCCAGCTTCCCACCCGAAGCCTTCTCAACCACAGCGAGCGCGACTTGAGCGAAGTCGCGCTTTTTCGTTTTCGGGGCGGGTGTCTTTGCTGCTTTCGGAGTCTTTGCTTTAGCCATGTCCGACGTGTAGCCGGAAGAGGTCCCGGTTGCCAGCCTCAACCGGGCCGATGGATTTCAAACTGATACACTACCCGGCATGACGACGCCAAGCTCGGTCAGGAATCAGGAAAACGGGAACCGGGGACCGTTGGAGGCGACGGCTCAGAAACTCTGCCTGGGCCTGCCGCAGGGCAGACCAGCCCTAAGGCCCGGCTGACTCGATGATCCGGTAGAAGCGCACCTCGGGCGCGCCGGCATCAATGAATTCAAGAAACCCCTGGGTGGGCGCGGTGGCCCGGGCACCGAGGTCGGTCCAGGTGATGGTCCGCGTCAGGTCGGAGGTGGCTTGCAGCTGGAAGGCATGGCCGGGTGTCCCGGCCATGGTGATATGTACCTCCCGCACGCCGCTGGCATTGACGACCTGCGACAGCCGAGGAATCCGCAAGGGGACCGGCAGGATTTCCGAGCCGGCGCTCTCAAATTGCGCGCCCCCGATGACGGTAAAGATTCCTCCGGTCAGGGGCAGGCCCGCCTCCGGCTGACCAAGCGTGCCGCTCAGGGTGAAAAGGCCATTCGTGCTGGTGCCCCCACCGCCGGCGATCCGAAACCAGTCGATCGTGTACACCTGGGCCGAACTCACGGCCTGAAACCACAGACCCAGGAGCAGCGCCGAAGTTCCCCGGGCCAGCCGCCTGGCTGATGCCGGTCTCAAGGTTCACCCCCTGCCGCCGACGTTCCTGCCGAGTCGCGCCCTTCGCTGGCGCCCGCGACGTCCTCATAGCGCCGCTGTGACTTCACGGTGCCGTGCGACATGGTTGCTTCTGACTTGAGCCGGCCGCTCGGATACCAGGCACGCGAAAGACCTTCCGGTTGACCGTCCTTCATCGTGATTTCCTCGGATAGCTGCCCATTCGCATGCCAGCGCTGGAACACGCCGACGATCCGGCCATGCTCGATCTGCGCGGCGGAAACGGGCCTCCCGGCCTCGTCCCATAGGCGTCGCTCCCCATGGGAGACGCCGTTCACGAAATGTTCGGAGACCTGCATCGTCCGGTTGGTGAACCAGCCCTCGGAGACACCGTGCAACACGCCGTTGGAAATCGCCGAACGCGATTTGAGCAGGCCGTCCGGATAAAGCTCCAGCATCCAGCCGGTAAAGGCCTTTCCATCCAGTTCCAGACGCTTTTCCCGGAGCACCAGCTTCGAGCGCTCGACCTCGGGCAGCACCCCTTCGGCGAGGGGGATATGGGTGTGACGATAGGCAAGCGCGGCCGTCGCCAGGCACAGCAGGCACACTATCGCGACGGCCAGCCCAATCCCGGGCCGCACTCTGACCTGGCGTGGTAGGTTCATCGCGTTCGGCCTCAGGAGTTATTGGACCATCAGCTTGAAAAAGGTCGGCACCGGCGTCGTGCCCGCAGTCACCGCCTTCAGTTCGACCGCTTTCACCTCGGTGGCCTGATAAAAGGCCCGGTCAGCCGAGGTGGCGGTGTCCTCGGCGGGTATGCGGAAAGCGACCGAGGTCCAAGTCTTGAAATCCGTCGAGGCCAGCACGGTGTAGGATCGGCCCTGGACGGCCAGGAAGCTCATCAGCGGCTCGCCGTCCTGGACTCCCGAGATCGTCAGCTTAAGCCCGTCGCTGTCCTGGGCCGGATAAATACCCGCGAGGTATTCCTGGAGGGTTGTCAGGCCATTGGCGTGGAGATCTCCCGGATTCACCTTGCTGATGTCCGGGTTGATCTGGCGCTCCCAGGCATCCGGCAGCCCGTCGCCGTCGGTGTCCTCGCCCAGCGTCAGATTCATGAGCGATTGTTTCCCTGGCTGGCCCATCTGGGCAAAATTGCCCTTGAGCTCGATGGGCAGGTTCGTGCGGCCGTTGATCACCACCATCACCCGGAACGGCATCGTCGGTTCCATCGCGGTGGGCTTGTACAGATCCGAGGTCAGACCGGCGTCCATCGGCACTTCCAGCTTGTAGTTCACGCCGGGCTGCACCCCGGGATTGATCAGCGTCTTCAACTGCTGGCCGCTGGCGCTCACCAGTATGACCTGCGCCGCTGGTGAGTCGATGGGCGTGCCATACTCATCCCGCACCATGCCGTAGAGGAGGTGGTGGGGGGCGGGCGGAAATGCAAATGCAGGGGTCGCTCGGAGCATGAGCAAGAGCAGGAAGGTCGCGCCGGGCAAACGGGGCGACGGCAGGCGCCGGATCGGGGATCGCATCGGGAAGGTGTACATGGGGTGAAGGCGGGGGATCAGTTGCCCGAATAGGAATACGTGACCAGATGCAGTTTGATGTCCTTGACCGTCTGGATGAAGCACGCCAGGCCCTCTTGGGGATCGTTGAGCAGCGTGTCGCCCGGGATGACCAGCTTCCACTGGCTGTTCCAGACGGAACGCCCGATCAGCCGGCGATTGGTGAACTGGGAGGGTTGGAGCGAGCCGCCCAGCCCATAGATGTCCGCGCTGAACGCCGCAGTCGTGGAGACCGGCCGGAACGCCTGATGTTTACGGATGTTGAAGAGCGGCTCCGACAGCGAATCGGAGGACTGATAGAGCTGCTTCGACGAGAAGTCCGAGCCCCCAATGTTAAACGGCATCGGGACGGTGACATCCTGCACATTCCAGGTGCGGATATCGCTGACGTCACCGAGCGGCGGACTGCGCATGGTATCCGCACCCACCGGGATGAGGTACACGTAAGGTGTGGCGGCCAAGGCCTGCGGGTCCAGCGACGGCGGGTCGGTGGGCGAGGTTCCACCACCGGCATTGACGGCGGAACCGTTTGCGACCGGATCGTTCATGCCGCGGTAGCCGACGAGCGCCACCCCGGCCGCGTAGAGCTTCGTGGCGAAGGCGCTACGATGGAAGGCGCTGTCACCGGCCGCCAGCGGCTGGCCGAAGAGATTCTCGCCCGGATTGATGCTGGTGGAGAAGGTCAGGACGATGCCGGGCACGGGAAGGCCGTTGCCGGGGTCGATCTGGAGGCAGTAGCGTTTGACGTCCGAGTCATCCAGGAGATTGTCCATCTTCCCGTTTTGCAGCGCGTCCTGCCAGTTCTGGTCACCATCGGTGCCCGGCAGGATGCGCATGGCCTCCTGGCGCAGGGAGACCGTGGTGCCGTAGGCGTCAGGGTTGTTGAAACCGAGGCGTCCCTTGAGCACGTCGAAATCCGCCTTCATCTCCGCCAGGGCGCTGGAGAGACCCGGATCGCCGTTATCGCTGCCGGCATACTGCGGTTCGCCATCCTTCACCACGCCGATGGCGCGGGAGTTCACAATCCGGTTCACGAAGGCCTTGCCGGTCGGGGTGTTCAGCAGGCCGGTCTCATAGTCATAGGCATTGGCAGCCAGGTAGGCATAGCGCGAGGCCAGGTCGAAGAGCGTCTTGTAGCGCTCCAGCTTCTCGTTGCGGAAGAGGCGGAAGGCCGCGTCGCGGGTGCGGAATCCCTGGATGACCGCCGCCGCCCGTTGGCGGAAGACCTGCCGCTCGGCCTTGATGCGGTCGCCCTCCCCGAGCAGGCTTGCATAGGCCCGGGTGGCGTCGTCGAGCTGCCGGGTGCCCTGGTTGATCAGGATGAAGTCGCCCTGGACCTTTTTGAGGGCGGCGGCGATATCCACCACCATCTGCTTCGTGTCTTCGGTGCGGCCCAGGTTGTCGATCTGGTTCTGCAGATCCAGCAGTTGCTGCTGCCGCGTGGTATCGGCATTCAGATAGACCCGGTTGGCGATGGCGTCGCCCGCGAGGGTGAGGTTTTTGGCCGCGATCGCCACGCCGTAAATGATGCCACGGGCCGGGGCAAAGATGTCACCACCGGCGGCCAGGCCGAAGATCAGGCTGTTGGGAGTGGCCGCCACCGCGGCACCGGCCACATCGTCGGCCGCGCCCGCCACCAGCTGAATGTCATAGGCACTGATGGCCCGGTTGTTTCCGTCCTCGATGCTGGTCTTTTCCGTGCTGATCATCGTTGCCTCAATGTTCCTGATCGCTGCCAGGGACAGGTTCCGGGAGTTGAACAGCTGCACCTGCTTGTCGAGATCCTCCTTGTCGCTGACATCGTAGGCGGTGATGGCCACGTAAAGGTTGTCGTGGGCGGCAATGATCCCGGAGATGGCCTGCTGGATCTTGCCCGGTGAGGCGCGCTTGCCGGTGATCTTGGCCGGCTTGTCGAGGAACCCGTGTGGTCCCCAGTTGTAGGTGATGTAATGGAGGTTGGTGGGATTCTGGTATTCGGGATCCTGCGCCTGGATCACGAAATTGGTCAGGCCAAGCACGGAATCATAGTCCTTGGGCAGCACCCCGATATCGATCGAGTACGAGGCCGTATCGTTCGGCGCCCACATGGTATGACCAGGATCGGTGAACGTGGTGTCGTCCACCCACATGTAGTGGAAATCATCCGGGCCGTCGTAGCCTTGGGGATAGGTCTTGCCCGTGCCGATGTCATCGGCGTACGGGGTGCCGTAGAGCTCGATGAGGGAGTTCTTATAGGCCAGTTCCTGCTGATCGTAACTGTTCTGCAGATCGGCCAGCGAATCCTGTTCCGAGCGCATCAGCCGCGTCACGTCCTTGGCGTCGTCAAAGCTCGCCACCGCATTGTTCAACGCCTGCCGGGCGCGGTCGTAGATCTGCTCGAAGTGCGTCTGCGGATCGGGGCCCGTGACCTTGTTGGGATCGATGTCGAATGCCAGCCCGCCGTCGGGCAGGCCCAGGGGCGTCAGGCGACCCTCGGCATTGTCCAGGGCGGTCTGCAGGTCGCCCAAGGTGGTGGCGAGCTCCTGCAGCTCGGGGACCGTGGTGCGGTCGATCTTCTGGATGCCCACATGGGCCGGGTCCGGATCGACGGGCGGCAGGATGGTGTTGCCCACCACCCAGTTGAAGAGCGCGCCCTGCGCGGTGCGCGAGGCCCACTGGTCGGCACCCCAGTGGCGCACGATGTAGTTCGTCGCCAGTCCGTTGACCACCTGGCGGCTGGA
Source organism: uncultured Verrucomicrobiota bacterium (assembly GCA_903907995.1). GTDB lineage: Bacteria > Verrucomicrobiota > Verrucomicrobiia > Limisphaerales > UBA9464 > CAIVQB01. Next base: position 19,610 of record CAIVQH010000009.1, on the reverse strand, counting down.
CACGCTGTTGGTGGAGAACCGCTCCCAGCCGAGGTCCGCGCCGGGCACATAGTCCTTGCGCCACACGAGGTCAAAAATCTGGCGTCCCGTGCGCGCCACCGCCGCCGCCGCCGTGGCGAATTTCCGTTCGTCCAGGTAATCGACCGCCACGGGCTTGCCGAGGATGTTGACCGCCTCAATGCGGGGCACCCAGTCGAAGTTGTTGTTCATCAGCAGCGAGTAGTAGCCCTTCACCGCCGTGAGGTAGTGCCCGTAGGCATCGCCATGGCCCTGGGGGAAGAGCACGGCGGCGTCGGCGGCGTCCACCTTGCCGTCCGTGTTCTGGTCGAGAATGTTGTAATTCAGCGCGTAGATGACTTCGCCGGAATCGATGCCGCGGGTGTAGTTCCAGAACAGCCGGTTATACACGGGCGCGATGGTCACGCCGGGCTGGGCGACATCATCGCGGCCGCGCAGCAGGGCCAGCTCCTCCTCCAAGAGGCTGGGAACCTGGCCCTTGAAGGAGAACAGCGAGGTGGCGATGTCGCCGTAGGTGCTGTCCTTGGTGCCGATGCCAATGGTGGGGTTCGCGGCATCGGCGTAGGCCTCGTTGCCCACGAGCATGTAGAGATCGTTGAGGTAGCCGGCGGCGAGCAGCAGCGCGTCGTTGGCCGGCCCGAAATCAATGCCCGCATCGATGCTCAGGCCGCGGCCACGGCGCAGCACGGTCTCATAGATCTCGATCAGCCCGAGGTTGTTGATGTTGGCCAGGTTCAGGGGCACATCCCCTTCCCAACGCTTGCCGGCGGCGGTCAGGATGTTGGCGTCGGTATTGATCGTGTTGTTGTACAGGTCGGTGACGCGCTGGTTGAAGGGGTTGATCCCGGCGAGGACCCGTTTGATCCAGCCTTCGGCCTGCACCGGAGCCGTCCAGGGTGACCAGTCGGCATCGGTCGGCACCGCCTTATAAAGCGGGTGGGACGGATTGCCCGGCCGGTAGCGCATGGTCACCCAGTTATCGACCAGCGAATTGATGCCGCTGCCACCGATCGTGTATTGGGGCAGGCCCGGTCCGCTGGTCAGGGCGTTGTAGCCGCTCATCGACGCGTCCGCGACGGGCGGATTGCCATCCACCGGCGGGGAGATCTTGTACTCATAAAGATAGTCGTCGAAGTCGCCACCGAGATCGACCGTGTGCTGGAGGGAGACCAGTTCGCTGAACGGATTGTCCGCGGAGACAATCTTCAGCTCGCCCGGATAGAGGGAGCCGGTGACTCGGAAGACATACAGGGAGACCGGTTCGCCGGCCGGGGTCTGGTCCGGATTGGCGCTGTTGCCGACCAGCATCGTCACGTAGCCCTGGCCGGGCCCGGACGCGCTCAGGGCATAGCTGTCCACGAGCGTCTGGCTGTCGCTGACGGCCATCACCTGGCCGGCCGTACGGATCACGCTGGCATCGGGATTGTCGATGAACTGTCCAGGTACCTGTGGGTTCTCGTAACGCGTCACCATGGTGGCCGACAGGCCGTCGATGGCGGCGTCCCACTGGGATTTCTGCGCATCACTGGCCGGGCACAGACCCTTCACGGTGGCGAGATCGCTGCCCCGCAGCACATTCAGCAGCAGGTAGCTTTCCCCGAGGACTTCCTCCTTGTACTGGCCCTGAAAGACCAGGCTGCCGCTCGGACCGCTGTTGGGATCGAAGAAGAAGCGCTGCCCCAGGTGGGGTGGCAGGTTCGGGAAGTAGATCTTGCCCTGGAACGTCTCCACTTTGACGCCACCCGGCAGGCTGGCCAGCCCGCTGTTGGGATCGGTGCTCAACGCGGAAGACTTGGCCGAGGTCGGATCGAAGAGCGTCACCGCCGGTTTCGGCGTGGCGATGCCGAGCCCGATGGACTGCTGGTAGAGCAATTGGACGCTCGTCTGGCCCCGCACGGCCGGGAGGCCGCCGGCCGCCTTCGTCAGCGTCTGCCCGAAGGCGACTTTGGGCGGATCGCTCGGCCAGACCGGGCGATACACGATGTCGAGTGCGGCGGTGTCGCGGGAGGCGGGATCCGCCGTGGAATTCGGCGGGCGCAGATAGGGCACGATGCTGCCCGCCGGCGGGACGGAGGCCACGCCCGGCCAGGCGAAGTCGGCGCGGGTCACGTAGTAGAACCGCATCGTGAAGCAGTTGGAGGTGGCAGGCGGAGCCGCGAGGAACGGGGGCCGGTCCACGTAGGTCACGTTGGCCCGGGAGTAGGCGTTCGTGCTGACGATCACCAGGGGACCCTGGGCCACCACGGTGCCGCCGGGGGCGACATTCAGCGTGAGGGTATTGGTGACAGTCGCACTGTCACCGCTGTCGGTGACGGCGAACTGGATCGAATAGGGACTGGAGCCGACTTCCGTCGGTGTGCCGGACAGGGTCACGCCGTCAAAGCTCAACCCCGTGGGGAGCGCACCTGCCAGCAGTGTCACCTTCAGCGTACCGGTCTGGCGTGAGGCATGCACGACGTTGGTAAACGGCTCGCCCACCACGGCGGTGGCGGTCGGCAGCGCGTTCGCCCATTGCCGGCTGCCGGGGTTGTAAGTGCCCGCCTGGAGCGGGGGCAGGCCCGCGTGCGGGCCCCGCATGACCCAGAAGTTTTCCTTGCGGTCCTTGTACGTGAAGCGGGCGTAACCCGCATACGGACCGCTCGCCTGGCCGGCCGTCCAGCCCACCGGCAGATCACCGGAGTTGGCGGCCGGCTCGGTGTTATAGTTGACCCGCGTGATGGTCATCGAGGCACCCGACCCGTTGGTGACGTAGTCCACCGGCGGCGGCAGGAGCGGCAGCGGCATGGGGGGCTGCAGGATCCGGCCGGCGCCCGAATTGGCGGCGTTCCCACCCGCCATGACGACATAGTCGAACACGATGCCGTCCGACGGTTTTTCCCGGAGCACGCGGAAGGTGCGCATGGCGGGGCGGTTATCCGCCGCAGTGTAACTCAGGAGCACAAACGGCTGGGAGGAATAGGTGGTGCCGGCCCCGGAGAGGATCGCGGGGCTGGTGTTTCCGGTGAGGTTGAGGTCATCCCGCAACGCATACGCCTGGCCACCCAGCATCAGCGCGTGCTCCTCGTTCGGATTGTAACCGGCCTGGGCCGGGTCGTTCTGCGCGTAGATGCTCCCGGTGGCCTGCAGGCTGTCCAGGGCGCCGCTGCCCGCGTTGCTCGCCAGCACGATCTCGGAGGAATCGGGACTGCCGGAATCGGGCCAACCCAAGGTGTAGGTTCCGATCACCGAGGGCCAATAGACCGGCAGGAAGCCCTGCGTGAGATCGACCGTATTGGTGCGGAACCACCAGATTTCAAGCCGGTTCGCCCCCGGAATGGCGTTGACGGGAATGATGGCACCCTGGTTGGCCACGTCGAAACCGACGGTGAACGGGTCCAGGTACGCCGCCGGATTGAAGGAATTCCCGGAGGGCTGGTGAATATGGCCCGCCACATACGCGCCGGTGGAACCGAGTTCGCCGGGCGGGGCGGAGATCCGCCGGCCCACCACGGCCGACTGGCTGATGACCTGCGGTGCGCCGAAGGTGTCGGCCAGATCCCCGATGCCGGTGAGGTTGGTGGCCAGGGTACCGGCAAAGTTGTTGGCGATCAGGTTGTCGTTGAGCCACGAGAAAACCCGCTCGAAGCGGACGTTGTCGCCGGCGGAAAACCGCAACAGGGCCCGGTGGACGGGGTAGTTCGGTTCCAAAAAGGTGTAATAGGCCCGGCCGTCAACGAGCTTGCCCCGGCGCACGTCCAACTGGTCCTGCCACTGGATTGCGGGGGCATTGCTGCCGGGCAGCGGAATGGCCGTCAGCGCGGCTTCGGCCTCCGTGGCCACGCGCGGGCGGATGTACTGGCTGTATTTGGCGATGTCCGTCGGCCACACCAGCTGGTAGCGCGCGTAGATCAGCGGCCATTGCAGACCGGCGACGCCCGTCTCCGTCCAATGGACCAGCACGTCGTTCAGGTTTTTCGTCTCGCGGGCCGCAAAGTATTCCAGGTCGTCAGCCGACGCGGAGGGGTGCTCGTACAAAAAGGGGTCCGACGTGGAGGCCAGCTGCAGGACCGGTTCGGGGGTGAGCGCCGAATCATCGGTGCCGTCGGCATAGGCATGGATCTTCTCACCCAGCTCGATGGGCACGTCGGCCGGGGCCGGCTGCTGGATCACGTCCACGATTTCATAGCCCAGGCTGCGCCGCACGGTTCCGCCAAGCGATTCGCCCAGCATTTCGACAATCACGCGGCCTTCGATATTGTAGGCGAGGATGGCACCCTGCGTGGGGTCATACCAGAGCGTGCGCAGCTCCTTCAGCGAGGTGGCGTTCGTCTGGCCATCCGCCGGGCTGGTCGCCCCCGGCACCTGAAATTCGGTGGCCACAGTCTGGGGAAACGTCGCGGCGGTGTAGGCCACGGAGACCGCGCTCACCCGCTCGCCCGGCACCAGCACCGGCTTGCCCGTGGCCTTGAACACGCCCTCCGTCCAATAGATCTGCCGGGGTGTCTTGGCGGCGCTGCCCGAAACGTAAAAGGTGACGTTGGTCAGGAGAAACAAATTGCCGGATTCGACGACATAATCCGTCCCCGGCGTCAGCGCATTCGTCGGGATGGTCGTCCCGGGGAAAGCGTGTTTCCAGGTGAGGGAGACCCGCCCCGCCTGATTGGCAATCACCATCTGGGCGTGCGGGCTCCAGTAATACGGGGCGTTCAGGTGCCCATTGGTGGTATAGGGTTCGGGCACCCAAAAACTGGACAGCTGCGAAGAGGGAATGACCGTGCCGGTCTCGTCCGTCGTGGGCGGGGTGATGATCGCCCCGAAGAGGAAGGAGAAAGGCCGGCTGACATAGCTGCCGCCGAGCTGCGCGGCACGCAGGACCATCGTCACCTTTCCACCCGAGTCCTTGGCGACGGGCACGCCGAGATTGACGGCGTTTTGGGAGTAGTTGGTCACTCCCGTGACATTGACCAGGCGCTTGGGAGTCGCCGGCCGCACCACACCGCCCAGGGGCAGCACACCCGTGAACTGGTTGGGCGTGGGGAACGGACTCAGGGGCGCGCGGCCATCGGAGCCGGCCGGATTTCCGATGACACTGGACCGCGGGACGCCACGGAGGGAACGGTAGTTGATGCCGCGCTCGTACGGCGCGTCCGTGGCCGACGTCAGCGGCGAATAGACCAGGGCATCGGCGTCGAACCGCTGCGCCCGCGCGGCCGGCAGCGCGCACACACCGAGGGCCAGCAGGAGGATCGGCCAAAGAGATTTCATGAGACGGTGGTGAACGAGAGGTGAAATCGCGGCTCCCCGGCGACGCCCGGATGGATTCGAGGGGAATGACTTCATAGGTCGGGCCGGGGAATTGGCAGGCTACTTGTTGACCACCACAGTGTGGCCGGCGGGCTCGGCCACCAGCCGCTCCAGGCGCTGCAGGCGGGCTTCGCGCAACTGATCCTGGGATTCCAGGTTTGCGACCGTCGCCCCGAGCGTCTTCCGCTCCTGTTGCAGGCGGGCAACGTCGGCGCGCAACCCGGCCACTTCGGCCTCACGGTCCTGGAGGCGGGCCTTCAGTTCCTTGACCGCCTCCACGAGGACCGCGTCAAACTCGAACGGCAGGCTCACACTGCGCACCTTGCCGTCATCGGTGAGCGTCTTGTCGTGGGCCCCGGCGTCCACGGGGCTGACCCAGTTCGGAAAGACCGCCTCGATTTCCTGGGCGATGAAACCGCCCTGCAGGCCCTGCTGGTTGGCGTGGTCCTCCGGGTTCTTCCATTCGAAGTTCACGCCGCGCAGCCGGGCGATCTGCTCCAGCGCGTTGGTGATGGTGGAGATGTTCTTCTTGATCCGGCGATCCGAGAAGTTTGACCACGAGCCGCCGCCGGGCTTGCCCGCATCGCCCAAGACCGTGAGCTGGAAGGGCGGCGACATGTAGCCAATGCCCACCCTGCCATTGGAGTCCAGGGTCATGCCGGTTAGGCCCTTGGCGGGGAGAATATGGAGCTTCTTGCCGGCCGGAGGCATGATATAGGAATCTCCATTGGCGAGCCCGGAGCCATTACCAAAACCGGTGCCGATGGCGAACACCTCGATCCCGAACCGCAGAACGTTGAGGGAACCGCCGCCGAGGGCGGTTTGCGTCACCCACAGCTCGCTGGGGGTGTTGACGTCCAGGGCGTCAAAGGACTGGCCGGAGAAATAGGAGCTGCGAAACGTCTGCGCCGCGTTGCGGGTGGCGATGTTTCCCGAAAGGGCGCTGTCCGCGACTTTGCCCGCCGTCTTGATCTGCGAGAGTTTGGCGTCGCTGATGGTGGCGAGCTTCGCCTCGGTGATGGAGCCATCGACAATCTTGGTCGCGTCCACGGAATTGGCCGCGAGCTGCGCGAGCGCCACCGATCCGGCCGTGAGACTGCCGCCATTGAGGTTGGTCAGCCCCGTGCCATTCCCGTTCACTGCTCCCCGGAGGCTCAGGGTCCCGTTCGCTGCGGTCAAAACGGCCGCGCCCGTGTTATCCAGGATCTGGGTGGCGCTCCGGGCCAGCAGCGCATAGGGCCCGGGCAGGAACTGGATGCGCGGCGAGATCGCCGTCAACGGACTGCCCACCGACATTTCCAGATAGCGGTCGGAGGCATCCTTCCCGGTGAAGACATTGCTGAGGTCAGGGCTGAAGGGTTCGCTGCCAAACTGGCTGCCTTCTCCCAGCAGCACGCTGAAGTGGCCCTTGTCGAGGGTCACGGTCTGCTGCGACGACCAGAGGAGGTTGCCGCCGCTGCTGGCCGAAAGGACGCGGAAGACCACGGTCATGTTGGTCGGCGTGGTGTTCCCGAGGGGGATGCCGTTGACGTCCGTCAAAAAGCCCTGGTAGGCGATCTTGCCCGGGGGGTTGGCGGTCGCCTGTGCCCGGGCTTCCGGGGTGGCGACCAGGAGGAACAGGACCGAGGAGCACACGGCTACAGCGGCCCGCAGCGAGGGGCGAAGCTTTTTCATAGGAGGGACGACCGCAGTGTTGGGACGGAAAAGGTTCATCAGTTCGAGGTGGTGAGGGTGGGAACGGTGCTGATGTTCTTGAGCAGGAACCGGCCGGTCATGTTGAAGGAGCGCACCTGGTCGCCCTGGCCATGGAAGGTCATGACCTCGGCATAGTCCCCGCCGTAGGTGTCGGTGGACGCCGTCAGGCTGGTGAAATCCTGCGCCGGCGGGGTGAAGACCAGCGTGATATGCCGCACCACGGTATAAGACTCGACGCCCACATCCTCGACGGTCCGGAAATCGGCCTTCAGGTTGTCGTGGTCCGGATGAAAGGTGTGCAGGAAGGGATTGGAGGCGTGGTCGTTGTAATCCAGCGTGACGTCGAAGGAGACGTTGGTGCCCAGGCCGAACGCACCCGCTGTCTTGGCCCAGGGAGTGTTGGTCAGCGCGAAGGGCAGATGCGCGGCGCTGATCCGGTGGGCGGACCCGATGCTGGCCGCATTCAGGGAGGATTCCCGCGTGGCCACCACCAGATTGCTGCCCAGGCCCGTCCCGACGAAAACGCGCTGCAGGAGGCTGACCTTCTGCCCGGCCGCATCATTGTGCAGGATGAGCCGGAGCGGCATCGGCTTCGCAACCGCGCCGAGGGCGGTGGTGACGCCGGTGGACACGTAGGGCGCGCCCTTGCTCGTGACCGGCGAAAGGGTCGGATGGCCGTCCGCATCCAGCTCGTAATTCTTCAGATACTGGCCAATCTGGGTGACATTCGCATCGCCGACCCAGAGGCCGGAAGTGCCCGCCACCGTCGCGGTCACCGGGACGTCGATCTGGCTGAGCCCGCCCGCATCGGTGAAACGGAGGATGCCGCCAAAGAGCTGGCCCGCCGGGGCGAGCATGGCCGAACGGTTCAGGCCAAGGACGACCTGGAGGTCGGAGCCGGTCTGTCCAAAGGGTGCCAAGGTAAACTTTTGCGAGCTGCCGGTGGCCAGAACGGTGGATGCGTAAATCTGATTGGTGATGTCATAGGCCCCTCGAACCAGCAGCGGGGGGGTGCCGAAGGGACGCGCCAGGCCGGCGGGCGCGGCCTCCGAATCCAGCAGGCTCAGCGTGATCGTCTGGGCGGTGGCCGTATTGTTCTTCAGCCGGACGGAATAGGTGCCAAGGCGATCCCCGAAATCGACGCCCGTGCCGGTCTGCAACGAAACGTCCACCGGACCGTAGTAGTGGTTAAAGTAGGTGGGATCGGTCGAGCGGATCCAAAAGGCCTCGCCGCGATTGACGAAGGCGTTGAAGAGCGGAACAGGGCCCACGATTTTGACGGGGTTCGAGCCGGGAGCGAGGTCGCCGCCCGGGTAGCGATAAATTTCCACCGAGTCCTTGAAGGCCGGGGCCGGGGCTAGGAACTGGGAAAATCGGGGCGCGGCTCCCGCCGGTGTGGGGAAGCCCAGGAAGTTCAGACCCAGCGTCGACCATTGGTAATTTGGCGCGACCGGCTTGCCGGTCACGTTCCACACATAATCGGCCGTGCCCGTGTTGTTCACGAGGTAGGCGGCATTCCCGATCAGCTGAGTGAGCGTGTCACTGACGGCCGAGCTGCGATTCCAGACGGCCCACTGGCTGTTCGCCGCCACCGGATCCTGTGGCGTAGTGACGAACTGAAGCTTGGAGGGCGGATTCCAGAGCTAGATCTCCTTGATCGGGCTGGTTGGGTCCACGAGGGCGTCCAGGTTGGTGTAGGAGGCGTCCACGTGGAGGAACACAGCGTTCCAGCCCGGTTTGAGGGTCATGGACTGCTTCTGCCATTGGGCCTGGGCGGCGGGGAGGGCCAGAAACAGCGCCAATATGGCCAACAGCGCGCGAACGCGAAAAATGGGGTTCGAATTCATGGCTTGCGAAAGAAATACCAGGCCGGTTGCGGGTTGAGCCGTTGCAGGGCGGCCAGCGGGGTGCCGGCCTCATTCCGGCCACCAAAGAAAAGCGCCTCGCTGCCGGTCCAGGCCGCCGTGGCTCCGCTGCGGGCCTGCGGAGCACCCGGATTGGAAAGCGGGCGCCAGCGGTCCGTGGCCGGATCATAGGCGCCACCCGTGGCGGTGGTGCCGGCGGCCGTGATGCCGCCGTAAATGATCATCTCCGAACCGGTCCAGACCGCGCCGTGCTGTTCGCGCGCGGCGGGAGCGCCGTCCGTGGACAACGGCGTCCAAACGTTCTTCAGCGGGTCGTACGCGGCCCCTTCCCCCAACGGGCCGCCGTCGTTCACCCCGCCCCAGACCAGCATTTGCGTGCCCGTCCAGACGGCGGTGTGGGCGGCACGGAACGAGGGCTCCCCGGCCGTCTTGAAGGGTTTCCACACGGGATCGGGCTCTCCGTTGACGAACCGGAGCTGGGCGCCGCCGCCGAGATAGGTGCCGTTTCTTTCTCCGCCCCAGACCAGCAGTCGGTCACCCGTCCAGACCGCGACCGCACCTGACCGGGTGGCAGGTGCGCCGCTTGTGGTCAGCGGCGTCCAGACGTCGCTGACGGGATCATAAAGCGCACCGTCCATGAGGGTCGCGACGTCATTGCGCCCGCTCCAGATGAGCATCCGCGTGCCGGTCCAAACGGCGACGTGGCCTTCCCGGGGTGCCAGCGGTGAGGCGCTGAGGCCATGCCAGGACTGGCGGGCCGGCGAGAAGCGACCGCCATCCGCCAGATAGCCCGTCCCGGAAAATCCGCCCCACACGATCATCTCGCTGCCCGTCCAGACGGCGGTGTGGCTCCGCCGGGCGCTCGGGGCCGCGAAGGGGGAAATCGCGGTCCAGACATCCGTATCCGGCTGGTACCAGCCGCCGGTGGCCGAGTATTGGGGCGTTCCGGCCAGCGTTCCCAGCGCCCCGCCCCAGATCACCAGCTCCTGCCCCGTCCATACGCCGCTCTGCCCGGAACGGGCTGAGGGGGCTTCATTGGCAGAACCGTTCACCCAGGTGGGCGCGGGCGTCTTTGAAATCAGGTGCAGCCCGGCGGCCAACGCGGCGGCATCCGCCGGATCGGCGGAGGCGATGGCGGAGCCGCTGGGCAGCTGGGTGATCGGCACGGGGCCGGTAAGCTGGCTGGCGGCCACGGCGCCCGTCACCTGGCCTGCCGTGATCGCGTAGGGACTGGGAGCAATGCGCTGACGGGGCGCCAGCGTGCTGAACTCCCCCCCCCCATTGGTGCGCACGGCAATTTCCAGCCAGCGTTCCGCTCCCGGAAAACTCGCACCGAAATCCAAAGTGACCGTGAACAGACCCGCGACAACCGGTATGTCCAGATTGGTCAGCGGTGCAGCCACTTGCGAGGCCCCGATCGCCGTATTCCAGAGGCCGAACTGCAGGTCGTACGTTCCGTTGGCAGCCACCCCATTGGCATCCAACCGGCCCTGATAGGTGAAGGCCGTCCCCTGAGCAGCGGCGCGGGACGAAACCGCGAGCAGCAGCGCGGAAACGACGGGCCAGATTGTGTTGAAGATGGATTTCACCGTTCGGTCCCCGTGAGGGGCACCGACAGGCAAAGAAGCGAAAAACGGGAAAGGGAGCGCGGAATCGCAAAAATCTTTTGCGGATCAGGCAACCGCTAATCGGGACGCAGGCGACGCCAGGTGTTGGAGAGCGAGACGCGATCAAGCGGGACCAGGCCCGCCTCCAGATCAAACCGGTGCGAGGAAAGGATCCGGGCGCGATCGGTCAGACGCTCGTTCGACTCTCCGTTCGGGGCCAGGTTCCAAATCCGCGCCTTGCCGTCGGCGCTGACGACGAGGAGGCCATTTTCCCGGGGCAGAAAACGCACCAGCAGCACCCGGTCGGCGTGCGCCAGCGGCGGGGTCAGCGGTTTTCCCGTGTCGGTGCTCCAGACCCGCGCGACACCCCCGAACGTTCCGGTCGCGAGCATCCGGCTGTCCGGGCTGAACGCAAAGGCGGTTACGCGGGTTGCCTGCATGATGGGCGGCGCCACGGGTTGCCCGGTTGCCGCGTCCCAGACCAGCACAAGTGCGTCCTCGCCCGCCGTGGCCACCCGCCGGCCGTCGGGGCTGAAATCCACCATCAGCACGCCATCCCGGTGCATGAGCGGACCGGCGAGCCGCCGCCCGCTTGCGACCTCCCAGATGGATGCACCCAATGGGGAATAGGATTGATCGACGGATGCCGTGACGAGGCGTTTTCCATCGGGGCTGAAGGCGGCCCAGTCCACCATCCCCTTCTGCTGGATCGTCGTGCCGACGGCTTTGCCCCCGTCGGTCTCGCGAATCTGCGCGGTCCCGTCCGCCGCCCCGGTGACGAAGTGTTTTCCATCCGCGCTGAAGGCGCCAAACCGCGTCGACCGATCCGGATCGAGAACCCCGCCGATCTGCCGGCCCGGCGTCGGTTCCCAGAGGGTGGCACCGTGCTCGCCCGTCACCAGCAAGCGAGTGTGGTCGGGGCTCAGGGCGAGCTGTCTCACTGGCGGTTCCGGCCGGATTTCCCTTTCGGCGAGGCCCTCCGGGCCCAGTGGCCAGAAATGAATGACGCCGTCGTCAGTCAGGTTGAACAGGTTCTCCCCGTCCCCACTCAGCAGGCTTTGCGTCACCCGCCCTTCCTGCGGGACGCGGCGCACCAGCCGGCCGCTCGGCAACTCCCAGACTTTGGCGCCATCCGAGCCGCCGACCGTGACGAGGCGCCGGGCGGCCGAATCCACGCTTGCGCTCGTGATCGGGTATCCGTGTTCCAGGCTGAACGGCGAGGATTGCTCGCGGGACCAGTGCCAGAGTTGCGCCACCCCGTTCTCGGTGGCCGCCAGCACCCGGTCCCCTGCCCCGTCGAAGAACGCCGTGAAGACCAGGGCACCGTGCCGCAGGATGGGCCACGCCAGCTTGCCGGTGGCGGCATCAAACACCCGGGCCGTCAGGTCATAACCCGCGGCGACCACCCGCTTGCTGTCGGCGCTGAACGCGGCCATGGAAACACCCACCGGGATCGGCTCCTCCCAGATCCGCTGGCCGGTCTCGCCATTCCAGACCCGCACGATGTTGTCGAACCCGACCGTCAACAGCTTCGAGCCGTCCGGGCTGAAGACGCACTGGATCAGCCGCCGATCCTTGTCGCTTTTCAACGGCAGGGCTACCTGCTCCCCGGTGGCGGCGTTCCAGATATAGGCCACTCCGCCCCAGTTCTCATAGGTCGCCACCCGTTTCCCGTCCGGACTGAAACTCGCCCCCTCAACACCCGTCCGGTGCTGGAGAAACAGCCGCGCGGTCGCATGGTTGGTGACATCCCAGATCCGGGCCGTGGAATCGTCGGAGGCCGTCAACACGGACTGGCCATCCGGGCTGAACACGGCCTGCGTGACCGTCTTCGAGTGTTGAAAAGGCCCGCCGATCTTTTCGCCGGTTTGCGGGTCCCAAATCTGCGCCACCTTGCCCGCCCGCGTGATGATGGCCCGCCCGTCTTTGCGAAAATCGACTCCCGGAACCATGGGCCGCCGATACCACGCGGAGGTGCATTGCAAGGCCTTGCCCAAGGGTTGTCCCGTGCTGCTGTTCCACACCTGCGCGGTCCCGTCATCCGCACAGGTCACGAGCAGTTTCCCATCGGGGCTGAAGGCCGCGTAATAGACCGCTGCGTTGTGGCGTAACGGCTCCATCAGGCGCTTTCCGGTCGCGGCGTCCCAGAGGCAGGCCGTCCGGTCTTCGCTCGTCGTCACCAGGCGGCGCCCATCGGGACTGAACGTCGCAAACGTCACTGGCCCTTCGTGAAAAAACATCGCTTCCACCTGCGGCGTCTCCCGCAACAGCGCGCCCACGGCGACGCGTTGGAGGGCGAGCTCTTGCGTGTCCGTTTCCAACTGCATCGCCTGCAACTGCCAATGCAAGGCGCCGGCATCATCGCCGGCCTCCATCAGGCGCTCAGCGGTCGCGAGGTTCAGGCGCACGAGTTGCACCCGCCGTTCCTCGCCCATCCTCGCCAGCTTCTCTTTGGCCACGGTGGAGATGATGGAAATGGCGACCAAAGCGACCACCGACGCGGTCAGCGCCAAGGCCCAGGCGGGATGCCGTCGGACCCATTTGGCCCCCCGCTCCCAAGGTTTGATCGGTCGCGCCCGAATCGGCAGCCACTGGCGCCACCGCTCCAGATCATCGGCCAGGGCTTCTGCCGACGCATAGCGGCGTTGCGGATTCTTCTCCAGGCAATGCAGACAGATCGTGTCCAGATCCGGATCGGCCTTCGGATTCAAAGACGACGGCGGGCGTGCTTCCTTTTCAATGACCTGCCGCACCGTGTCCAACGTCGTCCCGCCCGCGAAAGGTGGCTGGCCGGCGATCAATTCGTAGAGGACAGCCCCCAGGCTGTACACATCCGCCGCCGTCGTGAGACCGGCCGTTTTCCCTTGGGCCTGTTCGGGGGAAATATAGCTCGGCGTCCCTAGCATCGCCATGGTCCGGGTGAGCGCGGTGTCGCGCTCGATCAGCTTCGCCAGGCCAAAATCCGCCAGAAAGGGCTCCCCCTGCTCGTCCAGGAGGATGTTGCTGGGTTTGATGTCGCGATGGATGATGCCGCGCTGATGCGCGAAATGGGCCGCCCGCGCCACCTTGATGACCAGGTCCACGGCGGCCTTCAGCCCGAGCGGCTCCCGGGCGAGCCGGTGGTCCAGGCTCTCGTGCAGCGGCCGCATGCTGAGAAACGGCTGCCCCCCGTGTTCGCCGAACTCGTAGATGGGCACGATGTTCGGATGGCTCAGGCTGGCCGAGGCCTCCGCCTCGATCTCAAAGCGCTCCAGGAAATCGGGCGAGGCGCTTGTGAAGGCCACAAATTTCAGCGCCACGATCCGGTTCAGGCTCAGTTGCCGGGCCCGATAAATCACGCCCATGCCCCCGCGCGCGATTTCTCCGATCAGCTCATAGTCACCAAAGCGGCGGCCACCGCCCAGTTCAAGGAGGGGTGGCGGTTCCGTTTCCGGCTCCAGCAGGCTGCCCGCGAGGCAGCTGGAACAAAGCCCTTGCGGCGCGCGCGCAGAAAGCGGGCGCCCGCACTTCGGACAGCTCGGGGCAAGGTCGATGGCCATCAATTACTACGACTCCTTCCGTTCCAGAAGGAAAACAGCGGATTCGGAGCCCGGTGAATTTTGAATTTCGAATGATGAATGAAAGGAACTCCGTTCATTGCTGCCCCCCGCGCCATTTCTTCTCTGCTCCCTCTCTCACTCACTGGCTCACTCCGCGCTCCCCGCTACGGAAAATCCCTCCGGTGCCACTCCGGCCTCCGCGCTTCGAATTCCTTCCATTTCTTCAACCAGTCTGCCGCGCTGAGGGGTTCGATGGCACCGTTTTTGATTTCGGCGGCCGCATCGATTTCGGCCAGGAGCAGGTCATCCGTCGGCGGCAGGGCCGGCGGAGGCAGGAGTTTCGCCAGGTCATAAAGCCCGATGCTTCGGCCAGTGGGCGCAAAATTCCCACGGATGAGCGTGCGGCTGTCGGGGGTGATGGCCAGGTTCACAAACGACAAGCCGGCCTCCAACACCGGGCGAAGCGGCATTCCCGTGCGCCGGTTCCAGAAATGGATGTCCCCTTCCACGCCCGCGGTGACGACCCACTCCGTGCCCGGAATGAAGGCGCCGGAGAACACCTCCGAGGCGTGGCGGAGGGCGGGAGAGACGGGCCGGCCGCGCCGCCAGTCCCAGACATGGGCGATCCGGCTGCGGCCGCCGGTGAGGAAGAGGCCGCCCTCCGGGCTGAAGCGGCCGACGAAAAGCCAGTCGCTCTCCCGCCGCTGCGGCCGAGCGGATTCCGCCGCCGGCAGCGCGAGAAAATCCAGGCGCGATTCGATGGACACGCTGGACATGATGCCGTCCTGGAAATCCACGTCAGTCACGGCGGCAGGGCCGTCGGGCTGCGCGGGAATGATTTTCCCGGTCTGGCGATCCCAGAGCACAGGGGGCTGGCGCATCGCCCAGCCCACCAGAAAGCGCCCGTCCGGACTGTAGCGGCAGCGGCCATTGGAATAGGCATCCGTGGTCCCGTAGTGGTTGGTCGTGGCGTACAGGGTCCGCACCTGCCGCGTGGCCACGTCGATCTCCAGCAGCTCGCGCCGGGAGGTGTACGCGGCGACACAGCGGCCGGAAGGATGGACGCACACCCCGCGCGGCTCGGAAGGCAGCGCCACCGGCTCGCCCAGCCGGACGCCCGTGCGGAAGTCCCAGAACTGAAGGGTGCCGGTGCCCGCATTCCGTTCCAGAATTTCCTGTGTACGCTGGGTGAGGCTGCTGCACACCAGGACCACGGAGGATCCGTCCGGCAGGAAGTCCCCATCCGTGATGACCCCGCCGGGAACGATCTCCGGGCCGACTGGCTGGGTGGTCTCGACCGAGTGCACGCGCGTCCGTTCGAGTTTCAGTTCGTAATGCGCGATCCCGTTGGGCAGGAGCAGGCGCCCATCCCGCGAAAGCCGGAATCCGGTGGCGCCGCTGACGGGAATCTCCCGCGGAACCGGCGGGCCGCCCAGGCGCCAGATCCGCACCAGCGCCCCTCCCTCCTGGGAGGTGGCCAGGAACCTTTTTTCCGGCGAAATCGCCACGCCCAGAGCCCCTTCCTGGTGCCAGCCCACCTTGGTGACCGGATGGCCGCCGGGCAGCGGCACCAGCTGGACGATGCTGTCGTAACTCGCCGTGGCCAGCAGCGAGGAGTCTTCGCTGAAGTCCGCCTGCTCGACGGCGTTGCCCAGCGTGGGGAAATCCGTGAACCCCGCGGGCCGGTCAATCGCCGGTGTCCCCTGGTTGACAATAAAGCGGCCGTCCGGACTGCCTGCGCGGGGAATGCCGCCGCCCTTGACCAGGCTGTTGGTGTAACGTTCCAGCGTCGCCCCGGTGCGGGCGTCCAGGACCGCGATGACCTCGTCGGCCACACTCGTGTAAAAGCGGGTGTTGCCCAAAAATCCGGGGAGGGCGGTCCGGTCGAAGCAGTTGGCCGGAGGAAAAAGAAACTGTTCGGGAGCGTCGG
This sequence comes from uncultured Verrucomicrobiota bacterium, assembly GCA_903907995.1. Lineage (GTDB taxonomy): Bacteria > Verrucomicrobiota > Verrucomicrobiia > Limisphaerales > UBA9464 > CAIVQB01. The sequence continues at coordinate 3,673 of CAIVQH010000009.1, read as the reverse complement.
CAGTGCAGACGCCCACCCGGTCGCCCGGGCAGACCAGCAGCAATGTTCCGTCCGGGCTGAATTGCAGAACCCGGGGCGGGACCGGCGCCGAGGGCAAAGGCTTCACGTTGCCAGTCGTCACCGTCCAAATGAACGGCTGATTGCCACCGACTACCACCTGCTGGTCATCGGCGCTCACGGCCAGATTGGGCGGGATGCCGCGGTAGGGCACGCGCGCCAATTCGCGGCCGGAGGGATACTCCGTCAGGCGCACGGAACCGTCGCCGCTGGAAACAAACCACGACGCGTGATAGGACCAGGCGGCGGCTTCGATCTTGAAATCCGGCCGGGGCAGCCAACGGGTGCCCGTGGCCACCTGCCACACGATTCCGCGGAGATCCCGGGTCACTCCGAGGAGCGCGGTTTGGGTGCGGTTCCAGGAGAGCCGGCTGACCGGACCGATTTCCGACTCGAAGGCCCGCACCGCCGTGGGGGCCTCCTGACGCCAGACCGTCTGGCGCACCAGATTTTCCTGACGGACGGACGGATCCGACGTCGCCTCGGCCGCCTTGGCGAACCAGAGCGCGGCCCGGGTGGGCTCGCCATCCCGGGCCGCCGTGAGGCCGGCTTGCGTGTAGAGATCCACGATGGTGGAGGTCGCCTGTCGGTTCGCGAAGGCTTCACCCCGGCCGGCCACCACCGCCTTCCGCCAGGCCCAAGTCACCCCCACGGTGCCGAGAATGAATGTGACTGCGGTAAGCCCGATCAGGGTGGCGATCTGGGGCCGCCGGCGGGCCCAGCGCCAGACGGCCTGCACCGGCGTCAGCCGCACGGCCGAGACCGGCTCGCCGCGCGAAAACCGTTCAAGATCGTCGGCGAGCGCCGCCGCGGACGGGTAGCGGTCCTCCCGGGCCTTCGCGAGGCATTTGAGGCAGACGGTCTGGAGCTCCACCGGCACTCCGGCGGGAGGGGCCGGCATTTCCTCCACGGCACGCCGCATCGTCTCCACACTGGAAGTTCCCGAGAACGGGGGCTGGCCGGTGAGCAGCTCATAAAGCACCGCCCCCAGACCGTACACATCGGTGGCCGTCGTGATCTCGGCCGCCCGGCCACCGGTCTGTTCAGGCGCCATGTAGCCGGGACTACCCATGACGTGGTGCGACCGCGTGAGACCCAGGTCGGCCTCATCCATCAGCTTCGCCAGGCCGAAGTCCGTGACCTGCGGGCCGGCCTCATCGTCCCAGAGAATATTGGAGGGCTTCAGGTCCCGATGTAGGACGCCGTGGGCGTGCGCGTGCGCCACCGCCCGGGCGGCCTGGGCCACCGCCGAGGCGAGGATGCGCCAGTTCCCGCGCTGGGTGGCCGCCCAGTCGGCAATGGTCCGCCCGCCCGGCACCAGACGCATCGTGAAGTAGTCCTGCAGCTCGTGCTCACCGATCTCAAACACAGGCACGATGTTCGGGTGATGGAGGTTGGCGGCCGCCCGCGCCTCGCGCTGAAACATTCGCAACGAATCGCGGCCGGCGATCTGCCCGGCCAGGATCATCTTCAACGCCACCGGCCGGTTGAGCGAAATCTGCCGCGCCCGATACACCACCCCCAATCCTCCCCGCGCAATTTCCTCGATCAGTTCGTAATCACCAAATTGGCGCACCCCTCCTGGCTCCGGGAACAGTTCCGGCTCCGGCTCCGGACCCAGCAGGCTGCCCGCGAGGCAGCTGGAACAAAGCCCGTGCGGCGCGCGCGCGGAAAGCGGGCGACCGCACTTCGGACAGTTCTGGGTGATGTTGCTAACCATGAATGACTACCCTTCCCACCTGCAGAAGCAAAAGGACGGAGAGGGTGCGCATTATCGCTGCAGGACCGTAACGAGGTGCCGCAATTCCTCCTCGATCTGCGCCGGATCCTCCACCGTCTTGCCCAGCTCCTCCCGAAACAGCTCCCGATAGCGCATCCGCATTCTGCGCACGAAGGATTTCACCGACGCCTCCGTCACCGACAGCTGCACGGCGGCTTCGGCAAACGACAGGGCGCCCTTGTCGTCCACGAGGAACACCTTCAACACCTCAAAGCGATCGGGCCGGCCACCGGCGTTGGATTCCTCGCGCAACCGGTTCAGCACCGAGGCCAGAACCGTTTCCGCCCACGCCCGCTCGAACAGGCTTTCGGGTGTCTGGGCTTCCACCGGCTCCCGCAAATAGCGGCCCTCGGCGTCCTGCTCATCCAGGGATTCAATCGCCTGGCCGCCCCCGCGTTTCTGCGCCCGGGCACGGTCCAGCTCGTTGCTCAGAAAGTGGTTCACCGAAGCCAGGAGAAATGAACGGAACTTCCCCCGTTCCGCGTTCACGGATCCCAGGTAGTTCTTTTCCAGAAACCGTTCGAAAAAGGCCTGCACCAGATCCTGGGCATCCTCGGCGGAATAGCCCCGGCCGCGAATGTAGCCGTAAATCGGGTACCAATAGGTCCGGCAAAGCTCCTCCAACGCCTCCGCGCCACTGCGCGACTCATCGCGGCCCGCCTGCAACACGACGCTCCAATGCGTCGTGCGAAAGCCACGCGCCAGTCGCGCCAAGCCTGGAAAATCATCCGGTGAAGCCACGGCGGCGGCAACGTGGCTGAACCGGAGGGAGCAATCGACCTAAAGATTGGGGGGATCGTTTGGTCAGCCGCGACAGCCCGGGCGATTGAGCCTGCCCACCTTGGCTGGCTTCGGTTGGGCAAACGCGGCGCCTCTCGCTCGCAGGGCAATCCAAGTTCTGGAACACGGCTGTACACACCTGTCCAAGGTGGAAGGCGTAGCGGGGCCGCCAGCCCCCATTCCCGTGAGGCTCGTCACTGATATTGGATGGTGAAGTACAGCTGGGGCTGCGTTCCGCTGACCGAATTGGTGTAGGTGAACTGGCCGGTGCTGTCGAAGGTGATGGTGGCCAACGGGGTCCACTTGTCGAGGGGCAGCAGGAAATCGTCGCTGCCCAGGATCACCGCCGTGGTGCCGGGCGGGTTGACGCCGCTGAAGACCAGGCCTCCGTGAGCGGCGAGCCGGGCCACGAGCTGGGCCGGCGGTACGCCCAGGGTCATGACCCCCGCACCGTAGTCGGGAGCCTGCCAGCGGACGGTGGAGGGCAGGTTCAGGCTGGCAAAGGCGCCCGTTTCCGACTCGTAGTACAGCACCTGGAAGGTGGCATTATAGGCCGGGACGTAGCCGCCATTCAGGACCACCCCGAAAGAACCGGCCAAGGTCGCGCTGCCGGCGATGCTGAAGGTGCCGTAATCCCGGGCACTGCTGAGCCCGGAAACGAGGCTGCCGCTGGGCAGCAGGGTGACGGGGCTCAAGTTCAGTTGGCCGTGTTGGGACAGGACGGTGCCCGAATTGATGAACTGGGGCACCGTGATAGTGTTGTTGCCAAGGGAGGTTTTGGCGATGGTGCCCTGGTTGAGAAGGGTCTCGCTGCCATCGATGCCATTGAGGCCGCCGCCCCCGTTGAGGTTGATGGTGCCGGCGGGGAGGTTGACGATGGCACCCTGCGTGTCGGGGTGGCCGTTGTTGTAAATGTAGATCCAGTTGCTGGCGTTCAGGTCGATGGTGCCGGCGTTGGTGATGGGGCCATAAATGAAGAGGTAGGCGTCGAGCTCCAGGCGGCCACTCGGCTGGATGGTCAGGGAGCCGTTCGCCCCCAAATAAGGTGTGCCATTG
>CAIVQH010000008.1 GCA_903907995.1 uncultured Verrucomicrobiota bacterium | reverse complement strand
CCCGCGAGCCGGGCGTCCCATGGCAAAGGCGGCCTCGGGTCGCGGGGACGCTCGCCCCACCCCGGTTTTTCCCGTCTGCCAACGACCTGACCTGCCAAGAAGCCCCTACCATTCCTGTTTTGCCACTTCCGGCCGCTAAACATTCCGCTGGTTGCCGTCGCTGCTCCACTCAAGAATCGGCCCACATTGTGACGCCTGAGCTGCAAAGACTCCTTCGCGACACCTCGCGCTCGTTTTACCTGACGCTGCAGGTGCTGCCCCGGGCCGTGCGGCCGCAGATCGGCCTGGCCTATCTGCTGGCGCGCGCGACCGACACCATCGCCGACACGGAGCTTATTCCGGTGGCAGAGCGTCTTTCGGCGCTCGACGCGCTGCGCGCCCGAATTCTCGGCACGCGCTCGGAGCATCTGGATTTCAGCCGGCTTGCCGCCGCGCAACTGGGCAAGGCCTCCGTGGCGGAACGCCGGTTGCTGAGCCGCGTCGAGGAGGCAGTGCGACTGCTCGGCCAGCTCTCCAGTGAAGATCTGGGCCGCATTCGCGCCGTGCTCACGACCATCACGGGCGGGCAGGAGCTCGACTTGAACCGCTTTGGCAATGGCCAGCCAGCGGTCTCACCGCCACCACCTCCACCGCCGTTCTTCATCCCCCCCTCGCCGAATGAGGCTGTTATCCCTCCCGTCATTGCCGGCGAGCCCATGGCCCCGCCGGCTCCGTCCATTTTTGCCCCGCCGGTTCGGACTGAGCACATTACTGCGCTCGCCACGGATGCGGAACTCGACGACTACACCTACCGCGTCGCCGGCTGCGTGGGTGAATTCTGGACGCAGCTCACCCGCGCCCATCTGTTTCCCAAGGCTCCGCTGGATGAGGCGCAGTTTCTGGCCGATGGCATCCGCTTTGGGAAGGGCTTGCAGCTCGTGAACATCATTCGCGACCTGCCCAAGGATCTCCGGGCGGGCCGGTGCTATGTGCCGGCCCACCGCCTCGCTGAGCATGGGCTTACGCCGAACGACCTGCTGGCACCGGCCAATGCGCTGCGCTTCCGCCCGCTTTATGCCGAGTTGCTCGATCGCGCTCAGGCTCATCTCGAAGCCGGCTGGCGCTACACCAACACGATCCCCCGCAACCAGTTCCGTCTGCGGCTGGCGTGTGCGTGGCCGGTGCTCATCGGCGTGAAGACCCTCGCGAAGCTATGCAATGCCAACGTGTTGGATGCCCGGCGGCGCGTTAAGGTTTCGCGCCAGCAGGTGCAGCTGATGATGGCCGGCACGGTGCTGCGGCTGCCATTTCAGGAGGCCTGGCAGAGGCAGTTCGCTGTCGCCAGCAGCTAAACGCAACGTGCCGGCATGAAAGTCCTCGTCACCGGCGGTTCCGGCTTTGTGGGCCGCGAGATTGTCCGGCAACTGCTGGCTGCCGGGCACACGCCGCGTGTGCTCGCGCGGGGAACCCACCGCAGGGGGGCAGGGGTTGAAATGGTGCGCGGATCGGTGCTGGAACCGGAAACCCTGACCGCAGCGGTGGCCGGCTGTGACACCGTCATTCATCTGGTCGGCATCATCAGCGAGATCGGCCCGCAGACCTACGAACAGGTCCATATTGAAGGCACCCGGAACATGCTCGCAGCGGCCACTGCCGGCGGCGTTTCCCGGTGGATTCAAATGAGCGCGCTGGGCACGCGGCCGGATGCCGTGGCCCGCTACCATCGGTCAAAGTGGGCAGCGGAAGAGGCCGTGCGGGCAAGCGGACTGGCGTGGACGATTTTCCGGCCGAGCCTCATCTACGGCCCGGGGGATGGTTTTGTGAATCTCTTTGCCCAGATCAGTCGGTGGTCACCCGTGCTGCCCGTTATGGGGTCCGGTCAAAGTCTGCTGCAGCCTGTCGCCGTCGAGGATGTGGCCCACTGCTTCGTCGCGGCGCTGTCGCAACCTTCGAGTGCGGGGCGGACTTACGATCTTTGCGGGCGCGAGCGACTTTCCTTCAATGCCGTGCTCGATGAAATTCTGGCGGCCACCGGGCGGCGACGTTTGAAGCTGCACGTACCGATGGCCCTCGCTCGCTTTCAGGCGGCCCTGCTGGAATGGGTTTTACCCACGCTGTTGCGCCAGGCCCCGCCGCTGAACCGCGACCAGTTGCTCATGCTGGCCGAGGACAATGTGGCCGATCCGCGCCCGGCTGCCTACGACTTCGGTTTCGAGCCGGTGAAGTTCCGCGAGGGTATCCGCCGGTTTTTGGGGGCGAGTTCGGCATCGGCTTAAGCCAGCAATCCCATTGGGATTGCCGGCTCGCCACTGCGGATGGAATTCGCGGCTCATAAATTGTTGTGGGAACCGAAGCCGCTGCAATTCGGCTAAAGCTGCGCCGCCATCTGCCGCTGCGAGAGTGGGAAAGCGCAAACTTTCCGGTCGCGAGGCGCCTCGGGGTGAACATCCGGCCGGCCCGTGAGTCTAACCCACTAACCCATTATGAAGCGGCAGCAGCCCCAACGGCCCTGCGCAACATCCGCAGGGACCAAAAGTCTCGGACAGTCGATGTCCGACCCCATCGGCGAGGATGTCGGCATGAAAAACGAAATGCCGCTGGCCGAACCCGCCGCTCCCCGCCGCGAAATCCGTCCCGCGCAGCTCGACTTCACCCTCCCGGCCCCGACTCCGGTGCGCCGCACTTCCCGCCGCCAGCGCCCCTGCTCCAATGAGCGCGCCGCCTGGTGGTTTGCCCAGATGCGCCGCGTGGTGGACGAAGGCCGCGACGTCGAGGTGACCGGGGTGTGGTGAGAAAGGTATGCGGCTCGTCATTTTGAGACGGGCGGACGTCCGAGGCTGCGATCGCCGTTTGCGCCATCCGAGGTCCTGATGCGCTGGTGGGGTATCGCTGCGGCGATACCCAATATTTCGCCCCGACCAGCGCCAGCGCAGTCGGGGCGCGTCTGCATCGACGCTCTGGAATTGCCTCGGCATCCTTCGCAAGCCCAGCCCTTGGCCGTACCGTTGCCAGAGGCGGCACTGCCCTTTCGGAGACTCGTGCCAACCGCTAACGAAAGAAGGCATTCCGCCTTTTCCGGGCCAGATCGGAACTTTCCCACCGCTGAGGCGGCTCTTCATATTTGGGGTGGCCGGCCGCCTGCGGCGCTGCGCTGGCTGGGCGGCAAAAATGGGTATCGCCGCAGCGATACCCCACCAGCGTCTCAGGTTAATCTTCCCCACGAAAACGGGGATTAGACTGTCGATGGTCGGTGATTAGAGGGCCGATCACTTCTGCCGCCGGCCGGCATCCTTCCCAGCACAATTTCATTCGAGCCAGCGCCCCGGGACTTCTAAGCTCACGGCGTGAAACTCACTCATGGGCTGCACCTCGCGTACTGCACGAACGTTCATCGTGGCGGCGACTGGGCGGAGACGCTGGCGAGTCTGGAACAGCACACCTTGGCCGTGCGCCGTCGCGTCGCGCCGGGGCGTCCGTATGCCATCGGGTTGCGGCTGAGTGACACGGCTTCACGCGAGCTGAGCGAGCCGGCGAAGCTCAGGGCATTCCAGCAATGGCTGGCGCGCAATGATTGCTACGTCTTCACCATCAACGGGTTTCCCTACGGCAATTTCCACGGCACGCGGGTGAAGGAACAGGTCTCACAGCCGGACTGGACGACACCGGAGCGGCTGGCCTACACGAACCGCCTGTTTGACCTGTTGGCGGAGCTGGTGCCCGCCGGGGTGGAGGCCTCGGTAAGCACGGTGCCCGTGAGCTTCAAGGCCTTCCGGCTCGGTGAGCGCGGCCTGCGGATCGCGCGAGCCAACCTTTGGCGCTGTGTTGATCACATGGAGCAGCTGACCCGGCGCACGGGGAAGAAATTCCACCTCGGACTGGAACCGGAACCGTTCGGAACCGTGGAGAACACCACTGAGTTTCTCACCCTGTTCCGGCAGTTGGAGGACGACCGCCCTGGCGACCTGCGCCTGCGCGAACACCTCGGGATCAACTACGACACCTGCCATTTCGCCCTCCAATACGAGTCGCCCGCCGAGGCGTTGGGGCACCTCCGCAAACACGGGGTGAAGATCAGCAAGCTGCACCTCAGCAACGCGTTGCGGGTGCACCCGACACCCGAGGTGCGGGAGTCGCTGAAGGCCTTTGTGGACGACGTCTATTTTCATCAGGTCATCGAGCGCGGGACGGATGGCGAGATTATCCGCTACGCCGATCTGGATGAGGCGCTGGTCAGCCCGCCGAGCGACGGGCCGCAGCTGGACCGAGAATGGCGCATCCATTTCCACATCCCGCTGCACGCGCCCGAGACGGCGAAGTTTGGCACCACCGCCGGCCACCTGCGCGGCGTGCTCGACGAGGTGAAGCGGAATCCGGCGCTTTGCACGCATCTGGAGATGGAAACCTACACCTGGGAAGTACTGCCCCGCGAGCTGAAGCAGGCCACGGTCGTGGACATGCTGGCGAGCGAGTATGCGTGGACATTGGGTGAACTGGGCCAGCGGGGGATCAAGCCAGTGTGAGGGCTGGGAGCACGGCTCTCGTAGCGCAGGTTTGAAACCTGCTGTATCGCCGATTTGTAATCGGCACGGCGTGGACAGGTTGGTCGGGTTTAGGTAATCACGGCGCGTTGCAGGTTGAAAACCTGCGATACGGCAGATTGCAAATCTGCGCTACTACTCCCATGCCTCGCCCGCGGCCGGCCTGGGCCGCGCAACTCGCGCCTGACAAACGACCCCACTTCCTGCGAGGGTGGGCCCGCCCTTTATGAACCTGAAGAAAGCCGTCATCACCGCTGCCGGGAAAAACCAGCGCACCCTGCCCCTGCAATCGCTGGTGGACCGCGACGGTTCCACCAAGACGGCGCTGGCCATCATTCTGGAGGAAGCCTTGGCCGCCGGGATCGAGGAGATCGGGCTGGTGATCCATCCCGGCGACCAGGCCGCCTTTGCCGCCGCTGCCGGCAGCCACGCTTCGCGGCTCACCTTTCTCGAACAGTCCGAGCCGCTCGGCTACGGCCACGCGGTCGGCTGCGCCCGGGCGTTCACCGGCAGTTCGCCGTTTCTGTTGCTGGTCGGTGATCATCTCTATGTCAGCACCGAAAGTCGGGGCTGCGCCCGGCAGCTTGTGGAAACGGCCAAGGCGGAAAATGCCGCCGTCTCCGCCGTCCAAGCGACGCACGAGAGTAAGCTGCCCTATTATGGTGCCATTGGCGGACGGCGTGTCGCGGGTCGTGAACGGCTCTACGAGATCACCGACGTGCTCGAAAAGCCCACGCCCACCACGGCGGAGCAGCACCTGATCATTCCGGGGCTGCGGGCGGGTCACTACCTTTGCTTCTTCGGCATGCACGTGCTCACCCCGGTGGTGATGGAGGTGCTCGCCGACCTGCTGGCCACGAGCGACGGCAAGAGTGTCCACCTCTCCACCGCGCTGTCCAAGCTCGCCAAGAAGGAGCGTTACCTCGCAGCCGAACTGGGCGGACGCCGTTACGACATCGGTGCCAAATACGGCCTGCTCACCGCCCAGCTCGCGCTTGGGCTGGCGGGCAAGGACCGGGACGAGGTGCTCACCGGCATCGTCGAGCTGCTGGCCAACCGCTAACCGCGATCCGTCCGCGATGCCCCGGCCATGAACCTGATCTCCCTCATCACCTCGGCGGACGACGCCACGCGCAATCAGTCGCTCGACGCCTTCGCGCGCCAGGCCAGCGTCGCGCAACTGCTGGAGGCGTGTGCCCAGCTCGATACTTTCCGCCGTTCCGCCGAGAACCTGTACGAACGCGTCCGGGCGCTCTTTTTCCTCGCGAACATCCACCGTTACCACCTGCCGGCAAAGCTGCTGGCGGCGGCCTCCGCTGCTGGGAGTGAAAGTGAAGCGTCGGCTCCGGCTCTGATTCCGTTCCATGGCTTCGAGCAGCTCTTGGGACGCCGTTTTGAGGAGGCGATTGATACCTTTTTGGCCGACCAGCAGGAGCACGGCCCGAGCGACGGGCTCAGCTCCGCGCTGGCGGCGGCCTACCATCGGCTCGCCTTTCAGACGCTGGCCGACCAGGTCCGGCGGAGCGTGCGCACGGTGCGGGGCAACCAGTGGATGTTCCGCATGGGGCATCCGGCCGACCAGCCGCTCCGTATCCGGCCCGAACTGTTGCAGCGCAGCGCGGACGGCACGTTCCCAATCCTGCGTGAGCAGACGCCCGTGCGCATGGACCTCACGCATTCGGCGTGGTCCGACATCTTCTTCCTCGGCATGGATTTTCCTGAGGGCGCGAAGGTCATCAACATCTCCGTCGATCTCGGTGTGCATGGCCGCGATGCCGCGCCGCGCCCGCCGGTCAGCGCGTGGCTACGGGTGATCGACGAACCGGTGCTGCGCCTCACCTCGGTGGACCTGGGCGCGACCGCCGATCTCAGTGCGCTGAGTGACGTGTTTGATTTCGCGAAGGACTATCTCGGTCTGCTGAAGGCCGCCGTCATCGCTTCCGGCATCATCCCGCCGGGGATCGAGGGCTCGGGACATTCGCTCGCGGAACTGCTGGCCAACATCGTCGGCCCGGGGCGCGGCCTGGAAATCGTCTCCAGCGTCAACGACATCCCCAAGGGTTCGCGCCTGGCCGTCAGCACGAACCTGCTTGGCTCGCTCATCAGTGTGTGCATGCGGGCCACGGGGCAGACCAGCGGTGGAGCCGGTGCGGCCGCAACCGGCCAGGTGTCTGATTCGTTGCCGGGACTTACGGGGCCGCTTTCCGAATCCGACCGCCGGCTGGTGCTCGCGCGCGCGCTGCTGGGAGAATGGCTCGGCGGTTCCGGCGGCGGCTGGCAGGATTCCGGCGGCGTCTGGCCGGGCATCAAGCTCATCACCGGCGTGCCGTCGGCGGAGGGCGATCCCGAGTTTGGCATTTCGCGCGGACGTCTCATGCCGGTGCATCACGTTTTCAGCCGCGATGAGATTCCGGAGGCCGCCCGCCAAGCCCTGATGGATTCGCTCGTCGTGGTACACGGCGGCATGGCTCAGAACGTCGGCCCCATCCTCGAGATGGTGACCGAGAAATACCTGCTCCGTTCCGAGGCCGAATGGCTGGGGCGTCAGGATGCACTCAGTGTGTTGGACGCGGTTATCTCCGCGCTCAAAAAAGGCGATATCAAGGCGCTCGGTGCGGCCACCACGCGCAATTTCCGCCAGCCGTTGCAGGCGATCATCCCCTGGGCCTCGACCTATTTCACCGAGCAGCTCATTGCCAAGTGCGAGCGTGAGTTCGGCGGGGATTTTTGGGGCTTCTGGATGCTCGGCGGCATGTCGGGCGGCGGCATGGGTTTTATTTTTGCACCGCACCGCAAGCTGGAGGCGCAGGATCGTCTCCGGGAGATCATGCTGGAAACCAAGCGCGAACTGAGCGCCGCGCTGCCCTTCGCGATGGACCCCGTAGTCTTCGACTACGCCATCAACGAGCGCGGCACCTATGCGGACCTGCTCAGCGGTGAAGATGCGCTCATGCCCGCCGGTTACTACGCGCTGACTTTACCGCGGCTCATCCGCACGAACCGTGCGGAGCTGCCCGCAACCCGCCGCACCGAGCTGGACAAGTTCGGTGCCGCCGCGCGCACCCGTCCTGAGCTGCGTGGGATGGTGCAGACGCTCTTCGACGTGCTGCTGCCACGCGGCAAATCGGGCAAGGCCGATGGCGCAACCCTGCAGGAACTGCTGGAGCACAACGGCTTTGACCGGACCCAGCATGAGCAGATCCGCACCGACCTGAAGGAAGGCCGCATCGGTCTCGCGCAAAACCGGCTGCGCGCCGACACGCAGATCGAAGATGTGAAGGCCGGTGACGTGACGGATTTCACCTTGCCGGTCATCCGTGCCCAGGTGGTGGCCCGGGGCCAGGCCGCCCTGCGCAACGGCGAGTTGGCCATCGTGACGCTGGCCGCCGGGGCGGGTTCCCGTTGGACCGGCGGCGCGGGCACCTGCAAGGCGCTGCACCCGTACGCCAAGCTCGGCGGCCGCCATCGTACCTTCATCGAGACGCACCTGGCCAAGTCACGTCAGGCCAGCCGGGCTTTCGGGGCGACCATTCCTCACGTGTTTACCACGAGCTACCTGACACAGCGGCCGACCGCCGAGTTTCTCGCGCGGATGGGGAACTATGGCTACGAGGGACCACTCCACCTTTCGCCGGGCAAGAGTGTCGGCCTGCGGATGATTCCGACGGTGCGCGACCTCCGTTTCCAGTGGGAGGAAATGCCCCAGCAGGTGCTCGACGTGCAGCAGCAGAAGGTCCGCGAGAGCCTGCGGGCGGCGCTCATGAACTGGGCGCATACCGCCGGGGAAACGGGCGACTATACCGACAACATCCCGCTCCAGTGCCTGCATCCGGTCGGCCATTTCTACGAGCTGCCCAACCTGCTCCGCAATGGGGTGCTCGCACAGCTGCTCGCGGAACGTCCGCAGCTCCGCTGGCTGATGCTCCATAACATCGACACGCTCGGGGCCAGTCCCGATGCCGACTTGCTCGGCCAGCATATCGAAAGTGGTGCCTGCCTGAGCTTCGAGATGATCACTCGCCGCCTGGCAGACCGGGGCGGTGGCCTTGCCCGCGTGAATGGCCATCCCCGCCTGGTCGAGGGCCTCGCCATGCCACGTGAGGAGGATGAATTTAGGCTGAGTTACTACAACTCGATGACGACCTGGATCGACCTCGACCAGCTGCTCACTGCTATGGGCCTGACCCGCGACGACGTGCGGTTGGCCGGCACCGCGTCCGCCGCCGAGCATCAGGAAAAGATCACGGCGGCCATCCGCGCGCTGGCCGCGAAGCTGCCCACCTACATCACGGTGAAGGACGTGAAGAAGCGCTGGGGCCATGGCCAGGAAGACGTCTTCCCGGTGGCACAGTTTGAAAAGCTGTGGGGCGATCTGACGGCCCTCCCGGAGATCAACACGCAGTTTGTGGTGGTGCCCCGGCTGCGCGGCCAGCAGCTCAAGGATCAGGCCCAGCTCGACGGTTGGCTGCGCGACGGTTCGGCGGCCTATGTGGAGAGCCTGTGTGCGTGGGAGTGACCGGGCGGTGTGCGTCGAACAGAACGGCGGTTCGTGTGTCAGAGGCTGGCAAGTGGGTGAGCTTCACCAGTTGACACGTGCTTTGACCGGCCTCTATCCCTCACATCCTGTTGGCGCTCGCAACCCACCCGTCCTGCAAACTGCAACCCCGTTTCCCTGTGAATTGTTCCCGCGTTCTTAGCCTGGCCCTTTGCTGCTTCGCCGCGCTCTCGGCGCAGGTGCGCCTGGGCGGGCGGCTTCTCGCGGCGGATTCCACGCCGCCGAAGGTGGCCATCTTCGTGGACAACCATGCCGGCAAGGCGCTGGAGGACAAAGTGGACGCGATGACCGACCTGCTCACTTCCCGGGCGAAGGACAAGGGCTTCGCGATCATCGCCCCTTCGAACGTGGTCGAAGTGGTCAACCGCATGGGTGGTGGCAAGGAAATGGAGAAGCGGCTCAGCAGCCAAAGCGCCGCCAAGGCGCTGGCCCGGGACCTGGGCGCGGACGTGATCCTCACGGCCAGTCTGGTCAGCTTCGGGGTCGAGCCGAAGAAGATTAACAACGACGCCGACGAAACCTACGCCTTGCGCGTCAGCTACCTGCTGCTGGATTTGTACGGGAATGGTTCTTTGGCGGGTGACACGGTCAAGATCCTGAGGCCCATCCACGCCACTCCTGGCAAGCCGGCCGTCCCAGGAGAGTTCATCAAGGGCCTGCTCGGCGAAGCCGGAGACCGGATCGCGTACCTCTTGCCGCCGATGCGTTCCGTCCCCCCGCCTGACCCCGCCAAGACCAACCTGGCGGAGGTGATGATCAGCTGCGAAGTGCGCGGGGGGGTGAATGTCCCTGATTTCCGGTACCGGCCGGATGGGCGTATCCTGCTGCGCAGCACCAATTCGCTCCCCTTGCTGGTCACGGACGTGAAGGTCGAAGTGAACGGGGCGATGCTCGGATTCGCCCCGGGAAAATTCATGACCCCGCGCAACACCGAGAAAATCCGTCTCAGCCGGGAGGGATTCCAGCCGACCGAAGGTTCGATGAACCTAGTGCCGGGGTCCCGGATCGAGGTGCTGCTGCAGATGGACGAGCCGAGATACACCCGGCTGAAGGACAGCGCGAAGTTCCTCATCGGTTTGGAAGCCGGGAAGAAGCTGACGGCCAAGCAGCTGGACGCCCTTGATGAATTTCAACGGCTGCTGCGACAGAGCGGCCTCAAGGTGGACTCCAAAGACGGTGCACAGACCGACCCGGCGCTCGATGGCGAGGCGCTCTTTGACGGAGCCGCCGTCGGCCAGCTGAAGCGGCTGCCCTGAAGCCGGCCCCACTTTTCATGAAGTCGCGCAACGCTTTCCTTCTGCTAGGATTGGGCCGGTGGCGGTTGTCGGACCGGTCCGTCTGGCTTCCGATGCAACCTGCCGTGCTGACATGCTGATATCCAGACCAGTCCAGATTCTTGCCTGTGTGGCTGTCCTGCTCTTCGGAGCAGGCTGCCGCACCTATAACGAGAAGAACACGGGCGCGGCACCGTGGAAGGCGGGCAACGCCGAGGCGGCCGCGGCCGAGTTCACCAAGACGGCCGAGAGCAACCGGGACAACAAGGACACGGTCATCTGGAGGCTGGAACAGGGCTATGCGCTCCATGCCACCGCGAAGTTTGCGGACAGTCTCAAGGCCTTCCAGGCGGCGGAGGATAAAATTGAGCAGTACGATGCCCGGGCGAAGGTGAAACTGGGCAATGAGACCGGCGCCTTGCTTTCGAACCAGGCCAACCTGCCGTACGAGGGGCGGGATTACGACCGGGTGCTGCTGAACACCTACAAGGCGCTCGATTACATTGCGCTCGGCCAGACCGATAAGGCCCGTCCGGAACTGATCCGCGCCTACCAGCGGCAGCAGGATGCCGTCGCCAACAACTGGAAGCGCATCGAGAAGGCCCAGGACGACATCCAGCAAGCCAAAGAGGAGCAAAACGGACAGGCGGCGGCGCAGAGCGTGGAGCGGGCCCGGCAAGATCCCCAGGTTTCCGGAGCCTTGGATTCGCACTTCAAGCAACTGGACACGCTCAAGGCCTACGCCGACTATGTGAACCCGTTCCCCGTCTATCTCGACGGCATCTATTTCATGCACCTCGCGGCCGACGCCAGCGACAAGGAGCGCGCCCGGAAATCCTTTGAGCGCGTGCTGGGTCTTTCCGGTGACAATCCCTACATCCGTCGCGACCTTGGCAATGCCGAAAAAGTGGTGTGGGGGCAGCCGGCTCCGGCCATGACCTATGTCGTGTTCGAAACCGGTTCCGCCCCCTGGCGCAACCAGTTCCGCATTGATCTGCCGTTGTTTTTCATCGGGGACGGGAATGTGCCCTATGTCGGCGCGGCGTTTCCCACGTTGGAGCTGGAAGGCAGTTACGTTTCCGGGCTGACGGCGACCACCGCATTAGGGGCGAGCACCACGGTCACACTTTCCAGCATGGACAGCGTGGTGGGCCAGGATTTTAAGAACGAGCTGCCCTCGATCATCACGAAGACCCTGCTTTCCACCACGATGAAGGCGGTGGGAGCTTACGCGGTCAACAAGGCCGCCTCCGATCAGACCCCCCTCGGTGGCCTGCTCGCCAAGGTCGTCACCGGCGTCATGCAGGCCGTGGTCAACATTGCCGACACGCGCACCTGGACGACCCTGCCGAAGGAATACCAGTTCTGCTCCTTTCCCACGCCGGCGGACCGGAAGATTGATTTGAGCTTACCCAACGGACAGCGTAGTAGTCTCAGCGTGGAACCGGATTCCGTGAATCTGATCTGGGTCCGCTCGGTCCATCCGGGCGCGCCGCTGATCGTGCAGACCACCAGGCTGAAATGAGCACCCGTCCTTCAATTTTTATCACGTTGGGAGCGGCCGCGATCCTCGTGGCCGGCTGCCAGACGCCCGTCAACACCACCGAGCCCGCGCAGCCGGCCGGCCAGCGCAGCCTGATCCCCGAGAAGCGGGTCATCCGGGACGCCGATCTAAACCGGCGGGTGGACATTCGCGGCGTCAATGAACGGGTCGGCCCCGCCGGGCTGCTCACCATCCAGGTGGAACTGCTGAACCACACCTCCAGCCGGCACCGTTTCAGCTACAAGTTCGAGTGGTTTGACGCCCAGGGGATGGAACTCGCCGGCCCGGCTGCGGTCTTCGTGCAACGGCAGATCGAGGGCAACGAGGACATTTTCATCACCGCCACAGCTCCCAACGAGCTGGCCAAGGATTTCCGTCTGAAACTGATTTCGACGGACTGACCCCCACTGTTTTTTCCACCACATGAAGCGCCAAATCCTCCCCTTTTCCCTTGCCGGGATCATCATTGCCCTCGCGGCCGGCTGTGCCAGTGACGAGGCCAAGTACGTCGATCCCGCCGGCACCAAGACGCTGGTCACGCTCGACAAGATCAACCAGCAGGACCTCAACCAGGCCGCCGAGGCGATGATCACTTCGCTGCGGAGCAAGTTCATCGATGCCGGGAAGCTTTCGGGCACCGGCCCCAACGGGATCGCCGTGCTGAAGATTGAGCGGGTCATCAACAGCACCTCGCAGCAATGGGATCCTGACCTCCTCACGAAGAAGATCCGCATCGACCTCCTCAATACGGGCCGGGTGGCCACGACCACGACCTTCGGCGGCGACGCCGAATCGAAGATCGGCCAGGATCTCGCGAAGGAGCAGCAGTTCACCGGCAAGGGGCCGGGTGTGCTGAATCCGGACTACACGCTCACCGGCAAGGTCATCGAGGACATGGACCGGGCGGGCAACAAGCGGCAGAAGACCTACGTCTTTCAGCTCACCCTCACCAGCATCCGCGACGGTCTGGCGATCTGGGAGGATGAGAAGACGATCACCAAGGCCGGCACGCGCTCCGGGGCAGGTTGGTAATTCCGCCTGATCCGCCACGACGCGGCTGCGTTTCAGTACCGGGCCGTGACCGGTTTTTCTTCGCCCGTCCGCTGGGGCACGGCATGGCCCGGATGAGCCGTCTTGGTTGGGCTCGGTCGGCGAGGGCGGCGGGGTTTGCTGAGGTGCCGGTTCACGTCCGGCAGGAGCAACAGAATGATCAGGGGCGGCAACAGGCCGAACACGGCGGTCAGTACAATGGCGCTGCTGTGTCCCTTGGACTTTGCCAGGCACGAGCAGCCAAAGGCGTAGAGGAGCAACAGCACCATCCCCGCCAGCAGTATCCAAGCGGAGTCCACCTCCCGACGTTCCAGCGGCTCGCGCACCAGAAACAGCGCAACCATTCCGGCGAGCGAGACGGAGATGAAAACCGCCGCCTTGTTGCGTTCTTCAACAATCACGTCGCTCCTGACGCATCACGACGGGCTTTCGTTACAGTCCGGTGGCAGAAACCTGCTTTTTTTGTGTGGAGACCCGCCGCAGAGTCGGCGCTGTGAATCTCATCGGTGTCATTCCCGCCCGCTTTGCCTCGACCCGGTTTCCCGGCAAGCCGCTGCATCTCATTGCCGGCAAACCACTCATCCAGCATGTGGTCGAGCGCTGCCGGCTCGCCCGTTCGTTGGCGGATGTGATCGTGGCCACGGATGATGCGCGCATCGCGGAGGTGGCGGCGAAGTTCTGCCGGGTGGAAATGACCCGGGACGATCATCCCAGCGGGACTGACCGGATCGCGGAGGTCGCCTCACGGGTTTCGGCGGAGGGCTATGTGAACATCCAGGGGGACGAGCCCCTGATGGACCCCGCCGTGATCGATGCCGTGGCCGCCGGCCTGGCCGGCAGCGAAATGTCCACGGCGGCCACGCCGATCCGTGACCTGGCCGAATATGACAATCCCAACGTGGTAAAGGCCGTGGTGGCGGCGAATGGTCGCGCCCTCTATTTCTCGCGCCGCACCATCCCGTACCTGCGCGATCTGGCCGCCAAGCCTGCGGCTGAACAGCTCGCCGCCTTCCCCTTTCTGAAACACCTTGGCATCTACGGTTACCGCCGGGAAACGCTGCTTCGCTTGGTGACCTTCCCGGTCTCGCCGCTGGAAGCCGCCGAAAAGCTGGAACAGCTCCGGGCCCTGGAAAACGGGATCATCATCACGGTGGCACGGGTCCACCACGACAGCGTGGGCGTGGATGTGCCGGCGGATGTGGCCCGGGTGGAGGCGCTGTTGGCGGCCCAGAGCTGAATCCTGTCAGGTCGGTCCGTTTCCTGCCGGTCAAGGCCAAACCCAGACATGTCTTGGGTGGCTTGAACTTTCTTCTCGCCCCCTGCCGGCCACCCAAGGAAGCATGCAAGTCCATGAAGTATATTTTCGTGACCGGCGGTGTCGTGAGTTCCCTGGGCAAGGGGCTCACCGCGGCCTCGCTCGGTACCCTGCTGGAAAACCGCGGCCTCAAGGTCACGCTCCAGAAGTTCGACCCGTACCTCAACGTGGACCCGGGAACCATGAGCCCGTACCAGCACGGCGAGGTCTATGTGCTTGATGACGGTGCGGAGACCGACCTCGACCTGGGGCACTATGAGCGGTTCACGAGCACGAAGCTCAGCCGCAAGAACGCCACCACCAGCGGCCAGGTCTATCAGCAGGTCCTCGATAACGAGCGGGACGGCGTTTACCTCGGCAAGACGGTGCAGGTGATCCCGCACATCACCGACGAGATTCAGCGGCGCATCACGTTGCTCGCGGAGGATACCAAGGCGGATGTCATCATCACCGAGATCGGCGGTACCGTCGGCGACATTGAGGGGCTGCCGTTTTTGGAGGCCATCCGCGAATTCGCCCTCGAAGTGGGCACGCACAATGTCTGCTTCCTTCACGTCACCTACGTGCCGTTCATCAAGGCCGCCGGCGAGCTGAAGACCAAGCCGAGCCAGCAGGGCGTGGCCAAGCTGCGCGAGATCGGCATCGCGCCGCACATCCTCGTCTGCCGTTGTGAGTATCCGCTCGGCAAGGATATCCGGCAGAAGCTCAGCCTGTTTTGCAATGTGCCGTACGAGGCGGTCATCGAGGAAAAGGATGTCGAGCACTCCATCTACGAGGTGCCGCTCATGCTTCAGCGCGAGCGCACGGACGACCTCGTGTGCCGCCAGCTCCAGCTCGACGTGCCGCCCGCCGACATGGGCCACTGGCAGGACATCATCCGCCGCCTGGTGGCCCCGCAGCACCGTATCCGGATCGGTGTGGTCGGCAAATACATCGAGCTACAGGACGCCTACAAATCCGTCTATGAGGCGCTGAAGCACGGCGGCATCGCCAACGACTGCGGCGTGCAGATCGAGCAGATCGAATCGGAAGAACTGGAGAAGGGCGACGTCAGCAAGCTGCTGAAGGAGCTGGGCGGCATCGTGGTGCCCGGCGGTTTCGGTTCGCGCGGCATCGAGGGCAAGATCAAGGCCGCCCAGTTCGCACGGGAAAACCGGATTCCCTACCTCGGCCTCTGCCTCGGGATGCAGATCGCGACCATCGAGTTTGCCCGCAACGTCCTCGGGCTGGCCGGCGCGCACTCCACGGAGTTTGACACCCTGACGCCGTATCCCGTGATCCATCTGCAGGAGACCCAGCGCCACGTGAAGCGCAAGGGCGGCTCCATGCGGCTGGGCGCGCAGGAATGCCTGCTCGTGCCGGGCACGCTCGCACAGAAACTCTATGGCGTGGCCACCATCAGCGAGCGCCACCGCCACCGCTACGAGTTCAACAACGAATACCGGGCGCAGTTCGCGGCGGCGGGCTTCGTGATCAGCGGCACCACCCCGGACAACCAGCTCGTCGAGATCATCGAGCTGCCCGCGCATCCGTTCTTCATCGCGTCGCAGTTCCATCCCGAGTTCCTGAGCAAGCCCAACAAGCCGCATCCGCTCTTCCGGGGCTTCGTGGCCGCCGCCCACCAGCGGCAGCACCACCAGCCACTGCCGGGCCAGGGGTAGGCCCGGGCGGGGGATTCCCGTAACCGCGCCGGCCGGCGAGCGTCATCGTCAGTATGCGTCCACCGGCCGGTTTCCCGGGAAGATCAGCATTTACGCTCATCGAGCTGCTCGTGGTGATCGCCATCATAGCGATCCTCGCGGGCATGCTGTTGCCCTCCTTGAGCGCGGCCAAAGGCGCGGCCAACAAGATCTCCTGCGTGAATGGCATGCGGCAGCTCGGGCTGGCCTCCCGGATGTATGTGGACGAATTCCAGGGCAATTTCCCGCCGCGCACCAGCGCCTCACGCTGGCCCACGCTGCTTCTGCCATACTACAAGGAGCTGAAAATGCTCCATTGCCCGACCGACGTCGCCAGGCCGACGAACCTGGTCCAGAAAACCCTCGACACCAACAAGTACCCCGCCGAGGTGGCGCCTCGCAGCTACATCGCCAACGGCTGGAACGACTACTTCCGCACCAAGGTTCCGGATGGCCGGTGGCTGAACTTCCGCAGCAACGGGAGCGACCTGCTCGTGATGAACGAAAGCCAGGTCCAGCAGACCTCCGAGACCGTGCTGCTGGGGGAGAAGGACAAGAGTTCGGGCCATTTCTTCATGGATTTCGACACGTATGACGACCTGCTGCAGCTCGACCAGAACCGGCACTCCACTTCGGTGAAGAAAGGGCGGGGAGGCGGCTCGAACTACACGATGACCGATGGCAGTGTGCAGTTCCTCAAGTTCGGCAGATCGCTTTCCCCCGTGAACCTGTGGGCGGTGACGCCCGCCGCCCGGAACCTGCCGATGGCCCTGCAATGAAACCGTCTGCGATCTGGCTAAGTCTATGAACAAACGCATCTGGCTTCTGATCACCGTCACGGTCGTGCTGGCGGGTGCTTACGTGGTGTTCTTCACCGACTGGCTCAACCCGACGCCCATCACAATCCTCACTGAGCTGCGCATGCCTTCCCGTTTTGGCCGGGGAGGGCCGGGTGGCCCGGGCGGTCAGCGGGGCAATTTCCGCAACGGCGGTGACAACAGCGCCCGGCCCGAGGCCCGGGGTGGACGCGGCGGGCAGAACCGGCGCAATGGCCAGCCGGGCGATCAGGGCGGCAATCGGGCGGATGCGGGCGGCGCCGAGGCGGGCGGGCGTCCCCGTCGGCAGGGCGGCGGCAACGGTGGTGAAGCCGCCGACAAACCGACCGTCTATACGGTGAGTTTTGCCTTCGACGACAGCTATCCGCTGACCTCGGTCAAGGTGGTGGAGGCGGCCAAGTCGGGACATCCCCATGTCGTCTGGAGCCTGGTCAATGACGGGGAGCCGCGAGGCACCAAGGCGCTGGTGTATGGGATGGCGGTGCGGGGCATGAAGTTCGCGCCGAACTACAACCGCGTCGAACCCTTGGAGGCGGGCGTGGAATACGAGCTGCAGGTGGCGGCCGGCCGGCACAAGGGCAAAGTGACCTTCCACACCAAGGAACTGCCACCGCCCGAGGAGCCGGCCCCGGAAAATTGATCACTTTGACCGGTCCGGGTTCGCATGAAAAACCGCGCCGCACCTTTCGGCGCGGCGCGGTCGGAAACCGGGTATGAAAATTTACTTCTTCACGGCATCCTCAGCCTTCTTGGCGGCATCTGCCGTCTTCTGGGCGGCGTCCTTCGCGGCGTCAGCGGTGCTGTCAGCCGCCTTTTTGATGTCATCACCCGCCTTCTCCATCGGGCTCTTTTCCTTGCAGCCGGTGGCCACGACGCCAAGGGAAAGAATGATGGCAAGGGTGGCGGAGAGTTTGATCAGTGTTTTCATAGTCAGTGTCTTTTCGTGCAATCGCACTTTCCACCGATACGCCGGTTGATGAATGTAAACAAGTAGGGATTTCCCGACCGCTCAGCTCATGGGCCCGGTGCCCCGCACATCCACGCAGACCACGTCGCCCTTGGCGTTGCGGACATACACCTTGCCGTTTGCCAGCACCGGGGCGGTCCAGCACTTGCCGCCGGTGACCTGCGCGCGGGCCAGCTCCTTGTAGCCGTCCGGCTTCGCCTCGACGATGACCAGCTCGCCTTTGCCGGTGAGCCAGAGCAGGCGGCCATCGGCGCTGGCCGACACCGTCCCCGTCTCCGCCACCGGCGAAGTCCACAGCACCTTGCCGGTTTCGAGGTCGAGGCACTTCAGCTTGGAATCCTTGTCCCCGCCCTGGCCATCCACACCGAAAACTTTGCCTCCGAGGATCACCGCCGTCTGGAAATGGCTGCGGATCTCCTTGTTGAACCAGACCTGTTTCACCTGGTTGCCGGTGAAGTTCACCACCCCGCCACCCTTGTCATAGCCCGAGGACAGGAACATGAGGTTGCCGCTCACCACCGGATCGGCGGAGTTCACGTCGTAGCTGGTCTCCCAGGGATGCTGCCAGAGCACCGTGCCCGTCTTGGGATCGACGGCGACGACGGCCTTGGCCGCAAAGATCGCGAGTGCCGGTCTGCCCCCGCTGGTGATCGGCACCGGAGTGCCGTAGCCGGCGGCGGCC
Organism: uncultured Verrucomicrobiota bacterium; assembly: GCA_903907995.1. Taxonomy (GTDB): domain Bacteria; phylum Verrucomicrobiota; class Verrucomicrobiia; order Limisphaerales; family UBA9464; genus CAIVQB01. The sequence continues at coordinate 101,619 of CAIVQH010000008.1, read as the reverse complement.
TTCCCGGAGAACCACACCTTTTCCCCGGTGTCCTTGTTCAGCGCCAGGCCGTGGCTGCCCACATTGAGGATGACCAGGTCGCCATCCACATGGGCGGAGCCGGCAAAACCCCAGTCGGGCTGTTCCGCCCCGAACTTGTCGTGGACGTTGAGCTCCCAGACGACCTTGCCGGTGGCCGCCTCGAGGCAAAAGACATGGCCCTGCTTGGAAATCGTATAGACCCGGTCCCCCACCACGGTGGGGGTCGCACTCGGACCGCCCTCATAATATTTCGGGTCCAGCTCCTCGGGGTAGCTGTGCTTCCAGATCTCGGCGCCGGTGTTGGCATCGAGGGCGAAAACGGTGTCCTGCTTCCCGGCGTTGCCGAGCGTGAACAGCCTGCCTCCGGAGACCGCAAGCGAGGAGAAGCCGGTGCCGACATTCTTCTTCCAGAGCCGTTTCGGCGAACCATCGGGCCACGCGCCCAGCCAGTTCTTCTCGGTGGCGATGCCGTTGAAGTTGGCACCGCGATAGCGCGGGTAATCATCGGCGCGGGTGGTGCCGGCATACGCCAGCGTCGCCAGAAGCAGGGCGGTCAGGGTGCGGTTGTGCATGCGTCCGCCAAGCTAGACGGGAGCCATGGGGTGTCAACGAACCGCCGCAGTCCGCAAGTTTTGTTTCTGATCCGCTCGCAAATCGAAATTCGCCATTCGTAATTTCCCCCCGGGACTTTCAACCTCCGATCATGCTGACGACCGAACTGATTCCCGCCGTGGAGCCGAATAGCCGTCGACTCCTCGTGGTGTTGCACGGGCTGGGCGACTCGATGAACGGCTGGCGCTGGCTCCCGGATGAACTCCGGCTGCCCTGGCTGAACTACCTGCTCGTGAACGCGCCCGATGATTATTATGGGGGCTACTCGTGGTATGATCTCTACGGCGATTCCGGACCGGGCATCCGCCGCAGCCGGGAGCTGCTCTTCCAGCTCCTTGAGGCCCAGCGAGCGGCCGGCTTTGCCAGCGAACAGACGGCGGTGCTCGGCTTCTCGCAGGGCTGCCTGATGACCTTCGACGTCGGTTTTCGTTATCCGCACCGGCTGGCGGCGTTGGTCGGCATCAGCGGCTACATCTGGGAGCCGGAGGAACTGCTGCGCGAGCTGTCACCGGAAGCCCGGCGGCAGCATGCGCTCTTCACCCACGGCACCCGCGACCCGCTGATTCCGATCGCCCCGGTTCGTGAACAGGCGCAACAGCTTAGGGCCGCTGGAATTGACCTGACGTGGCGGGAGTTCGACAAGGTTCATACCGTGGCGGGCGAGCCAGAACTGGCGGTCATCCGGGATTTTCTGACCAAGGCTTTCACAAGGTAAATTTTGACAATCGGGCCGCATTCGAGTCCATTCCCGCGGCAAACCGTTTACAGGAGCAAACCATGGTCCCTCGCCTTCTCATATCCCTGTCGCTGATGCTGTCGCTGGTCGTCCCGGCGCTGGCCGCTTTTCCCACCGTCACCGATTTCGCCCCAAAAAAGGGCCCGCCAGGCACCACGGTACAGATTGTGGGCTTCAATTTTGCCGGGCTGACCGAGGTGGATTTCTTCAACGGTGCCAGCGGGGCCCAGGCCCAAATCGTCGGGTTCGACGGCAGTTCGTCGATTTTTGTATTGGTGCCACCGGACGCGCAGAACGGGCCCATCACGGTGGTTACGACGCATGGCTCGGGTTCCAGCGCCGCCTATTTCCAGCCTGCCCCGCAGATCAAGGATTTCTACACCCAGCTCGATCCGTTCACCCTTAATCCGGTTACGCCGGTGAGGGGCACGGCGGGGCAGATGCTGACCATCCGGGGCCTTAACTTCAACGACTCCACCGTCCAGTCGTCCGTGTTTGTTGGCGGCGTGCAGGTCGCCAATCCGTCGATCGTCGGTGACAACCAAATCGAGTTCGCCCTGCCGCAGGGCGCGCAGACCGGCCAGGTCATCGTGACGAACAGCGCGGGCGCGGCGACCAATAACGCCGTGTTTTCCGGTGGCTACATCTATTTCAACCCGTTGGTCACGCAGTTCACGCCTTCCGCAGCGGCGGGCGCGAGCATCGATATCATTGGACAGAGCCTCCTGGGGGTCACGGATGTGCGGTTCGGTTCGGTGGCAGCCCAGTTTACCGTGGTGTCAGGAACCAACATCCAGGCGGTGGTTCCGGCGACGGCGGTGGATGGCCCCCTGACGGTCACCTCGCCCGGTGGCAGCTTCATCACCACCAACAACTTCCTGATCGGCCCCAGCATCATCAGCTTTTCGCCGGTGGGCGGCCCCGTCGGCACGGTGGTGACGATCACGGGCAGCGGCCTGAGCAATACCAAGACGGTGCTGTTCGGCAGCGTGGCGGCCACCACGGGAACCAATATCAATGCCACCACCGTCACGGCGGTGGTGCCGAACAACACCTTCACCGCGTCGCTGACAGTCATTACGGGCAACGGAACCAATGTCAGCGCGACGCCGTTTTACCTGCCGCCGCGGGTGGATGGCGTCAGTCCCAGCTCAGGCCTGGTCGGGACCGTGGTGACGCTCACCGGCGTGAATTTCAGCGGGACCACCAAGGTGGAACTGGGCGGGCAGAGCATTGCCGGGTTTACGGTCACCGGCACCAACAAGCTCACGCTCACGGTGCCCGCTGGCGCGGTATCCGGGGTTTTCCGGGTGACCAACCCCGCCGGCGTGGCCACGAGCTCCGCTGCCTTCACCGTGACCTTGCCGACGCCGTCGATCACCGGCTTCACGCCCACGGGAGGACCGGTGGGTACCCAGGTGACCATTTCCGGGTTCAACTTGGCCAACGCCACCAACGTGGCATTCAACGGCCAGAACGCGGTGTTCACGGTGAACGGGACGGGCCTGGTCGCCACCGTGCCCAACGGCGCCACCACCGGTCCGATCCGGGTGACCAATCCGGACGGGCAGGGGACCAGTGCGAACAGCTTCACCGTGGCCAGCAACGCCGACCTGAAGGTTACCCTCACCGCGTCGCTCAATCCGGCGATCGCCTATGGCGGGTTGGGTTACAGCATGCAGGCGGTGAACCGCGGGCCACTCGCAGTGTCGGATGCACAACTGGTGCTCACGCTGCCCTCGGGGGTGACCTTCGACTCGGTCACCGGCTCCCAGAACTTCGAACTGCAGGGTTCCAAGGTCACGTTCCCCATCGGGGCCATGGCGGTGAACGGCAGCTTCAATGTCACGGTGCTGGTCCGGGTGGGCGCGCCGTCCACCCTGACGGCCTCGGCCAACATCAGCAGCAGCGCGCAGGACGACGTCCCGGCCAACAACACGGCCGTGGCGGTGGTATCAGCGCAACTGCCGGCCCTTTCCTTCGACCGTCTGGATCCTGGCAGCATCTTTTTGCAGTGGCCGTCCCCGGCGACCAATTTTGTGCTGGAAAGCACCCTGCAACTGCAGGTGTCGCCCACCTGGCAGACGGTGACGAATTCACCGGATGACGACGGGGTGACGCGGCAGCTCGTCCTGCCGGCCAGCAATCCCGCGACCTTCTTCCGACTGCGACTGAACCAATGAAAGCCGGCCGGCAAACACTTTGCCGGACAGGCGGTTAAGAATACGAAAAAGGGCGAGCCTGACCGGCTCGCCCTTTTTGCGGCTATCAGGCGAAGGGGCTCAGGAGCCGAGCTTCTTCTTGGCCTCTTCCGGCACCTCGACCTTGGTGGTGCCCACATCCTTCAGCTCGTAAACGGTGGTCCGGGTGATGTCCCGATCGTCACCGCCGAAGGACATGGTGCTGGAAACCCGCAGCGAAACCTTGGAGAGCTGCCCGTCCTTGAGCCAGAACTTCACGGTCGCCTTGGCGTTTTTCGGCTCCGGCCCCGGGCCGCCCGGGCGGCGGCCAAAGCTGGCGACGTCTTTCGCGCCCTCGTCGGTGAGGTCACCGCTGATGGCGCCATCCACCGACTTCAACTCCTTGGCCTTGTCGGCCAGCTTGCCCGCCTCGCTGGCCGGCAGGCGCGTGCGCAACAGCATGCCGCGGAAGCGTCCGCCACCGCCACCGCCACCTGCCTGCGCGGCCGCCTGGAGTTCCTCGGCGGTCTGCCAGCCGTCCTCGCCCTTCAGGACGCCCTTGTCACCCTTGAGCACGGCGGTGGTGACGTTGCCATCCCGTTCGGTGGTCACGACGGCGTAGCCGCCCTTTTCCGCCTTGCCCATGACGGGGGCGGGCGTGAACTGGCCGCCTTCGATCTCGGTCGTGGCGGTCCAGGAATAGTTGGCCGCATCGGCCAGCTTCTGGGCGGCGGCTTTGACGTCATCCTTGGGGTCGGCCAGGCAGGCGACGAGCGCGAGGGCGGAGGCCAGGGAGGTGATGAGTGTGCGTTTCATGAGGGGGGATTTATGTGGAGTGTTAGTACCGTGAATTCACCGAAGAAGACCCGATTGGCACCGACCGGTTACGCGGGTTTTTGGACGGGAAGAGCCAGGCATCTCCTAGGACTGGCTGCGCCGAGGGTCAGCCGACGCGGAAACTGATCTTCTGCACCATAGCCTTGCCGACCGCGAGCTGCAGGCGTTCGAGGATTTCGTGCCGGCGGTAGCGGACGATCTCCGACAGCCAGGTGTTGCTGTCCACGTTTACGAACAGCGTGCCCCGGGCGAGGCCCGCCGGCTGGGCGTGGGCGGTGATGACCGGGTCGATGGTGCGTTTCCAGACATTCTGTATCTGCGATTCCGCCACCCGCTGTTCCAGCTGAAGCCGGGCCAGCACCTGGGGCATCACGTCGCCGGCCGGCCGGGCGCAGGAGGTGGCCGCCACTTCCAGGGGGCGGAGATCCACGCGCCGCCACTCCGCCAGCGCTCGCGTGCGGGCCCGTTCGGCCTGGCGGGCAAGGGCGGCGGGTGTGGGCGGTGTCACGGCTGAAGGCTGGGCGGAGCGGTATTGCGGGTCAAGCGGCGGTCGATTCCGACGCAGGGCCGGATTGTCTGAAACTAGGCAACGCACTTGCTTACGGCGCGTGGCATGACGCTGTTCAATCCTGACTTCCACCGGTTCCGGAACTTTTTGTTTCCCCGTCCAATCACCGTTTGGCATGGTCGCGACATCATGCGTGCGGTCCGTCATCTCACTGCCTTGCTGTCGTTCGCCCTGGTCCTGCTGGTGGCGCGGGGGGCCGAGTTCCACCTTATCACGGGTGATGTGTACAAGGGCGAGCTCTCCGCCGCCGACAAGGATGGCCTCGTCATCCTTCTCGAAAGCGGCGATTTCTCCCCCCGGATTGACTGGGCCAAGCTGTCTGATGACACGCTGAAAGACCTCGCGGACAACCCGCGCGCCAAGAAATTCGTCGAGCCGTTCATCGAGCCCCCGTCCGAGACGATCGCCATCCAGCAGGCCAAGGAAATTCCGGTGAAGCAGCCCGCCCGGCTCGATCTGCCGGACACGAAGAAAGGGGTGGTTTCCGCGCTGATGACCCCCAACGGGATGATCCTGCTGCTCATCCTGTTCTTCGCCAACATCTACGGGGCCTTCGAGGTGGCCCGCTTCAAATGGCGTCCGGTCTCGCTGGTCTGCGGCCTGTCCGCGGTTCTGCCCATTGTCGGCCCGCTCATCTTCCTCGTGCTCCCCCGCAATCAGCCCGTGGCCGAGGAGAACGCAACTTTGGCCGCGGCCCAGCACACGCAGCTGGGGGTGCCGCCTCCCCCGGCCGCGGCTGCCGGTGTGTCCGGTGGCGGTGCGGCGGCGGCGTTGGGCCTCTCCAAGGGCGGCGCCGGCGGTGCAGCCCCGGCGGGCGATGGCGTTCCCCGTCTCTTCAAGCGGGGTGAGACCACGTTCAACCGCCGTTTCTTCGAGACCCAGTTTCCGACCTTTTTCCGGGTGGTGACCACCGAGGCCGACCGGGATCTGGTGATCGAGATTTCCGCCGGCAAGAAGAGCGTCATCGCCGCCCGCATCAGCCGCATCGCCACCACCGAGATCAATTTCAAGACTGCCAACAACCAGGAGATAGCGGTCCCCTTCGCCGACATCACCGAGGTGAAGCTGCGCCACAAGGACGCGGCATGACGGTCCGTCTCCGCAACCCATGAAATACCGCGCCATTCTGCTGTTTGGTGCCCCGGGAGCCGGCAAGGGCACCCAGGGCAAGATCCTCGGGCAGATTCCCAATTTCATCCATTTTTCCTGCGGCGATGCCTTCCGCAACCTGCGGGTGGATTCGCCGCTCGGGCGCGTCTTCATCGAATACGCCAGCAAGGGCCAGCTCGTGCCCGATGAGCCGACCATCGAGCTCTGGCACAATTCCATCCAGGGGTTCATTGCCACGGGCCGCTTCAATCCCGAGGCCGACACGCTCCTGTTGGACGGCATCCCCCGGAATCCCCGCCAGGTCCGCCTCATGCAGGAGATGATCGACGTGAAGGCGATCTTCAACCTGTACTGTTCCTCGCAGGACAAGCTCATCACCCGCCTCCAGCGCCGCGCGCTGCGGGAAAACCGGCTCGATGACGCCAATGTGGACACCATCCGTGCCCGGCTGGAGACCTACAAGCGCGAGACCCGGGCGGTGCTGGAATGCTACGAGGAGAGCATCATCCACCAGATCGACTCGACGCAGGAACCCCTGCATGTGCTGCTGGACGTGCTCAAGACGGTCGCCCGCCTGCCCAAGCCCGCCGTGAGCGATGGCTCCACGGTGTTCATGACCAAGCCGGCCTGAAGGCGGTGCCGAGTTGCACTAACTCTGCAGAAATCTTTCGGGTGACGAGCGAAGGCTCCTACATTGCGTAGCAGCCGACATAAGGCGGCTCCATATTCCGCTCCCAGTCAGAGCCTCCTTACGTCGGCTGCTACGCAGTCTTGAGCGACTTCTGCTCGCCAAGCTTTCGCGGGGCCGCTTCCCTGCTGCGTACTGATGTTTCGCGTTATTTTTATGGGCACGCCCGATCTCGCGCGCACCGTTCTTGCTGCGCTGGCGGAGGACGCCCGTTGGCAGCTCGTCGCGGTCGTCGCTCAGCCGGACAAGCCGACCGGCCGTGGCCTGCAGCTCACGCCGCCCCCGGTGAAAGTCGAAGCGCTCGCGCGCGGACTGCCCGTGCTCCAGCCGCTGAAGGCCCGCGATCCGGAATTCCTCGCCCAGCTTCGTGCGCTCGCGCCTGACCTGATCGTGGTCGCGGCCTACGGGCAGATCCTCCCCCAGGCCCTCCTCGACATCCCGCGCCACGGTTGCCTGAACGTCCACACCTCGATCCTCCCGCGCTGGCGTGGTGCCGCCCCCATCCAGTGGGCCATCGCCGAAGGCGACGCCGAAACCGGCGTTACGATCATGCGCATGGAAGCCGGCCTCGACACCGGGCCGATCCTCTCCCTCGTGCGGACCGCCATCACCGGCGAGGAGACCGGGCAGACCCTGCACGACCGGCTCGCCGTGCTGGGCGCGAAGCTGCTGTGCGAGACCATTCCGGGCTACGTGACCGGCGAGATCCTTCCGCAGCCGCAGCCGGCGGAGGGCGTCACTTACGCGCGCAAGATCACCCGTGACGATGGCCGGCTTGACTGGACACGCCCCGCCGTCACGCTGTGGAACCGCCTGCGCGCCTTCACACCCTGGCCGGGGGCATTCTGCCTGATGCCGGCGGAGCCCAATCCCCGGCTGCTCAAGGTCCACGACGCCCAGCCCGTCGCCGGCAGCGGCGAACCGGGAACCGTGCTGTCGGCCGCCAAGGCCGGCCTGGTCGTGGCCTGCGGCGAAGGCGCCCTGCGCCTCACGGAAGTGCAGCCCGAAGCTGGCCGCCGGCTTACCGCCGAACAGTTTGTCGCCGGCCACCGGGTCGCGCGGCTGCTCTGAATTCCACGGCTGGGAATAACTCCCGGCTGGATGTTTGCTCCAATCCGCTATAGCTCACGGCGATGAAACTTCCGCTCGTGCTGGCCGCGGTGGCCCTGCTGCCGGTGACCTTTCGCGCGCAGGCGCAGGTGCAGGTCCAGCTCGACGACGCGCTCAAGCTCGGTGAGCAGTGGGTGCGCGCGAACGTGGACCCCAAGGTCCTGGGATCGCTTCCGCAGCTCGATGAGAAGCAGGCGGTGCAGCTGCTCCTCCAGTTCCAGCAGCAGTTTCAGGGCGAATATGTCCTCGATGTCGTGCGGTTGAAGCAGGTGGCCAACCTCGCCCTGCCGTTCATCGAGCGGGATGAGGCGCTCAAACCCTACGCTCCGTGGCTGCGCTCGCGCATGGACTACTTCGAGGTCGCCAGGCAGCTCAGTCTCGTAGTGCCACCACCGCCCAAGCCCGTCCCCGGCCAGCCGGCGCCGGCGCCGATGGTTCCGACGCCCTCCCAGCAGCGGCAGGTCTGGACCTCGGTGGTGGCCACTGAGCCTTGGCCGCCCTCTGCGAACCACTACGTGCCGCAGCTCAAGCCGATCTTCCTCTCGGAGCAGGTGCCGGCGGAACTCGTGTGGGTGGCGGAGGTGGAATCCTCCTTCGATCCGAAGGCCAAAAGCCCGGCGGGAGCCGTGGGCCTCTACCAGCTGATGCCCGATACCGCGAAACGGGAGGGGCTGTCGCTGGCACCCCGTGACCAAAGGCTGGATCCGGCGCAGAGCGCCCGTGCCTCGGCGCGCTACCTGCATACGCTGCACGGCGAATTCAAGGACTGGCCGCTCACGCTCGCGGCTTACAACGTCGGTGAAGGCCGCGTCCGCACGCTGATGACCAAATACAAGGCGAAGACCTTTGACGGCATCGCCCCGCATCTGCCGGCCGAAACGCAGATGTACGTGCCGAAGATCGGGGCCGTCATCCAGCGCCGCGAAGGCAAGTCTCTGGCTAGACTGTAGGGCGGATGGAACCGTCCTTCATGGCGTAGCCGCCGACGTGAGGAGGCCCCATTATTTGCGTTTGATCAGAGCCTCCTTACGTCGGCAGCTACGAAACCGGATGCACTCGCTCACTTGTCGTCGTCATCATCCGCGTCTTTCGTGATGGCCCATTCGGGATACGCCTCCTGCGTGCCTTTCATCGCGTGCCAGAGGATGCGGTTGAGCACGTCCTCGGGGGCCTTGTCCGCCTCGCGGAAATTCAGTTTGGCCGACTGCTCCGCGTCGTGGCGCAGCACGGGATCGTTGATTGCGTGCGGGGCCGGGTTGAGCTGGTCGAGCGCGACATTGTTGGCCGAGGCGTTGAAGGGCGTGAGGTTGGGCTGGTCCGTGAAGCAGTCCGCCATCGGCGTCGCGCTTGCATCGAACTGGTTCATGGGCGGCAGACCGAGGATCTGCTCAATCGTGCGGATGAGGCTTGTGGTGTTGTACTGCGTGTTCACCACCGCGCCGCGCTTGGTGTAGGGGCTGATGCAGTATGCCGTGGTGCGGTAGCCGCTCACATGGTCCCAGCCGGCCTGCGGGTCATCCTCGATGGTGAAGATGGCTGTCTCCGGCCAGAATTTGCTGTGCGAGATCGCCTCAACGATGCGGCCGAAGGCGAGGTCGTTGTCCGCGACGTGCGAGGCGGGTGTCGGTGAATCTTTGCCGGTGCCGCTGGTGTGGTCATTCGGCAGGCAGATGAAGATCAGGTTGGGTAATTCGCCCTTGGCCTCGTACTCCTTCAGCTCGCGGAGGACAAAGTCGGCGCGATACTGGTCGGGCACTTCCATCGCCCAGCCGACGTAATCCGTGGGCACGTAGGGTTTGAGCGACGCGACCATCGGGTAGCTGGCGAAGACCACGTCATTCGCCTCGCCTTTCCAGGCGCGGTAGCAGTCCATGTATTTCGGGCTGCCCTTGCGCTTGGAGTCGCTCCATTTCACTGCCGGGGCGGCGAACTCGCCGTAGTCGCGCAGCGTCTTTCCGTGCGCTAGCGCGTTGTCCCAGAGGAAGCCGCTCGGCGCGTACGCAACGGCGTCATCCTCATCCTCACCCATGCCGTCAGGATAGCTTCGCGGAAAACCGGCGAAGGACTTTTCCATGTAATCGGTCGAAAACGCCGTCGTGCTCCACTGGTGGCCCTCGGAACTGAGGATGCCGCAGCAGTAAGTGTTATCGAGGAGGACAAATTCGCGGGAGAGCCGGTGCTGATTGGGCGTGATGTCCGCGCCGAAGATGGTCAGTGATGGATCGCCATTGCCCTCCTTCATGTCGCCGAGCACCTGGTCGTAGGTGCGGTTCTCCTTGATGATGTACACCACGTGCTTGAAGACGCTCGGCTCCCCGATGCGCTCGGGCACGGGCCGGGCCGGCTGGTTCGGACGCGGCGGCAGCTTGCTCGCGGTGATGGCCTCGCGGCGGAGGTTCCGCATCACGGTCTCGGAGAGCTTGGGCAGATCGCGCTTCTTCGGCAGCGGCACGAGTGACACGGAGCCGGAGTACTGGTGCGAATTGAAACCGGTCTTGCCGTCGCTACCCTTTTTCTTCAGTGCCGGGTGGCCCTTGATGTTTGCCACCGCGAGCGTGTCGCGCGCGGCGTCGAAGGCGAGTGCGCCAGGGAACCAGCCGACCGGGATCAGCCCCTTCAGTTTAGAGTCACGGTCACCGGGATCAAAGCCGACGACCGCGATGGCGTTCTGCGTGCCATTCGCGACGTAAAGCGTCTTGCCCTTCTTGTCGAAGGCGAGCGCGTTCGGCGAGGCACCGAAGAGATCGCTCGGCTTCGCCTTCACCCACACGGTTTCGACGACCTTGTCGGTGCGCGTGTCGATGACGCTGAGATTGTCGGCGGCGGCATTGGCGCAGACGACGTAGCGGCGATCGGGCGACACGGCGAGCGCGCTGGCGTGCAGGCCGGTGAGGATCTCGGTGACCATCGGTCTGGGCTTGGAGCCGGGCGCATCGGCCAGCAGGTCCACGATGCTGACCGAGCCTTCGCTGGCAATGTGTCGCACCGGGTCCACACGCACCGTGGTGCCGCGCCCGGCGGGACCGGTTAGGTCGCCCGGTCCCGGCCGCCGGCCACCCCAGTTCGAGACGTAGGCCTTGGTGCCCACGAGTACGACGTCATACGGCAGCGCACCGACGTCGAAGACCCGCAGCACCTTGCCATTGGCGGAATCGAGTTCGAGCAGCGTGTTCGACAGGTTCCCGCTGACGTACAGCTTTCTGCCGTCGGGCGAGAGCGCGAGGCCTGCCGGGATCTCGTCCTTGCGGCGCGGCGCGTTGGCCGGTGGCAATGGAAACGAGTGCGACGGCGTAACCGTGCCGTCCGTCGCGACGGCGAAGACCTTGATCGAGCCGTTGACGTTGCTCAGAAAGATGCGGCGGCCATCGGGCGAGAACACCAGGCCGGTGAAGCTGAGCTGCCCATCCTTGTCCGGCTTGAGGATGTTGGGGGAAACCTGGTCGGGTGTGGGCTCGCCCTGGGCGTCGTTCGGCAGGGCCACATGCTGGCGCACCGCCCCAGTCACGGGATCGAGTACCACCAGCTCGCTGGTTTTGCCCGAGACGATCAGCAGGCGGCCGTCGGGCGACAGCGCGATGCCCTGCGGGCGCAGGCCCGGCAGCTCCACCTGGCGGCCCAGCGGGGTCACGACCTGGTTCACCGGCAGCACGATCCGGTTGGTGCCCGAGCGGCCCACCGGCTCCGTGGTTGATCCCACGATGGGCGTGGCGGCGTCGAGCCGGGCAAACACCAGGGCGGCCAGGGCGAGGGGCAGATTCAATTTCATGCGAGCTGGGAACAATGGACCGGTCACACGGACGGACCGCAAGACCCGCCGTGTGACGTAATCGCGAACTGTTTCGTTCACGTCCGGTCAAGGCAATGCCCCGGATGAGGGGCATGGAAGTTCGAATCCCGAATTTCGAACTTCGAATGAGCGCCTCCCTCCACAAACTGTTCCGCTACCGCAGAAAATCCTTCACTCTCGCACCGTGAAACGAGTCTGTGTGTTTTGCGGTTCCAGTTCGGGCAGCGATCCGGCCTTTGCCACCGTCACGCGGGAATTCGGCCGCCTGCTGGCCCGCGAGGGACTGGGGCTGGTCTATGGCGGCGCCCGGGTGGGGCTGATGGGCGCAGTCGCGGATGCGGTGCTCGCGGGCGGTGGTGAGGTCATCGGTGTGCTGCCGCGCGCCTTGCAGGAGCGGGAATTGGCGCACCCCGGCCTGTCGCAGCTTCACGTCGTCGGCTCCATGCACGAGCGCAAGCAGCTCATGGCCGACCTGGCCGATGCCTTTGTGGCGCTGCCGGGCGGCTTCGGCACACTGGATGAGTTCTGCGAAATTCTCACGTGGGCGCAGCTCGGCATCCATACCAAGCCCTGCGGCCTGTTCAATGTGAACGGCTATTACGACGGCTTTCTCGCGCAGGTGGATGCGGCGGTGCAGGGCGGCCTCACGCGCCCCGAACACCGCGACCTGATCCTGGTGGCGACCGATCCTGCCGACCTGCTCACGAGGATGCGCGGCTACCGTTCGGTCCTCACGCCGAAGTGGATTGATTCGCTGGCCCGGTGATCAACGCACGCTCCGCCGCCGCACCCCGACCACTGGCCGAGGAAAAAAGGACGCGGCACCGGACTCCCGATGCCGCGTCGAGAAGGGCTTGGCCAACCCGGCTCAGGGCGCGGCCGGTTGCAATAGCCGGAAGAACCCTTTGCCTGTGTCCGGCAGGTCGGCGGTGTGGAGCAGCACCCGTTTCGTCGTGGCGTAGGTGACGCCGGGCAGGGCCGAGTCGGTCCACATATCCGTATTCGAGAGGCCGGTGGTGCTTTGGAGATGAAAGCCCGTATCGGGCAGCGTCCACGCCAGCCAATAGCGTGAATCCGGCGAGGCGAACACCACGCTCGCGGGGTCCACGGCGGCCGGCTGCCAGAAGCTGGTGTCCAATTCCGTGTCGCTGCTGAAGTGGTCGTCCGCGAGGACAGTCTCCCCGTTGGCAATCTGGAAGCGGGTCACGACCGCAGTCTCGCCGACCGTGGCGTTGTTGTTGGCCTGGCCACCCAGCGAGGCGTTGATCGGACCGCTGAAAAGAGCGGCCGCCGCAGGCGGGAGATTGGTGCTGAAGGTCGTCCCGTTCGGGGCGGTCAGGGTCACGTTGGTGTCATGGTCAAAGGTCATCGTCCAGGTCCCGAGAGCCGTCGGGCAGGACACGCCGCCGAGCGATCCGGTCGAGTAGAGAAACGTGTTGTGCTGGGGTTCGTTCGTCTTGTACCGGAACGCCGCGAAGGTCGTGCCGTCGGCCTGGTTCTGGATATCGAGGAAGATGATGTTCGGCCGGTTGTAATCCGCATACGTGTCGGGGCCGCTGTCCGAAGGGTCCAGGAATATGTGGGTCTGGAACCCATTATGGGCGGCGTCCGGATAGGCGCCGATGGTGACCGCATAGCTCACCGGCTTCGCGCTGCCCACCCAGCCCAGATTGTCCCCGTGCGTCGCGATGCTTTCGCGATTGAGCGCGCCCTGAGGGATCAGGTTCAGGCCGGGCAGGGCCGGGCGCAATGAGGCGGTCGGCGGCGGCGGAGGCGTAACGGTGAGCGGGGCCGTGAACTTGAGGTTGTCGATCCGCATTATCGTCGGCCCGTTGAACGCGGTGTAGTTGCCGTCGTACGGGTCCAACGTGATGCCGTGGATGTCATCCACCGAGCCTACCAGCGGTGACACCACGACATGCCGCCAGCCGTTGTTGGTGCTCACGATGGCCACATTGTCCGCGAACTGCTTGTTGTAGCTGAAGCCCGTACCGACGCGCAGGGCCAACTGAAAATAGGCGGCGTTGCCCGACGGATCGAGCGCGGAGGCGGGGTCCACTTTCACATCGAACTCCAAACTCAGGTAGGTGGAGGCGTCAACCGTCGGGTTCAACGTGGCGGTGAAGGCGGCCTGCGGTGAGCCAGGACCATAGCCGGCCTGGATCTCCAAGGACCCCGAATTCGGGTCGCCGTCAGCGTCATCGGTGGAGAACTGCGTGAGGTTCACGATGTTCGGGGAACCATAGTCAAATTGCCATGGATCGGTCTCAGTGCTGTTGTCGAACTTGCTGACGAGCACATCGACCGTCGGGGTGGGCTTCGTGAACTTCAGGTTGTCCACGTAGATTTTCGCGGTGCCGTTGCTCGCATAGTTGCCGTCGTAGAGGTCGAGCGTGATGGCCCGGATGTCGTCCACGCCGCCGGTGAGCGGCGACACCACCACGTGGCGCCAGCCGCCATTGGTGCTCACCACCGCCACATTGTCCTGGAACACCTTGTTGTAGCTGAAAGCGCTGCCGTTTCGGAGGGCCAGCTGGAAGTAGAGGGCGTTGCCGAACTTATCCAGGCCGGAGGCGTCGTCCACCTTCACGTCGAACTCCAGGCTGCTGAAGGTCGTGGCATCGACCGGCGTCGGTAGGTTGGCGGTGAACGCGGCCTGCTGGAACGACGGCCCGTAGGTGACCTGGATCGCCATCGAACCCGAGGTGGCGCTGCTCTTGGCATCCTTGGTGGAGAAGGCCACCGAGGTGACGACATTGGCCGACCCATAATCGAAATGCCAGGCGGAGACCTCGCCTGCCCCGTTGAACTGGTTGATCACGACGTCATCCGCCCGGCTTTGGGCCGAGGTGAAGGTCAGCAGGAAAACGCAGAGGACGGATGCGAGGCCTGTTCGGCAGCGAATGGCATTCATGGAATCGTGAACACCATCGCCGTCATTCGCCATTTTGCAACGGGCGAATAGCGCCGGCAGATTGGCCCTATCCACCGGTCAGCACTTCGACCAGATAGCGCAGCTCCGTGTCCACGTCCTCGGTGGCGGGGATGGTTTGGGCCACCTCGTGCCGGATCAGTTCGCGAAAGCGTTTCCGCAGACGATGGATCGCCACCTTCACGGCCCCTTCGCTCAGGCCCAGCGTACGGGCGGCCTCGCTCTGGGACACCGCGGCCGCGTCACCGACGAGCCACGGCTTGAGCACGACGAAGTGGGTCGCCTTATTTTCCGCTGTGAGTTCGCCGGTGAGCGCGGCGAGCGCCCGGTCCATGAGGGCGAGCGCCCATTGCCGGTCAAAAAAAGTATCGGGCCTATCCGCCGCCGTGTCGGCGATCTGCAAGCCCGATCCGTTCTCGGTATCATGGCCGTGCCCGATCGGATGGAACGGCTCCGGAGTGGCCCCACCGCCGCGTTTGGCCGCCTGCTCCCGGTCGCGCTGGTCGGCGAGAAAATGCTTCGCCGCGCCGAGCAGGAACGAGCGGAAGCGCCCGCGCTCCGGCGTCGCGCCGGCCACGCTGTCCCGGGCCAGCAGCCGGGCGAAGAACTCCTGCGTCAGTTCTCGGGCCGCGTCCTCATCGCGTCCCCCGTGGCGGAAGAAACGGAACACCGGTTGGTAATACGCCGCGCAAAGTTCACTGAGAGCCGCCTTCGCTGCCGGCGTTTCGCCGCGCGCCGCGAGCACGAGCGTCCAGCGCGTCGGGGCGAAAGCAGATGGCGCGGCGGTGGGCATGCTCACTTGGGCTCGATGATCTAGAGAATCCGTTGGGGAACTTTAACGCGGTCTCCATCGCGCAGTTCCAGATCCTGTTCGCGATGGTTATCGTTGATCACTCGGTGGACATCGACCACCGCGGATGTGCCGTCGGCCCGTTGCACCGTGACTTTTCTCAGGTCGGCGAACTGGCTTGGGTGAAGGTCCAACACGGCTTCACTGAGCCAGGTCGGATGTCCGGCCAGCAGTTCGATCTTTCCGCTGACGTCCCCGAAAAAGCGAACCACCCCGGAATAGTCCACCGGTGCCTTGGCCGGTTCCGGAGACGCCGCCCGTTGCGCGGAATCGCCCTTGGATTGGCCGGCATCCGTCGAAAGAAGGGGTTGTCCTGGAAGCCAGGAAAATTTGCCATCTTGCCCCAGGATGGGCTTGGTCTTCCCGTTTTCGGCAGGGGGGACTGCCGCAGCCGGTGGGTTGGCCTTCTCCACCTCACGTCGCTCGTCCTCCGCCTGTTTCAGGAGCAGTTCGGCAGAGTCCACTTCCGCTTGGAAAACCTGGCCGGCTGAAAGCTCGTGACGTTTTATTTCCAGCATTTCCTGACGATATTCCACGCGGACCTGTGCCGCCCACAGCGGTTGGTGAAGCAGTTCGGCCTCCGCCACGTTCAAATCTCTGAAGACCAGAATGAATTGGGCCGGCGAAGTCTCACCGGCCTTGAGCTTTGCCTTCTCTTCCAAATAGGGATTCCAAGCTTGGAGCCACTTCAGTTCCGCCGGAGTCGTGGTATCGCGGCCAAGCGTTTCCGCGAACGCTGCCCGGACTTTCATCTGCTCCAGTCGCGCCTGTTCCACGTCAGCGTGGGGGGCGCTGCCGACCGCTTCCAGCTTGCGAGCGCTGGAAAACAGGATTGCCGCCCGCTTCAGCCGGACAATGGCCGCGACTCGGGGATCGCCCCTGAGCTTGCCCTCCGCCTCGGCGACGGCCACCTCCGCGTCCAGGACCTCCCTACCCTGTGGCGCGACCATTCCGACTTCAGCCTGTTTCTTCAGCTCGGCGAGCCGGTTCTGCGCAAATTGAAGTTCCATCGCGTCAATCCTCGCATCGCCCTTGGAGAAAGTCGGGGTTCTCGTCTGGGGCGACGGCAATGTGGGGCTGGCGGCCTGCACGGCGGGCCCTTTGGCACGAAGTTCGAGAGTGACCTGGTCCGATCCGAAGAAGGCGAGCCAGATTGGCGTGTTGAACTTGAGCGGCAGATCACCCGTCACGTACTCATTGGCTTTGGCCACCAGTTCTTCCGGATTTCCATCGCGGAAGACGTTAACCGTCTCGTCAGTGACGCCGATGCCACAGGCGACCGTCAAACTCGCCCGGTTTGTCCCCTGGGCTCCCATCAGCACGGTCACCGTGGTTCCGTATCGGCTGGGCCCGACTTCGGGCAGCTCGATGTACCGGACGACATTTTGACAGCCGATTCGGACGACCGTTGGTTTGGTCGAATACAGTTCCCACCGCAGCCGAAGCTGTGCGTTGGTGGCGAATCTTTCGGTGCGGATCAGTTGGGCATCGTACGAATCCGCCGTTGGCAGCATCGGGGGTGACATTGCCTCCCGTTGCCGCA
The DNA here is from genome assembly GCA_903907995.1 of uncultured Verrucomicrobiota bacterium. Classification (GTDB taxonomy): domain Bacteria; phylum Verrucomicrobiota; class Verrucomicrobiia; order Limisphaerales; family UBA9464; genus CAIVQB01. The sequence continues at coordinate 84,645 of CAIVQH010000008.1, read as the reverse complement.
GATAAATCACAAGCGGCAGCATGACGGTCAGGAAAACCGTGAACACCAGCGCCAGCCCCAGCCAGAGTCGGCGCGCTTGCAGGTACTTTCCGTCAGGCCGGGTTCCCGATGGCCGGCTGCGCAGGAATAGCCAGGCCAGCACCGCTCCGGTTGTCATGGGCACCAATCCGGCCGTGATCCCTCCCAAACCGCCCAGCCTTCCCCGATGCAACATCGGAGCCACCAGGCTGGCCACGAAGGCCGACAGGGGCAGCGCGAACAGCGCGATCAGCAACCACTTCAGCCGATGCGGCCACGGGTTGGATTTGCCCGCTGCCATGAAGACGCCGGGCGCTCGGTACACGGATTTGAATGCCGCTCGAAGTCCGAACAGGATGCCCGCCACGCTGGCAACAATCGGCCCCAGCCAAGTCGAGAGGAACGGACTGATTGGCCCATCCGTCGGACCCCGATGCAGTGTGAAGCTGACGAAGACCACGAAGCCTACGCCGATGGCGATCGCGAGCACCATCGCGAGGTACAGGCCGTAAATCGCCTTGGAACCACGTGGGGTGCCGAGCTTTTCCGCCGGCGTGGTTCCGGGGGCTCGCCCGGTCACGTCGCGAACGGCATCCTGGATTGCGTGAAACCATTCCGCGACATGCTGATTAAAACTTGAGGGCCGGCCGAAGAAGCTGTTCATGGGCGAGAGAAACACCCTTTTGATCCCGCCCCCTTCCTCGTAGCTCACACTGAGGAAATCAATGCCCACCGGGTTCATCGCGCGCGGGTAGTTCCCGATGCTGAGGTCACGGATGGCCGCCAGCGGGATGACGGTCGTCACCCCGGTGCGTGAGTGCGTGAGCTGGCGAGCGTCGAGCATCAGCTGGCCCTGGGTGCGAAACAGGAAGAATTGCCCGGCGAAGGTGGCGAGCCTTTCCGGTGTGGTAATCGTACTGATGCCCACCTTGAGCAGTCCTGACCCGGCGGAAGGCCGGGCTGCCTCAAGGCTGCCTCCAGGATTCGCGGCCACCGTCTCCACCTGCGTCCGCATCTCGCCGGCGCTCTGCTGGCGCAGTTCGCGTTCCTTGGCCAGCGCGCGCATGACAATCTCGTCCACCCGCGCGTCGAGCGGGGTCTTGGCGGAGGGGGCGGCGAAGCGGCCCAACGGCAGCTCGCCGGTGAGCAGTTCGTAGAACACAACGCCTAGAGAGTAGATGTCGGCCCGGTGGTCCACCTCGGACGGTTTTTCGATCTGCTCGGGTGCCATGTAGTGCGGCGTGCCCAACCGCGCACCGCTCTGGGTCAGCGTGAGGCCGGTTAGGGAATCGCCGGGATCACCCAACAGCTTGGCGATGCCGAAGTCGGCGATCTTCACGCGTCCCTGGGCGTCGAGCAGGATGTTCTCCGGCTTGATGTCGCGGTGCAGCACACCCTGCTCGTGCGCATATTGGAGGGCGGAGCAGATGTCGGGCACGATCGCGAGCGCCTGCGTTGGCGAGAAGCGGCCCGCCTGCATCGCCTGCCGCAAGTTCACGCCGTCCACAAACTCCATCAGCAGGTAGCAAAAGCCGCCCGATTCGCCGAAGTCGAAAACGGAGACAATGTGCGGGTGCGTGAGCCGGGCGAGAAACCGGGCCTCGCGGTGAAAGCGTTCGGCGAAGGCGGGATCTGCCCCGTGAGACTGGGGCAGCAGCTTCAGCGCGACCACCCGGTCGAGCTTGGGCTGGCGAGCCTTGTACACCACGCCCATGCCACCGATCCCGATGAGCTCGAGGATCTCGAATTGCGGAAAGGCCGCCGCCACGGTCTCCATCGGTGGCGGGGTGAGCCGGCTGCCGGATTTCGCCCCGCCCTCCGTCGGGGTTGCCGCGCGCGCCAGCACGCAACGCGGGCAGAGACCCTGCGGCGCGTCCGGCGGGACGGTGCCGCCGCACTGGGGGCAGCGGTTCGGGACAGATTCAGAGTTCATACACCCGCTTCCTGAGGAGAACTGAGGCTGAGGTTACAGACAATGTGTTGTGGCGTCGCGTGATCCTTCACCTGAACTTCGGCTTTGCTTCCGGGCGCAGAATTGGAAGTCTCAGCGCACTCGACTCCTGATATGCACCTGAAACTTCGTTTCCCCTTCGCCCTGGCCGTCTTCGCGCTGTCGGCCGCTCCCGCCGCCTTCGCCCATGATGTCGTCGGTGGCCATCCCGATGAGGCCATGACGGCCACGCAGCTGCCCATGGTCGTCGAGAAAAAGGGGCCGGTTCGCGCCCCTAAGCCCATGACGCTCGCCCCGGGCATGCCGATCAGCGGCTCGGGTTTCTGGAAGTTCGTGCCGGCGCGCGATCTCACCCCGGTGCCGGCCGCCGCGATGCCCAAGATCAAGGGCGCTCACGGCACCATCATCGTGGACAAGGAGCGCGACCAGGTGTTCTGGGGCCTTGAAGGCGTGGGCTGGATCGGCTTCAGCAACCACCTGACCGCCTCTTGGATCGTGGCCGGCGACCCGACCTTCGCGCACGGCAATCTGCACGGGGCCGACATCCTCCCGCGCAAGGGCCAGCTCCCGCTCGTGGTGGTGGCCGACAACAACGATGGCGAGGTCTATCTGACCGACACCTCGTTCCAGCACGCCGAGACGCTGAAGATTCCTGACCTTGATCCCTACGCCGACAAGAAGGGCTTCGCGCCGACTGACGCGGCCTTCGTCAGCAAGGACGAGATCTGGGTGACGGACGGCTACGGCAAGGCCTACTTCATGCCGGCCGGCACGGGGCCGTTCCACTACACCGGCAAATTCTACGGTGGTAAAAAAATCTCCAATACGCCGCACGGCATCACCTACGATCCGCGCGACCACAGCCTGATCATCTCCGCCCGCCCCGAGGGGCAGCTCAAGCGTTGGAATCGGGAGCAATCGTATTTCACCGACATCGCCGGCCTGCCGCCCGGCAGCACGGTGTGCGATGTGGACCTGTGGGGTGACTACGCCCTCGCCCCCTGCCTCGATGGCACCAAGGGCGCGCCCGGCCCCATCTACATCATCAACCTGAAGACCAAGTCCATCGTGGCGACGATCAAGCCCAAGGAAGACCTGCGCTATGCCGATGCCCAGCACATCCATGACGCCGCGTGGTACGTCACCGGCAAGGGCTCCAAGCAGGAGGTCTATATCCTCTTCACGAACTGGAATCCCGGCGGCGTCGGTGCGCTCAAGCTGGTGAACGTGGCGGATTGAGCCGGTCGCCGCGCCGCGACAAACAACGGTTTCCGTAACACCCTCGGCCTACAGATGCCGAGGGTGTTTTCTTTTCCTGCCTTCCTGCTTTCCAAATTCACTCTCTCCCCGCTTTCCACCAGCCCGGCAAACCGCTAGTCACTGCGGCTCACGCGTGACGCTCTACGACCAACTCCTCAAGGCCGGTTCGACTTCCAGCGACGCCCTGCTGGGCGGCTTTCTGGACTACGTCGCCGCGAAGGGTCTGGAGCTGTATCCGGCGCAGGAGGAGGCGATCCTGGAGCTTTTCGAAGGGAAGAACGTCATTCTCAACACACCGACCGGCTCGGGCAAATCGCTCGTCGCGTCGGCCCTGCATTTCCAGTCGCTCGCGAAGGGGCGGCGCTCCTTCTACACCTGCCCGATCAAGGCGCTCGTGAACGAGAAGTGGCTGTCCCTCTGCCGCGAGTTCGGGCCGGAAAATGTCGGCCTGAGCACCGGTGACGCCACGGTCAATCACGACGCCCCGATCGTGTGCTGCACGGCGGAAATTCTCGCCAACATCGCCCTGCGCGACGGCGAACGCGCGCTGGTTCACGACGTGGTGATGGACGAGTTTCATTACTACTCCGACCGCGAGCGTGGCGTGGCGTGGCAGGTGCCGCTGCTCACGCTGCCGCAGTCGCGCTTCCTGCTGATGTCCGCCACACTGGGCGAGACGGCTTTCTTCGAGACTGAGATGACGCGGGTGAATCATCGCCCGAGCATCACAATCAAAGGCACGACCCGGCCGGTGCCCCTGGAGTTCTCCTACGCCGAGACGCCGCTCGCGCAGACGCTCGAGAAGCTGATCGCCGACGGCAAGGGGCCGGTCTATGTCGTCCATTTCACGCAGGCCGAGGCGGCCGAGAGCGCGCAGGATTTCACCAGCATCAACGTCGCGACACGCGACGAAAAGGCGGCCATCGCCAGCGCAATTGAGGGCTTCAAGTTCGGCAGCCCCTACGGTCCCGAGCTGAAGAAGTGGCTGCGACACGGGATCGGGCTGCATCACGCGGGGCTGCTGCCGAAGTACCGCATCCTCGTCGAGCAGCTCGCGCAGCGCGGCCTGCTGCGGGTCATTTGCGGTACCGACACGCTGGGCGTGGGCATCAATGTGCCGATCCGGACCGTGCTCTTCACGCGGCTGTGCAAGTATGGCGGCGAAAAGGTCGCGATCCTCAGCGCGCGCGATTTCCACCAAATCGCCGGACGCGCCGGACGCAAGGGCCACGACAATGTTGGCTGGGTGGTCGCGCAGGCTCCCGAGCATGTGATCGAAAACCTCAAGCTCGAGGAGAAGGCGAAGAACAGCGGCAAGAAGGTCGTGAAGCGCCAGGCCCCGGAAAAGAATTTCGTGAACTGGGATGCGAAGACCTTCGAGCGGCTCCAGACCGCCGCGCCCGAGGCGCTCACGTCGCGCTTCCAGGTCACGCACGCGATGCTGCTCAACGTGCTCGGCCGTCCCGGCGACGGCTGCGCCGCCATGCGCGAGCTGATCCGCACGTGCCACGATTCCGCGAAGCAGAAGAAGGCGCACACGAAACGCGCCTGGCAGCTCTTCCGCTCGCTGCTGGAGCGGAAGATCATTGAGTTCATCCCCCCCACGCCGGAAGGCGCGAAGCTGCGCGTGAATGTCGCGCTGCCCGAGGATTTCTCGCTCAACCAGGCGCTCTCGCTGTTCCTGCTCGACTCCATCCCGGCGCTGAACCCCGAGGCACCCGACTACGCGCTCGACCTCATCTCGCTGATCGAGGGCATCCTCGAAAGTCCGGAGGTCATCCTGCGCGCGCAGCTGAGCCGGTTGAAGGGCCAGAAGATCGCCGAGCTGAAGGCGCAGGGCATGGAATACGACCAGCGCATGGAGGAGCTGGAAAAACTGGAGCCGCCAAAGCCGAAGCCGGAGTTTTTCTACCCGCTGTTCAACGAATGGTCCGACCGGCACCCGTGGGTCGGCACCGAGAATCTCCGCCTGAAATCCATCGTCCGTGAGATGTTCGAGGAGTTCCGCTCGTTCGGCGACTACATCAAGATCTACGAGCTGCAACGCGCCGAGGGCGTGCTGCTGCGCCACCTGAACAGCGTGTACAAGGTGCTCTCCCAAACCGTGCCCGACGCGGCCAAGACCGACGCCGTCCGTGAGATGGAGATCTACCTCGCGACGATGCTGCGGCAGGTCGATTCCAGCCTGCTCGACGAGTGGGAGAAGATGCGCGACCCCAACTACCGTCCGCCGTCCACCGACGCACCGGAGGTGCGCCCGCCCGGCGCCGACGCGGCGGCGCAGGATATCACGCGCGACGCGAAGGCGTTCACCGCCGCCATCCGTACCCTGATCTTCACCTTCCTGCGCGCCGTGGCAAACGAGGAGTACGAGGCGGCGTTCGCGGTCGTGACGTTGACCGAAGCGGAGGGCGGCAAAGTGAGCCAGTCAGCCAGTGAGCCAGTGAGTCAGCGCGGAGAAACGCAGCCGATGCCACTCAGCGATCCGGCCGCCGATGGCCTCGTAAATCGTAAATCGAAAATCGTAAATCCAGCCGATCTACACGCCGCGTTCGAAGCTTATTACGCCTCCGGCCACCGCTACCTCTGCCTCGATCCCGCCGCGCGCAATCTGCGGCACACTTACGTTATCCCTTCCGAAGACAAGAAGACTTGGCGTGTGCAGCAGGTGCTCGTTGACCCGGAGGAGCACAACGACTGGCTCGTCGAGTTCTCGGTGGATCTCGCCGAATCCCGCACAAAGAAGGAACCGGTGCTACGGCTGGCACGGGTCGGTGCCGTCGCCCAATAGGGCTACTCCTTCAACAGCTTCTTAATGGCCCCCATGAGCACCGGCTCGGCTTCGGGGCCGACGTTGGAGGAGCGGGGTTCGGTCTCGTAGCCGCCTTCGGTGTAGGCGCGGGCGGTGCCAATGTACCAGGGGCCGTAGTCGCCGTAGGCGGCCATCGCCACGAAGCGGTCGGGGCGCTCGGCCTTCGCGGCGAGCTGGTATTCCACGAAGAGTTCGCCGGGCAGGTGCAGGATGCGCGCACGGCCGAGCGTCAGGCAGGTCACGTCGAGCTTGCGGCCGGCTTGGCAGAGGCGGAGCCATTCAATGCGCGAGGCGCCGCTCTGCGTGACGAACGCTCCCGAGCGGGCCTTCATCTCGGCCTCCAGCTGGGCGACGTCGATGTGCTTCGACGGCGTGAGCGTGACGGATTCGATGCGCCAGGCCACGTCGGCGGCGGTGATCGGTTCGCGTTTGGTGTTGTCCCAGGCGCGCTTCATGCCGTCGGCGAGGCGCTGGGCGAGCACGAGGCGGTTGGTGGGCGAGCCGTCGTTGTACTTGCCCGCGCCGATATTGCCGCCCGCACCGTTGAAGTGGACGTGCAGCGCCTCCGGCACCGCGAGCTGGCGCAGGAAGCGCGCGAGGCCGGGGAAGTCGGGATTCGGGATGCCGGTGCGGTAGTAGCTCTGCGGATGCGTGGCGTAGTAGCTGAGCACGGCGACGGGATGGTTCGTGTTCCAAAAGCTCACGAGGGAAACCTCGGGATCGATCGTGCCCTCCGGTTCCGCCCGCAGCGCCGCATCCGGCGTCGCGGTGTAGCGGACGGCGCGCACCTTGCCGTCGGGGCCGAAGATGCGGCGGTTCGACGCGACCTGATACACCGGCGCGGCCCCGAGTCCGAGGTGCGTCACCGGTTCCGCGTGCGCCAGCGATTCGTGCACTGCGGCCGCGAGGCGACGCAGGGCTTCACGCTGGAAGGTGCCCTCGAAATTCAGCGGATCGATGCCGGCGTCCTTCAGGATTTTCTCCGCGCCGAAATCGCAGTCCGGGGCGTCGTGCTGATGCAGCGTGTGGACGGTGACGCGGGCGGGCACGGTGTCGGCCGCGGTGGCCAGCGCGGCCCGAAATAGATCGTGGCTCTCGTTGGCAATGCCGATCCAGTCCACCGCGCACAGCACAATGGGCTGGCCGGCGCCGAGCAGCACGATGCCCCGGGCGCGCAGGCCGAGGTCCCACGTGTTGGTGACCGTGTCGTACGCCATGCGGCTGCCGACGGGCGGTGTGACATCGACGTCGAAGGTGGCCACGCGCAGCGAATCCGCCCTGGCGAAGCCGACCACGAAGAGAAACGCGGCGAAGGCGAGGGCGACGTGGCGGCGAAGCATGGCGCGAGCGTAGCGAGTGACCAGGGACGAGTAATCAGTAATCAGTGATCAATAACCGGTGACTCAGAATTCGACATTTGAAACTCGTAATTCGAAACTCAGTCATTATCGGAAACGCCGGGGCGTCATGGCCCGATAGGCGAGCGGGTCGCGGGCGCCGTTGATCACGTGACGGATGGGAAGCCGGAGCTTGCCGCGGGCATAGCTGAAAACCGCGCCCGCGATGAGCAGGGAGGGTACGCAGAAAAACACCTGCGGCAGCAGGACGGTGAAAGCCACCGTCTTGGCGAACGCCCAGCCCGGCCGTGCTTGCGTGAGCGAGAGCCACATCCCGAACCACCAGATCGCCGTCAGCTCAAGCGGCAGCGACACTAGCCAGAAAAGCCAGCTGATCCAAGCCTGAAACAGCGGCTCCCAGCCGGGGCCGAGAGCAGCGGCTTTCGCCCCCACCAGGAGCTGGATGAACGGTCCCAGTGCCAGAACGAGCGCGAGCGTGACCAGCGGCGGCAGGAAATTCTGCCGCAGGGCGATCCACTGACCACGGTAGAGCTCCGCATCCGTGAGCGGCGTGGTGAGCAGGGAGTCCAGTGCGCCGTTGCGCCGGCAGGTGGCGAAGAATTCGCAGGCCTGCCAAGCGAAAAGCGTCTTCACAAGCAGGAGCAACCCGGTCAGTGCCGCCGGCATCAGCTTGGGTTTGGTGAGGAAGGAAATCGGCAGCAGCGGGTCATTGCCGGTCAGCATGTTGATGCCCACCAGCAGGCCGGCCAGTCCCACCACGATCCAAACCCAGAGGCGGACCTGGGTGTCCGACGAGAGCAGGGCCGCGATGGGCAGGTCGTCGAGGAGCTCCGTTCGCAGGGAAATGACCCGGCGAAGGATGCTGACGGATTTTCCGTCGGCCCCGATGCGGACCTGCACCGCCGCCTTCGTCGGCTGGGTGACGGCGGCATCCTGCCAGCGACGCCGCACGGTCCAGCTGGCGGCAATCAGGAACAGCCAGGCCAACAGGTGCGCCAGCCAGAAGGCGGACCAATACCGGCCCGGATCGGCCCGATAAGGCAGGTCCTTCGCTCCGCTGAAGGAAACCCACGGGCTCATGCCCAGCCACCAGCGAAGTACTTCGGTCGAGGGACGGGTCAGGAGCAGCCGGTGCAGCAGCCCGAGGCCAAACGTGATCACGACAAGCCAGATCAGCGTGCGGATGAGGGTTTCGATTTGCACGCGCCGGCGGGCGGAGACCGCCAGGCCGACGGCGAGCGACAGGAAGAGGGTGTTCAACAGCACCAGCACGCAGCGCCAGAATTCGCCGCCGGTCACCCCGCCGAGAATCCAAGCCAGGGCCGCGACCGGCAGGCCGGCGAGCAGGGCCATCAGGGCGTTGAGACCGACGATGGTGAGTTTGCCCGTGATGATGTCAAAGCCGCCCAGATCGGTGAGGAACAGCAGGCCCAGCGTGCCGTTGCGCTTCTCCTCGCTGATGCTGTCGGCGGCCAGCAGCACGCCGGCGAAGAGCGCGTAGAGAAAGCCGCCCTGGACCAGGTAGGTGAACATCAGGTCGCCCGACGTGCGTGCATTGCCGCCAAAGGCCAGCAGGGCAAACCCCAGCAACGCCGCCCCGATGGCGGTGGTCAGTCGCACGAGGAAGGTCGTTCTCCGGCGGGAAGCGACCAGCAGTTCACGCCGGGCGATGGGCAGGAAGGTCATGGCGTTGCGGGCGGAGGTTGTGGTGCCGGTGGTGGTGTCGGCAACGGCGGAGTTTTGTGCGCGCCTGCGCACTTCTCACTTCGCACCCGCCGGTTTCCGTGTGTATCTTCAGCGTGTTGGCGCAGTAGCCCCGATTCCTTCCATGAGCACGCTCGTTGCCCAGCATCCTTGGCTGACCCTTTCCGCCGTTTTCCTGCTTGGCTACACGGTCAAATACCTCCTCGACGTCTTTTTCCTCCGCCAGCGCCTTTTCGATGCCGAGGCCGCCGTGGAGCGCCGGGGCAAGGACCTGGATTCCGAGCGTTACGCCCATGGCCGCACCCAGGCGGAACTGAAGGGCAAGCTCGCCGAACTCGACATTGCCCAGAAGGCGCGCTCCCTCACGGAATCGCTGCTGGCCGTCCTGAAGGCCAAGCACGCGGATGCCGAAGCGGCGCTCGCGGCGGCGGGCGAGCAGGCCAGTGGGTTGACCCAGGAGCTGGCGGCCACCTGCGCCAGCCTTGAAGCCGCCCAAGGCGAAGTTCGCCGGCAGATGGAGGCGGTGGCCGAGGTCTCGGGCCGGCTGGCCATCAGTGAAGCCGCCTTGGCCGCCGCCCACGAAAAAGCCGGAGCCTTGTCCTCCGAGCTGACCGCCACGCACGCAAAACTCCACGGGGCCGAAGGCGAAGCCCGTCAGCATGCGGCGTTGGCCGAGGATCTGGCGCTACGTCTGGCCACCCAGGATGCCGAGCTGGCCACCGCCCATTCTGCGCTGGGCGAACTGCGCGCAAATCTGACACGCGTGACCGCCGAGAACGAGGCCGCCGGCCAGCGCATCCCGCTGCTGGAGCACGATCTCGATCAGCAGCTGGCCAAGGCCAACGCGCTCGGGGCCGACCTGCAGGTCGCTTTGCGCGGCCAGGCCGACGCCCAGTCTTCGGCGGGCGAGGCCCAGTCGGCGCTGGCTTCCACGCAGTCCGCACTCACGGCGGCCCGCAAAGCGAAGACCGAATTTGAAGCCGCGCTTTCCCAGCGCGAGGCCGCCGCCGCCGCTGCCACCCAACTGGCAGAGGAGACAGCGGCAGCCCTGGCCAAATCCCAGCAGGAGGCCGCCGCGCTGCGCGCCCGGATTGAAAAGCTGGAGCTCGCCCTCACGGATGCGAAATCGGACACCGAGCCGCTGGGACAGAAGCTTCGCGCCCGGCAGGACGACGTGAAGCAGCTTACCACGCAGTTGGGCGAGGCCACCGAGGAGCTGGCAGCACTCAAGGCCAAGTACGCCCAAACCGAGGCCAATCTGCTCGCCGCCTCCGAAACCCGTGCCGCGCTCGAGGCGGAAGCCTGGGCGCAGGATGGCCAGGTGGCCGCCGAGCGCGCACAGCTCGCCGCCCAACAGGAGCGGGTGGCGGAACTGGAGGCCGAGCTGAAGGCCGTTTCCGAAGCCCACGCGGCCCTGCAAGAGGAGCTTGCCAACCGTCCGGCCACCTCCGCCGTCGCGCCGGTCATAGCTCCGGCTCCCGCCAGCGATGCCGGGCTACTTGCCGAACTGGAGGCGATGACCCGTGAGCGCAACGAATTTGCCGCCGAGCTGGCCACACTGCGGGCGGCCATGCCGGCTCCAACTCCGGCCAAGCGCACCCGGAAATCAGCACCTGCGCCGGCACCAGTCGAACCGGAAACTCCCGCCGATCCGGAGGAATACAGCGCCGCGTGCCCGCAGCATCTGGCCGAGGTCACCGGCATCGGGCCGGACTACGAGCCAAAGCTGTTTGCCGCCGGTGTGGGCAGCTATTGGGAGCTGTCGCAGCTCAATGACAGCACGCTCGCCGATGTGCTGGAACTGAACGAGCTGGAACGGTCGGTCGTGGACTTCGATGGCATCCGCCACGATGCGGCCCGGCTGGCCCGCGAGACCAAGTCAGTGGGACGCAAGTGGAGCGGGGCGGAGCCGGATGACTTCAAAGCCATCGAGGGTATCACCCCGGGTTTTCAGCGGCGGCTTTACGATGCCGGCCTGTGTACCTTCGCCGCCCTGGCGGGCGCGTCCGCGGAGACGTTGGCCGAGCTTTGCCCCGGCAATTCCCAGCGCCCGCCGGATCACGCCGGCTGGATCGCCCAGGCCAAGGCGCGCACGGAGGCGGAGGGCTGAGCCATGATATCGGCCATATTTTGGGAGCCGATCATTGTGGTGTTCTGCCTTGGTGCCCTGGGCGCGCTGCTGACTTGGCGGCCCCAGAAAATTGACCAACCTCCCATGAAAGTGAGTTTGGTTCCTGCCCTCTTTCTGGGAATTGGAACTACGCCCTATCTCTACCATGACCACACGTCGGGCTGGATTCCTGCTGCGGTTTTGCTGCCAGCGATGATCTTGCGACCGGGCAGGGCAGTGTTTCTGGAAGGCGTCCTGCCCATGGCCCTGGCATCGTTAGCCTGGTGGTGTCTGCTTACGGCCTGCTGCAAACGCTGGCGCAGAAAGAGAGGACTGGCATGAGCGATTCCCCATTCGATCCTACCGAACCTAAGGCGCCGCGCCCGTGGCGGCCGCGCTACTGGATCGCCGGCTATGACCGGTGGTCGCTGATCGCGCCGGGGCTGTGCGTGCTGCTCTTTGCGCTGGTGCTCGTGCTGCCCAAGACGCCCGCGCCCGCGCCGGTTTACCGGAGCGTTCCGCTGCGTCCGCTGGCGGCGACGACGATTCTCACGCCGCTGCCGGGTTCCTTGTTCCGCGTCGGGCAGGTCGGGGATCTGGCGGGTACTGCCGAGCCGGGCAGCCTCGTGCGGCTCTACTACGGCACCAACGCGATCGGGCAGACGCTGGTTGCCACGAACGGGACGTACCGCTTCCAGATTTCCAGTTTCCCGGCGGGCCAGCACACCCTCCGCGCCGTCGCCATCGTGGGCGCGCGGAGCCAGTGGTCCACCGAGGTGGCCTTTACCGTGCAGGCCGCGCCCAAGCCGGTCGCAACACCGACCAAGAAACCAGCTTCGCCCAAGAAAAAGGTCAAGTGATGGGGCGCCTGTTTCGGGGAGACCCACGACGGCCCCGAGCGAAGCCTGGAAGCTTGAACCGTAATGAAACGGAAGACGTTGATCGTGTTTGGCGGCAGCCTGGTGGTGGTTTGCCTGGTCGCCGGCTGGTACCGACTTGGCGGAGGGTCGCAGGATATCACTCTCCGCTTCGTGGGCTAAGAAGCCGCCGGTGATCAGCGGTGGCTGGCAGTTTTCCGGGCTGCCAATGGGACATACGAGACGGTCTCCTGCCGTCCAGGCTATGAATCCGGCTTCGGACAATTTGTACGCGCGGATCAGGCGCTGCATGCCAGCAAGGTTCTGGCCCCTCACACTGAAGTCACCTGGGGTTACCCGGTAACAGACACCAATTCAGTCCGCCGTATCGAGATCAACTGTTGGAAGAGTACTCCGGTTTTGTTTTCCCGGGCGAACGACGTTATCGGCTGGTTTGGTAAGATGTTTCCAGACCATCGGTGGCCGCTGTTGCAGGGTCGCGACTACGTCGTGACCTGCACGACGGAGGCACATTGAACGCATTGTCCGTGCATTGCCTCAGACGATCAAGAAACCGGCCCGGACCAAGAAGAAGGGGAAATGAAGGGGCGCTCGTTCCGGCGGATGTGCGGGCTCCGGTCTCAGGTGGGGGGCGGAAATTGAAGCGGCCATGAAAAAGAGGATTTTGATAGTTGCGGGCGGTGCTCTGCTGCTGTTCTGCCTGGCGGTCGGCGCCTACCGATTGGCCCCGCGTTCACCGGGCACCACGGTCCGCTTCGTTGGCTACGTGGACGACGGCCATCACGGCTGGCTGGCCGTTTTCCGCGCCACCAACAGCGCCCCGAGTGAGGTCACATGCGAACCATGGTTCCAATACGGATCCAACTCTCCGCCGCAGATGCGGAGCGGCCCCGAATTTCTGAAGCCCCGCAGTGGGGCAAACTGGATTTATCCCGTGACTGACACCAACCTGGCCTGCCGATTGCGGGTCAAATACTACGAAATGCCGCCGCCGCTGGTCGATCGTTGGAACCACTTGGTCGCAGAGACCTTTCCATCGACTGCGAAATCGCACTGGCTGATGATTCCGGGGCGTAGATTCGGCATGACCTGTGCGTCCGAGGCACCTTGAGCGCAACCGTGGGCAACCGCTGGTGTTCGAGAACCCGGTGAAGAAGTGGAGCTTGATGGTGGTGGGCCTCATCCTGCTGGTGCTGATGCTGGCTGTAGGCTGGTACTGGCATGTCGCACCCTCGCGGAACATCAGGGTCAGCTTCCTCGGTTTCAAGCGGTCGCCCGATCTGGGATGGACCGCTGACTTTTGTCTGTCCAACAGCACTTGGAGCAGGGTGTACTGTCATCCCAGTCTTAGGGGGCCATCCGGAAATTGGCTGGTGGATCCCCAAGATTTTCGGACCTCCCGAACGGTGGAACTCCATTCCGGACAGATCTGGAGTTTTCAGGTGCCCGATACTAACTCGAGTTATATTCTGCAATTTGGGTGCATGGAACCGTGGTCACCCTTGAAGAGCCGGATCAACGAGATCATCGAGCAACTCAACGACAAATACCCCGATCTCCACCTTTCTCTGCTGAACCACCGCGGCTATGCCGTGACCTGTTCCACCGAAGCGCGCTGAGGGCGGTGGCGGTCCGCCTCACACCACCTCCATCGGGCACTTCGGGATCGCGTCGAGGAACTGCTGGCCGTAGCGCTTGGTGAGCACCCGGTTGTCGAGCACCACCACGATGCCCTTGTCCGTCTGCGTGCGGATGAGCCGGCCTACGCCCTGGCGGAACTTCAGCACCGCCTCGGGGAGGCTGAAGTCGAAGAAGGCGTTCCCGCCCGCCGCCTCGATCCGCTCCAGCCGCGCCTCGGTGAGCGGATGATCGGGCACGGCGAAGGGCAGCCGCGTGATGATGACGTTGCTCAGGGCTTCGCCCGGCACATCCACGCCCTGCCAGAAGCTGTCCGTGCCGAAGAGCACGCTGTCCACGTTCTCCTTGAACTTCTCCAGCATTGTCGAGCGTGGGGTGCCGGTGCCCTGCACGTAGCACTCCACTCCGAGGCGCGCGAAAAAGCGCTCCATGCGCCCCGCGACCGATTGCATGAGCCGGGTGTTGGTGAAGAGCACGAAGGCCTTGCCGTGGGTGGCCTTCACGAACCGCTCGATCTGCGTCACCAGCGCCTCCTCATAACCCGCGTCGCGCGGGTCGGGCATCTTGCCGGCGACGAACAGGCGCATCTGCGACTCGTAATCGAAGGGCGATCCGACCTGGAGCTTCGTGGCGGATTCGCCGCCGACCCGCTTCGCGATATAATCGAGCGGGTTCTTGAGATTGCTCCGCGCCGACGGGGGCCGCGCCGCCGGTTTGCCTGCCGATTCCGCGCTCCCCGTTCCGCGCTCCGCGCTCGATATGGCCATCGTCGCGCTGGTCATGATGATGCTCGTGGCCGAGCCGAAGAGCCGGGCGCGGAGGAAGTCGGCGACATCCACCGGCGCGGCGTTGAGCGTGAGATTGCGCTGGGTGCGGCCTGAGCGCTCGACCCAATAGACGTGCTCCTCGGCATCCTGTTTGAGGAAGGTCTGCACCGCGTGGCGCAGGTCGGCGATGCGGCGGTTGCACTCCATCAGCTCCTCGCCGGTTTCCTTGTCCTCGGTGGACTGGATCAGCTCGTGGACCTGCTCGCGCAGCCGCTGCAGGGCGAGCGTGAGGTTGTCTTCCACGAGATCGGGCCGGCGGATGCGCAGCTCCTTCCAGACGCGCGGGGCAAAGCTCGCGTTGCGGGCCGCCTCGGCGTCGGGTTCGCCCTCGGCGGACTTGCCGGCGTTTTGCACAATGTTTTCGCAGGCGTCCTCGATCTTGGCGAAGAAGTCGTCGCCCTGCTTCAGCACCTCGGCGACGGCCTTGACCGAGGTACCCTGGCGCAGGGTCGCGAGCAGGCCCTTCTCGGTGCGCGGGTTCCACAGCTTCTGCAGCGAGTAGCGCATCTGGCCGCTGCTCACGCTCACGCCGATGTGGCGCGCCGCAACCTGCTCAACCGTGTGGGCCTCATCGAAGATGACGAAGTCATTCTTGAAGAGCACGCCGCCCTCCTGCTCCTCGTCCACGCCGTTGAGCAGCGTGAAGAACAGCGTATGGTTCAGCACCAATACATCAGCCCCCAGAATGCGCTGGCGGGCGCGCTGGAAGAAACAGGTGTTGCCCGTTTTCGCGAAGTCGCTGGTGTGACCGCACTTCTTCGGCGTGCAGAGGCCGCGCTCCGAGCAGACGTGTTCCCACACCTTTGGGTCCGGTTCGTCCGTGAAGTCGCTCAGCGAGCCGTCGCGCGTCTCCTTGCTCCACTCGTAGATGCGGTGCAGCTCGGCGACCTCGGGCGAGGTGAAGAGCGAGTCCGCCTGCGACATGGCTTTCTGGAGCCGGCGGGTGCAGAGATAGTTCGAGCGGCCCTTGAGCATCGCGTAGCTGAAGTCCGCGCCGAGCACCTGCTTGAGCAGGGGCAGATCCTTCTCCACGAGCTGCTCCTGCAGGTTGATCGTGTGGGTGCAGATGACGGCCTTCTTCTTCTGCGCCACCGCGAAGAGGATCGCGGGCACGAGGTACGCGAAGCTCTTGCCCACGCCCGTGCCGGCCTCCACGAGCAGATGCCCTCCGCTGGTGAGCGCCTTCGCCACGGCAACGGCCATCGCCTGCTGTTGCGGGCGATACTCGAAATTCTTCGCCGCCGAGAAGACGCCCGTGGCCGAAAACATCGTCTCGACCTGCGCGACCAGGTCGGTCGGCGGGGCGGCGGCATCTTCGGCGAGCGAAATCACGGCGGGAGTGAACAGCGAAGACGCGAAAGGCGCAAAGGGTGGAAACGGGGAAAGGCGGTGTCGTCGTGGGCAAGTGAACCAGTAGGTCAGTGTTCAGTCAGTCAGAGCGATAGGGAGGTGCGGAGCGACTTCATTCGGGGCGCACCTTTTCGTCGTGAAGGTCAGAGGGGAGGTGGAACAACCAAGGAACTAAGGAACTAAGAACTCAAAATGCCTGCTGGGCAGCCTTGGTTACTTCGTTCCTTGGTTGTTCCAACTCATTCCTGCGCGCAGCAAAGCACGTGGTTGAACGCGTAGTCGACGAAACCCTTGGGCCGACCCAAAAACGGGCCAGGCAACTCATCGCGCCGACGCCGTTCAACGCCACCGTTTTCCAGTCGGCCTACCTTTTGATTTCGGCGGTCGTCCTCTGGTTTCCGTTGGGCATACTGCAATACGATGCCGGGGCCGATCCCAACCTTCCGGCTTTGCTCCCGTATCCAACTGTTTCACATTTGAGCTCAAGTGAAATGAGAACCCTTTCGCACCCGGTCCGCAGCGTCCTCGTCTTGGCCGTGACCGCCGCCGGATTTGCCGTGAGTTTCGTCCTGCTGGAGCGCGCCATAGGAGGCGCTTCGCCGTGGCTCGGGTTGATGGGCGTCTTCTATTTCCTCGGCCTGACGAAGGTTGCGGAGCCGCTGTTCCTGATCCGGATGCCGCCAACCCTTCGAACCGTCCGCACCTGGGAGATTGACGGGACGGCCTATCGCCACTGCCTGGTTCCTGCTTTCGGCAAACTGCTTCGCGAAACGCCCCTCCGATTCCTGAACCTGTCAGTCTATCTCGGCCGGAGGCACGCAGACCTGATCGGAGTCTCGCGGCAGGTGGAGGCGGCCGAAGCGGCCCATTTTTGGGCGGCCGTCCTGTTCACACCTTATGTCGCCTGGGTGGGCTGGAGTGGCCGGCCTCGCGAAGCCGCGATATTGCTGGGGGTTCAGATCGTTCTGAACATTTACCCCATACTGCACCTTCGCACCGTTCGAGGTCGAATGGATCGCCTCCTGAAAAGGCCACGTCTCCGAACCTGAGAATGCGTCTCCAGCGGGATCCCAGCGGAGCGACGCCAGCGCCGAAGGCGAGACCTGACCTCGCGGACTCCCCCCGCCGCCTGGGCTCAGGGCACGAGCCAGACGTTGGTCGTGAGGGCGGAGTTGGTCGGTGCAGCCAGCCAGCTTTCGGTCGGCGGATGGCTTGAACTCTTTTGCACGCTGCCGTCGGCGAGGAGAAGGTTGCCAATGCCATTGTGGATCTCGGTGGTATGGCGCAGGGCGAGTTTCGGGGTGATCACCAGCCTGCCCGGGTTCACCGCAACCCCATTCGTCGCCAGGTTGCGATCCCCGGCGAGGACGGACTGCGGTTGGCCGGCAGTGGCATTCAGGCTGAGGAAGTAGCTCAGGTATTGGTTTCCGGAGAAGACGATGGCATTGGTCCGATCGGGGCGGAATCCGAACACTTCGGCGGGCTGGCGTTGCGCGTCTTGGGGGCAGTGCAAAATTGAAGCGACGGACAGCTCGTTTGAAAGCACCTGAAATTGACGCCATGCCTCCGCGGAATGGAAGGTCAATTCGAAGCTGCCTCCGTTGGTGACCGAGACTTCCATCGGAAACTTGCCCTGATTGTCCGCCTCGAAGACACGAAATGAGAGGCCAACGATCGAGAGATTATTCACGCACGAAACATGCAATTCCATCGCTTTGCGACGGGCCAGCCAGGGCAGAACCAATGCGGCCAGGCAGAGCAGGATGAAAACCGTCAGCAGCACCTCCAGCCGCGTCAAGGCCCGTTGGGTCAGGGGCGGGGAGGTTTTCATGCCTTAAATGGGGCGGCTCCGAGGGCGCCTGTGCAAGCGCCTACCGCGGCCGGCGGATCACCACATCCGGCCTGTGTTTGTGCTTGGCGATCATATTGGCGGGCAGGAAGCCGCGCCAGGAGAGCGTGGGATACACCACCGAGTTGCGGCCGATGATGGAGCCGGGGTTCAGCACGGCGTTGCAGCCGATGTCGGTGTGGTCACCAAGGATCGCGCCGAACTTGCGCAGGCCGGTGTCGATAGGCACGCCGTTCTCCCCGTCCACCCACACGTTGCTGCTGTCGAGCTTGAGGTTCGAGAGCGCTGCGCCCGCTCCGAGGTGGGCCTTGTGGCCGAGGATGCAGTCACCGACGTAGTTGAAGTGCGGCACCTGCGCGCCATTGAAAAGGAGCGAGTTTTTCACTTCGCAGGAGTTCCCCACCGTGCAGCCGTCGCCGAGAATGACGTTCTCCCTTATGTAGGCGCCGTGGCGGATCTGGCAGTTCCGTCCGATGATGGCGGGCCCGAGGATCATGGCGCCTTCCTCGATCACGGTGCCCTCGCCGATCTGGACGTGCGGGCCGAGATGGATATGGCCGACCGCGCGGTGCAAATGCACCGGGCGGACATTGAGGCGCAGGTAGTCACCCAGCTTCTTGAGGATTTCCCAAGGATACTGCGTCCCCTCGAAGAGGGCGGCATGCTCGGTCTGGGCCAGGTCGAAAAGCTCAGCGGTGGAGTACATGCGGCGACCTTAAGAGCATCGCGGGCGGTGGGAAGGCTGAAGTGGGGCCCGCTGGCAGGAGACAGGAGACAGGATTCAGGAGACAGGAGGGGGAAAGCGGGGCATCGGCAAGCGAGTGAGCCAGTGAGCCAGTAGGTCAGCGGGTCAGACGGAGACCTCGGTTGTCCTTTCTGACTCACTGACCTACTGGCTCACTGGCTCACTGGCTCACCGCATTTGCCGGGCTTGCGGGGACGAAAACGGCCCCCTAGCGTAGGGCCATGCGTGCGCCGCTGCTTTCCGGAATTCTGGCCGCCTCCCTCATCCTGCCCGCAGTGGCGGCGACCGACGTCGTCCTGCTGAAGGACAAGGCGTCCGTCAGCGGTAAGATCCTGGTCGAGAAGAAGGACATGCTGGTGCTGGATGTGGGCTACACGGTGCTGACCGTTCCCCGCAGCCAGATCGTGAAGATCACGCGCGCCACGGACGAGGACACCGCGCCCCCAATCAAGACACCCGCCGTCAAGCCGACGCCGATTGTGATTCCACCACCGCAGGAGAGCAGCGGGGCGCTTTATTCCGTGGCGGCCGGAACGCTGCCGGAGAAGTCCGTCCGTGAGCTGGTCACCCTGCTGGGTGAGGGCGTGGTGCAGGTACGCACGCCGAGCGGCCTGGGCAGCGGCTTCTTCATCACCGAGGACGGTTATCTCATCACCAATTTCCACGTCATCGAGGGCGAGACCAAGCTCTCCGTCGAGGTGTACCATATGAAGGACGGCCAGCTCGACCGTCGCAGCTACAAGGATGTGCGTATTGTCGCGATGAACAAGTTCAACGACCTGACGCTGCTGAAGGTCGAGGACAAGGACGCGCCGAAGTTCCGCCGGGTGTTGCTGGGCGATTCGGAAGTCCTGTCCCAGGGCGACCATGTGTTCGCCATCGGCAGCCCCCTTGGCCTGGAGCGCACCGTGACGGAGGGCATCCTGAGCACGACCACGCGCCAGATGCAGGGCGATCTCTATCTGCAGACGACGGCACAGATCAATCCGGGCAACTCTGGCGGTCCGCTCTTCAACCAACGGGGCGAGGTCGTGGGCGTCACCAACATGAAGCTCACCTTCGGCGAGGGCCTGGGCTTTGCGATCCCCGTCGAGCAGGTGAAGTATTTCCTCCGTCATCGCGACGCCTTTGCCTACGACAACGACAATCCGAGCAATCCCTTCCGCTATCTGGAGCCCCCCAGCCGGTTGAAGGGGCTGCCGAAGGATGCCCCGCTGGCCCAGTGAGCGAACCCGAGAGCCATCCGGGTGCGCTTTCGTTTTAGCATTTTGCGGTGACCGGAGTTCGGGCTTGCCAATGGCATGACCGGGGCGAACTTCAGCGCACAGCAACCAAGCTGGTCCATTTTCCACATGAAATTCCGCCTACTCCTCGTCACGCTGCTGAGCCTGCTGACCCTCCAGGCCGCCGTGCCGCCGCCCGCGCAGCTGTTCCCACAGGACACGCTGGTGCTGGTCACGGTTCCGGACTGGAACGCGGCCAAGTCCACCTTCAATTCCGGCAGCTATGGCCAGTTCATGAGCGATCCGGCGATGCGGCCGTTCCTCGACAAGCTCCAGACCGCCTTCAAGGAGCAGGTGCTCGGCAACTTGGAGAAGGAACTGGGCATCAACCTGGCCGACTACGCGCCGCTGCTGCAGGGGCAGGTGTCGGTTGGGATCGTGCAGAATGGCTGGAACCCGAAGGAGAAGGGGACCGAGCCGGCTTTCGTGCTGGTGCTCGACACCAAGGACAAGGCCGACCAGCTGAAGACCCGTCTGGCCGAGGTGCGCCAGAAGCTTACGGACGCCAAGAAACCCCTAAAGATGGAGAAGATCCGCGACCTGGAATTCGCCACGGTGGTCATCGACCGAAAGCAGCAAAAGGCGAAGGCGAAGGCGGCCAAGGGCCAGGCCGACGACAAGGATGCGGATGACGATGACGACGATGACAAGGACACC
This sequence comes from uncultured Verrucomicrobiota bacterium, assembly GCA_903907995.1. Lineage (GTDB taxonomy): Bacteria > Verrucomicrobiota > Verrucomicrobiia > Limisphaerales > UBA9464 > CAIVQB01. The sequence goes on along the minus strand of CAIVQH010000008.1, from coordinate 64,205 downwards.
GCCGCGGGGGACAAGGCGGCGAAGGTCAAAAAGGCCGATGAAATCACCTTCGGCCAGGTGGATTCCGTGCTGCTGCTGGGCGATTCGGCCAAGGCGCTGGAAAAATTCGTCGCCCGGCTCACCGGCGGCACAGTCCCGTCGATTGGCGAGACGGCGGACTATCAGGCCAGCGAGTCGGCGGCCAGCTTCAACGAGGCGTACGCCTTTGGTTGGGTGAACTTCGGGCTGCTTTACGGGGCCATTGAATCGGCGGCCGATCAGGCCAAACCGCAGGCGGCGGCCCTGGGCTTCGATCCGCGCAAGGCGCTGACCGCACTGGGCCTCGATGGGCTGAAGGGCGTCGCGTTTGCGGCGCAGCAGTCGTCCGACGGCAATACCGGACGCCTGGCGATCAGTGCGCCGGAGGCGAAGCGCGCCGGCCTGCTGAAGCTGCTGGCCTTCGATGCGAAGGATGCCGCTCCGCCCGCGTTTGTGCCGGCGGACGTCGCGAAGTTCCAACGCTGGCGGCTCAACGGCCAGCAGGTCTGGAACACGCTCGAGAGCACCCTCCAGAGCATTTCGCCGCAGATGGGCGGCTTCCTCCAGATGACCCTGGCGTCGCTGGGCAAGGACAAGGACCCGGGCTTTGATTTCAAGAAGACGTTCGTGGCCAACCTGGGCGACGACTTCATCAGCTACGAGCGCGCGCCGCAGGGCAAGACGCTGGCCGAGCTTTCCAACCCGCCCAGCATCACGCTGCTGGGCTCGGGCAATCCGGAACAGCTCGCCGCCGGCCTGCGCGCCGCCGCCGCCCTGCTGCCGACCGGTGGCGAGGAACCCAAGGAGCGGGAGTTCAACGGCAAGAAGATCTTCGGCGTGAAGTATCCGTCGCCCACCGACCCGAACCGGTTGCTGGAGATCGCGACCAGTGGCGGTTTCGTGGTGCTGAGCGACCATCCGGCGATGCTCGAGGAGTTTCTCCGCAGCGCCGACGGTGGCGGCAAATCACTGAAGGATCTGCCCTCGCTGACCGATTCCGCGCCGAAGGTGGGCGGCATGGGTACCGGCCTGCTGGGTTACGAGGACATGAAGGAGTCCATGCGGGCCGTCTGGGAGGCAATGCGCCAGAGCGGCGGCCTGGACAAGGCCCTGCCCGGAGGGGATGCCAAGAGCACGAAGGAGATGGCGAAGTGGGTGGACGTGACCCTCCTGCCGCCGTTTGAGCAGGTGGCGAAGTATTTCGGGACGATGGTCTATGCCGGCGGCTGGGATCCGCGCGGGTTTTCGCTGAAGGCGTACAGCCCGGCCCCGAAGTAAGACCGGAGGAAGGTATGCTGTCCGAACGCGCCGGGCTGACTCTCGCCATGCGGCGGCTCATTGAGCTCTTTGCGGCCCACTCGGCCGACCGAAGCACCCTCGATGAGTTGCATCGGATGTCCGGTGATCGCAGCACCTGGCGCCATGCTCACGATTTGTTTCAACGCATCCGGCTCAAAAAACTGGCTGCGAATCGGCAAGGTGACGCGAAGCTAGAGGCGCAGTTTCAGTTCGAGGAATCCTGCGCCAAAACACTCTATAACCTCTCCAATACCCTGCGCCGTTTGACAGTCACTCGCCGTATTGGGTCATCCCTGATGCTCTGGTGGCGGCGCGGCACTTCGAGCTGGATACGCAGGAAGTAGTCAAGGCGGTCATGGCCTGATTTTGCGCCGCTTCAGGCTGAAAATTTCCGGTGACCGGTCCGCGCCCGCCCAACAAAAAAGCCCCGGCGTTGGCCGGGGCTTTTTGCGTCTACAACCGGATCACTTCATCCGGTCGAAGTTCTTCTGGAGTATCTGCCAGTCGGCCATCCCCTGCACCTTGGCGCGGTGGTCGGCGATGATCTTGGCCTCGTTGGCGTTCTTCGTGGGCCGGTTCGCCTTGTAGAAGATGCCGAACTGGCCCGGCCACGCGACGTCGGCCAGCTTGTAGGCGGCGTACTCGTCGGTGACGTCGTGCCCCTTCGAGATCTCGTTGAACACGCCGCCCTTGCGGGGGATCGCGCCGTCAAAGGCGCCAGGGAAGAACTCGACGCACTCGCTGAGGCACTGGATGAAGCTGAAACCGTCGTGATCCATGGCCGCTTCCATCATCGCGAGGACGTGGTTGGGGCTCATGGCCGAAGTGCGGGCCACGAAGGTCGCGCCGGCGGCGATGGCCTGCTTCACGGGGTTGATGGGCCGGTCGGTCGAACCCCAGGCGTCCGTCTTCGACTTGTAGCCCAGGGGCGACGTCGGCGAGGTCTGGTTCTTGGTCAGGCCGTACACCTGGTTGTCCATGACCACGTAGGTCAGCTTGACGTTCTTCCGCGCGGTGTGGGTGAAGTGGTTGCCGCCGATGGAGAAGGCATCGCCGTCACCGCCGAACACGAAGACGTGCAGGTCAGGGCGCGAGATGCTCACGCCGCTGGCGTAGGGCAGCGCCCGGCCGTGGATGAAGTGGGCGCCGTGGCCCTGCACGAAGTAGGGGAAGCGGCTGGAGCAGCCGATGCCGGCGACGGTGGTGATCTTCTCGTGCCACAGCTTGCGGCGCTCGATCAGCTTGAAGTAGAGCGCGAGGACCGAGAAGTCACCGCAGCCGGGGCACCAGGTGGGGTGGTCGGCGGAGGTTTCCTTCTTGGTCAGCGGCTTGCGGTCGCTGTCGGGGAGCGGCACGACCGGCGTGAGGTTGAGGTTGCCCGTGCGGGGCAGGGTGGCGAAAGGAAAGGCGAGCGAACTCATAGGCAAAAGTCGGGAGGACTGGTGGTTAAAGTGGTGGTTACTTGGTGCTGGCGAGCGTCCGGGCGCGGTCGAGGATCTCCTTCACCTTCCAAGTGAGGCCATCCACCTTGTTGATGCCCTGGATCTTGGGATCGGTGTAGCGGGCGCGCAGCACGGAGGCGAGCTGGCCGTAGCCGTAAAGACCCTCGTCGTTCAGCTCGACCACGAAGACGTGGTGGAAGCCCTTGAAGATCTTTTCCAAGCCGTTTGGCAACGGATTGATGTGCTTGAGGTTGATGCAGGAGAACGCGTCCCCGACCGCGCGGGCGCGGTCCACGGCTTCGCGCATCGGGCCTTCCGTACTGCCCCAGCCGACGAGCAGGATGTGCCCCTCGTCAGGTCCGTAGGTCTTGGGCGTCGGCAGTTCCCACGCGAGCTTGCGCAGCTTGTTGCGGCGCTTGGCGATCATGGACAGGTGAACCTTCGGCGAACCGGTCGGGTGGCCCATCTCGTCGTGTTCGAGACCGGTGACGACGGGATACTTGCCGCTGGCGACCCGGGTGCCGGGCGCGAGGTGGCGGGTCACGCCGTCCGGGGCGTTCAGGTCGTAGGGCTTGTGGTCCGCCACAGGGGTGAGGTCCGGCGAGATGTCCTGGCAGACCTGTTCCAGCTTCGGCTCGGGGAACGCCTCGATGCGGGTGGCGATACCCTGGTCGGTGAGGATGATCACCGGCGTGCTGTATTTGCGGGCGATGTTCACCGCCTCGATGGCGGTGTAGAAGCAGTCCTCGACGCCGCTCGGGGCAAGCACGACGCGCGGGCTGTCGCCGTGGCCGCCGAAGGTGGCGATGTTCAGGTCGGACTGCTCGACGTTCGTCGGCATGCCGGTCGAGGGGCCGCCGCGCTGCACGTCCACGACGATGAGCGGCATTTCGGCCATGGAGGCCCAGCCGATCGCCTCGGACTTGAGGGAGATACCCGGGCCGGAGGAACCTGTGACGGCCACACGGCCGCCCCAGCTGGCGCCGATGGCCATCGACACGGAGGCGATCTCGTCCTCGCACTGGATGAAGCTGCCGCCGTACTTGGGGAGCTCCTTGCGCAGCAGCTCCATGATGTCGGACCACGGGGTGATCGGGTAACCGGCTCCGAAGCGAATGCCGGCGGCGATCAGGCCGTAGGCGAGGGCCTCGTTGCCGTTCATGACGACCTGGTGGCCGCCCTTGTCCGCACCGGCGTAGAACTGGTAGCTCTTGAGCAGGTTTTCCAGGCTGTGGTTGTAGCCGGCGTCAAAGCACGCGTTGGCGTTGTTGAGCACCGAGGCGTCCTTGCCGCCGAAGCGCTCGGTGAACAGCTTCTTCAGCTTGGCCACGTCGAGGTCGTAAATCTTGGCGAGCAGACCGAGGGAATAGATGTTCTTGCCCTTGTCGCGGCCGGTGCCGCCGATGGCCTCGACGGTGAGGCTGGAAATGTTCACGCCCACGTGGCGGTAGTTTTCCTGCCACTCGGGCTTGGGGGTGACGTGGTCCGCGTCGTAGAGGACGATGCCGCCGAGCTTCAGCGACTTGATGTGGTCCTCGTAGCTGTGCTGGTAGAAGCACAGCAGCATGTCCGCCTCGTCGCCGGCCGAGAGCACCTCGCCCGACCCGATGCGGACCTGGAAGATGGAAGGGCCGCCGGAAATGGTGGACGGAATGGTCATGAAGGTCATGACCTCCTGCTCGCTCCGGCCGGCCAGCCGGGCGAGAAAGCCGCCGATGGCCTGGATGCCGTCCTGCGAGTTTCCGGCGATGCGGATGATCGCCTCGTTGATCTTGGTGACTCTGGATTGGCTACCGGGCTGGGCCGGTGCCTCTGCTGCTGCGCTCATGTAAAAATGTCTTTGCTGCGTAAAGTTGCCGCGTGCCAGACCGGATTAGCTCCAGTCCGGGTCAAGCGGCGGTTCGTTCAAATAGCAGCTTAATGGGGTGTGAAGGAGCGTCAAGCAACCGGTCCGATCAAAGTGGCTTAAGTAATGCGTGACTTGCATAAGTTAGTCCGCTCATCGTTTTTCCGAATCCGGCGAGGGGCACCCGGTGGAAGTGCCTGAATCGCAATTGGCTTCCGAACCTCCGCCCCGGTTTTGACGGCCGAAAACCGGTCTGTCAGGGTGACGTCCGGGGCCGGACGGGTTATGCTGGCGCATATGCTCAGGTGGAAAATGATCGGCGGCGTGGCGGCGCTCGGCCTGCTTGCCGGCTGCGAGTCGTTCAACGGCCCCAGCCTCGACTACACGGCCCCGCGGGTGACCGGCCAGGTGGTGGATGACGCGTCGGGACAGCCGGTTACCTATGCCCAGGTGGGACGGCGCCTTTGGACCTGGCGCAAGGGTACGGGCGAGTTCCTGAAGGGCGGCGAGGAGATGGTGCTGCGGCAGGATTACGTTCGGACCGGGGCCGACGGGGCGTTCGTGCTCCCGAGCAAACAGGTGGCCCTCCTGTTCTCGTGGGGTGAGGTTCCGCTGAACCTGCAGCTGACCGTGCAGCACGGTGGCTATCTGGCCTGGCAGACGAATTTCCCGACGCTGGCGCTCGACACCAACTCAACCATGCTCGAACTCAATGCCGGCGAAGTCAGGCTGAAGCTACGGGCGAAGTGATCGCTTGCCGGGGCTAGCAGAATCCTGATTGAAGCGAAGCGGAGGACGGACTTGGGCTCCGTGTCCGCCTGACCGTGGGCCGTAGCGCTGAAAGCGCGGTCAAGGAATGCCTGGGGTGGAGTGAACGCAGTGAGCGCAGCCCCAGGGGGCAAGTCTCACCGATGGGCCTGAGGGCTGAAGGCCCGCTCCAAAGCATTCCGATTTTTTGGGACGCGCTTATAGCGCTCGACTTCCCGTTTTCAAGCAACCTGGGGCTACGCTCGCATGGTTCGCTCCACCCCAGGCATTCCTTGGACGGGCTTTCAGCCCTACCTGCCTATTCGCTCCCTCATTCGAGCAATCGCACCATGTAGCCGCCGGATTTTTCGTCGGCGTCCAGCTTGATGAGGTTGCGCTTCTGGGCCTCCAGCAGCAGGTCGTTGAAGGAGCGGAAGCCGTAGGCGCGCTCGTTGAAGCCGGGTTTTCGGCGCTTGATGGCCTGCTTGATCATCGAGCCCCAGATCGGGTCATTGCCCTCGCGGGCCTCCATGAGCGCCTCCAGCGTCACGATCACGATTTCCAGCGCGTCAATGAGCGGCGGCCCCTTGGGTTCGTCCGGGGCGGGCTTCTCGATTTTTTCCAACTTGTCGGCCTTGTCGGCCTTGTCCGGCTTCTCGGCGCGGGTGGACGGGGCGGAGGAGGCGGACGGGGCGGGGCTGCTGGGGGCACTGCTGCGTGGGCGCATCTTCGACGGTTCCCGGCGCACGAGATCGTCATAGTAGAGGAACTCGTCGCAGTTGTTCAGGAACAGGTCGGAGGTGGAATTCTTGACGCCCACGCCGATCACCGTCTTGGCGTTCTCGCGGAGCTTGCTCACCAGCGGCGAAAAGTCGGAGTCACCGCTGATGATGACGAAGGTGTCCACGTGGCCCTTGGTGTAGCAGAGGTCCAGCGCGTCCACGACCATGCGGATGTCGGCGGAGTTCTTGCCGGACTGGCGGACGTGCGGGATCTCGATCATCTCGAAGGCCGCCTCGTGCAGGCCGCGCTTGAAGTCCTTGTAGCGGTCGAAGTCGCAGTAGGCTTTTTTCACCACGATGTGGCCCTTGAGGAGCAGGCGTTCGAGCACCTTCTGGATGTTGAACAGGGGGAAGTGGGCGTCGCGCGCGCCGAGGGCGAGGTTTTCCAGATCCAGGTAGACCGCCATCGTGGCGTCGGGACTTTGGGTGCTCATGTCGGTCGCAGCTTACCCCGACAGCACGCGGAGGACAGCGTAAAGGCGGGCAAAAACCAAGGCGTGCCCGATTCGTCTATCGCAGCGACTCCGATGGGTTCGAGTAGCTTGGGCCGATGGGGACAAAATCTTGCCGGTTACCTTGTCGATGTGAAAGCCATTCACCGGTGTACCAGCAAGGCCAGATTGCGCGTTAACAATCCAAAAGGAGCCGCCGTCTCGAATTCCGTTGAAAGCGCCGCAGCCAACATTCCGGTCGAAGTAGAAGTTGGCGATGATTTCAGCTTCCGATTGCGAGATGCCGTCCTGGAGGGTGATTCCGCTTAGTTGCCGGCGCAGCTTTGCCGTTGTGGCCATTCGCTCCTTCGCGGCGACAGCGTCGGGATCTCGGTTGCAGCCGGTACAGAGGACCGGAACCAAAACGATCAGAACCGTCCAAAACGGTGTAAACGGCCAGAAATCAAGCAGGCGTCGACCGGTCGATTTCTTCTCCTTGAGAGGCATCAGGCGGTGCCGCAGCACCTTTTCCCTCTCTAGGCGTTCAACGAATTCGCGCTCCGAAAGGGCCGCATACAGCTCCCGGGGATGATCGTGGAACCAGAACAGTATCCGGTTCCCCCGCCGCAGCATGAAGTCGCGCGTCCCGCGAATTTTCCGATTGGTACACCATTCTTTCAGCAAACGAGGGATGTCGTCAGCGCCATACTGCCTGCGGTCGATCTCAATCGAGACGTCTTCTGAATATTCGCCCAGAACCTGGCGGAAAAACTCGGAGTAACGGGTTGTCTCAATGAAGATCCAAGCATCCATGGAATGGTGCCGCGCTCACACGCTCTCCGGCGTCGGATGCGTGTACGGCGCGCGGTAGGGCCGGGCGAGCATCGCGTTGGCCTCGGCGTCGCCGATGACTTCCTGTTTTACGGAGTCCCAAGTGAGGGTGCGGCCGAGCTTCATTGACATGTTGGCGAGGATGCACGAGGCGCTGGAAATGTGGCCCTGCTCGACGTCGGCGACGGGCTTGGAGCGCGTCTCGATGCTGGCGAGCAGGTTCTTCATGTGGCCGCGGATCGCGGGGGCGACATGCACTTCCAGGTCCTTCTCGACCTTGTCCTCGGGATACTTGTCCAGCTCCATGACCTGGTCTTTGTGGATGGTGGGGCCGCCATCGCGCGGGATGAAGTCGTAGCGGAAGACGCTCTGCTTCAGCGTGCCCTTTTCGCCGTGGATGATTGCGGCCCATGGATAGTCGGGGTCGGGCATTGCGCCCCAGGTGCGATGGTTCCAGGTCATCTGGAAGCCGTCGAAATCGAAGGTAGCCGTCTGCGTGTCGCTAATGTCCGCCCGGGCCTTGCGGTCATGCAGGATGCCGCCCCACGAGGTCACGGACTTCGGCCAACCCAGGCCGAGCTGCCACCGGATCATGTCGAGCATGTGGACACACATGTCGCCCACGATGCCGTTGCCGAATTCCATGTACGCCCGCCAGCCGCGCGGGTGGACGATCTTGTTGTAAGGCATCATCGGCGCGGGGCCGACCCAGCGCTCGTAATCCAGATAGTCGGGCGGCGCGGTGTCCGGCGCGGTGGCGAGGGTGTCGCCATTCCGCATGTGCCAGTAGCAGCAGACGTCCACGCTGATGATCCTGCCGAGCGCGCCGGAATCAATGAACCGCTCCTTGGCCTCGATCAAATGCGGCGTGCTGCGGCGCTGCGTGCCGATCTGCACGACGCGGTTGTACTTGCGCGCGGCGGCCACCATGGCGCGGCCCTCGACGACGTCCACGCCGATGGGCTTCTGGCAGTAGATGTCCGCACCGGACTTGCAGGCCTCGATCATGGCGAGGGCGTGCCAGTGGTCGGGCGTGGCGACCTCCACGATGTCGAGATCCTTCTCGGCGAGCATCTGGCGGTAGTCGGTGTAAATGCGTGGGCGCTTGCCGGACTTGTTCTTCTGCGCGCAGGTGTCGGCGCACTCGTTGAGCAGGTGCTTGTCCACGTCGCAGAGCGACACGACCTCGACCGGCGCGACCTGCATGAGGCGGTAGAGGTCGCTCTTGCCGTACCAGCCGGTGCCGATGAGGCCGACGCGCTTGGGCTTCGGCTCGGCGGCGAAGGTGGTGGGGACGTAGGAGGCGGCGGCGCTGAGCGCAAGCGCAGTGGAGCCCTGCTTGAGAAAGTCGCGGCGTGTCATGCGCAAGAGCTAAACCGGTGCGGCGGGCGTTACAAGCCTGCAAGTCGGCGGCCGCGAAACCGGCCGGATTCCGGCTCGGCACCGTGGCATCGCGACTGCTAAACTCGTGGTATGAGATCCTCCCCACCATCGATGCGGCGGGGACTGAGGTTGTTGGAGGTGCTGATCGTGGTCGTGGCCGTCGTGGTACTGGCCATTTGCTTCTTTCCGGCTCTCCCCCGCTCGGACATGGGCAAACGGATCAGCTGCGTCAATAACCTCAAGAACATCGGTATCGGACTCCAAATCTTCGCCAAAGACCATGGCGGGAAAAATACCATGGATTTGTCCGTCACCAATGGGGGCACGCGTGAGTGGCTGACCGACGGCTCGGAAGTATGGCGTCACTGGTTGGCCCTCTCGAATGAGCTCAGATCAGCGACCTTGCTGCTTTGCCCTTCCGCCAAGGATCGCCTGGTGTTCCAGAAAGACGGCCCTCGTCCGGATCGGCCATCGCTGCCCTGGAGCCAGCTCACGAACAATTCCCACCTGGGATATTTTCTGAACCTGGATGGCCAGGGCGACCACCAGCAAAGCATTCTGGCCGGAGATCGCAATCTGACCACAGATGGCATGGCCGTGCCTCCCGGCCGCCTGCTGATCACGACGAACGTGACGGTCGCTCCGTACTCAGACGCCAAAGTCGGACTTGGTTTCACCGCCAAAGTTCATCGCCGCGCACGCAATCTCCTGCTGGGTGACGACAGCGTGCAGCAGGTCACGAGCGGGCGGCTGCGCGATTCGGTGCAAATCTCCCTGGGCGAATCCGGGCGAGCCACCAACGTCTGGCTCGTGCCGTGATTTCGATGTGAATGCTTCCGGATATGACGCCACGTTTCGCAAGTTGCCCCGGCCTCGCGGCGATCACACCTGCGGTATGAAATCGCCCCAACCGTCGATGCAACGCGGCCTTACGCTCGTGGAGGTGCTGGTGGTTGTTTTCTTCGTGGTGATCCTGATCGGCCTGCTTCCCAACCGCCATCCGGGGACCAGGGCGAAGGCGGAGCGCATCGCCTGCGTCAACAATCTCAGGCAAATCGGGCTCGCCTTCCGGGCCTTTGCCACCGACCACGGCGGCAAATACCCGACGGATTTGTCGGTCACAAATTCCGGCAGCCGCGAGTGGCTTGCCGATGAGACCCGGCTCTGGCGCCATTTTCTGGTGGTTTCCAACCGGGTCGAAACGCCGAAGCTACTGCTGTGTCCTGAGGACAAGGAGCGGCTTCCGGTCAAAAGCTTCTGGAAGAGTGATCCACGGCCACCGACGTGGAGCCAGCTTACCAGCAACTCCCAGCTGAGCTATTTCCTGGGCCCGGAAGCCAGGGACGAACAGCCCCAAAGCATCTGGATGGGTGACCGCAATCTGAGCTGCGGTACGAATCCGGTCGCTCCGGGCCGGCTCGTGGTCACGCCGGAGGCCGGCTCACCGTTCGCGTCAGACCGGAAATACGCGCTCGGCTTCACCGCCCAAATGCACAACCAGGCCGGCAATATCATGCTGGGAGACGGCAGCGTGCAGCAGGTCACCAGCGGACGTTTACGGGACTTCGTGCGCGATGCCCTGACTTCAGAGGGGGTAAGAACCAACCTCTGGCTCGTGCCGTAAGTTGGCCTCATTGCCGCCCGTCATCAGCGGGCGGTGACCGATGAATCAGGCTCGGGACTGCTTCAGCCGCCGCTTCATCAGCCAGGCGTTCAGCTGGTCGAGGAGCACTGCCAGAATGACGACCGCACCGATGATGATCTGCGAATAGCTCTGGTCGATGCCCACGATCACGATGCCGCTGCTGATCATCTGGATCACCAGCGCCCCGAGCAGCGCGCCCAGCGCGGAGCCGCGTCCGCCGGTGAGGCTGGCCCCGCCCACGACGGCGGCGGCGATGACGCTCAGTTCGTAGCCCTGGCCATCGCCACTGGTGGCCGCGCCGTAATAGCCCAGGGAGATCAGCGCCGCCAATCCGGCCGCCAATCCGGAGCACAGGAACACTCCGAGCTTCACCCGCCCCACCCGGATGCCACTGAAGCGGCTGGCGAGCTCGTTGCCGCCCACGGCATAGACCCGGCGACCGGCTGCCAGCCGGGTCAGGTAAACCGCACCGACGACCGTCACCAGCAGCGTTACGAACAGCGGCACCAGAGAAAGGCCGCCGACGGAGAGCGGCACCTGCCCGCCGCTGCCGGGCAGGGTGGGTTGGGCGATCAGGTCGCGAAAAGACGCCGGGAAGCCGCCGATGCTCTGGCCCTTGGTTGTGACGAAGGCGATGCCGCGAAAGATGGCCATAGTGCCGAGCGTGATGATGAACGGATGCACCCGCAGCCCCACCACCATGCCTCCATTCCAGGCACCGCAGAGCAGGCCGACACCGAGGCAGGTCAGCGCCCCCAGCCAGGCGCCGACGACGGGGGAAGTGGCATGGGAGCCTTCCGGTCCAAACAGTTGGAGCACAAGCGCTCCCAGCACACTGGCGAGTGCGTAAATGGCCCCGACGGAGAGGTCGATCTGGCCGGCGATGATCACAAAGGTCATGCCCACCGCCATGATGGCCACGAAGCTCGTGTCCTTGGCGAGCTGGGCGAGGTTTTGGGTGTTCAGGAACTTGTTCTTCGTCTCAAACACCGGAGTTTTGTCGCCATTGGCATCCACCGTGAACACACGCTGCCGGGTGCCATCGGGAAGGGTTTCGAACTGGGGCAGCCGCACGCTGCCGCCAAAGAGGGTCAGCAGCGCCCCCAAGACGAGGATGACAAGCACGAGGCCGCCTTCCTGGAGTCGGAAAGTGGCACGGGGCGGGCGGGACATGCCGCGAGCTTAGCGGCGGACCGGGCAGGGGAACAACGGCCAAACGACAGCGGTTTAAGCGGAGGTCATTCCACCGTTCTTCCCAATCATGCTCATGCTTATGCTCTTACTCTTGCTCTTGCTCAGACCGACTTTCAGAAAAGACGGAATGAGGAGGGAGCATGAGCATGGGAGGCTGTTTCCCCCACTACCGGTGGCTTTTGCGCGGATCAATTCTTTCCCGACCGGACAATTGCCTGCCTCAGAAACCCTGCCGGGCCATGATCGTTTGCCACGTGGGGATGGTTGCCTGCATCCGTTGCAAATCGGCGTAATCCAGTGGGGGTGCGGCGACATCACCGATCAGCAGTCCCTTTTTGGGGGCCCGCCAGCGGAAGCGTTCCACGTGGCCATCGAGGAACGCCAGATTGCCCCCCTGCAGATGGCGGTCGGCGGGGATGTCGAGCCAGTGGTCGCTGTACGTGGAAGGGTAATCCGCCGGGTAGAGACCAAACGTGGCGTCGGCGATGTCGTCTTCGTGGACATCCACGAAGGTCTGGCAGTTCGAGACGCCGGGATCGTTGACCTCGGTGTATTTCACGTAGGCCCCGCTGCCGTCGGAGACCTGGCAGTTGAGCCAGATGCTGAGGTTGTAACTGCGGGTGCGCGGGACGGTGGTGCCATTCGTCAGCGCCACGCGACCGGGATCCGCCGGGCAGCGATAGATGGCGACCGAACGGTTGTAAACGAACAGGACCCCGTTCTGGATGTTGGTCGTGGTCGGGTCCTTGCGCACATCGCCCGGGCACCAGGAGACACCCGTGGTGACGCTCTGGATGGGATCCCCGTTGCCATCCACGAACAGCACCGAATCATTGGGCGGCAGCAGGTCATTGTGGTCGCCGAGATAGAGGTAATAGGCGAGCTGCAGCTGCTTGAGATTGCTGAGGCAGTTGGCCGTTTTCGCCTGCTGCTTGGCCCGGCCCAGGGCGGGAAGGAGCAGCCCCGCCAGGATGGCGATGATCGCGATGACCACAAGCGCCTCAATGAGAGTGAAGGCGCGGCCGGATTGCGGCGGCAGGCTCTGACGACAGGACGGCATGTCTTACATTTCGCGGGCTGACCACAGCTACACCCAGCGCCGCGGTTTTGCCACTAGGAATCGCGCGAAAAAAACTCGGTTCCTAACCTGCCAACGTTCACACTGGCCGGAAGATGACGCGGCTGGTGCTGTTCGACATTGACGGGACGCTCATACGCACGGGCGGTGCCGGAGTGCGTGCTTTTGGGCGGGCGGCGGAGGTGATGTTCCAGCGTCCCGGAGGCACGGAACAACTCCGCTTCCATGGCCGCACCGACACCTCGCTGGTGCGGGAGTTTCTGCGGATCAACGACATACCGGACCGCTCCTGGAATGTGCGGCATTTTCTGGATGCCTACGTGTTCCTGCTGGCGTGGGAGCTGGACCGGCACAAGGGGGAACTTTGTCCCGGCGTGACGGAGTTCCTGGCCGGCCTGCGGGCCCTGCCGGAGCCGCCGGTGCTGGGGCTCCTCACTGGCAATGTGCGCCTCGGAGCCGCGCTGAAACTGGAATCGTACGGGTTGGCGGCGGAATTCGTGACCGGCGCCTTCGGTGACGATCACGAGAGCCGCAACCAGCTGGCCGTGATCGCGCGTGACCGGGGCAGCCGGCTGCTCGGGCGGCGACTGGCGGGGGAGGAGATCCTCGTCGTCGGCGACACGCCGGCGGATATCGAGTGCGCCCACCATATCGGGGCCCGTTGCGTGGCGGTGGCCACCGGCGGCAATTCCCTGCCCGAATTGCTGGAGCATTCACCCGCGCTCGCCGTGGAATCGCTGGATCACCTCTCGCCGGAGCGGCTGCTGGCCGCCGGAGACCACTGGGTGCGCCCGACGGATTGGGAGGCGCTGTACCAGGCCCGTGACACCCACTGGGACAAGGGGGAACCCACGCCTTCGCTCGTCGATTTTCTCCGGGCACATCCGGACCTGCCACGCGGCCGGGTGCTGGTGCCCGGCTGCGGTCGCGGCCACGACGCCCGCGAATGGGCGCGGGCGGGTTTCGACGTGCTGGGGGTGGATCTGGCTCCCAGCGCGGTGCAGGAGGCGCAGGCGCTCACGCCGGCCGGATTGAACGCGGCCTTCCGGCTCGCCGACTTTTTGGCGGATGCCTCCGGGCCGCCGGTGGACTGGCTGTTCGAGCACACGCTCTTCTGCGCGATCCCCCCGGAGCAGCGCGACGGCTACGTGGCGGCCGCGGCGCGGCAGGTGAAGCCCGGCGGGAACTATCTCGCCGTCAACTATCTGCAGCCGCGCGACGAATCGGGCCCGCCGTTCGGGGTGACGGTGGCGGAACTGCGGCGGCGTTTTGAGCCGCATTTTGAGCTGCGCGAACACTGGTGCCCGCGCTCGTTTCCGGGCCGCGTTGGCCGTGAACGCGTTTTCTGGTGGCGAAGACATTTGTAAAAGTTCCCGCCATGGCAATCATCGTAAACAACTGTGAACTTTTTTCACGTGAAAGGGTTTTTGTGTTTGACCCAACCTCCGCACTTCTTTACGTAGCGCTGAGACCTAGCCGTGATCGCCTGCCTGCGGGCACTCCGTGGCGGGCACTTTTTTTCGGTCGAGTCGGTAAAAAACGCGTGTTGCCATGCTGAAGTCGAAGACATTTCTTGGGATCGATTTTGGGGCGGGAAGCCTCAAAATCGCCGAGTTTGCGGTCACCCCGCAGGAAGGTCTGCGCCTGCTCCGCTTCGGCGTGAAGCCGCTGGGCCTGGCCGGTTCGCAGGACGCCGCCCGCGAGGGCGCCCTGAAAAAGGCGCTGCCCGAGCTGCTCGCCGAAGGCGGGTTCTTGGCGAAGGAAGGCAACCTGACGGCCCCCGGCTTCCAGGTTTTCTCCAAGTTCGTCAAACTACCTCCGGTTGACACCTCCAAGGTCACCCAGATCATCCAGTACGAGGCGCAGCAGAACGTGCCCTTCCCGCTGGCCGAGACGGCGTGGGACTACCAGATCCTCGGTTCCGCCCCGGGCGGCGAGCTGGAAGTGCTGCTCGTCGCGATCAAGTCGGAGACGGTGGAGAAGCTGTTCTCCATCGGCGAGGTTGCCGGGCTGAAGATGTCGATCGTGGATTCCTCGATCGGCGCGCTGGCCAACTCGTTCCGCTACAATTACGCCGATCAGGAGGGCTGCAGCCTGCTGATCGACATCGGCGCGAAGACCAGCAACGTGCTGCTCTTCGAGGCCAACAAGTACTACGCCCGCTCGGTCAACGTGGGGGCCAACGCCATCACCCAGGAATTTGCCGCCGAGGCCAAGCTTCGTTTCGACGACGCCGAGAAGTTCAAGCTGGCCGAGGGCTTTGTCAGCCTGGGTGGCGCCTACGAGGAGCCTGATGATCCGAAGCAGGCGGCCGTTTCCAAGGTTGCCCGGAACGTGCTCACCCGCCTGCACCTGCAGGTCAACCAGACGATCCAGTTTTATCGCACCCAGCAGGGCGGTTCGGCGCCGGTCCGGGTGTTCCTGTGCGGCGGCGGCTCGATCATGCCGTACGCCTCGCAGTTCTTCCAGGAGAAGCTGAACCTGCCGGTGGACTTCCTGAACCCGTTCCGCAATGTCGAGATCGATCCGGCCGTGGACGTGGCCGAGCTGGAAAAGTACGCGCAGTGCTTCGGTGAAGTCGTCGGGCTGGGCCTGCGCAACGTGGTGCAGTGCCCGGTGGAGCTGAACCTCATTCCCAAGGCCTCGCTGTCCCGGCAGGAGTTCAACTCCAAAAAACCCTATCTGCTGGCGGCCGCCTTTGTGCTGACCGCCGGTGTCTTCGCGACCGGTTGGTACTACTCCAAGGTGGCGGATGCCCGGAGCTACGGGGTGGGCCAGATCAAGCAGAAGGTTGATCCCTTTGACCAGGCCAAGACCAAGCTGGAAGCGGAAGAGGCCCGCCTGAAGCGTGAGCTCGAAGAGGCGACGCAAATGAGTGACTGGCTGCAGCAGCGCACCCAGTGGGCCGATATCCTCGTCGAACTGCGGCGTATCCTGAAACAGACGGAAGATTCCGTGCATACCAAGGACAGCGTGCCGGTCGGGGTCTGGATAGACACCCTCCTTTCCACGGAACCGACGGTCAATGTGGCGGAGGAGGAATCTTCCGCCCCGACGGCGCGCAGCTTGTACATGTTGGACCCGATTCTGGCCAAGCGCTACGGCCTCGTTCCCCGGGGCGCCCCCGATGGCGGTGGTCCTGGCGGGCAGCCGGGTGCTGATGGTGGCGGTCCGAAGCCAAAGGGCGGCAACTCAACGAACGAGCTTTCCGTCGTCAAAGTGACTTTCCGCGCGGTCAACCTGAATGAGACCGCCAACAACGATCTGATCTATGAGCTGGAGCGCCAGGTCAAGGAAAGCCCGCTGTTTGATCCCCGCGAAACCTCGCTTTCCGGCAACATGGACCGGGCCGATGCCAATGCCACGACGTTCACCTTTCCGCTCAATCTCAAGTTGAAGCGCCCGATCAAACTCTGATATGGCCTGGATCAAACGCAATTTGTTGTTCGTGGTCGGGCTTGCGGTTGCCGTGGCGCTGCTGGGCGTCGGGGTGTTCTACCTGCTCGGAAGCATGTCGCAGGCGGACTCCGCGAGCACCGAGCTGGAGACGATGAATCAGAAGCTGGACGAGCTGGTCAATCACGACCCGTTTCCCAGCAACGAGAACGTCGAAAAAATCCGCGCCCAGCAGAAACGGGTGGCCGATTTCAAGCAGCAGGCCAAGGTGAAGTTCAGCGAGGAGACCAAACCTGAAAGTCTGGACAACGCTTCCTTCAAGACTGTCCTGGAGCAGACGATTGGTTCTCTGGAGCACGAGGCCGAACGTTCCGGCGTGCGCCTCCCGGACAAATACGACTTCACGTTTTCGGAACAGCGTAAAAAGTTGCAGCTGGCCCAGAACGCGTTGTCACCCCTGGTCACGGAACTGCGGGACCTGGGGGATGTCTGCCATATCCTGTTCGAGGCGAAAATTCACTCGCTGGTGTCCTTGAAACGCCCCGGAGTGGGCAGCAACGAGGCCCCCGGCAGTACGGACCTGCTCTCCAAAAAGGTGACCACGAACACGGTGGCGGGCGTGGTGATCTACCCTTACGAGGTTTCCTTCCAGTGTTTCAGCTCCGAACTCGGCGCGGTGTTGACCGGCCTGATCGCCGCCCCCCAGAATTACGTCATCAAGACGGTCAACGTGGAACGCGGAACCGCGCTGGAAACGCCCACGCCAGTGGCCGCGCCAGCGGCCGTGAATCAAGGTTTTGGCGGGATGGATCCCGCGCTGGCCCGCCGTTACGGTCTGTCAGGGGGGCGTTATGGCGCGCCAGCCCAGCAGCCCGTCCCCGTCGCGCAACCCACCGTCCGGGTCGGTGAGACGGTGCTGGATGAAAAGCCGCTGAAAATCACGCTCGGCCTCGAAGTGGTGAAATTGATGCCCTCGGCCCCCGCTCCGGCCAGCAATGCGCCCCGACCCAACCCCAATCGCTGACGCATGCAATTTCTAAAGAAAAATTACGAGAAGATCATTCTCGGGGTGGTGCTGCTGGTGGTGGCCGGCGTTTCACTCTATCTGACCACGCTCGCCGGCAAGGAGAAGGAGGAGCTGCAGCAAAAACTGGATCGCAAAGTGGCCGGCGGCGGCAAAAAAACGGTGAAGGATGTCGATCTTTCCGGCGGTGTCGCCGCACTGGATCATCTTTCCAAACCGGTCACCGTCATGCTTGCCGGAGACCATAAGACCTTCAATCCGGTTCCCTGGGTGCGGAAGGCCAACGGTTCCATCTTTCCGGTCGCCGACAACGGTCAGAAGGGTGTGCGTGGCCTGGTTCTGGCCGCCACCAAGCCCCTCAGCCTGACGATCACGTTCACCGCAGTTTCCGGCACGGAAGATCCTTTCCACTACCAGTTTGTCGTCGTGCGTGACTACGAACGGCAGGCCGCCAAGCGGCGTCCGATGACCGTCAGTCTGGATGTGGGTGGCAAAGGCGACCTCTTCGCCCTGCGTGAAGTTCACGGCCCGAAGGACAATCCCACCGACGTGGTGATCGAGCTCCTGCAGGGCTCGGAACGGGTGACCTTAGTCAAGGACAAGCCTTATTCCAAAGATGGCCTCGCATATGCTGCCGATCTTCGCTATGAGGTTGACAATAAGACATTTTCAGGGAAACGGCAGGATGAAAACCTGTCCTTGGCTGGTGTGAGCTACAAGATTGTTGCCATAGCAAAAGATGAAGTAGTAGTCTCGGCACCTAACCAAGTCCGCACTGTTATCAAGCTCACCAGCCAGCCTTGAATCGCCTACGCATCGCCTAGATTTCGAGTTCCAACCGAGAAGAACCCCATGACCAAAGTGTTCAACCTCCTCCGCGTGATCCTTTTGTGTGCCTGTGCACAGGCTGCGCTTGGACAAGCACCGAACCAAGTTGCCGAAGAAGAAGCCATTCGCCGTCAGGAAAAGGCGATCCTCCTGCATCGGACCTTGGGGGCTGCCCAGGCTGCCCAGACCGAAAAGGATTTCAAATCGGCGGCCAAACTGTACGAAGACGCCTATGCCCTGAGCGAGACCCTCGGCAACTCGGTCGATGCCGAACGGAAGCAGGTCGTGACCGGCCTTTCCGCCGTGCGGACCCAGCTGGCCATTGCCGCGCAGCGTGACGGTGATGTCCGCGAGGCGGACGTCCAGATCACCCGTGCCCTGAAGGTGGACCCTGCGAATGCGCAGGCCCGCAGCTTCAAGGCCGACAACGACCACCGCTTGGAAGACATGAAAGGTCGCATGCCGACGCTGGAGGTGCTAGCACGTGGCGCCGAGGACCAGACCAACCGGGTGGCGGTCGCGACCACGGTGCAGGACGGCGTGGTGCTGTACCAGATGGGCAAGCTCGACGAGGCCGAAGAAATTTTCCAGAAGGCGCTCAAGGCGTATCCCGAAAATCAGGCCGCCTATTACTACCTGAATCTCATCCGTGAGCAGCGGTATCAGCGCGCGCAGAAAACCAAGGCGCTCACCAGCAAGGACAAACTGATCGAGGTCGCGCAGGAGTGGGAAACGCCGCGCAACACCCTGCCGGTGGCAAATCCCTGGGCGCGCACCAATCTCGTGCACACCAGCAGCGGCCGCCAGGCCATCGCCAGCAAGCTGGACCGCATCATCCTCAACGACGTGAAGTTTGAGGCCCTGCCGCTCAGCGCCGTCGTGCAGTTTCTCGAGGAGGAGACGAAAAAGCGCGATCCGGAAAAGCGGGGTGTCAACTTCATCATCAGCTCCACGATTGACGTCCCGACCCAGCAGGCCACGACCACGATCGACCCGGCCACCGGTCAGGCGGTCGCTTCCGCAGGGTCAGAGCCCTTGGACCTCAACAACATCGTCGTCCGGCTCACGCCGAGCCTGCACAACGTGCGGCTGGCGGACGTGCTGGACGCCATCACGAAGGTTTCGGAGAAGCCGCTCAAGGTTTCCATTGAAGATTACGCGGTCGTCTTCACCCAGCGCCTGCCTGAACCCGAGCTGCTCTTCACCCGCCAGTTCCGGGTCGATCCCAACACCTTCCTGCAGGGCTTGGAAAGCGTGGTCGGCATCTCGCTGCTGAGCAATTTCCAGAGCCAGAACAGTGGTGGCGGCGGCGGCGGCGGCGGCGGCGGTGGTGGTGGCCAAGGCAGCCAGGACACGTTCTCCGTGCCCAGTGTCTCCATTTCGGCCACGACGGTAGGTGGTCAGGGCGGTGGTGGTGGCGGTGGCGGCGGTGTCGGCGGCCAGGCGGGTGCAGGTATCACTGCGGTTACCCGTACGAATCTGATGGCCAATGTGCAGGTGATGGTCCGCCAGTTCTTTTCCGCCGCCGGCGTGAATTTCCCCCAGACCATCATCCCTGGTCAGGCTGGCTTTGCCCAGCAGCAGCAGCTTGGTTTGAATGGCCAGCTGAACAACCCCAATGCGGACACCAAGGCGCTCTTCTTCAATGAACGGGCCGGAGTTCTGTTCGTTCGGGCCACGCTCTCCGACTTGGACATCATTGAAAAGGCGATCCAGGCGCTGAACGTGCCGCCGCCGCAGGTTGAGATTGAGGCGAAGTTCACGGAAATCAGCCAAACGGACAACAAGGCCGTTGGCTTCCAATGGCTGCTGGGCAACACCCTGCTCGGCGGTGGCCGGGTCGGTCTCACCGGCGGCACCGCACCCCAGTATACGGGTGCGCCAACCGCGGCGAATCCGGCCTCGGCCAACGGTCTGAATCCGGGTGGCGTATTCCCCCGGTATGACACCCAGTCCGGCGTGCTCACGGACCAGAATCTGACCACCGGACTCCGGGGCGTGGATGGCAACCAAAACGCCATCCCCACGGTGGCGACCATTTCCGGCATTCTGACCGACCCCCAATTCCGGGCCGTGATCCAGGCTCTTGACCAGCGTACCGGAGTCGACTTCCTCGCGGCGCCGAAAGTGATCACTGAGAGCGGCCGTCAGGCGCATGTGGCCGTGAACGATGTGCGCACGGTCGTTACCGGGGTGAATCAGAACCAGCAGGGCAGCGGTGGTGCTGCCACCGGGCTGGGTACCACTGGCGGTGGTGGTGTTTCCGTTGCGGTCAACTACTCCACCGTGGCCTATCCGTTCGGCCCCACGCTGGATGTGGTCCCTTACGTGTCGTCCGATGAGTTTTCCATCCAGATGACGATCATCCCGACGGTTACGGAATTTATCGGCTACGATGATCCGGGTGGATTCGTGCCCCAGGCCCAGTCCGTGTCCGGAGTCGGAGCCGCGACCGCCTTGCAATCGATCCTGCCGCTGCCGCATCTGCGGATTCGTGAGGTGGTCACCAGCGCCATCGTCTGGGATGGGCAGACCATTGTTTTGGGCGGGTTGATTTCTGAGAACGTGAAGAAGAACAAGGACAAGGTGCCCGTGCTGGGTGACATCCCGGTTCTGGGCCGGTTGTTCCGCAGCGAAAGCTCGCTCACGGACAAGAAGAACCTCGTCATCTTCGTGACGCCGACGATCATTGATCCCGCCGGCCGGCGCGTGCATGACCCCAACAACCTGCCGTTCGATCCCAATTCGGTTCCAATGCCGGGCGCAGGTGCCAAATAAGTGACGGTTTTAAGGAACCGGCGATAGAGAAAGTTCCACATTCGATTGGATTTCGCGGGCTTCGAGGCCTAGGTATGCCAGTTGAATGGGGTCGTGAAAACTGTGGGTAGACAACCGTTATGCCATTTCGGAGTTTGAACATACTGAAGCTGCAAAAGGCGTGCTGCCGACTCATTGGCAGCCTGTTCCTGCTGCCGGTTTTTCACCTGGGTGCGGCCTCCGGTTTCCAGCCCGAGGGCGGTGAATCGCCGATCATCGGGAGTCTGGGAGCGGATCAGACGGCACCAGCCATCGCCATCAGCAGCGAGGGGGGCTACATCGTGTGGCAGGACGCTTCCGGCAACGGGGACGGGGCAGCGATCCGTGCCCGCCGCATTGGTCGCAATCTCACGGGGGCCTTGCCGCCTTTCTGGATCAATTCCCACACCAACGGAATCCATGAGGCGCCCAAGGTCAGCCTGCTGGCAGATGGTGGGGCCGTGTTCGTCTGGCGCGGCGGACCCTTGGGAAAACAGGGGATTTTCGCCCGCTTCTTGAAGTCAGGAAGCAGCTCGACTCCGGTGTTCAACGGTGAGGACGTGGAAGTCGCCCCGGCCGGTTCGGTGCAGAACACGAGCCCGGCAGTCGTCTGCCTGTCAGACAACAGCGTGGTGATCGCCTGGTCCAGCTTTGGCAGCGACGGGAGCCTTTTCGGCGTGCAGCTGCAAAGGTTCAGCAGCACCGGTGAGAAGATCGGCACGCAGACTCAGGCGAACCTTACCACCGCCTACAATCAGCGGGCGTCAACGCTGGCGGCCTTGGCCAGCGGTGGTTTTGTGGTGGGCTGGGTTTCGGAAAACCAGCGTTTTCAAAACTCCGTCGACGTGTACGCCCGGACTTTCAGCGCGGCAGGATCCCCGCTGACTGGCGAGATGCGCCTGAATACCGGCACGAATGTCTGCTCGTCCCCGTCCTTGGTCGGGCTGCCCACGGGCGGTTTCGTTGCTGCCTGGTCCGAATTCGACCTGGCGGCGCCCCAGAACAGCTGGGACATCTACGCCAACGCCTTCGACGACGGCATTGTGGCCGCCAAGCCTGCCGTTCGCGTGAACTACTATCTTCCTTACAGCCAGATTGAGCCCAGGCTGTCGCTCGCCGGTGATGTCATTTTGGCCGTGTGGACCAGTCTGAACCAGGATGGCTATCGTGAAGGTGTCTTCGGGCGTTACCTCTCCTTCAGCGGTGAGCCCACCGACGATGAGTTCGGGCTGAACCAGACGGTGATCAGCCAGCAGAAGGACCCGGCGGTCGCTTCAGATGGGACTTCTCGCTTTTTCGCCGCTTGGACGTCATTCAAGTCGATGGCCAGCGGCTTCGATCTGGTGAGCCGGACATTTGCCCGCCCGGCCAGTGCGGTCGCGGTCAAATGCTCCGTGGCCAAAGTGATGGACGCATCCGGCAAACTCTCCGCAGTAACGCTGAGCTGGCCGACCGCGAGCGGAGTCTCTTACCAGGTGCAGCACTCCGACAACATGTCGACATGGGAAACCTCCACGGCGGCTCAGACCCTTTTGGGAACGACCAGTTCCGTCACTCTACCGATTAGCCAGTCCGGCGGATTTTTCCGCATCATCAGCCTTCCCTGAATCTGATTATGTCACGCTTTTTCTCCGCTTCACTTCTTGCCTTGGTGCTCTGGTGTTCCACAGCCCGGGTGGGGGCGTTTTCCCTGGTGGGGCCGTATGCCACCTGGCAAGTCTTTGAAATCGGCTACAATCTGCCGGGTGATGGCGCTCAAAACGGGGTGATGAACATCAATGAAGGGTATCGCCAGACGGTACCGATCCTGACCTACGGGTATGATGCCACGTTCCTGAAGTACTTCGGCACCAACGGCGTCGCAGCGGTCGAGGCGGCCATCCAAGTGTTCAATGATTTGCCGGCGGCGGACGCCATGACGCCCGATCTGAGCGAATTTCCCCTGAAGACCCTGCGCATCAACCGGACTTCCGAGGCGGCCGGCCTGCTGGATGTTAAAACTGCAACGGCTGGGGTACTGCTCCTGCAACTGGGGCTGACGGCTCCGGAACGCTATGTGTGGACCATTCGTTCCCGGTACGTGCCGGTCGCGGAGCCTTCATCAATCTACTCGGTGATTCAGCGCAACTGGGATCCCATAACCCGGAATCCGAGTTCTTTCATCAACGGAGACCTGTACACGTATGTCATCACGCAGATCTATGCGAACCCGAATGCCTGGGAGGCGGTACAAGTGCCGGTGGACCCTTCAGCCGATGGGATTACCACTTTGGCTGGTTATATGGGCTTTGCCGGCGGATTTATCAACGGAAACGGTGCGAACCTCGGTGCAGGGGTGTTTTTCAACGCCCTGACCCGTGATGACGCGGGCGGATTGCGCCATCTGTATGAGAGCAAAAATTATGCGGTCGAACCGCTGGCGGCCGACGTGATTGCCGGCGCGGGTGGCGGCGGCGCGGTCAGCGGAGGTGGGAGCGGCGAGGCGCCCTGGCTGCCGGTGACGACCATCACGGTGGTTACCAACGGCACCACGACAGTTACAAACAATGTGGCTCCCCGGGTGGTGACGGCACTTCGCCCAGGGATCGGCAAGATCACCTTTAAGCGGGTTGATTACGACTCCTTGCTGACGACCACCCGGGTGCCCTACCAGGTTACCTGGACCGACCGCTATGTGACCAATGGCATCGTGCGCGGCCAGCAAGTGTCCCGGCTCATCACCAGACCGGATCTGATCTTCCGGGCGGCGGATCTCGGGGTTGGCCCGCCCAACCCGGGGCTCAATGAGTATACCCGCAATTTGATCAACGAATCCACCCTGAACACCACGGCCGGCAATGGTGAAGTGGATGGTCCTGGGATAGTACAGTTGCCGATGGAATACGTTTTTGGCAACGCCGGGAGATATCTCCTCAACTTCGCCCCCAGCGGACAAGGGGTTGGCGAATCGGATGCATCCGGTGGATTCTCATGGGGATCGTTTGACGGCTCGACGAACCCGCCGGTGCTGTTCCCTGACGGTCTCTCGGTCCAGGCGCTCGAGCAGATGGTGTTGAACGGTCGATAATCCTGGCCACGCCCAAAAATTTCATGAAGACACGGCTCATTTTTGCAGTATTCGGCTGGCTCGCGGCGGGGCTTGCCTGTTTTGGGGGGACGGCGGACCTGTACGTCAACGATGATTCGATAAGCGACCCGGTACAGGTTGACGCCCGTGTGTTCCTGAACCGCGGCACGATGAATTTCAATGGGCTAAGCCGGCCCTATGACACCCAAAACACCCTGTATTTCACCAATACGGGCACAATGGGGGCATTTGGGTTCTCGGACGGTGCCGGTAATTATTTCTCATTGGGCGGGTTTCGTCTGGATCACACCGATGGCACGACCGGCACGCGGGGCTTTGCCAGCGTGATCAACAACCTGCAGGGAGCCCTCATTGACGGGGAGCCGTTCCTTTCCCTCAGCGCCACCAACCTGGTCAACCGCGGCAATTTGGTGGGCTCACTTGAAGGCCTGATCCGGCTGAACGGCCAGAATGTTGACCTGGCCAACAGCAAGCTGGACATGGGGACACTCTCCGATGGGCTGAACGCGAGCGGCGGAAGCCAAACCCGGACAAACTTCACCCCGATGCAGTCAGTCACCGACATCAGCTGGGGCACGAACATCGTCACGCTGGATCCGACCCAGTTTTTCAAGTACGCGCCGAACGGCGTCCAGGTGACCACGCCGGACTATATCGTCGATCCTGGCCAGTTTCCGGACGGCATGTCACTGACGGCTCCTCTGGTGTTCGTGAACACAAACTCCTTCGGGGATCCAAAGGGGCCTACGAACCAGATCATCGAGGTGGTCTTTGTGGCCAACACGAGGACCAATGTGTCGGTGGATGTCAGTTTCGGGCGCAGTTCCGAACAGGGCAACCCGTTTCATACCTTCATCACGAAGTTCAGCGGGTTTGATACAAACGTGATCACCCGGCAGCGCGTATCGAGATCCATTTTTCTCACTGACCGACTCGCCTCCGCCACGAATCTGCTGGTTGCGGCCGACACCAATCTCTTCCTGCTCACAAATTCGCTGACGCTGGGCACGTTCCGTCCGGCCAATTTCCGGATTGAGCGCTTCGGCTTGAGTGGCGCCCCCGGAAATTCGTTGATTTCGAGCAACATATTTACCCAGTTCGTGTCGCCCCAGTTCACGAACGGGATGAACTTCAGCAATGCGACGGTAACCCCGTTTTTCTCTGCCTATGAGGCGTTTGTTAACTCAAATCTTCAGCTTCCCGGGAATGGCGCCAACGTGGCCCTCACGAATTACGCCGGCCGGGTGGAGATCAATGCCGACAATCTGAACCTGAACAACACGCGGATACGTGCAGGCGGGGCGGCCTTCATCAAGACCAAAAACCTTACCGGCTCCGCCAACCTGGTGGTTGATGTGCCCAACCTCTTCTACGATTTGGGAGCGACCAACGGCAATCTGATCCTCCAGGGCCTGGCAGGAGCGCCCATCATCCGTTTCGCCTCCGGAGACATCAAAGCCTGGAGTGCAATCTGGACGAACGGGTTCGACCAGCTGACGACAAACAACACCGTGGATCCCAACACCGGAGCCACCAACACGGACGTTGTCACCACCAACTTCACGACCATGTATCACGTCCTGCTCGTGAGCGCCGATCTCAGCAGCGATGACGGTGTCACGTCGGTGAGCGGACTCAAGGCGGTGGCGACAAACACGACGGTTGCCGACAAGCTGCTGATTGACAGCACGATCGAGCTTCATTCGGATTCCCTGACAATCAATGGCACACTGTTTGTGGGCAACATCGGCAGCGGGGTCTGGAATGCGGCCTCGGCTCCGGAACTGCGCCGGCTGACCAACAACGGCATCCTCGCGGTTCAGGGAGTGGCCAATTTTGGCCGGGACCGGGCGCCGTATGATACGTTCGTGAACACCGGCACCAATGAGTCGCTGTCCATGTCGATCGGTGCGACCACCCTCTACAACGCAGGGACAATCCAGACCTTTAACGGGCCGATTGACATTGTCGCCACCTCGGTGCAGCTCGACGGCACCGGAAGCAAGATCACTGCGTTTGGCGACCTTTATCTGACGGCCTCTGATCTGAAGATGCAGGGAGCAACCCTGACCGCCGGTCGCAGCATCCAGTTGCAGATTGCCAATTCGTTCCTCGATGCCGGTGCGGGGGCCCCGAACCGCATCGCGAGCGTCCAAGGCTTCACCCTGGGCAGCAAACCCACGACCGCCACCATGTTGGGAACCACCTTTGAGGCCAGTGTGACTACGGATGGTTCCGCCGACATTCTTTGGCCGGCGGCGGATCTCGGAGCGACCAAAGAAGGCTTCGCCAACAATGCCGCGATCGGCCGGCTGAGCCTGATTTCCGACATCAACGGCCTGATCAACATTGCCGGCATCAACGGCGGGAAAGCGCTGTATGTGGACTTCCTTGAATTCAGCTCGCCGATTGCGGCGGACATGAGTTCCTTCATACAGATCGCGGACGACTTCACGATCTACTTTGCGGATTCGAACATCCCGGTCGAACAGCTGGATGGCGCCCTCAACGGCCATCTGAAATGGGTCCGGAATTTTGCCGGACCGTTCAGCGGCATCGATGTGGCCCTGGCCGATGGAAGAACGGTGCGGGTGAACCGCAACGTCTTCAACAGCACTGTCATTGATTCGGACAGCGACGGCATCGCGAATGCGTTTGATCCGGAACCGTTCGGTGGGGTGCCGATCACCACTGCGGTGGTGAATGTGCCGCCGCTCACGACCCAGATCAGTTGGACCGGTGCCCCGCAGACGAGTTATCGCGTGGAAAAGACCAGCTCGCTCAATCCCACAACTTGGGTGCTGGTGACCACGGTGAGCAACACTTCCACCGACTCCGCCCCGCTGGTTGCCAGCGATCCAGTGAATCCCGACCAGCCGGTGGTCTATTACCGCGTGACCTACGAACCCTGAGGTTCATCTTTTCAGACGCCATTTGATTATGCTTTGCAAGCGACTTTGGGCCTTTGCCGCCGGCAGTCTTCTTCTGTGTGGCCTCCTCCAGGCACAGGAAGGGGCTAACATCATCGAGATTGGCGGCCGCAAGGCACATGCCACGCGCATCATTGTGAGGCTGCAGGATGCGTCCGCTTCGGCCGTCCAGGCTCTCAGCACCAGGCCGGCCGCCAAGGCGCTGGCCTCTGCTGCCGGTCTGGAGGTCCGTAAAGACCTGTCATTTGTGCCCGGACTCTTGGTGCTGGATGAGCCCAAGGACGCCTTCGGTCTGGCCTCCATCGTGACGCCGGAGACGCGTGCGCAAATGCTGGAGGCCCGCATGCAGGTTCTCCGCGATTCCGGACAGTTTGCCTACGTCGAGCCGGACTACGTCCTTACGGCGCAGCTGACCCCCAACGACCTGCGCTTCACGGATGGAACGCTGTGGGGACTGAGGAACACCGGGCAGCAGGGCGGGACCGCCGGTGCCGATATCGATGCAGAGCGTGCCTGGGACCTCACGACCGGTTCAAAGTCGGTCGTCGTGGCCGTGATCGATACGGGCATCCGCTATACGCATGTGGATCTGGCGGACAACATCTGGACCAATCCCGGTGAAATTCCGGGGAACGGCATTGACGATGACGGCAACGGCTATGTGGATGACGTTCACGGCATCAACTCCATCACCGGCTCTGGTGACCCGTTTGACGATGGCGAGCACGGCACCCATGTGTCCGGCACGATCGGGGCGGTGGCCAACAATGGACAGCCTCATGTCGGTGTGTCGTGGCAGGTTTCGCTGATGGGGCTGAAGTTTCTCGGATCGGACGGCTCCGGATTCACCTCGGATGCGATCGAGTGCATCCAATATGCGGTGCGCATGAAGGTCCCCATTTCGAACAACAGTTGGGGCGGAAGCGGCGCGGATCCGGCCCTTGCCGACGCGCTCGCCTTCGCCCGTGATTCGGGGCATCTTTTCGTCGCCGCGGCAGGAAATGGCGGGGCCGACGGGGTTGGTGATGACAACGGGATCACCTTCGTGGCGCCCGCCAGCTATGCGCTCGACAACATGGTTGTCGTCGCCGCCATCGACCGGAAAGACCATCTGGCGAGTTTTTCAAACTACGGCCTGAGGACGGTCCATCTAGGGGCTCCGGGCGTTGAAATCTTTTCCTCAATCAGCACATCGGACACCGCCTACGATGTCTTCGAGGGAACCAGCATGGCCTGTCCCCATGTGACGGGTGTGGCCGCGCTTGTGCTCGCCAAGCATCCGACGGCCAGCATGCCCGAGCTCCGGCTGCGACTGCTGAATTCCGCAGTAACAACTGCAGCCCTGAAGGGGCAAACCATCACCGGCGGCCGGGTCAACGCCTTCCGGGCAGTCAATGGTGACATTGATAACATCATCGATCCCTTGGTGGTGGCTCCCCCGGACGGTTCGAAGGTGTTGGTCACCAACACGACGCCGATATTCGTCACGGTGACCGATCTCTTCCCGCTGACGAATGCGACGGTCACGGCGATCATCAACGGACCCTGGCTGACCAATGTATCGCTGTCATTCACGAACGACGGTGTCATGCCCGATGCCGTCGCCTTGGACGGCACCTACAGCGCCAACTTCAACCCGCAGGATGTCGGCAGCTATCAGTTTGTCATCAGCGCGACCGCACCGGGGAAAACCGGCGCAACCAACGTGGTCAATTACACCGTGGTCGCTCGTCCTGCCAACGACCGGTTTGCCGCACCGCGGAAGATCGCCACCGATGGGGAACTGATCGCCGGCGTGGACAGTACGGACACCACCCTGAGCACGTTTGAACCGGGCGAGCCAGTAGTCTCCGGAGCGCCCGACGGTGTCGGCTCGCTCTGGTTTGCCTGGACGCCGAATGTCTCCTCGCCGGTACTGCTGGACACCTTTGGCACGGCGACGCCCGTAGCCCTTGCGGTATATACCGGCACCAGTTTCCTCAATTTGAACCTCGTCAGCAGTGCCGTGCCGGTCCTGCCGAAATCAAGCACTTCGCTGACTTTCAACGCCACGAAGGGAACAACCTATCGCATTGCCGTCATCGGCGTGGGGACTTCCGGAAAAGGACAGGCCCTGCTGCGCCTGACGCCCAACGGCATCCCCGATGTCGTTGCCCCGCAGATTTCCTTTACTGCTCCGGCCAATGGCTTCATCGCGAGCTCAAATGTCATCACTGTCAGTGGGATTGTCAGCGATCCTGATCCGTACCCGACCGGTGTCCGGCAGGTGTTGGTGAACGGCTCGAGTGCGACACTGGCGGGCAACACCTGGTCCGCAACGATTTCGTTGTCACCAGGGCTGAACACGGTGACGGCGGTGGCGCAGGACAATGCGGAGAATGTGTCTTCGCCTGCAAGCCTGACGATTTCGCTGCGTCTGCCTTCGGCGGTCAATGACCAGTTTGTGAATGCGACGCCGCTTTCAGGGGCCGGAGGTACCGTCACCGGTGACAATACCCAGGCCAGCCGTGAATTCGGCGAACCGCTGCATGGTGGCAGCCTGGGCGGGCATTCAATCTGGTGGAACTACACCGCGACCTCCGACGGGGTTCTGACCCTCAGCACG
Organism: uncultured Verrucomicrobiota bacterium; assembly: GCA_903907995.1. Lineage (GTDB taxonomy): Bacteria > Verrucomicrobiota > Verrucomicrobiia > Limisphaerales > UBA9464 > CAIVQB01. Next base: position 34,842 of record CAIVQH010000008.1, on the reverse strand, counting down.
ACCAATTCGGTGATTGATACCCTGTTGGGTGTGTACAGCGGGTCCAAGGTGAGCAGCCTGACCACGCTCGCATCAAATGACGATGCCTACCCGAGTTCCTCCTTCAGCGTGGCCAGCGTGCCAATCAAGAGCGGCCAGACCGTCCACATCGCGGTGGATGGGTTCGCTGGTGCCGTTGGCCAAGTGTCGCTGACGTATTCGTTCGCGCCGGCGACGCTGTTCACGCTCACCGTCAATGCCGGCGTAGGTGGCACGGTGAGTTCCGCTGGCGGACTGTTTGCCAGCAATGCGCCAGTGAATCTTACCGCGACGGCCAACACCTACTTCAGTTTTGGCGGATGGAGCGGTTCGGTGACCAGCACTGACAATCCGCTCAGCTTCCTGGTCAGCAGCAACATGACTCTCACGGCCAATTTCGTCGCCATCCCCTTCACGGATGATTTCGAAACCGGCGATCTTACGCATGTGAAGTGGGTTTCCGGTGGTGACGTTCCTTGGGCGGTGCAAAGCAACACGGTTGCAAGCGGCACCTTTGCCGCCAAGGCCGGCACGATCGGCGACAGCCAGGTCAGCTCACTCAGCTTGCAGGGCGATTCTCTGGGCGGCCAGGGCGCGTTCCAATACAAGGTCAGCTCGGAGAATGGCTGGGACTATCTGGAGTTCTATCTTAACGGGTCGCTGGTTCAGCGCTGGTCCGGTGAGGTCGATTGGAGCACGTTTACCTTTGCCATACCGGCAGGTTCAAACGACTTTGAATGGCGTTATGTGAAGGATGCCGGCCGCTCCAGCGGCCAGGACACCGCCTGGCTGGACAATGTCCAGCTGCACCTGCGCCCGCCGACGGATGATACCTCCAAAGCCGTCGTCAAGTTCCTTGGCTTCACGGGTGGGAACGCGAAGATTCAAGTGCAAGGCCAAGTCAACCAGTCTTACGTCATCCAGTATTCCAGCAACCTCAAGGGTTGGTCGCCGATCAGCACCGTTCTGAACGAGCTGGGAACCTTCACGGTTACGGACCCCAACTCCACCGACAACACCCCGCGTTTCTACCGGGCCATCGTGGCACCCTGAGGCGGGGGCAGTTGACCGTACAAAAAGGCCTTTGCCAGCGACTGGCAAAGGCCTTTTTCCTTTTCTGTAACCGGTCAGCGGATCATTTGCTGCCGGGTTTGACGGCCGGAATGGCCGCCAGGTCTGCCGGGAGCTGATCGGCAGGAAAGGCTTCGACATTGAGCCGGATGAGGCTCTGGGCCGGCATGGCAAAATCTACGGTGCCGTTGGAGCGATCCACCACCATCGCGACGCCGACCACGTGGCCGCCGTTTTGCCGGACTATCTCCACCGTCTCCTGCACCCGGCCGCCCTTGGTCACCACGTCCTCGACAATCAGGCATTTCTCGCCCGGGGCGATCTTGAAGCCGCGGCGGAGCACCAGTTTGCCCTCCTCCTTTTCGACGAAGATAAAACGCAGCCGCAGCTGCCGCGCCACTTCCTGACCGATGACCAGGCCGCCCATTGCCGGAGAAACCACGGTGACGGCTCCCAATTGCCGGGTTTTCTCGGCGAGGGCGGCGCCGAACCGTTCCACCAGCGGCATCTGCTGGAGGGCCAGGGCGCATTGGAAAAATTGCCGGCTGTGGAGCCCGCTGCGGAGGATGAAGTGGCCTTCCAACAGCGCGCCGGTCGAACGGAACAGATCAAGGGCTTCCTGCGTGGTCATGCGCGCGCGAGACTAGGCGGAGACACCGCCCAGACAAGCGATGAATCACCCGGACGCAGAAGCGGCTGCTCTGCGGCCGACAAGAAACTGGTCGGTGACTGACCGGCAGCTGGTTACCAGCTTACCTGTTCGAGGTAGCGCAAGCTCTGCGGAATCTGTTGCGGAGCGGCGGCGGACTCGTCCTCGATGAAGTAGTACTTGATGCCGATCTTTTTGGCGGTCTTGAGGATGGCGGGCCAGTCGAGCTGGCCGGTGCCGAGGGGAACATCGTTGTTCACATCGGTGTTGCCCGTGAGCGCACCGCGGGCGACCCCCTGCTTGAGGTCCTTCATGTGCATCAGCTCCCAGCGGTCCGGATACTTGTTCAGCCAGGCGACGGGATCCTGGCCGGGGTAATAGATCCAGGTGGTGTCCATCTGGAAGGTGACGTACTTGGGATCGGTCTCCTTTATCAGCAGGTCGAGCAGGGTGCCCTTGCCGTAGGGCTGAAACTCGTAGCCGTGGACGTGATAGAAGAAGCGGATGCCCGATTTCGCCAGCACTTGGCCGGCATGGTTGAACACCGCGGCGGCGGCACGGCAGGTCTGCTCGTCGAAGGCGCCGGTGTGGGGAATCCACGCGAGGCCGGAGTATTTCAGGCCCAGCTTCTGCGCGTCTTCGGCCACGCCCTCGGGGTTATCCCGGTAGCGGGTGAAGTCGAAATGTGCGCTCACCGGGTTCAGGCCGGCAGCGAGCAGCGTCTGGCGAAACAATTCCGGGCGCTGGTTGTAGGTGCCGGCGAGTTCCACGTCGTGGATGCCATAGCCCTTGGTGATTTCGAGGCCCTGCATCACGTTCCTGGTGAACTGGGCCCGCAGGGAGTAGAGCTGGAGCCCGACCGGGCCCTTGAACGATTTGCCAGTGCCAACGGTGGGCTTGGTGGCACAGCCGGAAAGAAGCGCGAGCGCGCAGACAGCGACAGGGAGGAAACGTTTCATGGGACGGATGGAATTGACACCCGTCACGCGCCGGTGCCGCAAGGGAATTCCACCGCCGGGAAGGGACCATTGCAAAAAAGTTGTTTGGCGGCTCCGCGTTTCGCATCTTACGGGCGACATGAGCAAGTTCACCGGCCCGGTTTACGTCGTCCGCGACAACATCGACACCGACCAGATCATCTCGGCGAAGTACCTGAATCTCGTTCCGACGATCACGGAAGAATACGAGAAGCTCGGCAGCTACGCGATGGATGGCCTGCCCGACTCGCTCTACCCCGTGCGCTTCGTGAAGCCCGGGGCGATGGACACCGACTACCCCATCCTCATCGGCGGGCGCAATTTTGGCTGCGGCAGCTCCCGCGAGCACGCGCCCATCGCGCTGGGGGCGGCCAACACGCAGACCGTCGTCGCCGAGAGCTTCGCGCGCATCTTCTTCCGCAACTGTGTGGCGACGGGCGAGGTCTATCCCGTCGAGTGCGTGGAACGGCTCTGTGACATCTTCAAGACGGGCGACGTGGCCACGGTGGACATTGATGCCAACACCATCACGCACGAGGGCACCGGCAAGGTTTACGCGCTGAAGCCGCTCGGCGAGGTGCGCCCGGTGGTGGAGGCCGGCGGCATCTTCGAGTACGCCCGCAAGGTGGGGATGATGCCGGCGCCCGTGTAAATTCGCGGCAAACCGTGAACATGGGCACGGGGCTTGCAGTCCACCTCGCCCATGCGCCTTGTCGCCTGCCTGATTCTGCTGCCCCTGCTGCTGGCTACTGGCTGCCGTCAGCAGGGCGCGCCGGTGACGCGGGAGCAGATCCTCGATCGGGAGGCCACGCAGTTCTTTGCCGGGCCGATCCAGACGTTCGAGGTCCGCATCGCCTCCAACTTCGTCGCGTCGCTCCGGCAGGACCCGAGGAAGGCCGTTCCCGCCACGGTCATCGTGGGCACGAACGTCTTCGATTCTGTGGCCGTGCATGTCAAAGGGGCGGCCGGCAGCACCCGCTCCGTCGACGAAAATCCGGCCCTCACCCTAAGCTTCGGCAAGTTCAAGGCGGGGCAGGACTGCTTTGGCCTGCACAAACTCCACCTCAACAACTCGGTGCAGGATCCCACCCGGCTGGATGAGCTGGTGTCCAGCTCTATGTACCGGATGGCCGGGGTGCCCACGGCGCGTACCACACACGCCATCGTCAAACTCAATGACCGCGATCTCGGCCTATATGTGCTCAAGGAGGGGTACGACAAGGTCTTCGTCCGGCGAAATTTCCCTTTTGGCACCAACGAGCCGGGGAATCTGTATGACGGTGGCTTTGTGCGGGACATCGACCAGGATCTGGATCGCGATGTGGGCTCCGGTACCAACAGCTATGCCGACCTCAAACTCCTGCGCGAGGCGGTGAATGCACCGGTGGCGGAGCGGGCGCAAAAACTGGGTGAGGTGCTGGATCTCGACCGCTTCCTCACCTTCATGGCGATCCAGTCGTTCACCGACGATTGGGACGGCTATGCGCGCAACCACAACAACTACCGCCTCTATCACGATCCGCTCAGCGGCCATTTCCACTTCATTCCCCACGGCATGGATCAGCTTTTTGGCAATTCCGGCCAACCGCTTGAGCCGGGCTGGAACGGCGTGGTGGCCCAGCGGCTCATGGAATTGCCGGATTATCGGGACCGCTATCTGGACCGCTTGGCCGCGCTCAGCACGAATGTCTGCACTGCGGCCATCATTACCAACCTGGTGGATGGGGCCACGGCACGTCTGCGGGTGGCAATGACTGGCCGGGATCAGGGTGAGCAGGAACGCCTCTTTAACGAAATCGCCCAGTTGCGGGCACGCCTGATGGAGCGGGTGAAGAACGTCGAACAGCAGCTGATCCTGCGGCCGAAGCCGGTGAAATTCGACGCCCATGGCGATTTGGCCGTCGGTGGGTGGCTGCCGCGTCCCGATAGCGGTGACGGCGTGGCGGATGTCGTCACCCTGCCCGATGTTGGCCGTGCGCTGCACCTGGTGGCTCGCTCGGGTGGGACCATTGCCGGCTATCGCGCCCCGATCCGCCTCCCTTCGGGGCGTTACACCCTGTCCGGTCGGGTCAAAACCAGCGGGTTGACCCCGGTTCAGGATGATCGCGGTCGCGGGGCCGGCCTGCGGATCGGCGGTGGGGCACGCCGCAACTCGGTCGCCGCCACCACCGATTGGACACCGGTGACGCATGACTTTGAGCTGTCCGAAGCCCGCGGCGTGGAACTAGTTGCGGAGATCCGTGCCAATGCCGGGGAGGCCTGGTTTGACCTTGGCTCACTGCATCTTACCCGCCATGAGCCCTGAAAGAACCGCCTTGCCGGGGGCATCGGCATCCTTTTTCCTGATGCTGGTCAAGCCGTCCAGCCCCTGTTACAACTAGCCGACTTATGCCGACCTCTCGGCCCCCGTCCATGCCCACAAAGGTGCTCAGAAAGAAGTCTGTCGTTACCGATCCCGTCGAGCCGGCGGTCACTCCGCCGCCGAAAAGCTCGGAGACTTCGTTTCTGACGAAGCCAAAACTTTCACCCAAATCACGCCGTCGTGACATGCCTGAAGGCCTTTGGACCAAGTGTCGCAAATGCGAGGCGCTCATCTTCGACAAGGAACTGGACGACAACCTCAAGGTCTGCCCGAAGTGCGGCTATCATTTCCCAATCGGTTCCCGGGAACGCATCCATTCCCTCGTCGAGACCTGCTCGTTTGAGGAGATGGATACCCACATGGAGGCCGTGGACCTCCTCAAGTTCACCGGGGCCGCCAGTTACGAGGCCAAGCTGGCCGCCAACCGCAAGAAGTCGCCCATGCTGCGGGACGCCGTCGTCACCGGTATCGGCCGCATCGGTCCTCATCGTGTCGCCCTGGGCGTCATGGACTTCTCCTTTCTAGGCGGCTCCATGGGGTCGGTGGTGGGCGAAAAGCTGACCCGCCTGATCGAGGCCGCCTCCGATCGCGGCCTGCCGGTGATCATCATTTCTGCCAGCGGTGGCGCCCGCATGTACGAGGGCATGTTCAGCCTCATGCAGATGGCCAAGACCTGCGCGGCACTGGCCTACCATGGCCGTGCCCGGCTGCCGTACATCTCGATCCTCACCGACCCGACGTATGCCGGGGTGATTGCGAGCTTTGCCACGGTAGGTGACCTCATTCTGGCCGAGCCCGAGGCCGAAATCGGCTTTGCCGGGGCGCGCGTCATCAAGGACACCACCCAGGCGGACCTGCCCGAGGGATTCCAGACGGCCGAGTTTCTGGAGAAGCACGGCCTCATCGACGCCATCGTCCCGCGCAAGGAAATGAAGGAGCGCCTCATTGGCTACCTCGATTTCATGACCGCCGGCCGGCAGGCGGGCTGAAGCAAATTTCGAGTGACGAGTTTCGAGTTTCGAACTCGGCACTCGGAATTTGGCACTCGTCACTTTCAACACTCGCAACTCGCGATTCGAAATTCATGCTGATTCAGTGCGGTATCATCACGATTTCTGACCGGGCATCCCGCGGCCAGTACGACGATCTGGGGGGGCCAGCTTTGCGCGCAGCGGCGGTCGGATACGGTTGGCAGGTGGCGGCGGAAGCTCTGGTGCCGGATGAGCGCAGCGACATCCAGCGCGCGATCCGCCTGCAGATCAGCCAGGGCTGCCAGCTCGTTCTCACCACCGGGGGCACCGGGGTAGCCTTGCGCGATGTCACGCCCGAGGCCGTCCGGGAAATTGCTGACCGGGAGATCCCGGGCTTCGGCGAGGCGATGCGGATGAAATCCCTCGCGATCACGCCCAATGCGATCCTGTCGCGCAGCCTGGCCGCCGTGGTTGGTCAGACGCTGGTGATCTGCCTGCCCGGCAAGCCAAGCGGCGCGGTGGAATGCCTGGGCTTCGTCGTCGGGGCGATCCCGCACTGTGTCAAGGTGCTCCAGCAGGTGCCGACGAGCTGCTGAACACTGTCACGCCGGTCAGGGAAACCGGATGCGATAGAAACGAGTCGGATACTTCGTCCAAGCCGGATCGCTGATGGTCACGGAACCGTTCGTCAGGATGAGGGTGCGGGAAGCTGAATGGTCCTTAGCAGATTGGCACCAGCAAATGCCTGGTTGCCAATCATGGTCACGGTGTCGGGCACGACGTAGTTTCCGGTCCTGCCGTTCGGGTAGGCGACGAGGGTTGTCTCGCCCTTGTCGAAACAGACCCCGTCCACCGTGGAGTACATGGAATTCTTCGCGTCCACGTGGATGCCCATTAGATGCTGGCAGTAGAAAAAGGCGCCGTCCTGAATCTGGGTCACTTTGGGAGTGATGACCACATCGTCCAGCACCGTGTTGCCGGCGAACGCGTTGGCTCCGATGATGGTGACCGTCCCGGGAACCACATACGTGCCGTCATAGCCGCTGGGACAAAGGACAAGGGTGGTTTTAGCCTTGTCGAAGCAGGAGATGCCGTCGCCGCTGAAGACCGGGTTCAGCGGGTCCACGGACAAGGAAGTCAGCAGATTGCAGTAGGCAAACGGCAGGTTTCCGATGTGGGTTAGCTTGGCGGGAATCGTGACGTGTTTCAAAGCGCAGCTGGCGAAGGCAAAATTTCCCACGCTTGTGAGACTGCTGGGGAGAGTCAAATTCTGCAGTCTTGAGCACAGATAAAATGCGTTGTCATCAATCCGGGTCACGCCCGTACCCAAATTGAGGCTACTGAGGTAAAAGGAAACGTTGAACGCTCCATACCCGATGGTGGTCACGCTGTTAGGGATGGTGACCGATTCAAAGACCGAGCCGCCCAAGGCGCTCTCGCCGATAGCGGTTACCGGCTTGCCGTTGATGGAGCCTGGAATGGTCCCGGTGGCACCGGTGCCAAAATTGACCAGACCGGTAATGGTGATTTTGCCACCGCTCTCGGAATAAATGAAGCTTCCGAACTGTCCGGCGAGACCGGGGGTGCATGTCATGGCACCGAGCAGCAGCAACAGGCATGATGGTGTCTTCATTCAGCAAATGGGCTTACGCCGCCTCTTTCAGCCACTTCGGCATGGGCAGCTTCACCCAGTCCTCACCCTTCTGCTCGATGCCGCCGGCGTATTTGGCGGCACCGGTGAGCACACAGTCGAAGGTCTGCACCAGGTCGGTGAACCAGTTGGGAAAGCGGTCGGTGAATTTGAGCTCCAGGATGACCGTCGGGCCGAAGACGTTGCAGGGATTCTCGCTGGTCACGCGCATGGTCGGCTCGTGATTGGGCGCGGTGAGCACCTGCCGGTCCATGGTCACGCGCACCGAGTTGTCCCCCTCCTTTTCGTAGGCCTCCCGCAGGTAGGCAACGTGCATGGCGGGCTGGGCGTTGAGCTTGAGCATCAGCTCCTGAAAATGCTGGGCGGCCAGGTAATCCTCGTCGGAGTTCGGCGAGAGCAGGTGTTCGCGTTCCGTGAGCTGGCCGGCGAGCAGATGCGGCACGAACCGCTTTTTCACACCGCCCCGTTCCTTGAGGATGATGTTGTTCATGCGCCGCTTGATCTCGAAGAAGACGGGCGAATTGGGCCGGTCATCGTAGTAGCGGAGGCGCAGCTTGAAGCGGTTCTTGTTGCCGTTGATCGTGTGCCAGTAGGTGTCGAGCCCGTGGGAATCGAGGTAGAGGCTGTGGACGGGATAGCTGAGGTTCGGCTGGTTGACGCCGAAGGGATCGAGCAGGAGGTGCTGCTGCACGTAGTCGCGCACGCGGGCGGCGGTGTGTTCGTGAATCCAATACTTCAGCTCGTAGCGCTGTTCCTGCATCCGGCTCATGGCGGGCGCAGCCTAACAGGAACCGGGCCAGAGTGACGCCAGGAAAAGAAAAGGGCCGCCCCTTTGAACAGGACGGCCCGGTGAATCGCGGCAGGAGGAATTATTCGGTCGTGGTGCGGAAGAATTTCTGGGCCTGGTCGATGGGGATCACGTAGCGGGTGGTCTGGGTGTCGGTGCCGTCCTCGGCGACCTCTTCGACGACCGTATCCGAGGACCAGGTGTGGGCGTCGGCAGAGGTCTGGGCGGTGATGGCGACGCCCGTGGTGTTCTTCGGACGGGTGACCTCGACGGCGAGGAAGCGCTTGCCAGCGCGGACCTCCTCGTGGGCCTTCAGCTGGTCAGCGGCGCCCGCATGCACAAAATTCCGGAGGGAAGCGTCGCTCGCCGGCAAGACCGACTCGGTCGCTGCGGCACCCGGTTCTCCCTGCACTTCCACCGGCTTTGCCGCCATGGTGTTCGCGGCAATGTTCCAGGCAAAGGTTTTGGCTGTTCCGACGGTCCCCTTTGAATCCACGGGGTAGTAGTCGTACTTCACCTTGGCGAAATTGAGGCTGACCTGCTCGGTGAGGCGGTCCTGGCCGCCGGAGCCACCGGTCGTCAGCGACGTCACGATGACTTCCTCCAGCGTGATCTCGATGTATTTCGTCTGCCCTTCACCCGCCTTACGGGTCAGCAACACCACCTTCGCCAAGTGTGAACCCTTGGCCAGCGCGGTCATGAGGTCCGTGCTGGCGGTGTCCACGTATTTCGTCAGGGTGATATCCTGGAAGTTTGCCTTTCCGGCTCCGCCCCCTCCGCCGGTATGGGTCGTGCCCGACTGGCTCATGCCCCAATTCCAAGACAGCATGTCGCAATCCCCCTTCGGGCCTTGGACCTTGTCGCGTGACTCGCCTTTGATGGTCGACCCGAAGTTGATGAACATGTCGAGCGCAGCCTGGGCGGAGAAGACCGAGGAAAGGGCGATGAAGCTCAAAACCAGCAGCGTACGGCGGGCGGGCGACTTGCCTGATAAAGCGATGGGGATGGGTGATTTCATGGGGATCATTTTGCTGCCTTAACGCTGGCCTCCTTGGTTTCAGGGGTCAAGGCCTATGCCGAAGCCGCGGCCCGTGAAACCCCTGGCTCACCGGCCATTTTCATTGTCGTCGGCCGGCTGTGCCACAATGCTTGATGGACTGTCACCTGATGCGGTTTCCACGGCGGGAGCTTGCGTTGTGCGTGACCGCCGAAACCTCCAACCGATACACCAGATGATCCCAACCCACCTTACTCGAAGCGCGGCAAACCTTGGCGCATCCTTTGGCGTGGGAAGGGCTTTGTGGCTTTGGCTCTTCGCTGCCCTGATTTTTCTCCCAATCACGGGTCGTGCCCAGTTGGCGTATGCCACCAATCAGGACTCCCTCTCCGTCACTCTGATCCAGGTCACGCCGACCAACGTTCCTGTCATCATTCCTGCCACTTTCAATGGCCTGCCGGTGACCGGGATTGGCGATGCGGCCTTTCAGGGCTGTGTGGACATGCCCCAGGTGATCCTGCCTGACTCCCTGACCCGCATTGGAGATTCGGCATTCATTGACTGCGAGAGTCTCACCCAGATCGTTATCCCGGCCGGGGTGACCAACCTCGGGCCTCAGGCATTTTCCGGCTGCTTCAGCCTTCCGATCCTGGACCTTCCGAACGGCCTGACCACCTTGGGTGACCATGCATTCGAGGGGTGTGCCGCCCTGACCGAGTTTACTCTTCCTCCGAAAGTGACGGAGATTCCCGCGGCCCTCTTTCAGAACTGCTCGGGCCTCATGAAGCTTTCGCTGCCCGCCGGCCTGCTCAGCATCGGCGAGGCGGCCTTCGCGGATTGCTCCAACCTCGCCTCGATCAACCTGCCTGACGGCCTTCTCAGCATTGGCCAGCAGGCATTTTTGCGGTGCACGGATCTGGGCGAGATCACCGTGCCCGAAAAGATCACCACGATTGCCGCGGAGACCTTTCGCGACTGCTTTGTTTTGGCCCGGGTCAACCTGCCCCGAGGCCTCACCACCATTGAAGCAGACGCGTTTGCGGACTGCAGCCGGCTGGCGGTTGTCTCCTTCGGCACGCCGTCCCAGCTACGCCTCATTGGTGATGAAGCCTTTAGCGGCTGTTCGAGTCTGGTCAATGCGCCGCTCCCAGATGGCCTCACCAGCATTGGCGTGGCCGCCTTCGGCGATTGCATCGGCTTGGTCAGTCTTACCATTCCGGACAGCGTCACGCTGGTCGGCGATGCCGCGTTCTGGGCCTGCACCAACCTGGGAACGGTACACTTGGGCCAGCAGGTCGGGAGCGTCGGCGCTTTCGCCTTTGGCGACTGCTACGGCCTGACCACGATCTCCTTCCCTCCGGGCGTCACGAACATTGGTGCCAACGCTTTCGCCAGTTGCGGTCGCCTGACGGCCGTCTCGCTTCCGGACAGCGTCACCGACCTGGGCGAGGCGGCTTTTCTTGAGTGCATCCAACTCCGCTCGGTCACGCTCCCGTCGTCGCTGACCTCAATTTCGGATGACCTCTTCAATTCCTGCGTGCGACTGCCGCGCATCACCATTCCGCCAGGCGTCACGAACATTGGGCGCGCAGCCTTCGCCGGCTGCGCGGGCTTGCGACGGGTCGTTGTATCCGATGGCTTGAGTCTCATCGGGGAAGGGGCCTTTCGCGGATGTTCCGCGCTTTCCGAGATCGTGCTGCCCGCGAGTCTCACGGAAATCGCGGATGGAGCGTTCGAGCAGTGTCCCGGCCTGACCGGGGTCTATTTCCGGGGGAATGCGCCCGAGATCGGGAACGGGATTTTCGACAGCTCTCCTTTGGTCACCGCTTATTTTCTCCCGGAATCCACCGGCTGGGAGGCCACTTTCGGGGATCAGCCGGCCATGCTCCGGGAACTTGGTGCCGTCAGCGGCGCCAATGATTTCGGCACTGGGGCCAACGAGTTCGGGTTCACCCCTTTCGGGAAGGCCAGCCAGCCGGTGGTCATCGAAGCCTGCATCGATCTGGGCCTGCCGGTGTGGATCACCATCCAGACGAACTCACCGGCAATCACCGCCGACTTTCACGACCCGCAATCAACGAATTCGCCGGCCCGATTCTACCGCCTTCGACCGCTATGACCGTTGATGAGGCTCACGCGCAGCCACTCAGCGGCTTGCCAATCTCCCAGTGATGTCCGAAGGGATCGGCGAGGCGCCCGACGCGCCAGCCGTAGTTTTGGTCGCCGACCGGCCAGACCACCTTCGCACCCGCAGCGATGGCCCGGGCATAGAGGGAATCCGGATCAGCCACGGTCAGGACCAGGCGCACCGTGCCGCCGCCGAGGGATTCGGGGCTGAAGTTGGCGTGCGCGGGCGACTCGTCGGCGAGCCAGAAGTCGGCCCCGTCCACGGAAAGCTGGGCGACGACCGCACCACCTTCGTCGTCAATGCGCATCAATACCGTTGCCCCGAAGGCGAGCCGGTAGAACTCAACGGCTTTCGCGCCGTTCCGGACCGAGAGCAGCGGGGCAAGGGTGGTCTTCATGGGATGGTCTTCGGGCCGAGCATCACGCACCGCCGGGAGAACAGCCAAGCAACAAAGGGCTTTCTGGCTCCGCTGCGGCGGATCAATTCGTCCGGCGGGCCCGGAAGAAGCGGGCGGCGGCGGGGAGGCCAGAGACGGTCTGGGTGGCGTCGGGATGGGGAAAGGTGGTGATGACCGACCACGCAGCAGTGCCAAGGTCCTCCTTGTACTCGATCACGGTCGGCTGAGCGGCCGTATCCTCCAGCAGCAGGGTGGGCTGATCGCCGGTCCAACGGACACTGAGCCGTGGTTTGGGGTCGGGCATGAAGAGTTCGGCCGTCGGTTCGGTGCTCCCGCCGGCGGCGAGGACGCGGCCATCTTGCAGGCGGGTGAGGGTGCCGTTGGCGCGGCCGGTCTTCATGGGGCCAGCCGGGTTCCACTGGCGGGTCAGCGGGGAGAAGATCTCGCAGGAGACGATCGGTGGGTTGCTGGCGTCGGCGATCTCACTGCCGACAAGGCCGCCAGCCACGAGCAAGCGTCCATCAGCCAGGCTTACTCCACACCCTGACACGTGTACCTGGGCGGAGGCCGGAGCAGAGGACCAGCGATCCAGTACCGGGTCATACCGTGCAGCGATACTGAAATAAGTGTACCAGGCGGCCAGCAGCATGGTGCCGTCGTTCAAAAGGTGCAGCACGGGACGAAAGCAGGCGGTGGCCATTGTGGCGGCTGGCTTCCACGTGCCGGTTCCTGGCCGGAACAGTTCGGTGTTTCCAAAATCGATTGCGACTGAGCCCCAAGGATGAGGGACCACCTCGCGCCCGCCAACCACGAGCAGCCGGTGATCGGGCAGCAGGAGCGCACCATGGCCAAACCGTCCGGTTTGGTTCGGGAAAAACGTATAGGTGGAAAATGGACCGCCTGGGCTCCAGGCCTCGCGGGCGGGGTCGAAATATTCGGTTTCATAGGAAAACAGCTCTGGTTTTCCATAGAACCCATTATAATCGAAATCCCCGCCGGCGATCAGCACCCGGCCGTCGGGCAGGAGCGTCGCTGAGTGAAAGACATGTGCAATTTTCACCGGGTCCACGGCGCGCCAGTCGTTTCGGGCGGGGTTGTAGATTGCCGCGGAAGTCACTGACGAAAAGTTCGCAAGACCGGATTCAGACAGATAGGGCCCCGGCGAAGCTCCGCCGGCAACCAGCACCTCGCCGTTGGGCAGGAGCGTGGCGGTGTGGCCACCCCGGGGCTCGGTCATGGAGGCGGCCTCCGACCAGGTGCCGGAAGCGGGGTCGTAAATCTCGGCGCTGGCCATTGAGGAAAATCCATAGTCTCCACCGAACAATTTCAGTGACAACGGATCAGCTCCGCCCGTGACCAGCACCCGGCCGTCGTTCAGCAGGGTTGCGGTGTGAAACAGCCGGGCCGCCTTCATCGACCCGGTGGGCTGGAAGCCCTCCGCAGCGAGGCGCAGGCCGGCCAGCAGCAGGGAGACGGCGGCGAACAGGAGGAGGCGGGGTGGTAACTTCATGGGCTGGCTTGCTTTCGTTCGTCGTCAGCTGGGTGAGTGATCAATCCGTCCGGCGGGCCCGGAAGAAGCGGGCGGCGGCGGGGAGGCCGGAGACGGTCTGGGTGGCGTCGGGATGGGGAAAGGTGGTGATGACCGACCACGCGGTGCTGTCGAGGCTCTCCTTGTACTCGATCACGGTCGGCTGAGCGGCCGTATCCTCCAGCAGCAGGGCGGGCTGACCGCCGGTCCAACGGACACTGAGCCGTGGTTTGGGGTCGGGCACGAACAGTTCGGCGGTCGGTTCGGTGCTTCCGCCAGTGGCGAGGATGCGGCCATCTTGCAGGCGGGTGAGGGTGCCGTTGGCGCGGCCGGTCTTCATGGGGCCAGCCGGGTTCCACTGGCGGGTCAGCGGGGAGAAGACCTCGCAGGAGACGATCGGTGGGTTGCTGGCGTCGGCGATCTCACTGCCGACAAGGCCGCCAGCCACGAGCAAGCGTCCGTCAGCCAGCCTTACTCCACACCCTGACACGTGTACCTGGGCGGAGGCCGGAGCAGAGGTCCACAGATCCAGCACCGGGTCATACCGTGCAGCAATGCTGAAATAAGGGTACCAGTCGGCCAACAGCACCGTGCCGTCGTCCAAAAGGTGCAGCACGGGACGAAAGCAGGCGGTGGCCATCGTGGCGGCTGGTCTCCAGGTGGCGGTTCCTGGCCGGAACAGTTCGGTGTTCTCCAAATCGATTCCGACTGAGCCCCAAGGATTAGGGACTAGCTCGCGTCCCCCAGCCACGAGCACCCGGTGATCCGGCAACAGAAGGGTACCATGGCCAAACCGTCCGGTTTGGTTCTGGAAAAATGTGTAAGTGCAAAATGGGCCGGCTGGGCTCCACGAATCCTGCACGGGATCAAAGAGTTCGGCTTCAAAGGGATACAACTCTGGGTGACCGTCAAACTCACTGTAGTCATCGTCTCCGCCGGCGATCAGCACCCGGCCGTCGGGCAGGAGCGTCGCCGAATGCCAGGCATGGCCAATCTTCATCGGTTCCACCGCCCGCCAGTCATTGCGGGTGGGGTTGTAGATCTCAGCGGAAGTCAATCCGTCGGCGGCAAAGAGAGCGAAGTCAAAAAGGAAGACGCCGATCGAAGCTCCGCCGACGACCAGCACCTCACCATTGGGCAGGAGCGTGGCGGTATGGCAGCAGCGAGGTTCGGCCAAGGGAGCGCCCTCCGACCAGGTACCGGTTGCCGGATCGTAGAGCTCGACACTGGTCAGGGTTTGAAACGGGGGCTGCGGTGGGGGGGCGGGTCGAAGGTCGGAGCGATGCCGCCAGTGACCAGCACGCGGCCGTCGTTCAGAAGGGTTGCGGTGTGAAACAGCCGGGCCTGCTTCATGGACCCGGTGGGCTGGAAGCCCTCGGCGTCAACGCTCGTGCCCGCCAACAGCAGGGACAAGGCGGCGAACAGTATGAGGGGTAACCGCATCTTCATGGGCTGGCTCCTTATCAAGTCGCTGCACCCTGCATGCACCGGCTGTTTCGGACAAGGGCAAAGCCCGCGAGCAACTGAGGAATCAAGGGCGTTGGGCTCGGAGGCGGCGCAATGACCAGATTCAAAGCTAAGAACTCGAACCGGATCCGTCCTCACGAGGCGACCCTGCTATTGCCACCCGATGGTTGGGCCGGTGAACTCCTCACGCCTTGAGGCAGGTTTCGACAGCGGAAGGTTTTCGCGCCTCGCCGGCCAGTCTCCCGGCGGCAAATCGCCTTCTGCGGTTCAAAACGCCGCTTTTGACGTGGCAAAACACCGACAGTTTTTGGCAATAGGAGAGTAGCGGTAAGCACCGGCTCCGCCCATGGTCTCGCCCGATGAATCGTTCGTTATCGTTCGGGTCCCTGGCCGCGCTGGCCGTTGCGACCGCTGTTACCTCCGTCGTCAGCCCGGCACAGGCAGGCACCAATGGCTTTGTGGTTCCGTTCTTCCGTGGGGAGGCGGGTTCCGTGGTGGCCGGCTGGGAAAAGTTCACCGTGGCCACCGACAATGGTGTGGGCAACAGCCCCGACCTGCCGGGCAGCAATGCCTCGGCCCGGCTGATCCAGCATGATCCCAATGCCTTCGTCACCAGCACGGGCAACATCTACAACATGGCGGCCAAGAGTTCCTTCGACGTGAACTTTTCGAGCCTGGCCCCGGTGGGGCTGGTGGTCTTCCAGGCCCGCACCTTCGGCAACGAACTCGACTACAACTCGGTCAAGCTGACCTTCGGGGCGACGGACCTCACCGCCACCCGCTCGGAGTTGGACCGCCAGCTGGTGGGCGACCCCGGCACGCCGGGCAGCGGAGCCTATGTGTCCTCGAAGTGGGAGTGGGATCTCAGCGGGAAGGATATTTCCGCCTTCAAGATCTCGTTCGGAGCAGCGGCGGAAAGCGTGAGCTTTGACTCGGCCACTCTGGATGTCCGCATGGTGCCCGAACCGGCTCCGCTCGCCCTGCTGGCGACCGGGCTGGCGGGATTGTTCTTCGTGCGTGGTCGTCGTCGGTAAATTGCGCTAGGCTCCCCACATGGCTCTTTCTCTGGTTGGTCGCCGGGCGTTGTGTCTGCCCGGACGCTGGTTGCTCCCGCTGGTCTGGTTGCTGGCGGCGCTCCGGCTGGGTGCCGGCGAGTTCACATTGGATGTCCCGACGCCGACCCTCGACCGGTGGATGTACCCGTTCAACTTCGAGCCGGCGACCCGGCCCGTGGCGCCCACCTTCGCGTCCTTCGACCCGCGCTTTGACACCCGGGACGCCCAGTTCTTCATCGGCTGGGATACCGACACGCTGGTTACCACCAACCGTCATCCGGCGAACTATCTGCTGCGGCGCGTTCTCCTCACGCTGACCATCACGGCGGATCAGGCCTTTGTGTACGACCCGACCTACGACAGCTACGTCACCTACATGACGAACCAGCCCGGTTACGTGCCTGACACCGATGCGGGGCGGCCGGTGGAGCTGTACGGTGCGGCGTTTCGCGGCGGTTTCACGGCGACGACCTATACCGAGACCAGTTCGTATGGTCCGCTGGGGCCGGTTGCCGGCGACACGATCTCCATCGCCACCCGCAACGCCTTTCCGGTGATGTTCGGGCCCGACGGACAGCCCTTGGACGTGAGCAACAATGTCGGCCAGCAGAACGCCGCGTGGACGAACGCGCCCTTTGAGGCCAGGCCGTGGGCCATCGGGCAGACGACGAATGCCGCGCCCGGCGAACTCGTGCCGGACGACAGCAAGTTCACGTTCGACGTGGACCTGACCGATCCGCTGGTCGTGGGCTACCTGCAACAGGCCCTCGACCAGGGCAAGCTACGGCTGGTGGTCAATTCACTTTCACCCGCCGTGCAGATCACTCCGGGCGGCACCGGCGGGGGCGGAGTTGGCAATTATCCCCAGTGGGCCACCCGCAAAAATCTGGTCTACGACTCCCCGCGCCTGGAACTGACCGGCACGGTGATCACGGATGCCGACACCGATCAGGATGGCCTGCCCGATGATTGGGAGCGCTTCTGGTTCGGTGATCTGAGCGCCACCGCCGACGGCGACGCGGATGGCGATGGGCAGTCCAACCGCGCAGAATTCCTGGCCGGCACCGATCCGACGAATGCTGCCAGCGTCCTGCGGGTGCTCAGCTCCCGCTTTGATGCGGATGGGAACGCGGGGCTCCGCTTCCCGATTGCCCCGAGCCGCACCTACCGCATCGAAACCAGCGCTGATCTGAAATCATGGAACCCCGCAGCGGGCCAGCTCACTTATCCCGAGAAGGGGATTGCCGAGTGGACGGGCCTGAGTCCGTTCGCCGGTCCCCTTCGTCCTCCGACCGGCTTCTATCGCGTCGTAGTGGATGCGCCGTAAGCCGGAGGGCGGGCCGGCGGTTTTCCCGCGCTCATTTGTGGGTGAGCGTCCAGTCAGGGCGATCGGCGATGTCGCACCAGCGCCGCATGTCCTGCAGGTCGGCGAGCTTCAGGGGTTCGGCGTGGCCATCCACCTGGGCGGTGACCGCGCGGTCGCCAAACCGGGGATGCACGTTGCCCCAGGCCTCGGGACCATCGGCCGGGTTCCAGTCCACCGCCCAGCGGCGGGCCATCAGGTAGGGCGGGGTCACCTTGTAAAACCCATTCACGATCTTGCCTTCAAAGGGGCCGCGGGCCGACATGAACGCCATCAGCTCGGAAGGACGGTGCGCCTGCGTGACCTTGAGCAGGCAGAAGTCGCCGAACATCGCCCGCGCCTTGCCATCCGGGGGCAGTTCCAGATCGTCGCCACCGACAAACACGCCGTTCACGCCCAGTGAAGGAAAGACGCTGGCCGCGTAAATGCCGAGGCCCGGGTCGGCAATGTGCTGGAACTGGTCCAGCAAAACGCGGTTCTCATTCGCGTAGAGGACCCCGAAGCTGTTGCCCAGATACGGCATCAGCCGCCACGGATACCGTGCGTTGATCGGAAAGGTCACCTCTTTGCCTGTGAAATCGCGGGCGGAGTAGCCATAGCGATAGCCGGGCAGCACCCTGTCTTCGTGCTCACTCGCGTAGAGCTGCCAGGCGAGCATGAGCTGGCGGGCGGAGGAAAGCTCGTTGGTCCGTTTGGCCAGCATCTTCGCCCGGCCAAACGCCGGCAGGATCAATCCGGCCAGCACGGCGATGATGGTGATCACCACGAGCAGCTCAATAAGCGTGAACCCGCAACGCCCCGACTGCATTTTCTTTTCAACCGTCACGTACAGAGACATAGCGGCCAATCGCCGATCGTGCTTCCGCCATTTTGCCAAAAACTACCGCTGGCTTGTCCTGCCGCACCAGCGGTTGATTCATAACATGTTGGGAATGAATGGACAAAGACAGTTGCAAGGATTTCCGCCCACACTGGCCGAGAGCCGCGTTACCGGCTACCCTTGACGCGTGGAATCTGCAGGCAAACTCATCGTGATCGCCGGACTCGTCCTGGTGGTGGTCGGCGGGCTCCTGTGGGCTTTCGGGCCAAAGCTGGGCGCGGGCGGCGGATTGTTGCCGGGCGACATTTCGCTGCGCCGGGGCAATTTCTCGTTCCACTTTCCCATCGTGACCTGCCTGGTCGTCAGCGTGGTGCTGACGCTGCTGCTGCGCCTCTTTCAAAAATGAACGACCGGAACAATCCCCTCGTGAAATGCCCCCGCTGCGGGGCGCGCGGCCATTGGTTTCAGGAAAAATGGGGGCCTTTCTGCTCCCAGCGCTGCAAACTGATCGACCTCGGCCAGTGGTTCGACGAGGAGCACAAGGTCTCGCGCGAGCTGCGCCCCGGTGATTTCGAGGGTTTTGACGAGCTGCATCCCGGCCCGCACCTCGACCGGCCCGAAAGCCACTGAATCCCCGGCTTGCTTTTCACGTCGGTGAGCGGACACGATTTTCCCGCACCACCGAAATCATGAAAGCGACCACACTCATTGCCGCGCTCGCCCTGGGCGCCACCGCCACCTTCGCCTATGCCGAGGGCTACACCGACACCCCGATGCAGCCGAACGGCAAGTGGCACGTCCACGATCCCAACCGTCCCGTGCCGCCGATCATCACCCCGGGCGCCAAGTTCAGCGAGATGGCGGCCGCGCCTTCGGACGCCGTGGTGCTGTTTGACGGCAAGGACTTCTCGAAGTGGGTCGGCGACAAGGGCGACGTCAAATGGACCCTGAAAGACGGGTACATGGAGACCACCCAGACGGGCATGATCCATACCAAGGATGACTTCGGTGACTTCCAGCTCCACCTCGAATGGGCCACCCCGGCCAAGGTCGAGGGCAATGGCCAGGGCCGCGGCAACAACGGCGTGCTGATTTTCGGCCGGTACGAGATCCAGGTGCTCGACTCCTACAACAACCCGACCTACGCGGATGGCCAGGCCGCCGCCGTGTACGGGCAGACCCCGCCGCTGGTGAACGCCTCCCGTCCGCCCGGCGAATGGCAGACCTACGACATCATCTGGGAAGGGCCGCACTGGGACGAAAACGGCAAGCTGACCAAGAAGGCCTACGTCACCGTGCTGCACAACGGCGCCATCGTGCAGAACCACACCGAGCTTTACGGCAACACGCCGTACCGCGCGCTGGGCAACTACGACAAGCCGATGCCGCCCAAGGGTGGCATCTACCTGTACGAGCACCACAACCCCGTGCGCTTCCGCAACATCTGGATCCGCCCGCTGGGCGAGGTGAAGTAATTGGCGGGCGGATCAGCCGCCCTTTGATTTTGGAAGGACCAAAGGTCCGGCCACAAGCCAGCCCAGGGCAAGCGGGACAAAGTCCGCGCCGCCCTGGGCTTTTCGTTGCGAATGTCAAAGCCCTGCAGGGGCGGCACAAATAAACGCCGAGCAGGACTGTGCTGGCCCTTCAGGCCTCGCCATTGTTCCGGCAACCACCCAAGGCGTTGCTCGTCCCTCGCTTTGCCTTGAGCTGGCTTGTGGCCAGGCCTTTGGCCTTCAGCAGCGGAGTATTTTCCCAAGCCGACGTGTTGGACGAACCCCTCGTTTGCCACAGCAGGTGGCCGCACTGATCCGGTTTCGTTGATCAAACTTCACACCATCTCCAGCCCGCGCATAGTGCCGGTGGCCGAGGCGAAGCGGTCGGTTTCGAGGCCCATGCGTTGCAGCATCGAGACGAAGAGGTTGGGCAGGGGATAGTTGCGTTCGCGGTCAAAGGCGAGGTGCTGGCCGTGTTTGAAACCGCCGCCGGCGAAGAAGGTCGGCAGGTTCGTGGTCACGTGCGTGTTCGCGTTTCCGAGGTTCGAGCCGTAGAGGATCATCGTGCGGTCGAGCAGGGTTTCGCCGTCCTCGCGCACGTCGCGCAGGCCGGACATGAGGCCGGCGATCAGCTTCATGTGCCATTCGTCGATGGCCTTCAGCTGGGAGAGCTTGGCCTCGGATTTTCCGTGGTGCGAAAGGTTGTGGTACGCGTCGGAAAGCTTGGTCTCGCCCAGCTCGATCACCGGCGAGTTCACGCTGTCGAGCAGCAGCGCGATGGAGCGCGTGGAGTCGGTCTCAAAGGCGAGCCGCGCGAGATCGTACATCAGGCGGACCTTTTCCATGTATTCGCGGGGGCTCGCGGGGTCCAAGGGCACGCTGACGGTGACGGTGGGTTTGGGTTTCCGCTCCCATTCGCGGGACATCTGCATCCGCTGCTCCAGCTCGCGGACGCTGGTGAAATACTGGTCGAGCCGTTCGCGGTCATGCGTGCCCACGCTGCGCTTGAGCGCATTTGCCTGGCCGGCCACCGCGTCGAGGATGCTCTGGCCCAGTTCCAGTTTGCGGACCTGATTTTCCGTCTCCTGGGGACTCCCTTGGAGGAAGAGCCGGCGAAAGACGTCCGACGCCTTTTCCTCGCAGGGAATCAGGACGCCCGAACCGGTCCAAGACAGGCTGCGCTGACCGCGATCAACGTTCACGCCGAGATTGAGCGACGGGAAGCGGGTAAGATGCCCGATGCGCTCGGCGATATACTGGTCGAGCGAGATGGTGTTGCGGAAGCCACCGCTGCCCGGATGCGGCGCGGCCGTGAGGAAGCAGTTGTCGGCCGGATGCCCGCCATCCACATCGGGATGCGACACGCCGCTGAAGACGGTGAAATCGTTCCGGTGCTCCTTGAGCAGCTCAAGGTAGGGTGACAGCGCGTAGTCGCGGCCCTCCGTCTTGGGGAAGAACTGTTCGGGCAGCAGCCCGAGATTGTTGCAGATTCCGAACATCCGGCGCGGCTTGCCGCCGGGCGTCTGATCCACCGCCGCCTTGGTCACGGCGGCGAAGGCCGGATTCATCGCGTCGAGAAACGGCAGGGATAGGGCGATGCCGGTGCCCACGAGAAAGCGGCGCCGCGACAGCGCGCGCCGGGTCGCAATGAATGGAGCGGCGGGCGAGGGGGCGGTTCGCGGCGTGGTCATGGTGATCGGGATGAAGTTATCGGCAGCCAGCAGGGAAAGGGAAGTAATCAGTGGGTCAGTGATCAGTAATCAGTGAAGCAGTATTCAGTGTTCAGTAATCTGTGGGCAGCGTCATCGTCAGTGCGAGGGTGGTTCATGCGGAATTCTGGTCACTGATCACTGTCTTACTGATTACTGATCACTTCTCCCGGAACAGCCGGCTCTGGACCAGCTCCCGAATCAAACTGCGCACGCCATACTGGTCGGCCTGCGTACGTGCCAGGATGGCCGCAATCTCCGGGCGGTCACTGAAGCGCATCGGCGCGCCGGTGGCATAGACGGCCAGCTGGCGGACGAGGTTGCGCGCCACTTGTTGTTCGTCATCGAGGAGCAGGCGCTTGAGGTCGCGAATATCTTTGAACTTCCGGCCATCCGGCAGTTCGCCGCTGGGATCCACCGGCAGGGCGGAATGGAAGGTGAACTTCTGCCCACCCTTGCCGATGCCGACGTCGGGTTTGCCGTCACCATCGGCGCGGTAGCGGTCACGCCAGCCACCCATCACGTCGAAACTTTCCAGGGCGAAGCCTGCCGGATCGATCTTGGAATGACAGACGTTGCAGGACTGCTGGGAGCGGTGTTTTTCCAACTGCTGACGCAGCGTGACGGCGCCACGAATGTCGGGCTCGATGGCTGGCACGCCCGGTGGGGGCGGCGGCACCGGCCGTCCCAAAATGCGCTCCATCACCCACGCCCCGCGCAGCACTGGTGAGGTAGTGGTGCCGTTGGCGGTGACCTTGAGCACGCTCGCCTGGGTCAGCAGGCCGCCGCGCGGGCTGTCCGGCGGCAGGGGCACCCGGCGCAGACACGCACCCTCAAAGGGCGGCAGGCCGTAGTGGACCGCGAGCCGTTCGTTGAGTATGGCAAAATCGGAGGCGACGAGGTTCCGGGCGGGCAGGTTGCCGTGAACCAGTTCGGCGAAGAAAAGCTGCGTCTCCGCCTGCGCGGATTCCGTGAGCAGGTCGTCGAGGTAATAGTCCGGGTACAGCGTGGCATCCGGCGCGGTGCCTTCGATCTTGCGGAGGTCGATCCAGTAATCGAGGAAGGCGTCCACGAACCGGCGCGATTTCGGGCTGTCCAGCAGCCGGTCGGTCTGTGCCCGCAGCACCTCCGGGCGGTGCAGTTCGCCGGTATGGGCGAGGCGGCGCAGCTCGGCATCCGGCGAGGAATTTTCCAGGAAGAACGACAGGCGCGCTGCGAGCGCAAAGTCGTCCAGCCGGCCGGGCTTTTCCTCCAGATTCACGAACTCGGGCGAGCACAGCACCGCCGTGTAGCCGGCGATCATGGCGTCGGCAAAGGGGCTGCCCGATTTCAAAGCGCCTTCGATGACGGGGAGGAAGCGGCGGTACTCCGGCTCGGCCTCCGGGCGGCGATATGCCTCCATCACAAAGTTCCGCAGCAACCGTTCCGCGTCGGCCATCGGCGTTTGGGAAATCACATCCACGCCGGGAGCAGGCGTGAAGCGGCGACCGGGTTTGGTCTGATTCGTCGTCGCGGGAGTTTCCACCACCTTACGCGTCACGAGGTGCAGATCGCCGAACAGCAGGCGGTGACCGGCGGTCGGCCATTCGTCGTAGATCGGCCCTTCCACTTCCAACCAGCGGAAGACCACGCCCGGCTGGCCGTCCTTTTCCGCCAGGGGATTCTGAAAGCGTCCGGCACCCGGCCGGGAGCGGAACAGCCGTGCGGGGTCTGCCCGGATGGTCTCGCCCGCGAGCAACCAGGCGTCGAGTTCCTGCACCATCGGCACGGGCGTCACGTCGAAGTTGCCCAGCTTGCGCAGCAATCGCGGCGGCGTCTCGGAATAGACCGTGATCGGTTCGGACCGGCGGCCGACGGAGATGGTGTCGAGATCGGGGATGAACCACTTGTTCGTCGGACTGGGGCCGACCCAGACGGAATAGCCCTTGAACCGCAGCCGGTAATGGCCCGCCACGGGTGCCCGGAACTTGTTGAACTTCGGTTCGAGCGGCTCGTAGCTGCCGGCCGCGACGCCCACGCCCTCCAGTTCGCGCAGTTCCGCGTTGGTGGCGCCCACGCTGATCGGCGCCTTGCTGGCACGCACGTCGGGCTGGGCCATGAAGCCGAGCACCGGGAAGGTGGCCCGCTCGGGCGACGTGTTGAACACCGTGTACGTCATCGGCCCGGTGTAGCTCCCCTGGTCACGCGTGTAGTAGCGGACCGTCGTCGTGGCGGGCCGTTCCGCCTGGGGGGCCATCACCTCCCGCAGGGCGTGGTCGGCGGCGGCCAGATAGCGCGCCATCTGCACATACGACACGTCGAGGGCGTCCCCGAGCTTGTTGAAGCGGTGTGACAGGCCGTCTTCCGGCAGCGAATCGCGGATTTGCAGCCAGGGGGCGTGGAGCAGATCGCGCAGGGCGTTTTCGTACTCAAACCGGTTCAGCCGCCGCCGCGTGCTGCGGCCTTCGCCGGCCACGGCCTTCAGATCGGTCTCGGTGAGCGTGGTGGCGAGGCGGTTGGTGAAGGCGGCGAGTTCGGCCGGCTCAGGACGGACCTTCTTTTTGGCCGGAGGCATCTCCCCGGCACTGACGCGGTCATGAACCAGCACCCAGGCGGCGAAATTAGTCCGAGAACCCAGGTCGAACTTCAGCGCCGTCAGATCCAGCCCGCCTTTCTTCGATTCCGCATCATGGCAGTCCACGCAGTTCTTTTCGACGAAGGCCTGCATCGGCGCATCCGCCCCCTGACCCGACAGGGACACGACGACCGGCAGCGCGACGGCGACGGCGCGCCCCAGCAGGGCCGATGTTTTCCAGAATTTTAAAAGCCGCATAACTCAAATGGCCGCCCGCACAGACGGACGGGACACGACCCAAAGGGAACCGCACCCAGCTTAATCACCGGGTTCCGGATGTCGATGAGAGTGCTTGGACGGATAGGTGCTCCCCGGACTTCACCTCCTTCTCTGACCCACTGACCCACTGGCTCACCGGCCCCTCACGTCGGCTGCAAATACCTTTCATAATTCATCCTTCCTAATTCATCCTTTCCGCCGGCCCGCTCCGCTTATGACCCCCGGCCCCATCCTCATCGTGAAACCTGCCGGCTGCGAATTGCCGGTGAAGCTCTTCACCCTCGCCTCCGGCAACCTGTTCGGTGCCGTTTCCTGGACCGATGGCAAACAGGAAGCCCCGATGATGCCCGACGAACCTTGGCTGCGGAAGAGTCCCGTCGAGGGCGTTCTTTTCTGGACGGATGCGTGCGAGCAGATCGGCGAATTCGACCCCTCCGAAGGAGAACCAGAGCCGCGCGAATGGCTGGACCTGAAATTCGCGGCGAAACCGACGGAAGAAGACCTCTTCGCCGCCCTGTCCTCGGGGCTGGCCGACACGGAGGAAAAGCGGCGCTACCTGCGGACGCGCCTCTGGTGGCTGGGCAACGATCCGGTCCGGCAGCGGAAAGCCCGGCGCCCCACTCCAGTGCACCTGCAGAACCTGGAAGCGATGCTGGCCATGTTTTCCGAGACGGACCCCGGTCAGCGGCTCCAGAAGGCTGAGGTGTTGCGGGAGCTTTCCCGGTTCGGCGAAGCGCTACCCCTGCTGGATCAGGAGTATCCGAAGGAATACGCTCGCGCGGTCGCCGGAATCCGTTCCCTGACCCTTACTCGGGAGGCCCGGGTTGCGAGATTCGTTCGTTGAGGTGCCGAGTCGATTCAGGGTGACGCGAGGCGGCGCTGCACTTCCGGGCCGCATAGTGAGTAGTGCCGGAGGTTGGAGGTGTAGATGGTCCCGGCCTTTGCCTTGAGGGCGCATTCGGCCAGGAGCAGATCGTAAACGGTGCCGCCGATGATGCCGAGCACCGCCGCGTTCGCGAGTGCCTGCGCGTACTCGTCCCCCGTCAGGCTCACCACGGTGAGCCGCTCGCGGAGGTTGGTGACGAAGAGCATAGCCTGGTCCGGGGCGATGCGGTGCTTGCCGGGAAGCTTCGTGAGCACCGAATAGACCTCGGCCAGACTGTGCGCCGCACAGCAGGCGTCCGCCTTGGGGTACCGGATAAAGAGGTCCAGGCAGGCTTCGTGGTGCTCATGGTCGCCCAGGGCGACCGGCACCAGCACCGAGGTGTCCAGGAACGCCTTCATTCGCCCCGCCGTTCGCGGAGGTCGCGCAGGACCGAGTCGGTGACACTGGCGGCCAGCGGTTCGCCGGAGCGGAACACCCACACCCCCTTTTCCTTGGCGACGGGCAACGCGGGCCGGACCGGGCGCATCACAATGCGTTCGCCGGTGCTTTGCAGCTCCAGCGTGTCGCCGGGAACGAGGTGCAGTTCATCCCGCAACGGCTTGGGAAGGACAACGCGACCGGCTTTGTCCATGGTGATGCGAAGATCCATAAATGGCATGCTAGCATGGCTAAACCCATAGGGCAATGGCATTGGCTGGCACTTCGAACCGGCCTTGTCGCCGCAAAAGTTCTGACACCGGGGCGGGTTGGCCGGGGACGAAGCGGAACGGGGACACTTTCCTCCGCGTTCCGCGCTCCCCACTCGCCGCTCCTCCTCACTCCAGACGCAGTCCCGCCTGTCTCCTTGTTTCCGCCCCAACTCCCGTGGTTGCAAGAACCCATCGACCTGCAATGCTCGCTTCGTTCCACATTTGCCGATGACGCGTCGATCCCGCAGAAGACTTTCGGTCTTGGTTTGCCTCATTGCCCTCGGGGTAATGGGCTGGCGTGCTCTGGGCGCGGACAGCCCGGCGGCGGTGGTCTTTCACCGGGACATCCAACCGCTGCTGACGCGGTATTGTGCGGATTGCCATGCGGATGGGGAACGCAAGGGCGGGGTGGCCTTTGACGAGCTGAAGACGGACGAGGCGCTGCTGGGCAAACGGGAGCTTTGGATCGCCGCCCTGAAGAACACCCGCGCCGGTCTGATGCCGCCGGCGAAGAAGCCAAGGCCCACCACTGAAGAGCAGCAAAAGCTGGAGGCGTGGATCAAGCGCGACGCGTTCGGCCTGGACCCGCAGAATCCCGATCCGGGCCGCGTCACGGTGCGCCGGCTGAACCGCACCGAGTATCGCAACACCATCCGCGACCTGATGGGCTTCGAGTTCAAGGTCGAGGACGAGCTGCCCCCGGACGACACGGGCTACGGCTTCGACAACATCGGCGACGTGCTCACGGTGTCGCCCATGCTGCTTGAAAAATACATGCAGGCGGCCGAGACCATCGTAGCGGGCGCGGTGCCCCGCGTGGGCCGGGTGGTGCCGGAGCAGGTGATTCCCGGGAGCGCCTTTCGCACGGCCGATGGCAAGCGCAAGGCGGAGCGCGTGTCTTTCTACGACGCAACGACGGTGACGAACCGCTACCTGGCCGTCCATGACGGCAGTTATCACGTGGTGCTGGATCTGGAAGTGGCGGGCGAGTTCGATTTCGACCCGGGCCGCTGTAAGGTCATGCTGAAGGTGGATGACAAGGAAGTGTGGCAGCAGGAATTCGGCTGGCAGAATGGCAAGAAGTTCCATCCCGAGATCGATCAGAAATGGACTGCCGGAGAACGTCAGCTGAGTCTCGAGGTGCAACCATTGGTGCCGGTGGCGCAGAAGAAGAACTCGCTCGACCTCAAGGTCACGGCGGTGCGCATCCAGGGGCCGACCGAGCGGAAATACTGGGGCCGCCCGAAAAACTTCGACCTCTTCTTCACCAAAGACGTGCCGGAAAAACCTTCGTCCCGTCGGCAGTATGCGCGTGAGGTGCTGGGCCGCTTTGCCACCAAGGCATTCCGGCGTCCGGTGGACGAACGTTCCCTCGACCGGTTGGTGGCAATTGCCGAGGCCAGCTACGGGGAGCCGGGCAAGAGCTTCGAGGACGGTGTGGCACAGGCGATGGTGCCCATCCTGGCCTCACCCCGGTTTTTGTTCCGCGTGGAACAATTGGAGCCGTTGGCGAAGGGGGGTAAAACGGCACCGCTGGGCTTGCCCATCGACGAGTACGCGCTGGCATCGCGGCTCTCCTATTTCCTGTGGTCCACGATGCCCGATGCGGAGCTGTATCGCCTCGCAGAGCACCATGAACTCCGCCGCAATCTGAACGCGCAGGTGCAGCGGATGCTGGCCGATCCGCGTTCGGCGGCGCTGACGGAGAACTTTGTCGGCCAATGGCTTCAGGTCCGCGATGTCGAGGGCATCGACATCAACGCGCGCGCCGTGGCCTCCCGCGACCGGGGCGACGAGAAGGAACAGCAGGCCACGCGCAAACGTTTCGAGGAACTGCGTGGCAAGTCCGCCCTGACGCCCGAGGAGGAAAAGGAGCGCACCCAGCTGCAAGAGAAGTTCCGCCGTATGTTCCGTCAGTCTGTGCCCGAACTCGACCGCGACCTGCGCCGGGCCCTGCGCCAGGAGACGGAGATGACGTTCGCCCATATCGTGAAGGGGGACCGCAGTGTCCTGGAGCTCATTGACAGCGATTACACCTTTCTCAATGAGCGCCTCGCGAAGCACTACGGCCTGACCAACGTGGTCGGCACGAACTTCACCGGCCCCGAAATGCGTCTCGTGACCCTGCCGCCCAACAGCCCGCGTGGCGGTGTGCTCACGGATGGCGCGGTGCTGATCGTGACTTCCAATCCCACGCGCACGTCGCCGGTGAAGCGCGGCCTCTTTGTCCTCGATAACATCCTGGGCATCCCGCCGCCGCCACCGCCGCCCGACATTCCCAATCTGGAAGATTCCGAGAAGGGCTTCGGCGACCGGCAGCCCACCTTGCGCGAGACCCTGGAGATCCATCGCAGCAAGCCGCTGTGCAGCTCTTGCCATAACCGCATGGACCCTCTCGGACTGGCGCTGGAGAACTTCAACGCGCTCGGCATCTGGCGCGAACAGGAGCGCGGCCAGGCGATCGATGCGAAGGGCAAGCTCATTACGGGCGAGGAGTTTAACGACATCCGCACGGTGAAGCGCATCCTCGTGACGAACCACAAGCGCGATTTCTACCGCTGCCTGAGCGAGAAGCTGCTCACCTACGCACTCGGTCGGGGGCTGGAATACTATGACACCGAGACCGTCGATGCGCTCGTCAGCCGCCTGGACGACACGAACGGCCGCTTTTCCTCCCTCCTCGTCGGCATCATCGAGTCGGTCCCCTTCCAGAAAAGCCGTAACCCTGATGCCCTGGGCGGGTCTGTCACTACCAGGCCGGTCCAGCAACGGGCGGATATCCAAACCAAGCCATGAACCTGAATCCTTCGCCAAATCCGGATGCCGGCGCGCCGCGCTTCGCCAGCCTGAACCGCCGTCGCTTCCTGCGCGGACTGGGTGCGTGTCTCGCACTGCCGGCATTTGAATCGCTGGGCACGACCGGCCTCCTGGCCGCCGAGACGGTTGCGGCTGGCAAGCTGGCCACGACCGCCACGGGTGCGCCGTTGCGGACTGCCTTTGTCTATTTTCCGAACGGGGCGATTCAGCCGACGTGGTGGCCCAAAGGCGAGGGCAAGGACTTCCAGCTGGCCAGCACCATGCAACCCCTGGCCGGGGTCAGGAACCAGCTTCAAGTTCTGGGTGGACTGGACCATGTCAATGCCACGCCCGGGCCCGATGGGGCCGGCGACCACGCGCGGGCGAGCGGCACGTTTCTGACCGGCGTCCGCGTCAAGAAGACCGCCGGTGCGGATATCCATGCGGGTGTTTCGATTGACCAGTTGATGGCGGCGCAGGTCGGCCACCTTACGCGTTTCCCTTCACTGGAACTCACTTGCGATGCCGTCCGCAAGTCGGGCAACTGCGACTCGGGCTATTCCTGTGCCTACCAGTACAATCTGGCTTGGCGCTCGCCCAATACGCCCGTCGCGCCGGAGCCGAATCCGCGTCTTCTGTTCGAACGGCTCTTTGGCGGTGGTGCCCCGGGCGAGCGCGCAGCCAACCTGAAGCGCCGTCAGGCCCAACAGCGGTCCATCATGGATTTCGTGCTGGATGACGCCCGTAGCCTGCAAGGCCGCCTCACGTACCGCGACCGCGAGAAGCTCGACCAGTACCTCTTCAGCGTCCGCGAGATCGAGAAGCGCCTGGAGAAGGCGGAGAAATTCGGGGCCGCGCCTGATCCCGCCGT
This sequence comes from uncultured Verrucomicrobiota bacterium, assembly GCA_903907995.1. Taxonomy (GTDB): domain Bacteria; phylum Verrucomicrobiota; class Verrucomicrobiia; order Limisphaerales; family UBA9464; genus CAIVQB01. The sequence continues at coordinate 5,324 of CAIVQH010000008.1, read as the reverse complement.
CGCCACGCCTGCCGGCGTTCCACTCGGCTACGAGGAGTATTTGCAGGTGATGTTCGACATGCTGGCGCTGGCCTTCCAGACCGACTCGACGCGCATCGCCACGTTCCTCATGGCCAACGAGGGCAGTAATCGTGCCTTTCCTGAAATCGGCCTGGCTGAGGGCCATCACTACCTCACGCATCACCAGAACAAGCAGGACATGATCGACAAGGTTGCCCAGATCGACCTGTTCTACATGCGCCAGTTTGCGCGTTTCCTCGGGAAGCTGGACCAGACGAAGGACGTGGACGGCCAGTCGCTGCTGCACAACTCGATGATCGTCTATGGCAGCGGCAATTCCGACGGCAACCGGCACACGCATGTGAACCTGCCGATCATCCTCGCGGGCGGCGGCGGTGGCGGATTGAACACGGGCCGCTTCGCGAAGTTCGGTGGCGTGCCCATGAGCAACCTGCTATTGGGCATGGCGGACCGGATGGGCGCCAGGAGCATTGAACGTCTGGGCGATTCGACGGGACGGATTTCGGCGATTTAGGGTTTCAAGGCATGCAGCAGGAATTTCAGCGATGGATGCGACCGGGTGCCGGCCTGCTGGCGCTTATGCTCCTAGCTCCGCTTTGCCTCGCGGCGGAGAGCCGGGCGGCGGCGGATTTCCATCAGGACATCCAGCCGTTGCTGACCAAGTACTGCTACGACTGCCACGGCGATGGGGCGGAGAAAGGGAAGGTCTCGTTCGACACCTTCAAGACCGATTCCGAACTGCTCGGCCGGCACGATCTGTGGCTGTCGGTGCTGAAGAACACCCGCGCCGGCATGATGCCGCCGGCCAAGAAGCCACAGCCCACCGCCGAGGAACTGGCGCGGCTGGCGCAATGGGTCAAATTTGGCGCGCTCGGCCTTGACCCCGCGAATCCCGATCCCGGTCACGTCACCGTACGCCGCCTCAATCGTGTCGAGTATCGCAACACGATCAAAGACCTGCTGGGAGTGGACTTCGACACGCAGGCGGAATTTCCACCCGATGACACCGGGCGCGGCTTCGACAATCTGGGCGACGTCCTGACCCTGCCGCCCATGCTGCTCGAGAAGTACATGGCGGCGGCGCAGACCATCGTGACGAAAGCCGTCCCGGCGACGCCGGCCGTGCCCGCGGAGCGCATGGTGCCCGGAAAGGACTTCCATCCCGACGCCGCTGCGGCTGCCGGCGCAACGAATCGGCCCGTGATATCAGGCAAGGCGCTGACGCTCTCCTATTATGCGCCGGCGCTTGTCACCGATGTCCTTTCGGTCACGAACAACGGTCACTATCTGCTCGTCCTGGATTTCGCCGCCAACGAGCGCTACGTCGATAACGTCTTCGACTACAACAAATGCCGGTTCACTTTCAAAGCGGACGGTGAAGAGTTGCTCAACAAGGAATTCACCCGCGAAGGCAACCGTCCGTTCCATCTGGAATTCACGCGGGAGTGGAAGGGCGGGGACCACCAACTGACGATCCAGGTCGAGCCCCTGACGCCCGACCAGAAGCAGGTGCGTTCGCTCTCGATGCGGATCGATTCGGTGACGCTGCGCGGCCCGATGGACGAGAAACATTGGGTGAAGCCCGAGGGCTACGCGCGCTTTTTCCCCAAGGATCCGCCCAAGGGTGCCGCCGCCCGCCGCAAATATGCGCGCGAACTGCTGGCGCCCTTCGTGACCAAGGCCTACCGACGTCCCGTGGACGACGCGACCACGGATCGGCTCGTCGCCTTGGCGGAAGCCACTTATCAGCAGCCGGGCAAAACCTTCGAGGCGGGCATCGGTCAGGCCATGACTGCCGTGCTGGCGTCGCCCCGGTTCCTGTTCCGCGAGGAATCGGCCGAGCCGCTGGTGGCAGGCCAGACATATCCGCTCGTGGATGAATACGCCCTCGCTTCGCGGCTTTCCTATTTCTTCTGGGCGACTATGCCCGACGCCGAGCTCTTCCGGCTCGCGGGCGAAAAAACGCTGCGCAAGAACCTCGACGCGCAGGTCAGCCGGATGATGGCCGACGACCGGTTTCAGGGCTTTATCCGCAACTTCATCGGCCAATGGCTCCAGACCCGTGACATCGAGTCGGTTTCGATCGATGCGCGGCAGGTCCTCGCTCGCGAAGCCGCTGCCGACCCGGAACAGGAGAAACGCCGACTCTCCCTCAAACGGAACCGATCCCATTTAAAAATCACGGCAGCCGACAGATGTTGGTCCGACGAGAGGGATGGCCCGAAAACTTATGCAAAAGATCAACACCAACGAACTGGCTGAAGACCGATGGTCTTCGCCGAAAGGGAAATTTGCCGGCGCCAGCAAGGGAGTTTCCGAGGCGCTGGGCCGCAAGCCGCATTCCACCGACCTGAACGAGCGGCATCCGTTTGACGTTGAGATCACCCGCATCCCACCCGGTCAGACGCCTTACCCGTACCATTCGCACAGCGCCCAATGGGAGTTCTATCACGTCATCTCCGGCACCGGGCTGGTGCGCCACCAGGACGGCACGACGCCGATTGCGACGGGGGACGCTTTTCTCTTCCGACCGGGCGAGCCGCACCAGATCACGAACAACAGCACCGCCGATCTCGTGCTCTACGTGGTGGCCGACAACCCGCTCGGTGAGTCCTGCCATTATCCCGACAGCGGCAAATGGCTGGTACGCTCCCCGGAACGACGACTCATCCGGTCCGAGAGTGTGGACTACTTCGACGGCGAGGAGTAAGTCGCGCGACCGCTTGAAATACCGTTGTCCTCCGCTTCCGTCCCGGCGCAGATTTGCCCGTCCCCGGGAACTGCGGCTGCGTGGTTGCCGGGAAATCCGTTGAATCTCCTCCGCATGAATCGCCAAAGCGTCTGTCTCGCGCTCGCCCTCGTCTGCGCCGCGAATCTCCCGGCCCACGCCCAAACGGCCAAAGTTCCCACCCTCGACGAATACCGCCGCTATGCCCTGACCCACGAGGGCGACATTGCGCGCGGTGCGAAGCTCTTCTCCGACGAGCAGAAGCTGGCCTGCGTGAAATGCCACTCGACCGACGGCAAGGCCTCCAAAGCAGGGCCGGACCTGTACGCCGCCGGGGATGCCTATGGCCGGCGCGACCTCGTCAATTCGGTGCTGACGCCCTCGGCGACCATCGCGCCCGGATACGGCACCGTCATCGTCGAGACCAAGGCCGGTGAGCAGGTTCAGGGCACGCTCAAGCAGTCGAATGCTGATGGCATCCAGCTGATGAATGCGGAGGGCAAGCTGATCAAGATCGCCAAGGCCGACATCCAGCAGCAGCAAGGGAGCGCCACCTCGCTCATGCCCGAGGGTTTGCAGAACGGACTCACCCTGGCGGAATTCACCGACCTCATCGAGTACCTCACGACCCTGAAGCAGCCGGCGAACACCCTCGTGAGCGATCACGGCATGCCGCCGCAGATCCCCGAGCTGGCCAAACCCATTGTGGCGACGCCCTTCTTTGCCGAGCCGCTCACCGTGGCAGGTACCAAGGCGCGCGCCGGTCTCACCGAAATGGTGCAGGTACCCGGTTCGCCCGATGTCTTTCTCGTGCTGCATCAGACCGGTCTCATCTGGCGGATGCAGAAGACCGCGACCGGCGAACAGAAATCCGTCTTCTCCGACCTCACCGGCCCGGTGTTTTACGAGCGCGGCCCGAACGGCCTGCTGGGGCTGGCTTTCCACCCGAAGTTCCGGGAGAACCGGAAGTATTACCTCCAGCACCAGATTTTCGAGGACGGCACAGTCGCGACGGTCATCGAGGAAAAGGAGGCCACCGCAGACTTCATGCGCGACTCGGGCAAGCCGCCCCGCCGCCTGATCAAGATCAACAGCGTGGCCGAGGACCATAGCGGTGGTTCGCTGGAGTTCGGCGCGGACGGCTACCTCTATTTCGGCATGGGCGACACCGGCCCCCACAATGATCCCAATGGCCACGCCCAGAACCTGAAGCTGCTGCTCGGCAAGATGCTCCGCATCGACGTGGACCACCAGGCCGATGGCAACGCCTACGCCATCCCCTCCGACAATCCGTTCCGGGGTCAGGCGGATGTGAGGCCGGAAATCTGGGCCTACGGCTTCCGCAATCCATGGCGCTTCAGTTTCGATGCGGTGACGCATGAGCTGTGGCTGGCTGACGTCGGGCAGGACCGCGTGGAGGAGGTCGATATTGTCCATCGCGGCGAAAACTACGGCTGGAGCGTGTTCGAGGGCTTCGAGCCATTCTCCAACCAGTACCGCGTGGAAGGCCGGAAGTTTACCCGCCCCGTCTTCGCCTACCGGCGCAAATACGGAAACTCAATCACCGGCGGCTACGTGTACCGCGGCGACAAGAAGTCATCCTTCTACGGCGTCTATCTGTGCGGCGACTACACCTCCAAGCGGATCTTCGGCGTGAAGCAGGAAAAGGGCGCGCTGAAAGCCGTCCACCAGCTCGGGACAATTCCGCAGGGACTCGTCTCCTTCGGCACCGACGAGGCGAACAATCTCTACGCCGTCGGCTACGAGGGGATGATTTACAGGCTGGATTTCGGCGGGGCGAACTACAATGAGGTGAAGGCCGAGTAGCCCACAAGGCTTGTACTGCATCATTGATTTTCAGGCGTCGCGCTCGTTTCTATGAGCTAACCACCCCTAATTTTGGCTTGGTTTGGGATAATCGCCTCGCATTCTTGCGCGAATGCTTATTAGCATAAGGATCGCCTCAATCACTCTAGCCAGCCTCATTGGTATTGGAGCCACGGCCAGCCCCGCTGACATCACCCCAGACTCTCCCCGCGCACTCCGTCAGGCGGGCTTTATGATCGGGGAATCTATCGCGGAAACCCAGCGGAACCTGGTGCATGTGATTGATCGTACGCACGACCGTCTCCTCAGCATCGATACGGACACCGGCGGGGTGGTGGCCAGCACCGGACTTTTAGGGGCGCCTGATGTTGGGGCCCTGATGAGCCTCTCGCTGGATGGCACCACGCTCTGCGTGCCGCTTTCCTCAAGCGGAAAGCTGCAGTTCATCCGCCTGTCGGACCTCACCACGCGGGACGTGGTCTCGACGGGCATTGTCCCGGACTCCACCGCTTACGGTGCCGACGGGCAGCTCTACATTGCCAGCCAGGGTGGCATCTTCAAAGTGGATCCGGTTTCGGGCAACTCGGTGGGCGTGGGGTCGGGATATTCGCCTCAAGGTGACTTTGTGTGGGTAGCTGGAACGGGATCAGGGAGGTCGAACTTCAGATGGGAGGCGACGAGGTAGATCATGGCGGAGAAGTACTCGACGGAGCGGAAGCCGCGGGCTTTGCGCTTTACGGTCTGGATG
>CAIVQH010000007.1 GCA_903907995.1 uncultured Verrucomicrobiota bacterium | reverse complement strand
GCAGAACCGCAGGCTGGCCCGGGATTACGAGCAGACCGAGACCAGCGCCACTGGGCTCATCTACGTCGCCATGATACGCCTCATGCTCCGCCGGCTGGCCTAATCGCTCAGCATTCATGAGTTCTCAGACAGGCTCTAAGGAGAAGCAACACGTTTTTGGCGCGTAGGGACAGTTGCTTGCTGAATGCGTGATCCCAAAGTCTGGTAGGGTTATCAAGATTGGATATAAAATTAGGCAAATATTGCTCTGCTGGTATACCACCCACCCAAATAGGTGAAGTTAGATGCTCGATTAATCGCGGACTGTAGTTCATGTGATCTACAATCTTTAAATACCCCTTGCTCGCAACGAGCGCTTCAAGGTGAGATCGAGGCAATTTGGAAAAGTGCAGATGATTGTAGAGAATCTGTGCACGAATCTGGCGAGAGTATTTTGACAGATCAATGATGCATGTCCGGTGATCGAAATTCTCTCGATCTAGTTTCTCATAGTGAAGTCTGGCCTGGTTTAAAATATATTCTCGAGTCGTGAGAATCATGATTGATGTTTTAGACTCATGAACGCTGCGCATGAAATCCAGAAGCTTTTGGTCTTCATTCTTATTAAGCTTATCAGCTTGCGCCGTTTGCCCGAGAAAATCATCGTAATAGTAAAAGCGAGGTCGATTGGAATAGCCAACATTGCGAGCTTCAGAGATGTCACTTTCAATCTTTATCACATCATAACCATGTCTGAAATAATAAAGCATCAGCATTCTGGCCAGCGTTGTTTTGCCAATGCCTGGAAGACCTGAAATTATGCAGACGCGGTGTTCGTTTAAAATCTTTAATGCTTCATCAAAGCTTACATTCTGTACGTATATCCTTGCCGCCGCCTTGGTGCGATCCACCTCCTCCCGCGAGACGATATGCGTTTGTGCATTCAATAACGAGTCCAGCACGCCTGCTGAACTAATCCACAACTTAACTTGACGCCGCTCAACTTCAGGGTGTTTCTGTAAAATGCTATCCAATCGTTCTTTGCCGAAAACGTCCTCGGTTGATTGAATATACGGTGAAAGTATCTCTTTGATTTCATCCGATTGCTGGGGGGAGAGCGGAGCAGCCGCTGTAAGAACATATCGACTTGGTTGCAGTCTTCTAATCTTTGGCAACTCTTTGTTGAGAAGCTCAGATTTCAAACTTGCGAAAGTGGCATGGCGCTTGCACTGCACTATTAAATTCTGCCCATGTCCGGCATACCGCAAATCAATCCCCTTATCCCGCCCCTCACGAAAATTCTCTAACAGAATGCCAAGCTCCACTTCCAGAAGGTCTTTGGACAAAAGTTCAAAATCAACTGGTGACAAGGTGCTTGCGAAATCGTAGTTGGCCATATGTTTTCCACTCAGGACAGGCTGAGCGATATGAAATGTTGCATTCCAATGCAATGCAACCGCCAAACGGGCAGGCTTCCATCCTGCTCATATACCTTTCAAAGAAAGCGGCCCCGCGGATCGGCAGCGAGTCGTTTCCGTCAATCAAGTGCCCGATCACTGTTTACGGCGCAAGAGTTCACCCACAGCGCTGGTGGGGCGGCGCTGCGGCGCCGCCCACTATTTGCCGCCCGCGAGCGCAGCGATGCAGGCGGCCGGCCACCCCAGACCCAAGGCTTGTCGAATATCGACGGGAAGCTTACGGCTCCGCCCTCAAGGGGTGGTATCGCAGGGCGCATGCGCCGATGCCTGCGCGCCCCGACGGCGCTGGCGCTGGCCGGGGCGGAAATTAGGGCGGCCCCGCAGCGCCGCCCCACCAGCGCACCGGATTGGCACGCTCGTCACAGACGGTGATCGGATCGCAGGCGGACCCGACTCAGCAGGAGTCTGCGGGGCCGGCCGGGCAACTCACACCAGGTCGGGCTCGCCGATGACGACAGTCTGGTCGCGCGTTTGCGGGCCCCGGGTCAGCAGGCTTTCGGTCGGGTCGGCGTAGCCGGGGATGATGCGGTTCAGCTGCGGCTGCGTGGCTCCCAGGTGGTCGCGGATGAGTTTACCCAGGACGCTGCGGTAGTCGGTGTTGCGCTTCAGGTAGCGGCCGGTCGCCTGGAACATGGTGCCGTTCGCACCCGTCTGCCAGGGGATCGGGTCGCTGTCGCCGCCGCAGTTGAACACGCCGCTGCGCTTCATCCCGCCGAGCGGATCGGCCTGGAACCCCTTCACCCCGCCGCCCGCCACGAACATCACGCTCGCCTCGGCGTGGTCGGTGCCGCCGTTGGAGTTTTCCACGGTCGTCCGGCCAAACTCGGACAGCGTGACGATCACGAGGTCGTCCCATTTGCACTTGTCGGCGTACTTCGTGAAATACTTCCGCGCCGCATAGATGGACCAGGCGACGCGCCGGAGCAGGCCGGCCTGGGCGCCGTTGGCCCCGCCCTGGTTGCCGTGGGTGTCCCAGCCGTCGATGGAGACGCCGGCGACGATCGCCGAGGTCTTGTTGAGCACGAGCGAGGCGGCCTTGAGGTTCTGGAAATGCCCGTAGGCCGCCGGGGGCACGACATATTTGCCCGTGTCGCTGTTGCGGGCGTAGCCGCCGTTCTTGGCGTTCGTGGTGGGGAAGAGGTAATAGGGCTGGTCGCCGTCGGTGTTCTCGTCATCCACGAACGTGTTGCCCGTCTCGCTGAAATCCATCTGCGCGAAGATGTCGAGGGTGCTGGCAAGGTTCTGGTACTGGAGCGTGAGCAGCTCGCGGTCGCGCTTGTCGGCGAAGCGGGCGCGGTTCGCGGCGGCGAGCGCGGCGTCGGCCTTGAGGTTGCCGGGGGGAGTGTTGGGCACCGCGAGGAGGTTGTAGCGGGTGGGGTCGCTCAGATTGGTCATCGCCGCGTTCGACCCGCGCAGGATGAGCGGCAGCGAGGAGGCGATGCTGACCCCGGTGAGCGGCAGCGAGTTCGCCAGGCCCGACTCCACCATCGCGCGGTAGAGGATGCCGTCGCTCACGAGGTTGTTGTTGGGCGCGCCGGTTTCCCAGTAGTTCTGCGAGTCGAAGTGCGAGCGGGACTGCTTCGGATAGCCCACGCGGTGGACGAGCGCGAGATTCCCGGCGTTGTACACCGGCGCGAGGAATTTCAGCGCCGGATGCAGCGCCGCGAAGCCGTTGCCGAGCGGCAGGCCGTTCGCGTAGTCGAAGGTGCCCGTCGTCTGCCCGCTGACCGGGAACAGCGCCGGGCCCTTGGTGTCGAAGGGCTGGGCGGGATCCTTGCCGATCAGGATGGTCTGCCGGTTCGGCGCGGCATAGGCGTCGTCGCCGAAGGGGACGACCGTGTTGAGGCCGTCATTGGCCCCGCGCAAAAAGATGAACAGGAGCTTCTTCACGCGGCCATCCGGCCCGGTGAGACCGATGGAACCCTCGGCCAGCGCGCGCTGTAGGACGAACGGGATGTCGGTGAGGGTGGCCAGGGCGGTGCTGAGGCCGAGCCGGGCCGTCTGCGAGAGAAACGAGCGGCGGGTGATGACATTCATGGGAGTGCGGCGGCCCGGTTCATTGTTCTTCAAAGCGTTGGGTGGTCAGCAGCAGGGCGACCGCGCCCCGGACCCGGAGGTCGTAGGCGCTGGTGCCCGGCAGGAGGCCCGACAGCGGCGAGGCGGCCCCGGCGTCATCGGTGTTCAGGAAATTGACCGTGATCGCCCGGAAGGCGGCGAGGTTCGCCTTGCCTTCGGCCGGGAAGAGCAGGCCGAGGAAGTAGTCGGCCACCGCCCCCGCGTCGCCGAGGCTGCCGGGGGCCTTGAGCCGGAGCAGGGCGACCGGGTCGATCATGGTGGCCGTGCCGGCGTCGCTCTTGCCCGTCATGCCTGCGGGCATGAGCGCGGCCTGCACAAAGCGCAGGCGCTCGGCCAAGGTGCCGGCGCTGATCCAGGCGGGACCGTCCTCGGGGTAGCCATTGGGCTCCATGCGGTCGAAGAGGAGCATCCGCCCCATGCGGCTGAGCGCGGCAAGCAGGCCGTAGCCGTCGGTGGTGGCAGTGAATGAGCCATCACCGTTCTGGGCACGAAGGGCGCGCACCACGCTCACGTTGAACTCCAACGGCGTCTTGATCTTCTGCAGCGAGCCTGCGTTGGAGCGGAACAGGTCGGAGTTGAAGATCACGCGCAGCACGTCGCGCAACTGGCCCTTGGGTCCGCCGTTCGGCGGGTTTTCCCAGGCCAGCATGCAGGCATGCACCAGCTCCTCCTCCGGCGTGGTCTGCCCGTCCGTGAAGTCATAGCCGATGGCGAAGCCGTCATGCACGAACAGGCGGCAGAGCTTCACCGAGATGAACTCCTCGGCGAACGGCTGGTTGGCCATGTGCGCCAGCAGCGTGTAGCCCTCCTGGATGCTGTTCGTGCCGCTGCCCGCCGGGATCACCAGCGAGTAGTCGCGGCCCGCCCACGGTTGCCCGAAGCGCGGTGGCACGAGCTTGGGCGTGGTCACGTTGCCGGCCGCATCGTGCTGGAAGAAGATCTTCTTCTGCGTCGTGTTGTGATTGGCCGACTTGTAGTTGAAGGCCCAGGTGCCGATCAGGTTCGTGACGGCGGTCTTGTTCGTGATCGCATTGGGGTCGAGGTAGTTGGTGGTGGTCGGCGCGAAGGGGTTGCCGACCTGGTCGTTGGCCACCAACCGGATGGACCAGCCGGTCCACACCCGCGAGATCTGCACGATGTCCGCCTGGTCGTAGCCGTTGTCCACTCCGAGCATGAACAGCTCGCAGAGTTCGCGGCCGTAGTTTTCGTTGGCGATGTTGCTGCCGTTGCCGCGGGAACCGACCGTGTCGAGGTAGATGATCATCGCCGGGCTCTCGGCGCTGATCTTGAGCAGGTCATAGAAGGTGCACTGCGGCTTCCGCATCGCGTCGCGCCAGCGGATATTTTCCGCAAACTCCAGCTGCGTGGCGACCTGGCCGGCGCTGTTGCTGTCCAGGCCGAGGTTGTTGAAGTAGTCGTGCTCCTTGGTGTATTCGGTGACGAAGTGGTTCTCCCAGAACTGCCGCAGCACCTCCGCCAGCTGCTGCCGTGACTCCACGGCATGCAGCACGTGCCACGCGCGCAGGTCGTTGATCGTGGCCGTGCCGGCGGTGAGGCTGGTGAAGATCGGCGCCGGCGAGGCGTTGGGGTCCTTCAGCGGAATCTTCGTCACAATACCGCTGCCGGAAAGCCGGACAGTGAGCTGGGCAGTCTCGGTGGCCGAGGTGAGATACCAGTAGGACAGGGTGTAGGTCTTGGTCTTCGACAGCGCCGGGAGGATGTTTTGGTAGATGGAGCTGCTTGTGGTGGTGCCGGCGGCAGTGGATACGACATGCAGCGAAAGGTCGCCGCCATGCTGGAAATCAGGTGTCAGCGCCGAGCCGACCAAGTTCGTCGAAATCAGCCAGTCCGAGCCCAGGGCGGCCTCAAAATCTCCGTCCCGGAGCAGGTTCGGCTGGGTACCGTCGTCGGTGGCCCCTTCGACCAGGCGGACATCATCGAGAAAGGCTTCGCCAGGCCCATCCAGATAGATAAAGAGCGCCGACGCCGTACCCAGCCCCGAGGCGGTGACCTTGTGCCAGGTCGGCACGAAGGCGGCATGATCCAGATCCTCCAGAATGTTCTCCGGCGCAAGCTGTTCCTCAATGTAGGCGGCCGGCCCCAGGGCGCGCACCCGGGCCTGTTCGTCGGGCGTCGGCCCATAGGCGATCCGGCTCATCAGGGTGGCCTCCAGCAGCTCATCGGAGGAAAGTGTCTGGGCGACCACGCGAAAAAAGCCTGCGGAGCCGGTACCGGGCAGCGCCGACCACACGAAATCGCCCAAAAGGCCGGGAACATTCCCGGCGAACGGCAGTTCCGGCGAGGGGGCCTGCTGCAACTGGTACTCAACGGTGGCCGGGAAAGGGTCGAAATCCAGCTGAAATTGCCCGTTTTTGAGGGTAAGTCCCGTGATGTTAGGGCTTTCCGCTGCGGTGGCAGCCAATCCGCAGGCGAGGAGTGGCCCAAAGGCGCGGAACGCGGCCCGGAAAAGCGACCGCCGAGAAGTGCAGGTGCTCATACCAATTGGGGAGGATGCATGCCTAAACCCACTAAGCAAGTGACACGCCAGCCGGTCCGGGTGAAATTCGGTAGCGATCCGGCGAAGAGCGCGAAAATGGCGATATTGTGGGATAGGAAGAATTCTCAATCCTGTTTGGCACGAAAACTGTTCATCTCGGATCGACTGAACGTCATAAACCGAACTAAAACATTGACTGTGGACTGATTTTTTGAAACAAATCATCTGCGTTGGTTGAAGTTCCAAACAATTCACTATGAAAACCTCTACTTTGAAATTGATCGCTGCGTCGATGTTTGCGGCTTCAGCCGTTATCATGGCTCCTGCCGTCGCTATGGATGCAGCCGGTATTGACTCCCTCAACCGCACGGTTGCCGCGACCAAGGTCGTCGAGACCCCGTCGGTTGCCGCTCGCCTGGTGGCTGATGCCTCCAAGGAAGACAAGGAGCAGGTTGCTGTGGCGGTTGTCACTGCTGCCATCCGTTCCCACCCCTCCTCCATCGGCAGTGTGATCACGGCCGTGCTCCGCAAGGCCCCTGAGACCATGACCGCGGTTGTCACTGCGGCACTGGATGCGGCTCCCGACAGCTCGCTGACCATCATCGCCGCCGCCGCTGAAGGCGCGCCCGACCAGGCCGACAAGGCCGTGGCCGTCGCCAGCAAGAAGATGCCCTCCCGCACCGCCTCGTTCGAACGCGAAGTCGCAGTTGTTCGTGGCCGTCGCTTGGTTTCCTCCACGGTGAGCTTCGGTGACACTGGCATCACCCAGACCCCGCTTCCCGGTGATACCAAGATCGTGAACGGCGGATACGGCGCCCCCGGCGGCGATCCTGCCCGTAACTGATCATCCAAAGGGTTGATTTCGAAGAGCCTGCCTCACCGGCAGGCTCTTTTTGTTTGAGGGCCGGGCATCGTGCATCCATTGCTTCATCGGTTCAGCCGCTGGCTGCTTGCCCTGGCCTTGCTGCCCGTGGCCGTGGGCTGCACCTGGGCCTTGCTCGGTATCCTTCTCAAATCCCGGGCGGCGGTGGATTTCTGGCTGACGCTGCTCGGCGGCGGGGCCTGCTGGCTGGTGGTCTTCCTGCTGCTGCCAAAGCCGATGTGGGTCTATGTGGTGGGGCACGAACTGACGCATGCGCTTTGCGCCTGGCTCTGCGGTGGCCGGGTGAAATCCATGAAGGTCGGGTCGGCCGGTGGTCAGGTGGTGCTGACCAAGACGAACGCACTGATCGCGCTGGCCCCGTATTTCCTGCCGCTTTATTCCCTGCTTTGGGCGCTGATCTGGCTGGTGGTGCGGCTCGTGTCACCGGGGATTGGGTTTACCCTGGTTTTCCACTTTGGGCTCGGCGTCACCTATGCCTTTCACCTGACCCTGACGGCCCAGATTTTGCGAGTCCGGCAGCCGGACATCATCGGTGAGGGACGCGTGTTTTCGGCGGTGGTAATCTGGCTGGGCAACGTTCTGACCCTGCTTTTCGCGGTACCCCTGCTGACCGACCAATACCGGCTCCTGGATGCCCTGCTGCTGGCGGTGGACCGCACCGGGCAGGTTCTGCACCTGTTGGTCAGACTCGTCAGCCGGCTCAGCCATTAAGCGGTTTGCCCATCGCCCGCTGGGTCGGGGTCGCCAGCGGATACAGTCCCGGACAGCAGCCGAATTGCAGGTGAAACGCCTGGCTGAAGTGGCTGAGGCTGCTGTAACCCACCTCCAAGGCCACTTCGGTGACGTTGAGCTGCCCCTGCCGGAGCAGCTCGGCCGCCCGTTCGAGCCGCAGCTGCCGCAGGTATTGCGGAATGGTCTGGCCGGTTTCCTTGGAAAACGTCCGGCTCAGGTAGAACGGGCTGCACCGCACCTCAAGCCCCAGCTGTTCCAGCGCGGGCGGATTGGCGAGATCCCGGCGCAGGATGCGCATCACCGCCTCCACGCGATCCCGCGCAACCCGTTGCTGGCGATGGCAGAACAGCTCCGAATCGGCCGGCAGCGCGAAGAAGAATTCGCCCATCAGTTCGACCGCCTTGGCCTGGTACCAGACCGATTGGGCGCTCGCCAGCACCGGGGGCTGGCGCAGGGTCATCACTAGATCGCGCAGGCGGGCGTTCATGGGTTCGAGGCTGCCGAGGGCCGAAGCCTTCGCGGTCCCTTCGACCGCTTCCCGCACGAGGGGATGGAGATCCGCGCTCAGTTCCTTCAGGTGCCGCGCCAGAAAGGCGGGCGACAGCTCGACGGTGATGAACTGGTGCGGTTCGCCATTGAGCCGGCGGGCCTGCAGACGCGTGTTTCCCTGACGGTAAAAGCCGGCCGTCCAGGTGCCGAACTGGAGTGCTTCCGCAGCCAGCTTCACCTCGCCCAGGCCGGCCAGGTTCAGGCACAGCTCGACGCTGCCCGGATGGAAACTGGGCGCCCAGTCCACCTCGCGTCCGGCGGGCAGCTCGTGCCATTCGAAGCTGACCCCCAGTCGGGGAAAATCCCCGGCCAGCTGCCGCCAGCGCGCGCCGGCTCCCCGCCAAAGGGCGGCCTCGCCTCCAAGGGCGGCGGGGTTGGCGGTGTTGCTGGCAGGTTTGGCCACGATGAGCGGCCAACCTAGTGTGCCCTCCGGCCCCGGGCAATTGCCGCCACTGTCGGTGTTTTGCAAAAATTGTCGCACGGTTGCCCGTTCCGTGCTTTGCGAACGTACCCGGAGGGATATCATCGGCGCGTGAAGAAGCTCTTTGCCTGCCTGTTGCTCACCACTGCGGGTTGCGCGCTGCAACGCAGCGAAACCCCCGAAATGACCTTCCACCGCCTCGCGGATGAATTCGTCGCCCACCACTTCGCCCTGCGCCCGGTCGAGGCGTCCGGGCTGGGCTGGCACCAGTATGACGGAAAATTCGTTATCCCCACCGCCGCCCTGCTCGCCGCCGAACAGGTGGAGCTGCGGCAGTTGGAACACGAGCTGGCGGCGTTGCCAGAAAGCCGGTTGTCGGAGGCCAGCCGCCACGACCGCCAGATCCTGCTGACGACGGTCGCCAAGGAGCGCTTCACGCTGGAGGCCGCGCGCACGCCCTATCTGAACCCGATGACGTACGCCAGCGGGCTGGACGTGAGCCTCTACATCAAGCGCAACTGGAAGCCGTTTCCCGAGCGCGTGCGGGACATGAGCGCAATTCTGCGGCAGGCGCCGGAATTCTTCGGGACCGCTTGCACCAACCTGGATGCGAAGCTGCCCAAACCCTATGTCGAAACGGCCATCGAGATCGCCACTTCGACGGCGGATTTCATCGAAAAGGACATCGCCAAGGCCGTGCGCGACTGCACGGACACGGCCGCGGTGACCGATTTCAACGCCGCCGCCGCCATCGCGGCCAAGGAACACCGCGCCTTCGCCGAGTGGCTGCGCCAGGAGCGCCTGCCCAAAGCCACCCCCGACTTTGCACTCGGTGCCGAGAAATACACCGCGATGCTGCGCGGTGAGCTGATCGACCTGACGCCCGAACGGGTCCTCGCCATCGGCCTCGCGGAACTGCGCGTGGAGCAGATGAAATTCGCCGCCGCCGCGCGCGTGATTGACCCCACGAAGCCGGCGATCGAGGTCTTCAAGGCCATCCAGAAGGATCATCCCACGCCGGAGGGCCTGCTGCCCGACACGCGCAAGGATCTGGAGGCCATCCGCCAGTTCATCGTCGATCACAGGCTGGTCACGATTCCCAGCGAGGTCCGCGCCACCGTCATGGAGACGCTGCCGCCGTTCCGCTCGACCAGCTTCGCCTCGATGGAGACACCCGGGCCCTTCGAGACCAAGGCGACCGAGGCCTACTATTACGTGACGCCCACGGAGACGAGCTGGACGGAGGCCCAGAAGGAGGAATGGCTCACGGCCTTCAACTATTACACGACCGATGTCGTGAGCATCCACGAGGCGTATCCCGGCCATTACGTGCAGTTCCTCGCCCTGAACGCCTCGCCGGCCAGCACGGTGCAGAAGGTGTTCGGCAGCTACGCCTTCATCGAGGGCTGGGCGCATTACTGTGAGCAGATGGTGCTGGATGAGGGCTTCGGCGCGCCGGCGAACCCTGCGAACGCCACACATCAGGAGCTGGTGCGCGCCGCGAAGTACCGGCTCGCGCAGTCGGACGAGGCATTGCTGCGCCTGTGCCGCCTGTGCGTGTCCGTGCAGATGCACTGCCAGGGCATGACGCTGGAGGAGGGTACGCGCTTCTTCGTGAACAACTGCTACTACGAGGAGAAGCCGGCGCATTCGGAGGCGCTGCGCGGCACGTTCGATCCTGGCTACTGCTTCTACACGCTCGGCAAGCTCCAGCTGCTCAAGCTCCGCGCCGACTGGCAGGCGCAGGAGGGTGCGGCCTTCTCCCTGCAACGCTTCCACGACGAAGTGCTGCGGCATGGCACGCCGCCCGTGCGCCTGCTGCGGAACGCGATGCTCAAGAATTCGGAGAAGCATCCGGAACTGTTCTAAGGGTGTTTCAACAATTCTGCAGCCAATGGAATGCGGCAGCGAGGCGTCGCCAAACTGTTGTTGACCCAGCCAGGCGCTGGGCCTTCCCACCCCTCACCCCGGCCCTACCCATGAACCGCCCTGTATGGACAGACGGTTCCGTCTCTGTGGCCGCAGCGCTGAAAGCGCGTTTGAGTGATGCCTGGGGTGGAGCGAACGCAGAGAGCGCAGCCCCAGGGGCACGCGCTCCCGATCGGTCCGAGGGCTGATGGCCTGATCAAGAGGGAG
>CAIVQH010000006.1 GCA_903907995.1 uncultured Verrucomicrobiota bacterium | reverse complement strand
GCTCACGGTCCTGTCGCTCGCTCCGGGCGCGTCCACGAACTTCACCGGCAGCTACCTCGCGCCGGCCACCGGGCCCTCGACCAGCACCTCGACGGCCCGCGGCACCAGCCTCTGCGGCGTCGCCGCCGCCAACGCCGGCAGTTCGGCCTGCCCGATCCTGACCACGCCCGGCCTCGCCGTGACCAAGCTCTGCCCGGCCGTGCCGGTCGCCCCCGGCGGCCTGCTGACCTTCACCGGCACGGTGACCAACACCGGCAACGTCACCCTGACCAACGTCTTTGTGGTGAACAGCCAGCCCGTGCCCAACACGGTGGTGCTTGGGCCGATCACGCTGCTGCCCGGTTCTGGCACCAGCTTCAGCCGCAGCTACCTGACCCCGCTCAACGCCTGTGAGGTCACCGACACCCTGACCGCCACCGGCAACAGCGCCGCCACCGGCCTCGTCCTCTCCAAGACCGCCACCGCCACCTGCGCGCTCGTCACCACGCCGGCCATCGCCGTCATGGAAACCTGCCCGGCCGGACCCGTGACTGCTGGCAGCACGGTGACGTTCACCGGGGAGGTCAGCAACTCGGGTGACATCACATTGACGAACGTGTTCGTGTTTGGGACGCAGCCGACCAACAAGACACCGCTCCTGGGCCCGATCACGCTCCTCCCCGGAGCCTCGGCCCCGTTCAGCGGGAGCTACGTCGCCCTGGGCGGATCGAACCCGACGACCAACTTCACCATCGTCACCAATCAGAGCCTGGTGGTGATCACGAACAACACGCCCGTCGTCACGACCAATTCCGTGACCCCCACCTTCGGGACCATCAACCCGGTCACCGGAGCCCTCACCGACCGGTTCAACGTCCCTCCCGGTCTGAGCGGGCTGATGTATGCGGATCAGGATGAGAACTGGGGCCCCACCCTGTTTTATTCCATCCGGCATGGTGCGAGCGGCGCCGACCAGTTTGACACCATCTCCACCATTCCTCCCGCCGTCGGCGTGGTCACCGATCATTTCGGCCTTAGCTCGGTCGGTTACGATGCGCTGACAATGGCAGCGCCGGACGTCGGCTATGGAGCGGTGAACTTCTATTACGTCCGCCACACCGGCGGGACAGCCACATTCGGAGTCATCAAGGCCGCTGGGGCCTCCTCCTCGTCGGATCTCTGGGCCATTCCCGGCACCGGCTACACCGGCCTCGCCTTTGCGGCCGCCAATGTCGGCGGGTATGGCGCAAACCTGTTCTATTATGTCCGCCAGGACACAACCGGGCTCTCCACGTTCGGAACCATCAACCCGACTCCGGGCGGCATCGTCACGGATCGCTACACGGTCGGCCCGAACATGGACACGCTGGTCTTTGTACCGAGTGCGGTGTCCACCTGGGGAACGGCGATCTTCGCCTATCTCCGCCATGACGCCGTCGGGTCCATCATCGGAACCATCGACCCGGTGACGCATCTCGCCACCGACCGTCTGCACCTCGGCACCAACCGGCTCAGCACCCTGACGTTCACGGCCACGGATGTGGGCTATGGGCCGAACCTGTTCTATTACCTCCGTCCGGCCGGGCTCAGCCTGCAGACGAACCTCATCACGACGTTCACCACCAACACGGTGCTCACCTTCCTGACGAACAGCGTGTTCCTGTTCACGCCGACCAACACGGTGACGGCGATCGGGACCGACATCTGCCAGGCCCGGACCGTGACCGCCGCCGCCAACTGCCTCGGCCCCGTGACACCGGGTCCCCTGTTCGTCCTGCCGCTGTCGGCGGCCGCCCCGGACGTCAGCATGGCGGCCATGGTCAATGGCCAATTCATGCTCTCATTTCTCACGGAGAAAGGGAAAAACTTCACCGTTCAATTTAAGGACGCCTTGAGTGACCCGGTCTGGACAGACTTGGAAACGGTCGTCGGAACGGGCACGAAACGGTCTGTCTTGGACATGGACGCAGGGCAACACCCGGCCCGGTTCTACCGGACCCTGTCGAAGCCCTGACCGCAGCAATTGACGGGAGCACCCGCTCCTGACTCTACAGGAAAAGAGCCGTCGTGAGACGGCTCTTTTTCCTGGAGATAAAAGGGGGGACGGGACGCGTGTATTCGTCTCATTCGTCCGCTGGCATTTGACCGGGCTACCGAGCTCATCTGCCCTCCCCGGACCACCCAACGGCCGTTCAGGCTCCGGCAGGCACGACCAACCGGAACTTCGGGATCCGCACGATGACGCGACGGCCCAGGGCGTCGAGCCCCAGATAGGCGCCTTCGGCCACCGCCGTGCGCGTGCCAATGACGTGGCGGCTGTTGTAGCTGAACTTCTCCCCCGGCTGGATCACCGGGGTTTCCCCCACCACGCCGTCGCCCTCGACGGTAAGCTGGGTGCCGTCGCCGTGCGTCACCACCCATTTGCGGCCGCGAATGGTGACACTCACGTCGCTGTCGTTGTGGATGCTCAGGTAGTAGATGAACGAGTGCGGACGCCCCGGCGACTGCTCCGGGCGCAGCCGCTGGTAATGCAGCTGGTCGAGAGTGACTCGCAGGCCGGCAAGTTCCACGGGTATCACGTTCACGTGTCGAACATACGAACCTCCCCCGCCCCATACAATGGGCGAAGCGGCTCATTACGTCTCAGGACCGGCCCTAAGCGCAGGCATCCGCCAAAGCCCCATGCAGTTCCAGCACCTCACGCACGAAAGCGGGCAGCTCCTTCGCCGAGACCAGCCGGTTCTCGCGGCGAATCAGCAGGCTGCCACCGCAGCCTTCAAGGCTCCAGCCGGGGCGTTCCGAGAAGAAATCCAGCAGGGCTGGAGTGAAGAACAGCCGGATTTCGGGCTCCGACCAGCCCCACAGCCGGTAGCGGCCGGAGAATTTCGGGTGGCTTTCGAAGTCCACATCCACCCGCTCCAGCAGCTTGTCCATGATGCCTTCCGGGCTCAGATGGAACTGGGGCAGCTTCAAACCCCGCGAATGGATCAGCGCAAAGGTCTCCACCGGATAGGGCTCCGTCAGGCTTTGCTCAGGATTGTCGAAGAGCGGTGGGGAATCCCGATCTTCGTCCTCCGACAAGGTGCGCGTCGGAATCGAGACCAGATGCTGCTGACAGCGATGGGCCAGATAGAGGTCAAACTCCTGCCCGGTCCGCCCCAGCACATCCGCGATGTGCTCAGGCATCGCGAAGGGCGGCCGGGGCAGCCGTTCCGAATAGACGGACTTGAAACCCATCGTCCGGCCGGCGGCCACCCATGGCGCAGGATCACGGGCGAAGCAGAGCACCCACACGGCGATGAGGACGCCGGCGGTGAGGATAATTGCCACCTCCCAGAGCCAGGAGTGGCTGCGATCCGCAGGATGACGGGAATAGGTCAGCGCCCACAGCGCCGAGATCATCAGGGCGGCCAAGGCGATCACATTACGGAAGAACCGGCTCAGCATGCTTTGCCCCCTTCAGCTCGTTAGCAGCTTGAGCAATCCCGCAGTGCTTTTGCGCGGGCTGACCAACGCGAGCGTCATCCGCTCCGGCCGGAAGAAATCGCGGGCGGCGGCGCGCACCTGGGCCGGAGTCACGCCCGAGAGCTGGGCCTTGGTTTCAGCCGGTACGAGGATTCGGCCGAAGCCTAGCCAGTGTTCCCCGAGGGTCATCATGTGATTCTCTGTGCCTTCGAGGCCCAGGTCGATCTGCCCCAGCACGTAGTCACGGGCCCGGCCAAACTCGGCGCGACCGGGCATCTCCTCCCGCAGCCGGCGCAGTTCCCCGGCCAGCAGGCGGAGGGTCTTGGTCAATTGCCCGGTATCCAGCCCCGCGTTCACCACGAGATCGCCGCAATCGGCCCAAAAGCTGAGCGAACTTTGGATGTTGTAGGTCAGCCCATGCTCCTCGCGGATCTTTTGGAACAGCCGGGAACTCATGTTCTCGCCCAGAATGACATTGAGCAGCCGCAGCGCAAAACGACGCTCGTCGTGCCGCGAGCAGGTCCGCAAACCGAGGCTCAGGTTGGTCTGCTCCGTCTTGCGCGTCGCGAGCGCCACGACGGGGGCCGTGGCCAATGCCGGTTCGGTCTGGTCGGCGGGAGGGGTTCCGGGCCGGAAGGCTTTGGCCCGCCGGCTCACAAGCTTCACCAGCTCCGCGTGCTGCACATCGCCCGCCGCGGCAATCACGGTCGCGCCCGTGACGTAGTGGCTGGCGAGGTACTCCCCGAAATGCTCGCGCCGGATGCCGTTGAGCGTCTTGACCGTGCCGATGACAGGCCGGCCCAGCGGATGCCCCGGGAACTGCGCACCATTCAGCAGGTCATGCACGTACTCCGCCGGCTGGTCACGGTACATGGCCAGCTCCTCCTTGATCACGTCGCGTTCCTTGGCGATCTCCGCCGGCGCAAAGGCGGAGTTGAGGAACATGTCGAGCAGCACATCGAGCAGCTCCGGCAGCCGGTCGGCCTGGGCACGGCTGAAAAAGCAGGTGTGCTCCTCGTCGGTGAAGGCGTTCAGGTAGCCGCCAATGCCCTCCACGGCCTGGGAAATCTGCGCCGCACTGCGCCGCCGGGTGCCCTTGAAGAGCATGTGCTCGATGAAGTGTGAGATGCCGTTCAGCGGGGCGGGCTCGTGACGTCCGCCCACGCCGACCCACACACCCAGCGAGACGCTGGCCATGTGCGGCATGTGGGCGGTGAGCACGGTCAGGCCGTTGGAAAGTCGGGTGGATTGATACACGTAAAATTGGTAGGCGGCTCACGACCAGAGCGGAATTGCCCGTTCGAGGTCCTGCCTCGTAAAGCCATCCTCGACCAGTTCCGGGCGGGTGGACTGGAGATGCTGCAACAGACGTCGCACGGCTTGTCGTTGACTCGGGCTAAAATGATTCAGCAGGTCCCTGCCCCGCCGGTCGGGCTGCAGGTGGAAGAGAAGATTGCCATTGAACGGGTCCTCGTCGTCGCGCGGTTTTCGCAATGCCAGCCGCGCGAGGGCAGGAAAATGGTAGGCCCAGCCTTCGAGGCCACAAAAGCACCAAGGATCCCCGTTGGCGATGAAGCGCGCCGCGACAATGTCCTCACGGGTCTGCTGGAGAAACTCATCGTGCCTCGCGCATTCTGAGCAATGCGTGTGATTCGTGAAATGCTCCGGTTTGGGACATCCGGCAAACGCGGCATCCACCTGGGCCAGCATTTCAGCATCGGTCATACGCAACCCTTCAGCGGAAGGCCGCCAGCACCTGGTCCGGCACCCCGACAGTACGACGGTAGTCTACGATCCACTTCACCGCCTGCGCCGGATCATCCGTGACCCGCAACAGATCCAGATCGCCCGCCGAGATCGTGCCGGCCGGCACGAGCGTGGAAGACATCCAGTCAAACATGCCCTTCCAGAACGTGGAACCGAACAGGATGATCGGGAAGGCCTGGATGCGCTGTGTCTGAACCAGCGTCACCACCTCGAACAGCTCGTCCAGCGTGCCGAACCCGCCGGGCATATAGACAAAGCCCATGCTGTACTTCACCAGGCAGACCTTGCGCGTAAAGAAGTAGTGAAAGTTGATCGGCAGGTTCGCGTACTTGTTTCCCTTCTGCTCGAAAGGCAGCTCAATGTTCAGCCCGACGCTCGGCACGGTCTTTGGCCTCGCGCCGCCCCGGTTCGCGGCTTCCATGATGCCGGGACCGCCGCCGGTCACGATCGAGATCTTTTCTTTTGCGAGCCCCTCACCGATGGCGACGGCGGCCTTGTAATAGACATCTTCCGGTTGGGTCCGCGCCGAGCCGAAGATCGTCACGGCCGGCCCCAGTCGGGACAGCGTGTCGAACGACTCGACAAACTCGGCCATGATCTTGAAGACGCGCCACGGATCCTCGCTCATGCGCGAGGCTTGTGTTTCAGGCATGGGGCGCAGGGTAAGGGAGACTCCATTTAGCGCAACCCTGTCCCGCAGACGGAGCGCGGCTGTGTCCGGAGGACCAGCCGCAGCAACAGACTCTGCACCAGGAGCGTCAGACTTCCCTAATCCCTTCCGGCAGCCGGAGCTTGCTGCGGGTGGGCTCCGCCACACCCGCGCCCCTTCATTGTGAACAAACCTTGCCCGCGCCGGTCTCATGCCTACGCTTGCCGCCACAAAGAACTCCCCCCTCATCATGACCACCGAAGAAGCCATCGAACGTTTCCGCGAAATTTATGCCGCCGTCCGTAATGAGATCGGCCGGGTCATGGTCGGCCAGGACGCCATCGTGGACGGCACGCTCACGGCCATCCTAGGGGGTGGCCATGTGCTGCTCGAAGGCGTGCCCGGCCTCGGCAAGACGCTGCTGGTCCGCACGCTGAGTGAGGTGCTGGAGCTCAGCTTCAGCCGCATCCAGTTCACGCCCGACCTGATGCCAGCCGACATCCTCGGGACCAACCTGGTGATGGAAGGGCCCGATGGCCGCCGCTCCTTCGAATTCCAGAAGGGCCCGGTGTTCGCCCACCTCGTCCTGGCGGACGAAATCAACCGCGCCACGCCCAAGACGCAGTCGGCCATGCTGGAGGCCATGCAGGAGAAGCAGGTCACCGCCGGCGGCGCGAACCGTCCCCTGCCCAAGCCCTTCTTCGTGCTGGCCACCCAGAATCCCATCGACCAGGAAGGCACCTATCCCCTGCCCGAGGCGCAGCTCGACCGCTTTTTCTTCAAGCTTATCGTCGGCTACCCCACTCGGGCGGAGATGACCGAGGTGCTCAACCGCACCACCGAGGGGGAGAAGGTCACGCCCACCAAGGTGCTTGACGGCCCCGGCCTGATCGCGCTCCAGCAGCTCGTGCGCGACGTGCCCATCGCCAGCCACGTGAAGGATTACGCCGTGCGCCTCGTGCTGGCCACGCACCCGAAGACCGAGACCGCCGCGCCGATCACCAACCAGTACCTGCGCTTCGGCAGCAGCCCGCGCGGCGCCCAGGTGCTCACGCTGGCCGGCAAGGTCCGGGCGCTCACCCAGGGCCGCTTCAACGTGAGCTTCGATGACATCGCCGCCGTCGCCCCTGCGACGCTGCGCCACCGGCTCATCCCGAACTTCGAGGCCGAAGCCGAGGCCATCACCACCGACCTCATCATCTCGCAGATCCTGAAAGACGTGCCAAGGGATGCGGGGGTGCTGGCGTAAACTCGATAGATATTGTTAGATCGGATGTCTTCGAAAAGCCATTATCCGGAAATCCTCGCCAGAGGAGAACAGTTCCGTAATCGCGTTGAAAAGTGCGCTGCTGACGCAAAAGGACTTGCTGTAGCCGAGCAAAAGCAGTTGGTAGCTGACTTGGATTTAGAGGCTAGAAAATGGTTCAATGATGTGTTCAAGGAGGTATTACCGAACACTATTTATACTGAAGATCATCTCCTTGAGGTAAGGGATGGCCTCTGCGGAAGGTTGGAATATTTATTGCAAGATCCGCCACGTGCAGACCTCGCTATTAATGTACTTGATTATGCAATTCGTTTGGTTCATTCGGCGGCTCCTCCCACACCAAGAGCCTTAGCAATTAGCGATGAGCTAATTCAAAGTTATCGCCCAAATACCGCATTCATCATGATGTGGATGGACAAGGCGCGTCCTGAACTCGAAGACACTTGCCATACGATCAAGGAGGTTTGTGCTTGTTTTGGAATTAAGGCATTGCGTGCCGACGATGTTGAGCATCAGGACCGAATCACGGACGTCGTCTTGGAGCATATTCGGAACTCAGAATACCTGATCGCTGACCTGACCGGCGAGCGACCCAATGTTTATTACGAGGTCGGCTACGCCCATGCCCGCGGTAAACGTCCAATTTTGTACCGCAAGGAAGGAACCAAGCTCCATTTTGACCTCTCCGTTCATAACGTTCCCGAGTACCGCAACCTTACCCAATTCAAGGAGTTGCTGGAAAAACGCCTCGAAGCAATGACCGGTAAAAGCCCGAAATCTTGAGCGATGAGCACCTGTCACCGCTGAAGGCCAAAGGCCTGGCCACAAGCCAGCCCAAGGCAAAGCGAGGCACGAGCGACGCCTTGGGTGATAGACGGAAAATCGGTCCAGCTCTGAAGGAGCGACACAAACCGCCTGGATGGGTTGGTTGGGCCGCCCCTACAGGGCTTTAACCATTGGGGCCCTGAACCCAGGGCGGCGACGGACTTCGTCCGGCTTGCCCTGGGCTGGCTTGTGGCCGGGCCTTTGGCCCTCCGAAGGGCGCACATCTTTTCAGCCTGGAAGTCCTATGTTTTGTTTCTATCCGTGCGAATTCCGAACCGGGAAAAGAAGGCGATGGCATAGAAAAGGAGCGCGGACGGTCTCGTCCGCGAGGCGGCCATATCCTGACGGCGTGGCCACGCGGATGAGACCATCCGCGCTCCGTATCATCCGCCGGAGCGACGATGGAAAGATGCGCCCTTTTCAAAAGGGGCCTTGTGGGAGACTCTTGGATCTAAAATGGATGCTGAGCATGACAGTGGCCATGCTCAACCAGGCATCGAAGCCATGATCCATACCTTCACCATCCGCTTTCGCCAGCTTTTCAGGAATCTCCGCTGCGGTTCTTTGGCGGCGGGCGCCGATGCACTGCCCCGTTTCATTGGCCGGTGCCGCGTGTTGGCAGCGGTTTGCCTCCTAAACAGCCTGTCGGGATGGGCCACGGTTCAAGCGCGAGATGCCAAGACCACGTCAGTGCCCCAGGCGATCAATCTTGGCCTTTCGTTCCTTGCGCGCAACGCGGTGGCTTGGAAGGAGGAACACAATTGCTCCTCCTGCCATCACGCGGCGCTCGTTGTCTGGTCGATGAATGAGGCGAAGCTGCACAGGTACGCCGTCGATGAAGCGGTCTTGGCGGACATGACCCGCTGGCTGACCGAAGCGGGCGCGGGCAAGTTCAACTACGAGCGGCCCGCCGCCGCACCCAAGGCCCTCAACCCCAAGGCGATCTATTACTCACTCGGGCTGAACTCCGTTCCTGGCCTCAACTCTGTGCAGCGCGAGGCCCGAAGCCGCCTGCTCGATACCGTGAAGGCGGATCAGACAGAGAACGGTTCCTGGTCCGCCTGGCCCGATACGCGTCCGCCGATTTTGTCGCACTCCGATGAGACGATGACCGCCCTGGCCTGCCTGGCCCTGCTCCCCTCGGCCAATTCGGGAGACGGCACCGCCCGGGCTGCGGTGGACAAAGCCGTCAAGTGGTTGAAGGCCACCGATAGCGATAACGACCCGCAGTCGGTCGCCCTTCGGTTGGTGCTGTGGACCCGCTTGGGGCGGCCCCAAACGGAATGGGCTCCCCTCGCCCGCCTCATCCAGAAGCGTCAGAACCGAAACGGCGGCTGGAGCCAGACCGCCGGCGGCCCGAGCGACGCCTGGGCCACCGGCCAAGCCCTCTACGCGCTGAGTCAGAGCGGTCTTTCAGTAACAGACCCTCTGATCCAGCGCGGTCGCGCCTTCCTCGTCAAAACCCAGCGCAAGGATGGTTCCTGGCCCATGACCTCCCGCCCCACGAAGCCGGGCGGCGCGGGATCTGAGAGTCTCATTCCCATCATTGGCGGCGGCAGCGCGTGGGCGGTCTTGGGCTTTGCCAGCAGTGAAAAGGTCGCCGCTGCCGGGGTATCGGCGGCCAAGCCCTCATCATCAAGATAGGCGTTTGGCGGGAAGCGCGCTGGCTCACTTCACATTGCCAAGTCGAGCCGCAGGGCGAAATCAGCGGGAAAAGTTACGAGATTGTCATGCCCATTTGGCCCCGCCATTGCTTAGCTTCTCAACATGGCCCTCCCTCTTTCGTCGATTGCCACCCGCGCAGGCATGATGGATTCGCGATCCACCGCCCCTTCGTCGGGCTCCTGCACCTCAAGTTCCTGGAGCGGAACGGCTTTGGCACTGCTGGGGCTGCTGCTGTTCACGCCGCTGGCGCAGGGGCAGGTCAACGTGCTGATGCATCACTACGACCTGATGCGGCATGGTGCGAACCTCGCCGAAACCCAGCTGACGCCGGCGAATGTCAATGCCACCGGCTTTGGCAAGCTCTTCAGCCGCAACGTGGACGGCTATGTCTATGCCCAGCCGCTGGTGCTCACGGGCGTGAACGTGCCGGGCAAGGGCGTGCATGACGTGGTCTTCGTGGCCACGGAACACGACAGCCTCTACGCCTTCGACGCCAATGACTCGGCCGGTGCCAACGCCCAGCCGCTCTGGCAGGTCAGCTTTCTGAACGCCGCCGCCGGCGTCACCACGGTGCCGAGCGGGGACGTGGGCAGCAGCGACATCGTGCCGGAAATCGGCATCACCAGCACGCCCACCATCGATGCGAACGCAGGCACGATCTACGTGGAGGTGAAGACCAAGGAGCCGGGGACGAAATATGTGCACCGCCTGCACGCGCTGGGCGTGACGACCGGCGCGGAGCGTCCGGGCAGCCCGGTGGTCATCACGGCCACCGTGAAAGGGACTGGCGACGGCAACAACGGCGCGGGCTCGGTGCCCTTCAACCCGTTGCGGCAGATGAACCGGCCCGGCCTGGTCCTGTTCCAACCGGCCGGCCAGACCAACCCGCTGGTTTACATCGCCTTTGCCTCCCACGGAGACAACGGGCCCTACCATGGCTGGATACTGGCCTATGACTCCGTGACGCTCCAGCAGGTCCAGGTGTACAACACGACGCCCAATGGCGGTCTGGGCGGCATCTGGATGGGCGGCCTCGGGCCGGCAGTGGATGCCGACGGGAACATGTACGTCATCACGGGCAATGGCACGTTCAGCGCCGCCTCGAAGAGCTACGGCGACAGCTTCCTCAAGCTGACGACCGGAGGCACGAATCTCGCACTGACCGACTACTTCACCCCGTTCAACCAGGACGCGCTCAATTCCGCCGACGCCGACCTCGGCTCCGGCGGCGTGGTCGTCCTGCCCGACGAGGTGGGCAGCGTGGCCCATCCCCACCTCTGCGTCGGTGCCGGCAAGGAGGGCAAGATCTACATTCTCGACCGGGACAATCTCGGCCATTTCCAGGCGAACAGCGACTCGCAGATTGTGCAGTCCCTGCCCGGCGTGATCGCCGGCACGTGGGGAACGCCGGCCTATTACAAAAAGCGGATGTACTTCATCGGCTCGGGCGACGCGATGAAGATGCTGCCCTTTGCCAGCGGCAAGCTGACCGGCAGCGTCCAGAGCCAGACCGGCAACGGCTTCGGCTATCCCGCCGGCACGCCCAGCATCTCGGCGGATGGCGACACGAATGGCATCGCCTGGGCGATCGACTTTGGGGCCTACGGCAGCCGCGGCCCGTCCGTCCTGCACGCTTACGACGCCGAAAACCTCACCAAGGAGCTCTACAACAGCGCGCAGATGGGCAATCGCGACGTGCCCGGACCGGCGGTGAAGTTCACAACGCCGACGGTCGCGAATGGCAAGGTCTTTGTCGGCACCGCCAACTCCCTCGCGGTCTATGGCCACGGCCAATGGGTCGCCGCCCCGGTGATTTCGCCCAACGGGGGCGTCTTCCAGAACTCGGTCCAGGTCACCCTGTCCGATCCAACGCCGGGCACGGACCTCCGCTACACCACCGATGGCACCCTCCCGACCTCCACCTCGACGCTCTATGCGGGGCCGATCACCCTGACGGCCACCACCGCCCTCAAGGTCCAGGCTTTCAAGCTCGGCTATGCCGACAGCGAAGTCGTTACCGCCACGTTCTTCAACAGCAACTCGGTGGGCACGGGCAAGGGATTGCAGGGCGAGTATTTCTCCAATCAGGCCCAGACGTTCAACGGCACCGCCACCCTGGTGCGGACGGATCCCACGGTGAACTTCGACTGGGGCAACGGCTCACCCGACCCGAAGATTTCGGTCGACACGTTCACCGTGCGCTGGACCGGACAGGTGGAGGCCCAGTTTAGCGAGACCTATACCTTCACCACGACCTCGGACGATGGCGTGCGCCTCTATGTCAACGGCCAGAAGATCATCGACGAGTGGATCGACCAGGGGCCGACCGACTGGACCGGCACCATCGCCCTCCAGGCCGGTAAATTTTATGACATCCGCATGGAATATTATGAAAACGGCGGCGGAGCCGTCGCCAAGCTGGCCTGGAGCAGCCCCTCGACGACCCAGACAATCATTCCCACCAGCCAGCTCTACCTGCCAAACCAGGCGCCCTCCGTCGCCATTACCTCCCCATCGCCCGGCTTCACGGTCGCCGGCCCGGCCAGCGTGACGGTCACCGCCGCCGCGACCGATGCCGACGGACAGGTCGCCAAAGTCGTCTTCTACGATGGAACTTCCGCGGTGGGCACACTGACCAACGCCCCCTATACGCTGACGGTCCCCCGGCTGGCCGTCGGCTTCCACAGCCTGAGCGCGGTGGCAACCGACGACCGGGGTGCCACGAACAAGTCCGCCACCGTCACCGTCAGTGTTACGGCCGGCAGCGGACGCCGTTTCGGGCTCACGACGCGTCCGCAAGCCCAGCCCTATCTCAGCCTGCCCACCGATGGCAACTCGCCCATGCCGCCATTGCTCTCCCAGACCGGCACGTTCTTCGACGTCACAACTCTCGCGCCGGCCACCGGCCTGATTCCTTACACGGTCAATTCGCCGTTCTGGTCGGATGGGGCCCGCAAGCTGCGGTGGCTGGTGGTGCCTTATGACGGCGGTGCGCTCCGGCCCGCGCAGCAGATCCAGTTTTCGGCGGACACCAACTGGGTCTACCCGGCCGGCTCCGTGTTTGTGAAGCACTTCGACCTGCAGACCAACGAAACCGACCCGGCTTCTTTCCGCCGCCTCGAAACCCGCCTCCTGGTCAACTCGACCAATGGTGTCGTCTTTGGCGCCACGTACCGCTGGCGGCCCGACTACAGCGATGCCGACCTGATCACCAGCAGCCAGACGGAAGACATCGTCATTACGACGGCCACGGGCGTGCGCACGCAGCAGTGGTATTACCCCAGCCGCACCGACTGCATCACCTGCCATACCCCGCAAGCCGGCGGAGTTCTCGGCGCGTCCAAGACCCGCCAGCTCAATGGCGACCTGCTGTACACCGGCAGCGGTGAAACCGACAACCAGCTCCGCACCCTGAACTCGGTCGGCCTGTTTTATCCGGCCCTGGACGAGGCTGCGCTCTCCACCTACCCCGTCGTGGTGCCGGTGACGGATACAACCTCGTCGCTGGATCTGCGCGCCCGCTCATTCCTCGATGTCAACTGCGCCTACTGCCACCAACCGGGCGGCGTGCGCGCGAATTTCGACGCCCGCTTCACCACCCCGTTGGCGAGTTCCGGCATCATCAATGGCACGGTCATTGCCGATCTCGGTGTGGGCGGCACCCATGTCGTCACGCCGGGCGATCAGTTGCGCTCCGCCATCTGGCAACGGGTGGGCACCAACGCCCCTCTCATCAAGATGCCCCCACTGGCCCGCAACGAGATCGATACGGCCGCGCACGACCTCCTGGCGGCGTGGATTGACAGCCTCGTCGGGACCGCGCCGGCCCTGCAGGCGTCGAGTCAGAATGACACGATTGTCTTTTCCTGGACCTTCAATGCGGCCTCGGCCAACGGTGGCAATTTCTATCTCGAACTTGCCGACAGCCTCGCGCCGGACGCCACCTGGACCCTTGGCCCCGCCCCCACCACGAACGGTGACCAGAACACCGTCAGTATCCCGACGACCGGCTCCAGTCAATACGCCCGGCTGGTCAGCCAGGCGCCGGCACAGTAAACCGCGACCGGAGACGCCCGCAGGCTTTCCTGCCGCCGATGTTCATTGTCCGTCAACGCGGTTTCACGCGTCTCCTGCTGGCGCTGCTGCTGGCCTGGCCGGCCGTGAGCCGCGCCCAGTTGAGCTACACGAACGACGGGACCGCGATCACCATCACGGGCTATGCCGGGTCCGACACCGTGCTGACGGTCCCCGACACCATTGACGGCCTGCCGATCACGGCCATCGGGGACGGTGCCTTCGCCAGCTCGGCACTCACCGGCATCCGGCTCGGGACCAATATCATCCGCATTGGCA
This sequence comes from uncultured Verrucomicrobiota bacterium, assembly GCA_903907995.1. Taxonomy (GTDB): domain Bacteria; phylum Verrucomicrobiota; class Verrucomicrobiia; order Limisphaerales; family UBA9464; genus CAIVQB01. Next base: position 25,135 of record CAIVQH010000006.1, on the reverse strand, counting down.
GCGGGGCGTTCGCGGAATGCTACGGGCTGACCAGCTTCACCATTCCGGCCGGCGTGACGGTGATTGAGCCGGACGTGTTCTCCGATTGCTATGGCCTGACCAATGTCACTCTTCCCGACGGGCTGACGGACATCGGTGACGGGGCGTTCGCGTTCTGCACCGGCCTGGCTGGCGTCAGCATTCCCAATTCCGTGACCAACCTCGGGATCGGGGCGTTCATGGACTGCCGCAGCCTGACGAACGTCGGATTGGGCACGGGCGTCATCGTCATTGGCGATCAGGCGTTTCAGGACTGCACGAGCCTCTCGCGCGTGGTGATTCCAGACAGTGTGGTCAGCCTCGGATACCAGTCCTTCGCGGAGTGTTACGGTCTGAGCGAGGTGACGCTTGGCCGCAACCTGGACAGCATTGGCGACGGGGCGTTCATCGATTGCATCCTGCCCGGAGTCTCGATCCCCGCGAGCGTCACCCGCATCGGCATCTCCGCCTTTTCAGGCTGCCAGGCGGTCACCGTGGAATCGCTCAATGCCTACTACAGCAGCCTGGACGGGGTGCTCTTCGACAAGGCCCGGACGCTGCTGATCCAGTATCCGCTGCATCGGGCGGGCAGCTACACGGTCCCCGAAGGGGTCACGGCCATCGGTGGCTATGCATTCCAGCATTGTCGCGCGCTCACCGCCGTCAGCCTGCCCGACAGCGTCAGCAGCATCGGCGACGAGGCGTTCCAAAAGTGCACCCTCCTCACCGGCCTGAGGCTGGGCACCGGCCTCACCAGCATTGGCAACCTGGCGTTCCAATATTGCATCGCCCTGACCAACCTGACCATGCCCGACGGGGTCACGAACATCGGCATCTCGGCGTGTTATTTCTGCACCCATCTGGCCGACGTCACGCTGTCCCGGGGGCTGAGCGCCATTCCGGATTCGGCGTTCTACAACTGCCCCGCCCTGACCCGGATCACCATCCCCGAAGGGGTCTCGGACATCGCAGAATTTGCGTTCTTCGGCTGTTTCGGTCTGACCAATGTCACGCTCCCCGACAGCCTGACGCATATCGGTGACGAGGCGTTTTATTACTGCACCAGCCTGTCCCAGTTGACGATCCCTGCCGGAGTCACCGAACTCGGGGACGCGGTGTTTTCCGACTGCGTCAGCCTGCGACAGGTGTTTTTCCAGGGCGACGCGCCCAGCGCTGCCGAAGACCAGTTCGACGGCAACGCCAATACCACGGTCTATTATCGCCCGGGCACCATCGGCTGGGGCGATACGTTCGCGAGCCACCCGACTGCTGTGTGGGATGTCCAAATCGTGACCGCTGATGGCGTCTTGGGGGTGCGGGAGGGAAAATTCGGGTTTAACGTCACCGGGACTGGTGGCCTGCCCTTCGTCGTCGAAGCGGCCACCGACCTCTCCAGCCCCGCTTGGCTGCCCCTAAGCACCAACACCCTCACGGGTGGTCCGGCATTCTTCGGCGACCCGCAATGGACGAACAATCCGACCCGGCTGTATCGCCTCCGAATGCCTTGAACGGACGGTCGGCCCTTAAGTATTAAGCGCTTCCGCCGCTGTAAATCCCCTCAGGCGGCATTTTCTGCACGCCCCATCTCCCGTGTGCGCTCTTTGCCTAGTGATCCTTGAATTGGGGAGGCAAAACCTTCCCATGCAGTCCAAGTTCGTATGTAACCTGTTGTAAATAGGGCAATTCCTCCAATGGCACATGCGCTGCTTGAAGGCCGGAGCGATGTTTTCCATCGGTAATTTCAACTTCGGCAGTCTGCGTCGAGCAGCATTCTTGCGGGCAGTCCTCTTTGCCGCACTCGTGCTGACGCTGGTCACGACGACCAGCCTTCTGGGTGAAGGAACGAACGCGTTCCCACTCCTCCAAACGAACGCCGCGCCCGCGGTCGGACTGCCACCTTCTCCCTCCCTCGTCCTGCCGCTGGTCCGCCTCCTCGGCGCGCTGGCGCTGATGGTCGCCCTGCTCTTTGGCGTGCAATGGTTTGTGCGGAACAGCCGCCGCCTCGGCCTCAAGCGGCCCGGCACTGCGCGCCTGAACGTGCTGGAGGTCAAATCCCTCGGTCAGCGACATTCGCTCTATGTCGTTGGCTACGAACGGCAGCGGCTGCTGCTGGCGACCTCACCCACCGGCGTGACGCTGCTAAGCCAGTTGCCCGAGGCAACCGAGGCGGCCAGCGACGCCCCGGCACCAAGCGTCTCCTTTGCCGATACCCTGCTGCAAACCCTTGGCCGCCGCTAACCCCGCTTCCGTGAAGTCCGCCTCCACCATCCTGATCCGCCTCCTGAAACCCGCCTGGCTGCGGTACTCCCTGCTGTTCCTCGCGCTGGCGGCCTTCGGGGTGCTGGCGACCCAGGCGCAGGGCGTGACTTCCGCCCCCGCCACCACGCCGTTCCGCTTCAACGTCGGCGTGGACACCGGTTCGCAGCCGCAGGATGTAGATGTTGCGATCAAGGTTCTCTTCGTGATGACGCTGCTCACGCTGGCTCCCTCCATCGTGCTGCTGATGACGTGCTTCACGCGGATCGTGATCGTGCTGTCGTTCGTCCGCTCGGCGCTTTCGCTTCAGGGCACCCCGGCCAACCAGATCCTCATCGGCCTGTCGCTGTTCATGACCTATTTCATCATGCAGCCGGTCTGGAACCAGATCGACCAGACCGCCATCCAGCCCTATATCGCCAAGCAGATCTCCAGCGATGAGGCCATGGACGCCGCCGCAAAGCCGCTGCGCTCGTTCATGCTGAAGCAGACCCGGGCGAAGGATGTGGAACTGTTCGCCGAACTGGCCCGCCTGCCAGCCACCGAACCGGCCGTGCTGCCCCTGCGCGTGGTGATCCCGGCGTTCATCATCAGTGAGCTGCGGACCGCCTTCCAGATGGGCTTCCTGCTCTTTGTGCCCCTGGTGCTGATCGACCTCGTCGTCGCCACGGTGCTGATGAGCATGGGCATGATGATGATGCCGCCCGCCACGGTGGCGCTCCCCCTGAAAATCCTCCTTTTTGTGCTCGTGGACGGCTGGGACCTGGTGGTCCGGTCGCTGATCCTCAGCTTCGGCAGCTAGCCCGCCGCCCACGCGCACTGATGCCCCTCCCATGACCCCCGAATTCGCCACCGAACTGATCAAGGCCATGATCCTCCAAGCCGCCGCCCTGGCGGTCCCGATGCTGATGACCGCCATGGCCATCGGGCTCGCGGTCAGCCTGTTCCAGGCCGTCACCTCGATCCAGGAACAGACCCTGACCTTCGTGCCCAAGATGGTCGGCATCTGTGTGCTCACCGTGATCCTGCTGCCGTGGATGCTGCGGACCACCATCGAGTTCACCACCTCCGTCATCCAGAAGATGCCCCAGATGGTTCACTGAGCCGCCCCGGCCTATGCTCTACCAGGACCTGACCACTTGGATGTATGTGTTTGTGCGGATCAGCGCGCTGCTGCTCGCCCTGCCGATTTTCACGGCGACGCCGGTGCCGGTCCTCATCCGGATCGCCCTGTGCGGCCTGACGGCGGCGGTGATCGCCCCCACGGTGCCCTCGGCGCCGCCCATGCCTGCCACAATCTGGGGGCTGTTCAGCCTGTTCTTCTCGGAAGCGAGCGTCGGCCTGCTGCTGGGGTTTGTCTGCCGCTTCGTCTTCTACGCTGTGGAATTGGCGGGTGGGCTCATTTCGACCGAGATGGGGCTCTCGATGTCCACCATCTTCAACCCCCTCGCCCCCAGCACCACCCCGCTGACGAGTGCGACGCTCTACTGGCTGGCGGTGGTGATGTTCCTCTCGTTGGACCTGCATCACTGGATGCTGGCCGGCCTTCAACAGAGCTATCTGGTGGCCTCCATCGGCGGCATCCACCTGAAGGAAGCCCTGCTGTACGACGTGATTCTCCGCAGCGGCCGCATCTTCGTGATCGCCCTGCAGATCGCCGCGCCGGTCATGGCCGTCTCCTTCCTGGTGACGCTCGTGTTCGCCCTGCTGGGCCGGGCGGTGCCGCAGATGAACGTTTTCTACGAGGGCACCACCGCGCGTTCGCTCGCGGGGCTGCTGACGTTCGGGGTGACCTGCACCCTCATGGGACAGCACATCGCCAACTACCTGCGCCGGCTGCCGGCCGACCTGATGAAGGTCGCCCAGCTGCTCGGCACGGCCTGATCCCATGGAGACCATCCTGTGAGCGAACACGCCGGAGAAAAAACAGAGCTGCCAACGCAGCGGCGGCTGGAGGAGGCGGTCAAGAACGGCCAGTTCGCCCGCAGCGCCGAGGTCCAGACCGTGTTCGTGCTCTTCGCGGCCCTGATGGCGCTCCAGTTCACCGGCTCGGACCTGTGGAACCGGCTGTCGCACGCGCTGATCCGGATGTTCAGCCACCTGCACGACACCCCGCTCTCGGCCAACCTGCTCCAGCGCTATGCGATTGACGGAGGACTGGTGTTTGCCGCCTGCGTCGCCCCGATCGTGCTGGCCACCATGGTGGGCGGCGTGCTGGCGGGCAGCATTCAGAGCCGCTTCCAGACCGCCTCGGAGGCCCTGACCATCAAATGGGAACGGCTCAACCCGATGACGGGCTTTCAGCGGATCTTCTCCACCAAGTCCCTCGCGCCCACGGCCCTCTCCTGCCTCAAGCTGGCGGGCATCGTCACGCTCTCCTATTCGCAGGTGAAGAAGGTGCTGGATGACCCGATCTTTCACACGGTGGTGGACATCCAGCGCATCGGCATCTTCATGGCGGGAGCCGCCTACCACGTGTTTCTGACGATCGCCTCGGTGCTGATGATGCTCGCCTCAATCGACTACGGCTACCAGCTCTGGCGCACCGGCCAGGACCTGATGATGACCAAGGAAGAGGTCAAGGAGGAGATGAAGGGCACGGAAGGCAATCCGCACGTGAAGGCGAAGATGCGCCGCCGTCGCCGGCCGAAATCCACCCGGCAGATGCTGCTCGATGTCCCCAAGGCGGACGTGGTGCTGACCAACCCGACCCACCTCGCCATCGCGCTGCGCTATGACCGCAAGACGATGAAGGCCCCGCAGATCATTGCCAAGGGCTCGCGCCTCAACGCGCTCCGCATCCGCGAGATCGCGAAGCAGCACCAGGTACCCGTGATCGAGAACAAACCCCTGGCGCGCATGATGTTCAAGTACGGCCGCGTGGGCGGCGAAATCCCGGCCCAGCTCTTTGCGGCAGTCGCCGAAGTCCTCGCCTACGTGTACCGCACCAACCGCTACCGCTACTACGCGGAGCTCAACCAATCCTGACCTGTGGCGGCCAAATCCGAACAATCCTTCCTGCGGTTTTTCAAGCAGAGCGATCTCTGGCTGGTCGTCGGCGTATTCAGCACCGTGCTGATGCTGGTGCTGCCGGTCCCGCCGCTGCTGCTGGACCTGCTGCTGAGCGTGAGCATCGCGCTCGCGCTCCTGATCCTGCTGATCATCCTCTACGTCAAGGATCCGTCGGATTTCAGCGGCTTCCCCTCGCTCCTGCTGTTCACGACGCTCTTCCGGCTGGCGCTCAACGTCGCTTCCACGCGCCTGATCCTGCTTGACGGGTTCGCCGGCCACATCATCGAGGCCTTCGGCAACTTCGTGGTCCGGGGCAACTATGTCGTCGGCCTGGTGGTCTTCCTGATCCTGGTGCTGATCAACTTCGTGGTCATCACCAAGGGCGCGGGTCGCATCGCCGAGGTGGCCGCGCGGTTCACCCTCGACGCCATGCCCGGCAAGCAGATGGCGATCGATGCCGAACTCAACGCGGGCATGATCAACGAGGCCGAGGCCCGTGCCCGCCGGCGCAAGGTGGAGCAGGAGGCCGACTTTTACGGCGCGATGGACGGCGCGAGCAAGTTCGTCCGCGGTGACGCCATCGCGGCGGTGCTGATCACGCTGATCAACGTGCTCGGCGGCTTCGCCATCGGCATCGCCCAGCGCGGCATGAGCGTGAACGACGCGCTCCAGCGCTTCACCCTGCTGTCCATCGGTGACGGCCTGGTCTCCCAGATCCCGGCGCTCATCACCTCGATGGCGGCCGGCATGCTGGTGACCCGGGCCGCCTCCAAGGACAGCCTGGGCAAGGAGCTGGGCCGGCAGCTGCTCTACTATCCGCGCGCCATGACAATCCTCTCGGTGATGCTCGGGGTTTTCGCCATCGTGCCCGGCCTGCCGATGCTGCCTTTCCTGGTGCTGTCGGTCGCCACGGGTTACCTGGCCGTACACCTCCACAAGCAGGTCCCTGCGGCAGCCGCGGCTGAAGCCGCCGAAGCTGCCAAGTCCGGCAAACCGGCCCCAGCTGGAGCCCCCGGGACTCCCGGTGCTGCCGCCGCCCCGGGCGGCGCGGGTGAAAAGCTGGAAAACCTGCTGACGCTCGACGCCCTGCAGATCGAGCTGGGCTACGGCCTCGTCAGCCTCGCGGACACCCGCAAGGGCGGGGACCTGCTGGAGCGCGTGACGGGGGTGCGGCGCACGTTCGCCCAGGAGATGGGCATCATCATCCCGCCCATCAAGCTCCGCGACAATCTCCAGCTCGGTGCCAACGACTACCGCTTCGTGCTGAAGGGCAGCGCGGTCGCCACCGGGGCCCTCATGCCGGGTCACTGGCTGGCCATGAACGCCACCAACAGCCGCCTTCAGCTCAAGGGTGTGCCGACTGTGGAACCGGTCTTCCAACTGCCGGCCACCTGGGTCACCGACGTGGAGCGCAAGAATGCCGAGGTCGGCGGCTTCACGGTGGTGGATTCCGCATCCGTGCTGGTCACGCACCTCTCCGAGACCCTCCGCCGCCATTGCCACGAGGTGCTCAGCCGCCAGGATGTCCAGAACCTGCTCGACAACCTGAAACTGACGCACCCGACCGTGGTGAACGAGCTGATCCCGACCCAGCTCAACGTCGGCCAGGTGCAGCGCATCCTGCAAAACCTGCTCGCCGAAGGCATTTCGATCCGGAACCTCGCCGGCATCCTCGAAAAGGTCGGCGACTATGCCGGCATCACGAAGAATCCTGACGAGCTTTCGGAGCACGCCCGCAAGGCGCTGGGAGCGCAGTTCATCAAGCCCTTCCAGAATGAAAAAGGCAGCCTGCGCGCGATCACTCTAGACGCCAAATTGGAGCAGCTGATCGCCCAGGGTGTCCGCCATTCGGCCACGGAGGTGTTGCTGATGCTCGATCCGAAGGTCGCCAAGCACATCGTGGACACGCTGTCGCGGCACATTCAGCAGATGCTCGCCGCCGGCGCCCCCCCGCTGGTGCTTTGCGCGCCGCAGATCCGCCTGAGCTTCCGCCGCTTCTTTGAGACGACGTTCGCCGATCTGAACGTGCTCGCCTACTCCGAGGTGCCGGCCCGGGTGGAAATCCAGAGCACCGCCACCATCCCCTGCCCGGAGTAAGCGGCCTCACCGCTCTCATGGATTCCTAGGATCGACTTGTGCCCACCCAGACGTTCATTGCCGATTCCGCCGCTGATGCCATCGGGCAGATCCGCGCGCAGCTGGGTGAGGATGCCGTCGTGCTGAACGTCCGCCAGCTGCCGGCCTCCGGCCTCTCCCGGCTCTGGCAGAAGTCCCGGATCGAGGTGGTGGCGCATGTTCCGGAAAAGACCGCCGCACCCGCCGTCCCCACTTTGCCGGAAGGCTTTGAGGAATTGCGCCGGGAATTGGCGGATATCCGTACCCGGATGGACGCCGCACCGCCGGTCAGCGTGCCCGTGGCCGAGCCGGTGCCCCGCGAGGTGGGGGTAAGGATCGCCATCCCCGATGCGTATCACCACAGCTCCGGCCATTCTTGGCCCGTCGCGCAACTGCTGGAGCAGACCGGGCTCTCCCGCCTGCCCGTGCAGCGCATTTTGGACGCGATGATGGCAGAGCATGGGCCGACGCCACCATCCACCCTGGCCGCCGAGATCGCCCTCGCCCGCCGCGTCATGGGCCGGATGTGGCGGTCCGCCCCGGAAATGCCGGCCACCCCGGAGCGCCCGCACGTCTTCGTGGGGGCGGCAGGCAGCGGCAAGACCACCGCGCTTTGCAAATGGCTGGCCCAAACAGTGTTGGTGGAAGGTCGCTCCGCGCATGTTTGGCGGCTGGATGGTACCACGGCGAACACGGCGGAGACCCTGAGCGTTTACGGGGAGATCCTGGGCGTGCCCGTGAGCCGGTTCTGGCGGGGCACGGCTGAGGCGGAGGGCGCCAGCATCGCGTTCGTTGACCTCCCCGGCGTCAACTGGCGCAACCCGGCCGCCCTCGCCGAACTGCATCGGCAGACCTCGACCCTAGGGAGCCCCCACCTTCACCTAGTACTGAACGCCGCCTATGAGGTGCCCCTGCTGCTGGCGCAGGCCCGGGCCTTCGCCGCGCTCCCCCTCGCGGACGTGATCGTGACGCACCTTGATGAGGAGCCGCGCTGGGGCAAGCTGTGGAATCTGGCGCTGGGGACTAATTTACCGATCCGCTTCCTAAGCGCCGGGCAAAATGTTCCGGGAGATTTTGTCCCGGCGAGCCCGGAAAAAATATTCACGACCCAATTCGCCACGAAATAGGCCTTTTTCCTGAGGTTTTTCATATGATTTTGCAGCTGGCAAACCCCCTGCTACCCCCGCTTAGAAATTCGGTTAAGCCATGAAAAAATTGATGCTCCTCGGCGGTATGTTGGGTTTCGGAATCGGCGCGATTTTCGGCCGGCTCCAGGAGGCCAGCGATTCCACCATCCTCTGGCGCTCATGTGTGGCGGCCCTCGCGGCCGGACTCCTGATGCGCTGGTGGGGCAAGCTGTGGATCACCAATTTGAAAGACACGCTCGCCGAGCAGGCCCGCCGTCCGCAGCCGCAGCTTGCTCCGGCCAAATCCGCCAACCCTTCCAACCGCTAATATTCTATGACGGCCATTGCAAATCCAACTCCTGTCTCGCCCGACCGGCGTCGCAAGCAGGAACTGACCCGGCGCTATCACATCGAGCCCGGCAGCGTCGCCGAGGCGGACCTGGTGGAGCGCTACCTGCCCCTCGTGCGCACGGTGGTGGGCCGCATGGCCATGAGCCTGCCCTCGCATGTGGACATCGAGGACCTCAACAGCTCCGGCCTGGTCGGTCTGCTGAACGCGGTCCGCAACCACGATCCCGAGGGTGGCAGCTCCTTCGAATCCTACGCCCGGGTACGCATCCGCGGCGCGGTGCTCGACGAGCTGCGCCGGCTCGACTGGGTTCCGCGCTCGGTCCACGACAAGGCGCGCCGCGTGCAGGCCGTGATTTCGGAGCTGGAACAGGCCAACGGCCAGGTTCCCACCGCCCCCATGGTGGCGCGTGCGATGGAACTTTCGCTCAAGGACTACGAGACCCTGCTGGATGAAATCCGCCCGGCCACCTTCGTGTGCCTCGACGCCTCGCCCAATGCCGACGGGGAAAGCGATTCGGACACGACCCGCTACGAGAGCGTCGCCGACGAGTCGCAGGAGGATCCGGTGGCCCAGGTGTCACGTCACGAGCTGGCGGCGGTCATCGGCGAACGCCTCAAGCAGCTGCCGGAAATGCAGCGCAAGGTGCTGGCCCTGTATTATTTTGAAGACCTCCGTTTGCGCGAGATCGCCGAGGTCTTCGGCGTGACCGAGTCGCGCATCTGCCAGATCCACTCCCAGGCCATCCTCAACATCCGTGCGTTCCTCCAGAACCACGAGTGCGAGATGGCGGCCTAACCCCTTTCTGGAAATCCACGGATGATTGTCATCATAGGCGCGGTGGTGGTTCTGCTCTCGGTCATGGGCGGCTTCATGATGGCCGGCGGCCACATGGGCGCTCTGATCCAGGTCTCTGAGTTCGTGGTCATCTGCGGCGCGGCCCTGGGGGCGATGATCATCATGTCGCCGAAGAAGGTGCTGATGGACATGGTCAAGCAGATCCTCGGCACGCTCAAAGGCACTCCCTATAACAAGGCGGCCTATGAGGAGCTGTTCCGCATCCTCTATGAGCTGTTCATGCTCGGCCGGCGCAGCGGCATGGTGGCGCTCGAGTCGCACGTCATGAACCCCGAATCGAGCAGCATCTTCAGCAAGTACCCCAATTTCCTCAAAAACCATCACGCCATGGAACTGATGTGCGGTGCCCTCCGCCCGATCATCGATGGCAAGGTCAAGCCCGACCAGTTGCAGCCGCTGGTCGCGATCGAGCTCGAGGCCATGGAGAATGAGCATCACGCCCCGGTCGGCGTGCTGAACAAGGTTTCCGACGCCATGCCCGGCTTCGGCATCGTGGCGGCGGTGCTCGGCATCGTGATCACGATGGGTTCGATTGCGGGCCCGATCGAGGAGATCGGTCACCACGTGGCCGCCGCCCTGGTCGGCACCTTCCTCGGCATTCTGATTTCCTACGGCTTCCTGGGACCGCTCGCGGTCAACATGGAATTCATGGGGGCCTCGGAGCTGGCGTATTCCAAGTGCATCGCGGCCTCCGTGGTCGGCTTCGTCAACGGAATGGCCCCGATCATGGCCGTCGAGATGGGCCGGCGCGGTCTCAGCAGCGACCTCAAACCCACGGCGGACGAACTCGAGGCCCTCCTTAAAGGCAAGTAGCCCTTCCTAAAGGAAGCCCTCCCTTCTCATGGCCAAAAAACACGGACATCACGGCGGCGCCTGGAAGGTGGCCTATGCCGATTTTGTCACGGCCATGATGGCGCTCTTTCTCGTGCTCTGGCTCACCTCGCAGGACGAGAAGATCAAGGAGGCGGTCCAGCGCTCCTTCAACCATCCGTTCGCCTCGCCGATTCCGGGGGCCTCCGGCATCATCCCCACCAAGGATGTGCAGTCGCCCAAGTCGGAGCGCGGCAACTTCGATTCGCCGGCCGCGCTGGAACTGAAGCTGTTGCGCAAGCTGGCCGCCGACTTCCTCAAGACCCTGCCACACAACCCGGAATCCCCGGACGAGGAGGCGGTAAAGCTCGACTACATGCCGGAAGGAATCCGGATCACCGTCTTCAACCGCGCCAACAAGCCCATCTTCCAATCCGACTCGGCGTCCTTCACCGAATACGGACAGTGGGTCTTCACCACGCTCGCGTGGCAGCTGTCGCGCTATTCCACCTCGTTCCTGATCGAGCTCGAGGGCCATACCGAAGTCGGGCACACGCCCAAGAGCGAGGATTATGGCAACTGGGAGCTGAGTTCCGATTTCGCCAACACCGCCCGTCGCAAGCTGCTCGAACATGGCATCGCGGAAGCCCAGATCCGCAAGGTGGCCGGCTATGCCGACACCCAGCCCATGCCGGACCGGCAAGGCACTGACGGAAGCAACCGGCGCGTGAGTGTCGTCGTGAAGGTCAAAAACGACAAAGATCCCACAAAAACCAAATAACAGATCATGAGCATGGCCGAGCCCTTCATCCCTCTCTTCGGCGGCGGTTCACCGGCGGGCACTGCCGCCGCCCCCGGCAACGGACGCCTCAACTCCCTGGCTTCCGCCCCGGAGAAACCGTCCTTCATCCCCTCGTTGGTGGCAGTGCCCGCGGCCGCAACGCCCGTGTCAGCGACGACCGGGCTCCACTGCAGCGCACCGGCCGGCGAGACCGCGCAGCCGACGGTCACCCTCCAGCACGACGGCGGCAAAGTGACCCGCATCCGCATCCACTGCGCCTGCGGCCAGGTCATCGACCTCGACTGCGTGTATTGAGAAATGATGAAAGCTGATGGCTGAATTATGAATGAAACTGCACGGCATCCCCGACCGCCGCTGACTCCTGAGTGTGTCGTTCACTGATTACCGGTTACTGATTCACTGATATCTACAGTTGAAACCGGACGGTTTTCCCGTCGCCATTGGGCGGTGAAGTTGCTCCCCGTCCTAGTGCTGCTCCTTTGGGGCGGCCTGGCTGTTTCCTGCAAGCGCAGCGAACCAACGCCGGCAAGTCTGGCCGCCGCCCACCGTCAGCAGGACCACGCCAAAGACAGCGCGCGGAAGTGGTTCACCACCAACCTGGTCGGGGCCTATGAACGCGTTGGCCAGCATGCTCCGCAATGGGACGAGCCAGCGAAAACCGCGCTGAACCTCATGGCTGCGGGGCGGTCGGGCGAAGCGAAACTCACCACCGAGTGGTCGCGCGATGTCTCCTCCCTGGCCCAGTCCGCCGTGGATCATGGCTGCACCGATCCGCTCGTGCGCTATGTCGCCCTGCGCTACCGGGTGGGGGACATGAAACGGTCGGATGCCGAAACGGCCAAGGCCTTCCAGGACATCGCCGCGGACATGGGCCGGAGCAGGTACTCCCCTTACCTGAATTTCTATGCGCTCATGCGCGCCGCCGAGTCCCTGAAAGCCACCTTGCCCGAAAACAACCCGCCCCAGACCGAGATGGCGCTGGTGCACGAGTTGCGCCGCCAGTCGCTCCAAAACCTCCTGCAGGCCCTCCACGACCCGACGACTCCCGAATCAGAGATCTATGTGATGTCATCGGCCCTCCTGGAAATGGTGCGGCTGAATGACCGGGAATTTCCGGAGTACTGGTCGGGACTGGACGCCACCCTCCGGGAACAGTGGCCGAAATCCGCCCAGGCCGACCTGCTGCGCGGCTGGTATTACCGGACCTATGCCTGGCAGGCGCGCGGCAGCGGTTTTGCCGACAAGGTGACCACCGAAGGCGCCCGCCTGTTTGACGAGCGGTTGAAGCTGGCCGATCAGGCCTTGCAGTCCGGCTGGAAGAAGGACAGCACCGACACCAGGATCGCCACCGAGATGATCAAGGTCTGCACCGGCCTCGGCAAAGACCGTGCGGAGATGGAGCAGTGGTTTCGGCGCGCGATGCTCACCGCCCCCGACAATTACGACGCCTGCCAGGCCAAGCTCCATTATCTCAAGCCGATCTGGTTTGGCTCCCCCGAGGAAATGCTCGCCTTCGGCCGCGAATGCGTGAGCAACACCAACTGGAGCGGACGGGTGCCGCTGGTGCTCACGGAGGCCCATGGTTTTCTCAGCGTCTACGGACGGAACGACAGCGCCTCGCGTCAGGCCTACTGGCTGCAACCGGAAGTCTGGCCCGACCTGCGCGCGGCCTATGAGGCGTTCTTCCGTCATGAACCCGAGGCCGTGGGATGGCGCCCGAACTACGCGCTCCACGCCTACAAGTGCCAGGCCTAGGACGACCTGAATGCGCAGCTCCAGTTGCTCGGGACGGTGAACTACAATTTTTTCGGCGGACGGGCGGCATTCGACCGGATGGTTGCAGAGGCCAAAAGGCATGCGAAACCCTGAGCCAGCCCCCCGACAAAATCGTTGGCCCAACGGCATTTCTCAAAAGGAGAGGGGCGACCGGTCCGGTCTTTTACAGTTGAAATCAGACCGCTTTCACGTCCGCATCAGGGAGTGAAGTTACTTCCCCTGCTCGGCCTCCTTCTGCTCGGCGGTCTTGTCGTGTCCTGCGGGCGCCGCGATCCGACGCCCGCTGATCTCACCACGGCCCGGCAGCAGCAGACCAAGTCCAAGGAGGACGCGTATGAATGGTTTGTAAAAACCACCGTCGGCGCCTACGAGCGCATCGGCAAGCATGACCCGAAATGGGATGGCGATGCGAAGGTCGCCTTGAACCTCATCGCCTCGGCCAGTGCGAACCGGCCGGATGTTCCCGGCGATTGGCAGCAACAGGTTTCCACCTTCGCCCGCGCGGCCCTCGACAAAGGATGCGACGACCCGTTCATACGCTATGCCGCGATCCGCTACGGGATAGGCAACTTCAAAAAGACCGATCTGGCCGTGGCCAGGGAATTGCAGGAGGCCGTGCGGCAACTGGTGGGAACGGACTACCCGCCCCGCCTCCAATACTACGCCACGCAGCGCGCGATGGAGGCCCTGATCGGTGCGCTGCCCGAAAAGCCGGAGGAACAAACCCAGTCCGATCTCTTCGCCATCGATTCGATGCTCAACTTCGGCGCGAACCCCTATATCGAGGCCATCCGGGACACTACCACCCCGCCGGAGGAAATCTATCAGATGTGCCTGACGGCCCTCGATGCGCCGCGCATGCCGCCAGACGGTTTCCTGCAGCTTTGGCAGCAGACCGACAAGGCCCTCAGCGATTCCGGTCAAAAGTCCAACGTGCGGGAGCTGGTCAAAGGCTGGTATCACATCCAGTACGCGTGGCGCGCCCGGGGCAACGGCTACGCCAACGAGGTTACCCAGGAAGGTGGGAAGCTCTTTGAGGAGCGCCTGAAAATCGCCGAAAAAGCCCTCACGGCGGCCTGGGAACAGGACAATGCCGACACCCGTCCAGCCACGCTGATGATCGGGGTCTGCCTCGGCCTCGGCAAGGAACGCCCCGAGATGGAGCGGCGGTTCCATCGCGCCATGCTCGCCGCGCCCGACAACTACGAGGCCTGCTTCGACAAACTGCATTATCTGAAGCCGATCTGGCTGGGTTCGCCCGAGGACATGCTCGCCTTCGGTCATGAGTGCCTCACCAACACGAGCTGGAAAGGCCGGACGGCGCTACTGATCGTGGATGCCCATGACTACCTCAGCACCTACGGGCGGCAAGATCCCGCCGCCCGCCAGGCGTACTGGCTGCGCCCCGAGGTCTGGTCCGACATCCACGCCGCCTATGAGGAGTTCTTCCGTCGTGAACCCGATGCCCTGAACTGGCGTCAGAGCTATGTGCGGGACGCGTATCGGTGTCACGCCTGGGATACCTTGAATGAACAGCTCGAGCTGACAGGGCCGGTGAACTACGACTACTTCGGCGGCCGGGAGGCCTTCGACCGGATGGTGGCCGTCGCCAAGAGCCACCGGAAGCCCTGAACCCTTGCGGGTATCCGCCCAGTCTCCGGCTGCTTTTCCTTTCCCAACCGTGAAACCTCTCCTTCCATTCAGTCTGGTCCTCCTGACCTGCGTGGCCGTTTCGTGTGGACGCAAAGACCCCACGCCGGCCGAGCTGGCGACGGCCCGCCAGCAGAAGGACCGCGCCAAGGATGACGCCTACCGGTGGTTCGTAAACAACACGGTCGGGGCCTATGAGCGCATCGGCAAGCATGACCCGCAATGGGACGGGGACGCCAAGGCCGCCCTGAATCTCATCGCTTCGGCCAGCGCCGGCCGTCCGGTTCCCGACGACTGGCAGCACCAGGTGTCTGCCTTCGCCCAGTCCGCCCTCGATCACGGCTGCACCGATCCTTACATCCGCTATGCCGCCGTGCGCTATGGGATCCCCAACGTTAAACAGGCCGGCCCGGCTCTGGCCAAGGAGCTCCAGGAGGCGGTCCAACAGCTGGTCGGCACCGAATACCCGGCCCGGATCCAGTTCCATGCCACGCAACGCGCGCTCGAAGCCATGCTCGGAGCCCTGTCCCACAAGCAGGAGGAGCAGACCCAAGCCGAACACTTCGCCCTTAATCAGATGGCCAACAACATCCAGGGCCCCTACTTGGAGGCGCTCCGGGATATCACCACCCCGCCGGAGGAGATCTATGAGATCTGCCTGAGCGAGCTGAGGTCGTCGTGGATTCCTACGGAAGGTTTCCCTCACATCTGGGAGGAGACCGATCGAACCCTGCGTGAGACAGGTCATAAATCCAACATCCGGGAGCTCTTAAAAGGATGGTTTCACATCCAATATGCCTGGCGGGCTCGCGGCGGCGGCTTTGGCAACGAGGTGACTGCCGAAGGCGCGCGGCTTTTTGAGGAACGCCTGAAAATCGCCGAGCAGGCGCTCCAGTCGGCCTGGAACATGGACAACACCGACACGCGTCCCGCCACGCTGATGCTGGAGGTCTGTGTCGGGCTCGGCAAGGAACGGCCCGAGATGGAGCGGTGGTTCCGGCGGGCCATGCTCGCCGCGCCCAACAACGACGAGGCCTGCCGCGACAAGCTTCATTACCTCAAGCCCATCTGGTATGGCTCTCCGGAAGATATGCTCGATTTCGGCCACGAGTGCATCACCAACACCAACTGGAAGGGCACCGTGCCGCTCATCATGGTGGATGTGCACTCCTTTCTCAGCACCTATGGACGGAAGGACAAGAAGGCCCAGCAGGCCTACTGGGAGCAGCCGGAAGTCTGGCAGGATATCCGGGCGGCCTATGAGGAGTTTTTCCGCCGTGAACCGGACGCGGTCGGCTGGCGTCACGACTATGCGTGGTATGCCTACAAGTGCCAGGCCTGGGATGACCTGAACGCGCAGCTCCGGCTGCTGGGACGGATCAATTATGACTACTTCGGCGGCCAGGCGGTTTTCCGCCAGATGGTCGAGGACGCCAAAAAGCACGCCAAACCCTGAGCCCCACCCGTGAGATTTCTCCCCTTACTTGTCCTCCTCCTGCTGGGTGGTCTGGGCGTTTCCTGTGCTGGTAGCAAACCGGCCGCCCCAGCCCCCGCTGTCAGCCATCGGCATCGGGAACAGTCGGCGGCCGATTCAGACCGTTGGTACGCGACCAATTTCGTGGGCGCCTATGAGCGCATCGGCCGGCACGATTCCAAATGGGATGGACTGGCCCGCATGGCCATTGGCCTGATGGCAGACGGCCGGAGCGGCCGGAACCCGAGCGTCTCCGCATCGCAGGGTGGAGCGCGGGAACTGTCCCGGTCTGCCGTCGAGCGGGGTTGTACTGACCCGCTGGTGCGCTACGCCGCCGTGCGCTACCGGCAGAGCGATCTCCAGCGTGCGGACTTGGAGCTGGCGAACGCCCTGCGGGAGGTGGCCAACGACATGGAGCAGTCCGGTTACCATCCGTTCCACAAGCTCTACGCCACCCTCCGGGCGGCTGAAGCCCTGGAGGTAAACCTGCCGAAAAAGGACTCGGTCCCGGATCTGGCGTCCCCCGAGGCACAAACCGTCGAGGCCATGTATCACCGTGCCTTCGGCCACCTGTTGGATGCGCTTCGCGACCGGGACGTGCCCGAGGAGGAGATCTACCTGATGTCCCGGGAATTCCTGCAGCAGATGGTGTTGCAGCCGCGGCGGTTCACCGAGTTTGGGGAACAGCTCGACCACGAACTCCAGAAGCTCTGGCCGGATTCGGCCCGGGCCAACCTGGCGCGCGGCTGGTTCCAAAACACCCATGCCTGGTTGGCGCGGGGACATGGCTTCGCCGGCTCGGTCACGGAAGAAGCTGGGCGGCTTTTTGCATCACGCTCCCGCGCCGCCGAGCAGGCATTGCTGCAAGCCTGGGCCGAAGATCCCACCGAACACCGAATCCCCACGGCGATGATCGACATCTGTCTCAATCTCGGCCGGAGCCGGCCGGAAATGGAACAGTGGTTCCAGCGCGGCATGAAGGTCGCGTCCAACAACTACCGGGCCTGCAGCGCCAAGCTCAACTATCTCCGGCCGAGCTGGTACGGTTCCCCGGAGATCATGCTCGAATTCGGCCGCGAATGCGTCCGCAACACCAACTGGACCGGTTCCGTGCCCCTCATCCTGATGGATGCCCACTCCTATCTCAGCTCCTACGGTCGCAGCACCGAGGCGGAACAGCACCAGTACTGGCTGCGACCGGAGGTGTGGCCGGATCTCAAATCGGTATATGAGGAAATCCTGCGGCGCTTTCCCAACCAGCCCGGCTGGCACCACAATTACGCCTGGTTCGCCTACCAATGTGAAGCCTGGGACGACCTGAATGAACAGCTCCGGCTCCTGGGACCGGTGAACTACGAGTACTTCGGCGGCCAGGCGGCGTTCAACCGGATCGTCGAGGACGCCAAAAAGCACGCCAAGCCCTGATCGGTGGCGGTCCCAAGTTTACGGAACCGCCACTTTACTTGGTTCCGAACGCGCGCACATTCCAATCATGCTGCGTCCCCTCCTCTTCCTGCTGCTGGCCGCCGGCGCAGCCATGACCCCGGCGGTGGCCGGCCCTTTGACGCGCGTACCCAACGGCACCCTGAAACTGCCGGAGGTACCCGGCTCCTTCGGGTACCAGTTGGGAAATGCCTTCCCCGGGCTCACCTTTTCCGCCCCGGTGGCCATCGCGACTCCTCCGGGCGAAACCAACCGCCTGTTTGTGGTCGAACAGCCCGGGCGCATCACCGTCCTCCCTGACCTGGGAAATCCGCAGAAGGTGGTCTTCCTCGATCTCACGGCCAAGACCGCCTATGGCGGTGAGGAAGGCCTGCTGGGACTCGCCTTTCATCCCGGCTACGCGACCAACGGACGAATTTTCCTCTATCGCACGGTGACGGCCTCCACGACCGGCCATGCCAACCAGCTGCATGACCGCCTCAGCGAATTTCACGTCTCCGCCGCCAATCCCAACCTCGCCGATGCCGCCTCAGAGGTGATTCTCTTCCAGCAGGCGGACCCGGCCTCGAACCACAACGCCGGCGACGTGCATTTCGGGCCGGATGGTTATATTTACGTGTCGCTCGGCGACGGTGGCGGCGCCAATAACCAGTTCAACAACGCCCAGAAGATCGATGCCGACCTGTTTGCCGGTCTTCTCCGCCTGGACGTGGACAACCGCGAAGGTTCGCTGGCCCCCAATCCTCACCCCGCCGTGGTGGGCAACTACCGCATCCCGGCCGACAACCCGTTCGTTGGCGCGAGCAGCTTCAACGGCCAGCCCGTGGTCGCCGCCAAAGTCCGTACGGAATATTTCGTGGTCGGGCTGCGCAACCCGTGGCGCTGGTCGTTCGACCCGGCCAACGGCGATCTGTGGATCGGCGATGTCGGACAGGACCATTGGGAAAGCATCTTCGTCACCCGCAAGGGCGCGAATCACGGCTGGGCCTTTCGCGAGGGCGACATTGCCGGACCCTATGGAATGCCCACCGGTTTTCTGACCGATCCGCAGTTCAACTACGTCCCGCCGGTTTACTCCTATCCGCACGGTTCCGGTACCGACAAGGGCAACTGCGTGATTGGCGGCCTGGTTTATCGGGGGGCCCGTCTGGCCCAGCTTTTTGGCGCCTACATTTATGCGGACAATGTCAGCGGCAACATCTGGTCCTTGCACCGGCAGGATTCCGCCGCGCCCCAGATCACCCGCCTGCTTGGTCAGACGGGCATCTCAGCCTTCGGCACGGACCCGCGCAACGGGGACATCCTCACCATTAACGTGAACAGCGGGTTGATCCAGCGGCTCGACTACAATCCGACGTTCACAGGCGCGCCCATCCCACCGACCCTTGCCGATACCGGTGCATTCGCGGATACCGCCTCGCTCACTCCGGCGGCTGGCTTGGTCGCCTATTCCGTAAACCTGCCCTTCTGGTCCGACGGCGCCAAAAAGCAGCGCTGGTTCTGTGTGCCAGATCCGGCTCAGCAGCTCGGTTTCGCCACCAACGATACCTGGTCTTCGCCCAATGGCGCGGTCTGGGTGAAGCACTTCGACCTGGAGCTGACCAACGGCGTCCCCGAGTCGTCGCGCCGGGTGGAGACCCGGTTTATCGTCCGCAACACGAATGGCGTCTATGGCATCACCTACCGTTGGGATTCGCCGACCAACGCCGTGCTCGTGCCCGAGGAAGGCACGAACGAAACCATCACCCGCATCATTAACGGCGTCGCACAGACGCAGGTCTGGCACTACCCCAGCCGGGCGGAGTGCCTCTCCTGCCACAATCCCGCCGCCGGCCTTACGCTCAGCTTCAACACCGCTCAGCTGAACCGCAGTTTTACCTATCCGGGTGGCATCACCACCAATCAGATCGCCGCGCTGGCCGACGCCGGCTATTTCGCCAACCCGCCAGCCAATCTCACACCGCTGGCCTCCCTCGCGGCCACGGACGACGAATCGGTCAGCGTGGAGTGGCGCGTGCGCTCCTATCTCGCGGCCAACTGCAGCCTCTGCCACCGGCCCGGCGGACCCGGCGGCGGATTTTTCGATGCACGATTGCAGACCAAGACGGATCTTGCGGGCCTGATCAATGGCCGTTTGAACGACACGCGCGGCGACACCGCCAACCGTGTGCTCGTCGCTGGATCGCCCGAGCATTCGGTACTGTTCCAGCGCCAGTCGATGCGTGGCCCCGGGCAGATGCCGCCGATCGCTTCCAATGTCGCGGACGACGCCGGTGCCCAACTGATCCAGCGTTGGATCTATCAGCTCGGTAATCCCTTAACCAACGATCCGGCCACGGTTCGCGCCGACGCGCACAACGGCCAGTTGAGTCTCCACATTGGACAGCCGACCAACCAGGCGATCCAACTGGAAGCGACTGACGACCTGGCCGCCCCGCATTGGCTGCGGCTGGACGTGCCCGGCACCGAGCCGGCCTACCCCGCCCTGCCCCGCACCCTGGAGCTTCAGGTGCCGCTCGGTGACCGCCCGCAGTTTTACCGCGTGCGCTCGGACACCCCGTGAGCCGATTTACGTCCGCACCACCAGCGCCAATCCAGGTCGGAAAACAGGTTGTTCCGCGCCTCCAGCGGTTCCAAAACGGCACGCAGCATTTCCACAGACGGCGCTTCCAGCGTCTCCGCCAGCCGGTTGAAGTTTTCGACGTGCTCGCGGAAGCGGCGGGCCGGGTAGTCCCCCGCCGTGCCCATCTTCACGAGAAAGGGCCAGTCGCTCGCCTGCGCCAGCAGGAGTTCCCGGCCCGCCTGCCTGAGACCTCGCTCAATCAGATGATCCGTGACCTCGCTGGCGAAATGGTCGGCCAGCGCTGTCATGCGGGCGGCCGCGCCTCGCAAGAGCGGCTGCATCCACGCGTTGGATTCGTCGAGCCATACGCCCAGATGGCCCCCCTCCCCCCACGATGACGCAGCCGGAATGGCCTGCTGATGCGTCGGGAATTGGCGGAGGTATTCGCCCGGCGTGGTCAGTGCGAGGCCATCCGCTCCGCTGGCAATCCGGCGGACCACGGCATCGAGAAATTCCGGTCCTTCAAACCACCAATGGCCAAACAGTTCCGCATCATAGGGGACCACGAGCAGCGGTGGACGCCCCAGCAGCGGCGTGGCTGCCGCGCATTGGAGCGCCCGTTGCTCCACAAAGTGGGCGGCGTGCTCCGCCACGGCGGCGAGCGCCGCCGTGCGGTCGTAAAGCTCCTTGGCCTCCGCCGGCACGTTCGCCCCGGTGACGCGGTGGTACTTGAAACCCGTGAACGTGCGCTGATCGGTGGCCAGATGGGGCTGGACGTAGGTCCACTCGGCCTCATGCGCCAGATCGCGGTGAAATTCGCGATACCGCGCATCGCCCGGATAGCCTTCGCGCCGGCTCCAGACCTGCCGCGCACTGGCCGGATCACGGGCAAAGGCGGCGAGCCCGTCCGGCGTGATCACGGGGGCGAAGGTCGCGGCGCGCGGCTGCGGCTTCGCCCGCAACAGCGCATGCGTTTCGGTGAGGAACCAGCGCAAGCCCGCTCCGCGCAGGAATGGGCCCACATCCGCCGACCACGCGCACTCCGGCAGCCAGATGCCCGATGGTGGGCAGCCAAAGCGCCGCCGGTAGTCCATGACGGCCACCCCCAACTGTGCGCGGATGGATGCCGGTTCCCCGGTCAGCAACGGCAGCAGCGCATGCGTGGCTGCACAGGTCAAAATCTCCAGGTTCCCATTCCGCTGATGCTCCGCGAAGCGGCCCAACACACTCCCCGTTTCTTCATTCCACGCTCCCCGCTCCCCGCTCCGCGCTTCCATGATCCGTTCAAGGTAGAAGCGGGCCAGCGCCTGCGTTGCCGGATCGAAATGCGCGCGCTCCAGCTCCTTCGCCGCCAGCCCGAGCAGCGAGTCGAGATATTGCGCGTAACGGGATTGCAGCAGCGGATCGTCGAGCATCGCGCACAGCGTCGGCGTGAGCGTGAGCGACAGCCGCCACGGCAGACCGTCGCGCGTCCAGCCGTCCATCATCCGCAACAGCGGCAGGTAGCATTCCGTGATGGCCTCAAACAGCCACGTCTCCTCGTAAAAGCTGGGATGCTCCGGATGCCGCACAAACGGCAGATGGGCATGCAGAACGAGCGCGAGCTGGCCGGTCACCGGTGTCATGAATTAGAGCAGCCGGAAGCCGGCGAGCGGCAGCGTGGGACTGGGTTTCTCCTGCGAGGTGCTGTCCACCGCGATATGGTTCGCGCCCACTTCGCGGAGACGGGTGACGACCGTGCGGTGGGCCAGTTCCGGCCGGTTGCAATCCCGGCTCAGGTGCCCGAGGTAAATGCGATGCAGTTCGGCATTGGCGAGTTGCACGGCGACCTCCGCCGCCGCGTCGTTCGACAGGTGGCCGTGCCGGCTGAGGATGCGCTGCTTGGTGCTCCAGGGACGGCGCGTATCGTCCTGCAGGAGCTTCAGGTCGTGGTTTGCCTCCAGCACCAGCACGTTGGCCGGTTTGACGCGCTCCAGAATGAGCTTCGTCGCGTGCCCCAGATCGGTCAGGAAGCCAATATTGCCCGCGATGGTGCGGAGCAGAAAACCGACCGGGTCCATCGCGTCATGTGGCACGCTGAAAGACTGCACCTCCACCTCGCCCACCGAGAACGCCGCGCCGGTCTCGAAGACCGCAAACTTCAGTCCGGCCGCGGGAAACTGCTTTTCAATCGCCTCACGGGTGAACCGGTTCGCGTAAATCGTGATGCCCGTCTTAGCGCAGAGCGTGCCCAGGCCGGTGATGTGGTCGCCGTGCTCATGGGTGACGAGGATGCCGGTCAGCCCTTCCGGCGCGCGGCCAATGCCGGCGAGGCGTTCGCGGATCTGCCGCGCGCTGAAACCGGCGTCGATCAGCAGGCGCGTTTCCCCGGCTTCCAGATAGGCGCAATTGCCGCCGGAACCGCTGCCGAGGATGGTGAACTGCACAGGCACGGCCGGAGGTTAGGCGGCACCCATGGACGGGCGAGGGTTTTCCGTCCTGGCGGGGAATTCCGGAAAGCGAACCCGACTGTCAAGCCTACCACTCAAGATTCGTGCCAGATTCACGGAATGCTTGTGTAAAGGGCTTTCCGCGTTAGTCTCGCGCCAGATGTCACAGGGTCTTCATCTCTCGCAGCGCATGTCGCAGCAGATGGTGCTGTCGCCGCAGCTCCAGCAGTCGCTGGCGTTGCTGCAGGCGCCGGTGCTCGAACTGAAGGCGATGGTGGAGCAGGAGCTGCAGCAGAACCCCATGCTCGAGGAGGCTGCCATCAGTGACATCTCCCAGGAGGAGCGCGAGTCGAACTCGGACGATGCCGCCGCCCTGCTGGACCCGACCGAACCGCCGCCGGACACGCAGTACGACCCCTCGACCGAGAAACCGTCCAACGAGCCGGTGGACCGTCTCGACGTCGAACTTCAGCGCCTGATCCAGCTCGATCAGGAATGGCGGGACCATTTCTCCGCCACGAACACCGTCAACCGCTCCACGCCCGAGGACGAGGAACGGCGGCAGTTCATGTTCGACTCGCTGACGGCGGAGACTTCGCTCCAGGCCGAGCTGCTCGATCAGGCGCGCACTTCCGACCTGGATGAACGCCTCCGGCAGGTCGCCGAACTGCTCATCGGGAACATCGACGATCACGGTTACCTCCAGTCCGGACTTTCGGAGCTTTCATTTTCCACCGGGCTTTCCCTGGAGGATCTCGAGACCGCGCTCAAGGTCGTCCAGAGCTTCCAGCCCCCGGGTGTCGGTGCCCGCGATTTGCGCGAGTGCCTCATGCTCCAGCTGGAACGGGCCGGCCGGCAGGAATCCCTCGAATACGCCATCATTCGCGACCACATGGAGTCGCTCGGCAAGCGTCGCTATCCAGAGATCGCCCGCCAGCTTGGCATCACGGCGGCCGAGGCCCAGCGGCTCGCGGGCAATATCGCCCACCTCGACCCGCGTCCCGGCCGGGTGTATGCGCCGGATGGCAACCAGTACGTGCTGCCGGAGGTCCATGTCGTGCGGCGGGAAGACGGCGAGTACACCGTCACGACCAACAACGACCACATTCCCCACCTGCGGATCAGCAACCACTACAAGGATTTGCTGACCCAGGCCGAAACCTCGGGCGAGGTCCGCGAATACATCCGCGACAAGATCAAGGCGGGGAAATTCCTCATCAAGAGCATCCACCAGCGCCAGAGCACGATCCTCAACATCGCCAACGAGATCGTGAAGCGGCAGCGGGAATTCCTGGACAAGGGGGTCACCCACCTTCACCCCATGACGATGGTGCAGATCGCCGAAGTCGTGGGCGTCCATGAGACGACCGTGAGCCGAGCCGTCTCGGGCAAGTACATGGCCACCCCGCAGGGCCTGTTCGAGATGAAGTTCTTCTTCACCTCCGGCGTGGCCACCTCCTCGGGTGAGAACATGTCGAATACGAGCGTGAAAACGATTCTCGCCGAACTGATCTCCAACGAGAACAGCTCCTCCCCGCTCTCCGACGAGGAACTCGTCGCGAAGCTGAAGGAAAAGGGCATCATGATCGCCCGCCGCACCGTGGCCAAATACCGCGCCGAGCTGAACGTCCTGCCCAGCCACCTGCGAAAGAAGTATTGAGCCAAGGGCTCAAAATTTCGAATTGCGAGTTTCGAGTTTCGAATGGGGAAGTGCAGGCGCGCTGGCTGGTCGTTGTTTGGCTTCGCACCACTGATCAACGACTCACTGTTTACTGATCACTGCTTCCCCGTCCCGTCCCACCACTTCGACAGGCGCCCCTTCGGTGCCGCCGGGAGCTCCAACCCCTGGTCACCGTAGTGCGACACGTCGTTGAACAGCGTGAGCCGTGCGTGGGCGGGATCCTTGAAGTCGAGGATGTTGAGGCAGGCCGGGCTCTGGTCGAGCCGGTCACGATAGGTGCGCGGATCGAAGCCCAACAGCACACAGAGCAGCAGCCGGATCGTGGCCTTATGCGAAACCACGGCAATCTGCTGCTCGGGATGCGCCGTCACAATTTCGCGTAGGATCGGCAAGGCCCGCGCCACCACCGCCAGCCCGGTTTCCCCGCCCACCGGCGCGAAGGTGAACGGGTCTTCCTCCCAGCAGGCGTACTCGTCGCCGAACTTGGCCTCCACCTCCTTGCGAGTGAGCTGTTCCCAGCGTCCGTGTGAAATCTCCCGGAGACCGTCGCGCACCTGCACCTGCAGACCGTGTGGTTCAGAAATGTACCGGGCCGTCGCCACGGTGCGGCCCATCGGCGAGGTATAGACCGCGCTTAGAGCCTGTCTGAGAACTCATGAATGCTGAGCGATTAGGCCAGCCGGCGGAGCATGAGGCGTATCATGGCGACGTAGATGAGCCCAGTGGCGCTGGTCTCGGTCTGCTCGTAATCCCGGGCCAGCCTGCGGTTCTG
>CAIVQH010000005.1 GCA_903907995.1 uncultured Verrucomicrobiota bacterium | reverse complement strand
ATCGTACAGGTTCAAGTCCTGTCGTGGGCACCATTCCAAGTAAGCTGCTCTCTATCAGCAGTTTCCGGTTTTTCGAGTGAGCTGGGAAGCCGGAGTAAGCATCCAGTAAGACAAACACTGGTTGTGTCACCCATGTTTTAGGGTGTTTTCCTGTCAGCCTTGGTCGCTGAGAAATAGTCCCGCTATCGGAGGCTTTCGTGTCGTTACCCTAACGCAAAAACGCATCGCAACCCTCACCCTTACCCTCGACGCCTGAGCCAAAGCTTCAGGTCTGGCCGCGGCGGAACCAAAGCAGCGCCGCCGCGCCGAAACCAAACAGGGCATAGGTGGACGGCTCGGGAATCAGCGCGATGGGCGAGAAGGTGATGTTGTCCAATACACCGCCACTGGCCGGCGGGTCGCCGGACGCGAATTCCAACTGCACCGTCTGCCCAGCCCAGGCGGAAACGTTCACACCATAGGTGTCATAACCGGGAAACTGGCCGGTAGAGGTGTGCCCCAGATCCACGATCGGGGCCAGCGACCCGTTCAGGCTGACGGACAATGACTGACTGACGCCACCGATGAACGTCATCGTCTGGCTCCCGGCGGGAATCGTGCCCGTCTGCTCCAATGCAGCGGGTTTCCCGCTAGAACCCATTTCGCCTTGCAGGCCGGCCATGTAGTTTCCTGCCAAGGGCTGGGAAAAGCCGGGACGCGGGGGAAACGTGCTGAAGAGCAATACGCTGCCAGCACCAAGAGTGATATCGTTATACAAGACCCTGGATTGCGGGACTCCGCCGAACAACACTGTCCAACCCGGAAATGCCAGGCTCGCCGGAGCCAGTTCACCGCCAGCCGCAACCACAGCCCGAGTCAGGGCGACGTGCAGAACCGCCTCGAAATCCAGGTCGGTGAAGGCACCGGCAGCGGCGGTCCAAGGCACGAGCAACAGCAAACTGGCGTGCAGTTTCATGGCTGGGGGCATGGAACCCCGAAAGCGCAACCTGTGGCAATGTGGCAGCCAGCGGCAACGGCGGATGGGTCGGGAGCCTGATTAGGCCTTTGGTTCAAGTGCTTGCACGCTTGGGTTGAATCGTGACGCCCGCCAGCAACGCCGAGCGCACCAGATGAAAAGTAGAGCGAGCAGTGGAAACGCAACTGCGCCAACGTAGGCTCCGTTTCCGCCGGCACGGACCTCTTTTAGACCGCGAGTGACATACAACAGGCGCGCCTCGTAGAAGATGAAAAATACGGCGGCCAATCCGAAGATCACCGCAGGGACCACGAATATCGGGCGTTTCATTTTATTCCTAACGTAGAATGCCAGGCCACCTCCGACTCGCGGCATCAACCGAGATGGCGGAAGTGACAGGCCAGTCGGCGGTTGGCTCCTGCGACTGGTTAGGCTCACCCATGTCAGCTGGCAGTGACATCAAACCACAAAGACTTGGCTTTGCCGTTCTCGGTCGTAAATGTAATAACATCATATTTGTGCTGCCCAACCACTAAATACTCTCGTCGCTGCTGAATTGGAGCCGTGGTGTCAACCTTGAACTTGTGCTGTATGTAAGCGAACTCCGCATTTCTTGACGCTTCAACTCCCTGCGTCCCGTTTAGGATGATGGCATTCTGCATGGAAGAACCGTCGTGCCCACGATATGTGTGTGGGTCAAATACCATAATTGGAGCCAGCAGATAAAGTGTCCAAGGATAGCTGTTGCAAGGACTGACACACCCAGCCAATAACACGAGCAACGGAATTGTGAGTAATTGCTTCACACGAAAAAAGTTAGCCTCACTAGGTGTTCTACCGACGAGACATGTCGCCTATCTCGGGAATTTCGATGGCTTTTTAAGAGGTTTATGGCGAAAGGCCAGTGCAATGTGGTGGCTACCCCCCGATGGCGCGGCGCAAGGGCTGGCAACGGGGCATTAGCGGCCACAGTCCACACGGTTCAAGTCCTGTCGTGGGCACCACTCCATTCGGCATCCTGTTTACCGGGATCTTAGACCGTCGGTAACGGGGTTATGGCCTGACCTTGCAGTCGCTCCCCTAACCCCGTCCTGCCGCACGCTTCTCCTCCACCAACGCGCGGGTGAACGCCCCGATAGCGTGAAGCACCCGGCCGGCGCGACCGGGCGCGGGCGGGACGCCGTCCGACGCGCCGCCGATGGCCTTCACGGCGGAGTCCGGCGCGCCGGGCCGACGTTTCAGGCGGTGGGCTGCGATCAGGCGGAGATCGAGGGGCGGGAGTTCCGGCTGCCAGCCCTCCTGAGCCAGCAGCCTCCAACCGTGGACGCCCCAGCCGATCAGGATGTCGTCCGGCGCGATGAACCGGCGCCAGTCGGCCAGCACCTCACCGGCGGGACGGCCACCATAGAGCGCTTCGAGGGGCACGTCCAAGTGGCAGGCCACGCTGTCGGCCAGGGGCCGGCGCGGAGCCAGAAACGCGTGGAAGACCTCACCCGTGGCGAGCCGGGTGGCGGCGAGCTGCACGAGCTCCGGTGGTCCGGCCACGCCACTGGTGCGGCCGTGGGCGTTGGCCTCGCCCGCGACGGCCACCAAATGCGGCCACAGGGTTTCGAGATCGGGCATCGCCGCCGAGGTCCACCAGGGATCGCAGGCCTTGAGGCGGCGACGCGGGGGCTCCACGCGGGCGGCCTTCGCCGCGAGCTGCCGGTCCACCATCGCGTCAAACGCCAGCAGCAGCGGGCCGAAGCGCGCCGGATCACGCTCGAACGCCGCCAGCACCTCGACCACCGCCTCCACCGTGGCGACGCAGTGCGCCGCCGGCTCCCGGCGGATCCGGTAGTTGCCGGGCTTGCGGGGCATGAAGCCAATGCGGGGCAGGGCCCGCAGGGCGGGATTGAGCGCCATCATCTTCCGCGCCTGCGGCCAGGTGCCATCGATGACCAGCAGCGTTTCGGGCGGGCGCTCGAGCGCATCCGGAGAAACGGCGCCCGGGCCCGGAAAGAGCAGGGCCGTGCCGGGACGGGCCACGAGTTCCGCGACGCGGGGATGGTGGGCGAATTCGACCCCCTCGTGCAGTTCGCTCCGGGCCAGTCCGAGATGGGCGATGCGCGCGGTGCCGATGGCGACCTTGGCCTCACGCGGGTGCTGCAGGAAAACCACGCGGGTTGCCGTCTTAATCGGCGTCAACGTGGCACACCAGCAGGCCGACTGGGGTCGGCGGCAGCGAGGACAGAGGAGACGTGGGAGCGAAACGGACATCAGGTTCGAACGGCGACGCATTGCAGTCAGGGGTTCAATCTCCAGCCGCTTCAATCAGCTTTCTGAAAGCTGCCGGCTTCAGGGCCGGAACGGGAGACGGCGATGGTGGGCATCCAAAAGCACCTTCACACGGAATGGAATTTGGCTTTAAGAACGGAAAGCCTGCGATCTGCCGCATCATCCGGTTTGAGCGTGAGCTTGCCGGCCCACCGTTCGCTGAAAGTCCGGGCCGGCCGCGTCAGCGACCGCAATCTCACGTGCTTCGGCTGCCCGGCCAGCTCGGCATCACTGGTGACGAACCGCCTTCTTTTCATGCTCATACTTTAGAAAAAAGTATGACGCACGCGCAAGCCGGATCATCGGGGTGCGCCGGACTACGGGAGCCGAAGGGTGTGGAGATCATCCGGGTTCCGATTCTTACCGGTGAGCAAACACGGGCCCTCACCTGCCTCCCTCACGCCCAATCGCGCGGATCACGGAAGAAAGTCGGCAATGAGGCTGTTTTTCCCGGGGCGGCTTGATCGAGATGGCTGATCGAAGCCTCCGCAATGGCCCATCAACCGAGGGGAGACAGAATCCGCAACCTGCGACACCCCCAGTTGCAAAACATCCCTTCGGGAAGCGCGGGATCGCAAAGTTTCACGCTGAAGTCCCCGTAATACGCGCAACATCCGCGATGGCATGTCCCCTGCGGGAGGGAAGTCCGAACTTAACTTCTGATTTGCCACTTTAATGAAAAAATCTTCACCCTCGACGGCCCCCCAGGAAGACACCCACGACAACGAGCTGCACGACCTGTTTCTGGATGAACTGGCCGATACCCTCCATTCCGAAACCCAGCTGACCAAGGCACTTCCCAAGATGATCCAGGCCGCCGATTCGGAGGATCTCACCCAGGCCCTGGAAGGGCATCTGGAAGAAACCCGCGGTCACATCCGGCGGCTCGAACAGGTGTTTGCCGCCCTCGGGGAAAAGGCCGAGAAAAAGCCCTGCAAGGCCATGCAGGGAATCATCGCCGAAGGCGACGAGCTGCTGGGTGAGTGGAAGAACTCCCCGGCCATCGACGCCGCCATCATCGCCGCCGGCCAGAAGGTGGAGCACTACGAAATCGCCTCTTACGGCACCCTCATCGCCTGGGCGAAACAGCTGGGCCACGAGGAGGCGGCCGGGCTGCTGGAACAGACCTTGGAGGAGGAGAAGGCGGCGGATGAAAAGCTGACCGAGATCGCCCTGGAAGCCGCCAACGAGAAGGCGGAGCAGTAAGCGGCGGCTCACGTCCGGTTTTGCGGTGCGGTGTGCCTCGCGCACACCTTCACTTTCGGCCCCGCGCGGGCGGCAGCTTGGGCAGGAGCTTCAGGCCGGCCTTGTGCGCGACGGCGCGCTGACGTTTGGCAAGCGAGACAAAGGCGTCCGACCCGGCGCTTTCGAACATCGGCTGACCGAAGAACTGAACCGCACGATCGCTTCCCGATCGGAAATAGCCCAGCGCTTCAGCGCAGGGTATTGCAGGCGCTATTCACCGAGTCCCATTTTGGACGCAATTTTCCTCGTGAATCGGTGACGCGGGGTTGTGCCCTGCCGCTGCCACCGTGCATCATCGCCACGCATGTGGCCCTTCCTCCGGCGGATTTCGCTCACCCATTGGATCATGATTTCCATGGTCGCCGGCATCGCCTTCGGCCACTGGTTCCCGACGCCGGCGATGGAGCTCAAGATCGTCTCGACCGTGTTCCTCAGCATGATCAAGTGCATCCTTGTGCCCTTGGTCTTCAGCACGCTGGTCGTGGGCATCGCGGGGCACGCCGACGACATGAAGGCGGTGGGCCGTCTGGCGATCAAGTCGATCTTCTACTTTGAGGTCGTCACCACGCTCGGCCTCGTGATCGGCCTGGTCGCGGTCAATGTTTTCCGTCCCGGCGACGGGCTGGTGCTGCCGCCCCCCGGCTCGGCGGTCGGCCATGTCACGGCCGAAAAGGTGACCCTCTCGGGCATTTTCGTGCACATCGTGCCGCAAAGCTTTTTTGCCGCCGCCGCCGCGAACGACGTGCTGCAGGTGGTGTTCTTCGCGATCCTGTTTGGCATTGCGCTCGCGCAGGTGGAGCGCACCGCCCGCGAGCCGGTGCTGAGATTCTGCGAGTCGCTCATGGAGACGATGTTCAAGTTCACCGCCCTCGTGATGAAGTTCGCCCCGTTCGGCATCGGTGCGGCCATGGCCTATACGGTGGCCCATAGCGGCATCGATGCGTTGAAAAGCCTGCTCAAGCTCATCATCACGCTCTACGGCGCGCTGCTGGTGTTCGGTCTCACGGTGCTGCTGCCGGCGGCGCTTTGGGCGCGGGTGCCGGTCCTGCGGTTCCTGAAATTGCTCAAGGAGCCGATCCTGCTGGCGTTCACCACGACCTCCTCCGACGCGGCGATGCCGGACGCGATGAAGCGGCTGATCTACTTCGGCGTCCCCAAGCGCATCGTCTCTTTCGTGATGCCCATCGGGTACTCCTTCAACCTCGACGGGTCCACGCTTTATCTGGCGGTCGCCTCCATCTTCATCGCGCAGGCGGCGAAGGTAGAACTGAGCCTGACCCAGCAGGTCGTGATGATGCTCACGCTCATGCTCACCAGCAAGGGCATGGCCGGCATCCCCCGGGCCTCCCAGGTCGTGCTCGCGGGCACACTGGTCTCGTTCGGCCTGCCGCTGGAGGGGGTGCTGGTCATCATGGGCGTGGACGAGATCATGGACATGGGACGGACGACTGTGAACCTCGTCGGCAACTGCCTCGCCACCGCCGTCATCGCCCGCTGGGAAGGGGAATTCCCCCCGCCCAGCGCGAGCGCCAAGCTGGCCTGACGGGTTGAAGCCATTCGGAAATTCCGCGGCATAAAAGGGTGCTGAATCATCGGTGAATCACCTTGCGAAGGAAAGGCCCCGGACACACGCCAGCTCCCTTCCCCCTCATCCTAACCTTTTCCTCCGGGGAGAAGGGACAGCCGGGCAGCCTTACCGTTTATTTGCCCGCACGTCCGGCAACTCCAGCGCAAGCTTTCGCCAGCACGCGGACGACGATTCTCCCTCTCCCTGAGGGAGAGGGCCGGGGTGAGGGGGAAGGGCGCACCCAGAAATGTCAGAGCCTTCCCCGTCCGCTAGGACCGCCTCAGTCTTCCGACGTCTCGATCGTCTGCAGGGCCTTGACGCGGGCCTTGATCTTCTTGAACGAGGGATGCTTCCGCAGTTCGGCCAGGTCGGCGTCGCGCTGCAGCCACTTGAAATCGCGATAGCCCAGGTCCAGGGCACAGTCGATTTCTTCGCAGGCGCGCTCGAAGAGGCGGTTCAGCGCGAGGCTGCACGCGTAGTTGAAGCGCACGTTCGCATCGTCCGGACGGAGCTGGCGCAAACGCTCGTCCACGCACAGTCCCTCGGCGGGGCGGCCCCGGTCGGAATAGTTGTCGCCCAGCAGTTGCAACGCCTCGATGTACGAGGGATCGCGGCGCACGAGCCCTTCGAGGAAACTGATTTCCACATCCAGATCGCGCGCCTGCCGGCGGCTGAGATTACGGCTGCTCTGTTTGGCCATACTGCACGGGCAATCTCGGGAATGCTCCAAGGCCCGTCAAGCCGACCGTGAATCGGGAGTTTTCCGGGGAGGAGCTTGGGATTGGGAAAGCAGGAAAGCGGGCGGCCTTGGGAGGGCGCGGTTCCACCCGCGCCGTAAAATCCTTCGCGCCGGGTGCGGCCAGATTGTCCCATTGGCGCACTTCCCACCTCGGATTTCCAAGGCGTCCAGCGGAGAAGAATATGGGGCACGGGTGGAACCGTGCCCTCCCGCAGTTCCGGGGTGTCCCGAATCCGCTTGTAAAAGAAGGCAGGAGTTCCTGCGAAAATAGCCCAGCCATTCATGGCTGGGCTATTTTCAAAGGAAATTCCCCTCAGAGGGAACCCACACCGGATGCACCCGGGAGCGCGCGGACCAGTTCTGGGAACCGGCAGCCACTGCACAGCGGGTCGGTCTGGCCGCAGAAGTCGCGGGTGATCTGCAACAGGCCCTGCTGAGCGGCGGCCGTGCGGGGCAGCCGTCGCGTCGAGCCGCCAAACAGGCGCTGCCGGGCGAGCTTCAGCGCCGAGTTGTCCTCGCCCGCCGGCCAGGCGAAGTGGCGTTGCCGGATGGTGGCGAGCAGTTCCGGATTTCGCCCCGAGCCGCGCCCGGCGGAGGCCCGCGCGAACAGCCACGGCAGGATGACGTTCATCGCGAGGTCGGTCGCGCGGGCCGCGCCCAGCAGGGGCTGCGGCTGGGTGACGGGCTTGGAACGCAGGGTCCAGTGGTGCGACCAGAAGGGATGCTCCGCGTCCGGTAACAGCACGTTCAGCAGCTCCTTCTCACCGGCACCGGGCTGGGTCAGCCAGCGCTCCAGCCGGGGGATGAATTCGCCGTCGGCGAGCCATTGGGCGGCGAGGGCGAGCCGGCGCTGGGGATGATTGGCGGGCCGGATGCCGGCCAGGTGCCACAGGGAAAGCGGCAGTGCCAGGTCGGCCCAGGAGTCGCGTTCGCGCCACCAGATGTCCCAGAGCTTCCGCGCGTGGGTCGCGCCGGTGCTGCGCGGGAGTTCGACGGGGAGCAGCCCGGCCAGCCCGAGCAGTTGCGCTTCAAACGTGGCCGCATTTTCGCTGCCGGCCCGGGGCGCGATCAGTTCGGCGAGTCGGCGGCAGGGCCAGACGTTGTGCTTGTAGCCGAGCGCGGCAAACAGCCCCTCCCACAGCGCGCCGTTCCAGCCCTGCAACCGGGCGCGGGCGGCCAGCTCCGCCGCTTTCCGCTGCAACCGGACTTCGGCCGCCTGATGCAGGAGCTCCGCGAGCGTTTCCGCGTCGAGGGCTTGCAGAGGCGCGCAGCACTGGCCGGACAGTTCGGCGGGCCAGATGCTTTCGGCCTCGCCGTCGAGCCACGGGGTCAGTTCTGCCAGCGGCGTGTCGAGAAAGGGCCGCAGGACCATTACGGGCGGCGCGAAACTGGCGGGCGTGGCGTCCCACACGACGTGCAGGATCACCCCAGAATAGGCCGGATTGCCCGCGTGCCGGTGGCCCTGCCAGCCGCCCACGGCGAGGTCGATCTCCACGTCGCCGGTCCGGGGCGGTTCGGTGCCGATCTGCACCACGGCCTGCCGGAAATCGGGTCCCGGCTCGCGGTTCCAGAAGCCCGGGTGCAGCACCCGCACGGGCCGACCGTCGAGCGTGCGGAGTTCCGCGCGCCGCAACCGCTGGTGCCGCCAGACCTGCTGGAGCCAGCGCTCCGGCGGCAGGCCGCCCTCCTGCAACGCCGGGGCCGGCTCAGCCGGGCGGCGCCAGCCGGCATAGAAGTTTGCGGGTAACCGGGGCATCGGAGCGCGAAGGGTGGAGGAATTTGGAACGCAGGAAAGCAGGAAGGGGGATATAGAGCGCTTCACCGCCGGGACCGTGAGAGATGTTTGAAAATGGTGGGAATGGTCACTACTTACTCAATTAGTGACCGCACAGGGATTCGAAAAGGCGAACAGTCTCCGAGGTCGAAAGAATCGGCGTCTCTAGGAATTAACCTGTAGATGGGTTCCCCACTTTCGGCATGAAGGACCGCCGCTCTGTAGGCATGCGCGTCTCTCAGGAGGTAAGGGAGTGGCTTATTGGTCGACAGAGTTATGCAAAAGGCCTTCGATTCAGGAACTTGGACAGTCTGTTTCTGGCGGGTCTGAATTCGTGTATCCCGCTTCTTCCGGTCGTACGCAAAATTGTAGTTTGATGGAAAATCGTTCGGAACAGGGATCGTCATCAGATTCCGGATACGATGGCACTTAGCCTCATCCAGTGAAATGAAGTAGGTCTGTTGCAAGTAATGCCTGATGACTACGGCGTGAATCTGGGGAGCTTTTTCGAGCTCGGCGCCAATCATGTGGACGACCCTCTTCGTAACGTAACCGGTCGTGGTTATTCCCACTACATTGAGGGCAGAGCTTTTGGGCATCTCTCGAAATTTACCGACGGCTCTGGCTAGAAAGCCTTTTCCAGAATGCCGGAAAGCAGTTCCATCGCTGTGATTTGGCCAATCAGAAGGGCGGCATTTCGCCTCAAGAAAAAGGCAGTCGCTCCCTGTACTGAGAAACCAATCCACATTCTTTTCTAGCCCCGGCAAATTACCGCCGCGTCTGCATTCAGAGATTTCTCTCCAGCCTGTTATCCAAAGGAGTTCTTCGACCGCATTGAGGTGCTTAA
This sequence comes from uncultured Verrucomicrobiota bacterium, assembly GCA_903907995.1. Taxonomy (GTDB): domain Bacteria; phylum Verrucomicrobiota; class Verrucomicrobiia; order Limisphaerales; family UBA9464; genus CAIVQB01. The sequence continues at coordinate 35,879 of CAIVQH010000005.1, read as the reverse complement.
AAGGATCACAGAGCTCCTCAATCGGCGAACGCCGATCTAACCCCTGCAAGCCCTCGAGGGCGTCCAACGCCCTCAGTAGACGAACGGGACATCCAAGGTTCAAACCTACACCATCGTATTCATTGAGGTAGGACTCAGCCTCAGTCCGCCGCTGCAGATTCTTGCTGCGATGAGTTCCGTATCGGGTATTGGGGACGAAATAGTAAATGCTAGAAGGGACCTGAAAATGATCAGGGCACATTGTCAAATTCGGCAAACACGGAACCGGCAGTTCACGAACCTGAGCCTTTAGGTCAAATCCAAAACTAATCGCGTCCAGATGTCGATTTAGGCGTTCCAGCGCGGGCCGTGGGTCTGGAAAGTGCCGGCGATAAAGGCGTAGCAAGATGGCATCTTGGTTGTCCATGGATAGTGATTTGGGGGTCAGGAATGAGTACACGCAAGGCTGTTGAATCCTGCCTACGAGGAAGAGGAAGATTAGGATTAGGATGGAAACCCGGCTTTCCAGTGGATTTGACGCGCCGTCCGGCTTAGACCATTTGTGTCTCCGACCGGCTTGAATGAACATCAGGGCGGCTGATTTGTCAGTGCCTGTTCCAACGATGAAACGATCTCCGATGCGCTGGTGGCTGTGCCTTTCGCTGTTTGCGGCGACGGATCCCGCCCGGCTGGCCGCCGAGGACGAGCCGGTGGTCACGACCGAGGCGCCGCTCGACATCCGGCGCGACGCCACGGTGCAGGCCGTGGAGCGCGTGCTGCCCTCCGTCGTCAACATCGCCTCCCGCACCTGGGTGACGGAGGAGACCGCCTACGACCGCATGCTGCGGGAATACTACGGCTACAAGCGCAAGCCGGAGGCCCGGTACAGCCGTGGTTCCGGCGTGGTGATCACCGAGGACGGTTACGTGCTGACCAACGTCCACGTTGTGCAGGGTGCGGACGACATCTGGGTGCAGTTCAACGACGATCCGGAACCCATTTCGGCGGAACGGGTTGCACTCAGCGAGGAGAAGGACGTGGCGCTGCTGAAGCTGAATCCCAAGCAGCCGCGCAAATTCCGCGCGGTGCGCTTTGCCAAGGATGACGACCTGCTGCTGGGCGAGACCGTCGTGGCCATGGGCAATCCCTTCGGACTGGGCGGCTCGGTGGCGCGCGGCATCCTGAGTTCCAAGTCGCGCCGGCCGGCGGAGAATGTGGCCATTGGCGAAAAGCTCGACATCGCCGACTGGCTCCAGACCGACGCGGCGATCAACCCCGGCAACTCCGGCGGGCCGCTCATCAACCTGCGCGGCGAGCTGATCGGTCTGAATGTCGCGGTGCTGCGGCCCGACATCGGCGCCCAGGGTATCGGCTTTGCGATCCCGATCCGGCGCGTGAACCAGGCGCTTTCCGAGGCGCTCGTGGGCGAGTCGGTGGATCACTACTGGTTTGGCGCGCGGCTGAAGCCGGGGCTGCGCCCGCTCACCGTGCAGGGTGTCCAGCCCGGCAGCCCGGCGGCGACCGCCGGCCTGCGCGCGGGTGATGCGATCCTGTCGGTGAACGACAACCCCGCCGGCAGCATCATTGATTTCAACCGCGCGCTGCGGTCCGCCGGGACGGAGCGGGATATCCGTCTGATGGTCCGGCACGACGGGGAAAACCGGCAGCTTCGGCTGCGGCTGGTGGAGGAAAGCGCCTATTTCAGCAACGGCCTCCTGCGCCGCCGCCTCGGCCTGACGCTGCGGGAGACCGACGGCGGCTTCGTCGTGCAGTCGGTGGACCGTGAGGGTCCGGCGGCGGCGGTGAAGCTGCAGGCCGGCCATTACATCACGACCGTGGACGGCGCGCGAATCGACGACCTGGTGGCCCTGGCCAAGCTGATCCACAACAAGGCGCCCGGCGACGAGCTGGAGCTGGGTGTGGTGGTGCTCGAGCGCTCCGGCCTCGGCGTCCGGCGCTACGCCGGCAATGTGACCGTGAAGGTGCGGTGAGGCGGAGGTTGGGGAAATCCCACGAGGCCGGTAGGGCGAGCGTCCCCGCGAACCGAGGCCACCCCAGCCCTATGATGCCCGGCTCGCGAGGACGCTCGCCCCACCCGGGTCTTGGCGTTCTGGAGGAACCGCAGTTCCGTTCTTCGCTTCGGCGCTCCGGCTTGGCAGTGTCCCGACAACGTGCGTGAGTGGTGGCGACAGTTCAGTGAGCAGGCCGAGACGTGGCTGCTCGATGTGATCATCCAGCAGCGGCCCGGCAAAAAGGCCGCGGTCGTGCGTTTCCTGCTGCTCGTGCTCAGCCGGGTGTTCGCCGTGGCGGTGAAGTTCCGCCGGGTGCTCTACAACGCCCGCATCCTGCGCGATGCCACGCTCGGCGTGCAGGTCATCGCCATCGGCAACCTCACCGTCGGCGGCACCGGCAAGACCCCCGTGGTCGAGAAGTTCGCCCGCGCCCTGCAGGATGCCGGCCGCAAGGTGGCGATCCTCTCGCGCGGCTACCGTTCGCGGCCCAAGCCGCTGCGGGAGCGCCTGCTCGACAAGTTCCTGCTGCGCGAGGACACCACGCCGCCCCGCGTTGTGAGCGACGGCCATTCGCTGCTGCTGGATTCCGAGACCTCCGGCGACGAGCCGTACATGCTCGCTTCCAACCTCCGCGACGTCGTGGTGCTGGTGGACAAGGACCGCGTGAAGGCCGGCCGCTATGCGGTCGAGCGCTTCGGGTGCGACACGCTGCTGCTCGACGACGGCTTCCAGTACTGGAAGCTCCGGGGCCGGCGGACCGACGTGGTGCTGGTGGATGCGCAGCAGCCCTTCGGCAACGAGCACCTGCTGCCGCGCGGCACCTTGCGCGAGCCGCCTTCGCACCTGGTCCGCGCCAATGTCGTCTTCCTGACCAAGGTGGACCGCAGCACCCCCGAGAACAGCAGGCGCATCGACGACCTGCGGGTGCGCGTCGCCAAACTGAACCAGCGCGCGGAGATCGTGGAGTGCGTCCATCATCCGCTCTATTTCGAGGACGTCTTCACCGGCGAACGGGCCGGGCTGGACCTGCTGAAGGGCCGGCGGATCGCCAGCCTCAGCGGCATCGCGCAGCCCGAGAGCTTCGAGCAGAAGCTGGTCGAGCTGGGCGGCGAGGTCGTGCTCGCGCGGCGCTTCGCCGACCACCACCGCTTCAGCCAGCAGGAGGTGCTCGACGCCATCAACCGCGCCAAGAAGCGCAAGGCCGACATGGTGGTCACCACGCAGAAGGACGCCGTGCGCTTCCCCAAGCTCGACCGGCGCGACGTGCCCGTGTGGTTCATGCGCGTGGAGATCAAGATCACCGCCGGGGCGGGCGGTTTTGACGAGGCGGTCCGCCGCATCTGCTTCAAGTGAGCGCGCTTCTCGTCCTCCTTGTCCGCGCGTTCATCGCCGTGATTCAGGCGCTGCCGCTGGAGCTGGTCGCCCGGCTGGGTCGGGCCGGCGGGGCGCTGGCCTACGTGTTCGACCGCCGGCATCGCGGCGTGGCGCTGCAGAACCTCGAACTCGCCTTGGGTCGCGAAAAAACGGAACCTGAACGCCGGGCCATCGCCCGCGAAAACTTCCGCCGGCTCGGTGAAAACTACGTCTGCGCGCTCAAGACGGCGGTGATGTCCCGCGAGGATCTCGCCGCGCACATGGAATGGGTCGGACTGCCGGAGGCGATTCCGGCGGATGGCCGCAGCGTGGTCGTGGCCATCGGGCACTTCGGCAACTTCGAGCTCTACGGCCGCGGGAAGGAGCTGATGCCCGGCTGGAACGCCGCCGTCACCTACCGCGCCCTGCGCCCGCCCGCGCTCAACCGCCTGCTGCTCGACCTGCGGGAACGGAGCGGGGTGCTGTTTTTCGAGCGCCGCACGGGGGCCGAAGCGCTGCGACAGGCGATGAACCGCGGGCACATCCTGCTGGCGCTGCTGGCCGACCAGCACGCGGGCGACCGCGGCCTGTGGCTGCCGTTTTTCGGCCGCGACTGCTCGTGCAACGCCGGCTGCGCGGTGCTGGCGCTGCGCTACGACGCCCACCTGCGCTCGGCGATCTGCTACCGCACCGGGCTGGCGCGGTGGCGCATCGAGGTGGGGCCGGAAATCCCGACGCAGGACGCCGCCGGTCACCCCCGGTCCGTGGCGGAACTGACCCGCGAGGTTAACACCGTGCTGGAGGCCGCCATCCGGCGGGACCCGGCGAACTGGTTCTGGGTCCACCGCCGCTGGAAGCCGGCGTCCAAGTGGCAGCAAGGCACGTCCGCCGCCAAATCGGAGCTGGTGGCCTCGGAGGAATAAGCATGCCCGCACCCGCTCCCTCCTCGGCCACTGACGTCGCGCCCTGCCGCATCCTGGTGCGCGGCGTGAACTGGCTGGGCGACGCGGTGATGACCACGCCGGCGCTCTTGCGGCTGAGGGAGCGGTTTCCCGGGGCCGAGATCACGCTGCTCACCCACGAGAAGCTGGCCGGACTGTGGCCCTGCCATCCCGCCGTGGACCGGGTGCTGACCTTCGCGGCGAAGGAGGGTGTGCTGACGCTCGCGCGGCGGCTGCGGGCGGAGCGGTTCGACCTCGCACTGCTGCTGCCCAATTCGCCGCGCTCAGGCTTGGAAGTCTGGCTGGCCGGCATTCCCCGTCGCGTGGGCGGCGCGTGGCCTTGGCGCAACTGGCTCCTGACCGATGTGGTTCCACCTGCGCCCGGCATCGTGAAAATGCGCAAGCGGACGGAGGCGGAAGTGAAACGGCTGATCGCGGGGGCGCCTTCCGACAGCGCGCGCCCGGCCATTCCCGCGTCGTCGCATCAGCTGTACCATTACCTACGGCTGGTGGCCCGGCTGGGAGGCAACCCTGAACCGCTGCCACCACTTTTGGCCGTTCGCCCGGAGGAGGTCGAAGCCGCCCGGGAAAAATTCCAGCTCACCGTCGGACCGACGTGGATCGGCCTGAATGCCGGCGCGGAATATGGGCCCGCCAAACGTTGGCCGGGGGAGAACTTCGTCGCGGCCGCCTACGAACTGCACCGGCAGACCCACTGCGGCTTCGTGATTTTCGGCGGCCCGGCCGACGCTCCGCTGGCGGATAACATGGAGGCCGAACTTCTGGCCCGTGGGGTTTCGCGCTCCTCGCTGGTCCGGCTGGCGGGGCGCACCTCCCTGCGGGAACTGTGCGCGACACTGTCCGTCTGCCGGGTGCTGCTCACCAATGACACCGGGCCGATGCACGTGGCGGCGGCGCTCGGCGTGCCGGTGGTCGTGCCCTTCGGCAGCACCTCGCCGGAACTGACCGGCCCGGGTCTCCCGGGAGATCCGCGCCACCGGTTGCTCCGGTCGGAGGCTCCCTGTGCGCCCTGCTTCCGGCGGGAGTGCCCCATCGATTTTCGCTGCCTGAAAGGAATCGCCGTCGGGCGGGTCGTCACGGCAGTGTTGCAGACGCTGCAACGCGAAGGTTCGCCTCCCTAGAAGGCCTGTGTTACTCCGTTCCCTGTGGCCCGTCCCGTCATCATCATTTCCGATCTGCTGCCGCCCAAACGCGGCGGGCTGGCCGACCACACGCACCGGCTCGCCAACGAGCTGGCCGCGTTTGGCCCGGTAACGGTGCTGACGTCACCTGGGTCGGAGGAATCTTCGGGCGCCTTCCAAGTCCGCGCGAGCATCGGCAACTGGAGCGACCTCGACTGGATCATGGCGGAGCTGCGCGAGTTCCCCGATGACTCGGTGCTGCTCTGGCAGTACGTGCCGCACATGTACGGCCGAGGCGGCGTGAACCGCCAGCTGCCCCGCTTCTGGCGCGATCTCAAGGGCATCGGCCAGCGCCAGGTCTTCATCGCGCACGAGATCATGGCGGACCTGGTGCCGCTGGACCTCTTCCGCCGCCCGCCGAACTTCTGGTACGCCCTGAACCATCGCCGGCAGTGGAAGGCGATCCTGTCCGTGGCCGACGCCATTCCGATCTCGACGGGCCGCTGGGTGGAGGAATGGTCCGCCCGCCGGCCTGCCGTGGCGAAGAAGTTTTCCCTGCTCCCTTCGCCGACCAGCATCGAGCCGGTGTCCGTGCCACCGGACCATGCCGCCACCTGGCGCGCGCAAAACCGCCTGCCGGCGAACACCAAGATCATCGCCTACTTCGGCACGCTCAGCGCCGCGAAGCAGCTGCCCTGGGTGATCGAGGGCTGGCGGGCGGCCCACACGCCGTCGAATCCGGTGGCGCTGGCGCTGATCGGGGGCGCGCCCGCGCTGCGGTTGCCGGCCGAGCTGCTGAAATTTTACCGGCCGCTCGGCTATCTGCCCGCCGACGACGCTTCCCGGGCGCTGCACGCGGCCGATCTGCTCACGCTGCCGTTTGTCGATGGCATTTCCGAGCGGCGCACGACGCTCATGGCCGGCCTGGCGCACGGCCTGCCGGTGGCAACCACGAACGGCCACAACACCGGGGCGGCGCTGCGCCGAGCGGATTTCCTCGCGCTGTCGAACGCGAACGACGAAGGCGCCTATATACGCTCCGTGGTGGACCTGATCCGCGACGACGCGCGGCTCACCCGCATGGGCGCGGCCGGCAAAGTGGCCTGTGCGAAGGAATACTCCTGGCCCGTCGTCATTTCCCGCCTGCGGGCCCTGCTGGAGCCGGGGACCGGTGGTGGTGGTTAGCTCGATTATGAAGACGAAACGCGAGCAGAACAGACCCGCCAACGCTGCCCGCGAGACCCCTCCCGCCCCGTCCGCGAAGGTTTCCTTCCGGGTCATCGCCATGGCGACCTCTGTCGGCGGCTTGAAGGCGTTGTCGGTCATTCTGTCGCGCCTGCCGGCGGATTTTCCGGCCGCCATCGCCATTGTGATGCACCTTTCTCCCGACCATAAGAGCATTCTGGCCGAGCTGCTCAACCGTCGCACCCATCTGGTGGTCAGGCAGGCCCATTCGGGAGACATCCTGCGACCCTCGACCGTTTTCGTCGCCCCGCCCAACCATCACCTCTCGGTCGCCAAAGGCGGCCGCCTCAAACTTTCGTCTTCCGCCGCGGAAAAGGTCCATTACGCCCGGCCATCCGCCGAGCCCCTCTTTGCCTCCGTGGCCGCCGTTTATAAAAGGGACGCCATTGCCGTGGTCCTCACCGGAGGAGACGGTGACGGCTCCTTCGGGGTCCAGATCATCAAGGACAAGGGTGGCAAAGTGATCGCCCAGGACCGGCCCACGTCGGAAAATTTCAGCATGCCGGAAACGGCGATCCAGACCGGCGATGTCGATTTCATCCTGCCCCTGGACAGGATCGCCTCCAAACTCATGGAACTGGTCGGTGACGGCAAAGGCTTGGAAAACAGCCGGGCCTCCCCGGGAAAACCGGTCACTCCACCCACCCCAACCAGAACCAAAGCGGCCCGGATCAAGCGCCGGAAATTATAACATGAAAAAGAAAGTTTCACCTGTCCGCCGACCGAAGCAACCCGCCAAGGCTGATCGTCCGGAAACTTTCGCCGCGCCGGCGGGCGTTCCGTTCCCGATTGTCGGCATCGGCGCCTCCGCCGGCGGCCTTGAAGCCCTGGAACAGTTCCTGCGGGGCGTGCCGAAGGGCAGCGGCATGGCGTTTGTCGTCATCCAGCACCTGGACCCGACGCGCAAGGGAATCATGGACGAGCTGCTGCAACGCGCCACCGACATGCGCGTCATCGAGGTCAGGGATGCGACCACGGTACGACCGGACTGCGTCTACATCATCCCGCCGAACAAGGACATGTCCATGCTGCACGGGGTGCTGCACCTGCTCAAACCGGTGGCGGCGCGCGGGCTGGGCCTGCCCATTGATTTTTTCTTCCGCTCCTTGGCGCAGGACCGGCAGGACCACAGCATCGGCGTGATTCTCTCCGGTATGGGCTCCGACGGCACGCTCGGGCTGCGCGCCATCAAGGAAAAGGCGGGGCTGGTGCTGGTGCAGGAGCCGGCGACGGCCAAATTCGACTCCATGCCGCGCAGCGCGATTGACGCCGGGCTGGCGGACATCGTGGCTCCGGCGGAGGAGCTGGCGGCGAAAATCATGGCCTACCTGCAGCGCGCCCCGCTCCTCACCCGGACGGAAGTGATGCCGGAGGACAAGGGGCTGAGCGCGCTGGGAAAGGTGGTCATCCTGCTGCGAAACCATTCCGGCAACGACTTTTCCTTCTACAAACGGAACACGCTCTATCGCCGGATCGAGCGTCGCATGGGCATTCACCAGATCAGCAAGATGGCGGCCTATGTCCGCTACTTGCAGGAGAATTCGCAGGAACTGGACCTGCTCTTCAAGGAACTGCTGATCGGAGTGACGAACTTTTTCCGCGACCCCGCCGCCTGGGAACACCTGTGCAAGCACGCCCTGCCCACGCTGCTCGCAAGCCGTTCGCCCGGTCAGGCGCTGCGTGCGTGGGTGCCTGGCTGCTCCACCGGCGAAGAAGCCTATTCCCTGGCCATCGTGCTCAAGGAGGCGGTGGAGGCGCTCCGGCCCCGGAGAAAAATCACGATCCAGATCTTTGCCACCGACCTCGACCGGAACGCCATTGACAAGGCCCGCTCGGGCTTCTTTCTGGCCAACATCGCCGCTGACCTGTCGGAAGCACGGCTTAAGCGGTTCTTCACCAAGGAGGATCACGGCTACCGGGTGCGCAAAGAGATTCGCGAAATGGTCATTTTTGCGCCGCAGAATCTCATCATGGACCCTCCCTTCACCAAGCTCGACATCCTGAGCTGCCGGAACCTGCTGATTTATCTTTCCTCGGACGTGCAGAAAAAGCTGATTCCGCTGTTTCACTACAGCCTGACTCCCGGTGGCATCCTGTTTCAGGGCAGCGCCGAGACGGTGGGGGATTTCACCGATCTTTTTGCCCCAATGGGAGGCGCCTCGCGAACCTACTGGAGGAAAGAATCCGTCCTACGGTCGGAGCCGGTTTCTTTTCCCTCGTCCTTTTCCGCCGGGCCGCCGATCAGTTTCGAGGCGCGTCCCTCTGGCCGGCCGCCGGCCAGTCTTCAGTCGTTGGCGGAGGAGCTGATTGTGCAGGAGTATGCTCCCCCCGCCGTGCTGGTCAGCGACCAGGGCGACCTGCTCTACGTCAGCGGACGGACGGGCAAATACCTGGAGCCCGCCGCCGGCAAGGCCAACCTGAACATTTTTGCCATGGCCCGCGAGGGCTTGCGCTACGAACTGTCGGATGGCTTCCAGAAAGCGCTCCGGAAAAAGGAGCGGGTGGTGCTGCGCGGACTCAAGGTCGGGACGAACGGCGGCACGCAGTTCGTGGATGTGAGTCTCCAGCAGCTCGACAAACCCGGGCCGCTGCAGGGGTTGGTGATGATCGTTTTCACCGACCTGCCCGCCCCCGTGGCCGTCCCGACGGCGAGCCGGTCCTCCGGGCCGGTCGGCCGCAGCCCGCGGATCGCCGAGCTAGAACAGGAGCTCCTGCACGTCAAAGGCGAGGCGCGGGCCACCCATGAGGAGATGCAGACTTCGCAGGAGGAGTTCCGGTCCGCCAATGAGGAACTGCAATCCACGAACGAGGAACTGCAGTCCACCAACGAGGAACTCACGACCTCGAAAGAGGAGATGCAGTCCATGAACGAGGAGCTCCAGACGGTGAACTCCGAGCTGCAGCTCAAGGTGGACGAGCTTTCGCAGGCCAGCAACGACATGAAGAACCTGCTCGACAGCACGGACATCGCGACCCTGTTTCTGGACAAGCAGCTCAAAGTGCGGCGGTTCACCCCCCAGACCGCCAATATCATCAAGCTCATCCCGGGCGACGCGGGCCGGCCCATCACCGACCTCGCCTCCAATCTGCGCTATCCGGAACTGACCGAGGATGCCCGGGGCGTCCTGCACAAACTGGTGGCCGTGGAAAAGCCGATTGCCGCGCTCGATGGCCGCTGGTTCAGCGTGCGCATCATGCCCTACCGTACGCTGGACGACCGGATTGACGGCGTGGTGATCACCTTCTCGAACATCAGCGTGTCCAAGACGCTGGAAAAGAAGCTGCGGGACCGGCATTCCGCCCTGGAAAAGGAAAACACGGAACTGACCGGGAAACTGGTGCGCCGAAAACGCGCCGGGAGTGCGTGACCCGGGCAGGACTGCCACCCTTCGCCATGAAACGAAAGCCAAGCACCGGAATGACCGCCAGCAAACTGCGCCAGGATGCCGAGGCACGGCTGCGCCCGCGGCGGAACGGCCGGCCAGGCGGGGACGGAGATCCGAAATCCGCCGCGGACACCGGACGGCTGCTTCATGAGCTGCAGGTCCATCAGATTGAGCTGGAGATGCAGAACGCCGAGCTGCGGCAGGCGCAGGATGAGCGGGAAGCATCGTTGGAGAATTACACCGACCTCTACGATTTCGCGCCCGTGGGGTATTTTACGCTCACGCCCGCTGGCGTGATCAATCAGGTCAATCTCACCGGGACGAATCTGGTCGGGATGGCCCGCTCCCGTCTGGTGGGACGGTCTTTCGGAAGTTTGGTGGCGCCCGCGCTGCGCCCAATTTTTCATGCCTTCCTTGACAAGGTTTTTGCGGGCCACGTCAAGGCGTCCATCGATCTTGTACTTTTGGACCCGTCCGGCCAGCCGCTCCGGGATGTGAACCTCGAGGCCCGGCCCCTGCCCAACGGGGAGGAATGTCGCGTGGCCATGATCGACATCACGAAGCGCAAGGAGTCGGAGGAACGGTTGCGTCGCAGCGAGGCGCTCTTCGCCCTGCTCATCGCGCAGGTTCCCGTCGGCATGTATCTGGTGGACGCGCAATTTCGTCTGCACCAGGCCAACCCCATAGCGCAGATCGTGTTCCGCAAAATTCATCCGCTGCTCGGCCGGGATTTTTCGGAGATTGTCCATGTGCTCTGGCCGCCGCCGGTCGCGCACGAAGTCCTGGCCCGGTTCCGCCACACGCTCAAAACGGGCGAGCCGTATCAGTCCCCCGAATTTGACCAGCGGCGGCTCGATACCGGCACGCAGGAGGTTTACGAATGGCAGCTCCGGCGCGTCACGCTGCCTGCGGGTGACCTGGGCGTGGTCTGTTTTTTCAACAACATCACCGAGCGGAAGCAGGCGGAGGCGGCCCGGGTCCGCCTGGAGGTAATGACCGCCTCGAACCAGAAACTTGAGGGGGAAATCATCTGGCGCAAAACGCTGGAGCAGTCCCTCAAGACCAGCGAACTGCAATTGCGGCAATTGTCCCACCAGGTGCTGCTCGCGCAGGAAGCGGAGCGCAAGCACATCAGCCGCGAACTGCATGATACCGTCCTGCAAACGCTGGTGGGCATCAGCGTCCATCTGGCGTCCCTGAGTCCGAGGCTGGCCGACAATCCTACCTCCCTCCGGCGGAAAATCGTGGAGACGCAGCAGCTTTTGGAAAAATCCATGGCCATGGTGCACCGGTTTGCCGTGGAACTGCGCCCGACGGTGTTGGATGATTTGGGACTGGTGCCCGCGCTTCAGGCTTTCATGAGGGATTTCAAGAAGCGGACGGGTGTGCGGGCGAGTCTGGCCGCCTACGCGTCGGTGAACCAACTGCCCATCGAGCAGAGCAGCGTCCTCTATCGCGTCGCCTTGGAAGCCCTCAATAACGTGGCTTTCCATGCGCAGGCCGGTGCGGTGGAAGTTGAAATCAAAAAACTGCCGGGCTGGATCTGCCTGACGATAAATGACGACGGCAAATCCTTTGATGTGAAAAGCGTCCTTGCCACGACCGGAAACGGCCGGTTGGGGTTGCTGGGAATGAGGGAACGGTTGGAGATGGTCGGGGGCACCTTCTCGATCAAATCCACGTCCGGCCATGGTACCACCGTCACCGCCCGGATTCCGCTCGGGAAAACGCGCCCGGGGCTCACAGCGGTCGTCGAAGCCAAACCCTGATTCGATTCGCGGGCGGTCAATGTTCCGTTGTAGGAGGACTGCGGGAGCATGCGTCAGGAAGTCGGAACGATACCGGCACTCGAATCCGGCTTCGAAGCACCCGGCGAAGTTGGCAATGCGTTGGTGAGAGGTAACTGTCAAAAGCGTGATTGCTGTGGATGCTTTCGCTCGCGTCGGGTGATATGCGGCCTCCAACGAACGAGCCGCCGCTTGACGCGGTGAAGGGGCGGGGCGTTCACTCCGTCCACCGTTCCCGCATGAAGCCGCTCCGTATCGCCCTGCTCAGCCTGTTCTCCGCCTCGGCGCTGCTGGCGGCCGATGCGGTCGGCTGGGAAACCCTGTTCGATGGAACTTCGACGGCCAAGTGGCGCGGATATAAAAAGACGGACTTTCCCGCGAAGGGCTGGGTTGTTGAGGCCGGCGCGCTGAAGGTCGAGGGCGGTGGCGGTGGCGGCGACCTCGTGACCCGTGACCAGTACGGCAGCTTCGAGCTGCTCTGGGAATGGAAGGTGTCCGAAGGTGCCAACAGCGGCGTGATGTACCATGTGAGCGAGGGATTCGGCACGTCCGGCGAGGTAGGGCCGGAATACCAGATCCTCGACGACGCCAAACACGGCGACGGCAAGAACCCCAAGACCAGCGCGGGTGCGCTGTACGGGCTGATTGCGCCGAACGTCGACAAGCAGCTCCAGCCGGTCGGCGAGTGGAACAAGTCGCGCCTGGTGGTGTACGGTCCGCACGTGCAGCACTGGCTCAATGGCAGGCTGATCGTGCAGTACGACCTCGGCAGCCCGGAGCTGAAGGCGCTGATCGCCCAGTCGAAGTTCAAGGACATGCCGAAGTTCGCCCAGGAAACCAGCGGGCACATCTGCCTCCAGGACCACGGCAACACCGTCTGGTACCGCAATATCCGTCTGAAACAACTCACCGTGAAGTGATCCCCTTATGCGTCGCCCTCTCCTGACCCTCGCGTGTTTCTCATTGTTGGCCCTGCTCCCGGCGTGTCAAAGCGCGGACTCGTCCGCCCCAGCCAATGGCTGGCGTCCTCTTTTCGACGGTCATTCGACCGCCGGCTGGCGCGCCTTCGGCAAGGTCGAGTTCCCGGCCAAGGGCTGGGTGGCGGAAGACGGCTGGCTCAAGCACCTGGCCAAGGGCGGTGGCGGCGACATCATCACCACGGAGATGTTCGTGGATTTCGAGCTTTCCTGGGAATGGCGCGTCGCGCCGGGGGCCAACAGCGGCGTGAAATACTTCATCGACGAGGGCCGCGGGGCGCCCATCGGGCACGAATACCAGCTCATCGACGACAAGCTGCATCCCGACGCGCTGATCGGCCCGAAGCGCCAGACCGCGTCGCTCTATGACGCGCTCCCGCCGACGAGCCATCCGCTGAAACCGGCCGGCGAGATCAACTCGTCGCGCATCCTGGTGCGGGGCAACCACGTCGAGCACTGGCTGAACGGCGTCATGGTGCTCAGCTACGAGATCGGCTCACCGGAACTCGCCGCCGCGAAGGCGCAGAGCAAGTTCAAGAACGAGGCGAAGTGGGGCACGAAGTTCGCCACGCCGATCCTGCTGCAGGATCACGGCGACGAGATCTGGTTCCGCAAAATCCTGGTGCATCCGCTCAACTGAGCGCAGTCGGCAAAACGCTGGCTTCGACCGGACCGCTGCGTATCGTGGGCGCGACTTCGACGAACTGCCCCGTGATGCGCCGCCTGATCCGTTTTTTCTGCCTGCTCTCCTTTGCGCTTGCCGCCCGCGCGGAGGACATCGTGTTCCCGCCGGATGCGGGCGTGGTGGATGTGACCAAGTCGCCCTATTTCGCGAAGGGCGACGGGAAGACCGATGACACCGAAGCCATCCAGCAGGCCCTGCTGGAGCATCCGAACGGCAACAAAATCATCTACCTGCCCAACGGCACCTACCTGATCTCCGCCACGCTCCGCTGGCCCGGTGGCGAGGATGAGGAAAAGGCCGAGCGGGCCACGGTTCTCCAGGGGCAAAGCCGGGCCGGCACGGTGATCCGGCTGCTGGATTACGCCCCCGGCTTCGGCAACTCCGGTCGGCCGCGCCCGATGGTGTGGACCGGCGACGGCCAGGCGTTCCACCAGCGCAACGCGGTGCGGAACCTCACGCTCAACAGCGGCCAGGGCAACGCCGGTGCCATCGGCCTCCAGTTCATGGCCAACGGGCAGGGCTGCGTTCGCGACGTCACCATCATCGCCGGTGGCAGGAGCGGGCTGATCGGCCTGGACCTGGCCTACGAGGACCACATCGGCCCGTGCCTGATCCAGCGGGTGCGGGTGGAAGGCTTCGACGTCGGCATCGCCGCCGCCAACTCGGTGTATTCCATGACCATGGAGAACATCGAGCTGGTGGACCAGCTGGTGGCCGGCATCCGCAACCGCGGCCAGGCCGTGAGCATCCGCCGGCTGCGCAGCACCAACAGCGTCGTCGCCCTGCAAAACACGGATGCCACCGGCTTTGTGACCTTGGTGGAAGCCGCCTTGCAGGGGCTGCCGGCCAAACGCCCGCCCCCGGCCATCCAGAACAAGGGCTTCCTGTTCGCCCGGCAGATTTCGACCCCGGGCTACACCAACGCGATCGAGAACCGGACCGGCTTCGTCGAGGGCGCCTCCGGGCCCGAGGTGCGCGAGTTTGTGTCGCATCCCATCTTCAACATCTTCCCGGCCCCCCAATATGCCCTGTTCCTGCCGGCGGAGGAGACGCCGGAGGTGCCGTGGGATGCGCCCGGCGCCTGGGCGGGTCCGCTGGCCTTCGGCGGCAAGGGCGATGGCGCGCACGACGATTCGGCGGCCATCCAGGCGGCCATCGATTCCGGGGCCGCGACGGTGTATCTGCCCAATGGCGTCTGGAAGATCCAGCACCCGGTGGAGCTCCGGAAGAACGTCCGGCGCATCATCGGCTGCGAGGCACGGGTCGTGGCGGAGGTGCCCGTGGGCCAGCCCGCGTTCCGGCTGGTGGACGGCACGGCCCCGGTGGTGACCGTGGAGCGCCTCGAGTTCCAGCCCGCCCAACGCCTGTTCATCGAGCAGGGTTCCAATCGCAAGCTGGTGCTGAGCAGCTGCGAGGGCGTGAGCCTCAGCTGGACCGGGAAGGGTGACGTCTTTTTGGAGGATGTTTCGAGCCGGCTGCCGTGGACAATCCCCGCCGGCCGACGGCTCTGGGCGCGGCAGCTCTGCCTTGATTGCAACGGCACCAAGATCCTCAACGACGGCGGCCAGCTCTGGGTGCTGGGCCTGAAGGTGGAGCTGCCCGGCACCCTCATTGACACCCGGTCCGGCGGCAAGACCGAGCTGCTCGGCGGCCTGTGCTTCTCCAACGGCACCTGGAAGCAGGACCCGATGTTCCGCATCGTGGACGCCTCGGCCACCTTCAGCCTCAGCGAGGTGCCGGTGGGCGGCTACGCCTACCAGACGATCGTGTCCGAAACCCGGCGCGGCGTGACCCGCCAGATGACCAGCCGCGGCCCGTCCCAGGACCAGCCCCTGCCCGACCATCTCGGCGGCATCGCCCTGCCCCTGTACACCGGTTACGACGGGATCGGCGCGGTCGCCCCGAAAACCGTGTTGCCCAACGTCAAAACTTCCGGCAATTAGCCGGCACCACCTGCGCGCATGCCCGAACCCACAAAACAGGAACTCCTCATCGGTGTGGATCTGGGCGGTACCAAGATCCTCGCCGGCGTCTTCACACCCCAGCTGAAGCTGCAGCAGACCGCCAAGCTCAGCACCAAGTCCGAGCGCGGCTTTGACGCCGTCGTCGCCCGCATCGCCCGCTGCGTGCGCGATGTGGTGGACGAGGCGGACCTTTCGCTGAAGAACATCCGCGCCATCGGCATCGGCGCACCGGGCGCGATCGATCCCGACTCGGGCGAGGTGATTTTTGCGCCGAACCTCCGCTGGAAGGATGCGCCCCTGAAGAAGGAGCTGGAGCGCGCGCTCGACGTGCCCGTCTTCGTCGAGAACGACTGCAACATCTGCACCCTCGGCGTCCACGAGGTCGAGCTGAAGGGCAAGCCGCGCGATCTCATCGGCATCTTCCTCGGCACCGGCATCGGCGGCGGGCTGATCCTCGACGGCAAGCTGTACGGCGGCTTCAACAAGACCGCCGGCGAGCTCGGCCACATGGTCATCCAGGTAGGCGGGCCCAAATGCGGCTGCGGCAACAATGGCTGCTTCGAGGCGCTGGCAAGCCGCACGGCCATCTTCCGCGAAATCCAGAAGGCGGTGAAGGATGGCGGGAAAACCGTGCTCACCGAGATGCTCGGCTCCGACCTCGCCGAGCTGAAGAGCGGCGACCTGCGCAAGGCGCTGCGCAAGGGCGACAAGCTCGTCGAGAAGGTCATCGAGGACGCCGCCGAATACACCGGCATCGCCATCGCCAACCTCATCAACATCTTCAATCCCGAGGTGGTCGTCGTGGGCGGCGGCGTGATCGACGCGCTGGAGGACGAGATGATGTCCATCATCGTCGAGACCGCGCTGGACTACGCCATGCCGGGCACGACCAAGGGCATCGAGATCATCGCCAGCAAGCTCGGCGACCTCGCCGGCATCACCGGCGGCGCCGTGCTGGCGAAGCAGAAGGTGAAGTGAGGTGGAGCAGTGATGACACGAAGAAGCGATATGGCGTTGCCGGCGGCGATTGAAGGCGAAATGAGGCGGTAGCTTTATGCGCCATGAAATCCTGTGCTTACTGCGGGCGGCAAAATGATGAAAGCGCCACTTATTGTCGCGAATGTGGCACGGCCGAGTTTGAAGGTGCGGTAGCCGCCGCGAAGCCGGTTCCGCCGAAGACTCAACGGGAGACGGAGCCGGTGTCCGAAGCCTGGGAGCCGCCGTGCGATGTGACCGCAGAAACTGCGACGGTGCTTTGCACGGCTTGCCTGTTTCCCAATCTTCTGGAATCCAGGTGGTGTAAGCGCTGCGGCGCTCCGATGAGTTCCACCGTCCCATTTCTCATGCCCGACGCCGCGCATGCAGCCGGGTTTGCCTATCGTCGAGCGGTGGAGACGCGTCCAAAGCTGGTCGTGGTCGGCGGTGTGTGGCTGCTTTTCTTTCCGGGCCTTGCTTCCGGTATCTTTGCGCTCTTTTTCGTTCTCGGCGATCGTATCGGGGGTCTTTCCGGAGTCGCCAGCGTCCTCATCGCTTTTGTGGTCATCACCATTTGCGGCAGCATGCTTTACCGGGTCACGAGGAACTACTTTGCCCCGCCAACGAAGGAACCTCCCGAATCAGCCGCCTGATATCTTGGCCTGAGGATAACAGCCGTGTCGGTGGGGATGGCGCGGTTCCACCCGTGCCCTGTGCTTCTTGTAAAACGCTCCCGTCATTTGACTGGGATGTTGGGTGTCTTCCATCGATTCGGTGAGGCAATCATGCAGTGGGCCCGCCCTCACCCCGGCAAAAATCATGGTTGCGTCGTGGCTCTCCGTTTCGTCGCCTGACGCTGCGCTCGGCGACGGGGACGGCGCAGGGCACCGTCCGTGCCCATTCGTCCGATTATCATCGGGAAATGGCAGAATTTAGCGCTCCGTCCCCGGCAGGGGGCGGAAATCATCCTGCTCGATCCGGGAGCGCATGTGGAAAGCAGAGAACAGCTTGCGGCCCTCGGCGCGCGTGACGAGCGAGGTGTTGAACCACAGACCGTCCGACAGCCGGCGGCGTTCCACGGCGAAGTCGAGGCGCTCCACCTTCGCCACCAGGCCGCCGAGAACGGTGAGCGGTTCCTTCAGGTGCGCCTCCACCTTCACCAGCTCAAACTCCTCGACGTCGATCCAGATGCGGCCGGTCAGCAGGTTCAGGGCGCGGTCGGCGTTGTCCTTGGCCACCGGGTCGGCCACGGGCGAAAACTTCAGCACATAGGTCATCCGGCCGTTGAGCAGTTCCGTGCCATCCGACTCGTAAACGAAGCGGCGGATCAGCTTCTCATCCACGAAATCGGGGCCCCGGCTGCGGGGCTTGTCCTTGCGCTCGGTGAAGGTCTTTTTCTGCTCCGCCTCGCGTTCCAGCTCCCGCCTCTTCTCGTCGGCGGTGGGGGCGCGGTCGTCGAGCTTGAGCAGGCGGATGTGCTGGTGCTCCCCGCGCAGCTCGACCGACTGCTCCTTGGTCTTGCGCTCCTTGACCGTGCCGTCGTCGGCCAGTTCTTCCATGACCGTGCGCCGGATGCAGATGTGATGCTGCGCGGCCAGCCGGTTGGTCGTGGTCCGGCTGCGCTCCAGAAAACGGCCGATCACCTCCTCGGCGGCCAGCGACGGTGGAGCGACCTGCGCCGCCACCGGCAGCGTCAGTCCCCAGGCCAGCATCACGGCCGGCAGCATCCCTCGCCATTTCATCCACCGTTTTGCTAGTTCCATTTGGTTGCGGAGTCAAATGCGGCGGCTGTGGAAAAAAGGGGTGAATTTGGAAAGCAGGAAAGCAGGAATGGATAAAGCGTGGTCGGAACCCAAAAAATCTTAATCCTAATCGCTATGCCTCCGCTCTGGCCCGCCCACGCAGGATTAAGATTACGAGTAAGATTACGATCAGGACGCAGACCAGAGTCTTTCGGGTTTCCTGCTTTCCTGTTTTCCAGATTCATTCTCAGCCCGAGTCCACGGCCCAGTTTCACCATTGAATCGCCGGCCGGTTCGGCGGAGAGTGGGACAGAACGAAACGCAGCACCGTACCCATTGCTCCTATGGCCGACCTCCTTTCCCAGCTCAAGCAGTTCAGCGTCGTCGTCGCCGACACCGGCGACTTTGCCTCCATCAAGAAATACCAGCCGCGTGACGCGACGACCAACCCGAGCCTCCTGCTCAAAGCCGGCACCATGCCCGAGTACGCCGCCGTGGTGGACAAGGCCGTCGCCGACGCCAAGGCCGAGGCCACCGGTACAAATGGAGCCCTGGGTCTCGCGATGGACAAGCTCGCCGTCGCCTTCGGCCTCGAAATCCTGAAGATCGTGCCGAACCGCGTTTCGACGGAGGTCGATGCCCGCCTGTCATTCGACACCGTCGCTAGCGTCGCCAAGGCGCGGCATCTCATCGCGATGTATGCCGCCGCCGGCATCCCGAAAGAGCGCATCCTTATTAAGCTCGCCTCGACGTGGGAGGGCATCCAGGCCGCCGCCGAGCTGAAGAAGGACGGCATCCGTTGCAACCTCACGCTGCTGTTCTCCTTCGCCCAGGCCGTGGCCTGCGCCGAGGCCGGGGTGCAGCTCATCTCGCCGTTCGTCGGACGCATCCTGGACTGGCACAAGAAGTCCACGGGCAAGACCTCCTACCCGCCGGCCGAAGATCCCGGCGTGGTCTCGGTCACCAAGATCTACACCTACTACAAGAAGTTCGGCTACGCGACCGAGGTCATGGGCGCGAGCTTCCGCAACAAGGAGGAGATCCTCGAACTCGCCGGCTCGGACCTGCTGACGATCGCGCCCGCGCTGCTCGAGGAACTGCAGTCGAACGAGGGCACCGTGACGCCGAAGCTCACGCCTGCGCTCGCCGCCGCCTCGTCCCTGGAGAAGATTACGCTCGACGAAAAGGCCTTCCGCTGGCTCCACAACGAGGACCAGATGGCGACCGAGAAGCTGAGCGAAGGCATCCGCCTCTTCGCCGCCGACTCGATCAAGCTCGAGAAGTTCCTCACCGAGAAGCTGGCGAAATAACGCGCCGCCCTGGCAGACGGCATTCGCCGCGCTGCCTGATGTCCTTGGCGGGGCTCATGTCGGCCGGCGGCTTCATGGATCAGAATCCCGAAGGGATTCCATCACTCAGCCCAGGCTTGGTGCGCAGCACCTACCCTGGGTAGAAGTCCCAAAATGAACTCAACCGGAACGCGGTTGGATCGCTTCTCTTCGGGATTTGCTGCTGCCCCTTCAGGGCAGGCTTTCTCTGGCCGGCTTCACCCAGTGTTGGCGATTTCATCGCCAACACTGGGCTGAATGATTCCATCCCTTTGGGATTGGGGAAGTAATCCGCTTCTCCAGCTAGGCAGTCGAAGCTTTCACCAGCCGCCGTGCCAACTGGATCGCCGCTTCCATGCTGGAGGGATCGGCTAAGCCCTGGCCCGCGAGGTCGTAGGCGGTGCCGTGGTCGGGCGACGTGCGGACGAAGGGCAGGCCGAGCGTCCAGTTCACGCCGGTGTCGAAGGCCACCATCTTGAGCGGCACCAGTCCCTGGTCGTGATACATCGCCACCACGGCGTCGAAATCGCCCCGAAAGACACGGTGGAACAGCGTGTCGGCGGCGGAGGGTCCGTGGCAATCCACGCCGCGCGACTTTGCCAGCGCGACGGCGGGCGTGATCACGTCGAGTTCCTCCCGGCCCATCTTGCCGCCCTCGCCCGCGTGCGGGTTCAGGCCGCACACACCGATGCGGCGGCGCGGCAGGCCGAGGCGCACGCACGCTTCGGCGGCCAGCTCGATGGTCTGCGCGATGCCTTCGACGGTGAGCGCGGCGGCGACGTCCTTGAGCGGCAGATGCGTCGTGGCGAGGGCGACGCGGAGCCAGCGGTCGCGGTCGTCGTGACCCAGCAACATCATCGCGGTGCGCGAGGCGTCGGCGAGTTCGCTGAGAAATTCGGTCTGGCCGATGAACGGCTGGCCGGCGCGGATGATCGCCTCCTTGCTGACGGGCGCGGTGATGATCCCGGCCAGTTCTCCTGCGAGACAGAGGCGCGCCCCTTCGCGCAACCAGCGCACCGCCGCGAGCGCAGCTTGGGGGGCACCGGCCGGCAAGCCAACGGGCAGCGGCACGGCCTCCGGGTCGTGGACATAGACGCGGCTGGCGACCGTTTCGCGTTCGCTCCAGCGCGGCAGGTCGGCCTCGACACCCAGCAGGCCGCACAGCTCGCGTACCACGCCATTGTCGCCGATCAGCACGTAACGGGTGTCCTCGTCGGCGATGACCTCGCGGGCAAGCGCCTTCAGCGCGACCTCGGGGCCGATGCCGTTGATGTCGCCAAGCGTGATGCCGAGCGCGAGCATGGCGCTAATCGGAGTTGGGATAGCTGCCCAGCACCTTCACGAAGCTGCAATGCTGGCCGAGCTGCGCGATGGCCTTGGCGACTTTCGGCTCCTGGGCGTGACCGTCGCAATCGACGAAGAAGAAGTATTCCCACGCCTTCCGCTTGCTCGGGCGCGACTCGATCTTGGTCATGTTGATGCGGAAGCGGCGGAACGGCGCGAGCGCCCGGTGCAGCGCGCCGGCCTCGTCGCGCAGGCTGAACATGAGGCTCGTGCGGTCCAGGCCGGCCTTGCCGCTGGGCGGCGGGCAGGTGCGGCCGAGCACCAGGAAGCGCGTGGCATTGGCGGCGTTGTCCTGGATGTCCGCCTCCAGCACGGGCAACGCGTACTTCTCGGCGGCAAAGACGCCGCAGATGGCGCCTGCGGTTTTTTCCTTGGCCGCGAGCTCGGCGCTGCGGGCGTTGGAACTCGTCTCGATCAGCTCGGCGTGCGGGAAGTGCCGGTGAATCCAGCCGCGGCATTGGGCGAGCGTCTGCGGATGCACATAGAGCCGGTTGATCCGGTCACGCTTGCCGATGCTGACGAGGCAGTGGCGGATGCGAAGGACGACCTGCGCGACGATCTGCAGGTCGCTGTCCACAAACATGTCGAGCGTGTGGGTGACCACACCCTCGGTGGAATTCTCGACCGGCACGACGCCGTAATCCGCCCGCTGCTTGGAGACCTCGTGAAAAACGTCGGCGATGGTCTTCTGCGGCGTGTACAGCAGGCTCGCCCCGAAGCGGCGCATCGCGGCCTCGTGGGTGTAGGTGGCCTCGGGTCCGAGGTACGCGATGGTGAGGCTCTTCTCCAGCGACAGCGCGCTCGACATCACCTCGCGATAGATGGCGCGCAGGCCGTCGTTGGTGATCGGCCCCTGGTTCAGCTTCGTCACCTTCTGAAAGACGGCGCGCTCGCGCTGCGGCGCGTAGATTTCCTCGCCGGCCTTGAGCTTCAGCGCGCCGATTTCAAGGACGTGCTTCGTGCGCTCGTTGAGGAGGTGCACGATCTGCGCGTCGAGCGCATCGATGGCCTGGCGGTGCTCTGGCAGGGACATGGCGGGAAGAACCATGCCCGGTCCGCCGCCGGGCGCGAAGCCCAAAGCGCGCGAGTCAAACGCAGGGAGCGCAGCCTTTCACCGTGGTTAGGCTCGGGCATTGGGAATGCGAGCGGAGTGGGGTGACCGCGTTCATCAGGGGTGACTCTCCCTCCGCACTCAGCGGCTAACCATGGTGAACAGATGCGCAGGAAAGCCGGAAAGGACCGGGGCTATTCCTATGGTATGGGCAGCGTTTCGCATTTGGCCGCTTCAACCCCGACGATTTTCGCGATGGCGATCGAATCGTGGTTGCGCGGGGCGCCTTCCACGCTGGTGATTTCCACGAGGATGGTTTCGTGGGTTTTGGGATCGGTCAGCTGGTAGCGCTTTCCCAGCTGGATGTTGAACCCGTAATCCCAGGGGAACGAAGCCGGGTTGTCCGGGTGCGGGTCGGGGTCGTAGTCCCAGGTTCCCCGGTTCAGCGCGTCACAGCGGATCCAGACATTTCTCTCGATGGCAGGTTTCATAAGCATTTCCTGTTTGGTGTGGGCAGATGCATTTTGCGCTGGCCGATGAGTTCGTTACCGGGCGCGGCAACGCCGAAACGCCAGTCTCCCACCATCCCAACCTTCCACGGCTTCTCCGGTTTTCCAAACCCAAACTGGGTAGGGTTTACCAGCCTTTCGCCGACGGGCGTTACACGCTACCATCGCGCGCCATGACTCCGCTCGTGCTCCATGAAGTCCACGCCGCGCTCGACGCCCGGTTCACCGAGGTGAACGGCCACGAGGTCGCGGCCGACTATGGCGACTGGCTGGCCGAACACGCCGCGCTCCGCGCCACCGCCGGCGTCGGCGACCTGAGCTTTCGCGGGCGGATCTGCCTCACGGGCGAGGACCGCGTGCGGCTGCTGAACGGCCAGGTCACCAACGACGTCAAGGCGCTCGCGCCGGGCACCGGTTGTCACGCCGCCTTTTGCAGCCCCAAGGGCCGGCTGGTGTCGGATGCCTTCATCTACGCGCTGCCGCAGGAGCTGCTACTGGATTTCGAGCCCGGCCTCACGGAGGCTCTCAAGCAACGGCTGGAGCACCACATCGTCGCCGAAGATGTGCAGGTCGTGGAAGTGGCCCCCTATTACGGACTGTTCACCGTGCAAGGCCCGCGCGCGGCGGAAGTCGTCAGCAAGCTGGGGCTGTTCCCCGAACTGCCGGCCAAGCCCCTGGCCTTTGCCTCGGCCAGTGATGCGACGCTGGGCGAGCTGTACCTGATGAACCACGCCCGCACCGTGTCCGCCGGGTTCGATCTGTTTGTGCCGACGGATGCGCTCGCGGCGGTGCTCGACAAGCTCGTCGCGGCGGCCAGGGAGGTCGGCGGCCGGCTGGTGGGCTTCACCGCGCTGGAAGTGGCGCGCTTCGAGGCGGGCCTCCCGCGCTTCGGCATCGAGATGGATGAGACGCACCTGCCGCCCGAGGCGGGGCTGGACCGCGATGCGATCAGCTACACCAAGGGCTGCTACACCGGCCAGGAGACGATCGCGCGCATCCGCACCTACGGACAGGTGACCAAGGCCCTGCGCGGCCTGCGCCTGGCCGACGACCTCGCCGCGCTGCCGATCAAGGGCGACAAAATCATCAAGGATGGCCGCGACGTCGGCACCATCGTCAGCGCCCTGAAATCACCCGCCCTGGGCCAAAACCTCGCCCTCGCCTACATCCGCAAGGAATGCAACACCCCCGGCACCGCACTGACCCTCCGGACCGCCACCGGCGAAAGCCCGGTGGCGATCGTGAAACTGCCCTTTGGGACGGAGTGATTGAGACAATTTGGAAAGCAGGAAACGGACGACAGGAAGCGATCCTCGGCAGATGAGAATCCGGAAACGGCAACCACCCCTTGGTTCGTACTGCGATAGTGCTTTTCCTCTCCCTTCCCATCCTCTCCGTTCCTGTTTTCCTGCTTTCCAAATTCAATATCGGGTGTCCCCACCTTCCGCTAACCTCGCCGCGACATGCAGCAACTCTGGCGGGCGCTTTCCTACTTCCGGGCCGACTGGCCCCGCGTGCTGGCGGGGTTGGCGTTGCTGGCCTTGACCACCCTGGCCGGCCTGCTCAAGCCGTGGCCGCTGGCGCTGATCGTGGATTCCGTGCTGGGGCATAATCCCTTCCCTGAGAGCGTCGGGCGGCAGATTGGCGGGCTGCCGTTGCCGACGCAGCTCGCGCTGCTGGTCGGGGCGATGGTCGCGCTGCATCTTGGGAGCGCCCTGCTCGGGGCGGCGCAGAATGCGGTGGTGATCGTCACCGGGTTGCGCGGATTGTCGCGGGTGCGGCGGGCGGTGTTTGACTGGCTGTTGCGGCTTTCGTTGCGGCGGTTGCAGGGTGCACAGGCGGGCGACCTGATCTACCGGGCGACGTGGGACACCTACGCCTTCCAGACCCTGTTCACCCAGGGCGTGTTCACCTTCCTCGGCGCGCTGGCGAGTGTGATCGCCATGACGGTCGTGATGTGGCGGCTCAACGGGCTGCTCACCCTGGTGGCCCTCGCGACGGTGCCGCTGCTGCTGCTGGTGATGCAGGCCTTTGGCGGGCGCATGGGGCGGCGGGCCGGCGAGGCGCAGTCGGCCGACGCGGGCATTGCCACCACGGTGCAGCAGCTCGTGACGAACCTGCAGCTCATCCAGAGTTTTACCCGCGAGGCGAAGGAGGCGGAGCACTTCGAGCGGCAGTCGCAGAACTCCTTCGCGGCGCGCTGGGGTCAGCACCGCGCGGAGGTGCTGTACCTCAGCACGGTGTCGGCAGTGTTTGCGCTGGGCACGGCGGCGATCATCTGGTTTGGCTCGAAGCAGGTGATCAGCGGCTCCTTGAGCATCGGCCAGCTGCTGGTGTTCCTCGCCTATCTCACCCAGCTCTACGACCCGCTGAACCAGCTTTCCCACGTCGGCTCGACCGTGACGAACGCCCGTGCCGGCACACACCGCGTGCTGGAGCTGCTTCAGGAAGGCTCGACCATGAAGGACGGCAACCGGTCGGTGGTCCGGGGCGTGGATACGGGGCTGGAGTTTGACCGCGTGGCCTTCGGCTACACCAAGGAACGCCCGGTGCTGCACGAAGTGTCCTTCCGCGTCGGCGCGGGCGAGGCGGTCGCGTTGATCGGGCCGAGCGGGGCCGGGAAGACCACGCTGCTGCAGTTCATCCCGCGCTTCCTTGATCCGGATGGCGGCACGGTGCGCCTGGGCGGCACGGACTTGCGGGAGTTTTCCCTGCATTCGCTGCGGGAGAACGTCGCGCTCGTGCTCCAGGAACCGCTGCTGCTGCCGACCTCCATCGCGGAAAACATCGGTTACGGCAGACCGAACGCGACCCGCGCGCAGATCGAGGCGGCGGCGCGGGCGGCCAACGCGCACAGCTACATCGAGAACCTGCCGCAGGGCTACGACACGGTCGTGGGCGACGGCGCGGCCCGGCTGAGTGTGGGCGAGAAACAGCGGCTGAACCTGGCGCGGGCCTTCCTCAAGGACGCGCCGATCCTATTGCTCGACGAGCCGACCAGCGCGCTCGACGCGGAGAGCGAGGCCTTGGTGCTGGTCAGCCTGCGCGAACTGATGCGCGGGCGTACCACGGTGATGGTGGCGCACCGGTTGGGCACGCTGCGGACGGTGAACCGAATCATCTCCCTGCAGGATGGCCGGGTGGCAGAATCGGGAACGGCCGAGGAACTGCTGGCAAGCGCGGGTTATTATGCGAAGGTATCCGGTGGCCAGTAGGCCGCGTTTAATCGCCCTGTGGCTGCCAATACGGTCGGATGTTTAGGAATCGTGTCGCGAGACACAGCGCCAGACGGATGCAAGCTCCCTTCCCCCTCACCCTAACCCTCTCCCTCGGGGAGAGGGAACAGCCGGGCAGCCCGCCCGGTGGCTTGGCAGCGCGTCCGGCCAATCCCGCGCCCGCTTTCGCCGAGAGACGGACGATCATTCTCCCTCTCCCCAAGGGAGAGGGCCGGGGTGAGGGGAAAGGGCGCGTCAGGCTTGCCAAGGCGATCCGAAACCTCGGGGATGTTGCCGACCTTGAGCCCGACGGCGCTGGTACCCTCGCCTCGGACGCAACATTGAACCCCAGCGCCCGTTCCCGGTCGGACTACGTCATGTCGGGCCGTCTTTGTCTTTTGCTGGGAGCGTTGCTCTCCCTGCATACTCCTGCGATGCAGGCAGATGCGCCGGTGCCGACACCGGTGGAAGATCTGGCGCGCCGCGCCGATTCGGTGGTGCATGGCCGGGTGGCCAGCTTGGAGGCCAGCCAGGATGCCGAGGGGCGCGTGTTTACCCGGGTTGAGCTGGATTCACCCGAATTCTGGAAAGGCCCGGCCACCAACCACTTCTCGCTGGTGATGGGCAGCGGCGTCCTCGGGCGGCGCTGGACGAAGGTGATGGGCGAACCGGAGTTCCGGCTCGGCGAGGAAGTGGTGGTGTTCACCGTCCGTAATCCGCACGGCGACGCCGTCACGCTCGATCTGGCGCAGGGGAAATTTACCGTCCATGAAGCGACGGATGGACGCAAGCTGTTGAGCAATGGCGTGTTCGGTGGCCCGGCGGAAGCCACCGGCTACCGGCTGCCCACGCAGGTGCCGCTGCCGTTGGAGGAACTGAAACGCCGGGTGGAAGGAATCAAACCATGAAACGAATCTGGCAGAAACTAACCCTCGCGCTGGCGCTGATTCTGGGATCGGCCGGCCTGACCGGCACGGCGGCGGTCTTCCAGATCGCACCGAACGGCAAGGCGATGCACTGGAACTTCTCCTTCTACGATTCGGCCCTGTTTCCCGACCAGAATCCAACCACCTTGGCCATCCGCTACCATCTCTCGGCGCAGGGCTGGTCCACCACCAACACGGCGGCGGAACTGGACGCGATACGGGCTTCTTTTGCCCAGTGGCAGGCGGTGTCGGGAACCAAGCTGAAGTTCGAGGAGGGGGCGCCGGTCAGCGGGGTGACGGATGTGAACGTCACCGACGGCCAGAACATGGTGGTATGGCTGCCCGGCAACCGCACCATCAACGGCGGGACCACCTTCTTCCCCGCCGGCTCCGCCGGCATCACCGTGCTCTCCGGCTCGGACACCGACGAAACCATCGCCGAGGCGGATATCGTCCTCAATTCCAGCCGGAGCTGGTTCACCGCTTTTGATCTCACCCAGACCGAGGGGCAGTTCGTCGAAACCGTGGCCCTGCATGAGATCGGCCATATGATCGGGCTGAACCACGCGACGCTGGGCGGCTCGACGATGTTCTGGTTCGGTCCGCAGGGCATCGGCGCGCAGACCGGCCTGTCGTCCGACGACATCACGGCCGTCCGCACCCTTTATGGCACCACTTCCCTCGCCTCCCTGAAGGGCACGGTGACCCTGAACGGCTCGGCCGTGCTCGGCGCAAACGTGACGCTCGAATCCGCCAACGGCCTGGTCCTGGCCGGCACCGTCTCCAAGGCCGACGGCTCCTACGAACTGGACGCTCTGCCGGCGGGCCCGGCCTTCCTGCGCGTGACGGCGCTGGATCCGCCCGACAACCAGGACACCTATCTGGTGCGGGGCACGGACCTCGACCCGTACACCTCCGCCTACAACAACGCGGTCACCTCCTTCCTGCCCACCCAGAACCTGCCGGTGACGCTGACGGCCGGGGTGGCGACGACCCAAAATGTCGCGGTTTCGGCCGGTGCACCCCCTTTCCGCATCACAGAGACGCGGCAGTTCCTCACGGCGGACGCGCGCCAGAGCGGTGACATCTGCATCCAGCTCACCCCCGGCAAAAGCAACCTCTGGGTGGGCGTTTACGTCCCCACCCTGCCCAGCACCAATGCCACCCTGCGGATCACCGGTGACGGCCTCACCTACGGCGACACCGTGGTGGTGCCCAAGGCGCTCCGCAGCCTCTATCTCGTGCAGGTGCCCGTGACGGTGGCCGCCAACGCCACCCCTGGTGTCCGCAGCATCACGGTGTCCTCGGGCGGCTTCACGGCCTGGGCCAACGGCTTCGCCGAGGTGCTGCCCACGGTGTATGACTTCAATTTCGACGGCCTCGACGACCTGTTCCAGCGGCGCTACTGGAGCCCCTTCACCCGCCCGGAGGCCGCCCCAGAAGCCGATCCGGACGGCGACGGCTTCGTGAACAGCCGCGAGGCCCTCATGGGGTCCGATCCGACCAACCCGCTCTCGGTGAATTACCGCGTGACCAGGGTGAAGCTGGCCGCAAATGGCACCACGGTGACTTGGGAAAGTGCCCCGGGCCGCCGATATCAGGTGTATAGCCGGGCCAACCTGCAGGGGGCGGCCTGGCAGACGGTCGGTTCACCGGTGACGGCAGCCACGGGAACGGCGGGGGAAACCTCGCAATACCTGGACACCCGGCCGACCGACGTGTTGCGGTTCTATCAGGTGCGGGATGCCCAGTAGGAATGTTCTGTAGTTACAGATGGTTCGACGATTGTCCGCTGATGTGGGAGCTTGTTCCCCTAGGGCGTGCGGTTACGCTCGTTCGCGCCGGGCGTCCGGTCGTGTCCCCAGCAACCCGAACAACTTCACGATAGCAGCGGAAATGAAAGTGTTGATGCCAAATTGGAAGGGCCGGTGGGTCCCGCGAGCGTCCGGCTGGAAGCTGCGGGCGGCCGGCGGAGCCCTGGCCGGCCTGGCGGCCGGCAGCCTTGGCCAGCTGCGTGCGCAGAGCTTTTTCAATCCCTACGCGGCCCCGCTGCCCGCCTATGGCAGCACGCTGAACTCCGGCGAGGGTGCCGGCGACAATTTCCTCATCAACCGGGGCGTGCCCTACAGTCCGGTCGGCGCGGCGCCGATGCACGACTACAACATGAAGTTCGGCCCGGTCACCGCGTCCGTGGGCGGTTCGGTGTCCACCAGCTATTACGACAACTATAACCTCGTGCCGGAGGGCAGCGGGCTGAAGCAGGAGGACGAACTCTCGATCAACCCGTCGCTCGCGATCGCGTTCCAGTGGCCAATCGCGCGCGATTCCACCCTCCATTTCGACGTCGGCTTCGGCTACGCGGTCTTCCTCAACCATCCCGAATTTGACCGCTTCACCATCAGTCCCGCCTCGGCCTGGGACTACCAGTTCAAGGTCGGGGATGTGCGGTTGACGGTGGTGGACCACATTGGCACCACCGGGGATTCCTTCTCGCAGCGTACCGACCTGACCGGCACCGGCTCCGCCTCGGCGGTCCAGTTCCGCCGTCTATCCAATACCATCGGCCTCACCGCCGCCTGGCAGCCCACGCGGCTCTACACGGTGAGCAGTTCGTACGCGCTGGATTTTGATCATGGGCTGGGGGACAGCTTTGGCCTGGCGGATCACCTGACCCACACCTTCAGCACGGCCGTGTTTCGCCGGTTGGATTCCCACTGGACCGTCGGCCTGTCCGCCTCGGCCTTCCGCAACCAATATCTGGAGGGCATCCAGAACAACTCCATCGGCTATGGGGCGGGTCCGACCGTGACCTGGCAGCCGTCGGCCTACCTCAATTTCAGCGGGTCGGTGCGCTACAACACGGCCAAGGCCGACAGCAACGGCACGATCGGCGACCGGAACGGCTCCAGTGGTGCGGGCTACGACTTTTCCGTCCAGCATGTCATCAACCGCCACCTGAACCAGGCGCTGTCGGTCAGCAGCGGCATCGACCTGGGCGTGGGTGTCAATTTCAACAACGCTTTCACCATCAACTACCGGTTGGGCTGGCAGATCAGCAAGGCGATGACGCTGAGTTTCAACGCCAGCCGGGCGGCGATCAGCCAGAGCGGGGCGGGGTACGATTTTGTGGTCATCACACCGGATGAAGGGGTGATTCAGGACAGCCTGGGATACATTCTCTTCAACTCTGCCGGTGGCACCACCCGTTTGCCTACGGGGACGATCGTCACCCCCAACCGGCTGCTCCTGATTCCCCGGGCCCTGGAGCAAACGGAAGCCTACACCTTCGGCCTGGGCACCGGGTTCCAGCTCACCAAACGCCTCAATGCCTCGGTCAACTACATCCACACGCTGCGGCTCTCGAATCTGCCATTGCACGACTACAACCAGAACACCTATACCCTGTCGTTGGGTTACCGCTTCTGAAGCCATGAACCGCCTCTTCCTCCTGCTCAGCCTGGCCCTTGGCCTTGGCCTCACCCCGTGCCTCGCGGCGGCTGCGGACACGGCCCCGGCGACCACCGTGGCCACCGCAACCAATTCTCCGGCGGCGGCCACCGGCACCAACGCGCCCGCCAAAGCGGCCAAGGAAGGCCAGTCCACCACGGTCGTTGACCCCGAGGCCCGGGAGCTGAAGCCGCACGACATCGTGCGTTTCCAGATTGAGGAGGATCCTCCCCTGCCCGTCAGTTCCGAGCCCACGCACGTGTCCGTCTCCGATGGCGGCGAGGCCCTGTTCCCGGTGAGCCGGCACGCCGACACCTACGTGAAAGTCATCGCCGCCGGCCGCAAGCTGGTGGACATCCGCAAGGACGTGAAGGCGCTCCTGGATGCCTAATATTACAACGATTGCACGGTCAAGCTCGACCTGGTCCAGATCAACCGCGGCCCCATCACCGGTTCTGAGCAGGCCAAAGTCACCATCTACGGCTCCCTCAACCAGGTCGTGCCCCTCGGCGAGGGGGAGACCCTGATGCTTTCCGAGGCCATCCTGCGCGCCGGCGGCGGCCAGCAGGGCGGTTTCTTCAACCTGAAGAAGGTGCGCATCCACCGCCTGGATCCCAACACGAAGAAGGAGTTCACCATCACGGTGGATGTGAACGCGGTCCTGTACGAGGGCGAGCGGATCAAGGACCAGCAGCTTCAGGATGGCGACCGCATCGAGGTGCGGGACAAGACCTTTAACTTTTTCAACTGAATCAGCGCATGAAGGCCCCCTATTCCTCCTACAGCACGCCGCTGCCCGGCTACGGCACGTCGCTGATCGACCGGATCAACGTTTACCTCCACTTCCGGCGCTACGTCAAAGTCATCTCCGACCGCTGGCTGCTGCTGCTCATCTTCACGGTGGTCGGCACCGGCATCGGCATCTGGTTCGCCGTGACCAAGCCCAACCAGTACAAGTCAACTTCGGTGCTGATGACCCCGCCCAAGATCTCGGTCGGCAGCTCCAGCGGCGCCGAGATCCGCGAGGGCCTCAACAGCATCGACACCACGCTGACGATGATGCAGAACGACGCGGTCATCCAGCGGGTGCTCACCAAGCTCCAGGAGGGCCGGGACAACACCAACAAGCTCGTGCGGCCCACGATCTCGGCCTCCCCGGGGGCCGGCGGCACCTTCATCATGACGGTGAACAGCACGAACTTCGAGTACGCCCGCCAGTTTGCCACGGCCTGGGCGCAGGAGTTCGTGGATTTCAGCAAGCAGCGCCGCCGGTCCATGATCACCGACAGCGAGGCCCGGATCACCCAGAGCATCCTGATCTATCAGAAGAAGCTCGACCAGGCCCAGCAGGCGCTCGATGACTTCCAGAAGAAGAACAGCATCGCCAGCATGGAGGACGCGGGCGTCGCCGCCCAGCGCCGGCTCGACCAGGCCAAGAGCGCGGCGGCCCAGATCAGCATGGAGCTGCAGCTCTTCGAGAACTCCTCCGCCGAGGAGCTGGCCAGCGGCAGCGTTGCGCTGCCCAACGCCGGGGCCTCCCGGGACAAGGGCACCGCGACGAAATCCGGCGGCAAGTCCGGCGACGATTCCAACGACAACAATCTGGCCAACCGCTTCAGCTCGGGCTCGCGCTACCCGGAGCTGATCCGCGAACAGCGCTCGCTGGAGCGCAACCTCGAGGAGTGGGGCAAGAAGCTGAAGGAGAAGCATCCCTACATGATCGCCACCCGCCGCCGGATCGAGAGCGTGAAGGGCGAGATCAAGGACGACCTCGAGCTCGTGGAGCAGGCCCGCAAGGGCTACATCGCCCGGCTCCAGAAGGAGAAGCTCGGCTACCCCAAGCTGATCGAGGACTACACGTCCGATGTGTTTGACGCCACCGGGCCCCGCGCGGAATACCTGCGGCTTCAGCGGGATGAAAAGCTCATCCTCGACTCGCTGAACGACCTCATTTCCCAGCAGAACAACGTCAGCCGGCTCGGCGGCACCGAGGAGGAGCAGTTCACCATCCTTTCCGCCGGCGGTGGCGACCCCCGGCCGGTGGGCCCCAACCGCCCCTACACCATCGTGGCCGGCATGGGCATCGGCTTCACGCTCGCGGCGGCGCTGGTGTTCCTGCTGCACCGCCTTGACGACCGCCTGGAAGACCCCGAGGACATCGAGGAGAAGCTCGAGGAGCCGATCCTCGGCCAGCTCCCCGAGGTGGACAAGAAGCACTACACCGAGGGCTACCTGATCCTCACGCGCATGAAGTCGCACACGATGTTCGCGGAATCGCTGCGCGGTGTGCGCTCCGCCCTGCTCCTCAGCCCCGAGGGCAGCAGCAAGCGCATGCTCGCCGTCACCAGCGCGGTCCCCGGCGACGGCAAGACGACCTTCACGGCCAACTTCGCCGTCACGCTCGCCAACTCCGGCAACAAGACGCTGCTGATCGACGCCGACCTCCGCCGCGGCAACGTGCACGGCTACTTCGAGCAGCCGCTGGAAGGCGGCCTCGCCGAGGTGCTGCAGGGCCGGCTCTCCATTAAGGAGGCCACCCGCGAGACCGGCATCCCCAACCTCTGGTTCATGCGCGCCGGCGAACGCCCCGCCAACCCGAGCGAGCTGCTCATCGGCCCCGCCACCAAGGAGCTGGTGAAGGAGCTCCGCAGCGAGTTCGACTACGTCGTCTTCGACTGCCCGCCGCTCACCGCCATCGACGACACGTTCTCCATCGTCGCGTTCCTCGACGGCCTCTTCTTCGTCGTCCGCGCCGGCCGCACCTCGATCCGCTTCGCCAAGATGGGCATCAACACCATCCACCAGCGCGGCGCCCCGATCCTCGGCCTCATCGTCAACGGCGTGCCGATCGACAACCCGTACTACTACTACACGACCTACTACTACGCGTCGTACTACCACCGGCCGCTCACGCCCGACGACAACATCTACACCGACAGCCGCCGCCGCCGTGAGGGCCGCATCCCGCCCGCCAATCCGCCGGAAGGCCGCAACGCCCCCGCGGAAGTGCCGGCGGACCGCCCCGCCCCCGGCCCCCGGGAGAAGCCCTGAACTGGCTCGCCGGTCCCAGTGGCTATCGCGGTGGCTCAAGCCTGCCCCGACGTCCGCGAGGTCTTGGACTGCGGCAGTCCTCTGCCGCTTTGTTGAGTATGCGGCAGGAGGGAGACGTGCTTCAGCCCTTTGGTGATCCGTCCGGCGGTCGAAAGCGCGAGAGGGCTCGCGCAGTCCAAGACGCTTCGCGACTTCGTCACCGTCTCGGTGCGGCTCATCCGCGCCGAAGGGTGTCAACGGCAGGCGCTGACTCTTGCCTCACTGCTCCGGCATCGCCGCGCTGCGCGGGCTGGCGCCCAGCTGCCGCATCCCGTCGAACAGGTATTGCGTGCCCGACACGAGCGTCAGGCCCACGGCCGCGACCGCCAGCCACCACTGCACCTCCGCCGGCCACTTGAGCAGGGTCCACAGGACGACCACCATCTGGAGCACCGTCGCCACCTTGCCCGTCCAGCGCGGGCGCACCGTCACCTTGCCCACGGTGAAATGGACCACCCCCAGCCCGAGCACCACCAGCGCGTCGCGGGAGATGATCGAGAGGTTCAGCCACGGCGGCAGCGCCGAGAGATGCCGCTGGTCGAGACTCAGTAGGATCAGCGCGGACACCAGCAGGAGCTTGTCCGCGAGCGGGTCCAGCACCGCGCCCAGCTCCGACTTCTGGTGGAACCGCCGCGCGACGAAGCCGTCCACGCCATCCAGCACCGCCGCGAGGGCAAAGCAACCCAGCGCCGCCCAGCGCTGCCAGTCCAGCCCGTGCTCCCGGTGCTGGAGCAGCAGGTAGATGAACACCGGGATCAGCAGGATCCGCCCCACCGTGATCTTGTTGGCCGTGGTCATCATCGCAATGCCTCTGTGACCACATGCATACGGCAAGCGCTCCCAGGTCTCAACCGCGAACCCCAGGCGTGGTCGGGAAAACCGGAGACCGAAACGCCGCCGTGCGGGAAGGTTCAAGTGGGCAGCGTGTCGAAGCGTCACCCCCTGTGCCTGGAAATGCCGGTACCCAGCTGGCAGGATGAAAACATCATCCGATGTCCTTGAACATTCAACGCGGCCCAATCCCAACGGGATTGAATCATTCAGCCCGGGGTTGCGAGGCACGAGCTACCCCGGGTTTGCGAACCGGAGGGGCCAACCCTGAAAGGGTTGAAGCGCTGCGGGAGGGGGACACAATGATTCAACCCCGTTGGGGTTGAGAATGATCGGTACGGACAACCCAGGGTAGCCCGGCTTTCCGGGCCAACCCTGGGCTGAAGGATTCCATCCCTTCAGGATGGATTCCCAAATTCGGACATCCCTTGGTTGGGAAACTCACCCCAGGGGCAGTTCCAGCTGGTTCGCCTCGCCCAGCGCCCACGCCTCGATGCCCAGGCACCGCAGCGTCGTGGCAAATTCGGCCGCAAACCCGTGCAGCGTGAACACCCGCTTCGGCGCGACCTGCCGCACGAACGCGAGGAGATCCGGGTAATCCGCATGGTCGCTCAGCGGGAAGGCCGCTTCCACCCCGTAACGGTAATGGCAGCCCTTATCCAGCGCCCAGCCCGTGAGCACGGCCGTGCGGACGTTGACATGCTGCTGTTTCAGCGCATCCAAGTTCGCCCCGGGAGGGCTGATCACCACGTGCCCGGCCGCCTGCGCGATCTCCAGCGGCTGCCAGCCGATGTAGGTGCGGCCAAACTCGGCGTACACCCGCGTCATTTTGGCCACCGGCGCGCTCAACATCACCGGCAGGCCCGCCTCCGTGAGCGCGTGCAGGATTTCCTGGCTCTTGCCCAGCGAATAGCTTTGCAGCACCGGCACAGCCCCCTCCACCAGCGCCGTGCGGCAGAAATCGAGGATGTCGCGGAAAATGTCCGCCTGGGGCGGCAGCACGTAATGGGGCCGGCCAAAGGTGGTCTCCATGATCAGCGTGTCCGCCCGGCGCGGCTCGCAGAGCTCGGCGCTGAGGCTGGGGCGCAGCTTGAAGTCACCCGTGTAGAGCAGCGACTCGCCGTCCGCCTCGATCAGGGACATGGCCGAGCCGAAGATGTGCCCGGCCGGCAGCAGCGTGAGGGCGGCGGAGGCCGGTGCCTGCGGCGCAAACTCCGCCAGCGCCACCCGCTGGCCAAAAGCCAGCGCATGTTCCTCACGCCGACCCGCCAGCCGCGCCCGCATGAGCTTCTGCGTCGGCGGCGAGAACAGCACCCGTTTGTGCGCGGCCGTGTGGTCCGAATGCGCATGGCTCACGAAGACCGCCTCTTCCGCGCCGATCGCCCGATGGGCATCCAGCCAAAGCCCCAGCGCCGGGAGGTGAATGGCCCCCCGCACATACCGGAACTCCAGCGCGGACATGCCCCCACCCTAGCGGGAAAAGCTTCGCCGCAAAGCCCCGGCGCAAAGGAAGCACCCTTGTTCACCGGCCAATCCCCCGCCTGCCTTTGCCGACCGGCGGGCGACGATTCTCCCTCTCCAGGGAGAGAGGGCCGAGGTGAGGGGGAACGGCCACCCGACTCCGCCCGCGCTCTCTCAATGCCAAGGGTCGATCACGGGGAAAGGCAGCGTCCCAATGAAAATCCTCCGCAAACGAGCCATTGCCTCACGGGCTGCGGTCTGGCATTTCTCTCGCGCCGTCGTGGGGCCATAGCTCAGTTGGTAGAGCATCTGCTTTGCACGCAGAGGGTCAGGAGTTCGAATCTCCTTGGCTCCACCAAATCGAAAGTTGTTCGGAACCACTCGCCGCGCTCGACGCGGCGATGTTCGTTTCAGCCAATGAAATCCAGGGTTTCTTGAAGGCCACGGTTAAGGTTTGAGCGCGTAAAAAGCGGTTCGACCCGACTTTTT
>CAIVQH010000004.1 GCA_903907995.1 uncultured Verrucomicrobiota bacterium | reverse complement strand
TCTTACACCGGCGACACCGTCTATGGGATGCTTTCGGGCAACGACAACTTTGCGGTGTTCCGCTGGACCGCCACCGGGGGCTTCAGCAAGCCCACCTTTCCGGAGTCATTCTCCCCGACCTCCATGGATGCCTCCGGCGAAATCCTAGTTGGTCGGCTGTTGCAGCCCGACCACACCTTTCCCGCCTACTGGAGCCTGCGGGGTGGAGTCGTGAAGCTGGCCACGATGCTGAATGGGGTGGACTCGGGCTATGGCGCGGCATCGCTTATTTCAGGCGACGGCCAGCTTATCTTTGGCTCCCTCGGTGTCCCGGTCGTGTGGACCCGGGACGGCTCGGTATATCCGCTCAGCACGCTGATCCGCGGGGTGGACCTCAAAGGGGACACCTTCACCAGTGTGGATATCGTCAGTCACGACGGCCGGGCAATCGGCGGGAGCTTCGAGAATCTGACCGACTTCAGCCAAGGCTTCTATCTTGCCGGCCTCGCCCTGCCCGGTGAAGGCCCCCGCGCCACAATCCGGCCAGCCGCCGCCGGCGGTCGCACGCTGAATTTCCACGCCAAGACCGGCTTTCACTATCAGGTCCAAAGCTCCACCAGCCTGGGCGGCTGGTCCGCCGCCGCGATCCCGGAAATCACCGGAGATGACGCCGACCACGCGGTGCCGTTGCCCGCCGGTTCCGAGGGCACGACCTTTTTCCGGGTCGTGGTGAATCCGTAAAGCGAGGCGAGCCGACGAGGAATCGTGGGCAGTTTTGAGGGCATCCGTTGTTAGAAAAGGGCCTCCCCTAAGGATTCAACTGGTCGGCAGCGACTTGCTTCCGACATATTAGAGGGCGTGAAGGATGCGCACGTACCCACGGTCTTCCTCAGCGCGGCGAGCGATGACCTCGAATCGTTGCGCAACGTCCTTCATGGGGCCTTCTCCCGCGCCCATCTGCGCGTGTTCACCCAGAAGCGCAGCCTCGGCGCTCCGGACGGTGATCTGCGCGATTACCTCGTCAAGCACATCGACCAGAGCGACTTCGTCGTGCATCTGGCCGGTAGCGCCTACGGTTCCGACGCCTCGCTGCCCTTCCCGGAGGCCCCGAGCTTCCAGTGCTCGTGGACGCAGTTCGAATACTACTACGCCCATCAGCAGGGAAAGCGGGTCATCGCGCTGGTTTGCGCGCCGAGCCTTTCCAGCCCGGGCTTTCAGGAAAAGGGCGACAATACCGCCGACATCTCGCGGAAGCAGGCCTTGCAGGAAGCGCACCGCGAACGGGTGCAGTCCGGCGAGTTCACCGGCACACCGCTGGCCGGCAAGGTCAAACGCACCCTGAACGAGAAGGTTGAGAATCAGGACGACCTGATTCAGGCCATCGTCGCCTCGGTCGC
Organism: uncultured Verrucomicrobiota bacterium; assembly: GCA_903907995.1. Taxonomy (GTDB): domain Bacteria; phylum Verrucomicrobiota; class Verrucomicrobiia; order Limisphaerales; family UBA9464; genus CAIVQB01. The sequence goes on along the minus strand of CAIVQH010000004.1, from coordinate 69,592 downwards.
CACGATGCTCAACCGGGCGGGCACACCGGTGAGCATCACCCCGCAGCCGCACCTCCATACGCTGCCCGATCCACCGGTGGTATTCATCGGTCGTGACACCGATCTGGCCCAACTCCGTAACGCTTCTGCCGCCGGCACCGTGCTCACGGGGTTGCGGGGCATGGGCGGCATTGGGAAGTCCGCGCTGGCGCTGGTGCTCGCCCATGAGTGGTTGCCGCGCTTCCCGGATGCCCAGCTTTTCCTGAATGGTCGAGGCACGCAGCCCAATCCGCCCAGTGCCGCCGAGTTATTGGCCCAGATCATCCATACCTTCGCGCCAACCGCCCAGCTCCCGGACCACCTCGACGCGCTCAAAGGCATCTATCACGACCTCCTGCATGACCGGCGTGTCCTCATCCTCCTCGACAATGCCCGTGACGCGTCTCAAGCCACCCCGCTCATTCCGCCGGCCGGCTGCGCCCTGATTGTCACCTCCCGGCAGAACTTCATGCTGGGCAAACGGGCGGCCCACACAGTCGGCCGGCTGCCCGATGACCAAGCGACCGCGCTGCTGCGCGAGTTCCATCCAGCATTGACGGATGCCGACGCTGCCGAGTTAGTGCGGCTCTGCGCTGGACTGCCATTGGCCCTGAAGCTTGCAGGCGCACACCTCGCCCTGGATGCCAGCGAGCGCGGTGGCCAACCCAATATCGCCGGCTACCTGAACCGTCTGCGCAGCGGACGCTTGGCCACGCTGGATGCCGACGCCGCAGATGCCAACGAGATCACCATCTCGGAGACCCTGCGCCTGAGCGAAGAACAGCTCAGCCCTGAGGAACGGACGGCTTGGCGAAAGCTGGGTGTCTTCCGGGCCAGTTTTGAAGCCACAGCTGCTGCCGCCATTGCTGGAACGGACGAGACAATGCTGGACCAGTTCGTCCGTCGCAGCCTGCTGGAGCGCGAAGGTACCGACCGCTACAAACTTCATGACCTCGTGGCCGACTATACCCGTGAGCGAATCGGAGAAGCCGAACTTGCCACATTACACCTAGTACATGCCTACCACTTTGCGAAAGTGGGAGCAATGGCAGACGATCTCTACTTAGAGGGTAAAGTGGTAGCCGGGTTGGCTATATTCGATCGTGAGCGCGCACAGATTGAAGCCGCCTTTGCGTGGCTGCGGCCGCAATTGGAGTGTAGCTCTGTGAAAGCAAACGCCAGCGAATGCATCTTGGTGGACGTCGTGACTGCAGGTCCTAGACAAAAGCTAAAACTGGGTGCCACTGCGCTACTCGCGCTGCTCGTCAATGCTGTGGTTTATACTGGCCAAGAATTGCGTTTCCACCCCCGACAACGCATCTCGTGGCTAGAAGCTCAGCTCAATGCAGCTCGGCTATTGGGACTTCATGAAATTGAAGTCTGGGCGATCGGAAACCTCGGCATCGCTCACTACGACTTAGGCGACGCCCGAAAAGCCATCGATTTCTACGAGCAATCGCTGATTATAGCACGCCAGTCGGGCAATCAACATGGCGAGAGCAATGCGCTGATAAACCTAAGCCTCGCTTACGGTCAGCTCGGTGATGCCCGTAAAACAATAGAATTTGCCGAGCTAGCGCTACCCATCCTTCGTGAACTCGGCGATAAGGGCAGCGAAGGCAATATGCTAATGAGCCTTGGCAACGCCCAATTGAGGCTTGGGAATGCCAGCAATACGATTAATTTTAATATACAAGCGCTGTCGATATTCCATGAGATCGGTGATCGACGCGGGGAAGGCCATGCACTTGTGAACCTCGGAGGCGCCCACCTGAGTCTGGAAGACGCTGATATATCTATCGCTTTCTCTGAACAGGCGCTGCCAATATTCAGCGAGATTGGCGACCGACGTGGCGTTGGTATTACGCTAATGAACCTTGGCAACGCACATGCTAGCATTGGCCAATGCAAGCAAAGCCATCAAGTTCTATCAGCAATCTATCTCCATCGCGAGAGAGATTGGGGACCGGCGCGGCGAAGCCAATGCTTTGTGGAATTCGGCGCTCGAATTCTGGAAGCTAGAAAATCGTTCCGAAGCGATTGCTCGCGCGGAGGCCTCGTTGCACATCTTCGAAGCCATCGAAGACCCTAATACAACGACGGTACGCACAGAACTGGCCCAGTGGCGCGCGGCCTGAGCCGGCGTAGCCGCTTCCAAAGGAGGCCGGCGGCTCGCCGTTCTCTATCTTTGTCTTCTCTGGCCGGTCGTCCCGATCCGAGCAGTGGGCAGCACAGCAATCTAAAACGCTACGGCGCGGGCTGTCGTCCGAACGACAGGCCGCGCCGGATGCAAGCTGAAGACACGGTCAGAAAACCGGCGGGCCGGCCGTCCTACTTTGGGGTGGTGCGCACCGCACCTTGTCTGCGCGGTTTCTGCCTACTTCTTCGGCTCTTCCTTCTTTTCCATGGCGGGGGCGGGGGCGGCGGGCGGGGGAAGTTCGACGCCGGTGTTGATGTCGAGGCCAGGGAGGGCTTCCTGCAGTTTCTTCACGCCGGCCGGGGTCACCTTGGTCTGCCAGAGGTAGAGTTTGGCGAGGTGTTTCAGGCCTTTCAGGTTTTCCAGGCCGGCATCGGTCACGGCAGTGCCGTAGAGGTTCAGGTAGGTGAGGTTGTTCAGGCCCTTCAGCTGGACCAGGCCGGCGTCGGTGATGCCGGTGAGTTCGAGACCCAGCACTTCCAGGTAGGGCAGCGATTTGAGGGTGGCGAGGCCGGCATCCGTGACCTTGGTGGTGCCGAGGCGAACCTCAACCACGCTCTTGAGATCCTTGAGCGGGGCAATGGTCTGGTCGGTGACGGCGCTGCCAAGCAGGCGGAGGTTCACCTCGTGCCACGGGCCATCCATTGCGACGAGGCGGACCTCGACGCCGTTCTTGGCCAGCGCAGCGGTCGCAGCGGCCTCGGCGGCGGCGGGCTTGAAATCCTTGGGCCGTTCCGGCGCGGGCACCACAGTCTTGGGCGGGCCAGCGGGCACGGGTGCGGCGGCCGGGGCGGGCTCCGGAGTCGGGGCCGGCGCGGCAATGGTGACGCCGTCGGGCCACTTCGCGCCCTCGGTGATCCAGGCCTTCAGCGTCTCGATCTGCGGGGCGGTGAGCGAATCGCCCTTTGGGGGCATCCGATCGTCGTTGTCCTTCGGCAGGAGGATGCGTTTGTAAATCTCGCTGTCGGCGGGGGCACCGGCCTTGACAACCTCGCCATCCTTGCCGCCCTTGAGCAGGGCCTCCTTCGAATCGAGGCGCAGCTTGCCCTTCTGCTTGTCAGGGCCGTGGCACTCGACACAGCGGGACTGGAGGATGGGCACCACGTCCTTCGCGAAGTCCACCGCCGCGTGCGCGGAGGGCAGAAACACGGCGAACGAGGCGACCAACGGAAGAGCGAGGACGGCGATTTTCATGACGAGGATGACGGGACGGCCCCGGATATATTCGTTTATGCTCACGGATTCAAACCCCGTGACGTGATGTTTTTGCAAGTTCGTTCGTGACTCCGTCGGCGTGGTTGTCGTAACAGAATCGCTTTCCGGCCTGTCCTAGCGCCGGTGCCATTGCCGACATGAAACATCTGCTGAGCCTGGAAGCGATCTCCGGTACGGACATGCGTTTGATCCTCGACCGTGTGGCCGGCTTCAAGCGTGACCGCGCCACCCACGCGCGACCGCTCACGGGGCAGACCTGGGCGCTGATCTTCAGCAAGTCGTCCACGCGCACGCGGGTGAGCTTCGAGGTCGGGCTGCGGGAGCTGGGCGCGCAGGTGCTCTTCCTGAATGCCGGCGACATCCAGCTCGGACGCGGCGAACCGATCAAGGACACCGCCCGGGTGCTGGGCCGGATGATCCATGGCGCGGTGATCCGCACCTTTGCCCAGAGCGACGTGGAGGATTTCGCGACCTACGCCAAGATCCCGACGGTCAACGCGCTCACCGACGACGAGCATCCCTGCCAGATTCTCACGGATATATTTACCTACGAGGAACTGCGCGGCGAACCGATCACGGGCAAAACGGTCACCTTTGTCGGTGATGCCGCCTGCAATGTGCCGGTGTCGTGGATCTGGGCGGCGGCCCGGCTGGGCTTCACCCTGCGATTGGCGGCTCCCCGTGCCTATTGGCCGGCGGAAGCGATCGTGAAGCGCGCGGCGGCCGGCGGCGCGATGCCGTGGTCCGGCTACCATGAGGCGCAGGTGGTGGAGCGGCTGGAGATCGGTTCCGGAATGCTGGAACTGCTGACCGACCTGAATCTCGCGGCCCGGCAGGCCGACCTGCTCTATACCGACGTGTGGGTCTCGATGGGCAAGGAGGCGGAATCCGCCCAGCGCCTGACGGATCTCGCCGGCTACCAGATCAACGCCGACTTGGTGAAGCTCGCGAAGCGCGGCGCGCTGGTGATGCACTGCCTGCCCGCCTATCGCGGCAAGGAGATCGACGAGGCGACGTTTGAGGCGCACGCCGACACGATCTTCACCCAGGCCGAAAATCGGCTCCATACGCAGAAGGCGATCGTGGACTGGATGGTGGGGTGAGCCGGCGTCTCAAATGGCAGGTTGCGACCGTGGCGGGGATGCTGGTCCTGCTCGCGGCAGTCGTTGTCAGTTCAAAAGCCGGGTCCCATTCGCCCACCGTCAACCCTGGTTTGACGCTTCGGTTCGTTGGCTTCACGAACATCAATAGCCAATGGTACGCACAGATGGTGCTGACGAATCAGAGCGAGAATACGCATTTTGTCAGCTTTTCCGGCGGTATTCCAGACTATTGGGGTCAGGCCGTGACATCAACTGGCACCAATGAACTTCATGGCAAAAGATTTACAGCAGGTCCCGCCGAACTGCCTGCCCAACAGAGTCGCAATTTTCGAATCGAATTTCCCAAGTATACGGAATCGTGGCAGATCACGGTGTACTGTATGCGAAGCGATCCATTCAGCCGTAGCCTCGTCAAATGGAGCCATTGGTTTTCAGGCTGGCCCAATTGGCTCGTCGAGCCGACCGCAAGAGTCTTTCTCCAACCGACGTGGGATCGCGACTTCGAGGTCAGCTCCGGCATCCTTACCAATCGGCCGCCGGAGCCCTGAAAGCAGGCACGTCCGTGCCCCGGCAACCGCGCATTTCCTTGGGACGCATCTTCTCACCATGGTTGGCCTCGATCACTGGGAGCAGGGGCGGAGTCGGGTGGCCGTTCTCCCGTCCCATGAACCTTGTCGGCTTCCGGCACCCCTCTGGGGTGCTTGGGGAAAAACGGCACCTCCACCCCGGGCGCTGCCCGGGGCTAAGCTCCGCTGGCCCTCCCGGCCGAAGCAAATCCGGCCAGGATATCTGCGGACTGGAAACCACGGCGTGAACTCTTGAAGGCTCGGCTGGTTTCTTCGCGCCGGAGGCGCAGCGGAACTTAGCCGGAGGCAACGCCGCCGGAACCGGAATTCTTATTTCCCAGTGCCCCAGAGGGGTGCCGAAAGCTGAGCAAGGCTCACGGGCAGGGAGCAGCCATTTGGCAGGTCTCAGGGCGCTGCTCTCAGACCGACACTTCTTGCCAAATCCCGGGACCTGATCCTCGTCACATTTACAGAAACGAAATCGCGCGTGAGCGAGAAAACCTCTTGAGTTCCAGGGAACCCTGTGACGAAGGTCTTGTCATTCAACCCACCCCTGCACGCTCATCCTCAAAGGCGCGTGTTGCGTCAATTCGGCTCAACGATACTCAGCAACCCAATATGACCACATCAACCCATCAGCGTGGATTTAAGCTGGCCTTGGCAGCGATTGCCGTGACCGGCGTCCAAGCGCACGCCCAATTGAGGATTGTGCCTACGTTTGACTCGACCGTGACCTCCGCTCCCAACGCGGCGTCCTATGAAGCGGCCTTCAACTACGCCGCGTCCCAGTTCAGCTCGCTCTTCAGCAACAACGCCACCGTCAATGTCGACGTATCGCTCGGCGGAACGGGCGGCGCCAGCGGCGGGTCCTTTACGGAGTTTTACTCCTACACCGAACTCCGGAACGCCTTGGCCGCCCATTCATCGGTTGCCGCGGCCGGGTTGCCGACCAGCGACCCGTTTGCCGGCGCTCAAAAGTATGAACTGACGGTCGCCAATGCAGCCGCCATCGGGCTGCCCATCAAAACGCTGCTCGCCAACGGAAACAACCCCGGGGTCGCCGGGTCGATAATATTGGAACCCTTTGCCGGGTATACTTTTAACCCCGCCAACCCGCAACCGGCGGGGTCCTTGGATTTCATTGGCACGGCGGAGCATGAGATCTCCGAGGTCTTGGGACGCACCCAGAGCTTTGACGGCGGGCTTTTGCCCTACGACCTGTACCGCTTTACCGCGCCCGGCGTGCGGGGCATCTCCCCGACGGCGACCGGCGTCTATTTTTCCAAGGACGGCGGTGTGACGAAAATCAAAGGCTTCAACGGTCCTGGAGGCGGAGACTTGCAGGACTGGGACAGCGGCGATCCGATCGACGCCTTTAACGCTGCGGGAGACAGTTTTACGCCCACCCACATGAGCTCCGCCGACATCACCGCGATGCAGGCGATTGGCTACACCCTCTCGTCGGTGCCTGAACCAGCGTCGTACGGGGTCTGCGCCAGCGCCTTGGCGGGGCTTGCCCTCGTGCGCCTCTGGAAGCGCCGTTAACAGGCGGCCTTCGGTTCACGCCGTTGCCCCCGGCTCGGCCGGGACAGATCACGGACCTCCTCGCAGCACTGCGGGGAGGTCCGGCCGTTTCTGACGGATCGAATCTTGGAGCCGCCGCAGCCGAGCTCAAATGCCCGGCATTCGGGACGGACATTGCAGAACATTCCGCATACGCGTAGCCTCATGCCTTCGATGAGGCTTCGTTACTTGCGCCGGTTCGCACTTTTCTTTGCAGTCGCCGCCACCGTGCTGGGCGGTGAGGTTGCCGACTACTATGATGCGGCTCCGAAACACAATCCGGCGCCGGTTGTTCCAGGTTTGCCGCGAATGGCCACGGCCCACGGGATCACCGAAATCGGGATCGAGCGCACCCGCTGTCGTGGCGCCTGTCCCGCCTACACCTTCATCATGCGCAGCGACGGGACATGCCGTTTTCATGGGGTGTCCCACGTGGATTTCGTCGGCGAGCGGGTTGGCCGGATTGACCCGGTTCAATTCCATAACCTCGCCGCCTTCATCAGCGAGTCGGCATTTTGGTCCATGCCGGACACCTACCGTCGCGGGGCCACCGACGGTGCCAGCGTGTACACCAGTTTTGCCGCTGGCAGCCGCCGCAAGACATTTAAGAACCATATGCAGAGCGCTCCCCTCAAAGTCTGGGCCCTGGAACAGCTGATCGACGCGGCGGCACAACACGTCGTGTGGGAGTCCAGCGCAGCCGCAACGGTCCCTCCTCCGGCCTCACCGAAATAACGGGTCCAACCCTGCCCAAAGCCCGCCCCAATCGGCGTCTGCCCAATCCGCCCGCCGGACGAATCGAAGAACTCCGTGGCCCGGGTGGCCGGTGGATATGCTCGAACGACGGTGTTGCGATCCGGTTTGGAGCCATGATTTTGAAGTCGGCTCCGGCATCTTCCACCAGCGGCTGCCCGAGCCCTGAAAGCGGGCAAGCCGGGCCGCCCCAGAGACCGCGCATTTCTTCCACCACCGGCTTTTGCGGTTGGACGCCACTTTTTGCACATGGTTACTTAGGCGCGTCGCATGGCTGAAACCGAACTTCCCGCCCCCGAGCCGGTCGCCGTACCGGCCCGGCCGCCCCAAGCCAGCCGCCTCCTCTCGCTCGATGCGCTGCGCGGTTTCGACATGTTCTGGATCATGGGCGGGGAACTGCTTGGTGGCGCGCTTGCGGGGCTGGGTTCCGGCCGCCTGACGCGCGGCCTTGCCAAGCAGCTTGAGCATGTGGAGTGGGAGGGCTTCCATTTCGAGGACCTGATCTTCCCGCTCTTCGTGTTCATGGCCGGGGTCTCGCTCGTGTTCTCCCTCGGCAAGATCATCCCGCGCTATGGCAAGGACGCCGCGTTTGCCCGCCTGATGAAACGAACGCTGCTGCTGTATCTCGTCGGCATCTTCTATTATGGCGGCTTCGCGGGGAGCTTCCAGGACATCCGCCTGCTGGGCGTGCTCCAGCGCATCGCCCTGTGTTATGGGGCCACCGGCTTCCTGTTCATCTTCTTCAAGCCGCGCACGCTCATCGCCGTGACGGCCGGCATTCTGGTCGGCTACTGGGCGCTCCTGACCTTTGTGCCGGTACGGGACATCTCGCTGGAAAAGGATGCCATCAAGGCCAGCCTGCAGAAGGCCGGGGAGACCGATCCGCACCGGCTGTTCAACGCCACCACCACCTATGTGCGGGGCGGCTATGAGGAGGGTAGGAACGTCGTGAACCACTTCGACTTCCGGTTCCTGCCCCTGCGGAAGTGGAACGGCAACTACGATCCGGAGGGCGTCCTCAGCACGTTCCCGGCCGTGGCGAGCTGCCTGCTGGGCATGTTTGCGGGTGTTTTCCTGTGCGACCCGAAGCGCACGCCGCAGCAGAAGGCGATTGGGCTGGCGGGGGCAGGGCTCGCACTGCTGGCGGCCGGGTTCGGCTGGGGCACCTTCTTCCCCATCATCAAGAAGCTGTGGACCTCCTCCTTCGTGCTGGTGGCGGGCGGGTACAGCGCGCTGCTGCTGGCGACCTTCTACTGGATCATCGACGTACGGGGCTGGCAGCGGTGGTGCCAGCCGTTTGTCTGGGTGGGACTCAACCCGATTGCAATCTACCTCCTCGGCGAACTTGTGGATTTCGGCCAGCTCGCCACGCGGCTGACCGGCGGCAACCTGAACGCCCTGCTTGACCGGCTCGTGATGAAGGGCTTCGGCGGCCTGGTGACCGCCCTGCTCGGGTTGGCGTTCACCTTCCTCCTCGCCCGATTCCTCCATCGGCGGAAGATCTATCTGCGGCTCTGATCCCCTTAAACCCAACATGCCCTACAAGTTTGAAACGACCGGCTACCGGCGGACTCGTTCGGGCCGCGACAATGCGGTGCAGCACAAGCTGCCGACCCGTTTCATGTCGGTGGATGCCCTGCGTGGCTTCGACATGTTCTGGATCGTGGGGGCCGGCTACTTCATCGCCGCCCTCAACCGGTGGACGGGAAATCCGCTCGTCGCGATGCTGCGGCACCAGCTCGAGCACGTGGCCTGGGAGGGGTTTGTCTTCTATGACCTGATCTTCCCGCTCTTTGTCTTCATCGTGGGTGTGTCGGCGGCGTTTTCCCTGAGCAAAACCATCGCGGAAAAAGGCGCAATGACGGCGGCCAAACGCGTGCTCCTGCGGGGGCTGATGCTCTATCTCGTGGGCCTGTTCTATTCGAAGGGTTTTGACGGCGCGGCCTATGTTCCGCCCGGAGGCGGTGAAGCCACCACCGGCGACCTGCTGCGGCATCTCCTGGACAATACGCGCATGCTGGGCGTGCTGAACCGCATTGCCCTCGCCTACACGGCCACCGGGCTGCTGTATATCTTCCTCCCGGTGAAGCTGCTGTTCGGCGTCTTCGCCTCCCTGCTCCTCGGTTATTGGGGCCTCATGGAACGCTGGCCGATCCGCGACATCCAGCTGGAACCCGCCGCCCTCGCCAAACTGGCCGAGCAAACCGGGGAGACCAATGTCGTTAAGCTCTTTGACAGCACGCTGAACACGGTCACCGGCCAGTATGCCCCGGGGTACAACCTGGCCAACCACATCGACTTCCAGTACCTGCCCGGCAAACTCTACGACACCTACTACGATCCGGAGGGCATCCTCAGCACGCTGCCCGCGATCGGCACCTGCCTGCTGGGGCTTTTTGCCGGCCTGCTCCTGCTGAATGAGGAACTGCCGCCCACCGGCAAGACCGTCTTCCTGCTCACCATGGGCTTCCTGCTGATGGGGTTGGGCTACCTGTGGGGCTTTTCCTTCCCGGTGATCAAGAAACTCTGGACCTCCTCGTTCGTGCTGGTCGCGGGTGGCTTCAGCCTCATGCTGCTGGGCGCGTTCCACCAGATCGTGGACGTGTGGGAGCGGACCCTGTGGTGCCGCCCGTTCATCTGGATCGGTTCCAACGCCCTGACCATCTATCTCGCCGCGCAAATCCTGGGCTTCCGCAAGATTGCCGAGCGGTTCGTGGGCGGCCCGATCCAGGGGCATCTCGGCGGCTTCGGCGAAGTGCTCGTGGCCGTGGTGGCCATCCTGCTGATGCTAGGTTTCGCCCGCGCATTGTACGTCCGGAAGATCTTCCTCCGCCTGTGAAGGTTCGCCTGTTCCGTCTCCTCCTTGTCGTGGCGGCTTACGGCACGCTGGAGCGGACCGTTGCGGAGCCGCCGGTCATCGTGCTCACCCCTCATCCCGAGGAGATACGGGCCGAGTTCGAGCGCGGTTTCAACGCATGGCATCAGGCCCGCTATGGCACACCGGCCGCGGTCGAATGGCGCGACGTCGGCGGCTCGGGTGAAGCCCAGCGCTACGTGGAGTCAGAATTCAAGACCAAGCCGGGCGGCATCGGCATCGACATCTTCTTCGGTGGCGGACCGGAACCGTTCCTCGCCCTTTCCGCCAAGAAGCTGCTGGAACCCCACCAGCCACCGCCCGACGTGATCGACGGCATCCCGCAGACGGCCCAGGGCACGGAAATTTACGACCCGACGAAGACCTGGTTCGGCGCCTGCCTTGCCGGCTTCGGCATTCTGCAAAACCTGCGGGTGCAAAGTGCAACGGGCCTGCCCCGGGTGACGCGTTGGGAGGATCTCGCCCAGCCAAAACTGCTCGGCTGGGTGGGGGCGGGCGATCCCCGCAACAGCGGCACGATGAACAACATGTTCGAGGCGTTCCTCCAGGCCTACGGCTGGGAACGCGGCTGGCAGCTGCTCACGGAGATCAGCGGCAACGTGCGCCAGTTCGACCGGCTGAGTTCCAACACCGCCAAGGAATGCGCGCTCGGCCAGGTCGCCTACGCCTTCTCCATCGACTACTACGGGTACATCCAGATCACGGCCGCCGGCGTGGGCAACCTCGACCTGGTGCTGCCCGAGGACTTTACCGCCGTGAGCGCGGATGGCATCGCGATCCTCCACGGCCCGCCACACCCCGAGCTGGCAGGCCGGTTCCTTGACTTCGTGCTCAGTGACGCTGGGCAGAAGCTGTGGTACCTGCCGCTGGGCCATCCGGAAGGCCCGCAGAAACACGCCATCGAACGGCTCCCGGTACGCCCCGCGCTCTACGAGAAGTATCGCGGCCAGACGCACATCCCGGTGAACCCCTTCACCCTGAAGCAGCCTTTCCGGTACGACGCCCGCGTTGCCCGTGACCGCCGCGAAATCGTCCGCTCCCTGTTCGGCGCCACGATCGTGGACCTCCATCCCGAACTCATCGCCGCCTGGCGCGCGGTCATCGCCCGGGGCGCCCGCCCGGAGGAGCTGGCCGAGCTGGGCCGGGTGCCGCTCAGCGCCGACGAGGCCATCACCATGGCGAAGGACAAATGGAAGGACGCGGAATTTCGACAGCAGACCAAACTTGAGTGGCAGCAGCAGGCCCAGGCCAAATACCGCCGCCTCGCACGCCCGATCCAGCCATGAACATCACGGTTCGCAACCTTACGAAAAGCTTCGGCTCCACGCCGGTGCTGAAGGACATTTCCCTGGAGATTCACGACCGTGAACTGTTTTTCCTGCTGGGGCCCAGCGGCTGTGGAAAAACCACGCTCCTGCGCCTGATCGCCGGCTTCTACCAGCCCGACGGGGGTGAACTGCTTTTCGGCGACCGGCGGATGAACGATGTGCCGCCACACAAGCGCAACACCGGCATGGTGTTCCAGAACTACGCCCTGTGGCCTCACATGACGGTGTCCGAAAATGTCGCCTACGGCCTCGACGTGCGGAACGTCGCCAGCAAGGAAAAGCAGGAACGGGTGCGCGCCGCCCTGGATACGGTCCGGATGGGCCAGCTGGCCGACCGGACACCCAACCAGCTTTCCGGCGGGCAGCAGCAACGGGTCGCCCTGGCCCGGGCACTGGTCATCCGGCCCGACGTGCTGCTCCTGGATGAGCCGCTGTCCAACCTCGATGCCCGCCTGCGCCTGGAGATGCGGGACGAGATCCGCCGCATCCACTCGGAGACCAGGATCACCACCGTGTACGTCACGCACGACCAGAAGGAATCCCTGTCCCTTGCCGACCGCATGGCCGTGCTCCGGGACGGTGTGGTCGAGCAGCTGGCCGATCCGCGCACGGTCTATCGTCGGCCGGCCAACCGGTTCGTGGCCGACTTCATCGGCGAGACCAACTGGGTCGAGGGCACCGTGTCGGCCACCAACCCGGAGCGTCTCGAAATCACTTCGGCGCTCGGCACCTTTGCCGCTGAACCACGGTCGGGTTTGGCCCCCGGTACGCCGGTCTGGCTGGGCTTCCGCCCGGAGGCACTGCGGCTGGAAGCCTCGCCGGTAAACGGCTTTGGCTGCCGGCTGGAACAGGTCAACTACCTGGGCGAGATCGAGGAATACCTGTTGAGCACGGCGGCCGGTGTCTCCCTCAAGGCCTTCACTCCGAACCCGGAGCGGCTGCTGCCCGTCGGCACATCCCTGCAGGTCTCCCTGCGTCCCCAGGACCTGCTGGTGCTGCCCCGCTAAGGGCGGCCTTGCGGACGGTCACGTCCGTAAGTTTACGCCGATAAACTTGCCTGTCATCCGTGAGAACGGCACGCCTCTGGCTGCCTTGGCCCCGGTCCTGCTGGACGAACCCAGCAGGCCGGGAGGCCGGTTCGGAGTTTCTTTGAGCCGTTTCCGGTCGCCGTTGTCCAAAGCACCGTGGCGCGGAGCCCATAAAAGTTGGCCAGGCACTTGCTAAACTCTTCGCATCTGAAACTTGCCCCGTTATGATTACATTCGTAAAACAAAAACGCGGACCGAAGACTTCAGCTTTCCAGCGCCGCCGGCCCATGCTCCGGCAACCGGGCGAGGGCAAGCCAGCCGCCGATCATGGAACCCGTTGCCCGGGGGAAATCCGCCCTGCCCTGGCCGTCAAGCCGGCGGCGGAAAGCCAGCCGCGTCCGCGCAATCCGCGCCTGACCTCCGATTCCGCCAGCGGCGACCTGGACCTCAGCCTGCGGCTCTATCTCCGGGAGATCAGCGAGACACCGCTGCTGACCTTGGAGGAGGAAACCGCCCTGGCCGGCCGGATCCATCAGGGTGACGACGAAGCGCGCGAGCACATGATCAAGGCCAACCTGCGGCTGGTCGTGAAGATAGCCCGTGATTACGAGGGCCTTGGCCTGCCGTTGCTGGACATGATCAATGAGGGGAACATGGGCCTGATGCGGGCTGTGGACCGCTTTGATCCGGCCAAGGGTGCCAAGCTGTCCACTTACGCTTCTTGGTGGATCAAACAAAGCATCAAACGCGCCATGGGCGACCAGGCCCGGACAATCCGGCTGCCGGTTCATCTGGTGGATCTCGTCGCCCGTATCCGCCGCACTTCCATGCGCCTGCAGGAGGAGATCGGTCGCGAACCGACCGAGGCCGAGATCGCCAGCGAGATGCAGCTGACCCGCGAGCGCGTCACCGAACTGCTCTGCGCCAGCCATCGCCCGGTTTCGCTGGATGCCCCGCTGGGTGATGAGGATGACACGCGTTTTGCGGACATCGTGAAGGACGAAAACGCCGGCACCGCCTATGAGGACCTGGCCGACCACAACCGGCACGAGATGCTCCGCGAACTCGTGCGCCGGCTGGATGAGCGCGCCCTGGCCGTGATCAACCGCCGGTTCGGCCTCGACGGCGGCCCCGAAAAGACGCTGGAAGAAATTGGCGAGACCTTTGGGGTGACCCGTGAACGCATCCGGCAGATTGAAGCCTCCGCCCTCCGCAAGCTGCGCAAGCTGGTGGAGCGCCGGGAGGCCCAGATTGACCCGGACCTGGAGCAGTTCCGGTCGGCAGCTTAGCCGGTTGGACTTTTGTCATCGTCCCGCCATACACTGGCCCCATGCCAGCAGGCCTGCCCGGTAACAAGGCGGAAGCGCGGACGGTTTCCTCGTCCGTATTGGAGGCCTTATGCCGCAAATTCTGGTGGCCGCCTTACGCCTTGCTGCGCGATGACGGGGTTGCGGCCCCCGATGCCAGCCTGCTTACCCGACATTTCCTGCGCGAATTTTCCCACGGCAACGAATTTGGCCGTCCCAAGCAGGCCTACCTGCGACTGCGCATGGGCATGTTCGAGGCTCTCAACGGTTTTCTCGCCGACCAGACCGCCCGCGGGGCGGCGTATGATTCCACCCTGGACCAGTCGCAGCCGGGGCTGGTTCCCCCCGATGCTGAAGCCCGGATGGGGGTAGTGTCCGCCGGCATCAGCGTGCCCGGGGACGTTTTTCGCCGCCGTTGGGCCCTGGTGGTGCTGGATCTGGCCTTGGCGGCGTTGCGCCGCGAATCTGCCGCCAACGGCCGGTTGGACGAATTTGAGGCGCTAAAACCTGGACTCGCCCGCCGCCTGACGCTGAACGACGGGGGCAAAACGTCCGATGACGGACTGATCCCGTTCCGGGAACGTTTTCAAAAGCTCGCGCTGGAAGAAGTGTCCCAGACAGTCTCCACTCCGACTGAACTTGATGCGGAGTTCGGGGAGCTATTCGACTGAGCCGAATGTCCAACCTTGCCGCCTGCCCAGAATGTGGTCTGCCACGCCACGCCCTCCTGCTGGAAGGGCTGTGCCCGGCTTGCCTGGTGCGGCATTCGCTGGTCCGCCCCCGGCACCACGCGGCGGAAGGGCCGGCTTCGGGCCGTTTTGGCTACTCCAACTACGCCGCTCCGGTGCTGCACGCCTTCGGCGACTACGAAGTGCAGGCGGAAATCGCCCGCGGCGGCATGGGGGTGGTCTATCGCGCCCGGCAGATCAGCCTGAACCGCACGGTGGCCTTGAAACTGATCCTGGCCGGCCAGTTCGCCGGTGAGGATGAGGTGAAGCGCTTCCGGGCGGAAGCCGAGGCGGCGGCCAACCTGGATCATCCGAACATCGTGCCGATCTATGAGGTCGGCCAGTTCGACGGCCGCCACTTCTTCAGCATGAAGCTGATCGACGGCCGCAGCCTGGCTGAACGCGCCCGTGAAGGGGCGCGCAACCCCGTGGAAAGCGCCCGGCTGATGGCCAAGGTGGCCAAGGCGATCCATTACGCACATCAGCGTGGCGTTTTGCACCGTGATCTGAAGCCGGCCAATATCCTTGTGGACGCCCAAGGGGAGCCGCAGGTCATGGATTTCGGACTGGCGCGGCGCCTGGGCGTGGAAAGCCGGCTGACGCAGACCGGGGCGGTGTTTGGCACACCGGCCTACATGCCTCCGGAGCAGGCCGATGACCCGCGCCTGCTTACGGTGGCTGCCGACATCTATTCGCTCGGGGCCATCCTCTACGACCTGCTGAGCGGCCGCCCCCCCTTTGAGGCGCCGACCCCGGTGGAAACGGTGATGCTCGTGCGCGACAAGGAGCCGGCGTCGTTGCGCTCCCTCCGCCCGGAAATCGCCCGCGACCTCGAGACCATCTGCCTGAAATGCCTGCAGAAGGAGCCGGAGCGCCGCTATGCCTCCGCTCTGGCCCTGGCCGAAGATCTGGAGCGCTACCTGAAGGGCGAGCCCATTCTGGCCCGGCCCGTGAACCCCGCCGAACGGGCCTGGCGCTGGGCCCGGCGACGCCCGGTCGTGGCCGCACTGACCGCCGTGGTGGTGGTGCTGCTGCTGACGCTGGCGATCGGGGCCCCCTGGGTGGCCGCCCGGCTGGCGAAGGCGGCCACCCGGGCCGAGAACGCCAATGAACAGGCGCAAAACAAACTTCAGGAAGCGCGCCTGGCCCAGGCCGAGGCGCAGCGGCTGAGCGATGTGGTCGGACACAAGGAGGACGGCCTGCGCTCGCTGGCTGAGGCGACCTCGATCCGCTCCCCCGGCCGCCTGCTCGACGAGGCAGTGGCCCAGTTCGCCCTGTTTGACTACTCATCGCTGGCGGTCACGCACCCGCGGGCCGGGCGGAGCCTGCCGGTTTGCTTCACCCCGGATTTTTCGCGCTATCTGATGGCGGAGACCAACGCGACACTCACGTTACGCAGCACCGAGAGCGATCAGGAACTGTGGCGCTGGCACCCGTATCGCCCCCTTGATGCCGACGAGATTTTCATGTCTCCCGACGGAAGCAACGCGGCCGTGGTCCATGACAAGGACAGCACCAACGGGTTCCTCGAAATCCTGAACCTCAGGGAGAAACGCCTGAACGCGGTGCTCCCGGGCTTGCGCGCCGGTCCTTTCTCCCCGGATGGACACCTGCTGCTGGTGGCCGATGGCCAGCGACGCCCAGCCTTGGTGGACGTCTCGGATGGTCGCCGGCTTGAAGAACCGCCGCTGCCCAGCAACATGGAGGATGAGGTCGTCTTCGATCCGGACCCATCGGTGCCGTTGCTGGCCCGGATCGCGGGGCGTAACGTGGAATTTTGGGACCGTCGCCAGGGCAAGGTCGTTTCCCGCCTCAGCCATACTGCAGGCATCATCACGATCGCGTGGAATGGGGACCTGGTCGTGGCGGGCGATTACTTCGGGGATATCCGGATCTGGAATCTTCGCAACGAGAAGACAATCGTGCTGAAGGACCACCGGGACAGCGTCATCCGCCTGTTCTTCAGCGAAGACGGTCAACGATTGCTTTCCACCAGCCGGGATGGCCATACCGCCTGCTGGGATCCGTTCAGCGGGGAGCGGCTCCTGATCAGCGAGCGGTATCAGGCCTACCAAAACAGCAGCGACAACCACCGGCTTCATTTCGGGAACGAGGAGCGATGGGGGTGGACGCCGGTATTGCCGTCCAAGGGCTTCCGGCGCCTCAACTGCGTGGATGAGGGCAGCCAAAAAACGCGGTGCCTGAGCTTCAGCCCCAGCGGACGCTGGCTGCTGGTGACCAAGCAGGCCGGCCTGCATGTTTACGATACCACCACCGGGCAAAGAATTCTTTTCCACCCGGCCTTTGCCCTGACCGGCGCCTGGTTTTTAAGGGGCGGAAACTCCGTCCTCGCGCATGACCGTGACCAGATCTACTGGTTCGATGTGGTGGTCGGCAACGGAGTGATGAGGCTGGCAGAGCGCCAGCGCAAAAGCATTCCCGGAACCGTCTGGCTGGAGCCGGGCACGCTTTCTCCGGATGGCTCCATTCTGGCGCTATGCACCGGTGGCGGACCCGTCATGCTGCTGGATGCCAACACGGGGGACGAAATACAACGCGTGCCCGCGCCCGCCGCCCTTGTGGCCGCCGTAAGCAATGAGGCCCGCTGGACCGCCACCCGGGACCTTGGCACCAATCTGGTTTGCGTGCGCAGCTTCTCCAACACCGTGGACCCCATCACATTCCATCTCAGTGACGCGATCACCACGTTCAACGCGGATGGGAAATGGTTGCTGGCCAGCTCGTTGGATGAGCATTGCTTCAGGGAATTACCCGGGGGAGCGTTGAAACATGAGGTGGCTGCGGGCGGGAACATCTATCATACCCCCGCCGCCGCCGCCTGGTCTCCGGATGGTAAGGTCGCGGCGGTAGTCATCGCCCGCGGCAAGGTCGAACTGCTCCGCACCGGCACTTGGGACCATCTGGTCACGCTGACCTCCCCGCAGCCGACGACCCTGGCCAGCCTGACGTTCAGCCCCAACCAGCGGTTTGTGGCCGCCGCCACGGGTGCCGACCAGATCGAACTTTGGGATCTCGAGGAAATCCGCTCGGAAATCGCCGCCTTCCACCTGTCCCTCCCTGAACCGAAACTTCTGACACCATCGGCCGATTTGGCTGACCATGCCGTGGTGGCTCCCATCCAAATGTCGCCGGCGTTGCCCACCCCGCTGCCGGTGACTCATCCGTATCCCCTGCGCATCAGTAACACTCCATCCAACCTGTTGGATCTGAGTCATTTCTACAATCTGAGACTGGATGCACGGTCATGGTCCAGTGACAGTCCCTTGGACAAGTCCTTTGCCTCCCTGCCCCAAGGGGTGCAGGAGTTTGGTGGCACCCTGTTTGATGTTCGCGGGATCATCCAGTTGCGGGGCGTGGAAATGGCCAAGTATCTGACCAATCTGCCGCCATCCGCGGATGGCATTGAGGTCAATCGCTCAGCGAGGCGACTGCACTTTCTGGGCGGCGTGGATTCCCTCTTCAGCTCATTCCCCCGCAGGCAGGCGGTGGGACACTGCGTGATCCATTACGCGGACGGACAGCAGGCCGACTTTCCTTGGGGGGCACAAAAGGAGCTCGACAACATCCAGTACAATCCGCGAAGCCATCGTGCGAAAACGGACAGCATGGTGGTATGGGTAGGCACGACTCCCGGTTCCGAATCGGGGAACGGTCGCGTCCGCATGATGAAGATGACCCGGGACAACCCCCGCCCCGATGTTCCGATCAGCACCATTGATCTGAAGACGGCGGACCTGGCACCCGCTCCGCTGATCATTGCCGTCACGGCGGAGTAGGGTCGGACGCCGACGCCGTCCGCTCAGGCCTTGCCCGCGACTTTCACCCAGGTGTCCTTGAGCGTGATCGTGCGGGCAAAAACCGGCCGGCCAGGCTGCGAATCCTTCGGGTCGGGCCAGAAGTATCCCAGACGCTCAAACTGGTAGCGCGTCTCCGCCGGGGCATCGGCCAGCGATGGCTCCAGCCGGGCCTGCACCACCTCCAGCGAATGGGCGTTCAGGACGCTCTTGAAATCGCGCCCGCCCTGCTCCGGCTCCTCCTCCGTGAACAGCCGGTCGTACAGCCGGACCTCGGCCGCCACTGACTGTGCGGCGCTGACCCAGTGAATCGTGCCCTTCACCTTGCGGGCCGCGTTGACGCCGCCGGCGCGTGATTCCAGATCGGCCGTGCAGCGCACCTCGACCACCTGGCCCGTCGCGTCCTTCACGATCTCGTCGCAATGGATGATGCAGGCGTACTTCAGCCGCACGTCGCCACCGGGACGCAGCCGGAAATACTTCGGCGGGGCCACTTCCATGAAATCTTCCTGCTCAATGTACAGCTCGCGCGTGAACGGGATCTTTCGCGTGCCCGCCGCCGGGTCTTCCGGATTGTTCACCGCCTCGAACTCAATCACCTCGCCGGCGGCGAGGTTGGTCAGGACGACCTTGAGCGGACGCAGCACGGCCAACCGCCGCTGTGACGTCGCGTTCAGCTCGGTCCGGATCGCGTGCTCGAGCACAGCTACGTCGGTGAGCGCGTTGAACTTCGTCACCCCGATGGTGGCCGCAAAGGTCCGCAACGCGCTCGCCGGCACGCCCCGCCGACGCAGGCCGGAAATGGTGGGCAGCCGCGGGTCATCCCAGCCGGTGACGAGCTTTTCCTCCACCAGCTGCATGAGCTTGCGCTTGCTCATCACGGTGTAGCCGAGGTTCAGCCGGGCAAATTCGATCTGGCGCGGCAGCGAACGTGGCAGGCCCAGCGAATTGAGGATCCAGTCGTACAACGGCCGGTGGACCTCGAACTCAAGGGTGCAGATGCTGTGTGTGATGCCCTCGATGTAGTCGCTCAGGCAGTGCGCGAAGTCGTACATCGGGTACAGGCACCACTTCCCACCGGTATGATGGTGCTCCACGTGCCGGATGCGGTAGATCACGGGATCGCGCAGCCAGATGTTTGGCGACGCCATGTCGATCTTCGACCGCAGCGTGCGTGCGCCATCCGGGAACTCGCCGGCCTTCATCCGCGCGAACAGGTCGAGGTTTTCCGCCACGGAACGTTCACGGAACGGGCTGTTCGTGCCGGGACGATCCGGCGTGCCCCGGAACTTCTCCATGTCCTCCAGCGACAGGTCACAGACAAACGCATGGCCCGCGCGGATCAGCTGAACCGCGTAGTCGTAGATCTGGTCGAAGTAATCCGACGCATAGAACGGCTCCAACCCGTCCCGCGCACCCGCCGTTACCGCCGGAAGCTGAAAATCCGCCTGCCCCTTCACGGTCAGGATGTCCGGCGTCTTGCCCTTGGGCTTCAGCCCGAGCCGGTCGTCCGCCCAGCCGCCGATGAGCCAGTGCACATCCGCCTGGATGGATTCGACGTATTCGATGTCCTCCTTGGTCGGGTTGGTGTCGTCCATCCGCAGGTTGCAGGTGCCGCCAAACTGCCGGGCGATGCCGAAATTCAGGCAGATCGACTTCGCATGGCCGATGTGCAGATAGCCGTTCGGCTCGGGCGGAAAACGGGTGTGGATGTGCGTGTGCTTCCCGCTGGCGAGATCGGCGGCGACAATGTCGCGGATGAAATCGCTCGTGGCGGCAGGTTCGGCGGGCAGGTTGGTCACGGACTCAGACATAGAAAAACGGCGCGGATTGATAGGACCGAATCGTCCCGAAGTCGAGGGGCAGCTTGCAGCTTGCTCCTCCCGGGGGCGTTCCATGAAGGCTTCCGCGTGGACAACCACGACCGCCTCGCCAACGATGACCGCGCCGTGCGGATTTCGCCGGTGCGCCTGACCCACGCCACTCGCCGGGGCTGCTTCCCGTGCCGGGTTCCTGCTGATCCATGAAGTTCAAATTTGACTGGTTCATGAAGGGCATGGTCGTCGCCATCTTCCTGGCGTGGCTGTGGCCCGACCCCGGAGCCAAGGACGGTTTTCTGCATCCGGACTTGCTGACGAAAGCCGGCGGCGCCCTGGTGTTTTTCCTCAACGGGCTCGGACTCTCCTTCGCCGCGCTAAAGGCCGGCACCCTGCAATGGCGGCTGCATTTGCTGGTGCAGGCCTCCACCTTCCTGCTCTTCCCGCTGATCGGCCTGCTGACGCTCTGGGCCTTGGGCGAGCATTTCCCGAAGGATCTCCGGCTGGGTTTCTTCTATCTCTGCGCCCTGCCCTCCACAGTCTCGTCTTCTGTGGCCATGACCGCGGCCGCCCGTGGCAACGTCCCGGCCGCAGTCTTCAACGCCACGCTTTCCAGTTTGCTGGGAATCTTCCTCACTCCGCTCTGGATCGGACTGGTGCTGAAGCAGGGGGGACAGCACATGCCGCTCGGCAAGGTCATCCTCGACCTGCTCCTGTGGCTGGTGCTGCCGCTGGCGATTGGCCAGCTCGCCCGCCCGTGGCTGGGCGGATGGGCCCACCAGCATAAGAAGCGCCTCGCGGTAGTGGACAGGGTCACCATCCTCATTCTCGTTTACACCTCCTTCTGCGACTCGATGAAAACACACGTCTGGTCGCAGCACGGCGTGGAACCGGTCGTGGCCACCCTGATCGGTTCGACGGCGCTCTTCTACCTCGTGCTCTACACCACGACGTGGGCCTGCAACGCGCTGGGCTTCACCCCCGCCGACCGTGCCGCCGCCGTCTTCTGCGGCTCCAAGAAGACCCTGGCCTCAGGCGTCCCCATGGCGCAGCTCATCTTCGGTGCCACCCCCGGCCTAAGCCTGATCCTGCTGCCGATCATGGTGTATCACCCGCTCCAACTGCTCATCTGCGGCATCATCGCCGGTCGTTGGGCCAAGGAGGCGGATGCCCATGCAGCCGGTCAGTGATTTACCGGACGCCCTTAGTCTTCTCCCTGCGGCACGGTGCGGTTAGCCTGCGCCAACCGAATGAAGAAAGCCGCCGTACCGAACTTTTCGCCGCTACGGCAGCTCCGCGTCATCCCGCAAGCGGGGCCCGCGTTACGGCTCACCGCCAGCCAGGCGGTGGTGGAGATCACCGCACTGACGCCGGACCTGCTGCGGTTGCGGATTGCCCGGGGTCGGTCATTGCCCAACACCCCGTCATGGGCCGTGGACAAAGCCGATTGGCCCGCCGTGCCGACGCAGGTCGCCGCGGACAAGACCACCGCCTCCCTCACGACCGAAGCCGGCAGGCTCACTTTTCAGCTCGCCACCGGAGCCTGGGAACTGCGCGACCGGCACGGCCTGCTGGTGTTCTCCGCGCAAGGCGGTGCGACTGGATTCGCGGGAGAACAGTCGCGCCTCACGTTGGACCTGGCCGACGGCGAATCGCTTTTCGGCCTGGGTGAAACCACCGGCCAGTTCAACCGTCGCGGACTCATCCGCGAGTTCTGGAACATCGATGTGCTGGGGCATGCCCCGGCGATCCACCCCGCCCTCAAGTCGCTGTACGTTTCCATCCCGTTCGCAGTTTCATTGCGCGATGGGCGTGCGGCGGGATTTTTCTGGGACAGTCCGGCGCGGCAAACCTGGAATCTGGGCCAGACCCGGCTGGACGAGTGGCAAATGTCCGCCGCCACCACCGAACTCGATCTCTACCTCTTCCTCGGGCCGACGGTTGCCGAGGTCGTGGCCCGCTACGCGGACCTGACGGGCCACATGCCGTTACCCCCGCAATGGGGCCTTGGCTACCACCAGTGCCGCTACAGCTACGAGACGCGAGAAAGGGTTGAAGAGATCGCGCGCGAATTTCGCCGGCGCGAACTTCCCTGTGACGTCCTCTATCTGGATATCCACCATATGGATGCGTACCGCGTGTTCACTTTCGGCAAGACCTTCCCCCAACCCTCCAAAATGATGGCGAAGCTCGCGCGGCAGGGTTTTAAGGTTGTGACCATCGTGGACCCCGGGGTGAAAGATGAGCCCACCTTTGGTGTCTTGAAACGCGGTTTGAAGGCCGATGCGTTCGTGAAGTCGGCCGACGGCCAGCACGATTTTCTCGGCGAAGTCTGGCCTGGCATTTCGCGGTTTCCCGACTTTCTCAACGCCCATGCCCGCGCCTGGTGGGGCGATGAGCAGAAGGCGCTGCTCGACTCCGGCGTGGCCGGCATCTGGAACGACATGAACGAGCCGGCGAACTTTTCCCGGCCGGACAAAACCGTCGCCCCCGACGCCTTGCATCACACCGACCATGGCCCGCGCCGACACTCCGAGGTGCACAACCTCTACGGGATGGAAATGGCCCGGGCCTCACGCGACGGCGCGCTGAAGCACGCGCCCGAGCAGCGTCCGTTCGTCGTCACGCGCGCGGGTTACGCGGGCATTCAGCGACACGCGCTGGTGTGGACCGGCGACAACTCCTCCACCTGGGACCATCTGAACGACGCCGTTCAGATGCTCCTCAACCTCTCGCTGAGCGGTGTGCCCTTCTGCGGAAGTGATGTCGGCGGTTTTCTTGAAAACACGACGCCCGAGCTGTTCGTCCGCTGGTTCCAGTTCGCCGCTTTCACGCCCTTTTTCCGCAACCACACCAACATCGGCACCGTTGCCCAGGAACCGTGGGCGTTCGGTCCGGCAGTGGAGGATGTCTGCCGCCGCTATCTCGGGCTGCGCTACCAGTTGCTGCCGCACCTTTACTCGCTCTTTGCCGAGGCCCGCGCGACCGGCGCGCCGATCATGCGTCCGTTGCTGTGGCACTATCAGAACGACCCGGTGGCCGTGGCCTGCAGCGACCAGTTCCTGCTCGGTCACGACCTGCTGGTGGCACCCATCCTCCGGCAGGGCGCGGTCGCCCGGAGCGTCTATCTGCCGAATGACACCTGGTTTGATTTCTGGACGGGCGAGAAATTCCAGGGCGGTGACCATGTCCTCGCCGACGCCCCGACGGACACCATTCCGCTTTTCGTACGCGCCGGAGCCATTCTGCCGATGGTGGATGTCCAGCAGTACGTCGTCGAACAACCGACCGAAACCGTCGCCCTGCATCTGTGGCCCGGCGGGCGCGGCGAGTTGGACTGGTACGAGGACGACGGCCTGACCCAGGCCTATGAGCAGGGCGACAGCTGTCAGCGACGGATCACTTCCTCAACCAACCGGCGCAAGCTCACGTTGCAGTTCTCTGCCGAAAGCGGTTCCTTCTGCAGCGAGGTGAAGACTTGGCGGCTCGTCATCTGGCAGGCCCGTTCTCCCGCCCGGCTGCGGGTGAACGGCCAGCTCTTTTCCGGCTCCTTCGACGCGGAACATGATGTGTTCATCGCCGAACTGCCGAATCCGCCCACCGCAATGACCGTCGAGTTTACTGGCGTATGAAAAAAATCCGTTGGTCCACCCTCTATGCCTGGACGGTCGCCCTGCTGGCGACCGGCTGCACCTCCTTTGAAAAGGAATGGAAGGCGACCCGCCTGCAGCCAACGCCCAAGGACAACCTCACCGGTGCCTGGACGGGCACCTGGCAGAACACCAATAACGCCCACAGCGGCGCGCTCCGGGCGGTGGTCACGCAGGTGGACGCCACGACCTACGCCGCACGTTTTCACGCCGTCTGGGGCAGCCACAGCGGCAGTTTCCGGTCAAAGCTCATCGGTCAGCGTACCGGCGATGAATTCACTTTCGTCGGACGCAAGCGCATCCTCGGTTTCCTCATCACCACGCGCGGCCAGGCCAACGCGACGAACTTCTTCTCCACCTACGAAAGCCGCTTCGACAACGGAACGTTCACGCTGAAGCGGCCCGCCGCCGGAGAATGAAGCACCGCGGGGCACCGGATTGACGGTTGTCCCCCGTCAAAGTCTCATACCTCTAAAATAGCGCCTGACATTCCACTTTGACCTTTGCCCGGAACCTTCCTCCGGCACACTCGGGTCAGGATATGCATAAGGTGTTCTCCTCCCAAAGCCCGTTTCAATTTCTAGGAGGTCTGTTGGCAAAATCGGCCATGGCCGTTTTGCTCACGGGCAAGCTCGCGGCCCAGGATCTTCAGATCACGGAGGCCCGATTCCAACCCGACGGACACTTTCAGGTTCGCGTGGCGTCGGATGGGGACCACTATTACCGGCTGCTGCGCAGCGCGCAGCCTGACACGATTTACACCCCCATCGACATTCAGCCTTCTGGCGGTTTGACGAGCGGACTGCAGGACACGGACCCGATAACGGCTGCCGGGTTTTACCGCATCGAGGAAATCGCCGTGTCCGCTTCCTTGGACACGGACGAGGATGGACTGCCGGATGTCTATGAGCTGAATCATCGCCCTGCCCTGTCGCCCTTGAATCCTGCGGACGCGCTCGAAGATTCGGACGGCGACGGACGGACCAATTTTTCAGAATATCTGGGAAACACGGACCCCCAGCAGGCCGAGCCGGACGAGAATGTCTCGATGCCGCTGCTGAGGCTGGCCGGAGGAAATTCGTTGAGCGCGGCCATCCGGGCGGACGGCACCCTCTGGACGTGGGGTACCAATTATTTTGGCGCACTGGGAAATGGCAGTCTGCTCAGCCAGAACGAGCCGCGACAGGCAGGCACAAACTCGGACTGGATTGCGGTTTCAACCGGCTACACCCACCTGATGGCCCTGCGGCGCGATGGCACCCTGTGGGGGTGTGGTCGTAACGTCGAAGGGCAATTGGGCGACGGCACGACGAACAACTCGCTGGTTCTGGTGCCAGTCGCCACGTTTGCGACCTGGAAAGCGGTGGCTGCAGGCTACCGGCAGACCCTGGCGATTCGCAACGACGGCACCCTTTGGGGTTGGGGTGCCAGCAACAGCACCAGCTCGTTGGACGCGCCCGACTTGGCGTTTACACCAGCACCCTCAATGATGGATGCCAGCACGAATTGGATCGCGGTGGCAGCCGCTGACCTCACGATCGCCCTGAAAGCGGACGGAACCCTGTGGGGATGGGGAGCAGGCTCTGGTGGAAACCCCGCCGAAGGGGGTCGGATCGGGCATGACAGCGACTGGCGCGCCATTACCACCGGATTCCAATTTCAGCCCATGAGCTGGGGAATCCGTCGCGATGGCTCGCTGTGGAAATGGGGCAGCGGATTTGCAGTTCCCGCTTCGCAGGCCATCCGGATCGGAAGCCTCCGGGGTTGGCGCTCCATCAGTGGTTCGGGAACACATTTTCTGGCCTGCCGAAATGACAGCTCCGTATGGGCCCAGGGGACTGACAACGTCTACGGCGAGTTGGGGGTCGGGCTCCTCGCCACGGACAGGTCTTTGGTCCAAAGTGAGCTGACTGGCTGCAGCGCCGTCGCAGCTGGGCGCGGATACTCGTTGGCCTTGCGCACCAATGGGGTACTGGTCAGTTGGGGAGACAACGCAGCAGGACAATTGGGCTATGGAGGCACGAATTCATTTCGAGTGCCGCAACGCGTCGGCGAAGGCACCAACTGGACCGCCGTGACCACGGGCGAATATCACACGGTGGCATTGCAGACCGACGGATCACTGTGGGCGTGGGGTCTGAACGATCACGGCCAGCTGGGTCTGGCCGGTCCCACGAGCCCAATAATCAAGCAATGGTTCTCGCCCCAACGCGTGGGAACGAATGCCAATTGGAAGCAGGTTTCGGCCGGAGACTACCATACCGCCGCGCTTCAGAGCGACGGTTCATTGTGGGCTTGGGGGGCCAATTCCTATGACCAGCTCGGAAATGGAACCATACGAGCCACCAACATCCCGATCGCCATTCAGCCGCAAGTCACCTGGTCAGCCCTGACTGCCGGCGGTCTTCGGACCATGGCGCTACAACCGGACGGATCGCTTTGGGCCTGGGGCTCCGGTGATTTCGGAATAGGCGACGGGTCGAGGCAAAACCGGCTGGCCCCGGTTAAAATCGGTACCAATCTAAATTGGATTGATGTCCAGATTGGCGGCGCCCATGCCATGGCGCGCCAATCCGACGGCAGCCTCTGGGGCTGGGGCTTCAATGGCGAAGGATCGTCTACGGGACCAGGAGCTGTGGGCGACGGTTCGTTGCAAACCCAGTTCCGTCCCGTCCACATTGCAACCAATGACACTTGGAAAACTGTTGCCTTGGATGGCTCATCCACGATGGCGATCCGGGCGGACGGGTCGCTGTGGGCTTGGGGAAATAATTCCGGCGGACAGCTGGGTGATGGCACAGTCATTTCCCGTTCGCGTCCCGTTCGTGTCGGAACGGATACCGACTGGGCCACCATTGCCATGGGTGAAGCCCATTCATTGGCGATACGCACCGACGGGACGCTTTGGGCCTGGGGACTGAACATCGATGGCCAGACAGGGATTGGCAGCAAGGCCAGCGACATCACGACTCCGACTCAGGTCGGCACAGAGGCAGGCTGGAAGGCCATTTCAGGCGGAGAATATCACTCGGTCGGGATTCGCGAAGACGGTACTCTCTGGGCTTGGGGTCGATCCAGCGATGGCCAGCTCGGCCAGTTTGCGCCAAGGGCCGTATTGGGCGGTGCGGTGTGGGGCAATCCGCAGCCCTGATCCCGCAAACCAGAAGGCAGAGGTGGAAGTGCCGTTCCGATTGCCCGCGCACTTTCCCCTTTGCGTGCGTCGCCGCATCCGCACACTTCCCGCCGCACCATGAGCAAATCCGCCAAGTCCAAAGTGAAATCAAAGCCGTCCACCACCGCCAGCGCCCGCGCCTTCTCGTCCATCGTCGTCGATGGCATCGAGCGCGCCCCGAGCCGGGGGATGCTTTACGCCACAGGTTTCACCAAGCAGGACTTCTCGAAGTCGCAGGTCGGCGTCGCCTCGACCTGGAGCATGGTCACCCCGTGCAACATGCACATCGACCAGCTCGCCGTGAGCGTGGCACAGGGCATCAACGAGGCCGGCGGCAAGGCGGTCGTCTTCAACACCATCACGATCTCGGACGGCATCTCGATGGGCACCGAGGGCATGAAGTATTCCCTCGTGTCCCGCGAGGTCATCGCCGACTCGATCGAGACGGTCGTGGGCTGCCAGGGCTTTGACGGCTTCGTGGCCGTCGGCGGCTGCGACAAGAACATGCCCGGCTGCATCATGGCGATGGGCCGCCTGAACCGCCCCTCCCTGTTCGTGTACGGCGGCACGATCCTGCCCGGTGAACTCGACGGCAAGGACGTGGACCTCGTGAACATCTTCGAGGCCGTCGGCAAGAACGCCGCCGGCAACTGCTCAGCTGAGGACGTGGAGCGCGTGGCCGAGGTCGCCATCCCCGGTCCGGGCTCGTGCGGCGGCATGTACACCGCGAACACCATGGCCAGCGCGATCGAGGCGCTCGGAATGAGCCTGCCGAACTCCTCGGCCCAGGCCGCCGTGTCCAAGGAGAAGACGCTCGACTGCGAGAACGCCGGCGCGGCGGTGCTCAACCTGATCCGGCGCAACATCCGGCCCAGCGACATCATGACGAAGGAGGCCTTCGAGAATGCCATGACGCTCGTGATCGCGCTCGGCGGCTCGACCAACGCCGTGCTGCACCTCATCGGCATGGCCCACAGCGTGGGCGTGAAGCTCACGATCGATGACTGGACCCGCATCGGCAAACGCGTGCCCGTGCTCGCCGACCTCAAGCCTTCTGGCAAGTACGTCATGGCCCGCCTCGTCGAGATCGGCGGCACGGTGCCGCTGATGAAGATGCTGCTCGACGCCGGCCTCATGCACGGCGACGTGATGACCGTCACCGGCAAGACCATGCGCGAGAACCTGAAGAACGCGCCGAAGTATCCGGCCGGCCAGGACATCGTCCGCAGCCTCGACAACCCGATCAAGGCGACCAGCCATCTCGTCGTCTTCCGCGGCAACCTCTGCCCCGGCGGCGCGGTCGGCAAGATTTCCGGCAAGGAAGGCCTCAAGTTCACCGGCAAGGCCATCGTGTTCGAGGACGAGGAGCACGCGCTGCAGGGCATCCTCGGTGGCAAGGTGAAGGCCGGCCATGTCATCATCATTCGCGGTGAGGGGCCAAAGGGCGGCCCCGGCATGCGCGAGATGCTGTCGCCCACCAGCGCCATCATGGGCAAGGGCCTCGGCAAGGAGGTCGCGCTCATCACCGACGGACGCTTCAGCGGCGGCTCGCATGGTTTCGTGATCGGCCACGTCACGCCCGAGGCGTTCGACGGCGGTCCGATCGCGGTACTCAAGAACGGCGACCCGATCATCATCGACGCCGAAAAGCGCGCCATCACTCTGGCCATCCCGGCCAAGGAACTGGAGGCCCGCCTGCGGAAGTGGAAGCAGCCCAAGCCGAACTATCGCCGGGGTGTGCTCGCGAAATATGCCGCCCTGGTCAGCAGCGCCAGCGAAGGCGCGGTGACGGACAAGCAGTTCTGAGCCTTGGTGGTGAACAACCAAGGAACCAAGAAACAAAGTTGAAGAATGCCGGTCTCGATTGAGGCCGGCATTTTATTTGAGAACGGTTGGGTTGCGGATGCGCCATTTTCCCTCACCCCTCACTTCGGCAGCCACTTCTCCCAGTTCTTGGCGTAGGCATCGACGTTCGACTTGTCCACCGGCACCAGCGGGCTGATTTCTTTCACTGCAGGCGGCTCCTTCTTGAAGTGGACCTTGTCGAGCAGGAGCTCGACCGAGCGGTAGCCCCACGCGTGGCACTGCTGCGCGAGCAGCTTCTGCACGTGGCCGCTGCGGATGTAGGCGAGCTGCGCGGGGAGCGCATCCACGCTCACGCACTTCACGACGCCGGGTGCCCAGTGGAGCGCATTTTCCGTAAAGAGCGGCCAGCCACCGATCAGCGCCCAGCCGGTGATGTCGGGATTGGCCTGCATCACCTGCTCGATCTTCGCGGCGGCGTCCTGCGGCGTCTCGCGGTGGTAGTAGGTGTCGCGGATGGAAATGCCGGGGTACTTCTTGGCCTCGTCGCGCACTCCTTGGGAACGCTTCTGGAGATTCGGCGCGTTCTGGTTGCCGGCCAGGATCGCGACCACGCCCTTCTCCGCCATCACCTTGGCCAGCTCGATCATCACCTGGCGACCGCACTCGAGATCGTCCACGCCGTAGGTCACAAAGCGCTTCGAGGCCGGCGCATCGCTGTCGAAGGTGCAGACGGGCACACCGTTCTTCACGGCCTTGTTGATGGCGTCGGTGACCTTGTTGGCGTCGCTGCAGCTGATGGAGATGCCATCGACGCCCGCGAGCACAAGCTGTTCGAGCGCCTCGGCCTGCTTCTGCGCGTCCTCGTCATTGGGCGTGCGCCAGTCGATCTTGATCTTCAGGCCGTGCTTTGCGCTCAGCTCGCGGGCCGCATCCTCGGCCCCGACCCGCGCGACTTGGAACACGGCGTTGCCCTGCGACTTGGCGATCAGGCCGAAGGTGTAGGCCTTGGCGGTCGCCGCGTGCGCCACGAGCGAGGGCACGAGTGGCAAGGCGGCAGAAGCGAGAAGGAAGGAGCGGCGGTTCATGGCAGGAACAGGGAGCGAGGTGAAAGGTCAGTCGAGGAAGGAGCAGATGTATTCGGCGATGCCGCTGGCCACCTCGATGTCGAAGCCGGAATTGGCCGCCACCTCGAAGTGCTGTCCCGCCGCATAAGTCACGAGGGCGTCCTGGCCATCGAGCTTCACCACACACGAACCGGCCACGATCTCCATGCGCTCGGCCTTGCCGGTGCCAAAGTGGAATTTGCCGGGATAGATCAGCCCGAGGGTCTTCTTGGAACCGTCGGGAAACAGGATGGTATGGGAGACGACTTTGCCTTCGAAATAGACGTTGGCCTTGGCGACAGCGGTGACGTTCTTGAACTCAGCAGGGATAGGCATGGCCGCGAGATTCAGGGGTTCCACCGCAAGATTCAAGTTCGCGCGTGAACGCCCGACGGATTGAATCTGGAAAGCAGGAAAACAGGAAAGGATGGAAATGCCACAGCTCCAGTATGGAGCGCCGATCTCCGATCCGGCGCGGCCCGAACCAGGCACCCTCCACGCCGGGGCGGAGACCCGCATTCCGCTCAGAGCGTGACCACTTGCAGCCAGCCTGCTTCGCCAAACTTCGTCCGGAACGGCTTCACCGCCGCCTGCGCCGAGGCGGTATCGGGGAACAGGGCAAACGTGGTCGAACCGCTGCCGCTCATCAGCGTGCCGAACGCACCGCGCCCGCTCAGAAAATCCTGGTAGAGCCGCAGGATCGGATATTTTTCCAACACGGGAGCCTCCAGCGAATTGTAGAGCGCCTGCCCGGCGGCAGTGAGATCGCCCCGGCGAAACACTTCGGCCACTTCCTGCGCGCGGCCCGGTCGGCCGTTCAGGGCTTCGGGAAACCGGGCCAGCTCCCGAAACGCCCACGGCGTCGCCACGCCAAAGCCGGGATGAAACAGGAATATCGCGCACCCGTTCAGCAGGGTGAACGGTTCCAGCGGGGTGATCTGTTCTCCACGTCCCGACGCCAGCGCAGGGTTGGGCTGGAGGAAGAAATTGACGTCGCTGCCCAGCGTGGCCGCGATGGCGTCCAGGCGGACAAAGGGCAGCGGCTGACCGAAAAGCTCGTTCAGCACCAGCAGCGTGATGGCGGCATTGGCGCTGCCGGCTCCGAGGCCGGCCGCCAGCGGCAGGCGTTTATCCAGGTGCAGGCGCACGCCGGAAGGAATCCCGGCCGCTTCCAGAAATTTCGCCGCGGCCCGGTGGACCAGATTCGTGCCGTCGCAGGGCAGGGTCGGGTTGCTGCAGGTCAGGCTGATGCCTTCCGGAGCTGCTTCCGCGCTGATCTCGTCGTACAGCGGAACCGGGAAAAATAGGGTTTCCAGCTCGTGAAAACCATCCGCCCGCTTCCCGAGGATGTTCAGCAGGAAGTTGACCTTGCAGGGGGAGGAACGCCGGATGCGCATCAACAAAAAAGCGCCAACCCACGGGTTGGCGCGTTTTGATTCTGGCCGGAAAACTTAGTCGCCCAGTACGCGGAAACGGCTGCCGGGGAACATCGGGGCGATGTCGCCGGTGCCATCAAAGCCCAGCGAGGTGTCGGTCTCCAGCGTGGAGGTCGAGAGCGGACCGGGCTTGTAGCTGTCGGGATACACCGGATTCGTGGGCTTGAAGTAGGGATCGCTCGGGATCGGGAAGGTGACGACCTCGAACGCGCCGACCGCCGTGCGACCGATGGTGCGGTTGATGCCGTGGATCACGCCCTGCGTGCCGGCCACGTCCGCACCGTCGTAAAGGTAGCTCTGCTCGTAGGAGCGCTGCAATTCCCCCATCCGGAAAGGCTCGGTGATGTTGTTGATGCCCCGGCCGAGCTTCTTCTCGGCGCTGGCGCAGCCGGTCAGCAGCGCGGCCGTACCGACAAGGGCGAAAAGTGATTTCGTGAAACGCATAGGAAATGTTGGACGGACAAAAGCTAATCATGCCGCCCGGTCAGGCAAGCACGGAGTTTACCATTGTTCACGATTCGCCCCGGGCGGCCATCTCCCGGCGCTCCTTCCGCTCCCACCACCAGGCGATGATCACGCTGATCTCGTAGAGCACATGCAGGGGCAGGAACAGGAGCATCATGTTGATGGGGTTGCCATCGGGCGTGATGAAGGCCGCGATGACCAGGCCGGCCACCACCCAGTGCATGCGGAACTTGTTCAGCTTGGCGGCATTGAGGATGCCGATCTTCACCAGGGTAAGCAGCACCAACGGCAGCTGGAAGGCGATGCCCATGCCCAGCATGAAGATCGTGACGAAGCTGATGTACTGCTCCGCCTGCCACTCGTCCGCACCAAAGCCCAGCCACTCGGAGAAGGTCACGGTGGTGCTGAGGCAGATGATCAGCATCAGGAAGTAGCAGAACGCCACGCCGAGCATGAAGAGCCCGCTGGAAATGCCGGCCACCTTGAAGACGAACTTCTTCTCGTGAATGTGCAGCGCCGGGAGGATGAACTGGCCCAGGAAGAAAAGGATGAAGGGGGCCGCCACCACGATTCCCCCGTAAATCGCGATGTCCATCACGATATTGAAGCCGGAGATCGGGCCGAAGTTCTTGAGCTTGACGGAATTCTGCAACGTGGCGGTGACCGGCGGATTGGTCTCCGGCACGATGCCCATCACCCAGTTGGTACCGATGAGCTGGGGCGTGAGCCGATAGAAACTGTCCGCATTGGTCGCCAGCCCGGGCAAGGCAGCCTGTTTGGCCATTTCCAAACTCGGCATCTTGCCAAGCACATTGGTGCCAAGCAGCAGGACGGTGCGCGGTGCGCTGCTGGTGCGGATCTTCAGCGCCTGATCCAGCGGCCACTCCAGAAAGCTGATGATCCAAGGGGCGGCGCTGAGGCAGACGACGAAACCAATGGCAAAGGCCGCCGCCGATTTGATGATCGTCCAGCGGAGATCCTCGAGGTGCTCGAGAAAAGACTTGATCGGTCCACCACCCTCGTCCTCGTTTTCAGACTCGGGTGGCAGCACCTCCAACTCGTCGGCCATGCCAGCGGGTCGGGGAGATTAACTCTGCGAAGGGCCCGACTGCGAGACAGTCTCGGTCGGCTTCTTCGGGGCGGGCGTGGGCGTGACAGGGGCGGCCGGGGTCTCGTAGGTGGCGCGTTCCAGCTCGTCCTGCACGTCGCGGGAGGCCTTCTTGAACTCCTTGATGCCGGTGCCGACGCCCTTCATGAGTTCAGGAACCTTCTTCGCGCCAAACAACACGAGCACGACAATCGCGATCCACATGATCTCGCTGCCACCAATCAGAGCCAGTAACGGAGTGTTCATAAAATTCTAAAGCCGGAAGAGAAGCTAGGTGTCGGAAGCAGACCGGTAAAGGGGCAAAACATTCAGCCGAATCCGCGATAAATGGGGGTGGGATGGAAAGCAAAGGCCCCGCCTTGCGGCGGGGCCTCGCCAAAAGGGACGCGATTACTTGAGATTCGCCGGCAGGAGCAGGATGAACTCGGCGCGGCGGTTTTTCGCCCAAGCGGCCTCGTCGTGGCCCGGATCAGCGGGCTTGTCCTCGCCGTAGGGCTCAGTCGTGATACGATCAGGGGAGATGCCACCATTGATCAGCTGCTCACGGACCGCCAAGGCGCGACGCTCGCTGAGCGCGCGGTTGTATTCCTCGGTGCCACGCTCGTCAGCGTGACCGGCCACCTTGAGGTTGGCCTCGGCGTGAGCCTTCAGGAAATCAGCCACCGTCGTAACCTTCGACGCCTCAGAGGCTTTGACCGCCGACTTGTCGAAGTCGAAGTAAACCGTGTCCCCCGCGAGGGTGGCGGCATCTTCAACGCGGTTTTCCCCAATGTTGGTCGTCGGAAGACCAGTCCCCTGACCGTTGGCCCCACCAGACGGGGTTGAATCGATAGGCTGATCAACGCGCCCGGGCCCGTTACCCGGACCAAACCGGTTTACATTATCCGTGGTGGAGGGAGGGGGGCGATTAATTGGCCCCGTACGCAACTCCGTAACGGGTGCGGTAGACTGACCGACACTCCCGGGAATGGGCGTGATGTTTTTGGGCTTTTTGGAGCAGCCGGGAGCGATCGCCAAAACGGCGACAAGTGACAACAGACCAAGTTTGGTCAAAGAATTCATAGGGATCCTGCGCGCTAGGGAGGCTATCTGGCCCAACTGGGTTGGGAACAGCTTCCCGAAAGACGGGCGACATCCTTGACCTGTCGCGTAGGCACGTCAAGCAGCGACAAGCGCCGAGCGCCATCCCGACCCCGGGTAAATACGATTGTCCGCGAATTGGGAGCCCAGGAAGGGTCTTCCCCGGCGGTGATCGGCTTGGCGTCACCCCCGCCCGCTCCTACGAGATAGATCGTAAATTCGCCCGAGGCCCGGGTAAAGGCGATCTGGGTGCCATCCGGTGACCAATCCGGCTCGGTGCAATTCACCACGCCACCCGTGGCCAGGCGTCGCAGCTCGCCCCCACTCGCCGGGATCGTATAGAGCTGCGCCCGTCCATCCTTGGTGGAAGTCAGGCAGATCGTTTTGCTGTCCGGCGCCCAGCACGGGGAGGATTCCGGCTCCGGGGTATGGGTGAGCTGGCGCAGGCCCGAGCCGTCGAGATTGGCAACCCAGAGGTCCGGGCTGCCCGACTTGCTCAGGATCAGCGCCACCTTGGTGCCGTCCGGCGAGATCGCGGCGCTGGAATTCTGGCCGTTGAAGGCGAAAACGCGGGTCCGCGCACCGGTGCTCAGATTGTGCGAGTAAACCGCCGGTCCCCCGGTCCGGTAGCTAGTGTAAAACAGCGCCAACTGGCCCGGGACCCAGGCGGGCGAGGTCGCGATGGTTTTGTCCTCGGTGGCCTGGAAGGCGTTGGCCCCGTCGTAATCGCTGACGAAAATCTCCCCGACATTCTCCCCGGCGGCGTTTCGCATCCCGGGTTGTGCCTTGTAGGCGATCTTGGTGCGCGCAATGCCGGGCACGCCAGTGATGGCCTTGACCACGTCATCCGACAGCATGTGCGCCTGCGCCCGGGTGGTGCCGCCCGGATAGCTGCGCGCAAAGAGGGAATGTTTGTTGCCGGTGTCCACGAGCGTGCCCTGCACCTCCGCCCCGTTGCCCGCTTTGAGCTCGTACTGGGCCTGGGCCGGCGAAACGATTTCGAAGCCGGCCACGTAGAGGTCAAATTTAAGGACCTTGTCCGCCTCACCCGCATAGCCGGTGAGCGTGATGGGTATGGGCGGCTGTTTCTTACCGGTTTGGCCGGTAACCACAATGTCCTGGGCGAACGCCGGCAGGATGGTAACGCAGACGGCAAGCGTCTGCAGGAACGGAGGGAACTTCATGTGTTGGAATCTGCTTCGAGGGTAAATTTGATGCGGAAAGTGCGTTGGGCATCCGTAGTGCCGTCGGGCAGCGGACGCAGCTTCTGATAGTTGCGGATCAAACTGATCACCGAATCGTCGAGCTCACGGTAGCCGGATTTTTCGAATTTGGAGTCCAGGAGGCGGCCATCCCGGGCGATGATCACTTCGACCACGACCGACGCCGAGCGTACCGAGAGGGCCGAAGGCTTGTGCCAGTACTGCTTGTAAAAGGCTCCGAGATAGGCGCCGTACGGCGCATAGGCCTGGCCGCCGGGACCGGGCATCTCAATGCTCGTGCTGGCGGAGGTCTGCTTGCCCACGGCCTGGGCGGCGCCACCGAGGGTTTTGGCCAGTTCCGCCCGTTCTGCGTTCAGCCGGGCGAGCTGATTCGCTCGGTCACGCCGGCGCAGCGCGGCGGCCTCCTGTTCCGCAGCCGCCTCTTGCTCCGCCGCGTCGTCCTTGGGGTTCGGCTTCTTGGGTGCCCCTGCGACATGGATGTCCGAAGTGGTCTTGACCGGTTTCCGGACCGGCTTCGTATGCACCGCCGGATCGGTATCCTGCGACGCATTGGCCAGTTTCGGGCGGACCGGGTCGGGCGCGACGACCACCGGCTTATTGACCTTCTCGGCGACCTTTACCGGCTTGGGCTTCGGTTCGGGCTCAGGCTCAGGCTCGGCAGGTTTGGGTTCGGTGTGCTTGGGCTCAACC
Organism: uncultured Verrucomicrobiota bacterium; assembly: GCA_903907995.1. Lineage (GTDB taxonomy): Bacteria > Verrucomicrobiota > Verrucomicrobiia > Limisphaerales > UBA9464 > CAIVQB01. The sequence continues at coordinate 33,546 of CAIVQH010000004.1, read as the reverse complement.
GGTTGCGGCTGGACCTTGGGCGGCGTTACGGGCGGCTGGACGTTGGGATTGCCCCCGCCGATTTTGTCACCATCGGTCAGCCGGATGTCGGTCGGCACCATGGTGAGCACTGGCAGTGAAGGTTTCTCCCGGGTGAACGCCGGCGTGAACAACAGCAACGAAAGCAGCGTGCCGTGAATGAGCACGGAAGCCGCGAGGCATCGTTGCTGCGTGGAAATCATGGTCAGTGCCGGCTCGCCGGCTCGGTGGCCAGGTCAAAGCGGGTGATGCCGTTGCGCCGGCAGATGTCCAGAATCGTCACCAGCGTCTGGGCCGGTCCCCGGCCCTCCACCCGGACGCGCACAACCAGGTTCTTGTTGGCGCGATACGCGTTCACGAGCTGCTGTTCCAGTTCCCGTTCACCGCCGATCCGCCGGCCTTTGAACCGGAACTCGCCGCTGGACGTACCTTCGACCGTCACGACATCCGAGGCATTGGCGGTCTGTTTGGCCTCACCGCCGTTGGGCAGCTTGAGGCTGAGGCTCTGCTCCAGCAGCGGCGTGGTGATGATGAAGATGATCAGCAGCACGAACGCGAGGTCGAGCAGCGGCGTGACGTTGATCTCGTTCAGCGTCACCAGCTGGTTGCGGGAGGAGAAGCGGCGCATGGTCGGGGCGGGTTACCAGAGCCGCGGCAGACGCACGCCGGAAAGCCAGACGGCCAGCCCAAACAGCAGCAGCAGGCCCAGCAGTGCGAAGGCGAAATAGAGCAGGTTCACCGGCTTGGGCTCGGCGCCGTCCTTCCAGCGCTCCTGCACGGTGCGATGCAGCTTGCGCTGGCAGCGCTGGCAGCGCGAATAAACCCGGGCGTTGCGCTCATCGCACTTGGCGCAGAAGACAAACAGATGGGCACCGCAGGATTCGCACAGGTCAACCCCGTGCGGGTTCAGGTGCTCGCATTTCACGCAGAGCACCCCGGGTCCCTTGGGCCCGTCCTCGCGGGATGCCGGCAGAGGCTGCTGCAGCTGCCGGGGATGGCATTTTTCGCAGTGATCCAGCACGCACGGATTCAGGTGCCCACACCGCGGGCAGGGGGCAAAGAGCGCCGCGTGGCAGGTCTCACATTTTTCCAGTCCCAGCGGGTTCAGGTGCTCGCACTTCGCGCAAAGGATGCCTTGTCCCCTCGGTCCGGATTCACGGTTTTCCGGCGGGGCCATGGGGATCTGCCGCCGCTTGCATTCCAGGCAGTGATCTAGCACCGCCGGGTTCCGATGCCCGCACTTCGGGCAGGAGACGTAAAGGGGAGCCTGGCAGGTCTCGCATTGCTCGATGCCCAATGGGTTCAGGTGCTCACATTTGGCACAGAGCACGCCCCTGCCCTGGCGCTTTACGGCATTGTCCGCTGCTGGCGTCGGTTCGCTCATGGGTTACTCGTCCTCTTTCAGGAATTCCGTCTCCAGGCGGGAGGCCAGACTCTGGGCAAAGTTATCCAGCTCAACGGTCAGCACGCGCAGGTTGTGAACCAGCCAGTTATAGCCGAACATCGACGGAATCGCCACCAGCAAACCGGCCACGGTGGTGATCAGCGCCGCCGCCACACCCGGTGCCATCGCGGCCAGGTCGGCACGGTTGCCCGCCTGGGCCGCCATGGCGACCCCGCCGAAGGCGTCCATCACGCCCCACACCGTGCCCAGCAGACCGAGGAATGGCGCACCGCTTACGGCGGCCGCCAACAAGACGAGGCCGGATTCCAGCTTCAGGGCTTCCCGGGCCACCGCCCCCTCCAAGGAGCGCTTCACGTGCTCCATCGTCTTGATGGAGACATGTGTTTTGCGGCCACCCTCCGCATTCCGCAAACGGCCTTCCAGGTCGGTGCAGCCATCCTGATAGACGGCGAACAGCGGGCAGCCATCCACGGGCAGCTTGCGGTCGTAGATGCCGAGCACGGACTTCTGCCCGCGGTACTCCGACTCGAAGTAGTGGTTCAGGCGCTTGGCCCGGCGCATCTGCTGCGCCTTGGTGAACATCACCGCCCACGCGAAAATGGAGAAAATCGCCAGGACAAGGATGATGACCTTGGCCTCGGGAGTGGCCTTGTCCCAGACATAGCTGAGCTTCATGCCACTATCACCAGTGGCGAGAAGCCCGGACAAAAGGTTCATTTATGACGGTTCAATTCTTGAAATCTCCAACGCGCACGCCCCGTTTAATGCCCGCCATCCGGACGGTCAAAACCTTTTAGCGTGCCGTTGTTCACTTCCCTGACGCGAATCGGCTCCGCGGCGTTCAATGTCACCGGCTCCGCCGGTGAAACCGCAGGAACTCACGCAGCTGCCCGGGATGCAGCCGCCAGAACTCCACCAGCGACGCGAAGGCCGCCAGCGTGGCCGGATTCAGGTGGTGCTCGATGTCCTCGACTTCGGCCGCGATGGTGTCGGCCTCCAACCCCAATTGGCCGAGCAGCGCCGTGAGCGTCTGGTGACGCTCCTTGATGTGCCGCGCCACGGCCCGCCCCTCGGTCGTGAGCGTGAATCCGCGATAGCGCTCGTAGTTCACGAAGCCACGCGCCGCCAGCCGCCGGACCATGTTCGACACGGTCGAACGCGTCAGCCCCAGCGCCTCCGCAATATCGGTGACCCGCGCATAGCCCTTGGCCTCCACGAGGTCGTGGATGCGCTCCAGATGGTCCTCGGTGGACTCGGAGCGGCGCACGTCCTGGGCACGCGGTCGGGCGGCGGTTGGCACACGCGGTTGGTAGCAGCGGCCCGGGCCGACGCCAAGCCCGTGATTTGAGCCAAGAACAAATGTTTTAGCCACAAAACAAATTATTTGACAGAATACTCACGGATTCGCATCGTCACCGCGATGAGACCGTTGCCGCCCGCCGTCATTGCCTTCGCTTTCGCCATGGAGACGGATGCTTCGGCCCCGGACCGGCCGGATTGCCCCCTTACGGTAAATGGCGACGTCGCCCCCGGGGTCACCGGTTTCGTTGGCGCTTTGAACCCTTTTCTCAGGCTGGCGTGCCGCTGCTGATCCGGTTCCAATTCCTCCATGCGTCAGACTGAACAGATTGCGGGGCTGGTGGGCGGGATGATCTTCTGTGCCACCGCCGCCGCGGCGGAGCCGACCAACTCTCCTGCCGCCACCGAGCCGCTGGAAGCGCCGTGGAACTGGCACACCCAGGCCACGGTGGTCGCCGAGGGGAACACCCACTTCACCGCGCCGTACGAAGGAACACGCAGCCTGCCGGATGTGAACTCGGTGCGGGAAACGGTCTCGTTCGACCTCGTCGGCGGGGTGCGGCTGTGGAGCGGAGCGGCGGCGTTTGCCGACGCGCTGGTGTGGCAGGGCTTCGGCCTGGGCAACGCGGTGGGCCTGGAGGCCTTTCCCAACGGCGAGGCCTTCAAGCTCGGCACCAAACTTCCCAACATCACCATGGCGCGGGTGTTTCTGCGGCAGAGCTTCGGCCTCGGCGGCGAGCAGGAACCGGTGGAGGACGACATGTTCGAACTCGCCGGCAAACGCGACGTTTCACGGCTCACCTTCACGGTCGGCAAACTCAGCGCGAAGGACCTCTTCGACGGCAACGCCTACGCGAACGATCCGCGCACGCAGTTCCTCGACTGGTCGCTGATGGCCAACAACGCGTGGGATTACCCCGCGGACGCGCTCGGCTACATGACCGGCGCGACGGTGGAGCTGAACGAGCGCCGCTGGGCCCTGCGCTACGGCTTCTTCCAGACCCCGCGCCGCTCGAACGGCATGGCGCTTGATCCCGCCTTCCTGCAAGCGTGGGCGATGGTCACGGAATTCGAGTGGCGCTATGCACTGGGTGAGCGGCCCGGCTCCGTGCGCGTGCTCGGCTACCTGAACCGCGCTCACATGGGTTCCTATGGAGCGGCCGTAGCCTCGGCCCTCTCGACGGGCATTTACCCGGCAGATGCCACCGTGACGAACGGCGATTACCGCTACAAGTTCGGCACCGGCCTGAGCTGGGATCAGGCGCTGACCAAAAATCTCGGCGTGTTCGGCCGGCTCGGTTGGAGCGACGGACGCACCGAGGCGTGGCATTTCAATGATGTGGACGAAAGCGCCACCGCCGGCTTCAGCCTGCGCGGTGGCGGCTGGGGCCGGCCGGACGATACTTTCGCCGTGGGCGGCGGATTCAACGGCATCTCCAAGGTTCACCAGGACTATCTCGCGGCGGGCGGCATCGGAATCCTCGCGGGCGATGGCGCGCTGAACTACGGCTGGGAACAGTTTTTCGAGACCTACTACGACTGCGCGATCACGCACTGGCTGCACACCAGCGCGCACTACGAGTTTGTCGCCAATCCCGCGTTCAACCGAGATCGCGGTCCGGTACACGTGTTCGGCCTGCGGGCCCACGTGGAGTTTTGAAGTTCATGAAAGTCCGTCCTCCCATCCCGGTCGCGGTCGATCCCTCGCCCGGGGCCTGGCGCCAGGAATCGGCACAAAAGAGCCTCGCCGAGGTGCATGGGACCATCCCGGTACCGAAAAACCTCAGCTTCTGGCGCAAGCTGCTGGCCTTCTCCGGCCCGGGCTATCTGGTGGCCGTGGGCTACATGGACCCGGGCAACTGGGCCACCGACCTCGCGGGTGGCTCGGAGTTCGGCTACGCGCTCCTGAGCGTCATCCTCCTCTCCAACCTGATGGCGATCCTGCTGCAGTCGCTCTGCGCGAAGCTGGGCATCGTTACGGGACGCGACCTCGCGCAGGCTTGTCGGGACCATTATTCGAAGCCCGTAACGGTCGTGCTCTGGCTGATGTGCGAGATCGCCATCTGTGCGTGCGACCTCGCCGAGGTCATCGGCTCGGCCATCGCGCTCAACCTGCTCTTCAAAATTCCGCTGGTCTGGGGCGTGTGCCTCACCGCGCTCGACGTGCTGGCGGTGATGTACCTGCAAAACCGGGGCTTCCGCTACATCGAGGCGCTGGTGGTCACGCTCATCCTGACCATCGGCAGCTGCTTCCTCGCGGAAATCATCTTTTCCCGGCCCGACGTCATTGCCGTGTTGGGCGGGTTCGTGCCGAAGTTCGAGATCATCAAAAATCCGGCAATGCTGTACGTCGCCATCGGCATCCTCGGGGCAACGGTGATGCCGCATAACCTCTACCTGCACTCCAGCATCGTGCAGACGCGCAAGTATGAGCCGACACCCGAAGGCCGGCGCGAGGCAATCAAGTTTGCCACCATCGACTCGACCCTGGCCCTGATGTTCGCGCTGTTCATCAATGCCGCCATCCTCATCGTGGCCGCCGCCACCTTCCACGGCACGGAGCACAACGTCGCCGAGATCCAGGACGCGCACAAGCTCCTCTCGCCCATGCTCGGGGTCGGCCTCGCGAGCACGCTCTTCGCGGTGGCGCTGCTCGCTTCCGGCCAGAACTCGACGCTCACCGGCACGCTCGCAGGCCAGATCGTGATGGAGGGCTTTTTGAACCTCCGCCTGCGCCCCTGGCTGCGCCGGCTCATCACGCGGCTGCTGGCCATCGTGCCGGCTGTGGTCGTCACTGTGCTCTACGGGGAAAAGGGCACCAACGATCTGCTCATCTTCAGCCAGGTGGTGCTCAGCCTGCAGCTTTCCTTCGCGGTGATCCCCCTGATCATCTTCACCAGCAGCCGCAAAAAGATGGGTGAGTTCGTCAATCCGCTCTGGGTGAAAATCCTCGCCTGGATCACCGCCGGCATCATCGTGGCGCTCAATGTGAAATACCTCTTCGACAAGGTCGTCGAGTGGGTGAAATGACGCCCTGCCCGCCGCAGCCATGTACCACAAAATCCTCGTCGCCCTCGAAAACGGCCGCGCCGACCGCTCGCTGCTCCCGCACATCCAGCAACTGGCGACCCTGATGCGCTCGGAACTGCTGCTCGTGCATGTCGCCGATGGCTGGGTGGCGCGCAACTTCAACACGCTGAAGCTCGCGGAGTCCGATGAGATCCGGGCCGACCGCGATTATCTGGAGACGACCGCCGCCGGACTGCGTGAGGCCGGGCTGACCGTGTCGGTCTCGCTGCCCATGGGTGATCCCGCGACGGAAATTCTGCGCACCGCCGCCGCCGAGCATTGCGATCTGATCGCGATGACCACGCACGGCCATCGCTTCATCGGCGACCTGCTCTTCGGCAGCACCATCGCGATGGTGCGCCACAAGGCGACCGTGCCGGTGCTGCTCGTGCGGGCGACGGCGTGAAGCCGCACCATTCCCGGCTTACGGGAAGACCGGCTTGGGTTGGGCCGCCTCCCACTCCGCCTTGCTGACCGTCTTCGCGGTGTGGGTGAAGACGTACACACCGTGTTTGTTGCCCACGAGGATGTCCGGCTTGCCGTCCCGGTTGTAATCCTTGACCACGACCTGCGTGCCCACGCCGCTGTTGTCGTCGATCAGATGCGGCACCCAGTCGACCGTCTTGTCGGCATTGCGCTTGAGCTGGAACCAGAAGAGCACCGGGGCCGCGTTGGGCTCGGGATCGCCTTCGGGGCCGTGAGCCCAGAAGCGCTTGCCTGTGACGATGTCCTTGAGGCCGTCCCCGTCCATGTCCACGAGTTCAACCGCGTGCATCTGGGAGAAATGGACACCGTAACGGTTCTCCTTCGCCTCCTTGTTCATGATGTTGTGCTCCTTGAACTTGATCTCGCCGCCCTCCCGGTACTGCTCGAACCAGCTCAGCCCGTAACCGTGCGCCGCCAGGCTGCAAATCACGTCGGGCAGCCCGTCACCGTTCACGTCATAGGCGTGCATCTGTGAACCGCCGGTGCCGAAGGGCCACTTGTGAAAGGCCCAGATCGGATCGCCCTCCAGCGAGGCGGGCTGTTCCCACCAGCCGTCTTTTTCGAGCAGGTCCTTGCGACCGTCGCCGTTCACGTCACCTACCCCCATGCCGTGGGTGAACTTATGGTACTTGTTGTCGGGCGAGATCGAGTGCCAGGTGAAGGGTTTCGTCGGATCTTTCGGATTGGGCGAGGCGTAGCCGTAATGGCCCTTCGAGGAGCAGACGATCTCGGGCTTTCCGTCACCGGTGATGTCGGTGAAGGTCGGCGACTCGTTGTCCGTCACGTCGAGCGCGACGTGCTGGGTCCAGTGGCCGCCTTTGGAAAGGTCCTTGCCCGGATTCTCAAACCACCAGGAGTTCTCGCCGGGGAAGCCGAGGATCAGAATGTCGGTCCAGCCATCGCCATTGATGTCGGAGGTGAAGGCGAAGAAGTTGGCCGCATACTCGTTTTCGCTGCCGAGGGCGCCCTTGAAGCCGGGGAACGTGACGTCCTGGCCGTTCTTCTTGCTCTTGGAGACCTTGTCGGCGGCCATGAATTCGTGGCGCACCTTGAAGTCCGGCCCCTCGTACCAGAACGGCCCGGCGACCACGTCCATTTTGCCGTCGCGGTTGAAATCGCCAAAGTTCGCCCCTTCGCTCCAGAACTGGTCGGTAAGCTGCTGTTTGGCAAAGGAGTGCAGCTGGTACTTCGGCGCGGCGGAAACCGCCACCGTCAGGACCACGCCCAAAGTCAGCAATGACAGGGGTCGGAAAAGGGGGATGTGCATGGGGAAATTCTTGGTGTGCCTTGCCTCGACGGGTCAAGGCGCGATTCCCTTCAAGCGATTTAAGCGAATTTGGCCCGATGAGCGTGGCCCAAACGACCGGGAGTCCGGCCGGAATGGCGGAACCGTCGGTCCGGCTCATTCCGACCAGTTTAAAATACCACTTGTCACGCGCCTTTCGGCTGCTAGCGTCCGCCCTCCATTTTTATGAAGGCAGACACTCATCCGAAGAGCTACAAATTGACGATTTTCCGGGACTCGGCCTCGGGGCAGATGTTCCTGACCAAGTCCTGCGCCCACACCAGTCTCACTGCGAAGTGGGAGGACGGCCAGGAATACCCCCTCTATCTGATGGGCATCAGCGCGTTTACGCATCCGTTCTACACCGGCCAGCAGAAGTTCGTGGACACCGCCGGCCGTGTGGACAAGTTCCAACAGCGCGCCGCCAAGACCGCCGCCGCCCAGGCCGCCAAGGCCGACGCCGAGTCTTCCAAGAAGAAGAAGAAGTAGCCTCGCGTCGTCATACCGCCCGCCGATCCGGTCATTCCCGGACGGCGGGCGGTTTGCTTTTTTACCGGCCCTCCGTGACGTCACAAGGGGCCGCCGGCCACACCTCGACCGCCTGTTCTGACCATTTCCCTTGGATCTCCGCCCTTTCATCACCCGGTTCCGCGACCGCTTTGCCGAAGTTGAGTCCCAACTCAGCTCGCCCGATGCCTTTGCCAACGTCATGCGGGGCCAGGAACTTACGCGGGAGCATTCCCGGTTGCGTGACCTGGTCGCCCAGGGCGATGCCTATCTCGGCATCCTCGGCGAATTGGCGGACAACCAGTCCCTGATCGTCAGCGAACCCACCGGTTCCGAACTGGCAGTGATGGCAGCGGATGAGATCAAGCGGCTCGAAGCCGTCGAAGCCCGCCTTTCCCTGCGCCTGCGCGAGGGCATCATCCCGCCCAGCCCGACCGACTCCCGCAATTCCATCCTCGAAATCCGCGGGGCCGCCGGCGGGGCGGAAAGCGCGCTCTTCGCCGCCGATCTGCTCCGCATGTACCAGCGCTACTCGGAGACGCAGGGCTGGAAGTTCGAGGTGCTGGACGCCAGCGTGTCCGATCTCGGCGGCTACAAGGACGTCACCGTCAGTGTGACGGGCCAGGACGTTTACAAGCGGCTCAAGTACGAATCCGGTGTGCACCGGGTACAGCGCGTGCCAGCCACCGAGGCCCAGGGCCGCATCCATACCAGCACCGTCACCGTCGCGGTGATGCCCGAGGCACAGGAAGTGGACGTAGTCATCAAGCCCGACGATCTGGAGATCAACGTCTGCCGCGCCGGCGGCCACGGCGGTCAGGGCGTGAACACCACCGACTCGGCCGTGCGCATCCTGCACAAGCCGACCGGCACAGAGGTCCGCTGCCAGGACGAGCGTTCGCAGATCAAGAACAAGGCCAAGGCGATGATGGTCCTCCGTTCGCGCCTGCTGGATGCCAAAATGGCCGAGGAACACGCCAAATACGCCGCCGAGCGCAAGTCGCAGGTCGGCACCGGCGAACGCAGCGAGAAGAGCCGCACCTACAATTTCCCGCAAAACCGCGTTACCGACCACCGCATCGAGCTCACGCTCTACAACCTTTCCGCTGTCATGGACGGCGACCTCGACCCGCTCATCGAGCCCCTCATGGCCGACGCCCTCCAGCGCAAGCTGGCGGAGCTGAAGCTCTGAGCGGTCGGTGCATCGTTACCGGTTGAATCGGCTCACTTTGAGGAGGCCGGTCCACGGGACGTGGTGCCAGAAACTCGTCTGACTTTTCCGGGAATTTTTTCCAAAGGCTGCCAATAGGTAAGCTCCTGGATAATCTTGTTCTTCGAGGCCGGCCGGAACTTATTCTTGGTGTGCCATCCATTGGAGGGCGTTCGTGTCTCAAAACTCAGGCACCCACGCTCCCACTTCACTTTCGAAACGACCAGTTCCTCGCCGTCGTATTCGTCAATTGCCAGTATGCGAAAACCATCGACGGTCAGATCGATCTCGAAAAACACATCACTGACTCCGCTGGTATCCTGCCACCGTCCGACGCACCACACCATTTTAGATTCCTTTTTCACTTTCCTTGGAACCTAACCGGCTGGCGTTCCTATTCTCAAGTCTCACAAAATCACCGACAGAACCGGGCGTTGACGCTTTACCGCCCGGCCTCACCTTTCACGCGTGCTTCAGCTCGAATATCTCGTGGAACTCGCCGCCGCCCACACCGGCTCTCTGAAGGCGCGGGTCGCCGCCTTTGATCTGGGCGGCCGGCGCTTCGATGGCAACACGCGGCCCGAGCTGATGGGCGTGATCAATCTCTCGGCAGACTCGTGGTACCGCGAGTCGGTCTGTCTTTCGGCCGCAGCGGCCATCCAACGGGGACACGTGCTCGCGGCGCAGGGGGCGGCGATCCTGGATATTGGCGCAGAATCCACCCTGGCCCACGCCGCCCGCGTGGATGAGGGGGCGCAGAATTCCCAATTGCTCCCAGTCGTGAAGGAACTCGCCGGCGCGGGACATATCGTCTCGGTGGAGACCTATCACCCGGCGGTGACGCGCGCGTGCCTCGAAGCCGGCGCGAAGGTGCTGAACCTCACGGGCACCGACCGCAGTTCCGAGATGTTTCGCATGGTCGCGGACCACGATGCAGCGGTGATCCTCTGCCATGTGCAAGGGGCCAATGTGCGTGAGGTGGCCGACTTTGATTTTGGCGCAGACCCGGCCGCGATGCTATACGAGTACTTCGCACGCCAGATCGAACTGGCCACCGCGAACCGCGTACGCAAGCTGTGGATCGACCCCGGCCTCGGCTTCTACTACCGCAACCTCCAGGACTCCGCGACGCGCATCCGGCATCAGATGCGCGTGTTCCTGAACACCTTCCGTCTCCGCACGCTGGGCTGGCCGACCTGCCACGCACTCCCGCACGCCTTCGAATGCTTCGGCGACGAGGTGCGCTGCGCCGAGCCGTATTTCGCGGTGCTCGCCGCGCTGGGAAAGACCGATCTGTTCCGCACGCACGAGGTGCCGCGCACGAAAGCCGTGCTGGACACGCTGGCGATTTGGTAGTCGCGGCATCTTGCCGCTGGCGCACTTCTGCACCACCCTGCGAGCCCCATGCCGTTGCCGGAAAACATCCTCGCCGAATTGCGGACACGCCTCGCCGGCGCGCCCCTGCTCACCGCGCCGGAAGACCTGATCCCGTACTCGTTTGACGGCACCGCCGCCCTGAACGCCATGCCCGGCTGCGTGGTGCTGGCACGTTCGGCGGTGGACGTGATCACCGTGCTGGAAATCGCGCGGCGGGAGCACCTCGCGGTCGTGACGCGCGGTTCGGGCACCGGGCTGAGCGGTGGCAGCCTGCCCTCCCCCAACTGCATCGTGCTGTGCACGGTGCTCATGGACAAAATCCTCGAGGTGGACCGCGCCAACCTGACGATGCTGGTCGAGCCCGGCGTGACCACGTTGCGCGTCGCCGAGGCCGCCTCCGCCGTGGGCCTGTTCTACCCGCCCGATCCTGGCTCGATGAAGATCTCCACCATCGGCGGCAACGTGGCCGAGAATTCCGGCGGGCTGCGCGGGCTGAAGTACGGCATCACGCGCAACTACGTGATGGGCCTGCAGGTCGTGCTGCCGGACGGCGAGGTCATGTTCACGGGCAACAAGTGCGTGAAGGATGTCGCAGGCTATTCGCTCAAGGACCTCTTCATCGGCAGCGAGGGCACGCTCGGGGTCATCACCCAGGTGCTGCTGAAGCTCATTCCCAAACCGGCCGCCAAGAAGACGATGCTCGCCACCTACGCCCAGATGGACGCGGCGGCCCAGACGGTCAGCGACATCATCGCGGCGCAGATCATTCCCTGCACCCTGGAGTTCCTGGACCGCACCACGATCCGCTGCGTCGAGGATTTCGCGAAGATCGGCCTGCCCGATTGTGAGGCGCTGCTGCTGATTGAGACGGACGGCCATCCGGCGCAGGTTGCCGAGGAGGCGGCGCAGATGGAAGCCATCGCCCGGCGCAACGGCTGCCTGGAGATTCGCGTGGCCCGCGACGAGGCCGAGGCCAACCAGCTCGCCAGCGCCCGGCGCAGCGCCTTCAGCGCGCTCGCGCGGGTCGCGCCGACGACCATCCTCGAGGACGTGACGGTGCCGCGCAGCGAGCTGGCGCAGATGGTCCGCTTCTGCGACTGCATTGCGCAGAAATACCGGCTCCGCATCGGCACCTTCGGCCACATGGGCGACGGCAACCTGCATCCCACGTTTCTCACCGACGAGCGTAACCACGAGGAGATGGAGCGCGTCCACGCGGCCTTCCGTGAAATCTTCGACGAGGCGATCCGGCTCGGCGGCACGATCACGGGGGAGCACGGTGTGGGCCTCGCGAAGAAAGAATTCCTGCCGAAGTTTGCCGGCACCGCCCAGATGCGCGTGATGCGTGAGCTGCGTCGCGCCCTGGACCCGCAGGGCATCCTGAATCCCGGGAAGATGTTCGACTGAGCCAGCTCACCCCGGTAACGGACGTAGGGGTGACCGAAAACGCGTGCGGTGGGGCGAGCGTCCCCGCGAGCCGGGCCACCTTAGACCCAGGCGCCGCAGCTCGCGAAGACGCCCACCCTACCGGGCTCCAACGCCGCTCCGAAAAGACAGACGGCCGGATCGCGTGATCCGGCCGCTTGCGCGAAAAAAGCCCTGTGCGCCGGTTACTTCAGGCGCAGCGCAATCTGCTTATCGAGCTCGCTGGCGAGATAGATGTCAGCGCCGCCGCCGCTTTTGCGGACCTGCACAAAGATGCGGCTCACGTGCGGTTCGACTTCGTCCACCTTCACCCACACGGTACGGTTGTCGATGCTGGCGGCGAGGGTCTTGGCGATGGTGTTTTCACCCGTCAGCGTGCCGTTGAAAGCCAGGGTGTCCTTGGCGGCGGCGAACACCTGCTCGACCGGCCGCTCGTAGCGGCTCTCGATGGTGTCCTTGGACAGGGGCACACCAAACTTGGAACGGCCTTCCTGCGTGGAATAGCAACCTGAGGCAGCGAGCAGGGCGATGCCGAGGGAAATTGCGGTAAGAAGCTTCATAAGCGCGCGCCCATGCAAACACAGCGGCCCGCGCGGTCAAGTCCGGGTTGTTCAGGAAATGTCGTCCCTGAAACGCCCTGGCACCAAACCCGTCTGCAGCCGGCGATGACGACCCCCCGTTTTTCAGACGCCCGCCCGGCTTCGTTGGTTTCACGACTGCGGGGCGGATCGGGCGAGCAAAGTGGCGGTTTTCCTGCCCCGGTTGGGGCATCCGCATTTGCTCAGTAAAAGTAAGTATCGGGGCCTCTGTGCATTGACAACCCCTATCCTCGTTCATAGCGTTACTTCCGATTCGGGCTGTAGTACGTTTCTTCAGCGGGGTTCCCCACCCCCACCTCCTTGGCGTCTGCGGCCCGAATCACCCTTGTCTCCCTCCCCGTCCTCTGTTCAGGAGTTACTTTTCCGGGACAAAATCGTTGACTCGGCGCTTCCACAACGTAAAACACGCGCCCACCCCGAGCGGGGGTGTAGCTCAATTGGTTAGAGCGCTGCCCTGTCACGGCAGAGGTTACGGGTTCGAGCCCCGCCACTCCCGCCACTTTTCCTGAGGATTTCCGCAGACATTGCATTTCTGCGGACTAAATACGGATACCGGAAAAGCCCACGTGAAGCTTAAAAACCCGCTGCTCTATGCCGCGAACATGGCTCTGTGTGGGTGAAGGCGTACCGGGAAGTCCGCGATTACCAGACCACGACACCCCAGGAGCCGTACCCCCTTCACTCCGCCGTCCCCCAACCCTCACCCGCGAAGAAAGCCGTCACTGGCAGCAGCTGGCGAGCGCCGCGCAGGATGTTGGAATGTTGAGATGATCGACGCCGACTGCCGCGCGTTGGTGACGTCGGCAGCTGGGGCGGGATTTTTTGGCCGCGAATTTTCGGTGCCGTTCTAGAGCCTTAAGCGAAAGCCCGCGCGATTCAGCAGGCTGGTCGCCAGCAGGATCACCACGCTACAGCCGACGGAGCGCGCGATCGCGTGGGCCAGGTCCGGCGAGCCGAGCCGGTCGTACCAGCCGTCCAGATGCAGCACGGTGAGCGTCGAAGGCAGGCCTTCCGAGAGGAGATAGGCCAGCAACACGTTCTGCCCGGCAATCGAAAAGGGGCGGATCAGGCCGCTCCGGAGGGCGACATCCCCCACGAGATAGAAGCCGAGCCAGAGGGTCGCAGTGATGGCGCAGGCCCAGAGACACCAGGATGGCGTGGCCGAGTTTTTGTTGATGCCGTAGAGGCCGTACGTCAGCAGGGCGGCCGCCGCAAAGCCCGCGATGAAGAGGAGCGTGAACCGGAACCGTGCTCCTGGACAGGCCGTCTCCGGCGTCACCAGAATCGAGGCCAGCAACAGGCCGGCGACCGCGATAGCGCCCTGTGATCCGAGTGTTCCACCGATGCCGACGATACGGTTCAGCCAGAAATGGTCGAAGGCACCATGCCGCTCGGCCGGATAGAGACACATCAGGAGCACCACACTCGCCAGCAACGCGGTCCGGCGGGGGCCGAACATCAGGAATACCGACGCGGCGACAAGATAGGCCCAGCCGTTCAGGCCAAGAATCCCATACCATTCCGTGTGAATGGAAAACGGGGAGAGCGAGATGATCCGATGGCCATCCTCACCCCGGAACGCAAAGGCCAGAAACGCCAGCGCAGCAAAGCCAATCGTTCGGGCAAGAAGGTTGATGATCTTCAGCGCCGGTTTGGGTGGCTGGGACGATGCCTGGTCACGCACTCCTGACCACGAACAGAAAGCCAGGATCGCGGAGAGATACATCAACGTGCACCATAGGTCGCCAGACCAGCCGAGCTTGGCGGTGCTGGGGGTCTCATTGACCATGAGGATGCCGATGAGCAGCAGCGCCAGCGTCCGGCCGAGAATATGGGCGAGGGTTTTCCAGACGGGCTCGCCCCGCGCGATTCGCCCGCCGAACGCGAGCGGAACGGACATCCCAATGATGAAAAGAAACCCGGGGAAAACGAGGTCCACGAAGGTCATCCCGTTGCCGTCACCCTTAAAATGGCGCATCCACCAGGGCACAATCTCATGCGGCGCACCCGCGAGATCGTTCACAAAAATCATCGTGAACATCACCAATCCCCGCACGGCATCCAGGGACACGATCCGACGGGACTCCACCGGGGATTTCGGAGTGTCGGACGCAGGATCAGGCAGGACCTCGGTGACCATGCCGAAGTGAACCCAATGTTACCGCCAAGGGCCAGCGGAGGGTGAGCTTGGAGTGGGTTTCTGCAACGTCTCCTGAAGAAGATCGGCAATGTCTCTGGCCCCGTCCCAGTTTTCCGGGGGCGGGGTAGGCGAGACTGCATTCAGCGGTTTCAGTCCCGGATGGGAGCTTGAGTCGACGTCACCCATCCAAGAAGGCGCCGATTTCGAGGTGGAGCAGCCGGTCGCAAGCACCAACAGCAACCACACGTTCAACCGGAGGAAGGAGGGACGTCTCATGGGACAGGCTTCAGACCCGACGAACCAAACAGACAGAATTTAAAAGGGCAAGAATTTCACATCACAAGCACGTTCGACGAACCAACCGCCAGCCAGCAGCAGGATTCCCACCGAGGCAACCGGCAGCGCGCCGAAACGATAAAAACGCGAACCTCGGAGGGCAAACGCCAGGGGCAGGAACACCGCGACGCAGGCGAGCTGGCCGGCTTCGACGCCGAGATTGAAGCCAACGAGCGGAACCGCCAGGGCGCCCCGGTGCAGATCCAGTTCGCTCAGGGCCCCGGCGAAGCCGAAGCCATGAATCAGCCCAAAGGCGAAAGCCATCACCCAAGGCTGCCCGGCCAGTCGCGCCCATCTTGAGTGTCCCAGACCGGGGCCGGTTTCACCTGTCTTGCCTCGACGCAGGTTGGCCAGGGCGGCAACGGCGATGCTGGCGGCGATGGTGCTCTCCACCAGCCGGGAGGGCAGGCGCACGAGGTCAAACGCGGCAAGCGCCAGCGTGATCGAATGCGCCACGGTGAACGCCGTGACCACTTGCAGCACCCGCCCCAGCGACTGACGGAAGGATGGCTGCGGCCGCCAGCCCGTGGCATCCCGCCAGAGCACGGCAGGCAACAGCAGCGCGAGCAGGAAGAGCAGATGATCGTAGCCGGTCCAGATGTGGTGAATGCCTTCGCGCACAAAACGGGTGAAGGAGCTGGCAGCCTTATGATCGGCTAAATGAAACGTAACCGTCGGACGTTCCGGGCTGAGGACAGAGGTGTTCACCGGCCCGGCCTTTTCTTCCAAGGACAGCGGATGGCCGCTATCGGTCTGGCTCACCAGTCCGCGATGCAGCGGGTCACGGTCGAAGAAGAGCCGGTAGTCGAGCGCCAGCTCGCGAACCGGAGCCGCCGCCGTGGCCTCGAAACGCAAGACGGCACAAGTCCCGCCGCCGCGCTCGCTCAACCGATGTTCCCGCACCCGTAGCGTCAGCGGATCTCCGTCAGCTCGCAGCGTGAGATGTTTGAGCGCATAGGCGGCCACGTCGGCATGGCGGGCGCGGAGCTCGCCCCAGGTGAGCTGGCCGTCGTCATTGGCATCGAGACCGAGCACGTCGTCGAGATCGCGCAGGGAAATCTCCCACTGGCCGGTGACGGTCGCGTTGGAAACGGAAAGCGTGAGCCACGCGGTGCTCGCGGTGTGGGCTTGCACGGAAAATGCCACCAGGCAGAGGAGGCATAACAGCAGGGGGCGAATGAAGGTCATGGCAGGGAAGCCAGCGCGCGGGGTTGCAGGTGGATGTCCTCAAGCCTGTTGGTCGCGACCCAAGCGAGCACGGCGTCTTCCGTGGGGCGATCCTTCGCCAGGCGTGCCGCTTCGAGCAGGAGCCGGGCATCGGCGGGTTCCTTTTGGATGGCCCAGTTGTCCCGAGCGAGCGGAAGTGCAGACGTCGGCTGGCCGAGCAGGCGCAGGTGGAACCGCGCCTCCTCGCGCAGGTGCACACGGTCACCACGATCCCGGGCATTCGCGAAACGGGCGCTCAACTCGGCCACCTCGGACTTCAGCGCTGAGCTTTCCGCCGGCCGAACCGCGTGGGCTTCCGCCAAGCGTAGCAACAGGCCATCCATCCGGGCAAAATCGCGGAGCAATGAAGCCACCTCGGCCGGACGGTGCTGATCCAGCAGAAAATCGGCATAGGCCCCAAGCAGATAGGGATCGTGCGGTGCCAGCGCAAGAGCAGCTTGGAAATGACGCTCGGCATCCGCCGTATGCCCAAGCCGGTCCGAGGTTTCGGCCAGCTGTGTGAGCGCCCAAACCCGCGTGGCCACCGGGGCCTGGGCGTCACGTGTGAGAGCGGCATCAAGCAATTTAAGGCTACGGGCGGCATCCCCGGTCAGGCTGGCCAGCGTGGCCGCAGCCGTCGTGGCGGTGAGGTTGTCACCCAGCCGCAGCAGCGGCACGCAGGCGCGACGGGCGGACTCATATTCTCCCCGGACCGTATGAACGGTGAACTTGGTCAGCCACACCTGAAGATTTCGGCCGTCGATGGCCAGCGCCGCGTCGAGGTCGGTCAGGGCGGTGGTGAAATCGTGCAGGCTCTGGCGGATGGTCGCCCTCAACACGAGCGCCTCGACGGGCGGAACAGCCTGATTCCACCACGGAGCCAGCGCCACCTCCGCCTGCCCCAGAAAACGCGGGTCCGATTCACGCCGGGCCTGCTGGATCAGCCGACGCGCCACGTCGGTCGCGAGCGGAAGATTGGTCGGGTTTTGCGCCAGTGAGGCCCGGAGCGTGCGCAGTTCGCGCTCGCCGGAGCTCAGCCCGGAAGGCCGGAGTTGCGCAACCACTTGGGCATCGTCGGTCGGAACGAATGTCGGCGTGACAGCGGCGTACCCAAAAGCAGTCCAGAAACAGGCGAGCAACCCGACACCGAGACGCCACGAAAAAAACGCACGCGTCCGGAAATCGAAGGAAGACGCAGAAGGAAGACCGACCGGCGCCGTCCCCCACGACCGGTGGGGGACGGCTGCCCACTCGCTGGTTGAGTAAGTTTGTGAAGCAGATTTTGCGCCGGCCAATGAGGGCAGACGGGGCGGGCCGATCATTGGTTTCACACGATTTCCAAATTGTTTTGAAGGCTCGTCGGAATGAAAAGCGGCGGGGTTCGCGCACACACATTTTCCCAATCGCAAACCCCGCCGTGGTCTCTCATCCGAGAGACGCAATCATCTGCCTCACTTCACCGTCGCGGTGATCGTGCCGTCGCCAGCGGTCGGGCTGGCCAGGCCAACCTTGGCGTCGGATTTCACGCGGAGAAATCCGGCCCCACCGGCGGTGGGCACCGTGAGCTTGCTCGTGGCGGGATCGAAGGTGCCCTTCACGGACTTGAACGGCCCGGCCGCACCCGGCGCGGTCTGCGGCGTGAACGTGATCGTGGAATCGTTCGGCGAACCCGGCAGCGGCGAGGTCAGATACGGGAAGCGGTTCAGGAACATGGTCGCATTGACATTCGCACCATCCGTCAGCGGGGCATCGCCCACCGGGGCCACATCGGGGGTGAGCAGCTTGCCCATCACGACGCGCAGGGAGATGTCCACCACGTCATCACCGGGACGGCGACCATTGGGATAGCCGGCGAGGTCGGCCTTGGACGCCGTGAGCACGCCCTTGTCGAAGCCGGCGATGACGCCCAGGTTGTTCTGCTGGGCGAGCGGCGTGGCGGGAACAGCCGTGTTCAGCCGCTGCATTTCACCGAAGCCAAACTTGTTCAACCCATCCACGCCCGTGACAAACACCGCGATGAGGTCATTGCGCGGGAAGGCGGTCGGGGCGGGCACATTGAAGAGCAGCTCCAGCAGCGCGGGCAGTGTCGGGTGCGTGACATAGGCGGCAAACTGGCCGTCGTTCTTGGGTTCGGAGGCGTTGAAGGCGTCCTTGTCCTTGAGGCCGATGACAAGCTCGTTCACCAGGGGCATGCCGAGCCGTGAGGCCTGGGTAATCTGATCGGGCGCGCCAGCCGTTCCTTTGACCACGGTGCTCGCCGTCGTCCATGCGCCGATGACCGGGCCGCTGCCACCGGCTAGCAGGAAGTCCGTCGGCAGCTCCAAGCATAGCGCGGTGACGTTTTTGTCCGCGAGGGTATCCTTCGCACCGTCCAGCGGCCCCAGCGGGTTCAGGTTCACCAGGTCGAAGGTCTCACCCAGATTCACCACAAACGGGTCCTTGCGCTGACCGACGAAGACCTTGCCCTTCTTGTCGGTGCCGGGCAGGGCGAATTCATAGAGGTATCTGTCTGCGTAGGCGTCGTAATCGGGGAACGTCTTGTTGCCCGCGTTGTCCTGCGGCTTGATGAACTTGGTTGATCCGTCCTTCGGATTCACCACGGGCGTCGCCGTGCCGGTGCGGCGCGGTCCCTTGACGATCGTAAGGGAGTAGCTCTGCTCCACGTTGAGGGCGCCGGTGTTGCCGGCGGTGACCGGACCGGCGGCCAGCAGCGGGATGGCGTTGGTCTGCTTGCTGTCGCCCGAGCCGATGACGAGGGAAATATCCTTGGAGACGCTGCCGAAGCGGAACTGGAAGGTAAGGTCTTCAACCCCGTCTCCGGTGTTGTCCACATGGATCTCGTAGAGCGCGTTCGGGTCGAGCTGGAAGTAGTTCGGTCCGCCGTAGGCGTCCTGAAGCGGCAGATAGTCGGCGACAAACGTGACATAGTTGGTACGCCCTGGCTCATAGCTGTTGAAAGCATAGAAGTCGGCGCCATCGAGCTTGGGCGTGCTGGTGATGAGCGGCGCCTCGCGATGGCTGGAGGCGAGTGCGCTGACGGCGAGGAAGGCCCCGGCAAGCAGGGCCGGTGCGGTGATAGGTTTGCGGTTCATGGGAGGTTTCGTATCGGTTTGATGTTTGTTACGAGGGGTTCCACCGGGGCGGCGGAGACCTCATCAACTGCGCGTGCGGGCGTGACGTTCTTCTTAACGCCCACCGTGAAACTTTGGATGCACGGGAAAATCCGGGTGGCTCCGCGGCGGCGGATTTGCCAAGCTTCACCCAACTTTTGCTGAACATCATGCATCTGAACTCCAGCGCCGCGCGTTCTTCCTTGGATGGAAGCTTTCGCCTTTCCTGGATGGATGCAGGTGTTCTGCGACGATCGGCCGCCGGCCGCGCCGGCGCTGGTCCTGCTCCCTTCTGCCATGGATGCGTCTGAATCCGCCGCCATCGATTCCGCGCTGTTCGAGCAGGTCCGTCAGGGTGACGCGGCCGCCTTCGCGGAATTTTTCGACCGCCACTCGCAGCTGCTTTTCAACGTTGCCCTGCGCGTGCTGGGCAATCTGCAGGATGCCGAAGACGCCTTGGCGGAGGCGGCGGTGCTGCTCTGGGAACGCGCCCCGGTTTACGACCCGATGTTTGGCAAGCCCCTCAGTTGGGCCATCACGCTGACGCGCAACAAGGCCATCGACCGGCTGCGGTCGCGGCAGCGCAAGGCCAGCGTCCATGAAGCTGCGGCGACCGAGGCGGGTTTCGGCGCCGACACTGAGCCGGAAGCGCCGCAGGCTGCCATGACCAGCGAAACGGCCGCATTTTTGCGCACCGCCCTCGAAGTGCTGCCCCCCGAGCAGCGCCGGGCCATCGAGCTGGCCTTCTTTGGCGGGCTGACACAGCTGGAGATTTCCGAACAACTGGGCGTTCCCCTGGGAACCGTAAAAGCCCGAATCCGTCGGGGCATGCTCGCCCTGCGGGACGCCTTGGAAGGACATTTATGAAGTGCACCGATTTGCAGGAACTCGCCGCGGCCCACGCCGCCGGTGCGCTTGACCGCGCGGAACTGGCCCGGGCGGAGGCCCTCGCGGCCCACGACCCCGACGTGCGCGACGAGCTGGCTTCGCTCCATGACGCCGCCGCCGCCTTGGCCGTTTCCTTGCCCACCGGTCCCGCGCCCTCGCCCGAAGTGCGCGCCCGCGTGCTCGAACAGATTGCCCGCACCCCGCAAGTGCGGCCCGCCGGCGCGGCCGATGCGCCGGCCGGCTTCACCTTTCACGGGCGCGATGAGGGCGAATGGCAGCCGACACCGATTCCCGGGCTCCGGGTCAAGCCGCTGTCCATCTGCCACGAAAAGGGCTACTGGACGGTGCTCGTGGAGCTGGCTCCCGGCACCTCGTTTCCCGAGCACGACCATGATGGAGCCGAGGATCTCTACGTGCTTTCGGGCGATCTCGTCACCGAAGGGCGCACGCTGGGGGCGGGCGATTTTCTTCACGCGGAGCCCGGCACCCATCATCACGCATTGTATTCTCCCAACGGCTGTGTCGCCCTCGTCATCGAGCCGGCCCGGCCGGAAGTCCTGGCCGCCGCGCGCGGCTGATCAGATCTCGAACACGGTCAGTTCCGGGCGGCAGTTGAACCGGATGCTGTAACCCAGCGTACCAATGCCCGGATTGACGTAGAGAGGTCCGGCGGGCGTTTCAAACAGGCCCATGTCATAGGCCCCGGTATCCGAGGGCGTGAAGATCGCACCGATAACCGGTACGCGGACCTGGCCGCCATGCGAATGGCCGGCCAGCAGCAGGTCACAGCTCAGCCCCGGCAGCCGGTCGGCCCATTCGGGATAGTGCATGAGCAGGAGATTGAATCGCGCCGGATCCGCCACGAGCCGGGCCGGCAGCCGGTCCAGCGCCATGAGATTGATCGCGCCATCTCGGATCAGCATCTGGCGGTCCTGCAGCCAGGCACCGCCCGTCGCCGCAAAGGCGTCCCGGATGGGGCCGAAATTCGCCCGGCTCCAATGGTCGTGATTGCCGGGTATCCCGTACAACGGCACTTGCACCTCGCGGAGGATTTCTAAGGCTGGCGGCACAAACTTGGCCTCCTCGACCAGGTCGCCTGTAAAGCACGCGAAGTCCGGCTTGAGCCGGTTCACCTCCGCGATGACCCGCCGAAGATAGGCCTCATCCCCTTTGTGGTGGATGTCGGTGAGGTGGACGAACCGGTGCCGGACTGCTCCCTTCGCGAGTGTGACGGTCTTGATGTTGAGCCAGTGCGGTTCCACCACTGCCGCATCCGCCACGACACCAACGGGGGCGGCCCACAGGGCATGCCAAAGAAAGCGGCGGCGGCTCAGATTCATCTCGTTACTGCTGCCTCAGACCGGTGCCGCTCCCGGCTGCTCAAAAAAAGAAGGCCGGCATCGGGCCGGCCTTCGTTTCATAGCGCAGGCTGCGCCCGGTCACATTCCCACCGGATCTTTCATCTTTTCACCGTCGAGCTGGTAGATGCCCACCAGATAGCCGTTTTCGCGGATCGCGCCGACCTTGAGCGTGCCGTACAGCGTCACGGCCTGGTCCATGATCGGTTTCACGCCCTTGCCGGTCATCTTGACCGCGACCCATTCGTTGATTTTCGGCACGGCCCCGTAGCAGCACATGGACTGGTCGCGCATGATGAGCAGTTCGGTCACCAGGCCGCCCTCGACCTTGAGCGGCAGCATGAACCCCTTTAGCGAAACCCGCTTGCCGCTGAAAGCCTTCACCGGCGCGGGAATCTGCTCGTCCGGGTTTTTGGCGGACGCCACGGTGTTGGTCGTCGCATCGTCCGGCACGTCGTATTTGAAGGTGCTCAGCTTGTCGAAGCCCACGACCGAAAAGTCGCCGTCCATGGCTGCGGCCGTCGGAGCGTTCGCCGTAGTCGGCGCTTCACCGGCAGCGGGCGCGAGCGGTTTGATGGGCTCCCCGCGTGATGGGGCGGCAAGCGGCTTGATCGGTTCGCCGCGGACCGGCTTGTCGGCCGCGAGCGCCGTTTCGGGCACGCGGAAGAATAGCGTCGACACCAGGGTCACGACGGCAAACACGCCGGCCGTTTTCAGGCGGGGAAGCAGAGCGGAAGTCTTCATTCGTTGCCTTTTGGAAAATTGAATTTCACCGCGCGATAAGTCTGCGTGCGGACAGTAAGTTCCCGCAGCGTGGCGTCAAAGTTTGTCGTGGTCTTCAGCCAGACGGCAGACGCTTCAAACTGCGAGGTGTCACCCGCCTTTTCGCCCGTGGCCGCATTGGCCACCGGGGAAAAAGTGAGGCTTTGGTCGGCGCCATTCACCTTGGCCTGCACTTCGAACGAGGCAGCAGGAATCCGGATGAACTGTTCCAACTCGCCATCCATGACATAGGCGGTCAACCGGCCTGCGGTGGCATCAAGCACGAACTCGATGTGGAATTCCTCATGCCCCAGCTCCACCGCCGTACCGCCATGGGGCGGAACGTGCTCGTGGTGATGCGCCGCCTCGGCCGGCTTGGCGGGTGCATCACCCGCACCGCAGCCACCCGCAGCGAGCACCGCCCCCGTCAGCAGCAGGGCCGACAGCCAAAACCATGGACGAGGTGTTTTCAGACGTGGATTGGATGTAGCAGAGGCCGGAGCAAATTCAACGCGCGGTTGGCTTTCGCTCAGGACTCCGGCGCCAGCCCTTCCGCCACGTTTGTCCGGTAGGCCTTGATTGCCGGTACGATGCCAGCCAAGGCGCTGAGCGCGATCATCGCCGCCGGGGCCCACACGAGCACCGCGTCCCACGCCAGCGGGTTCAGGACCACGCCGGTCTGCGCGCGGATCACCGCCGCTACGACACTGACGACCCCGAAATAGATCACGAAACCGATCAGCATGCCCAAGGCCGCGATGGCCGCCGCCTCGAACACGATGGCCCCGAAGATGGTTCCACGCCGCGCCCCGAGCGCCCGCAGGATCGCCAGGTCGCGTTTCCGCGCGCTCATCGAGTTGTAGATGCTCGCCAGCACCGAGCCGGTTGCGACCAGCGCCACGAGCCAGGCCACCAGCGTGAGCACCTGATCGAACCAGCCGAACCGCTCAAAGAGGTAGGCCACCTGCTCCGCGATGGGCCAGGCAAACGTGAACCGGTTGCCCTGCCGGTTGTAGAGCAGTTCCAGGGATTTGCCGGCGACCGGCGTCCGCAGCTTCACCAGCACGGCGCTCACGTCGTTCGCCGAGTTCGGGTCGTGCCCCGACATGTTCTGCAGGCCGGCGAGCGGAATCCAGATCACGCGGTCCGCCGGGGTGTTCGACGGCTCCAGGATGCCGACGACCTTGTAGGTCTCCTGATGCTGGGCGTTGGGATCGAAGTTCAGCCCGTGATAGGGATGAAATTCATCGCCCACCTTCAGTCCGAGCCGCTGCGCCGCAAAACTGCCGACGACCGCCTCGCGATAACCGTCCGCGAAGATGTCCCCGCCCGGGGCCACGGCGAACTTCTTGCCCGGCGCGTAATCCGCCTGCGTGAAGTAGTTGGTCAGCGTGCCGACCAGCCGATAACCCCGATAGTTATCCCCCACGGCAATCGGGATCGCGAGCGATACGGCGCGGTTCGACGCGAGGTCGAGGTAGTCGGCCCACGGGACGTTTCCCGGCGAAGCCTCGAGGTGGAAGATCGAGTTCAGGACGATCTGCAGCTTGGAGCCGCGCGCGCCCAGCACCGCGTCCCAGCCGCCGGTCTGGCCGGTGAAAGTGTCGTGGGCCTGCCGCTTCACCGCCCACACCGACATGAGCAGGCCACCGGCGAGCGCGATGGCCAGCGCGGTCACGATCGTCGAGAGCAGATGCTGCCGCAGACTGCGGCGGACGAGCAGCCAGAGGGTCACAGGGCACCTCCGTTCGGCCGCGAGGCCGCGTTGAGCTCGGCGAGCGACGCATGGCTCTCAAAGCTCGCCAGCACCGCCGGATCGTGGCTCACGAGCAGCAGCGCCGCGCCATTCTCGGTGCAAGCCTCACGGATCAGCGCTAGCGAAGCGCGGGCGTTCGCGGTGTCCAAATTACCCGTCGGCTCATCGGCAAGGACGAGCTTTGGCCGGTTCGCCAGTGCCCGCGCGACTGCCACCCGCTGCTGCTGGCCCGTGGAAAGCTGCCGGGGAAAATGGTTCAGCCGCTCGCCCAGCCCGACCCGCCGGAGCAGCGCCTCGGCATGGGCTCGGTCTGCTCCGGGCCCAAAAGACATCCCCAGCAACACATTCTCCAACACCGTGAAGCCCTGGAGCAGGTTGAAGGTTTGGAAAATGTAACCGATCGAGGTTGCTCGCAGGCGGTCCCGCGCCGACTCAGGCAGGGCCGACATCTCCACGCCGTCCAGCACCAAACGTCCCGCATCCGGTGCCAGAATGCCCGCAATCAGGTGGAGGAACGTGGTCTTGCCTGTGCCACTCGGCCCGCTCAGGGCGAGCTGCGCCTTCGCTTCCAATGCAAAGCGCGCAATGCGGACAACTTCGTGCTTCCCGCCATCAGGCGCGGTGAACGACTTTCGGAGATCGGTGATTTCCAGCAGGGCCATCTTGAACGGAGGACAGCGTGCCGCCATCGACACGCGAGTCAAACGACGGTTTCGCCTCCGCCAGCCTTCAATGGCATGTTTGCCGGCTTTCGTCCGAGCCTTGCCGCGACTAGGATCACTCCGTGATTTCGTTCGGGACGCTCCAACTGCGCTCCAATCTCTTTCTGTCGCCACTGGCGGGTTATACCAACCTGCCCTTCCGCATCGTGGCGCGGGAGATCGGCGGGCTGGACCTCGCCACGACCGACCTGGTCAACGCGCGCTCGCTCATCGAGCGGAACCGCAAGGCTCTGAAACTCATCGAGACCAACGAGCGCGACCGGCCGCTCGCCGTGCAGCTCTTCGGCGCGGTGCCGGAGGAGATGCGCGACGCGGCACTGTGGCTTGAATCGCTCGGGGTCAGCTCGGTGGACATCAACATGGGCTGCCCGGTGAAGAAAGTCTGCCGCGTCGGCGGCGGCTCGGCCATGATGACCGAGCTGGACAAGACCGCGCACCTCGTCCGCACGATGGTGAACGCCCTGAAAATTCCGGTGACGGCCAAGATGCGGCTCGGCTGGGACGACGAGAATCTCACCGCGCCCGACCTCGCCCGCACACTGGAAGACGCGGGCATTGCCGCCGTGTTTGTCCACGGGCGCACGCGGGAACAGGGCTTCGGCGGCACCGTGAACCTCGCCGGCATCCGCGCCGTGGTGCGGGCGGTGAAGCGCATCCCGGTCATCGGCAATGGCGACGTGACCACGCCGGTCGCCGCGAAGCACATGTTCGACGAGACCGGCTGCGCCGGCGTCAGCATCGGTCGCGGCGCCTTCTACGATCCGTGGATTTTTGTCCGCACGCAGCAGTATGTCGCGACGGGATTGCTGCCGCCGGAGCCCACGTTCAACGACCGCGTGCAGGTGATGTGCCGCCATCTCGACCTGATGGTCGAGGTCTTCGGCGAGGAGCTGGGCTGCGTGATGTTCCGCAAGGTTGCGCCATGGTACGCGAAGCGCTTCGGCCCGGTGAGCGAGTTCAACAAGAAGGTCGTGCTGATGTCCACGCGGGCGCAGTTTCACGAGATCCTCGCGAACTTCCTCCGCTGGCGCGCGCAGTTCTGTGACGAACGTGGCGAGCTGCTGCCGCGCTTCACGCCGCCGCCGATGGTCGCCAGCTTCATGCGAGAGAGCGAACCCGCCTCGGCCACCCGCACGGCCATCCCGGTGCCCAAGGGGCCGGTGGAAGTCTGGTAATCTTCATCCGTAATCGCCCACAGGTTGAAGCGGCCACCGGAAGCCCGCACTCTTTCGTGCGATGAATGGTTCAGATCACAGCCTGGAAAACTTCTTTTCGTCCACCGCCGGGGTGGCCTGCCTCGTCCTGTTTACGATTCTGGCGGTCGGCTGGGTGCTGTTTCCGCTCATCGCCTGGTCGTACCTCTCTAAACTGCACCAGGAACTGCGGAAGCTGAACGATCAGGTCACCGCCATCAAACGCGATACCGTTCAGATCGAGGTGAACACCCGACCGCAGACGTCCCGGCCCGCCTGAGCCGGCGCTGACCCGGCTTACCGCCGCACGCTGTCATCGATCCACGCCAGATATTTGGCGCTGCCGGCCTCGAGCGGCACCACCACGAACTCCGCCGTGTCATACGGGTGGCTCGTGAGAATGGTTTCCTCCAGGGCCTTCAGCTGCGGCCGGGTGGTCTTCATCAGCATCAGCACCTCGGCGCTGCGCTCCAGTTTTCCCTGCCACCAGTAGTGTGACTCCATCCTCGGCACCAGGTTGGCACACGCCACCAGCCGGGCTTCCAACGCCGCTTTGGCCAGGGCGCGGGCCGTCTTCAAATCCGGAGCGGTGACGAAAACGAGGACGTGTCGGGAGGTGCGCTTCATGGTTCGATTCAAACCGGACCAAATGGTTTTCGCAGCTTGGATTTCGCTCGCAACTTGGAGCGCCCGTCTCCGAGCCGGCGAGGCGGAGAACCAAACACGCCGGGTCGGAGACCGGCGCTCCTTCGGCCCTCTCTCCAAAAACAGGTGAGTTGCGGATTGTCTGTCGCCGTCCTTTCGCTACTGTGTGCCCATGTCCGAGATAGCCAATTACGTGGCCCACGGGGCGGCGCAGATCACGCCCGCCATCGTCGACAAGGTCCTGCGCAACGTGCCGATGTGGAAGGTCGAGTTCGCGGCGATCAACGCGCCGCATTTTCCGCACCTCGTGAACCAGCTCGAGTTTCTGGCCGACGCGGTGGAAGACGCCGCCGAAGGTGCCTACAAGGACCTCCCCTACTACGCCCTCTCCGCCGCGGTCTTTGCGCTCACCTACGCCCACCGCAAGAACGACATCATCCCCGATTTCCTCGGCACCTTTGGCCGGGCCGACGATTCCAGCGTGGTCCGCGCGGTCCTGATCCTGCATGAAAAGGCGTTTGCCACCTATGCCGAGAAACAGGGCTTCGACTGGGAGAAGATCACGGACAAGCCGTAATCAAAGCCCGTCGATGTAGTCCCGCAGCGGCGCGAGGTCGCCGTCCGACTGCGCCATTGACTTGATCTCCGCCTTGCCCAGCAGCTTCACCGCCCTCTGGATCCAGTCCCGGGCCACCAGCAGGTCGCCCAGCTGGCAGGCATAGCAGGCGAGGTTGTAGGGAATGACGGAATCCTCTGGAAACTTGCTCGCCGCGGCCAGCAGCTGTTCCCACGCCTCATCCGTGCGCTTCAGCTCGTGCAGGCTATAGCTCTGGTGAATCCAGCCCGTCGGCCGTTCCGGTGCGACGGTGATGACGGCACGGGCCATTGCCAGGGCGGCGTCCCACTGGCGCGTCAGCGCATAGAGCCGCCAACGGAGTTCCAGCACGTCGGGATGCTTCTCCGCCGCCTTCGTTAGCTGGCGCAGTTCCCGGGCCGCCTCGGCCGAATCGCCGAGTTCCAGCCAGCCTTCCGCGGCACGCACGAAATGGCGGTCAGGATAATCCAGCGTTCGCACGGCATTTCCTCTATTGCGGGAAGGCGCTCTTGGCAAAATCCTTTTTCGCATGTCGCCCCGACTTCTCCGGTACACGGGCCTGCTGGCCGGCCTGACCCTGGTGCTGGCGCACGCATCCGCTGCCCCTACCAATGCGGCCCCGACCGCAAAGGCATTGCCGGTCACACCGGCGGAGCTGCCCGCGCAATTTGCCACGAAGCTTGCCGCCTCCCGCCTCGCCGGAGCCACTTGGGGAGCCAAGGTGATCTCGCTCGACACCGGCAAGACGCTCTTCGCGACGAACGCGACCCGGCTGCTGGTCCCCGCCTCCTGCACCAAGCTGTTCACCTGCGCGCTGGCCCTCGACCGCCTCGGGGCGGATCACCGGCTGGCGACCTCGCTGCGCATTCGTCAGGCTCCCCGCCCTGACGGCATCTTGCCCGGCGATCTGCGCGTGGTGGGCGGGGGCGATCCCACCTTCACCACCCGGCTGCACGGCGGCCGCTGGGAATCCGCACTGACGCCCCTGGTTTCCGCCCTGAAGGAAGCAGGCATAAAACGCATCGCCGGCGACCTGGTCTGCGACACGAGCGCCTTTCGTGGGCCGCCGTACGGCAGCGGCTGGGAGTGGGATGCTCTATCCACCAAGTATGGTCCGGTCGTTTCGGCTCTGACGTTTAATGACAATGTCGTCCATCTGACCGCCGGCCCAGCCGCGAAGGCCGGACAACCGGTCCGCCTCATCCTGTCGCCCGCCTTCGCCCTCGCCACCAATCTGGCCGACGGCACATCGCTGGTCACGCTCACCAATTCGGCCCTCACCGTGGCCGCGCCCCATGAGGTCGCACTTCGTTTCGAGCGGCTGCCCGGCTCCGGAAAAATCGAGGTTGCGGGCGAGTTTCCGGTCGGCGGCGAACGCACCCGTGAAGAGGTTTCAGTGCCTTCGCCCGCCCGCTATTTCGGCTGCGCGCTGCGGGAGGCGCTGGCTCAGACTGGCATCACGGTGGCCGGAAACGTGCGTGTCGCTGAAACCGCGACAGCGGATGGCGACAACTCCTGGCACGAACTGGCCGCAATCCCCTCACCCGCTGTGGTGGAACTCGTGCGCGAGACACTCAAGCCGTCGCAAAATCTTTACGCGCAGCTCCTGCTGCTCGCAACCGGCGCCGAGACCGAGCGCCATCCGCGCGACTACGAACGGGCCAGGCCCCGGGCCATCACAACGGAGGAGGCCGGCCTTCGCGCGCTCGAGGACTTCCTGAAAACCGCCGGCATCGCGAAGGGTGAGGTGCTGCTGCAGGAGGGCTCCGGCATGGCCCGCGCCAACGTTGTGACCGCCAACGCGCTGGTGCAGTTGCTCACCCACATGAAGAGCCATCGTTGGTCAAAGGCCTGGCTCGACGCCCTGCCCGTAGGTGGGGTGGATGGTACGTTGAAGGCCCGCTTCACCACCGCACCCACGAAGGGCAACGTGCATGCGAAGACCGGCACACTGGACGGCGTCAGCGCACTCGCAGGCTACGTCACCACGGCGGCGGGTGAACACCTCGCCTTCGCCCTGCTCGTGAACAACTACGCCGCGACCGGCAGCAGTGTGGCCCGGAATGAGGAGGATGCGCTGGTCGGCGTGCTGGCGGAGCTCAACGCACACAGCGAGTGAAATGGAGCGCGGATGGTTACATCCGCCTCCTTAACCACCACCGTTACCTCGCGGATGTGACCGTCCGGATTCCGCCATGATTCAGGGTGCCAGACGCGCCCGGATGAAAAGGGAGCCGGCAGTTCCGGGCGTCGGATCAATGAATTCAATCCGTCCTTCACTGGCCTCAAGGGTCTGAACCGGCTGCCAGGTTTGCAGGTCGGCCGAGCGCTCAATGTGGTATCTGGCGCCATCCGTCGCCGTGGACACCGCATGCAAAGCCGCGCCCTCAAAATGCACCTCCCAAGTGAGTTCGGGCGCCAGCAGCCAGCGGGCGAAACCGGGGGTCGTTTTGCCACCGGCGGCCACGAACGTGCCCGCCACGAAGAGCTGCTGGTCCTTGATGGCCAGAGCCTGCACCATGTCATCCTGGTTGTTGGCATCGGTGCCGGTACCGAGCGGATGCCAGCGCGAACCATCCCAACGCGCCACTCCGGTTGCGGAAATGCCATTCAACTGCCGGAATTCTCCACCCATATAAAGATCGGGGCCGTTTACCACCAGGCTGGTGACACTGGTGACCAGGCCGAATCCGTCCATGCTCGTCGCCAAGGCCGTCCAGTGGCTGCCATCCCATTGGGCGGCGTTGATGGCGGGCTGGCCGCCGGCGACCTTGAACTGACCGCCCACCACGAGGTTGGAACCCGACAGCGCGAGCGCCCGAACGGTGCCGAGAGTTTCAATCCCACCACCGAGCGCATCCCAGGACTGCCCATCCCAGCGCGCGACATTGCTGACGGCGACCGGACCCGCCTGGTAAAAGCCTCCGCCCACGTAGAGATTGGTTCCGGAAGGCAGCAACGCACCGACAAAACTGTTGTCGTTGATGCCTCCGCCCACCTTCGACCAGGCGGTTCCGTTCCAAACTGCCAGGGCTGAGGCATTGACCGGTCCAGCGGTCGTAAACTGGCCGCCGGCATACAGCCGGCCGTCCTCGGCCACGGCCAGGGCATAAACGGCCCGGTTCACCCCTCCGCCCAGGGCCGTCCAAGTCTCTCCGTCCCAATGGGCCACGTGCGAGGCCAGTCTGCCGCCGGCGGTCGTGAAGTTGCCGCCGACATACAGGTCCCCATGCAGGCCGGCCGCCATCGCGTAAACATCGTTGTTCACGCCATCCAGCAGGGCGCCGACCAGCGGCGACCATTGATGCCCGTCCCAGTGGGCCACCCGGTTTACGGGCACCCCGTCCAAGGAGGTGAACGTGCCCCCGACATAAAGATTGGTCCCCGAAACGACGAGCTGACTGATGCCCAGATTCCGGTTGGTGCTCACATGGGGGAGCCACCGTTCGTTGCCCACTAGGAGCGCCACCGAAGTGGTGGCGCTGTGAAGCTGGCCATCGCTGGCCATGTACGTGAAACCGTCCGCGCCGACAAAGTCCACGGCTGGCACGTATCGGAATGATCCGTCGTTCTGCAGGGTCAGTTGGCCATGCTGCGGCAGCGACACAAGCTGGACGTGTAGCAGATCGCCGTTGTCGTCGTAATCGTTCGCGAGCACGCCGTTGGCGGCGGCGACCACCAGCGGCGCCCCCGTCTCCACCTGATACTGATCTGCCAAAGCCACCGGTGAAAACGGCACCGGCCGGACCCGGAACTGCACCGTGGTCGGCAGGGAATCCGCCTGGCCGTCATTGACCACCAACACCACCGAGTCGGGCCCGGTGTAATTGTGCGCCGGCTGATAGACCAGGTGGATTGAAGTCGCATCGCCGCCCTCCAGCTGGGCGCTGCCATGGGCGGCCTCCACGCTGATCCGGAAGGTCAGCAGGCTGCTGTCCACATCGGAGGCCGTGATCAGCCGGTCCAGATATCCGTTTTGATCGACTAGGTAATCCTGGGCCTCGAGTGTCGGCGGGTCATTGACCGGCTGCACGATGAGCTGGACGACGGTTGGAGCACTGGTCCGCCCCGAGGCGATCAGGCGGTAGGAGAAACTGTCCAGACCGTTGGCATTGGTCGCCGGCTGATACTGGAATGAGCCGTCCGCCTGGAGACTGACCGTCCCCTTGGTCGGTGGCATCACAAGGTCGGCCGACAATACGCCCGCCCCGTTGTTTATGTCATTGGCCAGAACTCCCGGCGCGGGAACGCCCAGCACCGTGTCTTCCGTCCCGGAGAAACTGTCCGCCAACGGATCAAAATCGCCCGGAGCATAGATGGCCACGTTGACCGGGGCGGAGTCGATGCTTCCACCCAGCGCATCGGTGGCATGGACGGTCAGCGCGAACTTTCCGGCCGGAGGGTTCGTCACGGCCAGGGTATAGGGCGATGCCGTCACGTCACCCAGCAGGTTGATGCCCGCGAAAAACTGCACGTCCGTTATCGGGGCGTCCGGCGATTGGACATCCGCGCCCAGTTGCAAAACTCCCGGAAGCAGCAGATGCAAATCGGGGGCCGGATTGGTCAGACGGGCCGTGATACGCGTGTTGTACATGAGGGTCACGGGGGCCGAGGTGGCCAGGCGTCCCGATGCATCCATGGCGACCGCGCTCAGGACCAGAGATCCCAGGGGCGGATTGGTCCAACTGAAATCGAACGGCCGGTTGGTCACGGAGCCGAGCAATGTCCCCCCTGTGTAGAAGTCAACCCGGGCCGGCACAGCCCGCAAACTCTCCACGGAGGCTTTGAACAGTACCGGATTGCCGTAGTAAACGGTGTCTCCCGCCAAAGGCTGCTGCAGCTGCACCAGCGGCGGCGCGGACACGGCCAGATTGGCGGTATGCCGATAATCACCGCGATACATCGGCCAGGGGCTGTCGGCCAGATCCCCGTCACCCGTCAGCGCATAGAGCTGCCGGTCAAAGCAGCCGAAATAAATGGTTCCACCGGGACCGATGGTGGGCGAGCCCAGCAGTGAGTTGGGCGCGAGAAACTGCCAGCGCTGCTTGCCCGCGGCGTCAACGGCGGTGACGGTGTGATCGTTGGCGTTGAAAATCGCCGTGCCATCCACCGTGATCGCGGGCGACTGCACGGTGGACAGGGCCGAATATTTCCAACGGAGAGTCCCGTTCGGGTTGAGCGCGTAGAGTTTGGAGTCGGCGGCTCCAAAATAGATCGCACCGTCAGGACCGACGGCTGCCGAGCTGTTGATGTTACCGCCGGCCTGGTAAGCCCAGCGGTTGGTGCCCGTGTGCGAATCCAGCGCAAACAGGCGGTTGATCGTTCCGCCCGTGGACACCAGCACCGTCCCATCGCCGGCCAGGGAGAGGCCGAAAATGGCCGCACCTAGATCCCGTGACCAGAGCTTGGTCCCGTCCGGTTTCAGCGCATGGGCCGCGTTCGCCCCGCCGCCGATGAACACCGTCCCATCCGTCCCGAGCACGGGAGCCCCCGTTGACTTTGTGCCGATCGGATAATTCCACCGCTGCTTGCCGTCCGGGGCGATGGCATAGGTCTGTCCATCGATGCTGAAATAGATGGTGCCGTCGCTGCCAATCGCCGGGGGCGTCTCGGCCAGACCGGCACTGAGAAAACTCCAGCGGAGGCTTCCCTGCGGAGAAACGGCGTAGAGACGCTTGTCGTCACAACCAAAGTAGATCGTCCCGTCGGCCCCGACCGCAGGCGAACTGCGGATGGCGTCGCCGGCAAGAAAGGTCCATTTTAACTGGTGGTCGGGTCCTACGGCATACAGTTTTTTGCCATCGTTCCCGAAATAGAGGGTCCCATCGGCCCCGATGGCGACCGAGGTGGCCACAGGCGCGTCGGTGGGAAAAGTCCAGAGCGGCGTGCCGGGTGCGGCTCCCAAAAGCTCAGCCCATGAAAGGAGCAGGCCGATCAAGAAGAGGGAGAGCCGTTGTCGGGATTTCATATGACACCATGGATCGGTTGTTAAATGAAACCGGGCAAGGAAAGAATCGCCTCAAGGTGACTTTGTGTGGGTAGCTGGAACGGGATCAGGGAGGTCGAACTTCAGATGGGAGGCGACGAGGTAGATCATGGCGGAGAAGTACTCGACGGAGCGGAAGCCGCGGGCTTTGCGCTTTACGGTCTGGATG
>CAIVQH010000003.1 GCA_903907995.1 uncultured Verrucomicrobiota bacterium | reverse complement strand
GGGGTGGGCACCACCGTGCCGGAGCCGGCGGCGACGGCCGCAGCGGCCGGCCTCGCCGCCCTCGCGGTGGCGCTGTTCCGCCGCGTTCGGACCGCCCGCTGACCTCCAGCGGTGCGAAAGGCTGGGCACGGGCGGTCTGGCGGCTATGGTTTCGCCCATGAAGCAGCGGCTTGTGCTGGTCGCGATTTTCGCGCTGTGCCTTCTGATTCTTGGACTGGGCCTCGCGGCGGGGTTGCTGGCCGGGCGTTTTTTCGGGCCTTCGGAACGTCCGCATATTGCGAACACCGCCACGGTGGTGACGCAGATCCAGGCGCTCTCGCAGCTGGTTACCGTGAAGTAC
Source organism: uncultured Verrucomicrobiota bacterium (assembly GCA_903907995.1). Lineage (GTDB taxonomy): Bacteria > Verrucomicrobiota > Verrucomicrobiia > Limisphaerales > UBA9464 > CAIVQB01. The sequence continues at coordinate 23,763 of CAIVQH010000003.1, read as the reverse complement.
GTTTTCGAGAAGGTGGTCCGGCTCGACGATGTGAAATGGTACGGCCAGAACCGCCTGCTGATGGTCGCCCACGGCGTGGCCAAGGCGGGGGTCGATCTTCAGAAGGTGAAGCCCGGGGACGTGGAGATTCACGGCACCACCCTTACCCTCACGCTGCCCAAGCCGACCTTGCTCGACGTCTATCTTGATGAAAACAAGACCGAGGTCATCGAGCGCTCGACCGGCCTCCTGCGCGATTTCGACCAGCAGATGGAGCAGGACGCGCGGCGTCAGGCCCTGGAGGAAATCCGCCTGGCGGCGCGCGCTTCGGGCATCCTGAAGGATGCGGCGGAACGGACCCAGCTCCAGCTCTACGCCTTGGGCCACGCCGCCGGTTTCACCGAAATCGTGGTGCGGCTGCGCTGAGGCAGGAGCCCATCGAAACAAAAAAACCGGGAAGCGGATTACGCTTCCCGGTTTGCAAAATTGTCGCGGATTACTTGGCCGCCGGCAGCGCGCGGATCTTGATGTTCCGGAAGGACACCTGGCCGTGGTCGCCCTGAAGTGCGATGTGGCCGGTGCCAACCTTGGCGAACTTCGGCATCTTGGCGAACTTGCTCTTGGCAACGCGGGCGTTGAAGTCCTCGCTGCCAATCACGTAGGTAAAGTAGGACACGCCGTTGATGATGTGCTCACACTTGGTGGGGCTGATGATCAGGCGGACATGGTTCCACTGGCCGGCCGGCTTGGTGGCGTCGAGCGTCTTGCCGGTCGCGGCATCGACGGGCGGCTGGTAGAGGGCATAGAGCCAGCCGCAACGTTGCGGATCGGCCGCCTTGGCGTTGTCCTCGAGCTGGAATTCCGGGCCGCTCTCCCAGGCCGCCCCGCCTTCCTCGGAGACATGGTACATGATGCCGCTGTTGCCGCCCTCGGAGATGTTGTAGTCGAGCTGCAGCTCGAACCAGGTGAACTCGTCCGGCGTGATGAGGTCGCCGGCGTTGTGAGGATCGATGCAGGCGAGCGTGCCGTCCTTGATCTGCCAGCCGGGCCGGACGCCCTCCTTCTTGAAGTTGTGCCAGCCGCTGAACGTCGTGCCGTCGAAGAGCAGCTTCCAGCCGGCCGCGGTTTCCTTGACGGTGAGGGTATTGGGGGCCGGGCTGTCGGCCGCCTGCAGCAGCAGGGCAGCGGATGCTGCAAGGGACAATAAGGCAGAGAATAGAGGGCGTTGCATGGGCGCGAGCCTAACCAAGCCGTGTGGGAGGACAACCGGAATCCAATGCGCGGCCGGATCCATCCATCCATCCACCCTTTTTCTATGATTACGGAATCGTCACGAAAAAGCCACGCCGGTGGAACGGAACGAGCTATGGTGATGGGCGGCACCCCGCCTTATGAAGAAGCTTCTCGTTCTCTGGTTGGCATCTTTTGCCTTGATGGTGTTTCCGGCCTTTGCCGATCCGGCGTATGGCCTGACCGAACGCCCGGCGGTAGGCGGGTTTTTGGACGGGGCTCTGCCATCGTCGGCTCCCGGCGTGAGCGGGAACTGGTCGGCCACTTCGGCCTTCCCCAACCTGCGCTTCACCAATGCCCTGGGTTTCACTTTCGTGCCGGGCACCACCAAGGTGGTGGTGTGGGAGCGCGAAGGTCGGGTATGGTCCTTCGAGAACGACCCCACGGCCACAGCCAAGACCTTGGTGCTCAACATCTCGGACCATTGCCAGGGCTGGGATGACTCGGGGCTCCTGGGGCTGGCCTTCCATCCGGGTTTTGCGACGAATCGCTACGTGTTCCTCTACTACACCTGGGTCACCCCCGGAACGGTGGTGGGCAGCCCCACCGTCCGTCCGACAGAGTACGTGCCCGGCAAATATCATGACCGCCTCTCCCGCTTCACCCTCGATGAATCGGGTGTGGCCGTGCCGAACTCCGAGCTGGTGTTCGTGGACCAGACCGCCGACAGCGTGTGGCATAACGGCGGCGGTCTGTTCTTCCATCCGGACAACGGTTTCCTCTACTGGACCGACGGCGACGACGAACGCGGGCCGACCCAGATCATCAACCAGAACCTGCTCTCCGGTGTCTTCCGCATCGATGTGGACCAACGCGGGGGCAGCATCAGCCATCCCATTCCCCGGCAGCCGGCGAATGGCAAAACGGCAAATTACTACATCCCCAACAGCAATCCCTTTGTCGGGCAGGCAGGCGTGCTGGAGGAATTTTTCGCGCTGGGGCTCCGCAGCCCGCACCGCATGACCTTCGACCCGCCGAGTGGCCGCATTTATATCGGCGATGTGGGGGCCAGCTCACGCGAGGAGGTGGACCTGATTGAGCCGACCGATGCGCCGGGGCAGAACTTCCAGTGGAGCCGCATCGAGGGGCTGAACGGGGACCTGACCCCGCCTTACATCGGGGTGAACCATCGTCCGATCATCGACTACGGGCACGATGAGGGCCAGGCCGTCATCGGCGGCTACGTCTACCGGGGCCAGGAGTTCGCGGCCGATCTCGGTGGCCGGTATATCTTCGGGGACAACGTGCAGGGCAAAGTCTGGGTGCTCGACGAGACCACGGTGCCTGCCACGAAGAAGCTGCTGTGCGTCCTGCCCAAAGGCCCCGGACCTAACTCCGGCTCGGATTACACCGGCCTCTCCTCCTTCGGCCTTGATGCGGCGAACGAGCTTTATCTCTGCCAGATGGGGAGCCAGGGCGGTCAGATCTTCAAACTCAGGCGGACCGGTGCTCCGCCGGTCATGCGCGACTTCCCGCCGCTGCTGTCGCAGACGGGCGCGTTCAGCGACACGGCGGCACTCGCGCCCGCTCCGGCCCTTCTCCCGTATCAGGTGAACTCGCCGCTCTGGTCGGATGCCGCCGTGAAAAGCCGCTGGATGGTCATTCCCACGAACACGACGATCAGCTTTACCCCGACGGGAGAGTGGACGTTTCCCGCCGGCAGCGTGTGGGTGAAGCATTTCGAACTGGTCGTGGACGAGGCGAATCCCACCACACCTCGCCGCCGCCTGGAGACACGGCTGCTCGTGCGTGACACCAACGGCACGGTCTTCGGCGCGACCTACAAGTGGCGCCCGGACAATACCGAGGCCGATCTCCTGACCAACAAGCTGGACGAGGACATCGTCATCCAGACCGCCGGCGGTTCCCGGGTGCAGACCTGGCATTACCCGAGCCGCGGCGAATGCCTCGCGTGCCACTCCGTTGCCGCCAAGGGCGTGCTGGGCGTGAAGACCCGCCAGAGCAACCGGGACAACCTCTTCGCGAACGGGGTCACCGACAACCAGTTGCGCGCCTGGAACCATGTCGGCCTCTTTTCCCCCGCGCTCAACGAGGCCGACATCGCGGGTTACACCCACATGACCTCGGTGACGAACCTGGCCGCCGACCTGGAGACCCGCGTCCGTTCATATCTCGATGCCAACTGCGCCCATTGCCACCGGCCCGGCGGCGTGCCGGCCTTCTGGGATGCCCGCTTTGACACCCCGCTCGCGAGCGCGGGGATTGTGAACGGTGCGGTCGCGCAAAATCTTGGAATCACCGGTGCAAAGGTCGCCGTGCCCGGGCATCCGGAAAAATCCATTATGCTGCAGCGCGCCGGCAGCCTGGATCCCACGATCAAGATGCCACCGCTCGCCCGCAACCTCGTGGACACCACGGCGATCGCGGCCCTCACCGAGTGGATTTTAACGCTCCCGCCGCAGCCCGATACCGTTCCCCAACCCTGGCTCCATCAGGATATCGGGGCAGTTGCGACGCCGGGGGATGCTTCCTATGCGGGCGGCACGCTGACGGTCAGCGCCAGTGGCGACGACATCTGGAACAACGCCGACGCGTTCCACTACGTGTACCAGCCGATCAACGGCGACGGTGAACTCGTGGCGCGGGTGAACACGCTCGCCAACACCGACCCGTGGGCCAAGGCCGGCGTCATGCTGCGCGAATCGCTCGATCCCGGAGCCCGGCAGGCGATCATCGCCGTGACGATTGGCAATGGCACCGCCTTTCAACGGCGAGTCACCGCCGGAGGCACCAGCGACCACACCGCCGGGCCGGCCGCCGTCGTGCCGTATTGGGTCAGGCTCACCCGCACCGGCAGCACGGTCGTGAGCTATGTTTCCCCCAATGGCACGACCTGGACCCAGGTGGACACGCTCACACTCGCGTTACCAGCCAAGGCTCTGATCGGCTTGGCGCTGACGGCGCATAATAACGCCACGGTGAACACCGCCACTTTCGATCATGTGCGCGTCTCGGCCTCGCTGACGCCGCTCAATTCGCCTCCCGTGGTCGCGCTCACGGCCCCAACCAGGGGAGCCACGCTCATTTCACCCGGCTCAGTGGCCCTGAAGGCCAGCGCCTCCGATGGCGACGGCACGGTGGCCAAGGTTGAGTTTTTCGACGGCGCAACGAAGCTGGGGGAAGCCTCTGCCGCTCCCTACAGCCTCCTCTGGAGCACGCCGGAACTCGGAACCCACAGCCTGAGCGCCCGGGCCACCGATGATCTTGGGGCGGTCACGACGTCGTCGTCGGTCACTGTTTCGGCCATCGCGCTGACGCTGGAGCCGTCGGCGATCACAGTCAGCAATGGTACAGCCGGATTCACCTTCACGGGTCAGGACGGTTCCACCTACGTCATCGAGGCCACCTCGGACTTCCAGCTCTGGACACCGGTTTCCACCAATGCGGTGGTCAATGGCCAGGTCCAGTTCATCGACCCGACGCCCGCTCCGGATTGGCGCTTTTATCGGGTCCGGCTCGCGCCGTAAGGCCGGCCTGGGGGCAGGGGATGGTCGTTTAGAAGTGAGTTTACCAACCCCGGCCGTACTGCTCGGGCGCGGGCACATCGGCGGCGTTACCCAAGGCGCGCGCGGCATGTCGCGGCCAGTAGGGATCACGGAGAAATTGCCGCGCGAGCAGCACCACATCGGCCTGCCCCTGCCGCACGATGGCGTCGGCCTGCGCGGGCTCGGTGATGAGGCCCACGGCGGCGGTGGCCACACCCGCCTCGCGCCGGATGCGTTCGGCGAAGGGCACCTGAAAGCCGGGCGCAACGGGGATCTTGGCGTCGGGCACGAGCGCGCCAGAGCTGCAATCGATCAGGTCCACACCCTCAGCCTTCAGAAGGCACGACAACTCGACACTCTGGTCGATGTCCCATCCACCCGGCACCCAGTCGGTGCAGGAGAGCCGGGCCGCCAACGGCAGGTGGTCAGGCCAGGCCGCCCGGACGGCGCGGGCCGTTTCCACGGCGAAGCGGGTGCGGTTTTCGAAGCTGCCGCCGTAGCGGTCCGTGCGCCGGTTGGCGAGCGGGGAAAGGAATTCGTGGGCGAGATAGCCGTGGGCAAAGTGCAGTTCGAGCCATTCATAGCCGGCGGCCAGTGCCCGCCGCGTGGTGCTGACAAAGTCCTGCTGCACGCGCGCGATGCCGTCCTCCGTCAGTGCCTGCGGCACCCTGGGCAGTTCGCCGCCGAAGGCCACCGCGCTGGGAGCCAGGGTCGGCCACCCGCCCGCTTCATCGCTGAGGCTGGCACCGCCATTCCACGGCAGTGCGGCGGAAGCTTTGCGGCCGGCGTGGGCGATCTGGATGCCCGGCACCGCCCCATGTTCCTTGATGAAGCGGTTGATGCGGGCGAGCGGCTCGATGTGCTTTTCCGACCAAAGTCCCGCGCAACCGGGCGTGATGCGGCCTTCGGGAGAAACGGCAGTGGCTTCGGCGATGACCAGCCCGGCCCCACCCACGGCCCGGGAGCCGAGGTGGACCAAGTGCCAGTCGTTGGCCAGCCCGTCCTCGGACGAGTACTGGCACATCGGTGAAACCCCGATGCGGTTGCGAAGCGTGACAGACCGGAGGGTGAGGGGTGAAAAGAGGTGTGCGGGCTGGCTCATGGGCGTTGGGGATTCATCTCGTGCATGTGGTCTGCGGGGCGACGGTCGCGGGCGCCGATTTGCGGAGGCGACCGTGCGGGATGAAATAGTTGAGGGCGGGTGGGTCGTCACATCTTTTGCACGACCACGCCCGCCATCAGTTCAGCTGACTTGCCCGATCAGTCCACCAGCACGTGGCAGTTGTAGCCGCCCGGATTTTTGATGAGGTACTTCTGGTGGTAATCCTCCGCCGGATAAAATTCCGACGCCTTGGTGATCTCGGTCACGATGGGGCGCTTGAACCGGCCGGACTTGTCGGTTTGCGCGACCACCCGTTCGGCGGTCTGCCGCTGCTCGTCGCTGGTGTAGAAAATGGCCGAACGGTATTGCGTGCCCACGTCGTTGTGCTGGCGGTTCCGGGTCGTCGGGTCATGCATGCGGAAGAAAACCTTCAGCAGATCCTCGTAACTGAGTTTCGACGGATCAAAGACGATTTGCAGGCCCTCTGCGTGGCCGGTACGTCCGGTGCAGACTTCCTCGTAGCTCGGGTTCTTCGTGTTGCCGCCGGTGTAGCCCACCGAGGTCTCGAGCACGCCCGGAATCTTCCGCAGAATCTCCTCCACGCCCCAGAAACAGCCGCCGGCCAGAATCGCCGTCTCGCGTTTTGCCGTCGCCGCAGTCGCCGGGACAGCGGTGGCGGCGTCGGCCTTGATCAGGCCCGCCTTCACGAACGGGGCGAGGTACGCCCCAAAGCCCTCCGCCTGCATCTTCGCCAGCGGAACGAACCGCAGGGACGCGGAGTTGATGCAATAGCGCTGCCCGGTCGGCGCCGGGCCGTCGTCAAACAGGTGGCCGAGGTGCGAATCCCCCAATTTCGACCGCACTTCCGTGCGCGTCATCCCTAATTCGTGGTCCGCCTTTTCGACTACGCCTTCCTTGGCCACGGGCCGGGTGAAACTCGGCCAGCCGGTGCCTGAGTCGAACTTGTCGAGCGAGCTGAACAGCGGTTCGCCGGAGACGACGTCCACGTAGAGGCCCGGTTCGTGGTTGTCCCAGTAGGCGTTGCGGAACGGGGGTTCGGTGCCGCACTGCTGGGTGACGGCGAACTGCTGGGCGGTGAGCTTCTTCTTCAGCTCCGTGGGGTCGGGTTTCTTGAAATCGCTCATGGTGGTTGCTGGGGGAGTTGGGGCCGGTTCACCGGCGGGCGCGTGGCCGGCGCCGCGGCTCACCGCAACGAGACCGGCCGCCACCACGAGGGCGGCGGCGAAACCGGCAATTTTGGACAGGTGCATAGGCTTTCTGTTTCGGCGCTTCCATACCATACGTGACGCCGTGTATCCGACAAGTCGGGCGGGACCGCGAAAACTTACAGGGAAGTGGCCGATTGCCTGAGGTCGATCCCGCGAAGAGTCGGGGAGTCGGGGGGCAAGGCTGATCGCCGTGTCCGCTCGCGTGTGGCTAGGGCGGCCGACGGGAATGCCTTCCGCCCGGGATGCCCGCCCTGACGCAGGTCAGTGCAGGTACTTGAACCGCTTCCCGAGCCGCAAAAAATACGCCTCAAAAAATCGTCCCGACACTGCCGCCGCGATGAATGTCAGCCCCAGGCTGAGCAGCGTGACCCCCAGGCCCGGCAAGGTGCAGATCGAAAAATCCTTTCCCAGGATGATCGCGTTCAGCAGGCCGCTGATTGGCTCGTGGAACATGTAGATCGCGTAGGATACGGAGCCAACCCAGCCCAGCCAGCCCACTGAAAGCCAGCGGGCCAGGAGGCTGCCCTCAAAAAGGAGGCTGTAGATCAGAATGCAGAAGAACAGCCCGCCGAGCAGGAAGTGGTTCCACACACCCAAGGCTTCGGACCGGTACAGCAGCAGGGCCACCAGCGGGGCGAATCCGGCGAAGAGGCAGTGGAACAGCCGGGGACGCGCCCGGAGAAAAGCGACCATTACAGGATCGCGAAAAACCATGGCGGCAACCGCCCCGAAGAGTAGCGAATCCATGCGGAACGGCGTGTTCACGTACGCGGTGAAGGGGGCGACCATCAGGCGCAGGCAAGGTGCCAGCAGGCAGAGCACGAGGGTGACCATGAGCAGACCTTGCTTGCGCCCGGCGAAGAGCAGCACGACCCAGGGCCAGAACAGGTAGAACTGCTCCTCCACCGCCAGCGACCACGTCATGCCGAGAAACCGCCCGGCGAAAGCGCCCTGGACCGCGATGGCGATGTTTTGCGTGAAAGTCAGAAAGCTCCACGCAGGCGGGAACCGGGCGAAGAGGGGGGCAAACCGGGGATCATGGCCGACCAGCATCATGCAAAGGGCGGCGGCGGCCAGCACGAGGAAGTACAGCGGCAGAATCCGGGCGGCCCTGCGGAGGTAGAAAACGGACAAAAAGTTTTTGGCCTTCCGTTCGTCCAACAGGATTCCGGTGATCAAAAAAACGCTGAGGACGAAGAACAGGTCCACTCCGGACCACAGGAGCGACGTGGCATGGGCCGCGATTTTCACCCCGCGCGTCAACGGCTCGTCAAAGTTGATGTGCGAGTAGAAGTAGTGCCAGCCAAGGACCATCAGAATGGCCAGGCCCCGGATGCCGTCCAGCTGGGGTAGCCGGTTTTTGGCCGGCTGGCCGGCCAGGGGCGTGCTGGAGGTGCCAGCGGTCACGGGTGGACCAGACGGGCGGTTCCGACTTCACGGCCGGAATGGATTGCGGACATCGGCCGAAGATTGGCGCAGGTGCGAACCGGTGGTCAATCGCCACCCCATCGGCGGCCCGGCTCCGTGAAGGGTGCCGGTCCCTGGCCCAGGCGGATACCTACGGGCAGGGCCCGGCGATCAGGCCCAAGTGTCGCTGTTAGCGCCGGTACACCCGCAGGTAGTTGTTGGAGCCGACAAGGAACTCGAAGTCGGTGGACACCAGTTCCAGACCGAGGTGCCCCAGTTCCGGGTCCTCTTGCAGACGGTCAAGATGTCCCGAACGCACGGCTTCAAAAGTGACGGTGGGATAAATGCGCACCTCCTTCCGGGTTACCCGCATCAGCTCCAGCACCGAGCGTTTGTGGAGCTCGTAGTCCAGCTGATCCTCGTAGGCAAACAGCAGATACGACACGAGCGTGAGGTCGAACTGGCCATCCGCAAAGGGCAGGGTGGGCAGTCGCCCGGTCCGGTAGCGCTCGGCACCGCGCTCCTGATAGTCATCAAGAAACGTGCGGTAGGCCCGTTCCCGGAAGCCGCGCAGATGCTCCGGCGTGCGGTAGAAATCCCAGTGGTAAGTCTTGAGGCCGCGCACAGCTCCCAGCACCAGATCGAGATCCGGCCCACAGCGCCGCCGGATGTCGTCGGCGGGAAGCTCATAGATCGGATCGCAGGCGGTGACCTGCAATCCGGCCCGGTTGGCCTCGGCACAGAAGGAACTGACGCCGGAAGCCACATCCAAAATGGCCTCGCCTCGCAGCCCATCGGGGTCGAAGTCGAAATAGCGGCAGTACTCATCGAGCGTGCGCCCGAGGAGCACCACCTTGTCGAGAACCAGCCCGTGTTTCATCGCGCGGCGAGTATGGTTAAAACCGGTTCAATGGACACATCGTCCGCTGGTCGCATTTCGCAACTCGTGACTTCTCCTCACTTCAGCCGTTCCAGCAGGGCGCTGAGGGACGGCCCGATCCGGCGCAGCTCTTCCTCATGCGCCGAGGCCAGGCCTTCGAGAATGTCCTCGCCCCGTTCCGTGAGCCGCACGTGTACCTGCCGGCGGTCGGTGAGCGAGGGCTCCCGCTGGGCCAGTCGCAAATCCACCAGCCGGTCCACCAGTTCCACGGTGCTGTGGTGGCGGAGCTGCAGCCGCTCGGCCAGTTCGCCGACGGTCACGGCGTCCCGGCCGGGAAACCCCTTGATCGCCAGCAGCGCCTGATGCTGCTGCGGCATGACGCCCGCGCCCTGCGCCGCCTCCTCGCTGAAGCGCAGGAACTGCCGCAGCGCGTAGCGAAACGCGGCGAGGTTCTCGTACTGGGCCTTGGAAAGCCTTTTGCCCGCTGCCACGGGACGAATTCTCGCACCGCTCTGTCCAAAGGGGCCACTCCGATTTGACATATATCGTGAGACGATACATTCTCCTCCCAAGAATGGAACACATCCTTGCGCGGGCATCGCCGGCGGGTGCCGGAAAAGCGGTGCCTGCGGGCGGCCATGGCTCCGAGCTTTCCGACTTCAGCACCGACCGGCGGGTGCTCCTGCTGTCCGCCATGGCGGTGGTGCTGGGCGCGGTCAGTTCGCTGCTGGCCTACGCGCTGCTGTGGCTGATCGCGGCAGTCACGAACCTCGCCTTCTACCAGAGGTTTTCGGCGCAGCCGGCGGTCCCGCAAGGCCATGCGTTGGGCTGGTGGGTGGTCACCGTTCCGGTCGCGGGCGCGCTGGTGATCGGGCTGATGGCGCGGTTTGGCTCGGAGAAGATCCGGGGCCACGGCATCCCCGAAGCGTTGGAGGCCATTCTGCTCGGAAAGAGCCGCATCCAACTCAAGGTGGCCGTGCTCAAGCCCATCTCGGCCGCCATTTCGATCGGCACCGGCGGGCCGTTCGGGGCGGAAGGCCCGATCATCATGACCGGCGGCGCTTTCGGATCGCTCTTCGCGCAGCGATTTCACCTCAGTGCCGCCGAGCGAAAGACGCTGCTGGTGGCGGGAGCGGCAGCGGGCATGGCGGCGGTGTTTGCGACGCCGGTGGCGGCCGTCCTGCTGGCGGTGGAACTCCTGCTGTTTGAGTGGAAGCCGCGCAGTTTCATTCCCGTGGCCGTTGCGGCGCTGGTGGCCTCTGTGCTGCGGGTGCCGCTGCTGGGCCCGGGCCCAATCTTCCCGGTGCCGGTGCATGCCGTGCAATCGGGCGAAATGCTGCTGTTCGCGGCGGGTGTCGGTGTGCTGGCCGGTTGCGGCTCTGGCCTGCTCACGCTGCTGGTCTATGCCTTTGAGGATCTGTTTCAGAAACTGCCGCTGCACTGGATGTGGTGGCCTGCCATCGGGGCGCTCGTGGTCGGGGTGGGCGGGATCATCGAACCGCGCGTCCTCGGAGTCGGTTACGATACGATCCACGGCCTGCTGCGCGGGGAGATGATCGGGACGATGGTGCTGGGACTGCTGGCCGCCAAGGCCGTGGTCTGGGCGGTGGCGCTCGGTTCGGGAACTTCCGGCGGCGTGCTGGCACCCCTGCTGATCATGGGCGGGGCACTGGGGGCGTTCGCGGCGCATTGGATTCCCGGCGGTGACGCCGGGCTCTGGGCCACGATCGGCATGGCCGCGATGATGGGCGGCACGATGCGTTCACCGCTCACCGCCATGGTTTTTGCCGTCGAGCTGACCCGGGACTTCAACCTGTTTCCGGCACTGATGGCCGGTTCGGTGGCCGCCCTGGCGGTGACCGTGCTGCTGATGCGCCGTTCGATCCTCACCGAACGGCTGGCTCGCCGTGGCCATCACATCACCCGCGAATACAGCACGGATCCTTTCGAGTTCACGCGGGTGGGCGAGGTGATGGACCGGGAAGTTCCGACTGTTCCCGACGCGACGACCCTCGCCGAGCTGTCCGAACGCCTCGCCGCGGGCGATCCTGCACTCAATCGCCGACAGGGCATCCTGCTGGTGGATGCGCAGCAGCGCCTGACGGGCATCATCACCCGGGGAGACATCGTCCGCGCCCTAGCGAAGGGCGGCTCGGAGTCCCGGACGGTGGCCGAACTGGGCTCAACCCGCCTGGAGGTCACCCACCCCGACGAACCGTTGCAGGCCGCCCTGGCGCGGATGCTGCGAAGAAACATTGGGCGGCTGCCGGTCGTTGATCGTAAAGACCCGACGCGGGCGATCGGCTACCTGGGCCGTGCAGCAATTCTTTCCGCGCTGTCGCGGCGGCATGAGGAAGAAAACCTCCGCGAAAAACTTTAACTTTAGCCGCCCGGCAAGGGCACCTGAATTCCACCCACATGCTCCCCCACAAAATCCTGTTCCTGCGACTCGCTCTGGCCCTCGGCTCAGGCCTGATCATCCTGGCGCTGCTTTGAGACGGACGGCAAGAATGGCCGCCTCCGGCAGTTCCCGCTGCGCGCTCCGTGGGCGTCCTTGAACCTTTTGCCGGGCGTTTAAAAGCAGGTTTCGAAATTGCGGCCCGGCACCGTGGCCGCGATGAAAGTCGGCCCCAACAGCTCAGCCTTCTGCCCCTCGGCGGTGTATATGTAAGGCCCGGCCTACCTGCGCCTTGCCACGGGCCTATCGCCTTGCCAGCCTCCGTCCCATGTCACCGGGATGCCCTCACGGCATCCTCGCCTCCCGTCCTGAAATGGTGCGATGAACCCCTCCTTGAGCCTTGCGGATCGTCCTGCTGTCGCCGAGCCCGCCTCCGAGAACCTGGGGGCGATACGCTGGTTGCTCGAATGGTTCGTGTTCGCGGGCGCGTGGCTGGTCGCCGCCGGCTGGATCCTTTCGGCTGTCCGCCACCTTGGCGCGCCAGGCTATGTCGCAGTGTTCGTCGGGTTCGTGGCGGCCGGATTCGTCGCCGTTCGAGTCGGGCTGCTTCTGCCCGCTCCCACCTTTGTGCGGCGGCAGTTCCGCTGGCCCCGGCGCTGGCTCGCGCGCCTGTTTGTGTGCCTGCTGCTCACGACGGTGGTGGGCGCAGCCACCCACCTTATCTCGCACTACGACACGTTGTCCTATCGGGTGCCCCGCATCCTGCAGTATCTCTCCGAGGGACGCTGGCACTGGATCCACACGGCCGATTTCCGCATGAACACGGTCTCCCCGGGCATCGAGTGGCTCTGGACGCCCCTCTTCGCCTTCGGGGTGACTGAGCGGTTGGTCAATGTCCTCGGGTCGGTGTATTTTCTCTTTTTGCCGGGACTCCTTTTCGGCGTGTGGGTGCAGTCCGGCGTGGCTTCCCGGACCGCGTGGTGGTGGTGCTGGCTCCTTCCGGCCGGCTATTGCTACGCGATGCAAGCCGGCGGCCCGGCGGTGGACCTCCCGGGATCCGTCTACACCCTCGCCGCGCTGGATTTCGCCCTGCGGGCCTGGCGCCGTCGGAGCTGGCGGCATCTCTGCCTCTCAATTCTCGCCGTCTCGCTGATGGGCACGATGCGCCTGATGTGCCTGCCGCTGGGACTCGTCTGGATTCTTCCCGCGCTCGCCGCATGGGTAAGGCGCCGTCCGCCCATGCCCGTGGCCGTCGGCACGGGAGTGCTGGCGCTGGCCTGCTCGTTCCTGCCCGGGGGCTATTTCAACGTCACGCTCGCCGGCAGCTTCCGCGGGATACCGACCGATGCCTACCCGGCCATCAAACATCCTCTGATTGCGATTGTCCCCAATTTCGCCTGGTTCCTTTTCCAAAACATCGTGCCGCCCGTTTTCCCCTGGTTCGAGCGTTGGAACCGCTGGGCGAATTCGGTGACGGCCGCGATGGGCGAGCGGTTCGAGGGACTGCCGCTCTGGGGCACGGTCGAACGCGCCGTCTCGGAGTAGAACGCCGGTCTCGGTTGCACGGTGTTTCTCTTTTTCATCGTCTCGGCGGTGTTGGCGCGCCGGTACCGGGCGAGGTCCGTGGTGAACACACCCTGCCCCTTCCTGCTCCGATGGGTGTGGACGACCCCGTGGATTGCGTTGGTCGTGTTCTCGGCCGAGATGGGGTTGGCGCAGAGCGGGCGCTATCTGGCGAGTTATTATCCGCTGCTGCTCACGCCGTTCCTCGCCGGGCCGGGTTTCCCGTCCCTCGTGCGCTGCGTCGCGTGGCAACGCTGGGCCTGCGCGATGATCCTGGTCACCCTTGTTCTCGTGGCGTTTTCGCGGCAGCGCCCCCTCCTGCCAATGTCGGCCATTGCCCGGGCCGCCGCGCGGCTCGCGCCGGGCAATGCTGCGATCCGCAAGGTCGGGGATTCGTTCGCGCGCTCGGAAAGGACCGCGTTCATTGAATTCCTTTCCCGGAACCTGCCCGCGACCGAGACCACCGTCGGCTATTATGCACTCACTGGCACGGGCGAACTGGATCTCGCCGGCGACGGCTACCGTCGCCGTGTGCGGCTGCTGGAGGCCACCGAGAGCGCGGACTGGCTGCGGGAACACGGCATCCGGTTCGTCTTCTTCGAGGAATGGAATCCGAAAACTCCCGACCAACCGACCTCCGGTCTGGACTGGCTGAAACGGGTTGGCGGTGGAAGCGAGGTCGCGCGGATGACGCTGCCATATGCGACCGGGAGCAAGGCGGACCTACTGTTGCTCCGGATCGATCCCAAGCCATAGCGGTCGACCGGGGGAGGCGGTGGGGCAAACCGAAGTTGCGCCCCGTCATCGACGAACGGAAGTTCAGTGGAACGCCACCGTCGCCAGCGCCTTCTTCAAGGAGGCCTCCTCCTCGTCCGTGGTAAAGGAAGTCACGAAGGAAAGGGCGTAGCCTTTCTTGATGGTCGAATAATACCTTTGTTTGACGACAATCCCACGGACGCCCATTTGCGTTTCCATTACGTCAAAATCCACACCGCCAATCCGTTCGGTGTAGGTCTCCTTGGGGAAAGAGACCTTCATCTGACTCGACGCGAGCGTTTGCTTCATCTGAAACTGGTAGTCCTTGCCTCTCTGGATCCCCGGCAGCTGCCGTACCATTTCCGCCATTCCCATGAACGATGGGTTGAAGGTCACGGGTGTGCCCAAGGGGTGCTGAAAAACGGTGAGGAGCTGCACCATGTGCAGCTCCGAAGCCTTCAGGACCGCCTTCAGGTTTTTGTCATCGCCGGCGACCGCGGCGCTTCCGGCTTTGGTCAACCGAGCCTGTGCCTCCCGATCCTGCACACTCCAGCCGTCGGGCACGGTGACACTCAATCCGAAGTATTGATTGCTGTAGACGGACTTGTTGAATGTCCCGAAATCGATCTCGTCGCTGGCCTTTTTTCCACACCCAAGCAGGAGGACGGCGAGGAACAGGATTTGAACTGTGCCGTTGGATCGGATTCGTGACATGAAATGATGCTTGGGTTTGGCTTGGAAGGATTTCAGTTCTTCGCCGCCAGTTCCTCCTCGAAATCCACGAGTTCCTTGATCTGGGTGAGGAACCAGGGGTCGATCTTCGTGAGGTTGAAAATCTCCTCCAGGGTGAAACCGGCCCGATAGGCGTGGCGGATGAAGAAGATGCGTTCGGCGTTGGGGACGCTCAGTTTGCGGCTGATGATGTCGCGCGGCAGGATGTCGCGGTCGCCATAGACCTCGGTGCCGATGCGCCAGGCCTTGCCGTCGCCGCCCAGGCCGCTGCGGCCGATCTCCAGCGAGCGCAGGCATTTTTGCAGGCTCTCCTTGAACGTGCGCCCGATGGCCATCGCCTCGCCAACGCTCTTCATCTGCGTGGTGAGCGTGGGGTCGGCCTGCGGGAACTTCTCGAAGGCGAAGCGCGGGATCTTCGTGACGACGTAGTCGATGCTCGGCTCGAAGCTCGCGGGCGTCTCGCGCGTGATGTCGTTCTTCAGCTCGTCGAGCAGGTAGCCGACGGCGAGCTTGGCGGCGATCTTTGCGATGGGGAAGCCGGTGGCCTTGGACGCCAGCGCAGAACTGCGCGACACGCGCGGGTTCATCTCGATGATGACCATGCGGCCGCTGACGGGGTCGCAGCCGAACTGGATGTTCGAGCCGCCCGTCTCCACGCCCACGGCCCGGATCACCGCGAAGCTCTGGTCGCGCATGATCTGGTATTCCTTGTCGGTGAGGGTCTGGATCGGGGCCACCGTGATGCTGTCACCGGTGTGGACACCCATCGGGTCGAAGTTCTCGATGGAGCAGATGATGACGCAGTTGTCGGCCCGGTCGCGCATCACTTCCATCTCGTACTCCTTCCAGCCGAGCAGGGATTCCTCGATGAGGATCTCGTTCACGGGCGAAAGGTCGATGCCGCCCTTGGCGATGGCTTCAAACTCCTCCTGATTGTAGCCGATGCCGCCGCCGGTGCCACCGAGCGTGAAGGCGGGGCGGATGATGAGCGGAAAACGCCCGATCTTCTTCGCGACCTCGCGGGCCTCGTCCAGGCTGTGGGCGACGCCGGAGATCGGCACGTCGAGGCCGATTTGCAGCATCAGCTCCTTGAACGCGAAGCGGTCCTCGCCCTTGTGGATCGCCTCCGGCTTGGCGCCGATCATCTCGACGCCGTGGCGTTCGAGCGCACCGTTCTTGTGCAGTGCCATGGCGGTGTTCAGCGCGGTCTGGCCGCCGAGGGTGGGGAGCAGCACGAGCTTGCCCGTCACGCCGAGCCGCTTCAGCTCCGCCAGTTCGCGCACGATGATCTTTTCGACGCACTCGGGGGTGATCGGCTCGATGTACGTGCGGTCGGCGAACTCCGGGTCGGTCATGATGGTGGCCGGGTTGGAGTTGATCAGGATGACGCGATAACCCTCTTCCTTGAGGGCCTTGCACGCCTGCGTGCCGGAGTAGTCGAACTCGCACGCCTGGCCGATGATGATCGGGCCGGCGCCGATGATGAGGACGCTGTGAATGTCAGTGCGTTTCGGCATGGTCGAAAAAAGTGTCGGGAGTCAAAGGGAAGGGGTTGCGGTTGTCAGCAACTTGTTCGCGGGAGAAATGATCGGGCCTTACGACCTGGCTTCTGAGGCCTACCGCGCAGCGAAAAAAACACGGTGGGGCGAGCGTCCCCGCGAGCTGGGACAACCTGGGTCTGGCGCAGCCCGGCTCGCGGGGACGTTCGCCCCACCAAGTGCCCGGCTTTCAAAGTCTTGCGCGAATTGGAAGGTGTTGTCCGGTAAGGCACGGCTACCACTCTGTGCCAACGCGTTAGGGGATTCTACCCGTGTCATCCCGGCCCCCGCTGGATCACGCGGATGGCGTCGAGGCGCAGGCGGGCGGCGGCCAGGTGCTGGTCGAGGGCGGCCTTCTGCCGGGAGAGCAGGGCGATCTCCTCGGGGCGGACGCTGCGGTTCACCTTGGCCAGTTCCTGCAGGCGGTTGATCTCATGGCCAAGCTGGGCCGCAGCCTCTTTGCGCGCCTGAGCGACGAGGGCGGGAACCTTCTGGGTAGCGAGCTGGCTGGTTTTCCCGAGCAACTCCGGCAGTAGGTCTTCGCGGAACTCCGGCTGATCGAGCAGGGCGGGGTGCTGGCCATTCTTCAGCTGCCGCACGAGCGAGCCGACGGGATGCGCGGCACCCACGTCGTTGCCGCGATGATCCACCAGAACGCGCAGCGGCGTGGGCGGCAGGAAGCGATCCACATGCAGCGGCGGCGGCGCGATGCATTCGAGCACGTACACGGCCTCGACGTAGAGGCCGGGCGTCTTGGGGTCGGGCCACTTGGCGAAGCAGCTGTTTCCCTTCTCGGAGCCAAGCAGGAGGTCAAGCGCGCCGGTGACGAGCGGGTGATCCCACGTCAGGAACTGGACATCCTCGCGCGACAACGCCCGCTGACGGTCACAGGTGATGGTCATGCCCTCAGCCGGCAATCCGGGAAACGACTCGGCAAAGACGCCGGCCGAACCGAGCTGGTAAGCGCGATTCGAGAGCTCCTCGACGTGGATCGAGTAATGGTCGAAGACCTCAATCATGAAGTCCTCCAGCTCGGTGTCGCCATCGCGTTCCGCGATCTGGGCGACGAGCCGGGCGGCGGATTCGGGGCGGAAGGAGTTCAGTTCGAGCAGCCGGTCGCGGCCCCGTTCGAGGCGCTCGGTCAGGGCTAGGCGGGCGGTGACCGTGGTGGCGATGAGCGCGCGGAGGAGGTTTCGCTTCTCCTCCCCGTTACCGGAGGCAGCCGGCTCATGGAATTCCAGCGCCAGGTCGTGGACCTGTTTGCCGAACTGCTCCAGCAGCTCACGGCCGCCGTGGAGGTTTTTTTGGAAGGAGTTCAGGCCCTCGTGAAACCACCGCGCCAGCACCTCCTGCGCGCTGCCGCTGACGAAGGGCACATGCACCTGGATCTCCGAGGTCTGGCCGATGCGGTCGAGCCGGCCGATGCGCTGCTCCAGCAGTTCGGGATCGAGTGGCAGATCGAAGAGTACCAGGTGGTGCGCGAACTGGAAGTTGCGTCCCTCGCTGCCGATCTCGGAACAGATGAGGAGCCGCGCGCCGTCCGCTTCCGCGAACCACGCCGCCTGCCGGTCGCGTTGGACGAGCGTGAGGCCCTCGTGAAAGGCGGCCATCTTCACATTGATCCGACGGCGCAGGGAGCCTTCCAGCTCCTCGACCTTCGCCTGCGTGCGGCAGATCAGGAGCACCTTGTCTTCGCCCAGGCTGCGGAGCAGTTCGGCCAGCCAGTCGGTCCGGGGGTCCTTGTCGAAATCGGGATCGAAAAAATCCACCGCGCCCGCATCCGTGTCGGCCGTGAATTCCTCCGCCTGCAGGTCGAGCAGGCCGGGCTGATTGGCCGGGACGGGCAGGGGATGGAGCTGGGCGATGCGGCGGGGAAATCCGGTGATCGTGCTCCGGGTGTTGCGGAACATCACGCGACCGGTGCCGTGACGATCCAGGAGGTCGCCAAGAAGGGCGGTGCGCTCGGCCGGTGTGAGAGCGAGGGTGGCTGTCGGTTCGGTCGCCGCCTTGCCCAGGATGCGATAGAGAGCGGCCAGCTCCTCGCCCGTGAGGGCTTGCGAACCGATCAGCTTCTCAGCGAGCCGCGCCACCTCGCGATAGCTTTCCGTCTCGCGGATGAATTCCCCGAGATCGTGGAAGCGCGCCGGGTCGAGCAAACGCAGGCGCGCAAAGTGGCTGCCCACGCCGAGCTGCTCCGGGGTGGCCGTCAGCAGCAGCAGCCCGGCGGACTTGCCGCCGAGCGCCTCGACCACGGCGTAGTCGCGGCTGACGCTTTCCGGCGACCAGCCGAGGTGATGCGCCTCATCGACCACGAGCATGTCCCAGCCGGCGGCGAGCGCCTGTAGCAGGCGGGTCTCGCTCCCGGTGAAGAGGCGTCGGCTGGCCAGC
Organism: uncultured Verrucomicrobiota bacterium; assembly: GCA_903907995.1. Lineage (GTDB taxonomy): Bacteria > Verrucomicrobiota > Verrucomicrobiia > Limisphaerales > UBA9464 > CAIVQB01. The sequence continues at coordinate 4,995 of CAIVQH010000003.1, read as the reverse complement.
ACGAGCTGGTCATCAAGGAACGGATTGGCCTCGGGATTCGACGCCTGGATCGCGGCGCAGCGTTCCTCGTCAAAGATGTTGAACCACAGGTTGAAGCGGCGCAGCAGCTCCACAAACCACTGATGCACCAAGGAATCCGGCACCAGAATGAGCACGCGCTGGGCGCGCCCGGTGAGAATGAGCCGGTGCAGGATGAGACACGCCTCGATGGTCTTGCCGAGGCCCACCTCGTCAGCCAGCAGCACGCGCGGCTCCAAGCGGCTGGAGACTTCGGCGGCGATGTGGAGCTGGTGCGGAATCAGCTCGATGCGCCCGCCCACAAAGCCGCGCACCGCCGAGCGCCGCCGCTGATGCTGGTGTTGCAGGGCCGCCAGCCGCAGGTCGAACACCTCCGTGGGATCGAGCTGGCCGGCGAGGAGCCGGTCCTCCGGCTTGTTGAAGCTGATCGCGTCGCTCAGGAGCGTCTCGCACAGATCACCCTTCTCGTGGCGATAGTGCAGGAGCCCGGCCCGCTCGTTCACGGCCAGCACTAGGAACGAGGTGCCGTCATGGCTCTGGATCGCATCGCCGACGCGGAAGCGCACGCGGCGCAGGGGAGCATTGTCGCTGGCGTATTGCCGCGTCTCCCCGCTCGCGGGGAACACGACCGTGACGGTCCGCGCGGTCAGCCGCAGCACGGAGCCGAGCCCGAGTTCGGGCTCGCTGTCACTGATCCAGCGCTGGCCGGGATGGAAACTGATTTGCATGAAAGATACGAAACGGACCGGTCGGGCGGCGACCGGGGGCGCGAAGGCAAAAGGTAAAAGGGAAAAGGAAAAAGGAAAAAGGCGTCACAGCTTTCGTGGGTGTCCGCCCCGTAAGCACCCGTGAACCCGCCTCGGACGACTGGTAAACTGGTCCGGTTTCCGCTGCGCGCACGGGGTTAGGCCGAAATCTGTCACTGCGCGGTGTGAACTGGTCACCATCAGACGCGAATTCGTCACTTTCCGGTGCAAGTTCGTCACTTTGAAGGTGTCCAAGTGAGCCTTAAATTCCCCCTCGCCTTACATGGATTCCAACCTTCAGCATCCGCCCTCGCCCAGCCTGACGAATTTGCCGGACTCGCGCGACGTCTCGTCAATCCCCCTGCGGCAGCGCATCCAGCGGACGGTACGAAGGAATTCCCTCCTGCGCATGCTGTTTTATGATGGCTGGTTTCGCTGGGCATTGATCGCCACGGTGCTGGCATGTTTCGTCCTGGGACTGCTCTTGCCGCGAATCTGGGTCACTTCGCCGGAGGACTTCACCCCTCAGATCAAGGTCCGGGGATTGGACCTGCTGCAAGCCTGGTCACTGCGCCGCAGCGCGGAACGGGACGAGGCGGCCGGCCGGATTCCGGCCGCAATCCAGGCGTGGACTTCGGCGGTGGCCAACAACTCCGGGGATCCGCAAAACCTGCGCGGCCTCCTGCGCACCCTCGCAAGCCAGCCCCTGCCGGACCGCGCCTGGGCGGGAGTCGGCCAATATGCGGCTGCCAATGTCCTCCGGCTCACGCACACCAACCTGGCCGACTTGGAGCTCGCGGTAAATTTCTACCAGCGTTACGAACACTATGATTGGGCCTCCGGCCGGCTTCTGGACCCGGACAAACCGACCAGCCCGGCCCTCACAGCCGCCCTGCTGAGGGCGCTGTTTCAGTCCGGGCAGATGCAAAGATTTAAGGCCGTCTGGCAGCAGCGAGGCACCACCGTGGCCAGCCAGCCGGAATCCGCACTGTACCATGCCGCCTGGCAGGCCGGTTGGGGCCCGGCGGGTGAGGCCACCGCCGGCCAGGCCTGGCTGGAAGCGGCCGTGGCCGAGCCGGCCCTGCGACCGCTCGCGCTCGCCCTGCTCCTGCGGGTGCATTACAAAACGCTGGACCTCGCCTCTTATGAACGGCGGCTGGCCGAGCTGACCGACCTGCATGCCGACACTCTCAAGGAGAGCATCGCGCACTGGTTGCTCATGGAACTCTCGGGGCAGCGGGACCGCGCCATCACCCTGGCCCGGGCCGGGACCACCCTGCCCCAGTCGGCGGGCGAAGCCGAGCAGCTGCTGGCCGCCTGGGCGCGGCTGGGCCTGTACGAGGAGGGGGCCGATTTCATCAGCAGGCAGATGCCCGCCTTTTCGTATGAGCCGGTCATCTGGGTGCGGGCGGGCGAGCTGCTCACCGCCGGGAAGCGCTGGGATGACTTGCGCGCCCTGGCCGTGGCCCTGCGTTCCAACTTCCGGCTCAAGTCGCAGCTCGGCAATTACTCGCTGTTTCTGGAGGGCGTGGCCAATCACGGGCTGGGACGGCCGCAGGAGTCGGAGGAGGAGTTTAACGAGTTCGCCAAGGAACTGCCCAGAGACCCGGCCATCACATTCCAGTCGGCGGTCCTGCTCACGCGGCTCGGTTATCCCGGACCGGCAGGGGGCGTGCTGCACCAGCTGGAAAAGGTGGCCGGCAACGACCTCACGTTCTGGCGGCAGCTGCAGCTGACCGCGTTCGAGGGGCGGCAGGCAGAACAGCTGCTCATGGCCAGCGAAAAGGTTTACCAGCTCCAGCCGGATGACGCGACCGCCACCAACTTCGCGGCGGCGCTGCTGATGATGCGGGAGCGCCCGTCCGAGGCGGTCCAGCTGACCCTGCAGCTCTACAGCCGTGCCCCGCAGTCCCTGGCCGCCCGGGTCAATCACGCGCTCGCGCTGGTGCAGAACGGGCGGCTGGAGGAAGGCGAGCAGCTGCTGGAAACGGTCCCCATGGATGAGCTGACCGGCCCAACCCGCAGCGTGCTCCAGTTTGTGTGGTTCCAGTACTACCGTCAGGGTGGCCGGGTTGCCGCCGCCAAGGCGGCTGCGGATCGGATCGACGTGCGCCACCTGTTTCCGCCCCAGGTACAATGGCTGCAACGGGCACGCGCCGAACTCCCCGCCGGCTGAGCTTGCTGAACGAAATCGGCCGGACGCCCCCAGCTCAGCGACGGTGGCCGCAAGACGCGCCGATTCCCACTGTGATGGCCCAGTGCCGTTCGCCGCAGCGCATGGCTGGGCGCTTCGTTCAATGGGATTTGTCGGATGAGTCCTCTTCTCCGGATTCGGGCGCTTTGCGCTCTTTGATGCGGGCAACCGAGAGGAAAACGGTGCAGGCCGAAAAATAGATCGCCGCCTGCGCCATGTAGGTCTGCCCATGCTCGTGTTGTTGAAGTGCCAGGAATCCGGTCACGAGCGCGACCGTACCCGCGAGCGCAAAGAGGCTGGCACTGATGCGCAGGAGAGTGACTTTGGTTCGTGGATTGATGGGCATGGGCGTCAGGATTGGGAGGTGACCTCGACATGAACAGGGGCATGGAAAACGGCGGGGAAGCGCTCCGCCTTCCTGGTCGGTTTCAGCTGGCGGAGACCAGCCTGTGACCGGAACTCCCATCAAAGGCAGCGCCTAGGCACCACTCCGCAGCTTTTTCCACGAGTCGAGGCAGCGTTGCGCGGTTTCGTATTCCGAGAAACGGCTGCCTTCCTGTTCCATCAGGTAAAACTCGGCTCCGCCCACGGATTCCGCGGCCGCGAGGATCGCCTTCCATGGGGTCACACCTTCGCCGAAGAGGACGCGATAGCCCTTTTCCGCGCTGGCCGCGCCGGGAGCCCAGTCCTTGAGGTGCAGGCTGCGGATGCGGCCCGGATTGGCCTTGATCCACGCAATGGGGTCCGCGCCGGCTTCCATGCAGGTGCCGACGTCGAACTGCAGCACAAACTCCGGCGGTGTGCTGGCCGCAAGCACATCCATGATGCGCTGCCCGCCCTCGAGCGGGGCCCATTCGGATCCGTGATTGTGGTAGCCGGCCGTCAGCCCGTGCGGCCTGAGCTGCTCCACCGCCGTGCTGAGCTTGCCGCCGAGCGCCTTCCAGTCCTCCAGTGTCTTGGTGCCGCCTGGAGCCGAGGAAAGTATGATGTGCCGCGCCCCGAGAATCTGGTTCAGCTCAATGGCCTTGCCCATCTTGTCGTCGCCCGGAGTGAACGAGTCGAAGTGGTTGTGCGTCGAGTAGCAGCGGAGCCCGACGTCATCCATGAGCGACTTGAGATCCTTGGCCTGCGGCAAGGACCAGCTGAAGTAAGGCGCGTAAAACTCGACCGCCTCGTAGCCGATCTTGGCGACTTCGCGGAGGGTGGCAAACGGGTTTCGCATCAGCTCGCCCCGGACCGAGTAGAGCTCGAGCCCGATGGGGCGTTTCTTCGTTGCTGCGGCGGGGGCGGAGGCAGGAGCCTCGGCGGCCAGGACCGAGCTGCCGAGCCCGGGATTGAGCACCGAGTGCGCCACGAACACCGCCGGCACTGCGCTGGCGTAGGCGAGGAAGTGGCGACGGGACAGGGAATGGCTCGGTTCTGTTTCGGATGGCATGGGCTGACGAATAGCGCCGACAGCGAACCGAAACAACTGGCGAATGGCGATCGGCTGATGTCTTACCGCAGGATTGTAACGTGAAACTGGCTTGCCTTGGGCAACTGGATGGGCAGTTTCCCTAGACTCCATAGAAGATGTAGCCGCCAGTTAAGCCTCCGGTCGGGTGCTTCCCATTCATTCAATCAGTGATGCGGTGTGCCTGAAGTACGATAGAACATGTTTATTTTCAGTCTCTTCGGCGAGACGTGATGGCCCGGTCTCGGACCCTGGCCGGCTTTTGGCCACGGTGTCGGTTGTCATCGTGCCGGTGCAAAGTGCCAGTTGCAGACGCTGCCGTGTCCGGATCGTCTCCGGAAGGGGCTTGCTTCCTGCCCCCGGTATGGCTAAAGCCTTGCCTGTTGTTTTGAACTGCGGTGTGCCGAAACCCGATCCCCGCACCATAGGCAACCCCCTAAAAAGGGCTCCTGATGACTTTGTGTGGGTGAGTTGGAGGGACTTCGACCGCCCGGCGGCGCGAGCTGGGGCTCGCAGCCCGCCGCCGGGCTCGTTTATCCGGCGGGCTGGGCGATGGTGACGGCCGCCTCGGCCGGTGCTATCCC
>CAIVQH010000002.1 GCA_903907995.1 uncultured Verrucomicrobiota bacterium | reverse complement strand
TGGAGCAACATCCACCGGGAGAATGACTCCATCAGCATCGAACCAAGGCAGACCAAGGTGAAGCGGGCCCGCAACGCGGAGATCGATTCGACCCTCGCCGCATGGCTGGCTCTGGTGGATACGTCGCCACCGTTGATCCCGGCCAATTTTCTCCGCCGCCTGCGGGCGTATCGAAGCGAGTTGGGCCAGCGGTGGATACCGGACGGTCTGCGTCACACCTACGCGACCTACTGGCTGGGCGTCCACAACGACCGTGCCCGCCTCGCAGAACTGCTGGGAAACTCGGTGGAGGTGATCGGCCGCCACTACGTCAAACCGGTCTCCCAATCTGAGGCTCAACGGTTCTGGCAGTTGCTCCCGCGGTGATCGGTCAGTGGTATCCGCGGGCCAATGGATGATGTTTTGGAGAAAGTCCGGACTACTTATTGGGCATGAAGTCCAAACGCATTCCATCACCGGATCCGCTGGTCGAAGAGTTGATCCAAATTCTTCAGCGTACCGGTGCCACCGCCGACACGGCATCCAACCTCAAACACCTGCTCCGACCCCATGGCGTACGACGAACCACTGCACCGGGGCGATGACCTGCTGCTGCTTCAGATGCTGCACGCGGTGTGTGCCCGGGTCGATCAGTTGCTGACCCAAGGAATCGCCCTCGACGAAAGCGAGGAGGTGGATCGCACCCAGAACAAGATCGACCACCTCAAGCAGGAGTTGGAGAAACTCAGGGTCTACCTCCGCAGAGCCAAGGAAGCGGACCGCAGACGAAGACAGTTGAACCGTAACCATGGTTCCTGAGACACAGGCACCCCGCCTGTCCGCTTTGAATGTGGGGTCGGGTGTGTCCACCCTACCCGACCCGCAAAGACGTTTGTACGACCAAGCACGCCATCTCTGGCAACACTACTCCTCCACGGTGGATTCGACCCGCACCTCGCACTTGAACCTCACCCGCTTGAACTCGGCACGTATGGTGTTCTCCACAGCGGGAGCGTGTTCCTCGGTGGTAAGAACTGAATCGTGGATGGGGATCACCGGCCGGATTCCTTGTGCCATCAGCGATGGAACCACCTGCTCGAACATGAACTGCGACTCCGCACGTTGAAGATGCTTCGCCAACAGGCGGTGCGGCTTCTCCCGGTCCTTGCCCTTCAGCTGTCGCGACGGCTTTGGATTCTTCAGGTCAAAGATGAACTGAAAGACCGATTCGAATTCGGTGAAGAACTTCTGGGCGAACTTTTTGTACAGCACCGTCTCTGGCTTTGAAAACAGGACCTCCTCAAAGAACCGTTCCTTGAACTCGGCTCTATCGATGTTGGACCAGTTGAGACTCTCATAGAGGCATCCCCGCTCACACAGATCCTTGTACCTCTTCCAGTCGTCCTTGATCTCACCACCCGCCTTCACGAATGCCAGACACAGAAACAACGGCTGACTGTTTCGGATATCCACGTTGACCAATGGTTCGCCGCTCCAGCGAAAGTACCCGCGGTACCTCTTGGGAAGGCTGGTCAGCGGGGTGTGATACCGATGCCCAAACTCATCGACCGTGCTGAGGCTCATTCGTTGGACCTCAAAGAGCGACCGCATGTTGCCCGCGCGAGCGATGCTCTGGCGAACACCCGCCACGTAGTTCTCCATCGAGCAACTCTTGTCCAGTGCCAGAAACTCGTGGCTGGTCAGACGGTCGAGGTGTTCATTGGCACCGTCCGAATCGAACTCCAGTTTGTCGTCGGCAAGTATCTGGTCGAGACAGCGGTGTATCGGTTGCTTTCGGTTGACCGTGTTCCGGAACCAAGCCCGCACCAGCAACGGATCCGTGATCGTCTTGCAGCAGAATCTCGTGAAGCCAGGAACGAAGCGGTAGAACCGGCAGTGGTATCCCGCTGAGTAGTCACGTTCCAACTCGATCAACGTGCCCTCAAACTTCTGCATGATTGCAGCGGAGTTCCTGCCCAGCAACTTTCTCAGGATCTCTGAACTCAGTGCACCTCTTCCATCGATCCGGATCACGCTGAAGAGGTTGTGCGTCAGCACCCACGCGTGAGACCGCAGTTCCTTGGGCACAAGGAGGCTGTAGTCCACATCGGGAACAACGACCACGAACCGCTCAGCCGACTCAGTCTTTGATCCGGTGCTCAATTGATCCAGAACCCGTTTGCATTAAGTGCTGCAGTCTACCCATCCTCAACCAGACTACCTCTCCTCTCCAATATCTTGTACGCCACCACAGCGGAAATCAGTTCTAACCAATAGAATCAAGGGTTCCGTTGACATATGCAAGCCAGAATCTGATACACCTACTTCTGAACAGAAACGAACTTGCCCCCCAACTTCAAGTGGGGTCCGTCTGCCCGACATCCTCAAAAAGCTCTGGGTCGAATCGTATATGCGGAGCAGATCACCCGGACGAGATTCAAAACCCACGGGGTGCTACATTCGCCGTTGTTGAAGGCATGCTCCCCGCGGGGCAGATATCAAACGCTGTTGTCGAACGTGTAGACGTTGAGATTCTGAATCTAGCGTCTAAGTGAGGTGATCCAGAAAAGAATCGCCCCGACTGCGGCCACGACCAATCCGATCGACGTACGCCGGCGTAGCCGCCTCAGACGTCGCCACTCGGGATTGTCGTCCAGCCATCGCTCGCAATGAGGACATTGCGAAGGATTCTCGGCCACTCCCGCTCCGCAATGAGGACATCTCGCTGACGTCAAAAAGTTCATGAGTACACTTAACTAAGAGAGTGGGAGGGCCGCTGAGCAATTTCTATATCTCACTTTATTTGGTGGATTCTGTAGCACTTGGCCCTCCAAATCCGTGAACAAACCGGGAATTAGCAGGCACTCGCCGACCGTCGAGTCCCTGAAAAAACGCCGTTGACCGGTGCGGGCACCCTGTCACTGGTGCGTCCATGACGCAGTACATCAGCTACTTACGGGTTTCGACCCGTCACCAAGGACACGATGGCAATGGAATGAACGCCCAGCGGGACGCTGTCGCCCGCTTCGTCGCGGGGCAGAAGGGACTGCTGCTTCGGGAGTATTCAGAGGTGGAGAGCGGAGGACGATGCGACCGGCCGGAACATGGAGGCGTGGGGCCGCTATGGTCAGGGCGGCTGGGAGCTGCTCGCGGCGGTGCTCCTGATCTGGCCTCGGACGGTCTGGTTGGGATGTTTTCTGACGCTCGGAGCAATGGGGGCGGCCCTGATGAGTCATGTGGCGGTGCTCGGGGTGGCCGTGCAGGGAGACCGGGGGCTGCTCTTCGCGATGGCCACCACGACGTTCACCGCCACGCTCATCACGCTCTGGCTGCACCAGCGGTCCATTCCCCACATCACGCCGCTCAACGACTGGCCCGAGTAGTTGGCCGATCTCCCATGCGCCAACGCCCATGACTGAATTTGTAAGACTCTCGCTGTTCGTTCTCGCGGCCCACCTCGCGGCGGGCGGGCTGTTCGCCCTCGCCTTCCACCTGCGCGGGCTGCGCGCGCTCGATGCGGCGGCGCATGGCACGGGGATCGCCTTCCGACTGCTTATCACGCCCGGGGTGATCGCGTTGTGGCCGCTCGTGGCCGCGCGCTGGCGTCGTGCGATCCAGGGTGGCGCGTTTCCAGGAGGGCTGGATGGGCAGGATTCCCCCCGGCGACTGCGTTCCACTCACGCGTTTGCCTGGAAAGCCCTCGCGGTGTTCGTGCCGCTGTCGGTCGCGGCGGCGCTGTGGAACCGGCCCCTGGAAAACCGAGGCTCACAGCTGAAAGGTGCGTTGCCTGAGGGGCGGATCGGCCCCAACCCAGCCGCGCTGCACTGAGTCTGCAACAATCCTCACAACCGCCATGTCCGCCTCCTATCGCGCCATCGACTGGAACCGCCAGAAGCGTCTCTACGATCTGACGCTAGGTGGCCTGTTGGCCTTGGGGCTCGGTCTGTTCATCGGCGTTTCACTGTTGGCATCCCCGAATGTCACTGCGGAAACGCTCATCATCCGGGGGTGCTCGGTGTCCGCGCTCCTGCTGTTGCACGTCATCCTCTGCATCGGTCCGCTGGCCCGGCTCGACCCACGGTTTCTGCCGCTGCTCTACAACCGCCGGCATCTCGGCGTGACGATGTTCCTGCTCGCGCTCGTCCATGGCGGGTTCGCCATCGTGCAGTTTCATGCGCTGGGGAACGAGAACCCGCTCGTCAGTGTCTTCACCGCCTATCGGCGCGACTACCATGTATTCGCCGATGGAGGGATGAACTTCGCCCATTTTCCCTTCGAGCCATTCGGGGTGGCGGCGCTCGCCATCCTCTTTCTGATGGCGGCGACCAGCCACGACTTCTGGCTGCGCAATCTGGGTGCGGCCTTCTGGAAGGCGATGCATCTGGGCGTGTATGCCGCCTACGGGCTGCTGCTGGTCCACGTCGCGCTCGGGGCGCTTCAAAGTGAACGAAGCGCGGCGTATCCGGTGCTTCTGGCGCTTGGATTTGTGATTGTCGCGGGATTGCATCTGGCTGCCGCCCATCAGGAAGGACGAACAGACCGGGCCCGGGCAGCGGCGGAGCAGGATGGCTTTGAGAGCGTGTGCGGGGCCATTGAGGTCGCAGAGGGGCGCGGCAAAGTTGTCGTGGCCGCCAGTCAGCGCATGGCCTTGTTCCGGCATCAGGGAAGGATCTTCGCCACTTCCAACGTGTGCCGGCACCAGGGCGGTCCGCTGGGCGAGGGGCGGATCATCGACGGCTGCATCACCTGCCCCTGGCATGGCTGGAACTACCAGCCTGAGGACGGCTGCAGCCCCCCGCCCTTCAAGGAGGTCGTGGCGACCTACGACACGCGCATCATCGACGGCCGCGTGTGGGTGAGGACGACGGCGAACCCGCTGGAGACAAAGTGCTCGGGTTCACCAGTCCCGGCCGTCACGACCGCACCCGGACCGCCCCAACGCCTAGGCAGCGAATGAACGACGACTTTTACATCGGCTATTTTGACCAAAGCCCACGCCGGATCGCCGGGCACACCCGGTGGTTGGTGGTGCTTCTGGCAATGCTGGTAGCGGGGCTCGCCGTCCTGTTGGCGGCCCGGCAGGCACCGGCCGAACCGGGCACGTTTGAGTTTGGCGTGAAGCGCACCTTTGAAGGCGTCCTTTACGAAAGTCCCCTGCCGTTGCTGCATTCGGTGTCATCGGTTGGAGCGGTGACCAACTACCTCCTCGTCGGCGAAGGCAAGCATGGCCTGCCCGCTTTTGCGCGGGGTCACGAAGGTGAGCGGGTACGTTTTCAGGGATCGCTCATTCAAAAAGGCATCGCCCAGATGATCGAACTCAACGATGCGAAATCGTTCACCGTGCTGGGGGTGGCTTCGGCTCAGGAGCGCCTGGCCGCGTCCGAAACCATCGGCGAGGCCGTGCTCATCGGCGAGCTGGTGGATACCAAGTGTTACTTCGGGGTCATGCGCCCGGCGGTCGGCAAGGTCCATCGCGCCTGCGCCCTCCGCTGTCTCAGCGGCGGCGTGCCTCCGGGCTTGCTGGTTCGGGACAACCAGGGTGACGCCATCGTGCTGCTCTTAACCGGCCCGGGCGGCCAGCCACTGAAGTTCGATGTGCAGTGGGCGGCGCGGCAGGTTGAGGCGGGTGGAAAACTCTTCATCAATGAAGGGGTGACACGACTGGAAGTCGAAAGGCTATCGTTAGCGATGGATGAGAGCAGACAGGTACGCCTGTCTTTAGACCGAAATTGAAAGTAGTGAGGCGGTAGGGGGCAATCGCAGCGAAAACTAAACAAGGGAAACGCCTCGAATTGTGTCCCATGGATTTGCCAATGAATTAAGGCATTTTTGCCGCGTCAGCACGCGGCAGGAGGACCAATCCCGATCTCCGGCTACAGTTGGTAATCGTGCCAGGTCCTGCCCGGATATGAGCAAACCCCGCTCCGAACCACCTGTCGTCAACGAATCAGAGCCTTCCACCCCGGCCTTGCCCAGCGTGTGAGAGCGGGCGCAGTTGGCAGCCATCCTCAAGCAGGAGTGTACGGTCAACGAGCGTAGCTCCGCTGAACTGGTCCACCAGGCCCTGCGGCTGTACCATGCCTGCCAAAAACTGAGGGAGGACCGGGTGGATCGGCCCAAGCTGATCCGGGAAAGGGAGGCCAGCGATGAGGAGCGGTTTGGCGGGATCCAAGCACCATCGAAATGGCCGGCCACCCTCAAGGATTTCCAGAGGCTGGTGATCGGCGGGAGGCTGAGCGCCGATCGCATGGCCATTTCTCGACGGCTTCTAGGCCAACTGATGAAGGATGACCGGATGTTCGCCACGCCCGGCCAGAAATTGGAGTACGAGGCCGGTCCGGAACCGGATCCCACCGAGATCGCGGCGCTCGTCGCCCGGCCTTACGGGGTGGCGACGTGATAAAATCCGGCGGGATAATTCGATGACGGGGCCGCTGTGAATTCGAACTGGCCGGGCGTGGTGTTGGTCACCGTCCCCGCCACCATCCAGGCGTTGAAGGGCAGTGCCAAGTTCGTGCTGAAGAGCACCGTGTAGCTGGCACCGGCCGTGCCCGTGAACCCGAACTGGAAGACGCCCCCGGGCAGCCGGACCGGCGCGGACAGTACCGGCGCGGCCGCGGGCGCCGCCTGCTTAATGGCGATGCTTTGGCCAAGCAAAGTGATGTGAGCCGTGCGCGACGCGGCTGTGGTGTTGGCGGTGAAGGCGTAGCTCACCACGCCGTTGGTGACGCCGGTGATGGTCAGCCAGGGCGAGCCGCTGCCGACTGCGAACTGGCCCGACAGATTCTCCGTCGTGGGCAGCACCGGCGGCAGCATATCGGCGCCGGCGGCCGCGGTTTCCGTCTTGGGCGTCGGGTCCACGAACGCGCGCGGCAATTCCTTGATGGCGTTGTTACCCTGGTCGGCCACATAGACATTGCCCGCGCCATCCACGGCCACCCCGGCGGAATTCTTCAGTCCCGAAGAGACCAGCGTGGTGACCGTGCCCGTGGCCGCGGTCCACTTCTTAATCACCCCGTCGATTGCGTCGGCGACGTAAACATCGCCCGAACCGTCCACGGCCACAGCCTGAGGATTATTCATCGGGAAGAGCGGCGTGGTGACCGTGCCCGAGGACGCCGTCCATTTCTGAATCACGTTGTTGTTGTAGTCGGCGATGTAGACGTTGCTCGCGCCGTCCACCGCCAAGCCGTAGGGCTTATACAGCCCCGAGGAGACCAGCGTGGTGACCGTGCCATTGGCCACGGACCACATCTTGATCGCCTTATTGCCGGTGTCAGTGATATAGACATTGCCCGCGCTGTCCACCGCCACGCCCCAGGGAAGATTCAATCCCGAGGAGACCAACGTGGTGACCGTGCCGCTGGCCGCCGTCCACTTTTTGATCGCGTTATTGTTGGAGTCGGCGATGTAGACATTGCCCACGCTGTCCACCGCCACGCCGTTGGGATATTTCAATCCCGAGGAGACCAGGGTGGTGAGCGTGCCCGTGGCCGCCGTCCACTTCTTGATCGCGTTATTGCCGCTGTCGGCGATATAGAAATTGCCCGCACCGTCCACCGCCACGGCAGCAGGACTGTTCACCGAGAAGACCGGCGTGATGGGCGGTTTGGACAGCACGTAGGTCGCACCGGCTTGAGTCACCGTGAGGGTCTGGCCGGCCACGGTCAGCGAGCCGGTGCGCGCCGGCCCCGGGTTGGCGTCGAAGGTGAAGACCACATTGGTGCTGCCGGTGCCATTCTGATTGGCCGCGCTCAGGTGCAACCATGGATCGTTCGCCGAGGCGGTCCAGAGGGGAACCTGGCTGAAATGAGCGAGCACGACACTGTCCGAACCGGACGCCGGGCCCTCCAGCAGGGACGTGGTCCCGAGCGTGTCGAAACCAGGCTGGGTAACGCTCAGCGTCTGGCCGGCGATGGTGAGGGTTCCGATGCGCGACGGGCCCAGGTTGGTGTCAAAGGTGAACATCACCGTCGTGCTACCGGCGCCGCTTTGATTGGCGACGCTCAGATGCAACCAGGATTCATTGGCCGTGGCCGTCCAGGGGCCGCCCGGCGAGGAGACGGTGAGCGCCACGCTGTCGCCGCCCGCCGTGCCCGGTTCCGCCAAGACATTCGTCGACAGCGCGGCGGTGAAAAGTCCAGCCTGGGAAATCATGATGTTCGTGCCCAGCAGGGTGATGTGCGCCAGGCGGGCCACACTGGGATTGGCCGTGAAGGAGTAGCTTACCACGCCGTTGGTGATGCCGGTGAGGGTCAGCCAGGGCGAGTCGCTGGCGGGGGCAAAAAGGCCCGACAGATTCTCCGTCACGGGCAGCACCGGCGGCAGCGTATCGGCGCCGACGGCCGCGGTTTCCATCCTGGCCGTCGGATCCACCAACGCCTGCGGCAGTTCCCTGATCGAGTTATTGCCGGTGTCAACGATATAGACATTGCCTGCGCGATCCACCGCCACGCGATCCGCAACACTCAGCCCCGGGGAGGCCAGCGTGGTGACGATGCCATTGGCCGCAATCCACTTCTTAATCGCGTCATTGCCGCTGTCGGCGAAATAGACATTGCCCGCGCCATCCACCGCCACGCCAGTGGGAGCGTTCAATCCCGAGGAGACCAGCGTGGTGATCGTGCCCGAGGCCGCCGTCCATTGCTTGATCTCGTTGTGGTTGTAGTCGGCGACATAGACATTGCCCGCGCCGTCCACCGCCACGCCAATGGGAAAGCCCAAACCCGAGGAGAACAACGTGGTGACCGTGCCACTGGCCGCCGTCCACTCCTTGATCGCGTTATTGCCGCTGTCCGCGACATAGACATTGCCCGCGCCATCCACCGCCACGCCACTGGGATGGTCCAACCCCGAGGAGACCAGCGTGGTGACCGCGCCACTGGCCGCCGTCCGCTTCTTGATCGCGTTATTGTTCATGTCGGCAATGTAGACATTGCCCGCGCCATCCACCGCCACGCCCAGGGGCAGATTCAACCCCGAGGAGACCAGCGTGGTGAGCGGGTTGGCGGGCACGTAGCTCGCACCCGCCTGGGTCACCGTGAGGGTCTGGCCGTCCACGGTCAGCGTGCCACTGCGCGTTGCCCCCGGGTTGGCGTCGAAGCTGAAGACGACGTTGGTGCTGCCAGTACCGCTTTGATTGGCTGCGTCCAGGTGCAGCCAGGGATCGTTCGCCGTGGTGGTCCAGGTGGGAACCTGGCTGAAATGAGCAAGCACCACACTATCCGAACCGGCCGCCGGGCCCTCCAGCAGGAACGTGGTCCCGAGCGTGTCGAAACCATACTGGGTTATGGTCAGCGTTTGGCCGGCGATGGTGAGGGTTCCTACGCGCGGCGCGCCCAGGTTGGTGTCAAAGGTGAACGCCACTGTCGCGCTGCCGGCGCCGCTCTGACTGGCGGTGCTCAGATGCAGCCAGGGATCATCCGCCGTGGCCGTCCATGGGCCACCCGGCGAGGAAACGGTGAGCGCCACGCTGTCGCCGCCCGCCGTGCCCGGTTCCGCCAGGGCATTCGTCCCCAGCGCGGCGGTGAATGCTCCCGCCTGGGTAACGGTGATATTCGTGCCCAGCAGGGTGATGTTCGCCGTGCGGCTCACACTGGGATTGGCCGTGAAGGAGTAGCCTGCCCCTCCGTCGGCGGCGCCGGTGAGGGTCAACCAGGGCGAGTCGCTGTTGGGGGCAAAAGGGCCCGACAGATTCACGGTCGCGGGCAGCACCGGCAGCACATCGGTGCCGGCGGCCGAGGTTTCACTCCTGGGCGATGGGTCCACGAACGCCCGCGGCAGTTCCAGGAGGGCGTTAAGTTGGAGATCGGAGACATAGACATTGCCCGCGCCATCCACCGCCACGCCGACGGGCCTGACCAGCCCCGAGGAGACCAGCTTGGTGAGCGTGCCCGTGGCGGCCGTCCACTCATAGATCCCTTTATCGTCCGTGTTATTGCCCGTTAGGGCGATATAGACATTGCCCGCGCCGTCCACCGCCACGCCAATGGGAAGGCTCAGGCCCGAGGACACGAGCGTGGCGACCTTGCCCGTCGCCGCCGTCCACTTCTTGATCACGTTATTGCTTTCGTCGGCAATATAGACATTGCCCTGCGTCATCCACCGCCACGTCATTGGGATGGTTCAGCCCCGAGGAGACCAGCGTGGTGACCGTGCCGGTCGCCGCCGTCCACTGCTTGATCGCGCTGTTGTTGGAGTCGGCGAAATAGACATTGCCCGCGCCGTCCACCGCCACGCCATACGGTTGATTCAGCCCCGAAGAGACCAGCGTGCTGACCGTACGGGTCGCCGCCGTCCATTTCTTGATCGCGTTATTGCCGGTATCAGCGAAATAGACATTGCCCGCGCTGTCCACCGCCAGGCCCCCGGGACCACCCAGTCCCGAGGCGAACAGCTTGGTGACGGTGCCGCTGGCGGCCGTCCATTTCCTGACCGCGTTGTTGATGATGTCGGCGATATAGACATTGCCCGCGCCGTCCACCGCCACACTCCCGGGACCACCTATCCCCGAGGAGACCAGCTTGGTGAGCGGATCGGCGGGCACATAGGTCGCACCCGCCTGGGTCACGGCGAGGGTCTGGCCGGCGACGGTCAGCGTGCCGCTGCGCGTCGGCCCCGGGTTGGCGTCAAAGCTGAAAATGATGTTGGTGCTGCCGGTCCCATTTTGATTGGCTGCGCTCAGGTGCAGCCAGGGATCGTTTGCCGTGGCCGACCACGCATTCGTGGCAGGCGTGACCGCCAGCACGACGCCGTCGGCGCCCGCCGCCGGGCCTTCGAGCAGGTTGGTGGTCCCAAGGGATTGACCCTGCGCCGCCAGGGTGGTGAGGAGGAGCCAGCCGAGACTCGTGTGCGCACGAAATTTCATGACTTATGGAATTGGGGAAACATCAGCCAACTTTGAGCGCAGTCTGATACGCCCGTCGGCGGCCCGAAGCAAGCCGCATTGTCGGGTCCTCAAAGAGTCGCGGCATCACTTGCGAGTCAGCCAAAGACCCGGAAATTCATTGGCCGGGCCTTCGACTTGCCCCTTGCCGCTCTTGCACGCCAGTGCGGCTTTGACAAAGCCGAAGTGACCGATCGGCGAAATGTCAGTGAAGGGTATTGAGAGAGTTTTCCCAAGTCAGATCAGATCTTGATCAAATACACTTGAAACCCAAGCAGAACAGCATTTTTAAGAAACATCGGATCGATTAAATCAGTTCAATCCCCACCACCGGCTCCAGTTGTAACCCGCTTAGTAGCAAACGGGCATTCGCAGGGGTTCCTCGCCCATGCCTCGATCGCAAATTGCCGGGGCAGCACAACCCACTCGGCGCGATCTTCCAGCAGGTGACGCATCGCGTGACCTGGTCCCTTCCTTTCCGCCGCCAAACCGGCAGCAGTAAGCCGCAAAATCGTCTGAAGCCTCAGCCGGCTGACGATCCACCGCCAGCCGCTGCCCGGCAGCTAAGGCCTGCAAGCCATCACGGATCCCAATGCCCGCCGAGGCTCGCTGCCACCGCCTTCCGCGCTCGAAAGGCAGACCTGAACCTTGCTTACGCCACTTGTCAGGCGCCCGCTCTTCAGGTATTTCCAGCGCGGATGAAACCGTTTCTGGCCTTTGTGTTTTTCTTCGTGTTCACGATCGTGCTCGCGGCTGGCATTGTGCTGGCGGCGACCAAGGGCGCACTCTGGCTGCTGATTCTCGGCTTCCTGGCCTATATGGCACTGCTCACCAAGTACGGCTGCCAGACGCACTGATCCCCCGTCCCGCCTTCCGGGAACTCCCCTGCCCCAGCCGTCTTTTTCAACGATGATTCCGCCTTGGGACAATGAGGCGATGCATCGGCATGCCCGCCGGCTGGCCGAAAGCCATCGGCGTTGGACCGGTCGCGACCTGTTACCCTTGGAATCTGACGGCCGCGAGCTGGCGCGGAAACTGTTCGCGGCCCCGTTTGTCCTGGTCTCACACGGAACCGAGGCTGATCCGGTGCTGAACTATGGCAACGCCACGGCCCTCAAGCTTTGGGAGATGACCTGGGAAGAGCTGACCCAGACGCCCTCCCGGTTCACCGCTGAGGCGCCGAACCGCGAGGAACGCGCCAGCTTGCTGGCCGAGGTGACGCAGAATGGCTTCATCGCCAACTATGCCGGGGTACGGATTTCCAAAACGGGCCGCCGTTTCCGGATCGCGCAGGCCACCGTCTGGAACCTGATCGGCGACGACGACGGTCCGGCCGGACAGGCGGCGACCTTCAGCCAGTGGGAGTTCCTCTGAGCGCAAAACCCTCCCGGGAGGGCGCGGTTCCACCAGCGCCGTAAATTTCTTCCCACCGTGGGCACGCGGAGCGCCCAACTGGCGGATTTCACGTTGCAGATTTAGGACGCGTTCGGAGAAGAGGAATATGGGGCGCGGGTGGACCCGCGCCCTCCCGGCGGTAAAGAGAAAAACGCCCGGGCCTTTCGGTCCGGGCGTTGGTGCAAAAATCGGAAGCTGTCCGCTCAGGCCAGCTTGGCGAGCAGCTCGTCGTTGGTCTTGTGCTTCTTGAGCGCGGCGATGAGCGTTTCCATGGCTTCGACCGGCTGGAGGTCCGTCATCATGCGGCGCAGCTTGCGGATCGCATCGATGTTCTGCGCGGGGAAGAGCTTCTCCTCCTTGCGCGTGCCGGACTTCGGGATGTCGATGGCCGGAAACAGGCGGCGCTCAGCCAGCTTCCGTTCCAGGATGAGTTCCATGTTACCGGTGCCCTTGAACTCCTGGAAGATGAGCTCGTCCATGCGGCTGCCGGTGTCCACGAGCGCGGTGGCGAGAATGGTCAGCGAACCGCCCTCCTCGATCTTGCGCGCGGCGGCGAACATCTTGCGCGGGATTTCCAGCGCGCGGGCATCCACACCGCCGGTCATCGTGCGGCCGGAACCGCCATGCACGCTGTTGTAGGCGCGGGCGACGCGGGTGATGGAGTCGAGCAGCACGAAGACGTCCTTGCCAGCCTCGACCATGCGCCGGGCGCGCTCGATCATGAAGCGGGAGAGGCGGACGTGCGTCTCGAGATCCTGGTCGTTGCTGGAGGCGACGACCTCGGCCTTCACGCTGCGCTGGAAATCGGTGACTTCCTCGGGGCGCTCGTCGATCAGCAGCACCAGCACATGCACCTCGGGGTGGTTCGTGGTGATGGCGTTGCAGATCTGCTTGAGGATCGTGGTTTTGCCCGTGCGCGGTGGCGCGACGATCAGACCGCGGGTGCCGCGGCCGATGGGCGTGACGAGATCGATGATGCGGGTCTCGAGGACGTCCGGCGTCGTTTCCAGCCGGTACTTCTCGATCGGATCAATGGTTGTGAGCAGCTCGAAGCGCGGTGAGTGCAGGTAATCCTGATAGCTCTTGCCGTTGACCTTGAGCACCTCGCGGAGCTGCGGGCTGTTGCCCTTGTGCGGCGGGTTCACCGTGCACTCGATCAGGCAGCCCTCGCGCAGGCCAAGGCGCTTGATGGAATCAGGCGTGAGAAAAACATCGACCGGCTTGGGCGCATAATGGCCCTTGGCCGAGCGCAGGAAGCCGAAACCCTTCTCCGAGACTTCGAGGTAGCCTTCGTGCAGGACGGGATTGCCATCGGGTCCGAGTTGCGGTCCGGGTTGCGGTCCACCGCCGCCCTGCTGGCGCTGCTGGTTTCCACCACCACCGCCGCCTCCATTTCCACCGCCGCCACCACCATTACCGCCGCCGCCACCGCCGCCACCGCCGCGGTTCTGGTTGCGGTTCTGGTTGCGGCCCTGTTGGTGCCGCTGATGCCGGCCACCACCACCGCGTTGTTGAAAACCTCCTCCGCCGCCACCGCCACCACCACCGCCGCCACCCTGCGGGCGGCCCTGTTGATTTTGAAAATTGCCACGGTCGCCGGGATTGCCTCCCCCGTTGCCACCGCCGTTGTCTCCTCCGTTGCCGCCGCCTGGAGCGGGGTTGTTGTTCGCCGGAGCCGGTTTCGGCTCAGATGACGTATGCGTACTATTGGAATTGCCGGCTCCCGGCGACCAATCTGACGGCGCGGTTTGCGCGGGTGCAGACTGCGAATTGCTTTCGCTCATAACAATGTGTTGTGTGCCCGGAAGGGCCTGAACCCAGGAAAGGCGGCAGAAATTTGTGAAGCCGCAGGGAATTCGAACTTGGGGAAGCAGTTCCAGATATACTCTACGCCGGAACTGTCAGACCTCGGACACGAGAGAAATAGCGGCGGATATGGCCCAAAGCAACAGTTTGTTTGTGTCAAAATGGAAAAGCCGAAGCTCCTCGGAGCGGCGAGCACCCGCTCGGCGTGTTGGTTGTAGAAGGGTATTCGTGCCGCAGGGAGCCCCGGTGATCCAAAGCCCCACCTCCCTCGATGATCCTCCACGCGTCTGCTGGCCCGCAGCGCTGAAAGCGCGTCTGAGTGATGCCTGGGGTGGAGCGAACACCGTGAGCGCAGCCCCAGGGGCAAGCCCCACCGGATCGTTTTGAGGGCTGAAGGCCTGACTCAAGGGCCACCACCCATTGGGACGCGCTTACAACGCTCGACTACTTTCGATCCGTCAACCTGGGGCTGCGCTCGCGAGGCTCGCTTCACCCCAGGCATTATTCGGACGGGCTTTCAGCCCTGCCAGCAATGGCCGTCTCGCTTACTCGAAGCCCAGCAACCGGCGCCCGTCGGCCGTGATCATGCTCTGGTGCCAGGGCGGATCCCACACGATCTCCACGCCGGCATCCTCGACGCCGGGCAGCATGAGGATCTTCTGCTGGGCATCACCCGCGATGGTTGCCCCCATGCCGCAACCGGGCGCGGTCAGCGTCATTTTCACGAACACCTTCTTGTTGCCCGTCGGCAGCGGCTCAATGCCCATGTCGTAAACGAGGCCGAGATCGACGATGTTCACCGGGATTTCCGGGTCATAGCAGGTACGCAGTGTTTCCCAGACCAACTGTTCGGTGACCTGTTCACCCTCGGCAAAGCTCTTGCCCACGATCTCGTCGGGCTTCAACCCGAGCGCGTCGGCGTCCTTCTGCGCAATGCGGTAGAGGCCGCCATTGGCGTGGACAGTATAGGTGCCACCCAGGGTCTGGGTGATGTCCACCTCGGAGCCGGCGGGAAGTGTCACCACATGTCCGGCAGGAATCTGGACGGCCTCGGTGTCGCGACTGAGCGTGACGGTCGTAACGGATGTCATGTCGCCCGCAATGTAGAACGGGAATCCGCCCTGCCAAGCGGAGAAGTCCGAAACGGCATCCACACCTAGCCTTCGCAGTGGATACTTCTGCCGATGTTCGGCTAAGCTGTCCGGGTGAGCTCGACCGCCATCAGCACCGAAAACGAAGACCCGCTGGCCCAGCGCATGGCGGCCCTAGGGGTTCTGGAGAGCGATCTCGAGGAATCTTTCGTCCGTTCGGGCGGCCACGGTGGCCAGAACGTGAACAAGGTCGCCACCTGCGTCATGCTGTTGCACCGGCCTTCCGGAATCGCGGTGAAATGCCAGACCACACGGCATCAGGGGCAGAACCGCCAGCTCGCGCGCGCCCTGCTGCTCGACAAGCTGGAAGCGCTCCGCAAAGGCCAGGCCGAGGCGGAGCGTGCCCGCGTCGAAAAACTTCGACGCCAAAAGCGGGGGCGCAGCCGCGGTGCAAAGCAGCGCATGCTCGCCGACAAGTCGTTCCACGCCGCGAAAAAGTCATCTCGTCGCCGGCCACAGGTGGACTGAGCAAGCCGCCCTGCCCATGTTAAAGCCAGTTCTCCAGCACGATGCCCTGCTCGCCGACATCGCCGCCGCGCGCGGTGAAACGGACGCCTTCCATCTCTGGTGGCTGGGGCAAAGCGGCTTCCTGCTGCACTGGCGCGGCAAGTTCGCGCTGCTGGACCCCTATCTGTCGGATTCGCTGACCCACAAATACGCGGACACTGACAAGCCACACGTGCGCATGACCGAGCTGGTAGTGGACCCGGGGCGGCTCGATTTCATCCACGTCATCACCTCGTCGCACAACCACACCGACCATCTGGACGGCGAAACCCTGTCCGCGCTCTGGCGGGCCAACAGCTCGGTCGAGATGATCGTGCCCGAAACCAATCGCCAGTTTGCCGCGAAGCGCATGGGCGTGGAGCCAACCTTGATCCGGGGGCTGGATGCCGGCAAGTCAGTCGAGGTGCAGGGCTTCACCTTTCACGCCGTGCCCGCCGCCCACGAGGAGCTCGACCGCGACACCCAAGGCAGGCATATCTACCTCGGCTACGTGCTCAAGTTCGGTTCGTGGACCGTGTACCATTCGGGTGACACGCTGCTGTTTCCGGGCATGGTGGAGCGGCTGCTGCCCTTCAAAGTTGACGTGGCCCTGCTGCCGATCAATGGCCGGGCCCCGGAACGTCGCGTGGCCGGAAACCTGTCCGGCCCCGAAGCCGCCCAGCTCGCCCACGACATTGGCACCCGCTACGTCATCCCCTGCCACTACGACATGTTCGAGTTCAACACGGCCACGCCCGACGAATTCGTGGCGCGGTGCCGGCAGCTGGGCCAGCCCTTCCAGGTCCTTCGGGCTGGCGAGCGTTGGAGTTCAGCGCAACTCGGCAGTTGATAAGGCATTCTGACGCAGTGGCAATTGGGACTGAGCACCCCCGGCCCGTTCTCTTCCTGCTTTCCTGTTTTCCAAATTCAATCCCTCCCGCATCCTCTGCCGCACATGGTCATCGCCCCTTCCCTCCTGGCTGCCGACTTTGGCCGGTTCGCCCATGAGGCCGCCCGCGCCGACCGTTCCGGTGCCGAGTGGCTGCATCTCGACATCATGGACGGCCACTTCGTGCCCAACATCTCTTTCGGGCCCGAGGTCGTCCGTGTCGTGCGGCCGCATTTCTCGCGCGTGCTGGATGTGCATCTGATGTGCGGCAAACCGGAGATTCTGCTGGAACCCTTCGCCAAGGCGGGTGCCGACCGTATGACCGTCCATGTCGAGCTGGGCGCGCAGGTGACGCCGCTGCTGTGGAAGATCCGTTCGCTGGGCAAGCCCGTGGGCCTCGCCGTGAATCCGCCCACCAACATCGCCGAAGCCAAGCCCTACCTGGCCGAGATCGATTTGCTGCTGGTGATGACGGTGAACCCCGGTTTCGGCGGCCAGGCGTTCATCGAGGAATGCGTGCCGAAGGTCCTGCAGGCGGCGGCGTGGCGGAAGGAGCTCGGCCTCGACTTCCGCATCGAGGTGGATGGCGGCATAAACAACGAAACTGCCGTGGAATGCGCTCGCGCTGGGGCCGACACTTTCGTCTCGGGCACCGCGCTTTTCAAAAAGCACAACCTGCGCGGCGCCGTGGACAAGATGCGCGCCCTGACGATGAAGGCCTCCGGCGAGCTGCTTTAACCACGGATTTCACGGATGGCGCTGATGGGAAATCGGTCCAGGCGAATGCAAACATCCGGGCGAAGGGCGCTTGGTGGGGCGAGCGTCCCCGTGAGCCGGGCAACCTCAGTCCCATGCCGCCTCGGCTCGCGGGGACGCTCGCCCCACCCTACGCTCGGCGGCCGTGATCCGCGTGACCGGCGCAATCCTTGGTCATGATTGCCGCCTTTCTTGCCACGTGGCTCTTCGCCCTGTCGTCCGTCGCGGCGAAGCGGTCGGTGCTCCTGCTGGGCTCCTCCACCGCCAATCTGGTCCGTATCGTTTTGGCGGCACTGCTGCTGGGTATCTATGCGCACACCTTCGGGGCCGGGCTCCACGGGGTCGCGCTGGGCTGGTTCATCGCGAGCGGCCTGATCGGCTTCGGCATCTGTGACACCGCTATCTTCCTCGCGCTGCGGCTGATCGGCGCGCAGCTCACAGCCCTGATGGTCCAGTGCCTCGCCGCACCCATCGCCGCCGTCATCGAATGGCTCTGGCTGGGCACCCGTCTGGGAGCCGCCGAAGTGGTCGCCGGCCTGACCATTCTGGTCGGCGTGGCCATCGCCCTCTATCCGGGCAAAAGCAAAACCCCCGCGATGAATCCGGGTACGAAAGGGCTTGTCCTTGGGTTGATCGCCGCCGCCGGGCAGGCAATTGGGGCAGTCCTTAGCCGGCACGGCCAGTTGCTCTCAAAGGCGCCGGGTCAGTCGATTGATGGCATGTCGGTCGCGTACCAGCGTATTCTGGCCGGCGTGGTCTTCACGTTCGTCTGGTGGTATTGGCAGCAGCGCCAAGCCCCGAAGCGGCTGGAACCGCGTCCTTGGCGACAGGCCTGGCCGTGGACCATAGCCAATGCCTTTAGCGGCCCCTCGCTCGGGGTGGCCTGCTACCAGTGGGCCTTTCAGTTGCAGCCGACCGGCGTGGTGATGTCGATCACGGCCCTCACACCGCTGGCCGTGATCCCCCTCGCCTGGTGGCTGGATGGCGAACGCCCCACCGCCCGTTCCCTCACCGGCGGCCTGGTGGCCGTGGCTGGCGCGATCTGGCTGGCGGCGAGCCGGTGAAGCGGTGCGGAAAATCCTGTCTTAAACATCAGAACCCAGATTTAAAGTATACCCGCAATGCATGACGGACCAAGGCGGCCCCTTTACCACTGTCTCATAAAATCCCGGAAAGCTCTGTTCGCCTTCGGGGCGGTTTGCTTCGGCTTGTTCCTGTCCGGCTTTTCACTGACGGCTGAGGGCTGGGTCAAAACCAGTGCTCCCGGGTACATTTGGCGATCGGTCGTCTCTTCCGCCGATGGCTCTCGATTGGCGGCTACCTGCTATGGCGCGATCTATGTCTCGTCGGATGGGGGAGCCAACTGGGCGCAAAGGGCTACGCCGTTGATCAGTTGGTCCTCGATTACCATTTCTGCCGATGGCGCGCAGCTGGTGGCGACGGCCTATACCGACGGTTCAGGGCGTTATGCTGTGATCTACACTTCAGCGGACTTTGGCTCCACTTGGACTAAAACCAGCGCCCCGATAATGTCGTGGAACGCCATCGCTTCTTCAGCCGACGGCTCTCAGTTAGTGGCCCCTCCTTACCGCGATCCCGATGGCAATCCGCAACCGCTCTATATTTCCCGGGATTCTGGCATCACGTGGAAAGAAACGGCCACCCCTGCGGAACACTGGGTTGCCGCCGCCTGCACGCCCGACGGCAAGAAAATCACTGCCGTGGCCCGGATCATTTCATCGCCCTGGAGTTCCCGGATTTACACCTCTTCGGATTCAGGAGTCCACTGGGCGCTGACCAACGAGGCAGCACCCGCTATGGATCATATCGCCATTTCGTCCGATGGCGTAAAAGTGGTCGGTGCCTTTGAAGGGGAAAGAGGGGAATTTACCGGTTTTACAACACCTGGGTTCATCTGCACCTCTGCCGACTCGGGCGTACACTGGACCACCTTTGAGAAGCCTGGAACCTGGAGTTCAGTCGCGTCGTCCGCAGACGGCAGCCAACTGATGGCAACTGTCACCTTTGGCATTTTCCCTGCGCCCACCACTGGCGCAATCTTCACTTCGTCGGACTCGGGAGCAACATGGAAAGATGAAGGTTTAGAGCAGAACTACGATTGGGCATCGATCGCCACATCCGCTGACGGAATCAACAGGGTGGCGACGGCATCCAGCAGGGGCATCTACACCTACTCCTCTCTCGTTTTCGCCTCCAGCCAGCTCACCAATATTGTGTTTCTTCCGGGCGATTCGTTCAGCTTGGAGGTCGCCGCCAGCGGGGCGGGACCGATTTCCTATCAATGGCAAAGGAACGGAACGAATTTGTCCGACGGCGGAAGCCTCTCCGGGGCCAATGCCGCAACCCTATGGGTGACCAACGCCACCGCTTCAGACGCGGGAAATTACACGGTGATCGTGAGCAATACCGCGAACTCCGTGATCAGTTCCAACGCGTTGGTGCAACTGACCGATTGGACTTTTGTCAGCGCGGCCGTGACCAATTTTGATGTTTTCGCAGCCTCCGCTGATGGGCTGGCTACTTCGTATTCAACTTCGTCGGGAGATCAGCATGGCTTCGTTTACACCTCTCCCGATTCCGGCAAACATTGGCGGCGAATCAGCCTTCCGCCAGCTTACTGGGTTTCAGGCGCGATGTCGGCCGATGGCACGAAACTCGTGGCTAGCTGCGAATTGGGCACTTATTGCTCAGCCGATGCGGGAACTACATGGACCAGCCATCAAGGCATCTCAAGAGTGGCTTGCTCGACTGACGGATCGAGAATCG
Organism: uncultured Verrucomicrobiota bacterium; assembly: GCA_903907995.1. Taxonomy (GTDB): domain Bacteria; phylum Verrucomicrobiota; class Verrucomicrobiia; order Limisphaerales; family UBA9464; genus CAIVQB01. Next base: position 148,892 of record CAIVQH010000002.1, on the reverse strand, counting down.
GTGCCGTATCCATGGTGACGTTTAATTTTTCAATCTCGGAAGACTCCGGTCTCACCTGGCATGATAAAGACGGCTCTTTTCACCTCTCCAATCTTGCCACATCGGCTGACGGAACTCGCTGGATTATCCCAACCGTTGGCGATTCCCGCTTCCAGTTGGATTTAATTTACACTTCGTCTGACTCAGGAAGCAGTTGGCATCCGAGCAGCGTCCCCAAAGCGTACTGGGGCTCAGCCGCCTCTTCCGCATCGGGTGCCGACCTAGCGGCGATCAATGAGACCAGCTTGAGCATTTACACTTCGGCCGATTTTGGTGCCAGCTGGCAGCCGGCCACTGCACTTAAAACTTCTTGGGCAGGGATCGCCATCACCGCCGATGGCAGCACCTTGTACGCGTCGGGCCAACGTGGCATCTGGCGCTCTCCCGTGCTTCCCCGATTGACCATAGCGCCTTCGTTGGACGGCCTCTCGATTTCCTGGCCCACCCCTTCCACCAATTCCGTCCTCCAGCAAAGCACCAGCTTGGCCCCGTCTGAATGGGCTCCGGTTGAAGCGGTCCCGGTCGAAATGGATCGCCTGCGACGGGTGACGCTCCGGTCACCGTCAAAAAGCACGTATTTCCGGCTGGCCCAGCCCTGACGCCGCTTCTGCCAGCCGCAGAAACGGCTGCGAGAATCTGCTTCCCGCAGCGGCGCGGCCTTCCGCAGACTGTTGACATGCGCAAGCGCCGTGAAGCCCGCGAACGGGCCGTACAATTTCTGTTCCAGCATGATCTGAATCCGCCGGAGAATCTCCAGGCGGCGCTCGACAGCTTTTGGGAGAACACCCAGCTCAACACCTTTCTGGAGGTGAACACCGGTCCGACCTACGGCACCGCGCCCGAGCTGCCTCCCAGCACCACCGAGGAGATGGCCACCCGCCTCTTTGCCGATGCGCTCATCCGCGGAGTGATCGAGCACCGCACCGAGATCGACGCCACGATCCAGAAATACGCCCGCAACTGGGATCTTCACCGCATCGCCGTGGTGGACCGCAACATCATGCGTCTCGCCATCTACGAGATGCTTCACCGCGAGGACATCCCGCCGGTCGTCAGCATCAACGAGGCGGTGGATGTGGCGAAAAAGTTTTCCACCGAGGACAGCGGCAAGTTCGTCAACGGCATCCTCGACAAGGTCAAGGGCGACATCCTGCGTCCGGCCCGGACCGCCAAGGACGAGACGGAGCAGTAATATTTTGGTCCCGGCGTCGCCTGTGCGACACTGCTTCCGCCTGAACGAACCGATGTTTGCCGACCTGCATCTGCACACCTATTTCTCCGACGGTACCTATTCTCCGGAGGAATTGGCCGGACATGCCCGCCACCAAGGGCTGTCCGCCGTCGCGCTGACCGACCACGACACGGTCGAAGGCTGCGAACGCATGGGCGTCGCGTGCCAGCAAAACGGGCTGGAGTTCATTCCGGGCTGCGAGTTCACCGCCGAATTGCTCGGGCAGGAAGTCCACATTCTCGGCTACTGGCTCGACACCCAGTCTGTGTTGCTCCAGTCGCGTCTCTCGGGCTTCCAAGCGGTGCGGACCAACCGCATCCGCGACATGGTGCATCGGCTCAACCAGCGGGGCATCCCGATCACCGCCGACAGCGTGCTCGAACTGGCCAACTGCCATTCGCCCGGCCGGCCGCACATTGCCCGGGCGCTCGTGCAGGGCGGTTACTGCAAGGATTTCGACGAGGCGTTTGAGAAGTATCTCAAGAAAGGTCGGCCCGCCTGGGTGCCCAAAACCAAGATGGAAGCGGCCGTCGCCATCCAGCTGATTCATGGCGTCGGTGGGGTGGCGGTGCTGGCGCATCCGGGGCTGTATCACGCCGACAAGCTCATACCCGATGCCGTCGCCGCCGGGCTGGACGGCATCGAATGCTGGCACAGCCGGCATAACGCCGAGACCTCGGCGCATTACCAGCGCATGACCGCCGGCTTCGGGCTCGTCGCAACGGGCGGCAGCGACTGTCACGGCATGAACAAGGGGGAACCGCTGATTGGCCGGGTCAAGCTGCCTTACGCCCAGGTCGAGCTGCTCCGGCAGCGCCGCCCCAAGGCTGCGACGGTCTCCTGATTTTCGCTCCCTTTCTCATCCCGTTTCCTTTCCGCATGGGCTTTTTCGACAAACTCAAGGCCGCCTTCACCAAGACGACCACCGCGCTCGCCCATGAGGTCAAACGCATCGTCACGCGCTCGCCGCGCCTCACGGCCGACAGCATCGAGGAACTTGAAGCCGCCCTGCTCCGCGCCGATCTCGGCCTGGCGATGACCCAGCAGATCATCACGGCGGCCAAGAGCGCGTTTGAGACCCAAGGACGCTCCGGTCTCGATTTCGTGGAGATCGCCGCGCGTGAGGTGGAGAAGAGCCTTTCGACCGGTGATCCGACGCTGCACCAGCGCCCGGAAGGACTGACGGTAGTCTCCATCGTCGGGGTAAATGGCACCGGCAAGACGACCACCTCGGCCAAACTCGCCCACCTCATTCAGGAGCGCGGGGGCACCGCCATGCTGGCCGCCTGCGACACCTTCCGCGCCGCCGCCATCGAGCAGCTCAAGCTGTGGGGCGACCGGCTGCACGTCCCGGTCATTGCCGGAGCCTACCAAGCGGACCCGGCGGCTGTTGCGCACGATGCCATTTCGGCCGCCCAGTCACGCGGCACCCAATGGCTGTTCGTGGACACGGCGGGCCGGCTCCACACCAAGAACAACCTGATGGCCGAGCTGCAGAAGGTCCATCGCGTCATGGACAAGAAGCTGCCCGGCACTCCGCATGAGGTGCTGCTGGTGCTCGACGGCTCGACCGGCATGAACGCGCTCAATCAGGCGCGGGAATTCCACAAGGCGGTGAAGCTCACCGGGCTCGTCATCACCAAGCTGGACGGGACGAGCAAGGGCGGCGCAGTGGTGGCGATCCAGCGCGAACTAGGCATCCCGGTAAAGTTCATCGGCGTGGGCGAACAGCCCGACGACCTGCAGCCCTTCAACGCCAAGGATTTCGCCGAGGCGCTGTTCGCCACCCGGGAGTGACGGTACCGTGCCGGTACCGAACGGCCTGCCCCTCATTGCGTAGTGAGGAGGCTCCATTTTCCTTTTGCAGTCAGAGCCTCCTCACGTCGGCTGCTACGAAACGAGAAGGTTTTCGCACTACGGTGCCCCGAGTTCACGGACCATCACGAAATCATCCATCACGAAGCCGCCGCCGATGTCCTGACACAGCTCGCGTTCGATCTGAAAGTCAGCGCGAACATAGGCCCGTTGGGCGCGGAGATTGTGGCGGTTCACCCGCAATTCCAGACGCGTCGCTCCTGCGGCGACAGCCACGGCAATGGCGTGACGCAACATCACTTGCCCTGCACCCTGGCCCTGAAGTTCCGGCAGCAAATAGAGCTTATGCAGCTCGGCCCGATGCTCGTCAGCCCGAACGCCGATGGCCAGATAACCGACGGGTTGCCCTGCCCGCTCCGCAAGGTCGTAGCGGATGCCTTCACCGATCTCTCGTGCCAGCGTCGCCGTCGAATACATCCAGCCCAACATGTGCCCGATTTGCGCCAGGGAAATTATCTCCCGGTACGATTCGCGCCAGATGCGGTCGGCCAACCCGCGGATGACCGGAATGTCTTCCGCAGTGGCCCGACGAAATGCGAGTGACGACTCCGTCATTGCGTTGTTCCCGGAGATTTATCAGCCCGCCGTCGCAGCCAACGCGTCGGCAAATCGGCTGACAAACTCCTTCACCGAGGCCTCGTCGTGCGCCAGTGAGATGTAAAGCTTGGTGCCCATGGGATTCAGGAACACCCCATTGCGCAGAAGTTCCAGCATGATCGCCCGGCTCCGCGCCCGATCGCTGGCCAGCCACGACTTCTGATCCGTGACCGGCTGGGCCGAGAACGCCACCTGGGCCAGCGGCCCGTCCCCCAGAATCTGCGCCGGCACGCCGGCGGCGGCGAGCACCTCGCCCAGCTGCTGGCGGAAGCTCCGCCCGGAAGCGTGCAGCCATTCGTAGGTGCCAGGAGCGGAAAACAGGTCGAGCGCCGCGAGCGCGGCCGCACAGGAAACCGGATTGCCACCCGTGGTCGAGGCGGACCACGCGTAGTTCGGTCCCGGCAGGCGGTGTTCGTTCACCACCTCCATCAGATCGGCGCGACCGGCATAGGCGCCGAGCGGGAAGCCACCACCGAGCGCCTTGCCGTAGGCCACGAGATCAGGGACGACGCCGTAGTATTCCTGCGCCCCGCCGAGGGCGAGGCGGAAACCGGTCACCACCTCATCAAAGACGAGCACAATGCCATGGCGACGCGTGGCGGCGCGCAGACCGGCGAGAAAACCGGGCAGCGGCGTGAGACAGCGATGAAGGGGCTCGATGATCACCGCCGCCAGCTCGTGGCCGTGGTCCGACAGAATCTGCTCGGTGGCCGCCAAGTCATTGTAGGGCGCGACCAGCACATCCCGCTCCACCCAGGAGGCACCTGCCCCACTGGGATCGGACTGCGGCAGCTTGGCCGGGCGCCCGTTGATCATGCTGGTGATGCCCACCGGATGCTGGCCGTGATAGGCCCCCTCGAACTTCAGCACCTTCGGCCGGCCCGTCGCCGCCTGCGCCACCCGCAAGCACAGCATCGTGGCCTCGGTGCCTGAGGCGACGAAGCGGATGCGCTCGGCGCAGGGCGAGATCGCGGCCAGACGCTCAGCGAGCTCCACGGCGCGCCGGTTCACGGCGGCGAAATTGGCCCCCAGTGCCGCCTGCCGGGTCGCGGCCTCAACCACCTTGGGCTGTGCGTGGCCCACCAGGGCAGCGCCCCACGCCATGGTCATATCGAGAAATTCCCGACCGTCGGTGTCCCATACGCGGCAGCCCGACCCGCGCTCGATCACCGGGACGAGTTCAGACGGGATGCCATATTCGCCGTTGGAACCGGCGGGAAAGAGAGCGAGGGCGCGTTCACGAAAGCTGGGCATGTGATCTATGATTTTACGGTTTGCGGATGAAGGCGGTCTTCCTGTCGTCGCTTGAGAATCCTGGCGGCTTTGGCAACCGCCCAGCCGCACAGGGTGCCGACCAGTCCGAAGACAATCGTGAAGCAGAGGGCTACGTTGATCGCCGCCAGACTGTAGGAGATCAGGCCGTCGGTGACCGTATGGGAGCGCTGCAAGGGGTGATCGGCGAACACCATGACGGCTGAGAAAAGCGCAACCCCCACGACCGGCCAGGCGACAAAGAACCAGCCCCGTGAAACGCGCATCAGGTCCAGGATCAGGCCCAGCAGCAGCATCGTGACCGCTCCGGCGCCAAGAACAGGCAGGAGAAACCCATGAATGTCGCCCTGATTCCCGTGCCAGAGCACCGCCCAGAGGCCCGGCACCGAACCCATCGCCCAGAGCATGTATTCGTCGCCCGGATGATAGAAAGAGGCCCAGCAGACCACGGCCCAGACCAAAGCCACCAACCAGATGTAGAACGGCTTTCTGGTGTTCATCGCCATGGAGATTTTCCGTTCAAAGTTGAAGCCGGATGCTGGGATGCGGGAAAGATTGCGGGCATTGTTGGGGACAGTTCCAACAACGTTCTTCGCCCAATTCTGCCAGCGAAACACCCCCTGCCCCACCCCCTTTATGGGTTACCACTGGTTTACATCAGGAGCTTGCTCGCAACCACCATCAGCCGGCGCGGTGGCCCGTAAGACTGGCACTTTGACGAGGTACCGTTCAGGGCTGGCTGTGAAGATACTGTGACAGACCCACCAGATCGTCGGTATTCAGCAGGTCCACGTCATCGGCGTAAAGTTCACGCCACACGAAGAGCTTGTCCTGCACGCCCCAAAAACGGATGCGCCGCCCCTGTGCGTGGGCCTTGGCCACCAGCTCCCTGAGTTTCGCTCGATCGGTCTCTGACAACACACCGTCCTTGAAGCGCGAGAAGGTCGGCGCCCAGCTCTCGCTCACGAGCGGCACCAGATTGACGGAGGTGTTCGCCTCCAGATCGGAGAAGTGGCCATCCACCGCGCACAGGCGCTGCGGTTCGGCGGCAACGATTTCGGCGGGGCGTTCCCCGGTAAGAATCACCGTGATGGCCCCGGGCATGGTGCTGGTCGGCGTGAAGCGGGTCAGCACGTCGGCATAGCCGGCCAGCACTTCACGCAGCTTCGCATAGACCGCCGGCCCGTCGGCCTTGATATCCACCAGCAGGGTGAACTCGTTCTTCTGGTAGGCGCTGAGGCCGGGATACACATGGCCGCCGTTCGCCCGGATGCGGTCGCGGAGCGGATTGAGGTAAAGCGCCTGCAGCGTACGCCCGGGCTTCAGACCCTTGCGGTCGTGGGCGACGAGCAGCTGGCCATCGACGAGGTAAATGTCCGCCTCGACCGAGCAGAAGCCCTGCTCCAAGGCCTCGAAAAGGGGCCGCGTGTGCTCGTAGTCGTTATGGGCGTGCGCCCGGAGCAGCGGAACTACCGGGTTGGCGGTCGCATCGGCCAACAAGGCTTGCGGCAACACGGCCCCGGCCAGCGCCAGAAATACCAGGCGGTTGAACGATGTCAGAGTATGGGCTGCGAACATGGTGCGGAATCACTGCTCCGTGAGCAGCTTATCGACTTTCGATTCCAGATGAAAACGGCCATCGAGATCACGGAGGACGCCCTGTTTGTCCACCAGCCACATGCTGGGAATGGTGTTCACGCCAAACTCCACGGCAAGCTTGTTGGGCTCTTCGCTCGCCTCGAAATATTGAACCCACGGCATGTCCTGCGCCTTCACGAAATTTTGCAGGGTTTCTTTTTCGTGATCGTAGCTGATGCCCACAATTTCGAAACCCTTGCTGTGAAGCTTTGCGTACGCCGCCTTCACATTGGGAAGTTCCGCGAGGCAGGGGCCGCACCAGGTAGCCCAAAAATCGACCAGCACGACCTTGCCCTTCAAGGAGGCCAGATCCACCGGGCGGCCATCGACCCCGGTAAATTTGAGATCCAGGGGCTTGCCGACACGTTCCTTCTTCTTGATCTCGGCCAGGATCATCTGGCGAACCTGGGCCGCCGCCATTTTCACGCCGTCATCGGTCTTGGGATAACCCTCAACCTCCTTGACCAACGCGAGCCCACGGTCCCCGCCCACGCCATTGGCCACCTGGAGCAAGGCGCTCAAAATCTCCTTCCGGTCGGGAAAATCCTTCTGCAGCTCGTGCAAGCGCCAATCCAGCTCATGATAGACCGCCGTCAACCTGACCTGCTCACTGTTTGCCGCCTCGATCAGCTCCTGAAACCGTACCTGAAAGGGATCGGTGGGCGTCACCACCACGGTCGCATTTTGTGCGGCAGGACCCTCCGCCAAGGCCTTCAGCTCCTCGACCCGCTCGGTGTTTCCCAGTGAGATCGCCGCTTTGAGCAGCTCGGTCTGAAGCTGTTTGGCTTCGGCCGCATGCTCATTGCTGGCGAAGCGGGCCTGGAATTCCTTCGCCAGATCTGCGGCCGCAATGGCGCTCGCGGCCATCTTGCCGCGAAAGGCGGCATTCTCCTCCGCCGTCGGGGCCTTCTGATTCCATTCAGCGGGCGGTAGCGGTGGTTTGGCGGCCTGGTTCAGCGCCTTCCAAGCCGCAGCCGGGTCGTCCGGTAACGCGGCCTTTTTGACGGCGGCGACGGCCGGGTCGGCCGGCACGGCAAGTTTCGGGGCGTCCTCCGCGAAAACCGCCATCGCGGAGACCATCAGGACCCCAAAAAACGGGTGGATTGATTTCACAGAAAGAAGCATGTCGGAATTCGACGCCTTGGCGAATGGAATGTTCAACCCCTCGCGAAGGCCATTGCGGGCCCCGCCGCCGTCGTTACCTTCCCGGCCGGCATGAAATTCCGACTCCAGCCGCCCCTCCTCCTTGGCCCCTCGCTGCGGCATGCCGTCAAATGGGCATAGTCCTTATGGACAGCCCTTTCCAACACAAGCGGAATAGCAGGAGCGGCATGGCCAAGGTGTGGTTCAACTGGGTTTTGACCCCGTTGGGATGGCTGATCGTCGGGTTGTGCATTTACACATTGAGCTTCGGTCCGGTCCTGAAGCTTTGTGGTGCCAGGAGAGGCGGTCGATGGACTGCATGGACTGCATTGCCGGCTTGGGTTCAAATCGTTTATGGACCACTCACCACTTTGCCGGCCGGACCGCTGACGAGATTTTTAGACACGTATCTTCAGTGGTGGATGCCCCTGGATGATTGACCAAGAAATGCTGCTCTGCCCAAGACCGCTGGCCCGGGCCGATGCCGGGAGGTTGACGGATCAGAGGGTGCCGCCGCCGCCTTGGGCGTACAGATAGGCGAAGAGAATGCCCACCACGCTCCCCACGATCACGGTATCGCCAATCACCGCCAGCGGCGTCAGCAGGACCTTGGTCGTGGTTCCACGGCGCTCGTCGTAGGCGGGGAGGCTGAAAGGGCCGTCCTGGAATCCCGGCCGGCACACGAGAAAGGCGTGGCCATCTTTCAACGGCACATAGGCAGCGAGCGCCGCCGTGGCGCGGACGGTGCATTCCGCCGTATCCATGCAGGCCGGAAGCGGCTCCAGCCCCTTCAGATTTCCGATTTCGACGAACTTGGGCTTTTTCCCGGCCTCAACGGTCTCGCGGTTTTCGGTCAGCCAGTACGCCCGCTCGGTCACCGCATTCTTCTTCTCGGAGTATTCGTGATAACGGACCAGCAACCGGCCATAGGAAGGCTCCTTGAACACTTCCAAGTTGGCCGGCGCCGCCGGATAGGCCGATTGGGAGAAGTCGTTGGTCTTCCAGAGTTTGGGAGTCAGGCAGCCGGTCAGCAGGAGCACGGCAACGAGGGAGAGAAGAAGCCCACCGGTCCGGGCCTGGAAAACGACACGCAGAAACTTCATATTGGCTGTAGGTCCAGCGTGGGGAGGGGAGGGAGCACCCGCAAGCCATCCGCGACAGAGGGCCGAGCATTCCGGGCCGAGGAAACCTGGCCGATATCGCCCATCGCCCCGTCGGATGGCAAAAACCGCTCTGGTTTGGCCCACTTTCTTGCCAGCCTCACGCCTGTGAGCCATCGGTCATGAGCACGGGACGCATCCTCATCATTCGGGGCGGGGCCGTCGGGGACTTCATCCTGACGTTGCCCGCGTTTGCCGCGTTGAAGCGCCAGTTTCCCGGGGTGAGCCTGGACGTGCTCGGCTATCCGCACATTGCCTGCCTGGCGAGCACAGGCGGACTCGTCGAAGCGGTGAAACCCGTGGACGCACGACCGCTGGCCGGTTTCTTTGCGCGTAAGGGTGAGTTGAATCCCGAACTCGCCAGCTACTTCGCCGGCTTCCATGTCATCTTCACCTACCTCTTCGATCCGGATGAACTCTTCCGCACCAACCTCGCGAAAGTGACCAAGGCGCAGGTGATTCAAGCGCCGCACCGGCCAAATGAATCGCAACCGCTCCACGCCACGGAGCAACTGCTGCAACCCCTCGAACGACTTGCCATTTTTGACGCCGATCCGCAACCGCGCCTCGAACTGCCCGCTCCGGTTTCCACTGCAACCCGAACGCTCGCGGTGCATCCCGGCTCCGGTGGCGAACGGAAGAATTGGTCCGAAGCCAACTGGGCTGCGCTGCTGCCACAGCTCGCCGCCACCACCGACCTCAACTTTCTGCTGGTCGGCGGGGAGGCCGAAGGTGACCGGTTGCAACGGCTCGCGGCAACGCTGCCGCCGTCGCGGGTGAGCATCGCCCGTTCCCTGCCCCTGCCCGAACTGGCCCTGCGTCTGCGCGGCTGCACCGCCTTTCTCGGGCATGATTCCGGTATCTCGCACTTGGCCGCCGCTGTGGGCCTGCCGGGAATCGTTCTCTGGGGGCCGAGCAACGCGACCGTATGGCGGCCCAAAAGCGACCGCTTTGAGCTGCTGACCGCGCCCGGCGGCGACCTCGCCTGCCTCGGCTTCGCCGAGGTGTGGTCGTACGTTGAGACGTGGCTGAACCGCAGGTAACGCGGAGCCGATTCGGACCGGAGATTTAATTCGGAAAGCAGGAAAACAGGAAAAGACAGATCCGTTCCTGTTTTCCAGATTGAAACCGGCATTTCAGCGCTGCTCAGCCGGTTCGCGATCGGCATCACTTCGCCCTTCGCGCCCGGGTCTTCTCCGTCTTACGCTCGGCGCATGCGAATTCTCACCGGCATCCAGCCGAGCGGCGCGCTGCATCTGGGCAACTATTTCGGCGCGATGCTTCCCGCCATCCGGCTCCAGAACGAGGGCGAGGCGTTCTACTTCATCGCAAACTACCATTCGATGACATCCCTGACCGACCCCAGGCTGCGCCGGCAGTACACCCTGGACGTCGCCCTGGATTTTCTCGCGTGCGGCCTGGATCCGAAGCGTTGCGTCTTTTGGAAGCAGTCCGACACGCCGGAGCACACGGAACTCGCCTGGATGCTCACGACCCTCACCCCCATGGGGCTCCTCGAACGCTGCCACAGCTACAAGGACAAGGTGGCCAAACTCGCCGATGGCGATGCCGGCGCGGTGAACCACGGGATCTTCGCCTACCCCGTGCTCATGGCCGCCGACATCCTGCTCTACGACACGAACATCGTGCCCGTCGGCAAGGACCAGAAGCAGCACCTCGAAGTCACCCGCGACATCGCGATGAAGTTCAACCATGTCTTCGGTGACACCTTCGTCGTCCCCGAGCCGCGCATCCAGGAATCCGTCGCCATCGTGCCCGGCCTCGACGGGCAGAAGATGAGCAAGAGCTACGGCAACACGATCGAGCTGTTCGGCGAGGAAAAGGCCACGCGGAAGAAGATCATGGGCATTGTCATGGACTCGCGCACACCTGCCGAGCCCAAGCCCGATGCGGACAAGAACCTCGCGATCCAACTGCTCAAGCTCGTCGCGCCGGCCGAGGTGGCCACCGACTACGAGAACCGGCTCCGGGCCGGCGGCCTCGGCTACGGCGACCTGAAGAAAGCGCTGTTCGAGCACTACTGGACCTACTTCGCCCCTGCCCGCGCCCGACGCGCCGAGCTGGCCGCAAATCTCGACTACGTGAACCAGGTGCTCAACGAAGGAGCCGTCCGTGCCCGGGCGATCGCGCAAAAGACGCTCGCCCGGGCCAAGGTCGCGTGCGGGTTGGACTGAGGAGCGATTTACGATTTCGGATTTACGATTTACGAATTTTAAGGCGCATCGACCGCCGCTTCAGTTCGTAAATCGTATATCGTAAATCGTGAATTCCTGCGTCGCGCTCAGTGCGCGCTGAATCGCAAGACAGTCGTGTGCCGGTAGGTTTCGCCGGGACGCAGGACCGCGTTCGGGAAGCCGGGGTGGTTGATCGCGTCGGGAAAGTTCTGCGTCTCAAGGCAAAACGCGCCGTGGCGCGAGAACTTGACTCCACCCGTGCATTCGATGCCGTCCGGCGGTAAAAAATTCGCCGTGTAGAGCTGCACGCCGGGCTGGTCGGTAAGCACCTCCAGGATGCGCCCCGTGGTCGGCTCGACTACTTTCGCCGCCAGGGCGAGTGATCGTCCGCCGCTGTTGAGCACAAAATTGTGATCGTAGCCCGTGGGCTTGAGACCGGTCTGCTCGATGCGCTCGCCAATGGCGTGGGGCGACGTAAAATCCATCGCCGTGCCCACCACTCTGGCCAGCTCGCCAGTTGGAATCAGCCCCCCGTCCGTCAGCGTATAACGGTCGGCGGTCAGCTGCAGCTCGTGCGCCTTGATGTCGCCGTGACCAGCCAGGTTGAAGTAGCTGTGGTTGGTCAGATTGACGGGCGTCGCCTTGTCCGTCGTGGCGCGATAGGTGATCCGCACCTCGTCATTCTGGGTGAGGGTGTATTCCACCTCCACGCTCAGCTTGCCGGGGTAGTTCTCCTCGCCATCCGGGCTTTCGTAGGCGAAGAGCATGGTGGCGAACTCGGGTTTGATCTCGCCGCCCACCGCCCGCCAGAGCTTCTTGTCGAATCCGACTGTGCCGCCGTGCAGATGGTTGGGGCCGTTGTTGATCGCCAGTTGGTAGGTCTTCCCATCCAGGGTGAAACGGCCCGCCGCGATGCGGTTGGCCACCCGTCCCGCGATGGCCCCGAAAAACGGATGCCCCGCCAAGTAGCGCGGCAGGTTGTCGAATCCCAACACCACGTTGCCGAACTGGCCATTGCGGTCGGCGGTGTGCAGTTCGGTGATGATGAGTCCGTAGTTGGTGACTTTCAGCGTCGTTCCCCGCTGGTTTTTCAGGACGAAAAGGCCGACGGGTGAGCCGTCCGGCAGTGTGCCAAAGGGAATCCGGTCAATGTTCATGCGCAAAGTGTCATTATAGGCGGTGGCGTGGTAATCGTTGACGAGGCTTCCGGTGATCTCGGTGTGGTAGCCCGCGCAGCCGGTCAGCGGTACCGCTGTCAGTGCGGCCAGCCCCATGAGCGCTTCACGACGGGAGATGGTCTCATTCATATCGCCGGATCAGGTTTGCGCTAGGACAGCGGCTCCGGTGCGGCACAGCAAGGCAAGACTGCAAAGGCATGTCATGTAAGCCTCCCGATCTGCTCCAGCAGACTGGATCGAGCACCGGCAATCCCCTTATAGGCCGCGATCTCTTCCGGCATCGTCGCGAGCTGGCGGACAAAGCCGGCGCGGATTTCCGTATCGGCCAGTAAGGCCACCAGCGGATGCACCGTCAGCCGGATCAGGAACAGCACGCCGCCGGATTGCGGCAAGGCGCAGAATGCCTGTTCCTCGAGCCGCAACGTGACCCGCTCCAAGGGCGTATCGGCCGTGAGCCGGGGCAATCTCCGATGCGGATGCATGTTCAGCTCCGGCACGGCAGCCAGCCCCCAGTTTTCTCGTTCGAACACACTGCCGGGCGGAAGCCGGGTCAGAAAGGTGCGGATGCGCGCCCCCAATTCGTCGTTCACGGTCGGCACCGGGGAATGGATTTCATCGACCGTGCACCCCAGTTTTTCGGCCGGACTCCAGGACGAGGGAAAGCAGACCGCACCTCCCAGCAGCCGGACTTCACCGCCGGCATCGGCTTTGAGCAGCAGAAAATCTGGCTCCCATCGGGCGGCCAAGGCCGAAAGGCCAGCGCGCCCATCCGCCGCTTCCAAGTCCAAGCCGACGAGTGATTGGGTCTCGCGCAAAAGCGGAGCGGCCTCGGGTTGCCAAATGAGGCAATCGTCCTCCGCCACGGAAAGCCAATGGCGGCGGGCGGCCATCACGGGAGCATCCGGCGTAGCGGGGAGAAACCAGCGGGCATCGCCACGGCGCATGCCGAACTCGAAGCGAAACCGCTCAACCCGGAACAGGCGCGAGAAAATCGCACGCGCTCCGTCGCCCGGTTCGTTGCTGGTTGGCGCCGTGGGCTGATCGCTCATGGGCGAAAGGTGCGCCGCGATTCGGCGGCGCACCAGCACACAGGCGGCTCAGGCCTTGATCGCCGACTCGTCCGAGTTTGTATTCGCGACCACGTGCATGCCGATGGCCGGGCGCTGGCCCTTGTGCCACCACAGCACCAGCGCGCTCGCGATGTAGATCGACGAGTAGGTGCCGGTGATGATGCCGACGAGGAACGTGAAGGCGAAGTCGTTGATCGGGCCGCCGCCGAACAGGTAGAGCGACATCGTCGCCAAGAAGACGGTGCCGGAGGTGATAATCGTACGGCTCAGGGTCTGATTCAGCGCCTTGTTCACCAGCTGCTGGAAGGTGCCCGGAACACCCAGTTTCAGGTCTTCACGGATCCGGTCGAAGATCACGATGGTGTCGTTGATGGAGAAGCCGATGATGGTCAGCAAACCGGCGACGAACGTGGCATTGAACTGGCGTCCCTCGCTGAACAGCCCGGTAAGGCAGTAGCAGCCGATGGTCATCAGCACATCGTGAATGACGGCGATGACGGCCCCGACCGCGAAGCTGAACTCATAGCGGAAGGCGACATAGACCAGGATGCCAAACAGCGACAGCAATGACGCGATGATGGCCGATTTCTGAATCTCTTCGCCAACGGTCGGACCGACCTGCTCGGTCGAGAGGCGGTTGAATTTCGCGTCTGGAAAGGTCTGCTTCAGCTTGGCATCGACCTTTTCCGAATGCGTGCTGGGAGTGTGATTCTTGATCGCCTCCTGATCCACGCCGACGGCGACACGCAGGGATTCCTTGCCGCTGCCAAAATCGCGCTGATAGCTGACCTGCGGCTCACCCAGCTTCAGCTCGGTGATGGCCGCCCGGACCTTGTCCACACCCACCTTCTGATCAAAGGCGTAGGTGTAGCTCTCGCCGCCGGCGAACTCGATGCCCATCATGTTCGATCCGCGCACGAAGACACCATAGCCGATGCCAACGAGGATGATGGTCCACGAAAGGATGAAGGCCGTCTTGGCCAGCTTCATGAAGTCGAGGTTCGACGCCGTGATCAGGTGGAGCATGGGCAGCGTCTTCAGCAGGCCGCGGGAGAGCAGGAAGTCAAAGATCAGCCGGGTCACCACGAGCGCCGTGAACAAGCTCACGGCGACACCGATCGTCAGCGAGACACCGAAGCCCTTGATCGCACCCGTGCCGAGCGCGATGAGAATCACGGACGAGATCAGCGTCGTGATGTGCGAGTCGAAGATGGTCGCGAAGGCACGGTCATAGCCGGCCGAAAGGGCGCCGCGCATGGATTTGCCCTTGGCCAGCTCTTCACGGATGCGCTCATAGATCAGCACGTTGGCATCCACCGCCATACCGACGGTGAGGACGATGCCCGCGATGCCCGGCAGTGTGAAGGTCACGTTCAACGAGCACATGATGCCGAGCAGCACGATGATGTTCGTGAGCAGCGCCACGTTCGCCACGAGACCGGCGCGCAGGTAGTACACCGCCATGAACAGCGCGACCGCGATTGTGCCGAACAGTGAGGCCCGGATACCACTTTTGATGGTATCGTCACCCAGCGTCGGGTCCACGCTGCGTTCCTCGATGATCCGGAGAGGGGTCTGGAGCGGATTCTCCAGCGAGGTGGCGAGATCGAAGGCCTCCTTCTCGGTGAAGTCACCGGTGATCTGGCCGCTGCCACCGGGAATCGGGCCGTTGATGTTCGGGGCGGAAACGACCTCGCCATCCAGAATGATCGCCAGGCGCTGCCCGACATTCTGGCGGGTGACCTCGGCAAAGATTTCCGCGCCCTCGGAGTTCATCGTGAAGGCGATTTCCGGACGGCCGGTCAGCTGGTCACGGCTCACGTGGGCGCCGGAAACGTATTTGCCAGTCAGCCCATGCTCCGGCGTCTTGCGAACGATGATTGGCACGTAACTCTCAGCCCCGCTACCGTCCCGGGCTCGCAGTTTCTCCTGCCGCACCTCGAAGCCCGGCGGGATGAGCCCGGTCTGCATGTGCTCCTGCATGTCGGGATCCACGATGCGGAACTCCAGGAAGGCGGCCTTCTGGATGCCTTCCTTCGCCGCAATCTTGTCCGCCTCGGAAAGGCCCGGCAGCTGCACCAGGATGCGATTCTCACCGGCCGGCTGGATGATCGGCTCGGCCACGCCATACGCATCCACGCGGCGGCGGATGACGGAGACCGCCTGATCCACCAGATAGGACTGTCCCATGCTCCGGGTGATGTTATTCGTGCCCAGCTTGCTCGTGTCCATCTCCAGCAGGAAGGCCGTGCCGCCCTGCAGGTCGAGACCCAGCTTGAACTTGCCCGCCGCCTCGCGCTGGACGCCGTTCAGGATGGCTCGCGTCGGATTCCGCTCACCGCTGAGCTTGACGAAATTCGTCGGAAAATAGCGGCGGATGTCGTTCGTGCCGATCGCCGCGAGGAGATTCGAATAGCTGCGCTTGGGGAATTGCGCCTCCAAGGCCTGGGCCCGGTCGTAGATGCCCTTGTAGGTGTTGGTGTCGATGTTGATGGCCAGTTCATCGAACTTCTTCACCAGATTGGTCGCCTGGGGCGGCCAGATTTCGGTGACGGACCAGAAGACAACGAAGACGACGAAGGCGAGCTTCAACAGATAACTGCGATTCATGGGCGGAAGGGGGGCGCGGCTGGCAGGTCCGGCGCGGTTGGATTAGGATTCGGAGCCGGCGGCGGTCACCGAGGTGATGGCGCTCTTCTGAATTTCAAGCTTGGTGTCGGCGGAGCGGATCGTCACCGATTCTTCGGCGACGCTGGTGACGATGCCAATGATGCCGGAGGAGGTTACCACCTTGTCGTTCTTCTTCAGGCCGGCAATCAGCGCCTTCTGCTTCTTCGCCTGGGTTTGCTGCGGGCGGATCAGCATGACGTAGAAGATGACGACCATGAAGACCACCATGCCGAGGTTCATCAGCATGGCTTTCTTCTGCTCTTCGGGAGAAGAACCGGCGGGTGCTCCGCCCATGGCCAACAGACAATAAGGAACAGACAACATGTTTTGTGACAAAGGAGGCGGAAGACTAGGCAGCGAAGGCGCTTTGGCAAGCGCGGCTTGTCAGGATGTGTAAATGAGGTGCCGGTCATTTTCAGCCAAATCGGCTCCCTTGCGCAGACGTGGAACCCGCGTTTTGGCCACTTGCTCCTGCTCCTGCTCTTGCTCCGGGAAGTGAAGGCAGGAGCAGGAGAAATCCCCAACTTCTCAAGCAGACTCCCTCATTCTCCGTTCCGCACCCATCGTCCTCGCCCGGACTTGTCTCCCGCGCGCTGAGCATTAGTCTCCGCCTCCATGCATTTTGATTTCGTGAAGATGTCCGGGGCGGGAAACGATTTCATCCTCGGCGACAACCGGGATGGCCGGCTTCAGCTGACCCGCGAACAGGTCGCCCGGCTCTGCCACCGCCAGTTTGGCATCGGCGCGGACGGCCTCATGCTACTGGTCCCCTGCACTTCCGGAAAGGCCGAGTGGGCCTGGCAGTTCTGGAATTCTGACGGTTCCGACGCCGAAATGTGCGGCAACGGCGCCCGCTGCTTTGCCCGCTACATCCAGCGCGTCGCCGGGGCGGGTACCCAGACCACCTTCGAGACCGTTGCCGGCGTGATCACCGCGACCTTCCAGGGCGAGCGCGTGACTGTGAACCTCACCGCCCCCCACAGCTTGCGGTTGGGCGACAAGGTAAACACCAGCGCCGGGGATCTGGTGGTTCATTCGCTCAACACCGGGGTTCCCCACGCGATTGTCTATGTGCCCGACGCCGACCAGGCGATGGTGCAGCAGCTCGGGGCCGAACTGCGCTGGCATGCCCATTTCAAGCCTCGTGGCACCAACGTTAACTTCGTCCAGCTTCTCGGGCCGAACTTCATCCGCGTCCGTACCTACGAGCGCGGGGTCGAAGGCGAGACCCTGGCCTGCGGCACCGGCGTGACCGCCAGCGCACTGATCAGCAGTCGTGTTCACGGATTTACCTCGCCCGTTCGGGTGCAGGTGCAGGGCGGCGACGAGCTGGAGGTCAGCTTCACCGAACGGGACGGACAGTTCACCGACGTGCGGCTGACCGGTCCGGCGACCTTCATCTTTGAAGGGCATACCTTCCTCTGAACACCGCGCAGCCCAAGCTTGTCATTGACCAATCCGTCCCGTTGAATGATTCAAGCGCATGGACAACAGCATGATGTGCAATTTGGAGGCCCGTTATCTGGCCCCCCAGGTCCCCTCGGACGAAACCGAGCGGCTCGAGGCATTGCGACATTTGAGCCTGCTGGATACGCCGCCGGACGAGCGGTTTGACCGGATTGTCCGCCTGACGGCCCAGATTTTCGACGCCCCGATGGCCACGGTGTCACTCGTGGACAAGGATCGGCAGTGGTTCAAGTCCAAGGTGGGCATGGACATGACCGAGACCCCGCGCAACATCTCCTTCTGCGCGCACGCCATCATGCAGGATCAGGTGCTGGTGATCCCCGATGCCCGGCGGGACATGCGCTTCGCCAGCAGCCCGCTGGTCGTCAACGACCCCTTCGTGCGCTTTTACGCCGGGCGGCCCCTGCGGGCGAACGGCTTCAAGATCGGCTCGCTGTGCGTCATCGACCACAAGCCGCGGACCTTCAACGGGCGGGAGATCGAGATGCTCCACCAGCTGGCCATCCTCGTGGAGCACGAGATGGAGCTGATGGCGACCATCCAGTGGCAGCACCGGGCCTTGCGGGCCCAGGAGGAACTGGCCGAGAGCCAGCGCCAGCTGGCCCACACCATGGCGGACCTGGAGACCGCAAAGGGCCGGGCCGACGAGCTGCTGCGCCATGTGCTGCCCTCGAACATCGCCGATGAATTGCAGGCCCACGGCAGCGTGCGCCCGGTGAAACACGAGGACATCGCGATCCTGTTCGCCGATTTCACCGGTTTCACCCTCGTAACGAACCAGATCACGGCCGACGAACTGGTGTCCGAATTGAACGAGTGCTTCTGCCATTTCGATTGGGTCGCCATGCGCCACGGGGTCGAAAAGCTCAAAACCGTGGGCGACGCCTACATGTGCGCCACGGGGCTGAACAATCCCCAGCCGGATGACGCCCTGCGCCTGCTGAATGCGGCGATCGAAATCCGCGACTATATCCGCGAACGGCATACCAAGATGACCGCCGAGGGCAAGCCGTACTGGGACATCCGCATCGGACTCCATTCCGGCCCGCTGGTCGCCGGTGTCGTCGGCGTCCGCAAGTTCGTCTACGACGTCTGGGGCGACACCGTGAACACGGCCGCCCGAATCGAGACCGCCAGCGTCGGCGGGCGAATCAATGCCTCGGCCGAATTCCTGAAACGGGTCCGCGACCAGGTGGAGTTCGAGCCGCGCGGCAGCATCGCCTGCAAGAACAAGGGCGACTTGGAGATGGCGTTCATCAACGGCCTCAAGCCGTGAACTTCTGGCGCTGGCTGGGGCTTCTGCCTTTGCTGCTGCTGGCCTTGCCGGCGCTGGCCCACGGCCCGCTGCACGAGCAGATCACGAACGTCACCGCCGAGCTTTCGCTCCGTCCGAACGATGTTCCCCTGCTGCTTCGCCGTGGCGAACTCAACCGGCTCGACGAGCGCTGGGACGCCGCGCTGGCTGATTTTCAGCTCGCGAAGCAACTGGCTCCCGCCAATCCCGAGCCGCTGCTGGGCCTTGGACGTCTCGCGCTCGACCAGGGAAAGCTCACCGATGCCACCGCCTCGCTGACCCGCTTTCTCGCCATTCAGAGCAACCACGTGGAAGGCCACCTGCTGCTCGCCCGTGCGCTGGTACGGAACCAGCGCGCGTCGAACGCGGTGGAGCATTTCAGCCGGGCGCTGGCCCTGTCCACCGAGCCACGACCCGAATGGTTCATTGAACGCTCACAGGCCCAATTTTCCCAGGGCGACCGCCATCTTGCCGAAGCGTTGGCTGGCTTGGACGAAGGCGTGGCCAAACTCGGGCCGGTGCCCACTCTGCAACTGGCCGCGATAGCGCTGGAAATGCGCCGCCAAGGTTTCGATGCGGCGCTGCAACGGCTCGACACCATTCTGGCCAGCAGCGAGCGCAAGGAACGCTGGCTGTTGCGCCGGGGAGAAATCCTCGAACTGGGCGGCCGCCCGGGGGAAGCCGTCACTGCCTATAACGCGGCTCGCGAGGCCTTCGAGGCGCTGCCGTTGCGCCTGCAACGCTCGCTCGCCATGCTGGATTTTCGCCGGGAGCTGGACGCCAAGCTTGCCGCCTTGCCCGCTTCACCGAAGACTTTGCCCACAAAGTGACCATCAAGCTCCGCCTCACGCTTGCCCTGCTGCTGACCAGCCTGTGGCTCTCGTCGCCACTGTCATTGGCGGCCGCCGAAAAGCTCACCCGTGGCCCCTACCTGCAGATGCCGACGACCAACTCCATGGTCATTCGCTGGCGCACCGAAAAGGAGCGCAAGAGTTACGTGCGCTATGGCCTGACTCCCGCGACTGCCACCAACCTCGTGCGCTCGCCCGGCGTTTTCACGGAACACGTTGTCCAGCTCACCAAGCTGAAGCCTGACACGCGCTACTTCTACTCAATCGGCTACGACACGAACAAATGGATCACCGAGGTTGGCCCCGATTTCAGCTTCCTGACGCCGCCCATGCCCGGACCGGCGCGCCCGACGCGCATCTGGGCCCTGGGCGATCCGGGCACTGCCAACACCAACCAGATGGCCGTGCGCGACGCCTTTTACAAATGGAGCGGACGGAATCCCGACCTGTGGCTGATGCTCGGGGACAACGCCTATTCCGACGGCACCGACGCGCAGTACGGCAAGGCCGTGTTCGACCTGTATGGCGCCCTGCACCGGCAGGTGGCGCTCTGGCCCACGCTCGGCAACCATGATGCGCTCAGCGCCAGTTCGCCGACGCAGTCCGGGGTTTACTACGATGTCTTCACGCTGCCGACGCTGGGGCAATCCGGCGGGTTGCCCAGCGGCACCGAGGCCTATTACTCCTTCGATTACGCGAATATCCACTTCATCTGCCTCGATTCGCAGGATACCGACCGCAGCCCCCACGGCGTGATGGCCACCTGGCTGCGGGCCGACCTGGACTCCACAGCCCGCGAATGGATCATCTGCTTTTTCCACCATCCGCCGTATAGCAAGGGCGGGCACGATTCCGACAAGAAATCCGACAGCGGCGGCCGCCTCTGGGAAATGCGCGAAAACATCCTGCCCATCCTGGAAGCCGGCGGGGTGGATCTGGTGCTATGCGGCCACAGCCACGACTACGAGCGGACCTTCCTGCTGAACGGTCATTACGGCACCAGCACCAATCTCACCTCCACGATGATCCTCAATCACGGCGACGGGCGAAGTGATGGTAATGGCGTTTATGAAAAGCCCGCCATCCTGACACCAAACAAAGGCGCGGTGTACGTCGTCAGCGGCAGTGCCGGGCAGACGGAGGCGGGCAAGCTGAACCACCCCGCCATGTACCTCTCCCTGAAAAAGCTGGGCTCGTTGGTCATCGACATCGACGGCCTGACCGCCGAGGTGAAGTTCATCGGCGACAAAGGCCAGGGGCGCGACTACTTCACGCTGCGGAAGAAGTGACCACCGAGCATGGCTTTTTCCCCATTCTCATATCGAGACGATGACTTGCCCTTGGTCCTGCCTCCGGATCAAATTTGACGCCGGTGTCCTTCATTTCACGTTTTCGTCAGGCGCTGCGCTCCGATCTCGAATCTCCCAAGGCCGAACGCCAGCTGGGCAAGGGCTGGGTCAGCGGCACCGTTGCCCTGATACTGGCCATCGCCAGTCTCTTCCTCGTCATCGGGCTGCTGTACCCTGAGTGGTTCACTTTCAAGGAGACCCGGCCCTTCTATGAAAAACCGGTGTTCCATGTGGTTCTGCTCGGAGTGCTGCTGGGAGCTTTCGTCCTGGCGGTTATCAGCCTTGTCCTCCGGCAGAACAAGATTCTGGGATTCACCGCGCTGTTCCTGGTCATTCTGGCCACCACCCTCGGCGGAGCGAACGCCCATTCCCATGTGGCGCAAGGGAGTCCCGTTTATCTCGGCATGGACTGGTTCGTCCTGAACATCATCTTCACAGGAATCCTGTTCGTGCCCCTGCAACTGCTGTTCCCGCGTTATCCCACCCAGGATTTTTTCCGCTTCGAATGGCGCGAGGATCTTTTCTACTACTTTATCAGCACGATGCTGGTGCAGGTGCTCACCTACGCCGCCCTGTGGCCCGCCCTGACCCTCACCAGTCACACGCATTGGGAGGCGTTCCGGGCGGCAATTTCGGGACAGTGGCTGGTGTTCCAGGTCCTCGAGATCATGTTCCTGACCGATGTGGTGCAATATTGGGTGCACCGGCTGTTTCACCGCATTCCCTGGCTGTGGAACTTCCATGCGGTGCATCACTCGGCACAGGTGATGGACTGGATGTCCGGAGCCCGGATGCATTTCATGGAGATCCTGGTCCTGCGGGCCTTCACTGCGGTCCCCATGTTCATCCTGGGCTACAGTCAGGCTGCGCTCTCCTTTTACATTTTCTTCGTCTATCTCCAATCGACCTTCGTGCATGCCAACTTTGGTTGGAATCTCTCCACGCTGGGGCGTTATCTGGTCACCCCGCGCTTCCACCACTGGCACCACGGCATCGAGAAAGAGGCGATCGATGTCAATTTCGCCATCCACTTCCCCCTGCTGGACCGGATTTTCGGCACTTATTTCCTGCCCAAGGACAAATGGCCCGACGGCTACGGCATTGGCGGCCATCCGGTCCCGAAGGGTTACTGGAAGCAATTTTGGTATCCTTTCCGGAAGCAGTCGCCAGCGGAAAACGCCAGCGAACCGCCCGGCACCTGAAAGTGCCATCAGGGGCCGGATCGAGGCCTTTGACACCGCCGGGGCACCTCCTAGTTTGCGCACCACTTGAACGAATCCGCCGCACTTTCCGCTGCCGATCGGGCTCAGGCGATCCGCGCCGCGCTTCCTGCCGGCGGCCTGTTCGCCGGCCAGGACTGGCGTACCTCCCCCACCCCGTTTCCACTCGGCGAAGACCTGGCCAAGGAACTCGATTCGTTGGGGCGGGTGCTGCTGCAATTCTACCGGGCGGCGAACCTGCTCTATCGTCGCAGCTATGAGGGCAAATCACCGGCTTGGATCGCCGAACTCCTCGACCAGGGAAAACCAGCAGAGCTCATCGCCCTCCAGCGCCATCCCAGTTTCAAGAGTGATGTGCCCCGCGTCATCCGGCCCGATGTGCTGCTGACGGAAGGCGGTTTCGTCATTGCCGAACTGGATTCCGTTCCCGGCGGCATCGGCCTCACACAATGGCTCAACCAGACCTACGAGACAGTTTTACAGGGCTCGGTTGACGGGAAACCGGCCAGTGTCCTCGGCGGCAGTGCCGGCATGCGGGAAGGTTTCGCCTCCATCTTCGGCGAGGCGGGGAAAGTTCACCTCGTCGTGTCGGAAGAAGCCGCCAGCTACCGCCCAGAAATGGAATGGCTCGCGCAGCAGCCCGGCGGTTCAAAATATTCGGTGCGTGATTCGCAGTTCACGGACTTCGCGCCCGGCGATGCGATCTACCGCTTCTTCGAGCTGTTCGACCTGGCCAACGTCCCTAACTCGAAGCGCATCTTCGAGCTGGGCATGGAAAAGCAGGCGCGTGTGACTCCAGCTCCCAAGCCGATCTTCGAGGAAAAGCTGCTCTTTGCCCTGCTATGGAACCGCAATCTGCGGCCCTTCTGGCGGCAGGAACTCGGCGAGGCCTTTCTCGCCCGGCTGCTCAAGGTCATCCCGCAGACCTGGGTGCTGGATCCCGCGCCGCTGCCACCGCACGCGGCCTATCCCGGGCTCGATCTGACGGACTGGACGCAACTGAAGGCGCTCAGCCAGCGTGATCGCGAACTCATCCTCAAAGTTTCAGGCTACAGCGAGGATGCATGGGGCGCTCGTGGCGTGTACCTCGGCAGTGACCTGAGCACCGCCGACTGGAGTGCCGCCGTGGATAAGGCGCTTGCCGCGTTTCCGCGCTCGCCGTATGTGCTCCAGCGCTTCCACCGCCCGCGCGTGGTGGACTCCTCCTATTTCGATTTCGCCACCCAGCAAATCGTGCCGATGCCGGGCCGGGTACGGCTCTGCCCTTACTACTTCGTCAGTGGCGACGGTGATGCCGCGCGTCCGAAGCTAGGCGGCGCGCTCGCCACCATTGTGCCGGCGGACAAGAAGATCGTGCATGGAATGAGGGATGCCATTCTCGCACCCTGTATGATGTAGAATTGCTTCGGGATTCTAGGCATTGAGTGGGACGACCCCACAGAGCGCGGGTCTGTGACGCGCAGCAACCTCCGAACTGTCGGTCGCTTTCCATTCCTCCGTCACCTTCGAACTGGTGGAGTTGCTGCGGCTCACAGAGCCGCGCCCCGGCCGCGTGGGTCAGGGCATGATTCAGACAAAGAAAAACGGCGGTCCCTTTCGGGACCGCCGTTTTTGTAATTGATACCGGAGCCTTACTCCTGCGGAGCGGCGGGAGCGGCCTCAGCGGCCGGAGCTTCCGGAGCGGGTGCCGCCGGGGCAGACTCACTGGCGGACTGCTGGTCGCGCTCTTCCATCGCGGCCTTGCGGCTGAGACGGACGCGGCTCTTTTCATCGACGCCGAGGCACTTGACGGTGATCTCGTCACCGAGCTGCACGATGTCCTCGACCTTCTTCACGCGGAAGTTGGCGAGTTCGCTGACATGCACGAGGCCCTCGCAGCCGGGGAGGAATTCAACGAAGGTACCGAAGTCCTTGATGGAGACTACTTTCGCACGGTAGATTTTGCCCGGCTCGGCCTTGGCTGCGGCTGCCGCCTTGTCTTCGGGGCTGCCTTCGCGCTTCGCGCCGCCACGGTCACCACCGCCGCGTTCCGGACGGGGACCACGATCGCCGCGATCACCACCACGTTCCGGACGGGGACCGCGTTCACCGCGACCGCCACGTTCGCCGCCGCGATCACCACCACCGCGTTCGGGACGCTCAGCACGCTCAGGGCGGCCTTCGCCGTTGCTGCTCTCGCGCTTGGCTTCGCCATCCGCCGGGGCGGAATCACCGGTCGCGACCGATTCACCGCGCTCTTCCATCGCGGCCTTGCGTGACAGCTTCACACGGCCCTTCTCGTCGACACCGAGGCACTTGACCCAGATCTCGTCGCCCATCTTGATGACGTCCTCGACGCGTTCCACGCGCTTGTTGGACAGCTCGCTGATGTGCACCAGACCGTCCTGGCCGGGGAGCACTTCGACGAAGGCGCCGAACTCCTTGATGGTCACGACGCGGCCCTTGTAGATCTTGCCGATCTCGATCTCGGCGCCGAGGCCCTCGATCGCCTGGCGGGCGATCTCCATGCCTTCGGGCGAGACGGAGAAGATCTTCACCGTGCCGTCGTCCTCGATGTTGATTTCGCAACCGGACTCGTCCACGAGGCGCTTGATGTTCTTGCCGCCGGGCCCGATGAGGGCGCCGATCTTCTCGGGGTTGATCTTGATCACCACGATGCGCGGGGCGTACTTGCTCAGTTCGGTGCGGTGCGTGGGCAGCGTCGCGAGCATGTGGTCGAGGATCGCGAGACGGGCGACGCGCGCCTTCTCGATGGTCTCGATCATGATGGGCAGCGGGAGGCCCTTGAGCTTCAGGTCGAGCTGGAAGCCGGTGATGCCGTTGGTCGTGCCGGCGATCTTGCAGTCCATGTCACAGAACGCGTCTTCCCAGCCGATGATGTCGGTGAGGAGCGTGTAGCGGGAGATGCTGTGGTCCGCACCGAAGTCGGTGCAGATGCCGATGCTGATACCAGCGACCGGGCGGGTCATCGGCACACCGGCGTCCATGAGCGCGAGGGTCGCACCGCAGACGGAGGCCATCGAGGAGGAGCCGTTGGACTCCAGGATCTCGGAGGTGACGCGGACGGCGTAGGGGTAATCCTTCAGCGGGATCATCGGGCGCACGCTGCGCTCGGCGAGCGCTCCGTGACCGATCTCGCGACGGCCCGGCCCCATGATGCGGCCCGTCTCACCGACGGAGAAGTTCGGGAACGTGTAGTGCAGGATGAACTGCTTCTTCGTCTCACCACCGGTGTAGGAGTCGAAGTTCTGGATGTCGTCGCTGGTGCCAAGCGTCGTGAGGCAGACGGCCTGCGTCTCACCGCGCTGGAACATCGAGCTGCCGTGGGCGCGGGGCAGGATGCCCACGGTGCTCACGAGCGGACGGATGCCATCCGCCGTGCGGCCGTCGAGGCGCTTGCCGTGATCGAGGATCAGGCCGCGGACGGCTTCCTTCTGGATGTAGTACTGGGCGTCCTTCAGGACGAAGTCGGTGACCTTGTCGGCGCCGAACTTGGCAACGAGCTGCGCGCCGACGTCGTCGAAGACGGCCTTGACCGCGGCTTCGCGCGCCAGCTTCTGGTGCGTGAGCAGGGCGGGCACGATGCGGTCACCCGCGAGCGCCTTCGCCTCGTTGAGGATTTCCTCGGGCACGATCGTGACGGTGACCTTGCGCTTGGGCTTGCCGGCCTTGGCCTGCAGTTCCTTCTGCGCGGCGATCAGCGGCTGGCACTGCTCGTGGGCAAACTTGAGGGCGGCCACGAAATCGGCCTCGGTGATCTCGTTCGCCGAGCCCTCGTACATGACGACGTCGGTCTCGTTGCCAACGTAGATCAGGTCGAGATCGGACTCGGCCTGCTGCTCATGCGTGGGGTTGGCGACAAACTCGCCCTTCACGCGACCGACGCGGAGCGCGCCCAGCGGGCCGGCCCAAGGAATGTCGGAAACGGTCAGCGCGGCGCTGGCGCCAAGGATCGAGAGGATGTCGGCGTCGTTCGTGCCGTCGGCGGACATCAGGATCGACTGGACCTGAACCTCACAGTAGTAGCCCTTGGGAAAGAGCGGGCGGATCGGCCGGTCGGTGAGACGGCAGGTGAGGATTTCCTTCTCGGAAGGACGGCCTTCACGCTTGAAGTAGCCTCCCGGGAAACGCCCCGCAGCGGCGGCGCGCTCACGGTAATCGACGGTAAGGGGGAAGAATTCCTGACCCGGCTTGGCCTTGGTGGCGGCGACGGCGGCGGTGAGGATGATGGTTTCGCCGAATTGGACGGTAACGGCACCGTCGGCTTGTTTGGCGTAGATGCCGGTCTCGATGATGAGATCCTGGCCCCCAATGGGGATAATAACTTTCTCTGACATATGCGGACATTTGCCCGCCGGTCCAGAGGAACTTCAGTTAGCCGCCGCCCGCATTCCCTAGTTGGAATGGGCAGTAGCTCAATGAAATTTCCCGGACCGGAGGAGCGGATTTATTCTTGGCGACGCAACTTGGTTTTCGAATGGCCAGAAACGGACGACGTGTGCGTCCCACAACGGAATCCAAGCCGCCCTTGAAGCGACTGTTCCGGCCTAAAATACGAGGCCGGGCACCAGGCCCGGCCTCTAAAATCGTTACTTGCGAAGCTTCAGTTTGGTCGTCAGCGCCTTGTAGCGGGCCTCGTCCTTCTTTTGAAGGTAGGTCTGCAGACGGCGGCGACGGCTCACCATGATGAGAAGACCACGGCGGGAGCTGTGGTCCTTCTTATTGGTTTGAAGGTGTTCGCTGAGCGAATTGATGCGGCTCGTAAGCAGTGCGATCTGGACGTCGGCCGAGCCGGTGTCCTTGTCGTGCTGCTTGAACTCGCTGATGGTTTTTGACTTTTCTTGCATTTGATTCGGTGTCGGACAGCTCATGCCGTCCTGTAAGTTAATCCGTTTATCGAGGCGCGGACCTTAGTGGTTTGCCGGGAAGGTGTCTAGCCTCGTTTTCGAGCGGCTTGGCTACCCTAGGGACCGAAGGCATGGGGAAGCGGCCAGATTCAGCGTCCCGCCGGACCACTGTAGGCCCGTTCCACCCGGGCCACCCGCAGCTGGTAGTCGGCATACCAGGACTTCTTTCCAGTTTCCTGGGCGATACGGTGCTGGGCATTTTCCCGCCAGGCGCGGATCGAACCCTCATCCGCCCAATAGCTGACGGTGATGCCCATGCCCGTCGCGGGATCGCGGGCGCTTTCCACGCCGAGAAAACCAGGCTGCTCGGCCGCCAACTGGACCATGCGGTCGGCCATGGACCCATAGCCACGGTCACCCTCGGTACGCAACGCGGTAAAGATTACCGCGTAGTAAGGCGGCTCCGGCGTGACGGCAGGACGGGGGCTGGCGCTCATGGGTTCAGCAGGCGGATGACCTCCTCGTGCAGTTCCGGGGCGCACGCCACGGCCGAGGTCGCTTCGAGATGGGCGGCATTGTTGCCCTGCCAGTCCGTGATGCGCCCGCCGGCTCCCTCAATGCAAGGAATCAGTGGCAGCAGGTCCCACGGGTTCATGATCGGATCCACCATGATGTCGGCGAACCCGTTCGCCAGCAGGAGGTAGCCGTAGCAGTCCCCAAACGTCCGATAAAGGCGGACCCGCTGAGCGAGATCGGCAAAGGCGGTCCCATTTTGGTAGCGCTGGGGAAAGAGCGGATCGCTGGTCAGCAAGGTCGCCGCCGACAACGGCGGGGCGGGACGCATCCGGACCTGGGTTCCGTTGAGTGTGGTGGTCTGGCCATCCCCGAGCAGGCACTGCTTCAGCACCGGCTGGTGGACACAGCCGAGCAAAGGTTTCCCTTCGTGCAGGAGGCCAATCAGGGTGCCAAAGAGCGGCACGGCGGTGATGAATGATTTGGTACCATCCACCGGATCGAGCACCCACACGAACTCCGCGTCGCCGCGCACGGTGCCAAATTCCTCACCCACAATCCCATGGGCCGGAAAGCGCCGTTCGATCATCTGCCGCATCGCCAGTTCGGAATTGCGGTCGGCCAGGGTCACCGGCGACTCGTCCGCCTTCAGTTCCAGGCCGCAATCGCGGTTCGCGAAGTACGGTAAAATCACGTCGGCACTGACCGACGCAAGTTCCCGGATGAATTGACGAAACGGATCGAGGTTCACTTGCGGAAAGGAAAACACGAATCCGAACCCGTGCCCACGATTTTGGAAAAATGGCCGGTAAAAATTTGGACACAGCCTTGGTCCGCGCCAAACCTCGCTTGCTCCCAGCCGGCGACGCTTCTACAAACCGCCCCGGCCATGATCGCGTTGCCGGTAAAGCCAACGCGGTCGGACCCGAATCTCAAGCGCCACCTCGCCCGGCTGAATCCATCTTCATGCGCCTCGATCAATGGCTTTGGGCCGTGCGCCTCTACCGGACTCGCAGTCTGGCGGTCACGGCCATCCGCAGCGGACATGTGAAGGTCGGCGGAGCGATAAGCAAACCGGCGCACACCGTCCGCCCGGGCGAACTGGTCACCGCCCAGATTGGCGTGTTGTGCCGCACGTACAAGGTGCTCGATGCCCCGGCCGCCCGGGTCGGAGCCAAGCTGGTGCCGCTTTACGCC
Organism: uncultured Verrucomicrobiota bacterium; assembly: GCA_903907995.1. Lineage (GTDB taxonomy): Bacteria > Verrucomicrobiota > Verrucomicrobiia > Limisphaerales > UBA9464 > CAIVQB01. The sequence continues at coordinate 120,086 of CAIVQH010000002.1, read as the reverse complement.
GAGGACCTCACGCCCCCGGACGAACTCGCGCGGGCCCAGGAAGTAGCCCTCACCTCCCCCGGCCAGCGTCCGCGTGGGGCCGGTCGGCCGACCAAGCGCGACCGCCGCGAATGGGAACACTTCCAATTTTGACCAACCGGGGCCGGTTCAGCGCACCACCAGCGTCTTCATGCAGATATCGCTGACGTAAGTCAGGTGCAGTTCCTGATCGGTCCGGGCCGTCATCGTGACCACAAGTTTGTCATCGTTCGGCCCGGGAACCAGGTAGTAGGCCTGCCAGAGCCGCTCCCCATTCTGGAACACATTGACGATCCAGCGCCGCCCTTCAAGCCCGGCTGAAGTCGTGAAGGCGGAATCCTCCCGGATCATCGCCCCGGACTGCAGTTTCAGCAGGCTCTTGCGGCTTTCCTCCACAAACAGGTCGAAACGCCGGGGGACCGCCTCGCGGCTGACCTGGATGTTGGCGCGGTAGCCGCTTTGTTCCGGCTCCACGGCAACCTTGAAGCTGTTGCCGGGGATTTTCACCGCGCTCCACCCTGCCGGCATCCGATAGGAGAACTTGCCCGAATCATCGGTCAGCAGATCCCCCAAGGCGCTGGCATCGGTCGCGCTCAGTGAAGAGTCCTGATCGCCCTCCCCTGGCTTGGCTGATGGTCGGCAGCCGACCGTCAGGACGGCCAGCCAGCAGATCACGCCCGCCAAGATTGCGAACCGCCCCGAATGCATGCGCCTGTTTGTGCGCGCCCTTCCGGCATTGTCACGAACGGAATCCGGGATGTTGTCCCAGCGGCTTCACGCGGGGAGGGCGCGGTTCGACCCGCGCCCCATATTCCTCCCTCTGTCAAACTCATGAAAAATTCGCGCTGTGCTGGATCCGAAGGAGTCATCCATGGGTGCCCGGCGCGAAGAAATTTACGCCGCGGGTGGAACCGCGCCCTCCTCAGCTCATTTCGTTTTCGTTGGCGTCAACTTCGTCGGTAACTTCGCTCAATCCGGCAGCGTCCTTGCTAAGAGTTCGGCTTCGAACTCCCACTGCTTGATAAGTTTACGACAGAAGTTGCATTACGTTTTGACCTTCACCTTGGCGCTGTTTGCCCAAGGAGCAACGGTCCAAACGCCCCCGGGCGGAACGGAGGTGACTTACTATCACGATGTCCTGCCCCTGGTGCTCAGGTCCTGCGCCTCGTGTCATCGCGCCGGCCAACCCGGTCCGTTCTCGCTGCTGGAATATGGCCCCAGTGCCACTCATGCCGAAGCGATCCGCCGGGAAACCCAGGCCCGGCACATGCCACCCTGGCTGGTGGATCCGGTCTGCGGGGAATTCCGTGGTCGCCGACCCCTGACCGATCAGGAGATCAATGTTCTGTCCCAGTGGGCCGATGAAGGGGCGCCGGCGGGCAATCCTGCCGACGCTCCCCCAATCCCCAAGCAGACGGATGGCTGGCAGGGGGGGAAGCCCGATCTGGTCGTCCGCATGGCGCGGTCGTTTCCGGTGCCAGCGGGTTCGAAGGACATCTACCGCAATTTCACCGTCCCTGTCCCCTTGGACCGGCCCCGCTACGTCCGCGCCGTGGAGTTTCGCCCGGGTAATCCCCGGGTGGTACACCATGCCTTCGTCTATGTGGACAGTTCGGGACAATCGCGTTCCTTCGAGGGGCGGGATGGCGAGTCGGGCTACCGGTTTGCGATGCGGCCCCTCAACGTGAAAATGCCCCAGGGCCAGTTTCTCACCTGGCAACCCGGCAAGCAGGGGGCTTCCGGTGATGACCAGCTTCCGTGGCTGCTCAGCACCAACACGGACCTCGTGCTGGCGCTCCACCTGATTGGCGCCACGAACGCCCAGTCGGTGCAGTGTGAGGTCGGGCTCTATTTCACGGACAAGCCCCCGCGCGTCACCGCGTTCAAACTGGGCCTGATGTCCTTCGCCATCGATATTCCACCGCATGCCACCGACTACCTGGTCGAAGACACCTTTACGGTGCCGGCCGACGTGGAGGCGTGGGCGGTGCTTCCCCACGCCCATCGTCTCGCCACCACCCTGGAGGGCTGGGCCACCCTTCCCGACGGCTCCAAGCGCTGGCTCATGCGGATCCCCCGCTGGAATTTCAACTGGCAGGGCGATTACAAGTACGTCACCCCGCTCTTTCTGCCCAAAGGCACGGTGCTGACGATGCGTTACCGCTACGACAATCCTGCGGTGGCCTCCCCCACGGACGGATCCCTCACCCCTCCCACGCGCGTGCGCTATGGGCCGCAAACTTCGGATGAGATGGCCGAACTCTGGCTCCAGCTCGTCCTGCGCGATCCGAAAGACCTGCCGCTGTTCGAGGAGGAGCAACGGCTCCACTCCATCCGCCTGAGCGAAACCGGGGCACGCTTGCGCCTGGCCAGCGATCCGCTGGATGCGCAGGGGAATCTCGATATGGGGAAGGTGCTGCTGAGCCGTCATGGCGATGTGGGACAGGCTGAGCGGCATTTCCGTTCCACGGTGATGACGGATCCAGACAACGATCAGGGCCATTACTATCTGGGGCTGGTGCTGCGAATGGGCAATCACCTGGAGGCGGCCAGAAAAGAATTCGAGCAGACCCTGAGAATCAACCCGGATGACTACAAGGCCCTCGGAAACCTCGGGTTGATCGCCATGGATCTCGGCAACCAGCCGGAGGCGATCCGCCATTTCCAAGCCGCCTTGAAAGTGAACCCGGCAGATGAAATGGCCAAGGAAGCCCTGGGCGAGCTCACTCATCCGGCTCCACCCGGAAACCCGCCCTGATCACTCGCCAAGTCCTCGGTATGGAGGGCATTCCCCGGCAAATCATCCGGCTTACTTCGCCACTTGGGTCTCCACCCAGCGCGCCAGCAGCCAGAGCAGGTCACTGAGGCGGTTCAGGTAGATGATGATCTCCGGGTTTTGCAGTTGTCCGGTCTCGTGCAGGGTCACCACCCGGCGCTCAGCCCGGCGGCAAGTCGTGCGCGCCACGTCCAGTGCGGCGGAATCGACCGTCGCGCCCGGGGTGGCCCAGTCCTTGAACGACACCTGTTGTGACTCCACCTCGGCGACCAGGTGATCCAGCTTTTCGGTCAACGTCGGCGTGACGAGTTCGAACCCGTCTTTCACGTAGCGCGGTAAATCTTCCACTCCGGTCGCGAGTTCGCCCATCAGCACCACCAGATCCTTCTGGATGAGCAGCAGGTTGTCCTTGATGAACGCCGCCGAGGCGTGCGCCCGCGCCAGTCCGAGGGCGGCGTTCAGCTCATCCACGCTGCCATAGGCCTCTACGCGGGGATGCGACTTGGGGACGCGGCGGTTGTACATCAGGCCGGTGTGGCCGGCGTCTCCGGTGCGGGTGGCGATGCTCATGCGGGATTCAGCGTGGGCGCTTTGGCCGAGGTGGGCAAGTGAGCCAGTAGGCCAGTAAGTCAGTAAGTCAGTAAGTCAGTAAGTCAGTGGGTCAGTGGGTCAGTGAGGAGAGGAGCCGGGCAAGCTCGGTGCTTGCAGGAGAATAGGACTGGCATCCCTGAGCCCGGCTGAAAAGCATTGGCCCGTGAAACCGATCCTTACTCCTGCGGGTGCCGGGGAAAAACTCAATGTGCTGGGCAATCCGGTCGTCATCCGCATCCATGGGCGCGACACCAACGGCACGATCAGCGTGATCGAATCCTACGATCCGCCGGGCGGTGGCACACCGCCGCACATCCATCACCGCGAGGATGAAACGTTTCAAATCATCGAGGGCGACTTCGAGTTCACGGTCGCCGCCCAGAAGCTGACCGCCCGGGTGGGCGACACCGTTTTCGCCCCGCGCGGAATCCCCCATTCCTATCGCAACATCGGTCCGCAAACCGGGCGGCTCCTGTGCGCGATCACCCCGGCGGGCTTCGAGGGGTTCTTCGAGGAAATCCACACGCTCAACCCGGAACAACAGCAGGACATTCCCCGCGTGATCGGGCTGGGCCGGAAGTACGGCCTGGAATTCCTCCCGCCACCGGTCGCCTGAGCATGCGCTGAACCGTTATCCCACGCCCGTACGAAGGGCGAGACGTCTCCCTTCGTCGCAGGGCAAGGCCGTGAGGGATCGTAACCGGCCTCCGAGCCCCAAACCATCACGCACCTTCACGAGCGATTGAAGCGGCATTCTGCACCGCCAATCAGAGGCGGCAAATCACCCCAGCTTGAGGCCGCTGCGCTGCGGACCAAAGACGAGCGTGCGGAGCTGGTCCTGAAATTTCGCTGCGTCGAGGTTCGGGCCGATGAGCACGGCAACGGTCTCGGGGCTCGGCTTCACCGGAAATTCCTCGATGAAGTGGTGCCCGAAGACAGACTGGAAGACGTGCAGCTTATCCGGCTGCTTGGCGAACCGGATGAAGCCCTTGGCGCGGACGACTTCGCGCGGGTCGAGTCCGCTGAGGAACGCCTCGAATTTGGAGCGGTCCACCGGTACCGGGAAGCGCCAGGTCACACTCTGGTAGGCGTTGTGCAGGTGCGGTTCCCCTCCTCCGGCGTCCTCGGTTTCGATGCGCAGTTCGGTGGCTGCCGCCGGTCGGGCCAGGATTTCGCCCAGTTCCGGCAGGCCGAAAGGAAGCTTCACGACCCAAGCGTTCGGATTCAGCCGCTTCATCTCGGCCTCGACAAAGGCGATTTCCGCGTCGCCCAGCCGATCACACTTGGAGAGGCAGAGGACGTGGGCGAACTGGACCTGCTTGCGGACCAGCACGCGCTCGCCGGCCTCAATGCCGGGACGGGCGTACCATTGGGCATCCACGACCGTGACGACGGCCTGCAGGCGCACCTGCGGCAGCAAATCGGTATCGGTAAGCACGTCGATGACGTTGTCCGGATCGGCGAGGCCGCTGGTCTCGACGACGAGGTAGTCGCAGTCGCCCTCCTGCACGAGCTTGGTCACCGCATTGCCCAGCTCATTGTCCGACGCGCAGCAGATGCAGCCGCCACTGACCTGCGCCAGCGGCAAACCGGGCCGGCTGATGAGCTGGCTGTCCACGCTCTCCGCGCCAAACTCGTTCATCACGACGCCGAGCCGCTTGCCTGTCGCCGGCGACTCCGCCAGCCAGCGCAGCAGCAGCGTGGTCTTGCCCGCCCCGAGAAAGCCGGTGAGCAGAATTACAGGGAGGCGGTCGGTCGAAGGAATCATAGGGACACGGACAAGGACAAGGAGAGGAGCCAATAGACAAACGACTATTTTCTTACTTTACCGGGCGAGACTGTGCCGTCTCTTGTAGTTCCTTAAGTGTGTGTCCACTTGCTGCTAGCCATGCGGTCCGGCCATTCGCCGAACGCCCCAAAACGAACTCAGCAGCAGTAGAAGGAGAATTGAATTCGTAATCTTGAGAAAATATCAATTTTTGCCCACGATTTTGCAGAATTCCATTTGCCAGCATGGCTTTGCGCAATTGGGAAACGAATCCACGAATCGAGGGCATCTCATCAATGACAGCCTCTGAACCTTTAGTGACAACAAATCCCTGAATCGATTCATACCCCAGTGCAAGAACACTCTTCGAGCTGATTTTAAGCTGGGTTACTTTATGCTGTGGTTGGCTCGGCTTTTCAAAAACTGAAAGTCCAATTACTGGGAAGCAAAGCAATACCTCATCCAGAAAGCCTTCAACCTCGGCAACGTCTGCTTCGGACAGCGAGGGCGGTTGGGGAGCATTCCCGTTTTTCAGCTCACAGCGTTTCGCCTCGGCAGCTAGTTGAATCAAGCGTGCCTCCAAATACTGAACGTGCGCTTTGTTTGGATTCTCGTCCTTACTGGTAAAGAAAATCGCCGTGGTCCAAAAATCCCTTTTTGAAAAATGCGATTCAAGGCGTGGCCTGATTGGGTCCCCTTCACCGATGTAAATTTCGGGCAGGCCCGTTTCGGAAGAAGGACCGGCTAGCACATAAACGCCCGCACGGTCAAAATCGTTGCGGCTTTTAGCCTGAGGAAAGACCGGCCGCGGGCAAACAACTCCCCGGCCGGTCCAATTCGACTTCTCAACGATCCGCAGCCCATCCGGTACACCGTCCGGCAGGAATATGGTGAGCGTAAAGCCGCGCTGTTGAGACGAGGCCATAAGCCTACACGTCCTTCTTCACCGCCGCCTTCACCTCGATGTGCAGGTCGCGGAGCTGGCGGGGGGTCACGGTGCTCGGGCTGTCGGTCATGAGGTCCACGCCCTTGGCCGTCTTGGGGAAGGCAATGACGTCGCGGATGCTCGTCGTCCCACAGAGGATCGCAATGAGGCGATCGAAGCCGAGCGCGATGCCGCCGTGGGGCGGGGCGCCGTACTTGAAGGCCTCCAGCATGTAGCCGAAGCGGCTCTGCGTCTCGTCGGGCGGGATCTGGAGCAGCTCCTCAAAGATCGTCTTCTGCACGTCGGGCTGGTGGATCCGGATGGAGCCGCCGCCGAGTTCGACGCCGTTGACCACGATGTCGTAGTGCTGGCCACGGACCTTCTTGGGGTCGGTCTTCAGCAGCGGGATGTCGTCGGCCACGGGCGCGGTAAAGGGATGATGGCTGGAATACCAGCGGTTCATCTCGCGGTCGAAGCCGAGCAGCGGGAATTCGATCACCCACAGGAAGTTGAACTGGTCGGCTGGGATCGTGAGCTTGCCCTGCCCCTTGAGCACGTCGGCGCAGTAGAGCCGGATCTTGCCGAGGATCTCGCAGGCGTTGAGCCACTGGTCGGCGGCGAACAGGATCAGGTCACCCTCCTGGATTTCCAGCTTGGCAGTGAGCGCGGCCTTCTCGGCGTCCGAGAAGAATTTCACGATGGGCGACTTCCACTCGATGGTGCCGGCGGCGTTCTTCTCCACCTTGATGTAGGCGAGGCCCTTCGCGCCGAAGCCCTTGGCTGTCTCGGTCATGATCTCCAGCTGGCCCTGCGTGGCGCCGGCGAGGCCGCGGGCGTTGATGGCCTTGATCACGCCACCGTTCGCGACGCAGTTGCCGAAGACGCCAAACTTGGAGCCCTTGAACTCCTCGGTGAAGTCCACCAGTTCCATGCCGAAGCGCGTGTCGGGCTTGTCGATGCCGTAGCGGTTCAGCGCCTCCTCGAAGCTGATGCGCTTGAAGGGCGTCGGGATGTCCAGGTTCAGGGCCGTCTTCCAGACCTTCTTCAGCAGGCCCTCGATAAGCGAGTAGATGTCCTCGCGGTCGATGAAGGACATCTCGATATCGACCTGGGTGAATTCGGGCTGGCGGTCGGCGCGAAGGTCCTCGTCGCGGTAGCAGCGGGCGAGCTGGAAATAGCGCTCGATGCCGCTGACCATGAGGATCTGCTTGAACTGCTGCGGTGACTGCGGCAGCGCGTAGAAAGTGCCGGGATCGCGGCGGTTTGGGACGAGGAACTCGCGCGCGCCCTCGGGCGTGGACTTGAAGAGCGTGGGGGTCTCGACCTCGAGGAAGCCTTCGCCGTCCATGTAGCTGCGCGTGGCAATGGCGACCTTGGAGCGGACGCGCAGGTTGCGGATCATCTCCGGGCGGCGCAGGTCGAGGTAGCGGTACTTGAGGCGGATCTCCTCGTTGACCTTGCTGGCGAGTTCGGGGTCATCCACCGGGAACGGCAGCACGGCCGCGTCGTTCAGAACCTCGAGCGACTTCACGAGCACTTCGATCTGCCCGGTCGGGATCTTGGTGTTCTGAGTGCCTTCGGGGCGGACGCGCACCGTGCCGGTGATCTGGATGACCGACTCGCTGTGCAGATGGCTCGCGCGCTCGAAGACCTCCTTGGGCAGGTCGCTCGGATCGAACACGGTCTGGGTTCGGCCCTCACGGTCGCGGAGGTCGATGAAGAGGACGCCACCGAGATCGCGGCGGGAATGGACCCAGCCGACGAGGGTGACGGTCTGCCCGGCGTGCTCGGGCCGGAGTTCGTTGCAATGCTGCGTGCGTTTCATGTCGAAAGAGAGTCGATAATGCGGACAGCGGCGAGGATGGCAAAGCCAAGTTTGTTGACGTCGTCAGAACCTCAGCCGCCGGGTGCGGCGGGTTGGAGAGGTTGGCCCAATGAACAGTCGCGCGCTTCAAAGGACTGAACGCGGTCGAACTGGCCGCCTTGAACTCGGTTTACGAAGGTTTAGCGGTCCAAGGCAATCGGACCGAAAATCATCGGCTGTCTCCTGATGCAAAGTTCTTTGGCCCGCAGCTCAAGTGACTTCCGCCCGAGCGGGATGCGGAGGCATTCCGCATCGAGACCTGATCCGGCTTACAAACCTTCATCCTCCACCATTCCCACAGCGCCTGATCATGAATGTCCCGGCACAATATATTTTCATGACCAGCACCGCAAAGGCGTCCGGAGGGGGTTCCGGCGGTTGAGCAAATTGAAGTTACATCATATGGAAATACGAGTACTTGACCGGCGTCTCAACAATCTATGAGTCTCCTGCGACCGTAATTGTTTGTATGATTCGGAAAACTCAGAACCCAACTTTCACCCCAATGATTTCCCTGGATAGAAACAGTTGTCGAACGTCTGTCGCACGCCGTTTGGTGGGACTATTTTCCGCGAAAGGCATCCTGGTCACGATCGTGTGCCTTTGGGCGGCCCTTGCCGCCATGCCTGGCAATTCAGCCCTGGCCGCAGACCCCAACGGGAAGCTGCAGATGCCGGACAACCCGGCAATGAATTTCCCCCAACGACCTGCGACCGTGACCACAAAATTATCTGTCGGCATGCCTCAGATAACCGTGCCACCGAATGTTGCAATGGCCTTGGGAGGTGCGGACGCGGGTCAATTGTTGAAAGCCCCTTTTGAAAACCTGCTGCACAATTCGGGCAGGTTCCAAGTGCTGATGGATAAGCCTGGTAACTTTGGAGTTCTGGGCTCGGTGACTTACCTGAAGATCGACAAGGGCACGAATTCCAGCAAAGGGGGCTGGAATCCGGTTTCAATCTTCAAAAAGAACGTGAAAGCCTTTGCGCACCTTCCTGAGGGAATGGCCGACATGGCAGCGATCGACTGGTCGAACAACGAGGCGAAATTCTCGATCGGCTGCGCGGTTGCGATCCAGTTGTTCGACAAGACCAGCTCGGCCATGCTGGACAATGTCTCGTGCGAAGTCTCCAAAGAAAGCACCGTCAAGGAATTCCGCGCGCAAGCCGGTGGGCTGGACCTGACACAAGCGGGGCCGCTCATGCAATGCATGACCGACTATCAGACAAAAATCGTGGAATATGCCCTCTATCAGGCCTTATTGCGCATGCTTCCTTCCCTGGACACACGTCTGGCAGCCGGCGACGGGACAAGCTCTCCGGCAAACGCGGCCGTTCAGATCCCACCACCGGCAGCGGAGCCAAATCCGCCTGCCGGGTCGGCCAAAGGCGAACCCACGTGGTTAAAGCCCGATGAGTACGCCGCAAAATACAAAGTCCCTTTGACCGACGTGATGAAGGCGCTCGAAAATGGCGAACTTAAAAAGGTGAAAAAAGTCCTGGGCCAGTGGCGTATCTCATCTGAAGAGTGAGGGTCGCCAAACCATCCCTGTTTAACGTGCCGAAAGTTGTCAAAGGCCGCTACCCGGTATGCACGGCACCAGTTTCACCGCCCCCGCCCCGAACCTTCGGTCGGGCAATACTCAGGCCCGTTTCCTGGCCAGGATCTTCTCCCGCGCAGCCAGATAGAGCAGCCCGCAGAGGACAGCGAAAGGCAACAGCGCGAGCAGGTCGGAATACGGTCCGGCATAGAACCCGTTGGATTTTTCGGCCCACTCCGTCAGTGCGTGATCGTACCTGCTCAGGGCCGCGGCCATGAAGGCGATGACGATGCCGGCGATCGCGCCACCGGCGATGTAGCCGGAGGCCATCAGCACGCCGGGGGACTTGTCGCTTTCGGCGATGATCTGCTCCTCGGTCAGTCCGGCATCGACATGCTTGCTCCGGGAATGGCGGTCCACCAGCCAGCGTACAAGGCCGCCCACGAAGATGGGCAGCGAGGTCGAGATCGGCAGATAGACGCCTACCGCGAAAGCAAGCGAGCCGATCCCGCACAGTTCGAGTGTGACGGAGATCATGACGCCGAACAGGACGAGCGCCCACGGCAGCTTGCGGTCCAGGATTCCCTTGATGATGTAGCTGACCAGGGTGGCCTTGGGGGCGTCGTATTTGGTCACCTTCGAGCCGTCGGGCAGTTCCTTGACGGTGCCGTTGATGCCGGGATCCACCATCCAGACCGGCTTGCCCGTGGCATCCACCAGGAACTTCTTCGCCGCGCCGCCCTGCGGATCAGGCTGGTGCCAGACGAAGTAATCCTGCGAATCGTCCCCGGCCTGCGGGCCGGTGATGTGCTCCTTTTTCAATCCGACCAGCTCCGCCACGGGTACGCGGAGTGAAGGCGACACCTGCGCGGCATCCACATACACCGTGCCGTTCTGGTTCAGCTTGAGGAGGGTTGGGCCGAGCACCAATGCGGAGGCGAAGGCACCGATGAGAATGGCGATCTGCTGATATTTGGGTGTGCCGCCGATGAGGAAGCCCGTCTTCAAATCCTGCGACGTCGTACCGCCGTTCGAACACGCGATGCATACGACCGCACCTACCGAAAGTGCGGTGACATAGTAGGTGTTGCCGGTCCAGCCCACCGCCAGGAAGGCCAGACAGGTCAGCAGCAGGGTCGCGATGGTCATGCCCGAGATCGGGTTCGAAGAGGAACCGATCTCACCTGTGAGCCGCGAGGACACCGTGACGAAGAGGAAGCCCAGCAGCACGATCAGGGCGGCCCCCAGCAAATTCATGTGGAGCGGTGGGGCAAGCGTGATCCCGGTGATCAGGAGCACGACACCGATCAGCACGAACTTCATGGACAGGTCGCGTTCCGTGCGCGGAATGACCGCGGAAGTGAGCTGCCGAATCTTCTCGGCTGTGCCGGTCGGTTGCTTCGGCTGATCGTGGCCAATGCCGGTAAGATCGGAGAGGCCCGCCTTCAACCCATGCCACATCGTGGGCAACGCCCGGGCCAGGCTGATGAGGCCGCCCGCCGCCACTGCGCCCGCTCCAATGTAGAGAATGTAGGCGGAACGGATTTGGCTGGGCTCCATGTCGCGGATCAGCACCGTGGTGGCCGGGGCCAACGGTTCACTGAGCGATTCGCCGAAGAACTTGATGAGCGGAATGAGCAGCAGGTAGCTCAGCACGCCGCCCGCCGCCATGACGCCACCAATACGGGGGCCGATGATATAGCCGATCCCGAGCATTTCCGGCGAAATCTCGCACGAAATCGAGCCGGCCTTGAGCGGTGCGCCAAAGACCTTTTCGGGAACCTCTTTCCAGAGCTTCCCGGCAACCTGCACCGATTTGTAAAGCAGTCCGAGGCCGAAGCCGGCGAAGATTGTCTTGGCACTGATGCCCGCGACGCTCTTTTCATCGTGGTAGATTGGGTCAGCCGCAGCGCGCGATTCGGCGTTGGCCCCGGCTTTGAGCACTTCCGCACAGGCGGTGCCTTCGGGATATTTCAGCTCCTCATGCTGGAGGACGATCAGGGCCCGGCGGAGCGGGATCATCATCAGGATGCCCAAAAGTCCGCCCAACACGGCCACGAGCAGCACCCGCCAGATTTCGAGGTCGAAACCGAGAATCAAAATGGCCGGCATGGTCACCCCAACGCCAAAGGCGATGGATTCACCTGCTGAACCGGCGGTCTGTGCCAGGTTGTGCTCGAGGATGGTGGCGTCACGTCCGCCCAATTGCGCCCAGAAGCGGAACAGCGTGATCGAGATCACCGCCACGGGAATGCTCGCGCTAACGGTCAGGCCGACCTTGAGCGTGAGGTAGAGCGACGACATGCCGAAGATCATTCCCAGCACCGTGCCGACGAGGATCGAGCGCAGGCTGAGTTCGCGGAGCCGGCTGGCGGCGGGGATGTAAGGGCGGAAGGCGGGCTTGGTTTGAGCAGCCATGTCGGCGGCAGGCTGCCGAAAGTCGGCAGCGGGCGCAACGCGCCACGCAAACTTTGCGTGTAATTGGTGGCGGGGGTTTCGCCAAACCCCCAGCGTTGCCACCCTTGGGGGGAGTCCGATCCGGCCTGGGTGGCGGTGGCGCCAAGTCCGTTCGAACCATTGCATTATGAAGCTTTTTTCACCGCCAGGCGGTCTTTCTCTGCCTGCTGCTGTTGCCGACCTTTGGCCTCCGGGCCCAGATCCCGGAGCTCGGGGTGACCCTCGTCAACGGTAATGTCCAACTGCAATGGACCAACAGCCCGTCGGGGTTCCGGCTGGAATCGCTCGCGACCCTCAAGCCAAACGACGATTGGGAACCGGTCCTGGTCACCGCCGCGCTCGGAACCGACAACCGCAACACGGTGACGCTGCCCCCTTCGGGCCTGGAGCGTTTTTTCCGGCTGGGACCGGCTCCGCTGACGACGATTGCCGAATCGTCCCCGGCCAACGGTGAAATCGGGGTCGGGGTCATGCGCGAGACCATCCTTCGCTTCTCGACGCCCTTGGCCACCAACACGCTCTTCTCGTCCGACAACTTCTTCGCGGGGTATCAGGGACGGCGTCTGTTGAGCCGGATTGAGCTCGGCAGTGACCGGCGCACCGCGACGCTGTTCTACTTGGAACCCCTGCCGGCGGGCTCGCAGGTAACCGCCGTCTTCGACGGGACCGGGCTGCGGGACGAACTGGGGCGCGAGCTGGACGCCGATGGGGACCGCCAACCCGGCGGCATGGCGACCATCACGTTTCAGACCTTCGGCAGCACGCCCATCGATGGCACGGGCATCATCGGCCATGTGTATGCTTCGGAGCTGATCGCCGGACCGGGCACCACAAACACGATGAATCTGCCGCTGGCCAATGTGACCATCACCGTGGACGGCCAGGAACAGACCCTGCGTACCGTCACGGATGCCAACGGCTTTTTCTCGCTCAATCCCTGTCCGGCGGGACGTTTCTTCGTGAAAATTGACGGTCGCACCGCCAACGGCAGCCAGTATCCCTCGGGGGCGTATTACCCGTTTGTCGGCAAACCGTGGGAAGCCATCGCCGGCAAGACCAACAATCTCGCGGGCGGCACCGGCGACATTTTTCTGCCCAAGATCGCCAAGGGCACGCTCAAGGCCGTCAGCGCGCTCACCAACACCGTAATCACCTTCCCGCCGGCGGTGCTGGCTGCCAACCCCGCGCTCGCCGGTGTGACGCTGACAGTTCCGCCCAACGCGCTCTACGCGAATGATGGCACCCGCGGCGGCCGGCTAGGTATCGCCCCGGTCTCCCCAGACCGCCTGCCCGCCCCCCTGCCGGCAGGTATCAACCCGGCCTTTGTCATCACCATCCAGACCGACGGACCGAACAATTTTGACCAGCCCGTGCCGGTCCGTTTCCCCAACCTGCCGGACCGGGTCACCGGCAAAGTGCTGCCCCCGGGCGGCAAGAGCGCCCTGTGGAGTTTCAACCACAAGACGGGCCGCTGGGAGATTCAGGGCGGAATGACCGTCAGCGCGGACGGCCAGTTTCTGGAGTGCGACGCGGGCGTCGGGGTCCGCCAGCCCGGCTGGGACATCCCCTATCCCGGCTCCGGCGGTGGCGGCGGTGGTGGTGGCCCGGACGGACCGAACGGACCCAATGACCCCAACAATCCGAATTCCCCTCCCGACCCGAAAGACCCCTGCAAGCAGCAGCGCAAGTCGGCCGAAAGCAACGCCATCCAATGCGGCGTGGGGATCGGCTTTGCGGTGCTCCTGACTGCGGCGGAGGCGACACCCGGCCTGGGTTGCGCGATCAGCGCGGCGCAGGGGGTGATCGGCAGTGTGGCTGACTGCAACATCGACCCTTCAACCTGCGGGGCGACCATCTTCAACAACGTCGCCAACACCGCCCTGGGCTGCATCCCCATTCTGGGCCCGGGCTTTAGTGCCGTGAGTACTTACGGCGGCATTTACAAGTCCTGCCTGATCGATGCCAACAAGGCGGCGGGCGAACTCGCCCTGTGCAACCTGCAGAACCCGAACGCCTCCGACCACCCTCGCAAGGGACGGCCGCTTCCCGCCGATCCGACCATCACACCCAACGTCTTTGCGGAACAGCTCGCCCTGCTGCAGGCCGCCGCCGATCTGGATACGGTGGTCTTCGGCAACGTGGCATGGACGGAAGTCGACGTGACGGAGGCGCCGATCCTCGTGAATTTTTTCACGGCCATACAAAACGCCCGTCAGCCGGGTACGCCCGGCGACGTCCGACTGACCGCGGAAGAGCAGGCCGCTCTGCTGCAAATGCCCCTGCCCTCCAACCTGACCAAGGCCGCTGCCGCCGCCCTGCTCGACCGTTTCGACCGCGCGGCGGCGGGCACACTGACCCCGGCGGAATTCAATCCGGCCGCTGTGCAGGCGGCGGCGCAACGGCTCCTGGACGTCGCCCTGACGCTTCAATCCCGCGGCTGGCTTACCACCTATGACGCCTCTTTCCGGGGGGTCACCGATCCATTTTCCGCCGAGGACAAGGCACAGGCCGGGCAACCCCAGGCGCAAAAGCCTCTGGCCTACCGGCTCGTCAATCTGAGCGCCGGCGGCTCCAAGCAATATGGGCACCTCAACCTGCTCGGACTGTTCGACAATCTCCCGCTGCAGGCCAACGCCTACTACCAGCTCGACTATTTTGACCGCGATGATTTCTACGTCGGTCACACGGTCTTCAAGTCGGCGGACAATGGCCAGATCACGGGCATCCCGCGTGCCGCCATGAATCCGGCGGACCCGAAGGATTCGGACGGCGACGGCCTGCCCGACGAGGCAGAAAACGTGCTCGGCACCGATCCTCACAAGGCCGACACCGACGGTGACGGCGTGAGCGACGGCGCGGAAGTCGTGGCGGGCACTGATCCATTGGATGGCGACGCGGGGCTTCCACGTGTCCTCGGCACCGCTCCGGCGAGCGGGCCCGGCTTCCAAGTGGCAGTGCATGGCAAGTACGCGCTCCTGGCCGAGGGCGACTCCGGTCTGGGCGTCTACGATATCAGCACCGCCCAGCCGACGCTGGTTTCCCTCCTGCCCTTGGGCACCGTCAATGCCGTGGCTTTTGCGGGAGAGAGCGGTCTCGCCACGGTGGGCCGGACCGGGCTGGCCATCATCGATCTGTCGAATCCGGTTCAGCCGGTCCTGAGCCGTTTCATCGGTCTCGGTGCGACGGCTGATTTGAACGCCATTGCCGTGGCGGGGGATCTGGCCTACGTGCTCAGCGAAGACACACTCTACCTGGTTGATCTGGTGGCCAACGGTTTGCTTGACCAGCGCTATATGGGCAACCTGGTCCAGACAGACACACCGCAGGACATCGCCGTGTCGGGCAGCTCGGTTTATCTCCTGACCGGACGGTTTATCAGCAGCCCGGGCCGGAACTATGTGCATCGGTTCAACGTCGGCCGAACCTTGGGGGCCGATACCGCCTCCCTGCTGCTGGAAGGGGCGGACTACAAGATCAACGCGCGTACCCATCTGGCGCTGGGCCCGGGCTATGTCTACCTCACCGGAATCGACACGCTGCCGACGTTCCTGTCTTCCGGCATCATCATCATCAACGATACGCCGGGAGGCTTGCAGTTGGTGGCACCGCCGGCGCATTTCACCGTATTCGACGCGGCTGCGACCGGCTCCGGGACGGTGCTGGCGGGTGGGGCCAACCTGCTCGCTCTGGATCTGCACGACCCGCAAAACGCGGTCCCGGTACAGGGCACCTTCACCCTGCCGGAACGGGTCATCAGCATCGCCATCAATCAAGGTCGCGCCTATGTGGCGTACGGTCCGTTCGCAGGGGTCGGCGGCCTGGGGGTGGTCAACTACCTTCCCACCGACACACTGGGCCATCCGCCCACGGTTTCGCTGAGCGCCAGCTTCCCGCTCGCCCCGGCCGTGGCGGAGCCTGGCACGCCGGTCGTCGTCACCGCGCTGGCGGTGGACGACGTGCAGGTGCGGAACGTCGAGTTCTACCTCAACGGTTACCTTGCCGCGAACGTCGGCGCCTACCCGTTCGACTTCCGCTTCACCACGCCCGCGACGACCAATGAAACCAGCTTCACGGTGATGGCCCGCGCTTTCGACACCGGGGGGAATGCCACGGCCACCGACGAAATCACCGTGCTGGTGAAGGCCGGTGTTACTCCGCCGATGGTGACGAATACAGCTCCGCTGGCCAAGGCGGTGCTGCCATCGGGGCTCGCAACGGTCCGGGCCTATTTGGACAAGCCGCTGGACCCGGCCTCCGTCGCCGGCAGCAGCCTGCAACTGAAGGGCTCTGGCCCCGATGGCCTGCTGGACACGGCAGACGACGAAACACAGACGGGGACAGCCAGCTATGATCCGGCATCACAGTCCGTGCTCTTCACCCTGCCGGGTTCGCTGCCCGTCGGCGATTATCGCGCCACCCTCAACCCCGAGGTGACGGATACCAATGGAGTTCACCTGGCAGCCGCGTTCAGCTGGACCTTCTCCCTGCGATCCGCGGTGACTTGGGACGTGGATGCTGCCGGCGCCTGGTTCACCCCGAAAAACTGGACCAACCAGACTCTGCCCGCAGCCGGCGACTTTGTGCTGATTGACCGCACCAACGGCACCTACACCGTGAGCTACAACGGCGGCAGCCTGAGCCTCGACAGCCTGTTGAGCCGTGAGCCCCTCGTCATCGGCGGCGGCACTTTCAGCCTCGCCCGACGGTCACTCATCGAAAACAGCCTCTCCTTGAATGCCGCGACCCTTTCCATCGCTCCCGGAACGGAGCTGGAGGTCACCGGCAGCTTCAACTGGCAGACGGGCGCCCTGGATGGCGGCGGGACAACTGTGGTGGACGGCGACATCAACATCACCGGCACCCCCTCACGCATCATCCAGCACACCTTGGTCACCCGGGGACATGTCACTTGGAACGAACCCAATGACAACGGAATCATTGTCGATGATCCGGCGGCGGTGATCCACAACGGCTCGAGCGGCGTCTGGGATGCGTTCGACCGTCAGATCATCGTCTATGACGGGTTTCAGGCGGGGGCCCGCTTTGACAATGACGGGCAGTTCCGGGTCTTCGGCAACGATGGCGGAATCAATTTCAGCCAGGTGGCCTTCAACAATCGCGGTTCCGTTTCCGTCGCCAACGGCAGCCTGAAGCTGGACGGGGGCGGACTTTCGACGGGCAGCTTTGAAATTGCGGCCCCGAGCACCTTGGAATTTGGCGGCGTCCACACGCTCGGAGTTGCCGCCTCGATCCATGGAGCGGGACTGGTGCGGTTTCAGACCGGAAACATTAACGTCGGCGGCAGTTATGACGTGACTGGAAGCACCCAGGTGGGCGGCGGAAACTCGGCGGCGCCAGCGGTCGTCTTCAACGGGCCGCTCCTGAATTTGGGCAGTCTCCTGACCGTGGGAAGTGGCAGCCGGGCGACCTTCCTCTCTCCAGACCTCAACCTGACCAATGACATCGTCGTGGACGGAGGCGTCCTTGATTTCAGCCAGGGCGGCGGCACCGTCATGCCCCGTTCCCTGACTCTCACCAATCTGGCCTACCTGCTCGGCTCGGGCGATGTGGAGGTCACCGGACCGTTCATCGCCCAAAGCGCAGCCCTCAGTGGCTCCGGCAAGCTCACTGTCCGGGGCAACTCCACGCTGGGCAACGTGCAGTTCTACACGCAGGTGTCGGGCGGCGGATATGCCGCCCGCCCTTTCGACAACGCCGGCGCGGCCGAACTCGTGGCCAACATCATCGTGGGGACCACCTTCCGCAACCTGGCCGGGGCCACCTTTGACATATCGGGCGACTTCAACATCCAGTCGGGCGGCACCTACGGACAGGCCCTCTTCATCAATGCCGGAACATTCCAGAAATCAGGCGGCACCGGCCTTTCGTACGTCCAATTCCCGATGCACAACAGCGGGCTCGTCGCCGTGCAGAGCGGCAAACTCCAGCTGAACGACTTCTCGCAGACCGCCGGCGAACTGCGCTTGGCGGGAAGCGGATTTGCGGGCTACGGCGTCTTCAATCTCCTCGGCGGCAACCTCACCGGCTACGGCACGCTTGAGGTGTATCCCTTCAACAACACAGGGGCCGTGGTCTCCCCTGGTCTGCCCGACGCCCCGATCGGCATGTTTCACCTGACCGGAATGTACACCCAGGGCGCGGCGGGAACGCTGGCCATCGATCTGGCCGGCACGGCTCCGGGCACCGGTTTTGACCAGATCAACGTCGATCTTCAGGCCAGTCTCAGCGGCACCCTGCTCGTCACCATTGCCCCCGGCTACCAGCCGGCCGTGGGCGACACGTTCCGCATCCTGACGACCTCGCAGCGCAGCGGGCAATTCGCCACCATCACCACCACGGGCCTGGCGGCCGGACTCAAACTCAATGCCAGCTATGACGCGACCGGCGTGACCCTCACCGTGATGGCCGGACCATGACCCGGAGTTGAACCGCTGATCTTCACTGATCGACACTGATGGGGAATGGCGGCGAAGGCGGACCTTATCAGTGCGGCTCAGTGTCCGTCAGCGGTTCTAGAAAAAACGGCCGCATGCCAGGGCATGCGGCCGGTCGAAAACGGGAAAACAACGGGGCCGGTCAGTGCTTCTCTTCCGGCTTCTTGTGGGCGGTGTGGCACTCCTTGCAGTTGGCCGCGCCCTTGTAGGCATCCAGCGCACCGGGCTTGCCGGCCTTCAGATCCTTGGCGGCCGCCAGCAGCTTCTTGACCCGGTCCTGCCATTCCTTCTTGTCCCCCACCGGCGGATCGTTGAGCTGCAGCGAGGGAAGGTATTCCACGAGCTTGGCGAAGTCTTCGGGGCTGCCGCCGCCGTCGGCGATCTTGTGATGGAGGCTTTCCTTGCCTTTGTAGATGGCCTTCATCACTTCCTTGGTGGTGTATTTAGGTTGCTCCGCGGCGCGAACGCCGTAAGCACCGAGGAGAATGCCAACGGTCAGAGCGGCGGCGAGGAGTTTGGTCACTTTGTTCATGGCTAAACGATGGATGGCTTGTGCGGCGGGAGATTGCGACAAACCCGCGTTCAGCGACAAGCCCAACACGCAAAATGGTGATTCGGCGTGCGGGGAGAATTGCGCCCCCCAACCGCTGACCCCGCCCTCGACAGGCGGCCGGCTTCAAAGACGACAGCTGAATATCTCCAGTCCGGTCGGCGCGGAAAGAAGGGTCAGGCGGTGTCGGTTTAGCCGTTTGACGCGGCCCCTCCATCTGCGACACATTGCGCCTGTTGAAGCGGTTCCTCGCCATCACGACTGCCGTGCTGCTCAGCCTGACGATCGGGCTGCATTGGGCTGCGCTGCAATCAGTCGCCTGGACGACGATGCTCATCGAGCGCACGCAGCAGAGCTCGTTTGTCTCGGCCGTGAAGACGACCTTTGACGGTCAGCATCCGTGCAAGCTCTGCCGGCTGGTGCAGGCCGGAAAAGGGGCCGAGAAGAAGTCCGAGGCCGTGGTCAAGCTGGCCAAGCTCGACAGCTCGCTCCCGGGCCGGTCGTCGATCCTGCCGCCCCCGCCTTCCGTGGGGCCGCTTCCCCACGTGCCGGCGATGACTCTCGTCGCCCGGCTCGAAGCCCCGCCGCTCCCGCCGCCCCGCGGTTGAGCTTCTGCATGTCCTGATTCGGAGTGCCGTCAGCGGGCTTGGCCCGACGGTTCTTCCTCCGATCCTTTCGACGTGCTTTTTCCGACGGCCTGTCCGCCGTCATTTCACCCATGCCTTCGCATGGGCAACTCACCAGCAATTCCGTTCCGTATCCGGCTAGGTCCGGACAATTCGTCCGCAATGTCCTCCTTCAATTCCGACGCCCTTCTGGCACCGCCCTGCTCGACCGCGGAACCGGTGCCCACGTCTCCGGAGTCCCGCCCTGCGCGAGACGCCTTCACGCTCATTGAGCTGCTGGTGGTCATCGCGATCATCGCGGTGCTGGCGGGAATGATCCTGCCCGCCCTGGCCAGGGCCCGCGCGCGGGCGCAGGCCACTGCCTGCCTGTCGAAACTCAAGCAGCTCGGCATGGGCGTGGCCATGTACGCCGGGGACAACCGGGATGAGCTGCCGCAGACCGCGCACCAGGCCGCCTCGTGGATCGGCATGCTCGCCCCCTACGGCCTGACCAGCGTCTATCGCTGCCCCCTCGACACGAATCTCACGCGGATCACGAGCTACGCCATCAACGATTTCCTCACCCCTCATCCCTACGGCGCGACCGGCCTCGACTTTTCCCGTTTCACCCTCCTGCCGTCGCCTTCCGAGACGATGCACCTCACGGAAACCCGGGGCGACTACGTGGGCGCCGACCATTTCCACTTTGCCGATGTTTCCTCGGGCGGCTTTTCGCCGAACGCATTCTCGGCCGACGTGGCGGTGCTGCGCCATCGCAACTCGGCCAACTACCTGTTCGCCGACGCCCATGTGGAAGGACTCCCGTGGCCCCGCGTCAAACTCCTGCTCGGACCGCCGATCACCCGGTTCGTGCGTCCCGACGGCCTGACCAACAGCCCCTGAAAAATCCGCAATCTGATTTGAGATGAAGACAAATTCTGCCAAAGCACTCCTCCTCACGCTGCTGTCCGCCTTGCTGCCACAGCTCCTTCACGCCCATGAACATCTCACCGCCGGCGCGAACTCCACGAGCCCTGGCTCCCCCCTGATTTTCGCCAATGCCGCCGACTATGCCGACACCTCCGGCAATGTCTTCGGGCTGGATGCCGGCGACCCGGGCAGCCCCTACGAGGGTTTCTATTACACCGGCGATCTGGTGTTCGCCGCCCTGGCGGCCACGCCCGACCTGGGCGGCCCCGAGCCGCTGGCAGCCGCCGTGGGTTCGCACATCGAGGTCGTGGTCGAAAGCGTCGAAGGGCCGGCCGGAGCCAGCTTCGGCTTCTGGGAAACGGCCGTGGATGACGTGGACAGCACCAATCTCACCTGGAGCCTGCCGGTTGGCCTGACCAACGGCACCAACCACATCTACGTCAGCGAGAACGACGGCTCGGCCGGGGCCGATCCTTACGGCCACAAGCACGGTCGCATCTACAGCGTCACCCTGCCGGGCTTTTACCATGTTGGCTTCCGCTTTGTGGACACCTCCACGAACGGTCCGGCGGGTGGCCCGATCCAGTCCCCCTCCGCGCGGTTCTATCTGAACCTGCAGGCGGACCTCACCATCGCGGAAATTACCCGGGCCCCCGACGGCCTGGACGTCATTTACGCCGCACCGTCGAACCTTCCCGATTCCGGCGATGGCCCGGCGACGAACTACCAGCTCGAATCCTCGCCCACCCTAGGCCCGACCGCTGTGTGGCAGCCGTTCGGCGACCTGGTCGTAGGGGACGACCACATGCACACCAATTCGCTTTCCCCCACCGCCGCCGCGCAATTCTTCCAGCTCAAGGCCCAGTGATCTGGTTCAGGCAGGCGCTTCCGTGAAACTCCCGTCTCGAAACCCGAGGCGTCGCAGCCGCGCTCCACGCTGGACAAGACGAAGTGCCTTGTCCGCCGACACGGCGGGCAAGGCGGGGAGGCCAGGCTCCTACGGCTGCACGCCGGTGGCCAGCCCCACCTTCGTGATGTCGGCCTGTTGGAGCAGGTCAATCACGCCGACGATGTGCTGGTAGTTGACGTTGTCCGCCCCGCGCACGACGACACTCGGATCGGCCTCGGCCTGTTTCAGCGCGGCGAACAGCTTGGGCAGCTCCGCCAGGGTGACGGTCTGGAGGTTCAGCTTCAGCGCGCCCGATGCATCCACGTCCACGTAGTGCAGCTTGGGCTTCTCCTTGGGCTTCTGTTGCGGGGCCTTGCCCGAGGGCAGGCTCAGGTCGAGGTCGTTGGAAAGCTGCGGCGTGGTGATCATGAAGATCACCAGCAGCACCATCACGAGGTCCATCAGCGGCGTGATGTTCAGCTCGTGCATGGTGGCGTTCCCTGACTTGGAGAGCTTGCGGCGACCGCGCGAGGAACCGGTGGATTCGGCGCTCATGGCTATTGGACGGGCTCGCTATCCGCGACGGCGTCGAAGCGCACCAGAAAGCGGTCCGGAAACCCCTTCGGCAGTTTGCTCCCAACGGACTTCGTCGAGGCCACCGCATCGCGCACCGTGTCATCCCATTTCTTGTCGCCGGAACCCTTCTTCCAGTTCGTGCCGGTCACGGCCCCGTCCTGGGAGACGGCCACCTCAACCTCCACCACGTAGCCCGTGTCATCGAGGCCGTCCGGCTTCTGCCAGCGTGAACGGAATGCGTACTCGACCCGCTGCTTGTAGAGGGCCTGCGGGTCCGAGGTCGTCTGCACGGCCTTGGCCCCGTCGTTGAAGTCGAAATCCGCACCGATCGCCGGTGGGGGCGCGGCGGCGGTGCCGGCCGGTGGCGGCGCGGCCGAGGTCACGGCGGCGGGGGCGACGGTCGCTTTCGGGGCTTCCGTCTTGGGTTCCGTCTTGGCGACCTCGGGCTTGGGCTCCTCCTTCGGTTTGGCCGGCTCCTTCTTCTCCGTCGGCACGACCACCGCAGTGATCTCCTTCATCTTCTTGCCCAGGATGCCCTCACGGGCCGCGAGGATGAAGACGGCGATTGCCAGGACCACATGCAGACCGATGGAGACCAGGAAACTGACCTTGGACTGCTTTTTCTTTTTTCGTTCAGGAATGTCCATGGTGGGAGTGGGTTCTATTTCGCGACAAAGACGTCGGTGGCGAGCTTCACCTTGGCGACGTTGCACTGCTGCAGCATGTCCAGGGCGTCACGCACCTTTTTGTAGGGCGACTTGGCGTCGCCCCGGATGGTGATGTTCAGGTCGGGATCGTCGGTCCGCATCTGGATGACCTCATCCCGCAACGCCTCGAGCGTCACTTCCTTGCGGTTGAGAAAAAATTTTCCGGCAGCATCCACCGTCACGTAGTTGACCTTGGAGGCGGGTTCCTTGACCCGCACCGCGGCCTTGGGCAGCTCCAGCGGCATGTCGTTCGTGATGGGTGAGGTCGTGAGGATGAAGATGACGAGCAGCACGAACGCGAGGTCCAGCAACGGCGTGATGTTCAGCTCCGTGAGCGTCGTGTGGCTGGATTTGGAACACTTTTTCATGCGGAACGCGCGGCGCAGACCGTCGGCTCACTTCGCCACCAGCACCTCTTCGCGACTCAGGCGGCCCTCGAGGGCATCGCGGATCTCGTCGGCCAGCGGGCGGTTGTCCACGTACTTGTGCTCGAAGGCTGTCACCAGTTCGCTCACGTAGTTGTCCAGCTCGTTGGTGATGCCGCGGATGTTGGTGACCTGGAAGTTGTAGGCGAACATCGCCGGGATCGCGACGAACAGGCCGATGACGGTGTTGAGCAGCGCGCCGGCCACACCGGGAGCCATCGCGGCGATGCTGGCCGCCTGCTTCACGGCGATGCCGGCGAAGGTCTCCATCACGCCAAATACCGTGCCGAGCAGACCGATGAAGGGGCCGCCGGCGACCGCCGTGCTGAGCACGATCATGCCCTTTTCCAGGGCCATCGCCTCGGCGCCGGCGGTGCGCTCCAGCACGCTCTTCACGAGGTCGAACGAGCCATGACTGATGCGGGTGGTGACACTCTTGGAAAACACATCCGTCTGGCCAAGATCCGCCCCGGGACCGGTTCCCTTCGTGTGTTCCTTCACCTCAATGGGATTGTTCTTCAGGTGGTAGGCCAGCTCCTGCGCGCCGGCGATGTAGATCTCATAGGCCGGCGAGCCGTCGAACTGCTGGCCCGAGCGCGCCAGTTCCAGCGGGTCCTTGGTCTGCTTCCAGGCGGCGTAAAACTTGAGGCTGGTACGGCGCGCCTTCGCGAGCTGGAAGAACTTGCTGATGATGACCGACCAGCTCAGGAGGGAGACGATGGCCAGCAGGATCATGGTAACCGCGCCCTCGGCACTGACCTGTTTGAAGGAGAAGGCGATGGCGCTGGCGGCAAATAGGGGATGCATAGGCTGAATTGAGAGGGTTCGGAAATCAGTTCGCTTTGATCTGGGTCGGGAGAATCACGGTGACGCGGCCAATGGTCCGGGCGAGCACGGGCTTGTTGCCCTTTCGTTTCAAGTCGTCGTCGTCGCCCTTATCCTCGACGGCGGCGACGGTCTTGGGCTCCGACGTGGCGGCCGAGGCGGCGGAAGCGGTCGCCCCGGCGACATTGGCTGCGGCAAAGCCGACCTGGCCGGAGGTGGCGCCGCTGGTGGTGACATTGGCCGAAAGCACGCTGGCGTCGATGGAGGCGCCGCTGACATTCGCGCTGCCGATGCCGGCGATGGTGCCGGAGACGGTGCCGCCGGCGCTCACGTTGGCCGCGCCCTGCGCGAGCACCGTGGCGGTCACGTTCTGCGGGGTGACGATGTTCGCGTTGCCCGAGGCGAAGACGAGGCCGATGATGTCCCCGGTCGCATCCAGCGTGACGTTGCCGCCGATGACGCCGGACTTGCTGGCGTCGATCTTGTGGACGAGCGCGGGAACGTAATCCGGATCGCCCGGATGGCCGACCGCCTTGGTGCCGGCCGTGAGCGTGACATTCGCTTCCGAGGTCGGCGTGCCATTGAACGACGCCTGCACCACACCGCCCGCCCGCGCCAGAATGTCGCCCTTCGGAGTGTCGATGGTGATGTTGCCCACCATGGACGAGCCGTAGGAAAACGTCGTGGCCAGGATGCCGCTGCCCGGGATGGGATCGCTGAGCGTATCCACGATCAGGACGCCGGGGTTCAGCGGGTCCGGATGCACCCGCACCTGCTCCACCGTCTGCAAGGAGAGTCCGCCGGTACCGGCATCCACATTCCCCTCCTTCGACCGGACGGTGATGTTGCCACCGTCATACGCGGCGATGCGGGAGCCGTTCAGCTGGATGTCCTTCGTGGCGATGACGGAAACATCGCTGCCGGCGGAGGTGTAGATGCCCTGGGCCTCATCCGAATTGGGCGCCACAAAGGCCGCGCCAACCTGGATGGAACCGCCCGCCTGCACGGAGATTTTCCCGCCCGCCTTGGAGACGATGGCGGAGGAGAACATCGACAGGTCGCCGGTGATCTGGACATCGATGTCCGCCCCCTTCGCCGTGATCCCGGCCAGGGCCGGATTCGCCTGGGCACCTGCGGTGAGGATGCCCTTGCTCGCGCCGAGATCGAGATTGTGCGCGCGCAACGAGAACGTCCCCGGCCCGGCCAGCTGGTAGCCCAGGGACTGCCCATCGGGCACGCCCTGGCTGCCGTCGTAGAGCGCCTGGATGACTGCCGCCGGCAGCAGCGTGGCCGGCTCGGTCAGCTGTAGGCCATTCTCATCCAGGACCGGGAGGCCGAGCGGATCGTACTGCGGGAGAAACTTGAGCACCTGCAGGTTCAGGAGCTTGTCGCGCTGGTCGTCGGAAAGACGCCCGCGCAGGGCCACCTGCCGGGTGGTCGGATCATAGCCGAGGCTTACTCCCACGACGGGTTCGGCAATCTGAAGCAGCTCCAGCTGCGGATCGGAAATGCCGAGCGGAAGGGACGTGAAAGTGTAATCCGTGAAGTTTTTGATGTCGCCGTGAACATCCAGCAACGTCTGGTCCGTGGCGTGCAGGTTCTGCCCGGCAAAGGTCGAATCAACGAGATCGCCACCGATATGGATTTCCGCCCGCTTGGGCACCGAAATCTGCAGGTCGCTCACCGTGCCGTCGATGGTCATCCGGACAGGCTCGGTGTCGTCCGCGTGCAACAGGGTCGGCCCGTGATCCTTGGGGCCGAACTGGCCACTCGCGAACGTGAACTGCCGGGCCGCGCTGTCCGACATGGTGAGCTGGTAAGGGCGCCCGGGGTTGTTGCCGCGCAGGCCACCGCCGTCGGTCGTGGTGATGGAAAGCTGCCCGACCGCCGAGGGAAACAGGGTGACGTTGGCACCCAGAGTCACGCCGCCCGCACCCGCAGTGATGTCGAGCGAAGGTGCGTAAAGGACCGGCACGCCTGATCCACCGTTGTTCCGTGGCAGGGCGCCACCCAGCAACGTGACGCTGTTCTGGGCGTTCAGCGAGACCGACGCCGCGGGATCGTAGTCGTAAAGATGATAGGTCGGCGTGCTGGGCGAGCCGACGCCGTTGAACGTCCCGTTGGGATTGCGGACCTCCTGCAACGTTATGTCCTTGGCCGCCACCGCCCACGAACCCTTGATCAGGCTCAGGGCGAGCTGCTTGCTGCCGGTGTCGCCGGCCAGATTTCCCGCCGTGATCGTTCCGGTGCCGTTGGCCACGACGAAGTGACCGTAAACGCTGCCGCCCGCCGTGACCGTCACATTGCCCGCCTCCGGCCCGAACGCGCCGCTGCCGGCATCCTGATGGCTGCCGTTGCCCGTCGGCAGATAGCTGACGACATCCTTGCCTGCGTTGAGGGTGACATTCCCGCCCGCCGCCGTGCTGATGCCGCCAAGGCCCGCGTTCACCTCATAGCCGGAGCCGCCGGGCACGAAAGTATATCCCGCCGTGCTGGTACCCGTGTTGATGGTGCCGGCCATCGCACTCACGCTGATATTGCCGCCATCGGTGGTGTGGACGAACCCCTTCACGGTCACGTCCTTGCCCGCGTTGATGAGCACTTCGCCATCTTTCGAGGCCACGCCCGCACCGTTGACCTGCACGGAGCCCACACCGCTTTTCACCAGGCCGGTGGTGAAATCCTTGCCCGCGGTCAGCTCAACACTCCACCCGGCCCCGGCGTCAATGCCACCCTGTGTGCTGAACCGGAGATCGGTTCCCGCCTCCAGCGTCAGCTTGGCGCCGGTTACGGTCGTATCCGGCAGGGACCAGAGCGTGTTGACGTCGATCGTCGTCTTCGCCTGCAGCTTGATCTGCGAGAAGGCGGCAAAAGCCGACGGGTTGAGCGTCAGCTGCCCCGCCGGCGGATCGCCCGCGCCGATCGTGCCCGAACCGGCGTCGCCGGTGCCCGTGCCGCTGATCACGATGCTGTTCGGATCAATCAGCAGCTGGCCCGCCGTGAAGCCGCCTGTCGCGGAACCATCCACCGCGGCATGAATCTGGGGCAGATGGTCGGCCGAGATCTCCACCTGACCGCCGTTGCCGCCCGCCGAGCCGCCGGCCACGCTTACCTTGGCGGTCGGGGAGTCCTGATAATTCTGGTCCGACTTGATCTTGATCTGCCCGCCCGCGCTCATCGCGGAGGCATCACCCTGGGCCAGCGTCTGGGATTCCGGCCCCAGCGTCACCGATTCCGACGCCAGCAGTTCGATCACCCCGCCCCGTTCCCGCACCGAGTTGGCCTGGATCAGGCCGGCCTGGTTCACCACCTGGGCCTGCAGCGCGATGCTGCCGGCATCGGCGATCAGCTTGCCATGGTTGTCCACGGAACCCTCGGGCAGGGAAACCTTCGCGCTCAGACCGCGCCCGTCGGGCCGCTCAGAAACCAGGACTTCCTTGCCGGCATAGAGGCCGATGTTGCCATCCGGGGCCATCATCAGGCCGTGGTTTTCGATCTTCTCGGCCACCAGGAAAATGGAGCCACCCTTCCCCGCCTCGATCGTCCCGTAGTTGATGATGCTCGCGAGCGGCGGGGCGTAGCTGATGTTCCAGGAGCCGCCGGCCTCGAAATTCGGGGGCGGACCGCTGGCGGTCGTGGCGACAAAGCTCGCCGCCTTCACCACCGAATCCGGGCCGAACCAGAAACCGGCCTGGTTGGCCAGCACCACGATGCCGTTGGCCTGGATGCTGCCGAAAATCTGGGACGGATTCTTGTCCAGCACCTGGTTCCACACGATGGAAGCGGCGTTGGGCTGCTGGAAGATGGTCGTCTGTCCCGAGGCGATGTTGAAGGTCTGCCAGTTGAGCACCGCCCGGTCGGACACGGTGACGGTGAGGCTTGAGCCGCCCGGCAGGAGGGTCGCCGCGCCGCTGACCACGGTCAGCCCCTGCGGATTGGCCCAGGCGACCGGGCCGCACAGCAGGCCACCGACACCCAGCGCCAGGGGCATCCACACCTGGGCGGATGGGCGGACTGGATTTGAAGGGGTCGGTGTCATCGTGAGTCTCGGTTTTAGTCGGCTGGCGTGATGCGGAAAGGCGGAGATTGTAACAATTCGGTTTCGTTCAGAACTGCGCGCCCAGCCCGAAATAGACCTGCATGTCCCCCGGTCTGCTCAGCGAGGCCGTGTGCAGGGCCCAGGCGACGGTCAGCCGGAAATCGAACGTCGTGCCGATGGTTCCGGAAAAGCCCAGGCCGGTGCCCCACAGCTGTTCGGTCTGCGGGGTGCGGCTGTAGAGGTAGCTTTGCCCATAATCCATGAAGGCCGAGGCGCGCACCCGCATGGGGGCGGTGCCATCCACCATGCCGATGTCCAGCATGGGGGTCCGGGGCTCCACGGCGGCCCGCCAGCCGGAACTGCCGTAACGCTCACCCTCCTGGTAGCCACGCACACCGGCGAGACCGCCGAGACCGAATTCCTCATTGCTGATGAGCGCCTGGTTGGCCCACTGGCCATCCGCCTTGAACAGCACCGACCAGTCCTCGTAAATCCGCTGATCCCGGCTCGCGCTAAACTGGGTGGTGACGTAGCTGCCATTGCCGGTCGTGAGCTTGCCGAACTCCTTGGCGTCGGAGAACGGGCCGCCCGCGAGGTTCACATTCACGCCCGCACCAAACGAGGTGGTGCCCGTCTTGTCGCCCAGGGAGCCATCCCAGCGGGCCGCCATCGGCAGGTAGTCCACCCCCGCGTTCCGCGTGGGCTGCGGACTGGCAAAAGGGATCTGGCGATGGATCGGCTTGCCGCTGCTCGGGTCGGTAAACGTGAAATCCTCGAGGAAGTTGTTCGTGTTGAAACTGGCGCTCCGGAAGCGCTTGAAGTCCACCCCCAAGGACAGGGTCGAGCTGACACCCCTGAGCTGCGGCAGCGGTTTGGTCCACCGAAAGCCGATGTTCTCCGTCGTGGAGAGGTCCTGGCCGGAATCGTGGGAATAAAGCGCGATGGGGGGCGGGCTGATCTGGTCCAGCGTCGTCAGTTTGACGCCCGTGTCGGTGGTCGAACGGCTGGCGTAGAAGTTCAGTTCGCTGCGGCCCGTGGACGGCGGCAGGTTGAACTTGTGGGTGATCTCGTCGTAGCCAAACCGCTGCGGGTTGGCCTCGGCGAGGGCGGGCAGTGACTCCTGCTTGCCAAGCGGCAACCGGTAAAACGCGCTGTAATTGGCAATCAGGGGCCGGTCGAGGAACGAGACGTCGCCCGTCTTGAAGTCCTGGAGCGCGAAGCCGTAGGCCAGGCCGAAGGAGTGTTCCAGCTGCCAGAGATTGTTGTATTGGGCCGAGGCGCTGCCGCGCAGTTCGGGGGTCCCGGGCGTGGCCACGTTGTTCAGCTCGAAGCGCCCGTGCAGCGGAAACTGGTCTTTGACCTTGAGCAGCAGCGCCGAGGTGCCCGGCTCGGGCCCGGGCTGGATTTGCGGGTAGATCTGCCGGTCGCGGTTGCCGTTCGCCGCATCCAGCTGCGCCTGGAACAGCTTGCTGTTCAGGAACATGTTTGTTTCCAACCCCGGCAGGGCGGAGCGGACATTGTTGCTGCTGAACCAGCGGTTGCCCACGATGTTGATCTCCGCCAGCCGGCCTTCGGTGACCTGCACCTTCACCACGCCATTGGTGATCTGCTGCGGCGGCAGGCCGACGGAAACGGTGGCCCAGCCGCGCCCGCGATAGGCCAGCTGCAAGGAGGAGAGCGCCTGCCGGATCGTGTCGAAGCCGACCTTTTCCCCCTTAAAATCCGACATCGCTGCCGTCACCACATTGGTTGGCAGCAGCGTGTTCCCCTGCACGTCGTAGGACTGGATGGAAAAGACCGGCCCGGCCGGGGCGTTGGTCTTGGCGGCAGGCGCGTTCGTCGCGGCGCCGGTAGTGTTGGTCGTCGCCGGCTGCGCCCACAGGGGCAAGGGCAAGGCGGCCAGGACAATGGCCACGATCGCCAGCCGGCGAAGCACGACTGCCGCCCGGCGACGGGGCCGTTCATGGGTCAGGCTCTGTCGGCGCCATTTGGTGGGAGTCATGCCGAAACGGCGCTTGAACAGGGCGTTGAACAGGCCGAGATGCCGGTAGCCGCTTTCCAGGGCGACATGAATCACCTTGGCATCGGAACGGGTGAGGAGCTGCTGCGCCTTGAGCAGGCGGAGTTCCGTCTGCTTCTCGCGGAAGGAAACCCCGACCTCCTCGTGGAAGAGCCGGCTGAAATGGCGCACGCTGCAGCTCAGTTCCCGGGCCAGCTCTTCCACCGAACGGCTGAGCAGCTCGGCCTCGGGTGATTCGGTGAGCCACTGGCGCAGGCGGATCCGCGCGTCCGTGGTGGGCGGAGCCGCATTCGGGGGCGGAGCCAGCTCGGTCGTGAGGGCGGCGGCAAACAGGCCCAGCATCTGGCTGCGACGGCGCAGGGGGGTATCCAAGGGGCTGTCCCAGAGGGTGGTGCCGAGCTGGGCAACAGGGTGTTCGGCGACAAAGTGGCGTGGCAGGCTGCCGGCGTTGACCGTCAGTTCCAGCGCCCGCTGCTCATCCATCGTGAGGAGGCCGTGCAACAGGCCGGGAGCCACGTGGAACCATTGCAGGGTCACCTCTCCGAGGCGGCTGGCGAGGAAGGCCCCCTTGTTGTCCGCGTGGGTGAGGAGCACGGAGTGACAGCCCAGTTCGCGCGGCGCACCCCCTTGCAGCCAATAGCCATGCCCTTGCGCCAGGCGCAGGCAAAGCCAGTCGCGCAGCGGGGGCAGCCATTCGCCAGCAGCCGGGACGTTGGCCTGGTTCCCTTTCAGATGATCAATGGGCAGCACGGAGGGGCGGACACTGGAAACCCTGTGTGACGAACTCGCGACGAAACCCCGACAACGCCGTGAAACCGCTTCCGGTTACGGACAAGAAAAAGGGCGCGGAGGATTGCCTCCGCGCCCTGTGACAATCAGGAATGATCAGGGCGAAATCGGCGCACCGTCCGCGTTACGCGCAACGTTCATCGTCGAGAGCTGCACGTTGTTCACCGAGGTGGACAGGGCGGTGTCGATGGCGTTCACGAGGCCGTTGCTGGTCACCGGGGTGGCGGGATGGGTGGTGCCAACGATCAGCTTCAGCTTGGTGGCGCTGGTGCCCGGGCGGGGGAAGATGTGCTCATAGCCCCAGAGGCTGTATTGGCCGTTCTGGACGGCCGCCTTGCTGAAGGCCACGCCGTTGTAGGTGAGCCGGGCACCACCGGCGGTCACCACGGCGGCGGAGTCGCTGGTGCCGAGCGTTCCAATGAAGGCAGCCGTGGTGGTGGTGTCTTCGAGGATGGTGGCCACGCCGCCGCCGCCGGTCTGACCAGCGGTGTCGAGGATGGGATTATGGCTGCCATCGAGCATGTAGAGGGTGGCGTCCGCGTTCGCGCCGTAGCCGCAGTCAGCCTGGTAGGTCAGACGGGTGCCGGAGAGCTTGTAACGGCCGCTGAGATAGACCGGTGCCGTGTCCGCCAGGTTGCCGGTCCAGAACGACTTCGCAATCGAGCCGCTGGCGAAGAACTGTTGGGCCTGCTGGTGGGTGATGTTGCTGATGCCGGAGGAAGCTGCAGCCACGTTGCGGGTCCAGGCGAAACAGACCACACCGCACTGATAGTCATCCAGCGCGGCGTAGAGACCGTCGTTATAGTCGCTCGTGTTCTGGAACACGTCCGAGAGGACGAAATCCGCCACCGTGTTGCTGTCGGTCGAATTGTCGGCGTTGAGGTAGGTCGGCTGGGTCACGCCCGCAGGGTTGGCCGCACCGACCACGTTGATGATGCCTTCGACCGAGCCGCTGAACGCGGTCTTGATCGTGACGGTCTGGCCACCGAAAAGGGTGCCGATGTTGCCGCCGTTGCCGACGTAGGTGACCTTGCTGCTGCTGGTGGTGGCCCCGGCCGGGGTGATGGAGGGGCTGCCACCGTAGAGGGCCTTGATGGAGTTGAAGGTCTCCGCGCGGAACGCGGTAGAACCCGACAGGTAGATGGTGACCTGCGCGTTGGCCGCAGAGGCGGCGGCAAAGGCGCCCGCCAGGATCAGTGCTTTGGTTTTGTTGTTCATGGAGTGTAGCAGTGGAGAGTTAAGTCAGTGTTGGAAAGGTGATGGAATCACTTGCGGGCGCGGCGCCAGATGGCGAACCCGATGAGCGCGGCCCCGGCCAGGGCGGCGTATTCCTGCGGCTCGGGCACGGGGTTGAAGAGCGTGGTGCCGTCGCCGTTGAACTGGAAGTAGCCCAGGTAGGTGCTGCTGCCGGAGCCAGGGATGATCTCGTAGAAGTCGGAGCGCGTGAAATCCGAGCTGCTGAACGACGAGGAAGTCTTGGTCTCGGCATTGCCCTGGAAGGTGCTCTGCCAGTTGCCGGTCGCGCCGCCGCCGGCACCGCCAGCACCGCTGCCGACCCACTTGCTGACGCTGTGGGACGTGTCGCTGAGGGGGATCACCACCGTGCTGGTGTTGATGCCGGTGAGCGTGGTCGCGCCGTTGCCGAGCGAGGCGATCTTGGCCGAAGTGTTGGACAGCAGTCCGTTGGACTGGCGGCTCCACGGGGTGCTCTGGGTGTCCACACTCGCCCGCGGACGGGTTTCCCAGATCGTGTGCAGCGTCTGGTCGCCCGTGCCAGCGACGGTCTGGTTGGCGGCGGAAACCGAGTAGTCCAGGTTGGCGAGGCTGGTGTAGGTGCTGTTGACCGCCGAGGAGTTGCCGACGTAGAACGCGGCGCCGCCGGCAGCGTTGACGAAGGTGGAGACGGAACCCAGGTTCACCAGCAGGGTGTCAGTGCTGCTGTTGCCGGCGGCCGGCCGGAAAGCCAGGAGGACGTTCTGGTCGGAGTAGCTGAAGAGCTGGGCGTTCACGCTGGGGGCCAGCAAGGCCAGGCCCACGGCGGGAAGCAGCCAACTGCGGGTGGAGGTAAGTTTCATCAGATTCGAGTGAGTTTTGTGGTTTGTAGCGACGCTCCCAGCTGGCTGGACACCCGCTGGAACATTGCCAGAGTAGGCAGCCGCAACCGTCTCCAACTTCCAGTTGGCTGCCGCCGCATGGCGCTTTTCAGACGCGCAGGGAAGGGCGGGAATCCTCAGTGAAACCATGGATTACGGACAATTGTGTCGATTGCATGACACCCCGCGCCCAGCCGTCACGGAGAGGTAACTGATGCCGGAGCGCGAACGCTCCCCCAAATCGGGCAAGAGGGAAGACCTCGGGTCCTGCTCATCATCCTGCTCTTGCTCTTGATCCTGCTCGCCGCCTTCTTCAAGCCAGCGAAGCGCGGAGATCAGGATCAAGAGCAAGAGCAGGATAATCAGCCTAGCCCCGCAGGCCGATCAGTTGCCAAACCCGCCCCGGTGGCTTATGAGAGCTTCCGTTTGAAGCGGTGCGTGCAATATCTCTGGCTGCTGGTGCTGGCCCTGTGGCTGCCCTGCACCATGCATTGCACCCTCGAAGCGGCGGGCATCACCCTGTCCAACTGCTGCGAAGCCTCGCTCGGCGAAGAACATTCGGCCGGCTCCGCGGAAACCGATCCGTGCCATGGCTGCCAGGAATGTTCCACCGTGGAATCGGATGGCGTGGTGAAGACGGACTCCTCGGTGAAGGTCGAGCCGCTGCTGGCCATCGTCTGCGTCCTTATCCGGCTGGAGGCGCTGGCCACCCCCGCTTCAGCACAGTTGACCTGGTCACGGGTCATCGCCCCGCCCGAGCTTCCGCCTTCCTGGCGGTTTGCTGAGCGCGTCGCCCTGCCTCCCCGTGCCCCTTCCCGGCTGAGCTGATCGCTTCCTGTACGGAAGCCTCCACATCCACCTCACGCACCGTCGTGCGGTGGGTTACTCATGCCGCCCGGCGGATCCGTCCGCCCTCGCTCGCAATCGTAAGCCTGATCGTCCGCTTCATCTTCCATCGTCCCATTATGTGCCGTTTCTCTTTCTCTTTTGCCTTTTGCCTTTTGCCTTTTGCCTTCGGCTGCGCCGCCGCCGACGCCGCTCCCGCTGCCGTTTTGCCACTTCCGGTCACCGTGACCTTGGAGTCATTGGTGGCCGCGTCGCTGACGGACAACCCCGAACTGCATTTTTACGAGGCGGAAATCACCGCCGCCCAGGCCGCGCGGAAGACGGCGGCGCTCCTGCCGCCGCCGGAGGTCAGCGGGAGTGTGGGCCAGAAGCGCTCACAGGACCCGATCGGCCAGCTCACCGGCGAAGGCGTCGCCTGGAGCGTGGGCGTGTCGCAGACCTTTGAATGGCCCGGCCGCCTGGGGCTGCGCAAAACCATCGCCAACGGCGACCTGGCCCTCGCCCGGCTCGGCCTTGACCGGTTCCGCACCGCGCTCGCGGCCCGGGTGCGCGGCCAGGCGCTGGCCCTCACCGGCGCGGCGGAGAAGGCCCGCGTCGCCCGGGAGGTCGCCGACCGCTTCCGGGCGTTGCGTGACGTGCTGGTGCAGCGTGATCCGGCCGGCATCACGCCGCAGTTGGAGATCCGCATCCTTGAGGCCACCGAACTCAGCCTCCGCCGGCGTGCCAGCGAGGCGGAACTGACCGAACAGGGCGCCCGGCTGGAACTCAACCAGCTCCTGGGCAGGCCGGCGGACTCATCGCTCAGTGTGGCCATCGCCGAGCCGGTGCTGCCCCCGTCCCCGTCGCTGGCCGAATGCCTCGCGGCCGCGCAGACCAACTGCTTCGACCTGCGGCTGCGGACGGCAGAGCTGGAGCAGCAGGGTTTCCGGGTGGCCCTGGCCAAAAACGAACGTTGGCCGGCGTTCACGGTCGGTCCCCAGTTCAGCGTGGAAACCTCCGATGGGCGGGACCGCATCCTGGGCGTCGGCATCTCGTTCCCCCTGCCCCTCTGGCGGAACAACTCCGCACACCTCGAGAGCGCCCGCGCGCGCCAGCTTCAGGCCGAGACCCTGCTCAAAGTCGCCCAGCGCGACGTCGAACGACGTGTCACCGCCGCCGCCCGCGCCTATGGGACCAAGCTGGCCGAGATGGCGAACTGGCGCGCCGATTCCGTGAAGCAGTTCGCCGAATCGGCGGAGCTGGCCGACCGGCATTACCGCCTCGGAGCCCTGCCCGCCACGGTCTATGTGGAGTTGCAGAAGCAGTACCTCGACGCCGTCGAGGCTTTGCTCGACACGCGCCGCGAGGCCGTTGCCGCCGCGGCGGAACTGGAAGAGCTCACCGGCCTCAACCTGCTCACCCAGCCATGATTGACCGCATCCTGGAATTTTCATTGTGCCAGCGCGGCGTGGTGCTGCTGGGCGCGTTCGCGCTGCTGGGCCTGGGGCTCTGGTCGGCGCTGCACCTGCCCATTGACGCGGTGCCCGACATCACCGGCGTGCAGGTGCAGGTGAACACCGAGGTCCCGGCGCTCGCCGCCGAGGAATCGGAGAAGCTCGTCACCCAGCCGCTGGAACTCGAACTCGCCGGTCTGCCCGGCGTGACGGAAATGCGCTCGATCACCAAGTTCGGCCTGTCGCAGGTGACCCTGCAGTTTGCGGACGGCACCGACATCTATCGCGCACGGCAGCTGGTGGCGGAGCGGTTACAGGGGATGCAGGAGCGGTTGCCCGCCGGAGCCTCGCCCCGGCTCTCCCCCATCTCCACGGGGTTGGGGGAGATTTTCTACTACAGTGTCTCCTACCGGGCCGACGCCACGAACAAGCCCGCCACCGAGCTGGAACAGCTCATGGAGCTGAGCGAGCTCCAGAAATACGTCATCAAGCCGTTCCTGCGCACGGTGCCCGGCATAGCCGAGATCAACGAGAGCGGCGGTTACGAAAAGCAGTTCGTCATCCAGCCCCGGCCGGAGACGCTGGCGGAAGCCGGCCTGACCTTTAGCGAACTGGCCGACCTGGTGGCGCAGAACATGCAGAACAGCGGCGGCGGGATCATCAGCCGGGGCGGTGAACAGCTCACCATCCGCGCCGTCGGCCGCGTGCAGTCCGTCGCGGATATTGCCGCCCTGCCGCTGAAATTCGGCGCGGGCGTCCGGCCGCTGCTGGTCTCCGATGTGGCCGAGGTGAAGCTGGGGACGAAGTTCCGTACCGGCGCGGCCACCCTCGACGGCCATGAGGCCGTCATTGGCACGACCATGATGCTCGCGGGGGAGAACAGCCGCGAGGTCGCCGGACGCGTGCAGGCGCGGCTCGCGGAAATCCAGTCCAAACTCCCGGCCGGCGTGGAACTGCGCGCCCAATATGACCGCTCAATCCTGATCGGCCGGACCATCGGCACCGTGGAAAAGAACCTGTTCGAAGGCGCATTGCTGGTGGTCGTGGTGCTGCTGTTGCTGCTCGGCAACTGGCGGGCCGCGCTCATCGTGGCCGCCGCCATTCCGCTCTCGTTCCTCTTCGCGCTCACTGGCATGCGGCAGTTCGGCATCTCCGGCAACCTGATGAGCCTGGGCGCCGTGGACTTCGGTCTCATCATCGATGGTGCGGTCGTCATCGTGGAGAACATCGTCCGCCAGCTCGGCCTGAAACAGCATCACCTGGGCCGGACGCTGACAGCGGCAGAACGGACGAAAACGGTGCTCGCCGCCAGCCGGCAGGTGGGCTCGCCGATGTTCTTCGGCGTGGTCATCATCACCGTGGTTTACCTGCCCATCCTGGCGCTGACCGGCATCGAGGGGAAGATGTTCCACCCGATGGCGCTGACCGTGATGCTGGCCCTCGGTGGGGCGCTGCTGCTCACGGTCACGCTCATGCCCGTGCTCTGTTCCCTGCTGCTGCGCGGGAACATTCGCGAGGGTGACAACGCGCTGCTCCAGTTCGCCAAGCGGATCTATGAACCGTCGCTTCGGGCGGCCCTGCGCCTGCGTTGGGTGGTCGTGACCGCCGCCGTCCTGCTCTTCGCGGGCTCCGTCTGGCTGTTCGGCCGGCTCGGCGCCGAATTTGTGCCCAAGCTCGACGAGGGTTCCATCACCTCGATGCTCTACAAGCCCGTCGGCATGAGCCTGGAGGAATCCCTGCGCAACGACATGGAGCTGGAGAAGCGGCTCCTCCGGGAGTTTCCCGAGTTGGGTCGCATCTTCTCCCGCATCGGCACCAGCGAGATTGCCTCCGACCCGATGCCGCCGAACGAAAGCGACGTTTACATCTTTTACCGGCCCCTCGCCAAATGGCCGAAGACGCCGGGCCGCCCGACCACCAAGGCGGAGTTGCGCGAGCAGATCGGGGCCACGCTCAAAAAGCTCAACCCCGACTACAGCATGCTCTTCGCGCAGCCTATCGAGATGCGGTTCAATGAGATGCTGGAGGGCACCAAGGCGGAGCTGTCGGTGAAGATTTTCGGCAACGACTATGACGTCCTGGAAAAGCTCGCCGAACAGATCAAGGGCATCCTGGAGCAGACACCGGGGGCGGCGGAGGTGGAATACGAGACCGACGGACGCACGCCGCAGCTGCAGCTGAACGTCAAGCGCGAGGTGCTTCAGCGCTACGGCCTGCAGGTGGGTGAAGTGAACCGGGCCGTGCACGCGGCGCTGGCGGGTGAAGTCGTCGGCAGCATGGCCGAGGGCAACCATCGCCACGATGTCGTGGTCCGCCTGCCGGAGCAGTTGCGCGGCGAGGATGACCAGATCCAAAAGCTTCCCCTGCGGATCGGGGAGCATGGCCTGTTGCCGCTGGGAAAGGCGGTCACCTTCACGACCTTGAAGACCGTGGAGCCGATCCTGCGTGATGACGGTCACCGCCGGGCCGCCCTCATGGTGAACCTCAAGACCCACGACATCGAGGGCTACGTCCGCACCGCGGAGCAGACCATCCGGGAGCACGTGAAGCTGCCGGAGGGCTACTTCGTGGAATTCGGCGGCCAGTTCCAGAACTTGCAGGCGGCCCGCGCGCGGCTCTCGGTGGTCGTGCCGACCGCCCTGGTGCTGATCTTGGTGCTGATCTTCCTCGCGTTCGGTTCGCTACGGCAGGCGTTGCTGGTCTATTCCGGCATCCCGCTCGCGGTCACCGGCGGCGTGGCGGCGCTTTGGTTGCGCGGCATGCCCTTCAGCATCACGGCGGCGGTCGGCTTCATCGCGCTGACGGGCGTGGCCGTGCTCAACGGCGTCGTGCTGGTGAGCTGCTTCAACCAGCTCCGCGAGGAGGGCAAATCACTCCTCGAGGCCGTGACGGAGGGCTCGCTCACGCGTTTGCGGCCGGTGCTCATGACCGCTGCCGTCGCCTCATTGGGATTCGTGCCGATGGCGCTCGCGACGGGTGCGGGTGCGGAAGTGCAACGCCCGCTGGC
The DNA here is from genome assembly GCA_903907995.1 of uncultured Verrucomicrobiota bacterium. Lineage (GTDB taxonomy): Bacteria > Verrucomicrobiota > Verrucomicrobiia > Limisphaerales > UBA9464 > CAIVQB01. The sequence continues at coordinate 81,958 of CAIVQH010000002.1, read as the reverse complement.
CACGGTCGTCATTGGGGGCATCCTCAGCTCCACTTTCCTCACGCTGGTGCTGCTGCCGGTACTGTACGCCTGGGTGGAACGCGCGTCCGTGCGTCCGCCAACCGAAAGCTGACCTCCGGGCAACCGGCTTAAGGCTGCTTGGAATCTCCGGCCGCATCATCCCTCTGGCGCAGTTCCGCGAGGGTGATGTCGGCCGGGGTTTCGTGCTCCAGCACCTTCGGGATCGCCACCCGCTGCGAGCCGTAGATGCCGGAATGCCCGCTGAACAGGTACGCGACGAAGCACGCCGCCGCGAGGTAGGGCGCATGCTCCGCGCCGAACAGCTCGATGCCCATGATGGTGCAGGCGAGCGGCGTGTTGCTCGCACCCGCAAACACGGCGACGAAGCCAAGCCCGGCGAACAGGTCTGTCGGCGCGTTGAGCAGCCAGCTCAGCGTGTTGCCCAGCGCTGCGCCGATGAAAAACAGCGGCGTCACTTCGCCGCCCTTGAAGCCGGAACTCAGGGTGATTGCTGTGAACAGCAGCTTCCACAGCCAGCTCCAGCCCGTCGCGCCGTCGCTGTGGAAGCAGCTCAGAATGCTCACGTCGGCGGGATTGGGGCTGCTGACACCCAGCCCCAGATACGAGCGCGTGCCCAGAGCGTACGTGAACGCGATCACCACTACACCGCCAAGGACCGGCCGGAGCCAGGGCAGACGGATGCGCTTCTTGAACTGCCTTTGCAGGGCATGCACCAGGTCGGAAAACAGCAGCGAGGCGAGACCAAACGCCACCCCGGCCAGCAGCGCCTTGGCGAGCAGCAGCAGATCGAGGTGTCCAAACCCAAAGCGGGCGGACGGCACCGCGACGCTGATATGGTAGATCGTGTGGTGGATGCCCCAGGCGGAGCAGGTCAGGTCGCCGATGAGCCCGGCCAGCAGGCACGGCACGAGCGACTCGTAGCGCACGCGGCCGATGGCCAGCACCTCCATCGCAAACACGGCCCCGGCCAGCGGTGTGCCGAAGACCGATCCAAACCCCGCCGCCACCCCGGCCATCAGCAGCATCCGGCGATGCTGCTCCGCGATGCGAAACCACCCGATGAATCCGCCCGCCAGGCCGCCTCCCATTTGGATCGCCGTGCCCTCGCGGCCAGCCGATCCGCCAAACAGATGCGTAAGCAGCGTGGTCACCAGGACCAGCGGCGCCATCCGGACCGGCACTCCGCCGCCTGGTTCGTGGATCTCATCCAGCAGTAGGTTGGTGCCCCGTTCGGAATTTCCGCCGAAGGTCCGGTACAGCCAGACGATCCCGACTCCGGCCAGGGGGAGGAAAAACAGCAGCCAGGGATATTCAAAACGCAGCGCGGTCGCCCGCTCCAGCGACCATAGAAAGAGGGCGCTCGCCGATCCCGCGAGCACCGCCACAGGCGTCACCAGCAGCAGCCAGAGGCCGAGCCGTCGCAGGCTGCCCAGATGGGCCCGATGGTTCAGGAGTGCTTTCATTTCATCCGGTCCGGCCGGACCCATGGACGGTATTCCGGTTCATGGTTGTATTCCAAGACACTTGCCATGGGCCGGGCCCTGGATTACATATCGGTAAACAACGATACGTAATCCGAGATGACACCCCTTGTTTCCGCCGCCAAAGCTTTGTCCGACCCGAACCGGGTGCGGATTCTGGCGATGCTGAGGGACGGCGAGCTTTGTGTCTGCGAGCTGTGCAATGCGCTCAGGCTCACCCAATCCACCCTTTCCACGCATCTCCAGGTCATCCGTAAAGCGGAGTTGGTGACCACCCGGAAACTCGGAAAGTGGAACTATTACGCAATCGCGCCGCAGGCAAAACGGCTGCTGGATTCACTGTTCGGGTTCTTCGCCGCGTCCCTGGACTCTGACCGCAAGCTGGCAGCGGATGCCCGCCGCCTGAAAGAACGGTTGGCCCTCCGCGAAGAGGGAGCCTGTTGCGTCGGCTTTGCCTGTGGAACGCCGGCCAGGAAGGGAACCACCCAATGAGACCTCATTTGGCCGAGTTTATCGGCACCTTTGCCCTCGTGTTCGCAGGCTGCGGCGCAATCGTCATCAATCAGGTTTCCGGGGGCGCGATCACCCATGTCGGCATTGCGCTGACCTTCGGGCTGATCGTACTGGCGATGATCCACACCTTCGGTGATGTCAGCGGGGCGCACCTGAATCCGGCGGTGACCACGGCCTTCGCGGCCGCTGGACGCTTTCCGTGGCGCGACGTTCCGGGCTATGTCGGCGCACAACTGCTCGGAGCCTTCGCCGCCACGGGCCTGCTAAGAGTTCTCTTTCCCTTGAATGTGACCCTCGGCGCCACTCTGCCGACCGGATCGGACGCGCAGAGCTTCATCCTCGAAACGGTGCTCACCTTTCTGCTGATGCTGACCATTCTCAGCGTCTCCACTGGCGCGAAGGAAAAGGGCATCACGGCGGGCATCGCCATTGGGGCGATCATTGCTTTGGAGGCGATGTTTGCCGGACCGATCTGCGGCGCATCGATGAATCCGGCGCGTTCGCTGGCTCCGGCGCTGGTCAGCGGCCATGTAGGGCATCTGTGGGTGTATCTGGTCGCCCCGTTGCTAGGCGCACTGCTGGCGGTGCCCGTCTGCCGGTCTGTACGCGGACCCGCTTCCTGCTCCTAAACTTCCAAAAAGTGATCCCGATGAAGCTCAGCGATTTCAAAGCCCACCTCGCACAGCACCCGGAACGCCCCCTTCGTTTCGTGCTGCCCGACGGGACCAAGGTTGCCGCCCATGCCCACGTGACCGAAGTGGCACACATCGAGAAGCGGTTTATCGACTGCGGGGGCACGTTGCGCGCGGATACGCTCTGCCGCTTGCAATTATGGGTGGCGGATGACGTGGAGCATCGGCTCACTGCGGGCAAGCTGCTGGGTGTGCTCGAAAAGGCGTCCAGATCCGGGGTGCTCACGGGTGACGCTCTGGACGTCGATGTGGAGCACGAGTTGCAGTTCATCACGCAGTTTCCCCTGGCTACGGTCGAGGCGTCGCCCGAGGAACTTCTCCTGCACCTGACCACCCGGCATACGGACTGTCTGGCGAAAGCTCGCTGCCTGCCTCCGCTGACCGCTCCGCAGGCCATCAGCTTCAAATCGTTCGTCCGCAAACCATGAATTCTCAACCCGCCAAACCCGCGGTGCTCATCCTCTGCACCGGCAATTCCTGTCGCAGCCACATGGCCGAGGGAATTCTGCGCCACGCTGCCGGCGATCTCTTCGAGGTCTTCAGCGCGGGATCCAAACCCGCCGGCTACGTCCATCCCAAGGCCATCGCCGCGCTGGCGGAGATTGGGATGGACATCTCCCAGCACACGTCGAAGCACATGAACGAGTTCCTGACCCGGGACATCCACACGGTCATCACCGTCTGTGGCAACGCGGACCAGGCATGCCCGCTCTTTCCCGGACAGGTGAACCGGCATCACTGGGGTTTCGTGGATCCTGCACACGCCACGGGCACGGATGAGGAAATCATGGCGGTCTTCCGCTCCGTGCGCGACCAGATCCGGCTGGTGTTTGAGGCCTACGCCGCCGGCTATCGCGAGGCGCTCGCGAGCCGTGCCTGACTCCCTTCTTTCGGTAGTCCCAAAAAGAAACACGCCGGACGGTCATCCCGTTCGGCGTGTGTTTTTGAAAAAAGGCGAAACTTAAGGTTTGGCCTGCACCGCGTAGAAGGCCGCCGCGTCGGAGGTGGTATCCGTCAGCGAAAGCACGCTGCCCGTCCCGGTCACCGGGGCACCCTTGGGTGCCCAGGAGCCGGTCGAACCGGTGAGCGTCGCTCCCGGGCTGAGCAACTGGTATTGCGCACCGGCCACCGTGGTGAACGAAACCGTCGTGGTATCACCCGCGCGGGTGATGGTGGTGATCGTCGGAGCCGGAGCCGGGGCGGAGCCGCCGGCCGCCGTGAAGCTGAGCGTGCCAGTGGCGGTGAACTCGAAGTAACCGAGATACGTGCTGGCCCCGCTGCCCGGACGGATCTCATACAGGTCGGACCGGATGATGCCGCCGCCCTCGGTAAAGCCCGACGGGGTCAAATTTTCCGCATTGCCCTGGAAGGTGCTCTTGAAGTTGCCGTTCCCAAGATAGGCGCTGTAGCCGTTGGCATAGCTGGCCGGCAGCACGACGGCGGTGGCGGTGTTGTCCTGTCCCGGCGGGTTGCTGCCGCTGAAGCTCGCGGTACCGCTGCCGATGCTGGAAATCTTGGTCGCCGAGTTGGCGAGCAGGCCGGAGGACTGGCGGTTCCAGGGCAGGCTTTGAGTGGCCGGATCGCTGCGCTTGCGCGTGGCCCAGACCGTCTGCAGCGGGCGCACCGGATCAAGGTCCACCCGCATCGAGGCGCAGGCCACGAACCCCACCGAATCCAAACCCGAGAAGGCATCGCCCAACTGCGCCGCCGTGAACTCGACGATGGCAAAATTGGTGCCGGGAATCGCGTTATAGAACCGCGACACCGGGCCGAGGTCCGCGACCAGTTCCGAAACGCCGCCCGTCTGCCGGAAACCGATCAGCAGATCCGGCGGCACGTTGGTGGCTTGGAATCCGAACGAGGCGGCGGCCAGCCGGGAAACGGCGGCTGCGGCGGCAATCAGGGCGATGGACAGACGATACTTCATGATGTGTGCACGTGTTTCAGGACCGCGTCAGGTTACGGAGTCCGAGACGACCCCACTTGCGCTTTGCCGCCACCACAAAGCAGTTTCCGGCCATACGTTGGCAGGCCGTAACCACAGCAGGTTAAGGTCATGCCCAAGCCTTCAAATCGCTGGGCCAGCCCATTCTGTTGCCGGCACGTAACTTGAACCGCCCGGCTCCGGGCACTACTTCCGTGGTGTGCTCCGCCTGGCCCAAGCCCTTTGCCTCCTGAACCTTGCCATCGGCACGGCCTGGGGTGCTCCGCTCATGCTCACCGGCATGTCGCGGATTGGCGGCGAAACCCGGGCCTTCTTCTCGGACGGCACGCCCAGCGGATACTTTTCCCTGACTTCTGGGGAAGATCGCGACGGAGTCCGGCTGCTGGTGGTCGAGTTCAGGGAACGCTGGGCGTTGGTGGCCGATCACAACGGGACAAACCGGATCACGTTCGGAAACCCGGGTGTTTCGCCAGCTCGCCAGGCAGGTACGGGACAAGACGATGGCATGCTCTCTCGGGTGCAGCGTCAGCGCCTTCTCACCCAACCTCCGCTCCCACAGACGTCGCCCCTTGCGGCCGTGGCGGACGGAAATGCGGCAGGCAGCGAACGTTCCGCGTCGCCTCTGCCCCTCGAAGCCTCGGGAGGTTCGGGCGGAGACGGAAATGCAGGGAGCGTAGTTTCCGCGTCCGACGAAAGCCTGGCCAAATCCCCTCCCCCGCGACGGCCGGCGACGGCGGACGAGCTGTTCAAGGCGCGCAACGGGTACGCCGCCTGGGAAGACCTGCTGCGGCAGCGGCATCAGGCCGAAATGCTCGCCGCTTCCCCAGCCGCCAACGAAAATCCCTGAGGCAAGGGCTCTGCCGCCCTTTCAAGTGACGTGCGGCCGGTTCCCGCTCACTGGGCGGCAGCCCGCAGGCCCACGATCCGCCCGTCCGGCAAATGAACCGCGTTGGCCGCCGTGAAGGATGACTTGTCGGGCCAGGGGTTACCGCCTTCGAGATGGATGGTCGTCACCAAGCCGGGCGCGATCACGACTGGCACCGTTACCGTGCCATAGCCGTTCGCCGGAGCCAAGACTTGGTAGTGGCCCGGTGGCAAGACGATCGGCACCGGACCTTCCCACACCGTGCCCGAGTCATTGTGGATGCGTTTGGCCTGGTTCTCCCCGGCGGCCAGCAGCCGGAAGTCGGAGTAGCGCTGATGCTCGCCATCGCTGGCCGCTGTGAGGTGGCCGTCAAAGGCGGAATAGACGATTAGCGAGCCGTTGGTCCCGGCGACCGGGGCCGGCTCGGCAGAGGGTCCGACCGGTTCCAGCACCAGGTGCTGGTCGCAGGTGGCGCAGCCTGCGGACAGGCCGAAGGCGGCAAACAGAAAGAGGAATGGCTTCATAAAAACTGCACCCCGTGTGGCCGCGCGCTAACCGGAACCCCGGTCCACGCGTCATTTCCACCATAGGACAATTTGTGTTCTGCCATATCCCCCCGGCCCGACGGAAGAATCTGAACGGATTTTAATGAGACGTTCAGCCTCGTTTAACGAAGGGGCTGTACGGTATGGACACGGTCGAAATCCAAATGCGTCTATTACTCATAGAAGATGAGCGGAAAGTTGCCGACTTCGTGGCCTGCGGGCTGCGGGCGGAGCGTTTCGCGGTGGATGTGGCCACCGATGGCCTTACCGGCTGGGAGATGGCCTCGGGCATCGATTACGACCTGATCATTCTCGACCTCATGCTGCCGGGCCTCAACGGCACAGAGCTGCTCCGGCGCCTGCGGCGCAAGGGCGGCAACTGTGCCGTGCTGGTGCTCACGGCCCGCGATGCGACGGCGGACAAGGTGGAGAATTTCGAGGCGGGCGCCGACGACTACCTCACCAAGCCCTTCGCCTTCGCCGAGCTGCTGGTCCGGGTGAAGGCGCTGCTGCGCCGGCCCGCCGTCAACCGCAGCCATTCGCTGCATGTGGCCGACCTGGAAATTGACCGTCTGACCCAGCAGGTCCGGCGCGGCGGGAAACGCATCGAGCTCACCTCGAAGGAATATGCGCTCCTGGAATACCTCGCGTCCCACGCCGGGCGGGTGCTGAGCCGCACGATGATCATCGAGCACGTCTGGGACGAAAGCTTCGAAGGCCTGACCAACATCGTGGACGTGTACGTGCGGCACCTGCGCTCGAAGGTGGATGAGTCGTTCGAGCGAAAGCTCATCCGCACCGTGCGCGGCTCGGGCTATTGCCTTACCGACCGGGAGGAGGGCGAGTGAACACCCATTCCCTGCGGTTTCGCCTGATGCGCTGGTATGCGCTCTGGCTGATCGTCGCCTTCGTTGCGACCGGCGTGGCGCTCTATTTCGGGCTGCGGCAGTACCTCGAGAGCAACCTTACGACCTCCGTGAACCTCCGGGCCAATCGCATCGTCAGCCTGGTGCGGCGAACGGGCAACGGCAACAGCCGCCCCCTGGCGGACGAGATCAACGCGAGCTTTGCTCCCGAGGCCAGCAGCCGGTTCATCCGGATCACGAAGCCGGACGGCGCGGTACTCTATCAATCCGGGCCACCCAGCGACCTGAGCTTCAGCCCCGCCCAGATTCCCGCCCCATTGCGACAGCCCGGTATCCGCAAGGCCGAACTGGCGGACGGGGCCGTGGTCATCCTGGTGACTGTCGCCGCCGGGCCGGACTGGCTGGTGGAGACCGGTGAATCTTTCGCTCCGGCGCTCACCGAGCTGCGCCGACTGCTGGTCTCGCTGGGGTTGGGGTTTGTCGTGGTCGTCGTGGTGGCGCTCAGTGGCGGTTTTCTGCTGGTGCGCCGGGCGCTGCGCCCCGTCGAGGAAATCATCCACAGCGCCGAGCGGATCACCTCGCAGAATCTCGGCGAACGCCTGCGGGTGCCGGCCACGGGCGACGAGTTCGCCCATCTTTCGCAGGCGCTCAACCGGATGATCGAGCGCCTCGATGACGCCTTCCAGCACAACCGCCGCTTTCTGGCCGACGCCTCCCATGAACTCCGGACGCCCCTGACCATCCTGCGCGGCGAACTGGAGGTGATGGTCAGGCGCGATGGGCTGGGGCCCGATCAGCGGGAGACCGTGGACAACCTGCTGGAGGAAGTCGCGCGGCTGGCCCGCATTGTGGAAAATCTTTTTGCCCTCTCGCGCCTGGATGCCGGCCAGGCACAGGCCGAGATGGCGCAGTTCGACTTCGCCAAGCTGACCGCGACAACCGCCGAGCAGATGTGCCTGCTCGCCGAGGACAAGCACCTCACCATCACCTGCGAAACGCCCGCCCCGGTATTCGTCGCCGGCGACCGTGCCCGGCTGAAGCAGGTCATCGTCAACCTGCTCGACAACGCCATCAAATACACGCCCGACGGCGGGGCCGTGAAACTGTCGGTCACGGCGCGCAATGGCGAGGCGGTGTGCGAGGTGGCCGACAATGGCATGGGCATCCCGACCGAGGCGGTGCCGCATGTCTTTGACCGCTTTTTCCGCGTGGACAAGGCCCGCACGCGCGAACTCGGCGGGGCCGGCATCGGCCTTTCCATCGTCAAGGCCATCTGCACCGCGCACCACGGCCGGGTCGAGGTGGAGAGCACGGAGGGCCGGGGCAGCTCCTTCCGCGTGCATCTCCCGCTGGCCACCAACGCCCTTCCCACCTGAATCACTTTTCCATGCCACCTCCCCTCTATCGCCGCTTCAGCTTCCGCGCCCTGGCCGGTCTGGCGGCTGCGGCCGCACTCTTGTCCAGCGGTTGCGGCCATCATTCGGCCGAGGCCACGGAGTCTTCCCGCCCCGTGGTGGCGGCGGCGAAAGTGACCCGCAGTGATCTCGCGCGGGAACTCGTCTTTGCGGCGGAGTTCCAGCCGCACTTTGCGGTGGATCTGCACGCGCGTGTCGCCGGCTTCGTCCGCGCGCTGGACGTGGACATCGGTGACCGGGTGAAGGCTGGCCAGGTCCTCGCCGAGCTGGACATCCCGCTGCTCAAGGAAGATCTCGCCCGCGCCCACGCCTCCCTGCGGCGCAGCGAAGCGGACAGCCAGCGCGCCCGCATCGCGTATGAGGAGGTCCATCTGGCGTACACCCGGCTGCAGGCCGTGGCCCAGTCCCAGCCGAAGCTGGTGATCCCACAGGATCTTGATGCCGCCAGCTCGAAAGAGCGCGCTGCGGCCGCCGCCGCGACCGCCGCCCAGGAACAGGTGCAGGTGGCGCAGTCCGAACTCGACCGCCTGCTCGCGGAGGAGGCCGACACCCGGCTGCTGGCACCTTTCGACGGTGTGGTTACGGAGCTTCACGCCAATCCCGGCGACCTGGTCCAGGGTGGCACCTCGCCGAGCGGCCAGGCCAAGGCGCTGGTGCGGCTCGCGCAGCTGGATCATCTGCGGCTGGTCTTTCCGGTTTCGGTCAGCCACATCGGCCTGATCCGCACCAATGATCTGCTGACGATCCGGCTCGAAGACGGGCGCAAGCTCGAGGGGCGGATCGCCCGGTTCAGCCACGAGGTCAACATGGTGACCCGCTCCATGCAGGTCGAGGCCGACGTCGCCAACGACGACCTGACGCTGGTCCCGGGCATGTATGCCTCGGCAGTGCTCCAGACCGAGCAGCGGCATCAGGTCCTGGTGGTGCCCATTGACGCGGTCAACCGGCGGCAAAGCGTCTCGGTGCTGACGGTGGGAGCCGATGGCGTCGTGGCGGAACGCGTCGTCCAGACGGGTCTCGAAACCCCGGCCCAGACCGAGATTCTCAGCGGGCTGAAGGAGGGCGAACTCGTGCTGCTGGGGGCCGCCGGCCGCGTCAAGGCGGGCCAGAAGGTGGAGCCCAAGCTCCGGGACTCCACGCTCGTGGTGAACACCCTATGAACCCAACGATGTCACCCGAGCTGCTGGTCGCCCTTCGCAAGTTCGACACCTGCACGCTGTCGAACGCCGTGGAGAGCTTCGCTGTCCGCCTGCGCAACGAGGGCTATTGCAACTCCTCGGTCCGCTGCCTCTTCCCGCAGCTCGCGCCCATGGTCGGCCACGCGGTCACCGTCTCCATCCGCTGCTCGGGACCATCGGTCGAAGGTGGCCCCAATCCCGAACACACGGACTGGTGGAACCACATTCTCAGCGTGCCGACACCGCGCGTGGTCGTGATCAGGGACGTGGATACACCGGCGGGTGCCGGCGCCTTTCTCGGGGAGATTCACTGCGCGATCCTGCGCAAGCTGGGCTGCGTGGGCGCGGTCACGAACGGCAGCGTGCGTGATCTGCCGGCGACCGGCGCGGCCGGGTTCCCCTTGTTCGCCGCCGGAACGGTGGTCTCCCACTCCTACTCGCACATCGTGGAGGTGGGTGCCCCAGTCGAGGTCGGTGGCCTGAAGATTCAGCCCGGGGACTGGCTTCACGGGGATGCTCACGGGGTGCTGCAGATCCCGGCCGGGATCGGGGACCGACTGCCGGCGGCGGCGGAACGGTTCCTGGAGCATGAGCGCCGCATCCTGGCGTTGTGCGCCGATGACAATGTCACCCTGCCGAAACTGCGTGAAGCGGTGACGGCCCGCGCCCGCCTCGCCACCCACGGCACCTGATCCGACCTACGCCATGTCCCGCTTTTCGATCCGCTATCCCTATTTCATCATCGTCGCCTGCCTGCTGACGGCTGTGATCGGGCTGTCGAGCCTGGTGCGGATGCCGGTGGACCTGTTCCCGCCCATCAACATCCCGGTCGTGGTGGTGGCGACCTTCTATTCGGGCATGCCGCCGGAACAGATCGAGAACGACATCACCGGACGTTTCGAACGTTTCTTCACGCTGGCCAGCGGCATTGACCACATCGAGTCGCGTTCGCTCTACGGTGTGAGCCTCATCAAGGTGTATTTCCAGCCCGGCGTGAATGCGGACTCCGCCGTCAGCACCATCGCCAACCTCGCCTCGGCCAACCTTCGGCGGCTCCCGCCCGGCACCTTGCCACCCGTGGTGCTCAAGTTTGACGCGTCGAGCCTGCCGGTGTGCCTCATCACGCTCAAGGGCGACGGGCTCAACGAGACGCAGCTGCGCGACGTCGGCCAGTACGCTGTCCGTAACCAGGTCGCGAATGTCCCCGGGGCCTCGGTACCGCAGCCCTTCGGGGGCAAGTACCGCCAGATCATGGTCTATGTGGACCCGCTGAAGCTGGAAGCGCACCAGCTCAGCGTGATGGACGTGGTGCGCTCGGTGAACGACTCCAACCTCATCCTGCCCGCTGGCGACGTCCGCATCGGACCTTACGACTACAACCTCTATTCCAACAGCCAGCTCGACACGATCGACGAGATCAACCGGCTGCCGCTGAAGACCGTGGGCAACTCCTCCGTGCTGGTGGCCGATGTCGGCGAGGCGAAGGATTCGGCGCAGATCCAGAACAACGTGGTCCGCGTGGACGGTCAGCGCTCGGTCTATCTGCCCGTGCTCAAGCAGGGCGGCAACGCCAACACGATCGCCGTGGTGGACGGCATCAAGGAGCGCGTCGCCAACCTCGTGGACACGCCGAAACAGCTCGTGGCGAAAGTGCTGTTCGACCAGTCGATTTTCGTCCGCAACGCCATCGAGAACCTGGTTCATGAGGGCGCGATCGGCCTCGCGCTCACGGGGGCGATGATCCTTCTCTTCCTCGGCAGCCCGCGGGCCACGCTGGCGGTGTTCCTCTCCATCCCGCTCTCGGCGCTGGCCACGTTTTTCGTGCTCTCGCTCGGCGGCGGCACGGTAAACACGATGGTTCTGGGCGGACTGGCCCTCGCCTTTTCGCGGCTCATCGACAACTCGGTGGTCGTGCTCGAGAACATCTTCCGCCATCTCGAGCTGGGCGAGACGCCGGAGGTCGCGGCGGAAAAGGGTGGCCGTGAGGTGGCCCTGCCGGTCCTGGCGGCCACGCTGACCACTGTCGTGGTGTTCTTCCCGGTGACCTTCCTTTACGGCGTCAGCAAGTTTCTGTTCACCGCGCTGGCGCTGACCGTCGTCATCTCGCTCTTCGCCTCCTATGTCGTGGCGCTGACGGTCGTGCCGCTCTTCTGTGCGAAACTTATCAAGAAGGCGCACGACCACGAGGACGACGACGGCCACGGCCGCGGTTTCAACGCCTGGTTCAACCGCAAGTTCCACGCCCTGCTCGACCGCTACGAGCATCTGCTGAAGCGTTCGCTGCTCCGGCCCCTGGCCACAGCCCTGAGGATCACCGGCGTGTTTGTGCTCAGCCTCGGTCTGGTTCCATTCATCGGGCTTTCGTATTTTCCGGCCACCGATCCCGGTGAGTTCACCATCAACCTCAAGGCCCCGACCGGCACGCGCATCGAGGCGTCGGAGGATCTGGTCGCGCGCGTTGAAAAGATCATCCGGGCGGAAGTGCCGCCCGAAGAACTGGGAGTGATCGTGGCCAACATCGGTGTGCAGCCGGACTTCTCCGCGATGTACACGAGCAATTCCGGACACCACACCTCCACGGTGCAGGTCAGCCTTAAGGAGAAGCACCGGCTCAGCAGTAACGAATATATCCGGCGGGTGCGGGCGCGCGTCCGCAAGGAGCTGCCCGAATTGAGCGCCTACTTCCAGACCGGCGGGCTGGTAGACGCCGTGCTCAACCTTGGTCTCCCCGCGCCGGTGGACATCCAGATCAGCGCGTCCAATCTGGAGGCGGCGCACGACACGGCCAACGAGATCGCCCGCAAACTGCTGGCGCTGCCGGGTGTGAACGACGTGCTGGTGCCCCAGGATGTGGACTATCCGGCGTTGCAGCTGAAGGTGGACCGCGAGCACGCCGCGCAGCTAGGCCTGAGTTCCAAGGAGGTCATTAATAACGTCATCACCGCCCTTACTTCCGCCGCGATGATTGCGCCGAGCTTCTGGGTTGATCCAAAAAGCGGGAACGATTACCTGCTGACCGTCCAATATGCCGAGGGCACCGTGAAGAATCTGGCCGACCTCCAGGCCATTCCCATCCGTTCGAGCAAGGCGGTCAACGCCGCCCGCTTGGACACGATGAGCAGCCTCCGGCCCATGCATGCCCCGACGGAGGTGGATCACTATCAGTTGCGCCGCGTGATCGACGTCTATGTCTCCCCGAAGGGCGAGGATCTCGGCCGCCTGCGCAAGGACGTGGAGAAAATCCTCGCCGCCACCCCGCTGCCCGAAGGCGCGCGCGTCACGGTGCGGGGCATGGTGCAGGGCATGCAGGCGTCGTTCAAAAGCTTCGGCCTCGGCCTGATCCTGTCGGTGGTGCTCGTCTATCTGATCCTGGTCGCGCAGTTCCAGTCGTTCGTGGATCCCCTGCTCATCCTGCTGGCCGTGCCCACCGGGCTGGCCGGCGTGATGGTCACCCTCTGGCTGACCGGCACGACCCTGAACGTCATGTCGCTGATGGGCATCGTGATGATGGTCGGCATCGTGGTGTCGAACAGCATCCTCATCGTTGAGTTCATCCGCCGACTGCGCGAAGACGGTAAACCGGTGCGGGAGGCGGTCGTCACCGCCTGCCGGGTACGCTTGCGGCCGGTGCTCATGACCTCGCTAGCGACACTCATCGGCCTGATTCCCATGGCCCTGAAACTGGGCGCGGGCAGCGAAGCCTACGCCCCGCTGGCGCTGGCGATCATCGGCGGCCTGGCGCTGTCGGTTGTGCTGACGGTGTTCATCGTACCTGCCGCCTACCTGCTGGTGTACCGCCGGCACGACCATTCCCCCAACCTTCCCGCCGCCGTCACGCCTGCCACATGAAACGTCTGTCACTGCTGCTCTGCCTGCTGGGCTGGCTCCTGGCCCCGACCCGCTCCGTTGCGGCGGAGGCATCGCGTCCCCTGACGCTGACGGAAGCGCGCAAACAGGTGCTGGCGGCCCACCCGCGCATCTCCGTGGCTGAACTTCGTTCGCTCGCGGCCCGGCAGGTGGTCATCGAAAACCGGGCCGGCTTCTTGCCATTTATCTCGGCCAACGCCACCGCCGTCGGAAACGACGGTGCGCCCAACCCGCGCATTGCGGCCGGGGCGCTTAACAACCCGTCCGTCTATGAGCGGGCCGCGGTCGGGGCCAGCATTTCGCAGCTCATCACCGACTTTGGCCGCACGGCGAATCTGACCGATGCCGCCAAACTGCGGGCCAAGGCCGCCGCCACCAATGTGGCCGCCACCCGGGCGCAACTGCTGCTGGAAGTCGATGGCGCCTATTTTTCCGCGCTCGCCGCGCGGGCGGTGAAGGCGGTCGCGGCCAAGACGTTTGACCAGCGGAAGCTGCTCTTTGACCAGGTCAGCGCCCTCGCCTCGAACCAGTTGAAATCCGAATTGGATGTGCGGTTTGCCCAGGTCGGCATGGACGAGGCACGGCTGCTGACCAGCCAGGCCGAGAAGGATTGGCAATCGGCCCTGGCCACGCTGGACAGCCTGCTCGGCCAACGCACCCCCGGTGAGTTCGCCCTGATGGAGGAACCCGCTCCCGGCAACCTGCCGGACGATGCGGAGCCGTTAATCGCACTGGCGCTGCGGCAGCGCCCGGAGCTGGTACGGCTGCGCTTTGAACGTGACGCCGCCCTCGCCACCGCCCGGGCCGAGCGCGGACTGCAATATCCGACCCTCAGCGCGTTCGGCACGGCCGGCGTGGCACCCCTGCATGATTCCCACTTTGACCACGAGTACGCCGCCGCCGGCCTGAACCTGAATGTGCCGCTCTTTGCCGGCGGCCTGTACGAGGCCCGCCGCAAGGAGGCCGAGTTTCAGTCCCAGGCCGCCGGCGAAACGTTGCGGGACGCCGAGAACACCCTGATCCGGGATGTGCGTGTGGCCTGGTTGGAGGCCGGCCAGTCGCGGGAGCAGGTCCGCCTGACGGCCAGCCTGCTCGAGAGTTCCAATGCGGCTCTGGACCTGGCGCAGGCCCGCTTCAATCAGGGGCTCAGCTCCATCATCGAGCTGAACCAGGCCGAGCTGAACCGGACCTCGGCGGCCCTGTCCCAGGCCCGGGCGGAGTACGAATACCACGTGCGCCGCGACCTGCTCGATTTCCAGACGGGCAGCCTGCACTGACGCTCCCGCCCGCAACGCGGTTGCGTTACGGTATTTCGCCATTCCGGTTCCGTAACACAATCGTAACATTTCCGCCGTTTGCCCGTAACCGGCCATCTTGAGCGTGCGCCCGCACAACACACTCACACATGGCTAAATCACATCCTCAGACACTCCCCCGCCTGGCCCTCCTGGCCGCCCTGTCGGGCGCAACCCTCGGAGTCCAACAACTCCATGCGCAATCCGCCGATGCCCTGATCGACAAGCTGGTCGAGAAAGGCATCCTGAGCGTGGATGAAGGCAACGGCCTCCGGGAGGAGACCGACAAGGACTTCACCAAATCATTCGCCGCCAAGACCGGCATGCCGGACTGGGTCACCGCCTTCAAGATCAACGGCGACTTCCGGGGCCGCCTCGAGAACTTCAGCTCGGACAACGGCCTTTTCACCGGCCGGACCCGCTACCGCTACCGGGTCAGGCTCGCGTTCACCGCCGTCATGGCCGACGACTTCGAGGTCGGGCTCCGACTGGCCTCCGCCGACGCCGCCACGGGTTTCACCGGTGGCAACCCCCTGTCCGCCAACACCACCTTGCAGGATGGGGCCACCCGTAAAGGGGTATACTTTGACACCGCCTATGCCAAGTGGACCCCGCTCCACAACGGCACCTGGAGCGCCGGCTTGACGGTGGGCAAGATGGACAACCAGTTCCAGGTCTCGAACATGGTGTTTGACCTCGATTACCAACCGGAAGGCGCACAGGCCTTCGTGGGCTACCAGCTCAACGAGAAGAACAGCTTCAAGCTCATCGGGGGCATTTTCGCCCTAGATGAGCTGAACCAGGTCGATCGGAGCGCCGCTCCGGTCGGCCCGAACGCGCCTAGCCATGATCCCTTCCTGACCGGCGCCCAGCTCGTCTGGGAGGCGAAATGGACTCCGAAGCTCGAATCCATGGTCGGGCTCGGAGTGTTCTCCTTGAACAACAAGGACAACCTGTACGTGCTGTCTGGCGGCCCCGCCGGGGTTCCGCTGGTCAACGACGGCAACACCCGCGTGCCCATCAAGGGCGTCAACCAACTGGCCTACAACTACAACCCCATCGTGGCCGACGGTGCGATCGTATACAAGCTGGACAGCTTCCCGATGTACACGGGCGCCTTCCCGGTCAAGTTCTCAGGCGAGTACATGAACAACCCCGGCGCTCCGAATAACAACACGGGCTACCGGGCGGGCGTCACCTTGGGCAAAGCCGGCGAGAAGGGTCACTGGGAGATTTCCTATCGCTACCAGTGCCTCGAGGCCGATGCCTGGTATGATGAGTTGGTGGATGACGACAATGGGGCTTTCTACCAGACCGCCGGAACCTACTCCGGCTACTTCAACGCCACCACGGGTGGACCCGGCTGGCGCGGGGGCACCAACATCAAGGGACATTTTGTGCAGTTCCAGTACTCCGTCACGGACTCGCTTACCTTTGTGTTCAGCTACTACCTGAACACTCTCGTCCAGCCCAACCCCGTAGGCAGTACCAGTGCGGCCAGCCATTTCATGGCCGATCTCAACTGGAAGTTCTGAATCGTCACCGCCGCGTAACCCCCTCGTCACGCGGCGGCTTTCCCAACCCACTAGCTTGAAAATGAACATGAAAAAGCAACTTCTCCTCGCCGCCGCCAGCCTGCTGGCCGCGGCCCAGACCTTCGCCGCCGGTGCCATCACGGTGAAGGGTTCCGACACCCTCGTGGTCCTCGCCCAGCGCTGGGCCGAGGTTTACATGGGGGCCCACGCCGACCAGAAAATCCAGGTGAACGGCGGCGGCTCGGGCATCGGGTTTGCCGCGCTTCAGAACGGCACGACCGACCTCGCCGACGCCTCCCGGAAAATCAAGGCCAAGGAGATCGAACAGTGCGTGAAAACCTTCGGCAAGCGCCCCACGGAGTACAAGGTCGCCCTCGACGGCCTGAGTGTTTACGTGAACGCGGACAATGCCCTCGGCCAGCTCAGTGTGGAGGAGCTGGAAGGCATCTTCACCGGTGCGATCAAGAACTGGAAGGAAGTCGGCGGCGCGGACGCCCCGATCACGGTGTACAGCCGTGAAAACAGCTCCGGCACCTACGAGTTCTTCAAGGAACACGTGCTCAAGGGCAAGGACTTCGCCTCCAGCGCGCAGACCATGCCCGGCACCGCCGCCGTCCTCCAGGCGGTCGCCAAGGACAAGAACGGCATCGGCTACGGCGGCGCCGCCTACGGCAATGGCGCCAAGCATCTCAAGGTCAGCAAAGTCAAGGGTGAGGAAGCCATCGAGCCCAGCGAAGAGACCGTGCTCTCCGGCAAGTACCCGATCTGGCGCTACCTCTACGTCTATGTGAATCCGGCCTTGGACAAGGGCGACATCGCCGCCTACCTCAAGTGGATCCGCGGCGACGAGGGTCAGAAGCTCGTCAAGGACGTCGGCTATTACCCGTTGCCCAAGAATCTCCGCGCCAACTGAGCGCCACCGCCGTGGAGTGAGGGCCTCCGCCCTCCCTCCACCCGGCCGAGGCAGAATTTGATCGCAGTTCCTCCGCGATCGCCCAAGGGGTGGAGGCCGTTGTAACCCAAACGTAAGTAGGTTCAACGCCTCCACCCCGTTTAGTCTCCGCCCATGCCGATTCCGTGCGCCTTTCCGGTGCCCGCCTAACCCGAATCCCCGTCGTGCCCGATCCCCACGCCACTCCAATTGCCCGCCGGCCCATCGGCTGGATGGGCATCCATCGCGGTCACAAGGCGCGCCCGCTCGAATGGCTCGCCGAGAAGTTCATCTTCGGGGTCAGCTTCTCGGCCATCGCGATGGTTTTCCTCATCTTCCTGTTCGTGGGACGGGAGGCTTTGCCCGTGTTTCTGGGCGAAACCGACAGTGCCCTGGTGCAGGATGTCATCCCGTCCACCGACCTCGACAAGGTGCCGCCGGCGAAGCTGGCCAAGTATCTGGGCATGACCCCGTCGGAACTGAAATCGAAGGATCACGAGACCCTGCAGACGATGATGGAAATCCGCGAGGAGGCCGCCAAGGAGGTGCCGGCCAGCTTCCGGGACGACAAGGATGCCAAGGTCAACACGACCGAATGGGCCTATATGCTCCACCCCTTCCAGTGGACCGGCTACAGCAAGCCCGAATACATCTGGCAGCCCGTCGGGACGATTCCCAAGTACAACCTCGTCCCCCTGCTGATCGGTACCCTCAAAACCACAATGGTCGGCCTGGCTTTCGCCGTGCCGCTCTCCCTGGCCGCTGCGCTCTATGTGTCGCAGCTGTCCTCGCCGCGCTGGAAGGAGTGGATCAAGCCGGGCATTGAGTTTCTCTCCGGCATCCCTTCGGTGGTGATGGGCGCGTTTGCCTTCATCGTGCTGGCCGGCTTCCTCCAGAACCTCTTCGGCTACCGCTACCGCCTGAATGCCTTCGTGGCCGGCATCGCGCTCGGCCTCACCGCCGTGCCGCTCATTTTCTCCATCGCCGAGGACGCGCTCACCAGCGTGCCCCGCAGCTACGTGCAGGCCGCGCTCGCCCTCGGGGCGTCGCGCTGGCAGACCGCTTGGCAGATCGTGCTACCCGCCGCCGCACCCGGCGTGTTTGCCGCGATGGTGCTCGGCTTCGGCCGCTGCATCGGTGAGACGATGGTGGTGCTCATCGCCAGCGGCAACGCGAGCGTCGTCTCCTGGAACATCTTCGACTCCACCCGCAGCCTCACCGCCACCATCGCGGCGGAGATGGCCGAGGCGGTCAAGGGCGGCCACCATTACCGCGTGCTGTTCATGCTCGGCACGCTGCTGTTTGCTGTGACCTTCACGACCAACCTGCTGGGCGACATCGTCATGCAGCGGCTGAAACAGCGGCGTTCTGGCAAATGAGCCACCCTCTTTCCCTTCCTGTTGCGCCATGAACTCCGCTGCCTCCCCTGCTACCGCCAATCCGGTGAAGCGGCGCTTTATCCGCCAGAAGTTCGACCTGGCCTCGGGCTTTTTCACGAGCCTGACCGGTCTGGCGACGCTCGCCATCCTGCTGTTTCTCGCGGCCATCCTGTCGAACATCCTCATCAACGGCCTTCCGGGCCTGTCGTGGCGCTTCGTTTCCACGATCCCCCGCAAGGATTTCTTCGAGCCGGAATCCGCCGCAGTCCTCTCAATGATCATCGGCACCACGATCCGCGTGCTGGTGATGACGGTGTTTGTGATCCCCATCGGGGTGATCACCGCCGTCTATCTCACGGAATATGCCGCTTCCAGTTCGCCTTACACCCGGATCATCCGGGTCGCCATTGGCAACCTGGCCGGCGTGCCCTCCATTGTCTTCGGCCTGTTCGGCCTCGGCTTTTTCATCAACTTCGTCGGGAAGAACATGGACCTGCTGCTCCACTCGCCGACGGCAATCTGGGGACACGAGTCGATCCTGTGGGCCTCGCTCACCCTTGCCGTGATGACCATGCCCGTGGTCATTGTCGCCACCGAGGAGTCGCTGAAGGCCATCACGCCCGGTCTGCGGGAAGCCAGCCTCGCGCTGGGTGCGACCAAACTGGAGACGATCATCAAGATCGTGCTGCCCAACGCCCTTCCCGGCATCCTGACCGGCGGCATCCTCGCCGTGAGCCGTGCCGCCGGAGAGGTCGCGCCCATCCTCTTCACGGGCGTGGCCTACTACATGGCCGACCTGCCGACGCGTCTCACGGACCAGTTCATGGACCTCGGCTATCACGCCTTTGTGCTGAGCACGCAGTCCGACAACATCGAGAAGACCCGGCCGATCCTCTACGCCACCGTGCTGGTGCTGCTGGCCCTCACCTTTTCCCTGAATGCCGTCGGCATCATCGCGCGCGCCCGCATGCGCAAGGCGATGCGGGCCGGACACTGAACCGCTTTCTTTCCCATGGCCGCCATCACCCTCTCCTCCAACCCGGTCGATCTCGTCACGCCCGCCGAAGTCCTCAACGCGCCGGCGCTCATCGAGACAAAGAACCTGGAGCTTTACTACGGCAGCTCCCGGGCGCTCAAGGGCATCAACCTGTCGATCCGCGAGAAGCTCGTCACCGCGTTCATCGGGCCCTCGGGCTGCGGCAAGTCCACCTACCTGCGCTGCTTCAACCGCATGAACGACCTCATTGACGGGGTGCGCATCACCGGCGAGTGCCGGATCGGCGGGGAGGACATCTACGCCAAGGATGTGGACGTCATCGAGTTGCGCAAGCGGGTCGGCATGGTCTTCCAGCGGAGCAACCCGTTCCCGAAGTCCATCTACGACAACATCGCCTACGGGCTGAACCTCCAGGGCAGGCGGGCCAAATCCGAAGTGGACGCCGTGGTCGAGAAGTCGCTGCGCGGTGCGGCGCTCTGGGACGAGGTGAAGGACCGCCTGAATTCCAGCGCGCTCGGCCTCTCCGGCGGCCAGCAGCAGCGCCTCTGCATCGCCCGCGCCATCGCGATCCGGCCCGAGATCATCCTGATGGACGAGCCGGCCAGCGCCCTGGACCCCATCGCCACCGCCAAGGTCGAGGAACTGATCATCGAGTTGAAAAAGGAGTTCACCATCGTGATCGTCACGCACAACATGCAGCAGGCCACGCGCATTTCCGATTACACGGCGTTCTTCTACATCGGCGAGCTGATCGAGTACGACCTCACCTCCAAGATCTTCACGAACCCTGCCAAAAAGCAGACCGAGGACTACGTCACCGGCCGCTTCGGCTGAGCCGCCTCAATTCGTCACTCTCCACTCGCCACTCGTCACTTCAATGTCCCACTTCGAAATCGAACTCGCCGCCCTGAAGGAGCGTCTGCTGCTCATGGCCAGCCGCGCCGAGGCCGCTGTCAACAACGCCATCAAGGCGCTCGTCGAACGCGACGACGACCTGGCCCGCCGCGTGAAGGAGGAGGATGACGCCATCGACCAGCTGGAGCAGCAGGTGGATGCCGCCTGCATCGCCCTGCTCGCCAAGGCTCCCCTGGCCACCCAGCTCCGCCTCATCACCAGCGCGATGAAGATCTCCCGCGACCTCGAACGCGTCGGCGACGAGGCCACCACCATCGCCCGCCGTTCCCTGGAGCTGTCGCAGGAACCCCAGCTCAAGGCCTACGTGGACATTCCCCGCATGGCCACGATGGCGATGGCGATGCTCAACGATGCGCTCGGCGCCTTCGTCACCGGCGACACCGCCCGGGCCCGCAGTGTCATTCCCCGGGACAAGGAGGTGGATCAGCTCAACAAGCAGCTCTACCGGGAACTGGCGAGCTTCATGATCGAAAAGCCCACGACCATCACCCGCTGCCTGAACCTCATGGCCATCAGCAAGGCGTTGGAACGCATCGCCGACCACGCCAAGAACGTCGCCGAGGATGCCGTCTTCCTGTACGAGGCCCGGGACATCCGCCATTTGGGCGGAGGTGAACACTGAGCTTCACATCATGCTGACTCTGAATTTGTTGCGTTAAATCCAAACACCATCGCCTCAGCGTGGTTTTGAGCGGTTCTTGATTTCGCAAGGAATCCCGCCGCCGCGCGACTCATCCTGGATGGACTGCCACCAATTCCCGCTCGTCACCCCGATGTTGCATATTTCACCGCAAGGTGACGTGCCGGGCGGGGACTTGCCGAGACAGACTTCTCCCGCTATGACATCCGCCATGCTAGCTGGGAGCCTCACCGCCAATCTGCCGGGCAGCGCCGCCATCATGGGTGCGCGCGTGCTCAATCGCACCGTTACGGAATCGCCGTACGTGCTGCGTCAGGCCACTTCTGCGGAGGATATCCATGCCGCCCAGGCACTTCGATTTCTGGTGTTCAATCTCGAGCTGAACGAGGGCCTGGAAAGCTCCTTCGCCACGTTGCGGGATGAGGACCGTTTTGATCCGGTCTGTGACCATCTGCTGGTGGAGGACCGCCGTACCGGCGACGTCGTGGGCACCTACCGGTTGCAGACCGGCCTCTCCGCCGCGCGTCATTGCGGCTACTACTCCGAGCAGGAGTTCGATTTCTCACCCTACGAACCGCTCCGCGGAAAGATCGTGGAACTGGGCCGTGCCTGCGTCCATAGCGAACACCGGAACCTGCTCGTGCTCGGACTGCTCTGGAAGGGCATTATCGCCTACGCCCAAGAACACGGCAGCCGCTATCTCGTGGGCTGCAGCTCGCTGACCTCGCAGGATCCCACGGTCGGGGCGGCGGCCTTCTTTGAACTGAGCGACGCGCACCTGGTCGAACCCGCCCTGCGTACCTTTCCCCGACCGGCCTTCTACTGCGACATGCAGACGCTGGCCGAGGAAGCCCCCAAAATCCCGAAGCTCCTCCGCGCCTACCTTTCCTTCGGCTCCAAGATCTGCGGTCCGCCCGCGATTGACCGCGAGTTCAAGACCATCGACTTCCTCACCTGGCAGGATCTCGACGCGCTTCCCCCCGGTGCCCGGCGCCTGCTAGGAGCCTAGGGCATGCCGCGACACCCGTTCCGCGCGGCGGGACGATTCCTTCACTTCCTCTGGTTCTGCGCGATCGCGCTCATTGACTTCGGCCTGACTGTGCGTCCGGCGGAGAGGAGGCTGGGACGGCGCAATTACCGGTTGCGGGCGGAATGGTCGCACCGCCATGCCAAAGGCCTGTGCCGGGTGCTCGATCTGCGCGTCGAATCGGTCGGCCCGGTGCCGGCGGCCCAGTTCTTCTGCTCCAACCACCTCGGCTATCTCGACATCGTCACCCTCGTGGCCGTCGCCCCCATGGTCTTCGTCTCCAAGGCCGAGGTGCGTGGCTGGCCCATCATCGGCTGGCTGACGCAGTGTGCCGGCACCCTCTATCTTCAACGCGAGCGCAAGGGTGACCTGGTTGAGGTCGCCCGGCAGTTCGCGCCCATCCTTGAGGACAACGTGCCGGTGGTGATGTTTCTCGAAGGCACCAGCTCCGGCGGTGACACGGTGCTGCCGTTCCGCCCTTCGCTCCTGGCACCTGCCGTCGGCAACGGCTGGGTGGTGGCCCCGGTGGCGCTGGATTACTCCGTGAGCGAGGGCACGGTGGCGGACGATGTGGCCTACTGGCGTGACATGACGTTCTTCCCGCACTTTTTGAATCTGCTCGGCAAGGCCTGGATTGGCGGACGCGTCGCCTTTGGTACCGCCCGCCCGCCAGGAGCTGACCGGAAAATCCTCGCCCAAGAGCTGCATGGTATGGTCATAGCATTGCGGCGGAAAGTGTAGTCAGGCATTCCCGGGCTTCGACATGTTGGAAATCCGCCCCACCTGCGAGCACTGCAACCGGCCGTTGCCACCCGAATCCAGCGAGGCGCGCATCTGCTCCTACGAATGCACCTTCTGCGCCACCTGCGTGGACGGCATTCTGCACCATGTCTGCCCGAACTGCGGCGGCGGCTTCACTCCCCGTCCGATCCGCCCGGCGAACAACTGGAAGGGTGACAACTTCCTCGGCCACGACCCGGCCAGCAGCCGGATGAAGCACCGCCCGGTGGACCCCGCAGCCCACGCGCGGTTTGCTGCGACACTGAAAACCATACCGCCCGAGCGTCGTTAGCCGGTTTTTTCAGCGCTTTCCGGAAACGGCGCGGGCTCGACGGCCATCCGCGCTGCGTTTTACCCTCTGGGCACCGTGTCTGCTGAAATCGCCATTGTCGTGCCGATGTTTAACGAGTCGGCCAATGTCGCGCCGCTCGTGGAAGAGATCGCCCGCCTGTTTGCCGCCGAACCGCGCCCTTGGGAGCTGGTGCTCGTGGACGACTGCAGCACCGACGGCACCTGGGCGGAAATCCTGGCCGCCCAAGCCCGTGATCCGCATGTGCGCGGCCTGCGCCACACGAAGAACCGGGGACAGAGTGCCGCCGTCTGGACCGGCCTGACCGGCTCGACCGCCCCCCTGCTCTGCACGCTGGACGGCGACCTCCAGAACGATCCCGCCGAACTGCCCCGGATGCTGGCCCTGCTTGGCGAGGTGGATTTCGTCTGTGGCCATCGTGTGAACCGGCAGGACTCCTTTGTCCGCAAGGTTTCCTCCCGAGTGGCCCGGGCCGCGCGCAAGCTCGTGCTGCGTTACGACTTCGCCGATACGGGCTGCGCCCTGCGCGCCTTCAAGCGGTCTTCACTGACCGGTGTGTTCCCCTTTAACGGATTGCACCGCTTCTTGCCGATCCTCGTCGCGGGCAACGGCAGCCGTTGCCGGGAAGTTCCCGTGAACCACCGTCCCCGTGTCGCCGGAGTCAGCAAGTACGGAGTCTGGAACCGGCTGGGCCGGGGCCTCTTCGACCTCGTCGGGGTCGCGTGGTACCAGCGACGCCGGCTGAATCCGGTCGCGGTGGACGATTCCCGCGCTCCCCGCTGAGCAGCGGTCTCAGTTTTCAGCCGTCCGCTCGAAAACAAAGAGGTTGTTCACGCCCAGTTGGAACTTCTGGCGCTTCAGCAGCCAGAACCGGGGCGGGCTGAAGATCATGGGCGTGTGGCACACCTCGTAGCCGTGGTGCTCTTCCAGAGCCATGCCATGCACCAGCCGCAGCGTCGTGAGCACGTTCAGGATGTGATCCACGATGGCTGATGGCACTGTGATGATCAGGAGGCCGCCCGGTCGCAGGCAGTCCGCGATGCCGTTCGCCAGCACGCCGTGCTGGTCGTTGGGAAAATGCTCCAGCACCGCCAGCATGACGACGGCGTCAAACACTCCCGCATCCTTGGGCATGTCCTGGGGGAAAAAGCCGCGCGTCTGCCGAAAACCGTTGGCCGAACGGCTATCCGCCGCCAGCGCCGGATCGATGCCCATGCTGCCGGGACCGCAGCCGCCGTGGCGCGAAAACAGCACCCCGTCGGCGCTGCCCAGGTCGAGCACCTTCATGCCGGGAATGAGGAAGCGGGCAGCTTTGTCCACGCGCCAGTTCTGCAGTATTCGGTCCAGTAACGTCATAAGCGAGAGCGGACACAGGGTCGGCTGAATGTCAGAGCGGCTTCAACCGAAACAATGCCCAACGGGCGGGTTCGTGGCTGGCGGTGGTGCGCAATTCCGCTTCGACGACCAGCTCAGCCCCGATCCGCCGGCTCCAATCCGTGATGGAAAGGCCCGTCATCCCCTCCATTTCCACCACCGGCACCACGATGGCCTGGGCTCCCCGGGCGCGCACGGCCGCCGCGTCATCCTGGGGCAGCAGGTGGACCACCCGTCGTGTGCCGAACGGTTTCCAGAGCGAGGTTTCCAACGAGTTTTGGGCGATGAAACCGATCGTGTCGTCCGGATGATCGAGGCGTTTGACCAACGCCGACAGCAGCTCGGCGCGGTCGCCGTACACCTGATAGACGGTCAGTGCCCGGGCGATGAGCGGATGATGGAAACGCTCCTGCAACGCGCCCAGCACCCGCACCGCCGGCCACAGGGGCCGCGAGGGTGACAGCACCATGAGCAAAAAGGTCGACGCATAGGCCAGCAGCGCGAGGCGCGGCCACCAGGCCCGGCGCGTGATGTCGCTGCGTGAACCGCGCGGCAACAGGGTGGGCAGCAGCAGGGCGTAATAAGGGGCGGCAATCCGGGAGGTGGTCTGGATGGCCGCTATCGCCGAATAGACCAGCAGACTGAACCAGGGCGACCAGCGCAGCAGCCGCATGGACCACGGTTGCGGCGCCGGGGCGTCATCCGGCCGTCGGCGAAGCGCCAGTTGCACCAGCAGCAGCGCGGTGACCCCCAGCCCGAGTCCGGTATGTTCGTCACCGGGCAGCTCACGCAGCCGGTAAGAACTGCGCCCCTCCTCCGCCGCCACATCCAGCAGGGCCAGCCAGCGTTCGGGCAAAACATGTTGTACCGCCGCGTTCCAGGGGCCGGCAAAAGGGAAGACCGGCGGCGCGAGGTTCTGAATCACCAGCAAGGCGGCATTGTGAACGACGTAGGCCGGGGCGTAGGCCCGCTGCGAAATCTGTTTGGCCAGGGGTTCGATGCTCGCGCCAGACCAGTCACCGCAATGCCGCTGATTGAGCACCGCCACCGGCAGCAGCGAACCGAGCGCCGCCACCACCAGAACCAGCGCCGTGGCCAAAGGCCGCCGCAGGCAGCCGCGACCGGCGGGCCAGATGGCAACGGCCCAGGGCAGCAGCAGCGGCAGGTTGCTGGACTTGGCGTTGGTGGAGAGGGCGGCCGACAGCACCGAGGTGGCGAGGTCGAGCCAACTCCCGCCCATGCTGGCCCGCCGGGCAAAGACGAGCGCGGCGAGTACCAGCGTCACACCATAGAGGTCATTTTGGATTCCGCCGGCCTGCAGCGCGAAGCAGTAGCCGCCGGCAAAGACCCACATCCAGTTCCACGCGGCCCGGCCGCCCACGCCCATGCGGCGCAGCCACGCGAAGGTCAGTCCCGGCAACAGGAGGAAAGAGCCGAAGCTCAGCAGGAAAAACAACCGGTCGGAGTGAGTGAACGCGAGCAGCGGCGTCGTCGCCCACTCGAACCCGCTCGCCCGGGTGTTGAGACGCTCATGAACCGTCTCGATCCAGTGCCAGTGCCCCGCCGCCAGCCAGTGCAGGGAACGCGGCGTGCGGTAAGAAAGCGCGTCATAGTTGTTGGGGGCATAAAGCAGCCCGCCGACCAGCCCCAGCGCGACCGTGACCAGAAAGCAAAAGGGCAAGGGCCGGCCGAACCGCCGCCGCAGCCGTTTCCAAGGCCAGCAGCCCCAGCCGGTTGCCGCAAAACCCGGTCGCCACAGCAGCCCGGTGAGGATCACGGCGACCACAAGGCCGATGGCGTAGCCCACCCGGTTGAGCTGCCCCACGGCGGAAAGCATCCAACCCAGCGCCGGCAGCCACGCCAGCAGCCAGACCCAGATCAGGGCTGGACGCGGCGCTTTCGTTTCGGAGCACATGCAGGAAGTGCCGGGCATTTTAGAGCTTTTTCAGAAATTTTATAGCTGCACCAACCGAATCGTCGCCGTTGAAGAAGACCGTTAATACTCTGTTCGATCAGCCTCCCGATCAGGCCTCGATCGTTTTCACCCGTACAAAAGTCCGTTTACGCCCTTCCCCCTCACCCCGGCCCTCTCCCTTGGGGAGAGGGAGAATCGCCGCCTGTTTTCCGAAGAAATCTTACGCTGGACTGCCCGGAAGCACTGTCCAAAAACCCGTGATGCCACCCAGTCGTTCCCTCTCCCCAAGGGAGAGGGTTAGGTTGAGGGGGAAGGGAGCTCGCCTATCACCAGTTGCCAGCTCACGAAGCGGTTCATCAATGGGCCATTTTTTCCATCGCTGCATTATTGCTGAAAATGCTCCGCCCATCTGAGCTCGGCACAGCCTCAGACCCGGCTGGCGCCGGCACCTTCGCTGCCCGGCGGAGTACGGTTGCCGGTCTTCAATCCAAGCACGCTCAGATAGAAGCTGGCGGACATCACCTGCAGGCCGATGGTGCAAAGCGTTGCGGCCGGGATCAGCCGGCGCAGGTTGTCGGCGTAATCCAGTACGCCAAAGTGCGCCTGTTTCCAGACGAGCAGCGCCCGCAGGAACAGGGCTAACCCGGTCAGCAGCGTGAGCAGGCCCACGATCAGCCCCCGTTCCAGGTTGAAGCGGCGGAACAAATTCGTGAAATCCTGATCGGCATTCAGGAGGCCTTCGCCGACCGCAAAGACCTTGGTGAAAAACGCCAGCGAAACCAGCTGCACCCCGAGCACCATCCACAGACCGGCCCCGAGCATCGTTCCCACGTCGAACTGGACCGAACCCACCCCGAATGCATGAAAGGAGGTCAGTGCCATCCCCAGCCCGCCGAGCAGGAAGAGGACGATTCCCGGTACGAGAAAGAGCCACTTGGGCGAATAGATCAGCATGAACCGCAGATGGCGCCAGCCATCGCGCCACGGCTTCAGGTGGGGTGGACGGTTGCGCCCGTCCTTGTACAGGGTGATCGGCACCTCGGTGATCCGCAGGCCCTTGATCGTGGCCTTCATGACCATCTCGGAGGCGAACTCCATGCCGGTCGTCTTCATATCCATCTTGCGCCAGGCCGCGGCCGAAAAGGCGCGCATGCCGCAGTGAAAATCATGGATGGGCGTCTTGAAAAACAGCCGGCCCAAAAAAGACAGCGTGGGATTGCCCAGCCAGCGGTTCTTCCACGGCATCGCCCCCGGAGCGATGGTGCCACCGCCGCTGGGCAGCCGGCAGCCCATCACGAGCTCGTACCCCTCGCGGAGCTTGGTGACAAAGCCGCTGATATTGGAAAAATCGTAGCTGTCGTCCGAGTCGCCCATCATGAGCCACTTGCCTCGGGCCGCCGCAAAGCCGCCGCGCAGCGCATTGCCGTAACCCTTGGCCTTCACATGCTCCACGCGGGCACCCAGCCGCTCGGCGATTTCGATGGACCCGTCGGTGCTGCCGTTGTCCGCGATGAGCACCTCTCCCTTGACGCCTGCCTTGGCCAGTCCCGCGTGCGCCTTCTCAATGCAACGGGCAAGCGTCTCCGCCTCATTGAGGCAGGGCATCACGATGGTCAGTTCAATCTCGTCGGACATGCAGACGGCGAACGTAATCGTGCCCCGAGGCCAGTTTCAAGCCGTGTTACCAATTGGCAGTTCAATTTGCCCCACCGTGCAACCGTTGCCCGGCGGTGGTGTTGATTCACAGTGTCCCTGTTTGGACCGCTAAAACCACATCTCGATGAAAGCCCGCCGTCTGGCCCGCCGCCCGGGCTTCACCTGCATCGAGATCACGCTTGTGACCATTATCATTGGCCTGCTGGCCATGGTGGCGATTCCCAAGCTCGGCAATTCCCTTTCTGCAGCTCGGTACAAGGCAATCGTCCGAAACCTCCGTGTCATCGACAACCAGAAGCATCTGTGGGCGGCAACGGGCAAGAAGGCGGACAACGAAACGCCAACCGAAGCCAATCTTTCCCCTATTTTCAGAACGGCCGGTTCCCGCCGGCAGTCTTGGGCGAAACCTACCACATCAACCCGGTCGGCCAGCCACCCACCGCCACCACCCCCACCCGCATCAAGATGTCCACCGCGACCATCGAGGCGGACGGCGTGATCACGATTCCGGACAAGTAAATGGGGGTAAGGGCCAGAGTGAGGGGACAAAGAATGCGCTCGGCTTTCACTCCGCATCATTTTGGCCGTAGCGTCGGGTCACAGCAGAGAGCGCCTGGCCCACCATTCCTCAATCATGGGCCGGGCTTCAGCTCCAGCAGATACAGATTATCCTGAGGCAATTTTTGTCCGGGCTTTACTTTTTGATAGGCCAGCGCCTCGAGGTCCAGCACCTCGCCACGAATCCGGCGGTCGGCGGCCTCGGCCGGGCTCAAGGGGTAGGCCGTCACCACGGTGGCTTCATGCCGGGCCGCCCAATCCAGCCCATCGTGATCACCGGCAACGACGGCGGCCATGTCATCGACCACCAGCCAGCGGATTCCCTGGGCGCGAAGCTGGGCGGGCGAATCTGCATTGAGCACATGCACCACCCGACGGCTGCCGTAGGGTTCCCACAGCTTCAGCTCGCCGATCGTATAGGCAGCATAGCCAACGACTTTGGTATCCTTGAGCCAGGGTTGAAACGGCACCAGGCGATCGCCCAGTGCAAGGCTGTCCTCCAGCTTGGTCTGCCAGCGGGCGAAAAATTTGCCGCCCACCGGCGAGTGCCCGGCCAACCAGCCGTTCAAGCCGGGCGTCGGCAGCACGGGGCGCTGTTTCGAAAGCGCCAGCAGCAGGATGGAGGAGGCGACCGAGGCGAGGGCGACAAACTGCCACCACCGTTGCCGAACGATCCGGGCAGACACTCCTCCCGCCACAAGCACCACCAGCAGGAAGGGATAATATGCCGCCAGGTAGCGCGCCGGCTGCCGGCACCCCATCTTCGCCAGGAACAGCAGCATCAGCGCCGCCATCGACCACTTCAGCCACGTCGGAGCTCCCCCGCTGCTCGCCTTTTCGCCCTTTGACCGCAGAAACCAGGCGGCGGCAACCAGTATGATGAGACATGGCCCGAGCCCCGCCGACGCCTCATCGAACACTTTGGGCATCTGCCCAAAAAATTCAAACCCCCGCAGGTAGGGGTCAAACCGGGCCCCGAACACCGTAGCCAGCGCATTCCACCGGTTGCTGAACGGTAAAAATGGCGGCAACAGGTTGTGCAGGGTTACGAGCAACGAATTTCCCACCACGGCGACCAAAGGATATTGCGGAACCCATGTCTGTTCCGCCCGGGACCAGCCCATCCAGTTGCCCGTATGCAGGAGATTCTGCACCACCACCGGGATCACGGACACCATCAGCCCCATGACGGTCACCGCCAGGGTGCCAAACGGCCGGCGCAGGGCCAACCTTGTTCCCGGCAGGGCGGCGATCAGCCACAGAAGTCCGAGCGGCATGTTGCTCTGCTTGGTGTTGGTCAGCAGGGCCATGGCCAGCAACGCCCACCACCATTCCGTGACCCGGCCGCTCGTGCGGGCGCGCAGTGCGAAATCCACCATCAGCAGCGCATAGACGGCGGCGTAGGAGTCGTTCGCGGCGCTGCCCGCCTGCATGGCAAAAACCCAGCCGGCCGGCAGGAGCCACATCCACCACCACGCCATGCGCGGGCGGACGCCCAGCCGGGTGAAAAGGCTGAACACCGCCCCCGGCAACAGCAGGAACGCGGCAAAATTGGGCAGGAAGATCAGCCGGTCGGAATGCGACCAGGCGACGAGCGGGGCCCAGAGCCATTCCATGCCCGTGGCGATGACGTTGAACCGCAGCTCGTACGTGTGAATCCAGTGCCACCGCCCCTCCCCTAACCAGTGGAGCACGCGGGGCAGCCGGTACCAGAGCGTGTCGTAGTTGACCGGCGAATACAGTGCGCCGCCAACCAGGGCGACCGCGCTCAAGATCAGGAAACCGGCCGGAGCTGGCCGGCGGAAACGTCGCCAACGCGGTTTCAGCCGTACCCGGCCGTCCCGAAATCCCCCCCCCCAGACCAGCACACCGGCAACCAGACCAAGCACGAGCACCAGGACATATCCCAAGGCATTCAGCTGCCCCAGCCAGGAAAGGCCGAGGCCGGCCAGCGTCGCTGCCACGCCAATTGCCAGCCAGATCCGCCAGGCCAGCGGAGCCAGCCGGGCCGCAAAACGATCGTGTCCCGGACGCATCAAAGGCCGGAGGAAATAGCCCTTCCATAAGGGTGAAACAACCCCATTCTTGGTGGGAATGAACGAGCAGGGGAAAAGAAAGCAGGGGAGCAGGGGAGAAAGGGTGGGGGGGGGAGCAAGAGTGACCTACCTCGCACCCCTGCACCCCTGCCCCTTTCTCACCCCGTGGCCTTCGCAGAAAAGCAGTTTGAAACCGCCGGCATCCGCACTATTTTGCGCCTCGGAAACCGGAATCGTAAGCCGCCGTGCAACCTTTGCCCGGCGGCGGTGTTGATTCCTGTCGTCCCCAGTTGGACCCGCAAAACGAGATCGCCATGAAAGTTCGCCCTTCCGTACGCCCTTCGGCCCGTCGCTCGGCCTTCACCCTCATCGAGATCATGATCGTGATCATGATCATCGGCATGCTGGCGATGGTCGCCGTCCCCAACATCACCAACGCATTGTCCTCCTCGAAGTACAATTCCATCGTGATGAACCTGCGCGCCATCGACACCCAGAAGCAGGTGTGGGCCGGGGATCATAAGAAGGGGGACGACGCCACCCCGACCGAGGCGGATCTGGCACCGTATTTTCAGGGTGAAAAGTTTCCCGTCAAAGTGGTGGACGAGGATTACAACATCAACTCGGTGGGACAGCAGCCCACCGCCACGGTCCATTCGCGCCTGAAAATGGCGAAGATGACCATCGAGGCGGGCGGTACCATCACCATTCCGGATAAGTGAGTTCGAGAATAGCCCAGCCATTCATGGCTGGGTGAACGCCCGATTGGAAACAAGTCCCGGCGGGACGACAGATTCTGCCGTCCCTTTCGGGACTCGACCGCTGGATACCTGAGTACCCAGCGCTTCAGCGCTGGGTTATTTTCGATTTGAAACTCTGGGCCGACATTTCTGGAAAAATTTCGGTCCCTCCATCCGGCCTCTACGCAGCCCGTTCCAACGCCGTCTCCCGCTCCAGCAGGGTCGGATGCGAGTAATGCCACGCGCTGAACCACGGATGGGGCGTCAGGTTGGACAGGTTCTTCTCCGTCAGCTTTCGCAGGGCACCCTTCAGCGAGATGGTTTCACCCATGGCCTGGGCGGCGTAGGCGTCGGCCTCGTACTCGTGCTTGCGGGACGAGAAGTTCATCAGCGGCGAGGTCCAGAAGGTGACCGTGCCACTCAGCAGGGCGAACAGCAGCAGTGCAGGCGCCAGTCCCTGATCGGCGCGGAAGCCAAAGGCCGCCGTAAACCACGCCTGCTTCGCCAGCCACGCGATTACCGCGAAGGCCACCAGCGAACTCAGGGCCGCCCACGCCAGCATCTTGGGAATATGACCCTTTTTGTAGTGGCCGACCTCATGAGCCAGCACGGCCTCCAGCTCCGGTTCGCTGAGCTGCGAGATCAGCGTGTCGAAGAGCACAATCTTCCGGAAACGGCCGAAGCCGGTGAAAAAGGCGTTGGAATGGCGGGAACGTTTGCTGCCGTCCATCACCAGGATGGTTTTGGCGGAAAAACCCGTGCGCTCACCCAGTTTCAGGAGGCGTTCCTGCAGCGGCCCGTCCGGCAACGGCGTCAGCTTATTGAACAGCGGCAGGATCACCACCGGCGCCAGGACCATCATGACCAGTTGGAAGCCCATCAATACCAGCCAGGCCCAAACCCACCACCGATCCCCCATCCAGCCCACCAGCTTAAGGATGAGTACCAGCAGCGGATAGCCCAGCACGACGCCGAGCAGCAGCCCCTTCACGCGGTCCAGCAGCCAGGTTCCCAGTGTGGTGGTGTTGAAACCAAAGCGCTCTTCCAGCCGGAACTGGCCCCACCAGTCAAAGGGCAACCCCGGCACCGACAGCGCCACCCCCACCGCGAACAGCCAGCCCGCGTCCGCCCAGGCGGAATTGCCCCACAGGCCCCGAATCCAACCCAGACTCAGTGGTAGCAGTCCGGTGAACAGCACCGCCAGCAGCACCAGCGTCCCCCAGCCCTCCTCGGCCAGGCCGAAACGCGAGCGGGCCAGCGTATAATCGACCGATTTCGCATAGGTCGCGTCATCCACCGTGCCCCGAAAGGCTGCCGGCACCTCGCCCGCATGGGCCCGCACATGGCGACGGTTGAGGAGGGCGAGCCAACTTTCCGCCCCCCAACGGGCTAGAATCAGCACGGCGGCCAAAATCGGGATGAATTCCAGAAGCGACATGTCAGTCCGGAAAGGATTGCCTGGCCGGCCGTTGCGACACAACGCCGGTTGCAGACATAGATTGCACGTCTACGTATTAACGCTAGTCTAGGGTCACGTCACACGCATGAAATTGTTGGGAGCCATTTTGGGATTGCTGGTACTGGCCGGGGGCGGCTGGTTCGGCTGGAAAACCTGGCAGAAGCAGGAGGCCGCCAAGGTCGCGGAAGCTGCGGCCAACGCGCGTCCGACGGAAGCCACGGTGGAGACGCGAAACATCAGTTTTGCGGTCAGTGCCGCCGGTGAAATCGTCCCGGCCGACCAGGTCAGCGTCCGTCCCGAGGTCAACGGCAAGATCGACAAGCTGCCCGTGGACGTCGGTGACGTGGTGAAGAGTGGCGAACTGCTGTTCCAACTGGACGACCGCGACCTGCGCATCCAGCAGGCCTCCCAGAAGAACGCGATCGAGCGCACCAAGCTCGAACTGCAACAGGCCGAACGCAATTACCGCCGCGCCGAGGAGCTGTTCAAATCCCATCTCGTTGCCCAGGAGGTCTTTGACGACGCCAAGACCTCGTTTGATCTCGGCAAGAACAGCTTGGACAATGCCGAAAAGGCGCTCGATCTCATTGAGTACCAGCTTCTTAAGACCCGCGTTACGGCGCCTTTTGACTGCACCGTACTCACCCGTCCAGTCTCCGCCGGCCAGGCCGTCAGCGGGTCGGCCGGTTTCAATGCCGGCACCGAGGTGCTCACGATTGCCAATCTGAACGACCTCATCATCAACGCCCACATCAACCAGGCCGACGTCACCCGTCTGCACATGGATCAGGATGTGGACGTTTCCGTCGAGGCGGTTCCCGGCCTGAAGATTGTCGGCAAGGTCGAACGACTGGCCCCGCAGGCGACGATCAAGAACAGCATCAAGGGCTTCGCCGCCCGCATCCTGCTGCGCGACGTGGACCGCCGTGTCCGCCCCGGCATGACCGCCAACATTTCGATCCCGGTGGCCAGCGCGGCCAACGTGGTAGCCGCCCCTCTCGCCGCCATCTTTACGGAGTACAATCAGGAGTCCAAGCAGCAGGAGCGCTTCGCCTTCGTGAAAAGCGGGGACGACTGGGTGCGCCGGATCATCACCATCGGGGTCAGCGACTATTTCTTCGCGGAAGTTACCAGCGGCCTGAAAGCCGGTGATGTCGTCTCGTTGGAAGACAAGACCAAGACGGCCATCAAGTCCGACAAGAAGGTGGGCGTCACCCGCCTCTGAGCATCCCGCCACGCCTCTTTAGGGGCATTACCGCGAGCATCCGCACGATCCTCTTTACCTACCGTGGCCCTTCTCGAACTTCGGAACGTCAGCAAGATCTATCATCTGGGCGGTGAGGAGATCCGCGCGCTGGATGATGTCACCCTCGACATCGGCATCGGTGAGTTCTGCTCGATCATCGGCCCGTCGGGCAGCGGCAAATCCACGCTGATGCACATCCTCGGCTGCCTCGATTCGCCGAGCAAGGGCACGATCAAGCTCGATGGCACGGAAATCCAAAAGGCCTCCACCCGCGAGCTGGCCGGCATTCGCAACCGCAAGATCGGCTTTGTGTTCCAGTTCTTCAACCTGCTGCCCAAACTGAACGTCGTTCAGAACGTGGAGCTGCCGATGATCTACTCCGGCATCGGCGGCCGGGAGCGGCGGGTGCGGGCCCTGAAGGCGCTGGAACAGGTCGAGCTGAGCAACCGCCTGAAGAACCGCCCCTCGCAGCTTTCCGGCGGCCAGCAGCAGCGCGTGGCCATCGCCCGCGCGCTGGTCAACGATCCCAAGATCATCTTTGCCGACGAGCCGACCGGCAATCTCGACACTCACACCGGCGAGATCATCCTCGCGCTCTTCCGCCGCCTGAGCCAGGAAGGCCGCACGGTGATTCTCGTCACGCACAATCCCGAAATCGCCGCCGTCACGCCCCGCCGCATCGAGATCCGCAACGGCAAGATTGCGGACAAGGTCGATGCCAAGCTGGCCGGCCTCGACCGGCTGCCGAAGGCGGCGGGGAGCGCGGAGCCGGTGACCGCGCCCGTTGTTCCCAGCGCATGAACCGTCCCCCGATCCATTTCAAAGTCGGCCCGCTCCTTCCCGCCGGCACCGGCAGCCCTGGGCTGCCGACCGCTTTGGCTCCTCGCTCCCCGCTCCCCGCTCCGCGCTTTTCACGATGAGTTTGTTCAACGCCATCGTCGTTGGCCTGAAGGAAATCTGGGCGCACAAGTTCCGGAGCCTGCTGACCATGCTCGGGATTATCCTCGGCGTGTCCTCCCTCATCGCCATGAGCGCGCTGGTGGAAGGCATGGAGCGCGGTTCCCGGGAAGCGCTCATTGCCGTTGGTGGCGTGGAGAAGGTCCGTATCGAGGCACAGCCCGTGCCGGTCGAACAGCGCAACCTGCGCGACTTTGCCACTGGCGTGACCCTGAGCGACGTGTATGCGCTCCAGCGCAGCGCTCCGGAGGTGCTCACGGTCTCACCCGAAATGCGGCTCGAACCCCAGCCGACCCTGAGCGCCAACGGCAAGGTTTACCGCACCTGGAACATCGCCGGCGTGTGGCCGGTGCAGGCCCAGATCATGGAACACACCATCGAGCATGGCCGCATGTTCACCGCGTACGACGACGAACTGGCCCGCAGCGTCTGCGTCATCGGCACCGGCGTGCGCGACGGACTCTTTGGCAGCCCCGAGGAGACCGGGCAGGACATCAATCCCGTCGGCCAGACGATGAACATCGGCGGCTCGCCCTTCACGATCATCGGGATGTTCCAGCATTACGAGAGCGAGCAGGACCGCAAAATCCGTGAAGTGCGCCTGGCCGAGGAGGCGCAGAAACGCGCGCTGGGCCTGACCAACCGGGTCAGCGGACCGAAACGCAGCCGTGGCTGGAATGGCAACCGTGGCGGCAGCTTCGCCTTCCGGATGAAGAACAACACCGTGTACCTGCCGCTCAACAGCGCCTGGATCAAGCTGCGCTCCGGCCAGACCAATCTGCCGCCGGAACCGCGGCTCAGCGAGATGGAGATCAAGATCCGCGACATCTCCAAGCTGGACCTCGCACTCACCGAGATCCGTAACATCATGATGGTGCGCCATCGTGGCATCGAGGATTTCACCCTGCGCACGCAGGAGGACTGGGCGGAACAGATCAACACGTTCATCCACAATGCCAGGCTCAGCGGCGGGCTCATCGCCGGCATCAGCCTGCTCGTCGGCGGCATCGGCATCATGAACATCATGCTCGCCAGCATCAGCGAACGCATCCGCGAGATCGGCATCCGCAAGGCCGTCGGCGCGGGCGGGCTCGACATCTTCACGCAGATCGTCGTCGAGAGCACCGTCATCGCCTTTGTCGGCGGCCTGACCGGGCTGGTCACCAGCTACGGCCTGATCCACCTGATCGTCTCGTTCACGCCGACGGACAACGCCCCCATCATCACAATCGGTTCCATGGCGTTCGCCTTCGGCGCCAGTCTGATCATCGGGGTCCTGGCCGGTCTCATCCCCGCCCTCAAGGCGGCCCGCATGAACGTCATCCAATCCCTCCGCTATGACTAAGCCGCCACGTCAACGGAGGGCCGCGCCGGTCGCCGCATGAATCTCCTCAACACCATCATCATTGGTCTGAAGGAAATCTGGACGCACAAGTTCCGGAGCCTGCTGACCATGCTCGGGATCATCCTGGGCGTGGCGTCGCTGGTGGGCATGGCGGCCATCATCAAGGGCATGGAAAACGGCATGAAGGAGACCATGGTCGCCATGGGCGGCGTGGACAAGGTGCTGCTGCGCATCCAGGACGTGCCCGACTGGCAGGATCACCTCGCCGACCAGGCCCCCGGTCGCACCATGCTGGATGTCGAGGCCCTTCGGCGCAGCGCGCCGCTCATCCGGCTCGTTTCCCCGGCGATGGAAATCGAGGATGCCACCGCCACCCGGGGCGAAAAGCGCACCCGTCCCGCCGTGCTGATGGGCGCGTGGCCGGCCGTGCTCGACATGAACCTCCACACGCTCGCGCACGGGCGCTTTTTCAATGCGATCGACGAGGAGGAGGCCCGCAGCGTCTGCGTCATCGGCACCGGCATCCGCGATGAGCTGTTCGGCAAGCCCGAGGAGGTCGGCCACGAGATCATCCCCATCGGCGAAGAAATCCTGATCAATGGCCAGCCATTCACGATCATCGGCATGTTCATGCAGTACATGAGCGAGGCGGAGATCAAGGAAAAGGCCCGGATCGCCAAGGAGGGCAACAAGCAGAAGTCGGGACCGAAACGGCAGACGGGTTGGGGCCGCAAGGGCGGCTGGGCCTTCTGGTCGAAGAACAACACCATTTACATCCCGCTGAACACCGCCTGGGTGAAGTTCCGTGCCGTGGGCGACCTGAACGGCGTGCCTGATCCGCGCCTGACCGATATCGACATCAAGGTCGCCAGCCTCGACATGCTGGAACCGGCCATCCAGCAGGCCCGTAATGTCCTGCTCATCACCCACCGCGGCATCGAGGATTTCACCTTCCAGACGCAGGAAAACCAGCTCGAGAACATCAACAAGCAGATCCAGAATGCCCGGCTGAGCGGTGGCATCATCGCGGCCATCAGCCTCCTGGTCGGTGGCATTGGCATCATGAACATCATGCTGGCCAGCATCAACGAGCGCATCCGCGAGATCGGCACCTGCAAGGCGATCGGGGCCACCGGCTTCGACATCTTCACGCAGATTCTCGTGGAGAGCGTCGTGGTCTCGCTCGTGGGCGCGGTGCTCGGGGTGGGTGCCAGCTATGGCTTTGTGCAGGTGCTGCAGGCGCTCACGCCCTCGGCCAACACACCCATCATTACGCCGGCGGCCATGCTCGTGGGCGTGGCCTTCAGCGCCTTCGTCGGCATCCTCGCCGGCCTCATCCCCGCCTTCAAGGCCGCCAGCCTCGATCCCATTCAGGCGTTGCGTTACGAGTAGGCGGGCTTAATCGTCCGTCCGCACTGACTGAGGGATGCCTGGCAACGCCGGCCAGCCGCGACGCCGCCCGCCCCTTCGGACCGCGCCAACGAGACGAAGCCCATGATTTCCCTCCAGCAGCTGACCAAACGCTACGGCGCCCAGACGGCGGTGGATTCCCTGACCTTTGAGATCCCGGCCGGACAGATCGTCGGGTTTCTCGGACCCAACGGCGCGGGAAAATCCACCACCCTGAAGATGCTGACCGGCATGG
The DNA here is from genome assembly GCA_903907995.1 of uncultured Verrucomicrobiota bacterium. GTDB lineage: Bacteria > Verrucomicrobiota > Verrucomicrobiia > Limisphaerales > UBA9464 > CAIVQB01. Next base: position 43,830 of record CAIVQH010000002.1, on the reverse strand, counting down.
TCACGCCCTCGGCCGGCACGGCGACCGTGTGCGGATTTGATCTGCTCCGGGAACCGCTCGAGGTGAAACGCCACGTTGGTTTTGTGCCGGATTCCGGAGCGGTGTTTGAATCCCTGACCGGTCTCGAATACCTCGAAATGGTCGCCGCCCTTTATGCCATTCCGCGAGACTCGGCACTGCTCCGCATCCGGCAGTTCATCTCGTTCTTCGACCTGAGTTTCGAGACCCTGACGGACAAGCTGCTGGGCGCCTACTCGAAGGGCATGCGGCGCAAGGTCGTGATCACCGCCGCGCTGCTGCACAATCCGCCGGTGGTCTTTTTCGACGAGCCGCTCGACGGCCTGGACGCGAATGCGGCGGTCGGCTTCAAGGCGCTCATCCAGACCCTCGCGCGCGAGGGCAAGACCATCGTTTACAGCTCGCACATCCTCGACGTGGTGGAGCGCGTGTGCGACCGCGTCATCATCATCGACAAGGGCCGCCTGCTGCTGGACGGACGGCCGGATGAGCTGGTGGCCACGCACCAGTCGGGAACGCTGGAGAAGCTGTTCACGCAGCTGACCGGCGGTGCGGAAATGGAGCGCCGCGCCGAGGACTTCGCGAAAACCTTCCGCCCATGAACCCGCCCCCGGACGCGAAGCCGCCCGTCCTGAACCCGGCGCTTTCACCGGAGAAAACCTTGCGGCGGCTCTTCCTCACGCTGTTCCTGCGCGGGCGAAGTTCGCGCGGGCTGCGCAAGGAAGCAACCCCAAAATCGGTCGGCTCAAAACTGGCACTGACGCTGGTCGTTTACGCGGCGTTCGGCCTGATCGCGCTGGCCTTCCATGGGCAGCCGGTGTTTGTACTGTCCGTCTATCTCCACTCCATGACGCTGGTCTTCCTGGGGATGTTCGTCGCGTCGTCCGCCGGTGAGGTGCTGTTCAACAAGGAAGAGGCCGACATCCTGATGCACCGGCCAGTAACCGCGCGGGCGCTGCTCTGGGCAAAAATCGGAGTGCTCGTCCAGGTCTCCCTGTGGCTGGCGGGCGCGTTCAATCTGGCCGGTCTGCTGGTTGGCACTTTCAGCGCGGAGGGAGGCTGGCTTTTCCCGATGGCCCACGCGCTTTCCACGGTGCTGGCGGCCTTGTTCTGCACGGGCTCGGTGGTGCTGGTTTATCAGCTCTGTCTCCGCTGGTTTGGCCGGGAGCGGCTGGACGGCCTGATGACCACAATGCAGGTGCTGGTTTCGGTCGTCGTGGTCATCGGCGGCCAGGTCGTTCCGCGCCTGCTGTTTCGACCCGGAGGAACACCCAAGTTCAGCAGCGATTCATGGTGGGTCGCCCTACTGCCCCCCGCCTGGTTTGCCGGTCTCGATGATGCCATCGCGGGTCGCGGCACCGGCAGTTCCTGGTTGCTTGCCGCCGCCGGCCTGATTGCCACCGCCACGGTGATGTGGCTCGCCTTCGGCAAGCTGGCACGCGATTACGAAACCGGCCTGCAAGCCCTGGGTGAGACCGTGTCGCGACGATCCCCGAGAGGAACACGCCGCCGCTGGCTGGATGTGCTGGTGAGTGTGCCGCCGCTGAGCTGGTGGCTGCGCGATTCCGTGTCTCGCGGTTCGTTCGTGCTCACGACCGCGTATATGATGCGCGACCGGGACGTGAAACTGCGCCTCTATCCAGGCCTGGCACCGATGCTCATGCTGCCTTTTGTGCTCCTCTTTCAAAATCGCGGCCAAAGCGCCGGCGCACCGGCCGGTGCCTTCGACGGATTTGGCCTGGCGTTCGCCGGCGGTTATCTCGGAATGATTCCGCTGCTGGCCCTGAGCATCGTGAAATTCTCCCAGCAATGGCAGGCGGCGGACATTTTCCGCATCGCGCCGATCGCCGGTCCGGCGGCGCTCTGCCATGGCGCCCGGCGGGCTGTGCTGCTGTTTTTGGCGGTGCCGGCGTGGATCATTTTCGGCCTCGTGGCGTGGTTCCTGCCGGGCGAAAGGTCGCATCTGCCCCTGATGCTTCCGGGCATCATCGCCCTGCCGATCTACGCCATGGCGCCCTGCCTCGGCGGAAATGCCGTCCCCCTTTCAATGCCCTCCGAGGAGGCGAAATCCGCCGGCCGTGGGATCGCCATGATCGGCGTCATGCTGGTGTCCGTCGTCATTTCGGGGCTCGCCACCTGGGCCTGGTCCGGCGGCTGGTTTTGGTGGTTCGTGCTGGCCGAGACGATCCTCGTGGCCGGCCTTTACACCGGCATGCGCGCGTCGCTCGCATCCGCGCGCTGGGACTCGGTGGATTAGCCGAACTTGGCCGTTCCCATCGTTCACGACCGCTGATAAATCAGCGGCATGCTGAAACTCCTCGCCGCCGCCGTTGTCGGTACCCTGTCACTGACCCTTGCCAGCGCCGAGCCCACCCTCGCCGAACGCCTGGGCTACCGCGCCACGGACAAGCTGCTGATCGTGAATGGCGACGACTCGGGCATGTGCCACACGGCCAATTTCGCCACCATCGAGGCGTTGGAACAGGGCGTGATGACAGGTTCCACGATCATGGTCCCCTGCCCCTGGTTCCTGGAGATCGCGAACTACGCCAAGGCGCATCCGGAGAAGGATTTCGGCCTCCACCTCTGCCAGACGAGCGAATGGCAGACGTATCGCTGGGGCCCGGTCGCGCCGCGCGCCGAGGTGCCCGGCCTGATCGACCCGGACGGCTACTTCTGGCACGAGACGCCGCAGGTCTATGCCAAGGCCACTCCTGAAGAGGCTTATCGCGAGGCCCGGGCGCAGATCCAGAAAGCGCTCGCAGCCGGTGTGGATGTGACGCACCTCGACTCGCACATGGGAGTGCTGCAATACCGTCCCGATTACCTGGAGAAGTACCTGCAACTGGCCGTCGAGTTCGACCTGCCCGTGCGCATGGCCTCGCAGGAGACCTTTGAACAGAACGGCCAGCCCGGCTGGCGCGCGAAGTTCGCCGCCAAGGGCATCCTGTTCACCGACGATTTTGTGTTCGATGTGAAGTACAAGGATGCCGCCGACGTGAAGCCCGTGTGGCTGAAGCGGCTCGCGAACCTGAAGCCCGGCATCACCGAACTCTTCATCCACGCCGGCAAACCCACGGACGAGCTGAAGGCCGTGACCGGGAGCTGGGCGATCCGCTCGGCGGAATTCGAGGCCTTCACCCATGACGCCGAACTCAGGGCCCAACTGGAGCGTGATGGCGTGAAGCTCATCGGCTACCGGGCCATCCGTGACCTGCAACGCAAGCTGCGGGCGGCCGGCGGCGGGAAGTGAGCCCCAGAAAAAAGGCGCCGTCCCGAAGGACGGCGCCTGTGAAAACTTCCGGACTCAGTTCGCGACCGGAGCCTGGCCGGAGACAACGGTGTTCTGCTGCGCGAACGTGAGCTTGTCCTTGTCGGCGCTCACCGCGACCGGCTGGCCGTCCGAGAGCGAGCCGCGCAGGATTTCCTCCGCCAACGGATCTTCGAGGTACTTCTCGACGGCGCGGCGCATCGGCCGGGCGCCGTACTGCGGATCGAAACCCTTCTCGATGAGCAGGTCCTTCGCCTTGTCGTCGAGCGTCACCACCACGTTCTTGCGGGCCATGCGTTCGAGCACCTTCTTCACCTCGAGCTCGAGGATCTGCACGAGCTCCGGCTTGCCCAGCGTACGGAAGACGATGATGTCGTCGAGCCGGTTGAGGAACTCGGGCCGGAAGGCCTTCTTGGCCTCTTCCAGCGTCCGGCCGCGCATCGTCTCGTAATCGGTGGTGTCGCTCTGCTTGGCAAAGCCGAGCGTGTTGGTCTTGCGCAGCACCTCCGAGCCGACGTTCGACGTGAGCAGGATGATCGTGTTGCGGAAATCGATCGTGCGGCCGAGCGAGTCCGTCAGTTTGCCCTCCTCCAGGATCTGGAGGAGCATGTTCATGACGTCAGGATGAGCCTTCTCGATCTCGTCGAAGAGCACGACGGAATAGGGCTGGCGACGCACCTTCTCGGTGAGCTGGCCGCCCTCCTCGTACCCGACATAGCCGGGCGGCGAACCGATGAGCCGGCTCACGGTGAACTTCTCCATGTACTCGCTCATGTCGAGCTGGATGAGGTTCTGCACCGAGCCGAACATCTGCTCGGCCAGCGTGCGGGCGAGCAGGGTCTTGCCGACACCGGTCGGCCCCAGCAGCGCGAAGCAGCCGATCGGGCGCTTCGGGTCCTTGAGGTCGGCCCGAGCGCGACGGAGCGCCTTGGCCAGGGCTCCACCGGCATCTCTCTGGCCGATGACAACCTTCGACAGCTCCTTCTCGACCATGAGCAGCTTCTGGGTCTCGTCCTGGCCCATGCGCTGCAGCGGAATGCCGGTCCACTTGGCGACCACCTGCATGATGTCGTCCTCGGAGACCTTGACCCGGCGCTCGTCCTTCGCGGTTTTCCATTCGGCAAGGGTCTTTTCCAGCCGCTCCTTGGCGGCCTTTTCCTGGTCGCGCAACTGGGCGGCCCCTTCGAAGTCCTGATCCTTGATCGCCTGTTCCTTGCGCGTCTTCAGAACCTCGATCTCGGCCTCGACGTCCTTGACGTTGGGCGGGCGCTGCAATGCTCCGATGCGGGCCTTGGAGCCGGCCTCGTCCATCACGTCGATGGCCTTGTCCGGCAGGAAACGGGCGGTGATATAGCGGTCGCTGAGCCGCACGCAGGCATTGATCGCCTCCGCTGAGAACTCGGCCTTGTGGTGCTCCTCGTACTTCGGCTTCAGGCCGTTGAGGATCGTGATCGCATCTTCAATGTTGGGCGGCTCGACCTTCACGGTCTGGAAGCGGCGCTCCAGCGCGGAGTCCTTCTCGATGTACTTGCGGTACTCGTTGATCGTCGTGGCACCAACGATCTGGAGTTCGCCACGGCTGAGGGCCGGCTTGAAAATGTTCGAGGCGTCCATCGTGCCCTCGGCCGAACCGGCACCAACGATGGTGTGCAGCTCGTCGATGAAAAGGATGACGTTCTTGGCCTTCCGGATCTCGTCCATCACCGCTTTGATGCGCTCCTCGAACTGGCCGCGATACTTCGTGCCCGCGACCATCAGCGCCAGATCGAGCGTGATAACGCGCTTATTCGCGAGAATCTCCGGCACCCCGCCCCGGGAGATTTCCTGGGCGAGCCCTTCGACAATGGCCGTCTTGCCCACGCCCGCCTCGCCGAGGAGGACAGGATTGTTCTTGGTCCGGCGGCAGAGAATTTGGATCACCCGTTCGATCTCGCTCGTACGACCGATGACCGGGTCCATCTCGCCCTTCTTGGCGAGTTCAGTCAGGTCGCGCCCAAAGGCCTTGAGCGCGGGTGTCTTGAGTTCCTTCTTGCCGTTCTCGCCCTTGGCCACCCCACCGGCCTTCACCGGTTCGCTGGGGTTTTCGGAAGGCGGCGCCTCCTCGCCCTCGTTCTGCTGGAAGCCCAGGTCGAACTCCTTGAGGATCTCCTGCCGGCAAAGCTCGATGTCCACGTCGAGGTTCTTCAGCACCTTCGCGGCGACACCGTCGCCCTCACGCAGCAGGCCGAGCAGGATGTGTTCGGTGCCGACGTAGGTGTGGTTGAGCGCCTTGGCCTCCTTGGCGGCGAGCGACAGCACCTTCTTCACGCGGGGCGTGTAGGGGATGTTGCCGCTGACCTTGCCCTCGGCACCGCCGCGGACTTCCTTCTCCACTTCCTGGCGCACGTTTTCGAGGTCGAGCCCCATGCGCTGGAGCACGTTCACGGCGACACCCTGGCCGAGCTTGATCAGCCCGAGCAGCAGGTGCTCCGTGCCCACGAAATTGTGGTTGAAGCGGTCCGCCTCCTTGCGTGCAAGTGCGAGGACCTGCTGCGCGCGGGGCGTGAAGTTGTTCATGTTCTCTTCGCTCATAGCAATGAACCGTCTTGGCTGGCTGTGTCCGTTACGTTAACCGACTGTTACAGACACGGGCAATGTGGGCACCTTGGGGCGCGACGTCAAAAATTCTTCGGCGTTTTCAAGATAAAATTAAGCGATCATCGGAAGCCGCCACGGAATATTGGCGCTCAAGTTTCCCGGGATTGTTCCGACCTTAATCGTCAGACGATCCGGCGTCGTTGATACGGCGCTTTGGCTGCGGCCGGCCCGCCGGTGCCCTTCCCGTTTGGTTTGGGCAGAAAAAAGGCGCGGAAAAAATCCACGCCCTTCTTCATTGTTGTCACTCGGCGCTCAGGCCGCCTTCGTCACCACCCCGGTATGATCCGGGGCCGGCACCACCTTCATGCGCTGGCGCAGCAGCTCGGCCCGGAGCGCGTCACGGACCTCCGCATCCAGTTTCTCGGGGTGACCGATCTGGAGATGCCCCGGCTGGCTGAGGAGGAAAAGCTCATCCACGAGCGATTTCGGCGTGGAACCGAACATGCCCAGATCAACCCCCAGCCGCAGCAGGCTGAGGAGGTTCATCGTCTCTTTCGACGTGATGATGTGCGAATGCGACAGGCCACCGTAGGCCCGGCCGATGTGGTTGAAGAGCACCTTGGGCTTCTTCTCCAGCTGCGCCAAGCGGGCGTTCTCCTCGTGCTCGATGATCTGGAGCAGCACCTTGTTGATGCGCTCGACGATCTCGCCCTCGGTCTCGCCCAGGGTCATCTGGTTGGAGACCTGGAAAATGTTGCCCAAGGCCTCGGTGCCCTCGCCATAGAGGCCGCGCACGGCCAGGCCGAGCTTGTTCACCGCCTGGATGATCTGGTTGATCTGCTCCGCGAGCACAAGGCCGGGCAGATGCAGCATGGCGCTCACGCGGATGCCCGTGCCCAGATTCGTGGGGCACGCGGTTAGAAAACCGTACTGGTCGGAGAAGGCGAACTCCACCTTCTCCTGCAGCGACGAATCCACGCCGTCGATTGCCATCCACGCCTGCTTGAGCTGGAGCCCCGGACGCAGTGCCTGCATCCGCAGATGGTCCTCCTCGTTCACCATCACGCAGACGGTTTCGTCTTTGTTCAGCACGAAGCCGCTGCCGACGCCCTTGGCGGCATGCTCGCGGCTGATGAGGTGGCGCTCAACGAGGATCTGCTTGTCGAGCGCCGTGAGCTTGTCCATCGCCTCGGCGAAGGGCTCCGTGCCCATCTGCGGCAAACCGGACACGGCGGGCACCAGCGTTTCGAGGGACTTCAGCCGGTCGGCCTTCTTGGCGTGACCAGGAAACGGCACGCCCTTGAGGTTGCGGGCGAGCCGGACACGGCTGGAGAAGACGATCTTGTCGTTCGGCCCGCTGCGCTGGCACGCCTCGGCCGGCGTTATGAGAAAATCGAGAACGTTCATTGAAAAAGCTAAACCGCTAATCGGCACTGATCGTCGCTAAACGGAAAAGTAAGGGCGCTAAAAACAGTTCGGATATTGTGTCGTTATTAGTGCAGATCAGCGGTTTCAAACCTCCGCCTCCGCCTTCTTCGCCTGCTTGATCTCGTCGCGCAGGGTGGCGGCCAGTTCGAAGTCTTCGCGGCCGATCGCCGCCTTCAGATCGGCTTCGAGCTTGGTCATCTTGGCCCGCACATCAGTCGCCCGACGCAGGGAGGCCGGCACCTTGCCCTTGTGGTGGGTGCCCTTGTGCATGCCCTTCAGCAGCGCATCCAGGCCGTCCGCAAACACCTCGTAGCAGTGCGAGCAGCCCAACCGGCCCGACTTCTTGAAATCCGCCTGCGTGAAACCGCACTGCGGGCAGTTCTGGTCGCCCCCGGCGGCGGTGGACGCCTCCTCCATCTTTTGGGACGCGCCCAGGCCCAGCAGCAGGTCCGCGAGGGAGAAGCTGGCAGGGTCGTTCACGCCCTTTTCCTGGGCACACGCCTCGCACATGTCCACCTTCTTGACCTGATTATCCACAATCGAGGTGTAGTGGACCGTGGCGGGGGCCTTTTTGCAGACTTGGCATTGCATGATAAAGCAGCCGCAAAATCAGCGCCCCAACACTCCAAGTCAAGGCGGGGGCGGCGGATTGCCGGCCGAACCTGAACCGCCCAGACCCAGCCGCAGGTCGGCCAGGGAGAAGCTGGCGGGGTCGTTCAGGCCCTTTTTCTGCGCACAGGCCTCGCACAGGTCCACCTTGGCCACGACCTGATTGTCCACAATCGAGGTATAGTGGACCGTGGCCGTGGCCTTTTGGCAGAGCTGTCATTGCGTCGTCGAACCGCCGCCCCATCCTTCGGGCCAGCCGATCCGGCCATCCGCCTCGCGCTGCAACGGGGCATGAGCCACCACCGCTTCCAGAGGCACCGGACCATAGACGTGCGGGAACAATTCGGTGCCGCCGCTCGTGTTTTCCCACCGTACCGGGACCGTCAGGCGGCTTTCGTCCACCACGAGCAACCATAGCCCCGTCCGGCCCGCGTAATAACGCTCAGAAACGCCCTGCAACTGGGAAGCGGCCGAGAAATGGATGAACCCCTCGGCCGCCAGATCGGGACTGGCAAAATGGCCGGTCTGCTGGGCGGCGGCCCAATCGGCGGGTTCGGCAATGCGGAAGATCATGGGGAAATGTGTGACGAAGGTGCTCCTAAAACCCCGCCTTGAGGAGGGAAAATACCAGCAGCATCCGTCGGAACCCCGCTGCAAAAAGCCTGGGCGGTTTGGCTCATCAATCTCGGCCTGGTTTCACTCCGCACCGGATCAGCCCCACACTGGCAGCGCGTTCAAAGGTCAAGCAAGGGCAGGAGACGAGGTGAGAGGTCTCCATTTTCAGGAATACAGAGCCTCCTCACGTCGGCTGTTACCTGCACAGCACTCTGAACGGGCTGTTAACCGAACAGGTCGCCCTGCGTCGGTGAGGCCGAGACAGCCGGAGGCGGCGGAGCTTCCTCGCCCAGCTCCGCGAGCAGGCTGCGGAAATTCCAGCGGCGGTACATCTCACGAAGCGCCGGTTTCTCCAGCGGGCGCGGCGCGAGTGCTTCCAGCGCATGGCCACCGGCCAGGTCGTCCCGCAGACGGATCATGAGCTGGTTGCGTCGGAGAATCTCGCCGCTCGCCTGCACCGAGGCGCGCTGGGATTCGGACTTCAGTTCGGCGGCGCGGGCGACCAGTTGTTCCACCGTGCCGAATCGCTTCAGCAGCTCGGTCGCGGTCTTCGGGCCGACGCCCTTCACGCCGGGGATGTTGTCCACGCTGTCACCGACGAGGCTGAGCCAGTCCACGATCTGCGCGGGCTGGACTCCGGTCTTCGCCTCCACATCGGCGGCGCCCCAGATCTTCTCGGACTTGTCGTTCGGGTTGTAGAGGCCGATGCGGTCGTTCACGAGCTGCATGAAGTCCTTGTCGGAACTTGCAAGCACCGTGCGCCAGCCGGCCACCTCCGCCCGGCGCGCATAGGTGGCCAGCCAGTCGTCGGCTTCCGTCCCCTCTTCCTGCAGCGACGCCCAGCCGGCGGCGGCCAGCCAGGTCTGGAGCTGCGGCAACTGTTCGTCGAGCGCCTCGGGCGTGGGCGGGCGGTTGGCCTTGTAGTCGGGCAGCGCGGCCATTCGTTCGGCGGCGAGGCCGGCATCCCAGACCACGAGCCGGTGGGTCGGCCGCACGGTCGCCTCCAGCTTCTGCAGCATCTTCACGAAGCCGTAGATCGCGTTCGTGGGGCGGCCATCCGGCGAATTCAGCGAGCGGATGGCATGGAAGGCCCGGTACGCATAGGCATGGCCATCCACGAGCAGCAGGCACGGCGAGGCATCGGTCGAAGACATGCGCACAGGCTGGGAAAGGCGCGGGCGGCGGCCAATGAAAAACGGAGCGCCAGGTCGGCGGATAGAGCCCATTCCTTTGGGCTTCGCGGCATCAATGCTACTTTATCGGGTGGGAACCGAATTGCCCGGCGTTGATCCGGCTGGTGTTTCAGTCGGCCTGAGCCGGTAGAATTCCCCTCCCGAACCGGATACAGGTAGTTTGACTTCGGATAGGAAGTGGCCGTCGTAACGCTTGACCCAGTTCGTCACCACGGGCCCGATCGTCCAATCCACCAAGTTGGTGCTCACGTCGAAGGGCTGGTCAATTTCTTTCGCCGATTCAAAACCAAGAATGGGAGAGGGATTCAACGGGGTCAGGAAGGTACTAAAATAGTCGTTAGTCAGGCCCACGGTCATGCGGGGCCGGGCAAAGGTCACACTGGCCATTCGGCTCGCCGCAGCCCCGTGAGCGTTCGTGACTTCGCACCAATAGCTTCCTGGCTCGGTGAATTCGCCCGGCTTTGGCTTGAGGTGATGCTCGAGTTGGTCTCACCGGCACAGGTCTGCCACACGCGCCGCCATTGATAGGTCAACGCCTCGCCGACTGCCTCAACGGACAGGGTCAGGGGTGTGACGCCATCCCAATCGGCCGCCGCAGGCGAGCTCGTGACCCGAGGTGCCGCCGGATCCTCCTCAATCGCAAAACTGAACACTTCGGCCGGCAGGGAATAGCCGTAGGAATCGTACCGGCCAACAGCCGCGACCAGTGTCCCATCCGCCGCCGCCGCCAAGCGCACCTGATCCGAGCCCAGATCAGAGACTCGTTGGCGCCAGCGGAGACGTCCGTCATTTTCAAAACGCCATATGAACAGGCCGCCATAGTAATCGCCCTGCGCAAAGACAAACCAGCCATCGCCCGAGGGTGGGAACGCAAGGGCCATGGTTCCTGCATCACCGTGCGGCGAACTTGCGAACACATTGCCGAGCCAGATGTGCCAGCGCTCCTGCCCCTGATCATCAATGCACCAGATAGCCTCTCCTACGCTGGTGAGGAAACCTTGCCCGGGGATGTAGCCGACCGTCCGGTTGTGTTGCCCGGGCCAACCGGCCTGGGTTGTCTTCCCCTCGGGCGAAATGAACTCGCCGCCGGCCAGAACTGCACCGGATACGCCCACCGCAGCCGTGGAAAAAATCGAGTCGGATTCGCCGGGCTTGATCGGCGGCAAAACTGTCCAGCGAACCGTCCCGTCGAAGTTCAGCCGCGTGCAACGGAAACCGGCGATGACCACCCCACCGTCCGGCCCCGCTGCCAGCGAATCCAGAAGACCTCCATCCCCAAAGGCCATATGCCCGTCTGGGAGTTCCGTTCGCCAGAGTCGCCGGCCATCTTCGCTGAATTTGGAAACAATCCATGGGTAAGCGGTTTTGCCGACATCGCCACCGGGGTCCGGGATCGCCAGCAAGGTCAGCCAGAAAAGCTCGCCCTGCGAGTTTTGTACCAAGGAACTGATGTGCGCTAAACCAACGGTGTTTGTTTCCGGCTCAGCCCGCCAAACTTGGTTTCCCGCCGGGTCCAGTTTCACCAACGAAACGGAGTTTACCTCATCGGTTATGGTATGGAGACTCACAAAGGCGTTTCCGGACGCGTTCACAACGAGCGAATCCATCTGGACGGGGCCCAGGTGCTTTTCCCACAGCACTTGGCCTGCACCACTGCTTTTCGTCACATACGCTCCCCCAGAAAACCCCATTATTTGGCCGGCCAGAAAGACGTTCCCATCCCCATCCAGCGCCATGGCGTCGAGGGAATGGCCGGAATTGTTCGATCCTAACGTGTCACTTGGATTCGGCTCCGTCACGCGCAGATGCCAGCGCTGCTGCACCTGGGCGGAAACGGAGATCCAACCTATGTTGAGCAGCAGCCCGAGGATGAAATGACGGATAAGCAACCTCATGTTTCTAGCGGCGATAGAACGCCGCTCTTTCACGTATAGAGGAGCTTCCGGACCGGCGTCCAGACTCAACCGTTCTTTGATAGGCCATTCTGATCAATCACAGCTCGGTTCACTGCCGGAGCAGGTTGCGATAGACGTTGGTGATCAGTACCACGCCGGGATGCGCCGGAAACTCCGACCCAGGTGAAACGCCTACATCACCTCGGGAGCTTCAATCCCCAGACAGTCGAGGCCCTGACGAAGCACGCGCGCGGTGAGGTCGCAGAGCACGACGCGCGTGGTGCGGGCGGGTTCGGCAGCCTTGAGCACCGGACACTGGTCGTAAAACCGCGAGTACAGCGTCGCCAGCTCATAGAGGTAGTTCACAAGGAAGTTGGGCCGGCAATCATCGGCGGCGGCTTCCAGGGTCAGCCCAAAGTTCAGCAGATGCTTGGCGAGGGTGAACTCGGCGGGATCGCCCAGGACCAGCTGGCCATCGGCAAGCGACGCTTGTTGATCCATCCCCGAGTCGCGGACCACTTTGTTCGCACGCGTGAACTGGTACTGCACGTACACGGCCGTGTTGCCGGTGAGCGCGAGCATCTTGTCCCAGGAAAACACGTAGTCGCTCTGCCGGTTGGAGAGCAGGTCCTGATACTTCACCGCGCCGAGACCGACCTTGCGGGCGATCTCCTTCTGCGAAGCGGCGTCCAGATCGGGGCGCTTTTCCGCGACCACCTTGAACGCGCGTTCCTCCGCTTCATCAAGCAGATCGGCCAGCTTCACCGTGTCGCCGCTGCGGGTTTTGAAAGGTTTCCCATCGTCACCGAGGATCGAGCCGAACCACGCGTGCAGCAGCTTCACCTTCGCGGCGGCCTCGGGCTGCCAGCGGCGGAAGACGCGAAACAGCTTGTTGAAATGCGGCTGCTGCGGTGCGCCGACGACATACACGATCTCGGTCGCCTGCCATTCCTTGAGGCGGTAGTCGAGGGTCGCGAGGTCGGTGGTGGCGTAGTTTGAGGCCCCGTCGCTCTTCTGGATGAGCAACGGATCGTCTACCCATTCGCCCTCACGGTTTTGCACCCGCAGCGGATCAGTCTTTGGCGGCAGCGTGCCGTCGGAAAAGACCGCGATCGCCCCCTCGCTTTCGCGGGCGAGCCCCTTGGCCACGAGTTCCTCGACCAGAGTCTTGAGCCACGGATTGTAAAAGCTCTCGCCGAGCGTGTGATCAAACTTCACGCCCAGCCGGCCGTAGATCGCATCGAACTGCACCTGCGACAGCCGGATCATCTCGTGCCAGATGGCCAGGTTCTCGGCACCGCCGGACTGCAGCTTCACCAGCTCGGCGCGGGCGGATTCGAGGGTTGCCGGCGTCTCCTTGCAGGCGGCGTTGACCGCCTTGTAGATGCGCTCCAGCTCCGCGATGGGATCGCGATCCAAGGCCGCGCGATCCATCAGGGTTTTCCAACCGATGAGCAGCATGCCGAACTGCGTGCCCCAGTCACCGATATGATTATCGGTGATCACCCGATGGCCCAGCAACCGCAGTGTGCGCGCCAGCGAATCGCCCAGGATGGTCGAGCGGATGTGACCGACGTGCATCGGCTTCGCGACATTGGGCGACGAGAAGTCGATCACGACCGTGCGCAAGGTCTCCGCCGTAGCTCGCGCGAAAAACAGGTGCTCGCCCCGCGCCGCCGCCGCCAGCACGCCCGCCAAGGCCTCCGGTTTGAGGCGGAAGTTCAGGAAACCCGGCCCGGCAATCTCCACCTTTTCGCAGATGTCCGACACGTCGAGTTGGGCGACCACGTCCGTGGCGAGCTGGCGCGGGTTGACCTTGCGCTCCTTGGCCAGGGTCATCAGGGCGTTGCTCTGGTAGTCGCCGAACTTGGCGTCCGCCGCCGGACGCACCAATACGTTCGCGGTGCTGGCGTCGGGCAGGACGACGGTGACGGCGGCGCGGAGTCGGGATTCGAGGGTGAGATGGAGCACGGTAAAAAGAAAACGGTCGCGGCGATGGCCGCGACCTTCAGGAACGGCCGGCGCGGCGGCGCGGCGAATTCAGGGCTTGGTGGAGAACTGACGGATGACGGCCATCATCGCCTCGGCATCGGCGGCGGCCTCCAGGGCCTTCAGGAAATCCTCCTTGCGCAGCACCTTGGCGATGCCGGCCAGCGTGTGCAGGTGCTTCTGGAACTGCCCCTGCGGCACGAGGAACAGGGTGACGAGGTGAACCGGCTGGTTGTCGAGCGCGTCGAAGTTCACGCCGGCCTTGCTCCGGCCAAAGGCCGCCACGACCTCCCCGATCAGCTCGGTGCTCGCGTGCGGAATGCCGATGCCGAACCCGATGCCCGTGCTCATGGACTGCTCGCGCTTCTTCACCACGGCGGTGACGGCCTCGCGGTCCGGCGGCGTGATCTTGCCCGCCAGCACGAGCGTGCCAATGAGTTCATCGATGGCCTCCCACCGGTTGGTGGCCCTGAGCTCCGGCACGATTTGCTGGGTGGTAAGGATGTCGCCGAGATTCATTCGCTAATCAGAATGCCCAAACTTCGCCGCAAGGCGTGCACAGGTTCAAGCCGGGAGTTCAGGTAGATGCAATGAAAGCATGCGGTGGCTGGCATTTCCCTCTGCGGAGTTCATGGCCTCGTCTCAGAACCGGACCCGGTTGGGCAGCGGCATTCCGAGCATTTCCTCCCAGAGAAAGCGGAACGCCGGCGTGCGCGAACGGAGGTCGGATGCCTGTTCCACCCCCAGCAGAAGATACTGGAACTCGACCTCGGACACCAGGGTGGTGCTCGGAGTGCAGAGGATCGGGGCGGACTGCGCCGGCACCGTGACCAGCTTGCCATCCCGGTTGAGGGTCAGTTCCACCGCCAGCGGCAGCACCAGGCTGAAGGGATCGCACACCGACTTCAGGGGTCGCGGACCCGTGCGGGCGGGCAGGTGCTCCAGGCTGACGAGCCGGGCCAGCTCCCGGATGATCGGCTGCTGGAGGGGCCGCAGGTACGGCAGCGACTGGAGCAGCTCCCGATGCTGCCAGAGGCGCTTCAGCTTGCCCTCGATGTTCTGGTGATGGACGTACTCGCGGAACGCCGCCTCGGAAAAGGCGGTCGCAATGACAGGACTGAGCGCGACCACCGAGGCATTGCGGACCCCCTGCCCCATGATGATCGACATCTCACCGATGATCTCGCCGGCCTCCATCTGGGCCAGGTGAAACTTCTGCCGTCCGTCGTGATGCACGATGGAAGCATGCCCGGTCAGCAGCATGTACACCCGGCCATCGCTCTTTGCCCCCTCGCGGATGATGATGTCGCCCGCGTTGTATTTGATCACCCGCTGGTTCGCCAGGAGGTTGGAAATCCACATCGGCGGCATTTCCGGAAAGTACTCCAGCAGGAACTCGATCGTGCGGGTCAGGTAATAGTCCGTCTCGCCCGGCAGCAGCACGAAGCGCTTCCCGGCGGAGGCGCTGGTGAAATGGGAGTCGAACGCATCCGGCAGCTTGTCGGTGTGCATGAACACGATGCGCTCGGCGGGCGAATCGAGCGCATCGGCGGGGTCGCCGTGGATTTTGCCTTCCCCGCCGTCCGCAATCAGCAGCTGGGCCGGCCGGCGATACGCGTCCGACACTTCCTGGAACCGCTCCTGGTTGATCACGCCTGACTTCTGCATCCGGCGCAGATCGCTCATCGACTGAGTATCTCCGGTAAGCAGGACCCGGTAATCCACGCCGTCGTGGGCGGTCTCAAAGCGTGCCCCGATGGTGGGAATCGAGTGGCTGGAATAGTGCGGGGTGATGCGCAGGCCGAAGAAGTTGGTCTCCTCGTCAGGATTCAGCGGAATGAAGATGAAATACTCCTGCAGGCTTTCCTCCGAGCGGTCCAGCGTGAGCGACAGCTTCCGCAGCATCATGTGATAGATCAGCGGCGTGGTCAGCACTCGGACTCGGCGGTTGTAGAGGAGGAACGAGACGAGGTTGCAGTGGTCGTCGTGGATGTGGGTCAGGAACAGCCCCTGAACCTGGTTCCGCGAAATGCCCCGCGCCCGCATGTGGTGGTAGAGATACGGGATCGCATCCACGAGGAGGTACTGGCCGTTGAAGCAGAGGGCCAACCCGCAGGAAGCCTGGGTGGTGCTGAAACCCGTGGCCCCGCCCAGCACTTCCACACCCATTTTCACCATGGCGGAAGGCACCAGATCAAACGGCACCGGATAGGGCGGAGCCTGGTCGCACTCCGGCGTCAGTTCCAGCTCCTGCGGGTCACAGCCCGCCAGCTCCAGCAGGAAAACGTTGGTCCGCAGGCGTTTGATGCGTATCCAGCCCAGGTCCGCCGTTTCGTCGCCCACCACCGTGCGGCTGATCAGGGCATCAAATGGCAGCGCCTTGCCGTGCGCGTCCTTGAGCTGGAACCACCGGGTTTCGCGCGCCAGGGTCCGGGCCCGATCCTCCGGCAGCCCCCATTGCGCCATCTGCTCCTCGTCCGGTCCAAAAAGCGTCAATTCCAGCAGGTCTGCCGCGGCTTTGACCCGGCGGGCGTTGCCCAACAGGTTCAGAGGCAATTCCCCCGGTTGCACCTTGCCACAAAACAGGTGGTAGTAGAGGGGGAATTCCACGGCCACCTGTGACTCGCCATGGCTGACCGGCACATCAGGCAGGAGGATATGCTGGGGCGGACTCAGCTTCTCGCGGAGGAGAACCTTGACGATCTCGGGCGGGCAGCCAGCCAGCAGGCTGTGCTCGCCATCGGTGACGTAAAAACTCCCGGGGAAGATGTTTTGGATACGCACGACCGAAGCGTATCCCGCTTGGGAAAAATGCAAAGGACATTGGAGCATGTGCACGCAACCAGCTAATAATAAGCAAGTTACATTTAAACAACTAAACCAAAGTACTGCTTCCAAAGGGCATGGGTATTGCTTAGGATACTGCCGCTCTGCTCCATTTAAAAATGAACACCATATTCAAGCATTCACTGCTAGCCTCGCTGGCCTTGGCCGGAGCCACGGCCACGCAGGCACAATTGCTCACCGATAGCTTCAGCTATTCGGACGGAAACATTACCACTGTCTCCGGTGGCAATTGGGTCGCTTACGGCCCCGACACTGCCACCAAGTTCCAGGTGTCCAACGGTGCAGCCATCATCAATCAAGGGGATATCACCACTGGCAAGGTGGACGTCAGCCGCGCCATTGGCGGCACCTTCAGCACGACCGGCAACACGGTGGCCTATGTGGGCTTCGACGCCACCTGGTCGGCGCTGCCCACCAACACCGCCGGCTCCTACTTCGCCGTCTTCAGCAATTCGACGACCAGCACGAGCAGCCTTTTTGGCCGCATCGGGGCCGACATTGATGGGGCCGCTGCCGGCAAGTTCCGCATCACCGTCGCCAACGCCAACTGGAGCATCGCCAACAGCATGGAATTCCAGCAGGATCTCTCGCTGAACACCACCTACCATGTCGTCGTTCGCTACGACCTCATCGCCAAACAGACCACCCTCTGGGTGAACCCGGCTTCCAGCGCGAGCACCAGTGTCACGGCCACGGATGCCGTCGGCACCCAGGCGGACCTCACGGCCTTCGACCTCCGTGAGGGCGTCTCTGGGGCCACCGGTGCCCCCGGCGTCATCGCGATCGACAACCTGGCCATTGGCACGAGCTTCTCCCAAGTCAGCCCAGTTCCCGAACCGGGCGCCTACGCCGCCATCTTCGCGGGCGGGCTGGCGACCTTCGCCCTGCTCCGCCGCCGCGCGGGCAGCGCCAAGTAAGCAGCGTCAAGTAAGCAGCGTCTGTTTTACGAAAAGCCCCGGTCGCAAGACCGGGGCTTTTGCTTTTCGGGACCACAACCAATCCCTTGCCGGATCACTCCACCGTCACGCTCTTCGCGAGATTACGCGGTTTGTCCACGTCGCAGCCGCGGGCGACGGCGATGTGATACGCCAGCAGCTGCAATGGGATCACGTTCAAGAGCGGATACAGCGGGTCCAGCGTCGCGGGCACGTACAGGATGTCGTCCGCCGCCTCCGCGATGCGGGTGTTGCCCTCGGTGGCGATGACGATGATCGGTCCCTTGCGCGCCTTGATCTCCTGCAGGTTGCTCTGCGTCTTGTCGTAAAGCGCGTCGTTTGGCGCAAGGACGACCGTGGGCGTACGTTCGTCAATCATGGCGATGGGGCCGTGCTTCATCTCGGCAGCCGGATACCCCTCGGCATGAATGTACGAGATTTCCTTCAGCTTCAGCGCGCCCTCGAGCGCGACCGGGAAATTGTACTGCCGGCCGATGAAGAAGAAGTCTTCGGCGGCCGCATACTTGAGGGCGATCTGCCGGATGCGCTCGTTCTGGTCGAGAATGCGCTGGATCTGGTCCGGGATGGCCTCCAGCGCCCGCAGCAGTTGGTTGCCGCGCGGATGGGAGAGCATGCGGATGCGCCCCATCAGCAGCGCCAGCAGTGTGAGCGCGGTCACCTGCGAGGTGAAGGCCTTGGTGCTGGCCACCCCGATCTCCGGGCCGGCGTGCAGGTAGATGCCGCCATCCGCCTCGCGCGCGATGGTCGAGCCCACGACATTGCAGATGGCGAGGGCCTTGTGGCCGCGCCGCTTCGCCTCGCGCAGCCCCGCGAGTGTGTCAGCGGTCTCACCGGACTGGGTGATGACGAGCAGCAGCGTGTGCTTGTCGAGCGGCGCGTTGCGGTAGCGGAATTCGCTGGCGTACTCGACCTCGCATGGCAGGTGGGCAAATTCCTCGAGGAGATATTCGCCCACGAGCGCCGCATGCCAGCTCGTGCCACACGCGGCGATGACCACGCGGTCCACGGCGCGCAGTTCGGCCGTCGTCATGTTCAGGCCGCCGAACTTCGCGGTGGCCTCCTCCAGATCGACCCGCCCACGCAGGGCGTTCCGCACGGTCTGGGGCTGCTCGAAGATCTCCTTGAGCATGAAGTGCGGGTAAGGCCCGCGCTCGGCCGCCTCGGCATCGAATTCCAGGCGCGTGATCTGCACCTTGGCGGTCTCGGTGCCCAGGTTGGTCACGGCGAAGTCATCCGCCGTGAGCGTCACGACATCGTAGTCGTTGAGATAGACGACCTGTCGCGTGTGCGCGACGACGGCGGCGGCATCGGAAGCCAGGTAGTTCTCCCCTTCTCCAACCCCGATCAGCAGCGGCGAACCGCGCCGCGCCCCGACGATGGTGCCGGGATAATCCACCGCGACGACGGCGATGCCGTACGTGCCAATGACCTCACGCAAGGCATTGGCCACGGCCGCGGCCAGCGGGTGGGTGCCCTCCGGCACGGACGTCAGCCGGGCAAGATGCTCGCCAATCAGGTGGGCCAGAACCTCGGTGTCCGTGGCGGAATGGAAATGGTGCCCGGCGGCCACCAACCGCTCCTTGATCCGGTCGTAGTTCTCAATGACGCCATTGTGAACCACCGCGACCCGGCTGGCCCGGTCCAGATGCGGATGCGAATTCTCGTCACTGGGCGGACCGTGGGTCGCCCAGCGGGTATGGCCAATCCCGCAATGGCCGGCCACGGGTGACTGGCCGAGCAGCGTGCCCAGGCCCTCCTCGATCTTCCCCTTGCGCTTGCGAGTGACCAGCGTGTCCGCGCCGATCACCGCCACGCCGGCGCTGTCGTAGCCGCGATATTCCAGCCGCCGCAATCCTTCGAGGAGGATGGGAGAGGCCTGCCGTTTGCCGACGTAACCAATGATGCCGCACATATTCGCTGCGGGGACGAATGCCTGATTTCACGCGCGGGTACCAATGTCAAAAATGACGTCCTTGGAGTCAGCCCTCCCTGATCGCTTTACCCTTTCTTCCCGCCAAGGCCCACCGCTAGCCTCGGCACAACATGGCCAAGATACTTCTCGTGGACGACGAGCTGACGATGGTGCAGATCGTCACCGAAGTGCTGCGCAACGAGGGGCACGAGGTCTTTCCGTTCACGAACTTCAACGGGGTTGTGGATGCGCTCGTGGCCCGGCAGCCGGACCTGGTCATCACCGACCTGTACCTCGACAAGACCAAGCCCCACGGATTGGAAATCGTGCAGAAGGCTCGCGCCCTGACCCCGCCCCCGGTGGTCATCATGATCACCGGCTTCGGCACCGTGGAGAGCGCGGTCGAGGCGATGCGGCTGGGCTGCTTCGACTACCTCGAGAAACCCTTCAAGCTGGAAGAGCTGAAGCTATGCGTCCACCGCGCGCTGAACCACACCCAGGTTGTCGCCGAAAACACGCAGCTGCGGAAGGAGCTGAAGAAAAAGTACCAGTTTACCCAGATCATCGGCGCGAGCGAGCCGATGCAGGCAGTGTTCCGCATGGTCGAACGCGTCGCCGACACGGATTCGACCGTGCTGATCCTCGGCCAGAGCGGCACCGGCAAGGAGCTGATCGCCCGGGCGCTGCATTACAATTCGCGCCGCGCCCAGGGGGCGTTCATCCCGATCAACTGCTCCGCCCTGCCCGAGAACCTGCTGGAATCTGAACTGTTCGGCCATCGCAAGGGCGCCTTCACCGGCGCGGTGAACGACAAGAACGGCCTCTTTCACGACGCGGATGGCGGCACGATCTTTCTCGATGAGATCGGCAAAAGCACTCATCTGTGAACACGTCCGCACCCACTGGCCGTAGCCGGGTGCGGGATTGTGCCCATGCATTTCCCGACTTTCCGCTTTCCGGCGGGAACGGCCCTCCCGCAAGCTACGAACACGTATCAATCCATGAAGTCCCCGAATGTCTCCGGGCTGCCTTGGTGGCGGCTTCTGAACCGGCACCATTGGTTTGTGTTCACTGTGGCCAGCCTCGCCTGGCTCTTTGACTGCCTTGACCAGCAGCTCTTTCTGCTGGCGCGCGGTGGCGCGATGAAGTCGCTCCTGCCTGTCGGGGCGGACCCGAAGCTGTACGGCGGCTACGCGACCGCGATCTTCGTCGCCGGTTGGGCCACCGGCGGGCTGATCTTCGGGGCGGTGGGCGACCGCATCGGCCGGGCGAAGACCCTCGCCATGACCGTCCTGCTCTACTCCGTCTGCACTGGGTTGTCGGCCTGGTCCAAGGGCTGGATTGATTTCGCCGCCTTCCGTTTCGTCACCGGCCTGGGTGTCGGCGGCGTGTTCGGCCTTTCCGTCGCCCTAGTGGCCGACAGCCTGCCGGAACAGGCCCGCACCGGCGCCCTCGGAATGCTGCAGGCACTCTCCGCCGTCGGCAATGTGACCGCCGGCAGCATCGCCATCCTCCTGGGCAACCTCGAAGGCACGAGCATCCCGGCCGGGCAGTCGTGGAAGTACATGTTCCTGATCGGCGCCTTGCCGGCGTTTCTTTGCGTGTTCATCCAGATCCGGCTGAAGGAGCCGGAGAAGTGGGTGAAGGCCCGCGCGGAAGGCCGGTTGACCGGCGCGAAATTCGGTTCTTACACGTCGCTCTTCGGCGAGGCCCGTTGGCGGCGACCGGCGCTGCTGGGCATGCTGCTGTGCGTCGCCGGCGTGGTGGGTCTCTGGGGCATCGGCTTTTTCAGCCCGGAACTGGTCGGCGACGTCATCGACCGCTCCCTCAAGGCCGAAGGTGTCGGCCCAGACAAGATTTCCAAGGCCAAGACCGTATGGACCGGCGTGAACATGATCGTGCAGAACGTCGGCGCGTTCCTTGGCATGATCACCTTCACCAAGGCGGCGCAGCGTTGGGGGCGGAAGCCCGCGTTCGCCGTGGCGCTCGTGGCCGCCTTCATCTCCACCGTGGGCTTCTTCCAGTTCTTCAACAGCAAGGCCGACATCTGGATGAGCTTCTTCATGGGCTTCTGCCAGCTCGGGCTTTTCGCGGGGTTCGCGATTTACCTGCCGGAACTTTTCCCCACGCGCCTCCGCAGCACCGGCACGAGCTTCTGCTACAATGTCGGGCGCTTCATCGCGGCTTCAGGACCTTTCACCCTGGGGGAATTGCAGAAGGCCCTGGCCGCCGGTGCCACCAGCCCCGCGGCCAAGCTTCTGGCCTTCCGGTCCGCTGCCTCCTACATCTCGCTCATCTTCCTGTTCGGACTGATCGTGGTGTACTTCCTGCGGGAGACCAAGGGCCAGCCCCTGCCGGAAGACGCCGTTTGAGGGGCGACGATTAGCTTCGTCGAATGCCCGGCAGGTTCACCTGAACACATCGCCGACAAGTTCGGCACCGATCACGGCACTGGCAATCAGCGCCGGCGACAAAAATATCAGCCAGGCTGCTACCCGGGCGCAAACATGGACCTGCTCCTTGTGCCGCTTGGCCAGCGACAATGCCGGAATACCCAGTGCCAGCGCTGAAATGCAGAGCAGGATCATCGTCGTGATCATGAAGTACAGGACCTTCCCTGCCGCATCCTGATCTTGCGCGGCAATCCTCCCCAGATAAACTGAGACCGGCACCAAAGCCAAACAGGCGGCGAACAGGGTTACTATCCACTTCGTCGGACTCATGGCGTTGGTGCTGCCAGGTAGGAATCGTTGAGCTGCCACCAACTCGCGGTGGAACCCACGACAGCGGAACCGACAATGTCAGCGGTGCTTGAATCCAGCGATTGGTTGGGCCGGTAATTTTTACAAGATTTGCCAGCCCGCATGGGCAGCCAAGCCAACGCCCAACCTTGGCCGAGATTCACTTCATCCCCGGCCAGGGGGTGATCGCGTTGAGTGCTGGCACGATCTTGCGGCGCAGCTCGAGGAAGTCGATTTCGCCCGTGTGGCGGTAGATCACCTTGCCATCCGGCGCGACCAGCAGGGTGTGCGGCAGCGGCCCCTTCCATTCGGGATCAATCGCCTCGGCCACCTTGTCCTCGTCGGTCTCGCCGTACATCACGTTCTTCGTCGAGGCGTGATGCTTGGTGAGAAACCTCAGCGCCAAGTCCTTCTCATCGGGCAGGTGCGCGGCGACGGTCACCAGCTCGAAATCGCGGTGCCGGAAGCGCAGGTTGGTGTCGAGCAGATCGTCAAACTCCGCCACGCACGGGCCGCAGCGCGTGGACCAGATGTTGATGAGCCGCACCTTGCCCGTGCCCTTGTTCTCGCGCAGGGCCCGCAGCGCGGCGGCATCCGCCGGCTCCAGGGTCACCGGTTCCTTGGCTACCTTCTCCAGCCATTTTGCATTCGCGCCTGACTTGTCGGCCCATTTGGTCGAGCAGCCGAAGACACGGGTCTGCTTCACGGCCACTTCCCTGCCTTCCAGCAAGGCGTCCAAGGCGTTACGTGTGTCGCGCGACTTCACGAACTCTTCCCGTTCGGAATCATCAATGCGGCCGCAGAAGCGGAGGCGGCGTTCGGTGTCGAAGACAAACACATGCGGCGTCGCGACCGGACCGTACTTCATGGAGACCGCCTCCGTCTCGCCGTCGAAGAGATAGGGAAAGTTGTAGCCGCGTTCCTTCGCCCGGATCTTCATGTCCTCCAAGCTGTCGCTCACGTCGGTGTAACCCAGTTCATCGGCCCGCACCCCGGCCGCGCTGTTCGGCGAGATCGCCACGAAGCCCACGCCCTTGCCGTGGTAATCCCGCACCAGTTGCTTGATGCGCTCCTCGTAGGCCTGCGCGGTCGGGCAGTGATTGCACGTGAAGATCACCACCAGCACCCGGGCGTCCACGAAGTCGGCGAGGCGGTGGTTCTGACCATCCGCGCCGGGCAGATCGAAATCAGGGGCCGGTGAGCCGATCGGCAGCACGGGATAGTGCGGCTCCTCGGCGGCATACGCGGCCACAGCGAGGAGCGCAAGGAGTCCGAGGAGCAGGGATTTCACAGGCGCAGCATGGAATCTCCGAAGGGAGTGGCAACGAGATTTCTCGGGGGGACGGGGAGCGGATACGGGTGGCAGTTTGGGCATCGGAAGGAGTGTGGGTGCGGACAACGTCCCAACCGCAGCAACTTCCCAGAGCCAGATAGACCCTACGCCGCTGGTGTGCATCACGTTTCTGCGGCTGGTTCTCCGGACACGGCCGCACTCCGGTCGTGGGCATAAAAAAGGGCGGCCCGAAGGCCGCCCTTTTGGAATCGATTGCTTTGCCGGCTCAGGCCAGCAGCGCCTGAGTCTCCTCGTTTTCCGTGGGAGGCGGCGTCGGCTCGTCGGGGATCTCGACCAGCGTCTTGAGGATGACCTCGCGATGGCGGTCGTAGCCCGTGCCGGCCGGGATGATGTGGCCCATGATGACGTTTTCCTTGAAGCCACGGAGCGTGTCGCTCTTGCCCATGGTCGCCGCGTCCGTGAGAACCCGGGTGGTGTCCTGGAACGAGGCGGCGCTGAGGAACGACTCGGTTTCGAGCGAGGCCTTGGTGATGCCGAGCAGCACGGGCGCGGCTTCGGCGGGCTTGCCACCCATCTTCTCCACGCGCTCGTTCTCCTCCTCGAAGGCGGTCTTGTCGATTTGCTCGCCCCAGAGGAACAGGGTGTCGCCCGGCTCCGTGATGCGGACCTTGCGGAGCATCTGGCGCACGATCGTCTCGATGTGCTTGTCGTTGATGGTCACACCCTGGAGGCGGTAAACCTCCTGGATCTCGTTGACCATGTGCTCCTGCAGCTCGTGCGGGCCGCAGACGTCGAGGATCTCGTGCGGGACCACCGGTCCGTCGGTGAGCTGCTGGCCCTTCTTCACAAAGTCGCCCTTGTAAACAATGACGTGCTTGCTCATCGGGATGAGGTGTTCCTCCTCGGAACCGGTCTGCGGATCCTTGACCAGGATGCAGCGCTTGCCGCGGACGCTCGGCCCGAAGTCCACCACGCCGTCGATCCGGGCGATTTCCGCGGCGTCCTTCGGACGGCGGGCCTCGAACAGTTCGGCGACACGCGGCAGACCGCCGGTGATGTCCTTCGTCTTGGACGCCTTACGGGGCGTCTTGGCGAGCAGTGAACCGGCCCCGATCTCGTCGCCTTCGCCCACCACGAGGTGCGCGCCGGCCGGGATCGGATACTGGGCGATCGGGTCGCCCTTGCGATCCTCGATCACGATCTGAGGATGCAGATCCTCCTTGTGCTCGATGATGACCATGTCCTCGGTGCCCGTGGACTCGTCGGTCTCCTGCTTCATAGTGACACCCTCGATGATGTCGGTGAAGCGGACGCGACCGCCCTTTTCCGAGATGATCGGAACGTTGTAGGCGTCCCATTCGACGAAGACCTCGTTCTTCTCCACCGTGCCGCCGTCCGGCACCGCGATGACGGAGCCGACCACGATGCTGTGGGTCTCGAGTTCCTTGCCCTCGGGGCTAGAAACGGTGATGGAACCGTTCTTGTTGAGGACGATGTTGTTGCCGTCGCCGAGCGCCACCACGCGGAGCTCGTTGTACCGGATGATGCCGCCGGCCTTGGACTTGATCTGCGGCTGCTTGTACGTCTGCGCGGCCGCACCACCGATGTGGAACGTACGCATCGTGAGCTGAGTGCCGGGTTCGCCGATGGACTGGGCGGCGATAATGCCGACCGCCTCACCCTGCTTGACCAGCTTGCCGGTGGCCAGGCTGCGGCCGTAGCAGCGGGCGCAGATGCCAATCTTGGTCTCGCAGGTCAGCACGGACCGGATCTTGATCCGCTCCACGCCGGCACGTTCGACCGACTTGGACTTGATCTCGTCGAACTCCTCGCCCGCCCCCAGCAGCTTGTGCTTGAGATCGGCCGGGTCGTAGATGTCTTCCGCCGAGTAACGGCCGAGGACACGCTCGCTGATCTTCACGACCTCTTCCTCACCCTCGTAGATCGAGGAGACGAAGATGCCGTTGGTCGTGCCGCAGTCGTCCTTCCGGACGATGACGTCCTGCGCGGCGTCCACGAGCTTGCGCGTCATGTAGCCGGAGTCGGCGGTCTTCAGCGCGGTGTCGGCGAGACCCTTGCGGGCGCCGTGCGTCGAGATGAAGTATTCCAACACGGTCAGACCCTCGCGGAAGTTCGACAAGATCGGCTTCTCGATGATGGAGCCGTCCGGCTTGGCCATGAGGCCGCGCAGACCGGCCAGCTGACGGACCTGGGCCTTGTTACCACGGGCGCCGGAATCAACCATCAGGCTGACCGGGTTGAACTCCTTCTTGCCCTGGTTGTGGTCGAACGTCTTGAGCATGACGTTCGCGATCTGGTCGGTGCAATGCGTCCAGATGTCGATGACCTTGTTGTAGCGCTCCTGGTTGGTGATGACGCCCTTCTTGTGCTGCTTCTCGACGTCGCTGATCTGCTTGAGCGCGGACTCGATCTCCTTCTGCTTGGCCTCGGGGATGATCATGTCGTCGATACCGATCGAGACACCCGCCTTGGTCGCCTGCTCGAAGCCGATTTCCTTCAGCTTGTCGAGGGTGACCACCGTGCGTTCATGGCCGCAGACCTTGTAGCAGTTGAGGATCAGGTCACCGAGCTTGCTCTTGCTGACCGTGAGGTTCGGGAACCCGAGTTCCTTCGGCCAGATCTCGGAGAAGATCACGCGACCGACCGTGGTCTCGATGACCGACTTCTCGTTGTCGCCGTAAACCGTCTTGGCACCACCCCGGTCCGGGTTGGCGAGCTGGATGCGGTCGTGCGTCTTGACGGCACCGTCCGCGTGGGCAAACAGCACCTCGTGCTTGTTGCCGAACAGCATGTGGCGCTCGCCTTCCTTGCGGGCCTTGCGCGGCTCCACCGTGAGGTAGTAGCAACCGAGCGGGATGTCCTGCGTAGGCGTCATGATGGGCTTGCCGGACGACGGGCTGAAGATGTTCAGCGGCGCCATCATGAGCAGGCGGGCTTCCAGCTGCGCCTCGACGGACAGCGGGACGTGCACGGCCATCTGGTCACCGTCGAAGTCGGCGTTGTAGGCGGTGCAAACCAGCGGATGAATGCGGATCGCTTCGCCTTCGATGAGCACGGGTTCGAACGCCTGTACCGACAGACGGTGCAGGGTCGGAGCGCGGTTGAGCAGCACCGGGTGGCCCTTGGTGACCTCTTCGAGGATGTCCCAGACCTCGGGCGACTGGCGTTCGATCATCTTCTTGGCCGAGCGCACGGTGTGCACATAGCCCAGCTCCTTGAGCCGGCGGATGATGAACGGCTCGAACAACACGAGCGCCATCTTCTTGGGCAGACCGCACTGGTGCAGCTTGAGCTCAGGACCGATGACGATGACGGAACGGCCGGAGTAATCGACGCGCTTGCCGAGCAGGTTCTGCCGGAAGCGGCCCGACTTGCCCTTGAGCATGTCGGAGAGCGACTTGAGGGCGCGGTTGCCGGCGCCGGTGACCGCGCGGCCGTGGCGGCCGTTGTCGAAAAGGGCGTCCACCGCCTCCTGCAGCATGCGCTTCTCGTTCCGGATGATGACCTCGGGGGTCTTCAGCTGGAGGAGGTTCTTCAACCGGTTGTTCCGGTTGATGACGCGGCGATAGAGATCGTTGAGATCGGAGGTCGCAAAGCGGCCGCCTTCCAGCGGCACGAGCGGACGCAGGTCCGGCGGGATTACCGGCAGCACCGTGAGGATCATCCACTCGGGGCGGCTCTTGGACTTGATGAAGCCCTGGAACAGCTTGATGCGCTTGGCGATCTTCTTGCGGTTCTGCTTGGACTTCGTCTCCGTCATCGCGACCTGGAGCTCATCCACCGTCTTTTCCAGCTGGATGTTCGCCATCGCGGCCCGGACGGCCTCGGCACCCATCTTCGCGGTGAAAGCATCCGCACCGTAGGTGGTGCGGGCCTCGCGGTATTCGTGCTCGCTCAGGAGCTGATGGACCTTCAGCGGCGTGTTGCCGGCCTCGATGACCAGGTAGTCCTCGTAATAGATGACGCGCTCGAGATTGCGCGCCGTCATGTCGAGCATCAGGCCCAGACGGGACGGCATGCACTTGAAGAACCAGATGTGGCTGACCGGCACGGCCAGCTCGATGTGGCCCATTCGCTCACGGCGCACTCGGGCGAGGGTGACCTCGACACCGCAACGGTCGCAGACGACGCCACGATGCTTGATGCGCTTGTACTTTCCGCAGGAGCACTCCCAGTCCTTCACGGGACCGAAGATGCGTTCGCAGAAAAGACCGCCCTTCTCGGGCTTGAAGGTCCGGTAGTTGATGGTCTCGGGATTCTTGACCTCGCCCTTGGACCACGAACGGATGATCTCAGGGGCGGCCACGGAGATGGCCACGTGATCAACCTGATTGACCTTGTCCAGGCCCAGCAGCTCGCGGGCGGATTCTTTGGAAGAAATCATAACTGTCTCAGTTTCGCTTGGTTTTTCCAGTTACGGTCACAGCTTGTCAGACAAGCGCGGCCAGGGCGTTCGCGGTGGTTTGCGGAGCGTCAGCGGGGTTTGTGTAGCCCACCTTCACATCGAGACCCAGCGACTGCATTTCCTTCACGAGGACGTTGAACGATTCCGGGATGCCGGCCTCGAGCGAGTTGTCACCTTTGACGATGCTCTCGTAGATCCGCGTGCGGCCCTGCACGTCATCGGACTTGACGGTGAGCAGTTCCTGCAGCGTGTAGGCCGCGCCGTAGGCCTCCATGGCCCAGACTTCCATTTCGCCGAAGCGCTGGCCGCCGTACTGCGCCTTGCCGCCCAGCGGCTGCTGGGTGACGAGCGAGTAGGGACCGACCGCGCGGGCGTGGATCTTGTCCGCGACCAAGTGGCCGAGCTTGAGCATGTAGATGTAGCCCACGACCACTTCCTGATCGAAGCGCTCGCCAGTACGACCGTCGAAGAGATGCACCTTGGCATGCTCCGGCAGGCCCGCCTGCTTGAGGTAGCCGCGGATTTCCTTCTCCTTGATGCCGTCGAAGACCGGGGTGGCGATCTTGATGCCGAGCAGCCGGCAAGCCCAGCCCAAGTGGGTCTCGAGCAGCTGGCCGACGTTCATGCGCGAGGGCACGCCCAGCGGGTTCAGCACGATTTCAACCGGGGTGCCGTCCGCGAGGAACGGCATGTCCTCTTCCGGAACGATCCGGGCGACGACACCCTTGTTGCCGTGGCGACCGGCCATCTTGTCACCGACCGAGAGCTTGCGCTTCGACGCGATGTACACCTTGACCTGCTTGACGACGCCGCCGTCAACTTCCTCACCGGCCTCGACGCGCTCGACCTCCTCGGAGTGCTGGGAGTCGAGATCCTCGAACTTCTTCTTAAACTGGCCGATGATCTCGCTGATCTTGTTGCGGATCGGCGAGGGGTCGATCTCGATACGGTCATAGACCGTCGCGAGCTTCTTGAGCAGCGTCTTCGTGATCTTGCGGTTGGCCGGGATGATGATTTCACCGGTCTCGCTGTTGACGACGTCGAGCGGGATCTTCTCGCCGAGGAGGATGTTGGACAACGCCTCCGTCAGCTGCTCGAGCAGCTCGTCCTTCTTGGACCGGAAGCCTTCCTCGACTTCCTTGGCGACCTTCTTGGCCTCGTCCTTGGGACCGGCTTCCTTCTTGCCGACGCCCTTCAGGCCGTCGGCCTTCGCCGAGACCTTGACGTCCATGATGATGCCGTAGGTGCCGGAAGGAACCTTCAGCGAAGTGTCCTTCACGTCGGCCGCCTTCTCACCGAAGATCGCCCGCAGCAGGCGCTCTTCCGGGGCGAGCTCGGTTTCCGACTTCGGGGTGATCTTGCCGACCAGGATGTCGCCGGGCTTGACCTCCGCGCCGACGCGGATGACGCCGTCGAGACCGAGGTTCTTGAGCGCCTCTTCGCCGAGGTTCGGGATGTCCCGGGTGATTTCCTCGGGCCCGAGCTTGGTATCCCGCGCAACCACCTCGAACTCATCGATGTGGATGGAGGTGAAAATGTCCTCCTTCACGATCTTCTCGGAGATCAGGATGGCGTCCTCGAAGTTGTAGCCGTTCCACGGCATGAACGCGACCAGCACGTTGCGACCGAGCGCGAGCTCGCCGCCCTGCGTGCAAGGACCGTCCGCGATGGTCTGGCCCTTCTTCACGGTGTCGCCCTTGGCCACCAGGATCTTCTGGTTGATGCAGGTGGCGGCGTTGGAGCGCATGAACTTGCGCACCGGATAGATCCACACGCCGTCTTCCGGCGCGTGTTTCAGCTTCTTCTTGGTCTCCGGCAGCTTGCCGTCCCGGGTGATGATAATCTGGCTGCCGGTGACGCTGGCAACCTTGCCCGCCTCCTCGGAGACGATGACCGCACGGGAATCGCGGGCCACACGCTCCTCGAGGCCGGTGGCCACGAGGGGCGCTTCGGTCACGAGCAGCGGCACGCCCTGGCGTTGCATGTTCGAGCCCATCAGCGCGCGGTTCGCGTCGTCGTGCTCCAGGAACGGGATCAGGCCGGCCGCCACGGAAACGAGCTGCTTCGGCGAGACGTCCATGTAGTCAACCCGCTCGGGTTCGACGTCGATGAAGTCGCCCTTCTGACGGCAGGTGACGCGTTCCGTGAGGAAGTTGCCCTTGTCGTCGATGATCGAGTTGGCCTGGGCGATGATGAAGCCCTCTTCGCGATCGCCGGTCAGGTAATCGAGCTGGCCGGTGACCCGGCCCTTCTCGGTCTTGCGGTACGGCGTCTCGATGAAGCCGAAGTCGTTCACGCGGGCGAAGGTCGCCAGCGACGCGATCAGACCAATGTTCGGGCCTTCCGGCGTTTCAATGGGGCAGATGCGGCCGTAGTGCGACGGATGAACGTCACGCACCTCGAAGCCGGCACGATCACGCGAGAGACCGCCTGGCCCGAGGGCCGACAGACGGCGCTTGTGGGTCAGCTCGGCCAGCGGGTTGATCTGATCCATGAACTGGCTCAGCTGGCTGCGGCCGAAGAAGTCGCGGACCACGGCCGACAGGGCCTTCGGGTTGATGAGCTTCTGGGGCGTCATCGTGTCGAGGCTCTGGTCGAAGAGTGTCATGCGCTCCTTGACGAGGCGCTCGGTACGGGCCAGGCCGACCCGGCACTGGTTGGCGAGCAGTTCGCCCACCGTACGGATACGGCGGCTGCCGAGATGGTCGATGTCGTCCAGGGAACCCTCGCCCTTCTTCAGCTTGAGCAGGTAACGCGTCGCCTCGACCAAGTCCTTGGCCGTGAGGATGCGGGCATCGCCCTCCTTGAAGTTGAGCTTCTGGTTGATCTTGTAACGCCCCACGCGGCCCAAGTCGTAGCGCTTCGGATCGAAGAAGAGCCGCTTGATGAGCGCCTTGGCGTTCGCTGCCGTCGGGGGATCGCCGGGACGGAGGCGGCGATAGATGTCCTTGAGCGCCTCTTCGGCGTTCTTGGTCGGATCCTTCTTGAGGCACTTGATGACAATGCCCTCGTCGGTCGAGGTGTCGACGACGCGGATCTTGTTCACGCCGAGCTCGGCGATCTGCTTCACCACGGCCTTCGAGAGCGGCTCGAAAGCGCGGGCGACCACGATGCCCTTGTCGAGATCGATGGCATCTTCCACGAGCACCTTGTTCTGGATGTCTTCCAGCTTCTCGGCCTCCTTGACTGAAAGCTCCTCGATCTTGTAGAATTGGTTCAGGATTTCGCCATCCTTGCCGACTTCGGCGGGGTCCACCTTGGTGGCTTTCTCGCCCCAAGCTTCAGGAATGGCGGCCAGCGCACGGAAGAACGTGGTCGTAAGGAACTTACGACGGCGCTTCTTGCGATCGAGATAGACGTACAGCAGGTCGCTCGTGTCGAACTGCGCCTCGTACCAGGAACCGCGATCCGGGATGATGCGGAAGCTGTGCAGCATCTTGCCGTTCGGGTGCTGCGTGGTTTCGAACGCCAGACCGGGCGAGCGATGAAGCTGGCTGACGATGACGCGCTCGGCACCGTTGATGACAAAGGTGCCCTGCGGGGTCATGAGCGGGATTTCGCCCATGAACACCTTCTCCTCCTTGGTGCCCTTCTCCTCCTTCAGCAGGAACGTGACGTACAGCGGCGCGCCGTAGGTCAGGCCTTCCCGAAGGCATTCGAGCCAGTCGATCTTCGGCTCCTGGATTTCGTAACTGTGGAAGTCGAGAACCGTCTTGCCGTCGTAGCTCTCAATCGGAAACACCTCGGTAAAGACCGCCTGCAAACCGAGATTCTTGCGCTTGGAGGGCGCAATTTCGGCCTGCAGAAACTCCTTGTAGGAGTCGAGTTGGATTTCGATGAGGTTGGGTGGGGCAATGACCTCTTTGATTTTCCCGAAATTAATCCGCTCCGAAGTTTTATTTGCCATGGCGACCTCAGGTTTTCAGTGCTGCCGGCTTTTCGCCGGAAGTTCGTTCTCTTGAAAAGACAATACAACGAGGCCGGGCGGCCCTTGGAATAGCCGCCCGAACTCGTCCTACTGCGTGGTTATTTCAACAATTTTATAGACAATAGCGGTTCCGCTTGAATCAGCAAATGAGTCTCAGCGGTGAAAAGGGATGGCGGAGCGGGCTCCGCCATCCCGTGAAATCAGCCCAATTACTTGAGCTCGACCTTGGCACCGGCCTCTTCGAGCTTCTTCTTGGCCGCTTCGGCGTCGACCTTGGGAGCGCCTTCGAGCACGGGCTTCGGGGCGCCTTCGACGAGCGCCTTCGCCTCGGCCAGGCCGAGACCGGCCTTGACTTCGCGCACGGCCTTGATGGCACCGATCTTCTTGTCGGCGGGCACCGAGACGAGGATCACGTCGAACGTGTCCTTGGCGGCTTCAGCGGGAGCGGCAGCGCCACCGGCAGGGCCAGCGGCAGCGGCAACGGCCACCGGAGCGGCGGCGGTCACGCCCCACTTGGTTTCGAGAGCTTTGACGAGCTCGGCAGCTTCCAGAACGGTCAGCTTGCTCAGCTCTTCGACGATGTTGTTGATATCAGCCATGTTATGTATGCTTTCTTTAGTCTCGTCGTCGGAAGGCCTTCCGAATTGGCCCACGGCCTGCGGGCCGACGATTTACTCTGTTTATGTTTAATCCGGCGGGCATCCCACCGGGGAAACCCGCCGAAATTGGTGAAAATCAGGCGGCCTGCTCGGAGCGGGCCTTGACGACACGGGCGAGCTGGCTGCCCGGCGTGTTGATGAGGGCGGCGAGCTTCTGCGCCGGCGCCTGGAGGAGGCCCAGCAGCTTGGCCTGCAGCTCGTTCAGCGGCGGCAGATCAGCGATGGCGCGGACTTCCTCGGCGCTCAGGCGCTTGCTGCCCAGATAGCCGAACTGCAGCTTGGGCTTCTCGAACTCGGCCTGGAACGCCTTGACCACCTTGGCGGCGGCGGCGATGTCCTTGCGACCGGTCACGACCGCCAGCTGCCCGGCGAGAGCACCGCTCAGGTCGGCCACGCCGGCTTCCTTGGCGGCGATGCGGAAGATGGTGTTCTTGACCACGTGGGCCTCGGCCCCGGCCTTGATGAGCCGTTTGCGAAGGTCGGTGAACTTTCCGACCGAAAGCCCGCGATAATCCACGACCAGGAAAAATGGCGAGGCGTTCAGCCGGGCGACGTACTCTGCAGAAATGTATTTCTTTTCAGCGCGCATGGAAATGTCTCCTTGTCCTTAGTTGGCTCCGAATTCCTTGAGATCCAGCCGGACCGGCGGACTCATCGTCAGCGAGAGCGTGCAGGAACGCACGAACACCCCGCGCACACTGGCCGGACGGCTCTTGACGACGGCGTCAATGACCGCACGGGCGTTTTCCTGGAGCTGGACGGCCGGGAAATTGGCCTTGCCAACCGCGACGTGCACGTTGCCCGCCTTGTCGATCTTGAACTCCACGCGGCCGGCCTTCACTTCGCGAACCGCCTTGGCGGTGTCTTCGGTGACGGTTCCGGTCTTGGGGTTCGGCATGAGCCCGCGAGGTCCGAGGACCTTGCCGAGCTTACGGACTTCGGTCATGGCTTCCGGCGTGGCGACCGCGATGTCGAAGTCGGCCCAGCCCTCGTTGCACTTCTTGATAAGATCCTCGAAGCCGACGTGCTCCGCACCGGCGGCGCGGGCCGCCTCGGCAGCGGCACCGGGCTTGCTGAAGACGAGCACACGAACAACCTTGCCAGTGCCGTGCGGCAGCGGCACCGTTCCGCGAACCATCTGGTCGGACTGCTTGGGGTCAACGCCCAGCTTGAAGGCGACGTCCACGGATTCGTTGAACTTGGCTTTGGGGAACTTGGCGAGAACCTCCACCGCCGAATTCAGCGGGTAGGATTTGCTGGCGTCCACCAAGGCCAGCGCTTGCTTGTAACGTTTGCTAGGCATGTTTATGTGCGGTGCTGACGGGCAATTCGCCCTCCCGCGTTGCGATCAAGTGACGTTTTCGGCGTTTTACCGGAAAACAGGAACCCGATTTGTCGCAAGCCGAAAGCCACGTGTCAAAAACTATTCGCAACAATTGTCGGGCCTGACTGGGCTCCCGGGAGCTGGGATTGAGCTTTTGCTCATGGTTTGCTGAGAAAATTCACTGCTTTCCTTCATCCCGAAGCCTACCTAGCTTCCCCGCTCCGATCACACATCACACATGAGCAAGCAATTCTTCCCGGGCATCGGGAACGTCAAGTTTGAGGGGCCGACGTCCAAAAACCCCCTCGCCTTCAAGCACTACAACCCCGAAGAGCGGGTGGAGGGCAAGACCATGAAGGACCACCTGCGTTTCGCGGTGGTCTATTGGCACACTATGCGCGGCACGGGGGGCGACATGTTCGGCTGGGGCACCGCCCAGCGCACCTGGAACGCCGGCGAAGGCACCGTCAAGGAGGCCATCGCCCGCGCCCACGCCATGTTTGAGTTCACCTCCAAGCTTGGTGCCCCCTTCTACTGCTGGCACGACCGGGATGTCGCGCCGCACGGCAAGACGCTCACGGAGTCCAACCACAATTTCGACTCCGTCGCCAAGGAGCTGAAGAAGCTGCAGAAGGACACGGGCATCCGGCTCCTCTGGGGCACGGCACAGAATTTCGTCCACCCCCGCTACATGCACGGCGCCGCCACGAGCTGCAGCGCCGACGTGTTCTGCTTTGCGGCCGCCCAGGTCAAAAAGGCGCTGGAGTGGACCCATGAGCTGGACGGCGAGGGCTACGTCTTCTGGGGCGGGCGCGAAGGCTATTCGACGCTCCTGAACACCGATCTCAAGCGGGAGATGGACCACCTCGGCCGCTTCATGCACATGGCGGTGGACTACAAGAAGAAGATCGGCTTCAAGGGCCCCTTCTACATCGAGCCCAAGCCGAAGGAGCCGACCAAGCACCAGTACGATTCTGATTCCGCCGCCTGCCTGAACTTCCTGCGCGAGTACGGTCTCATCGAGCACTTCAAGCTGAACCTCGAGACCAACCACGCCACCTTGGCCGGTCACACCATGCAGCATGAGCTCGAGGTGGCTGGCGCCGCCGGCTCACTCGGCAGCATCGACGCCAACACCGGCGACCTGCTGCTGGGCTGGGATACCGACCAGTTCCCCACCGACCTGTACCTCACCAGCCAGATCATGCTGTCGGTGCTGAAGTACGGAGGTTTCACCACCGGTGGCACCAATTTCGACGCCAAGGTCCGCCGCGAGAGCCACACGCTGGAAGATCTCTTCTACGCGCACATCGCGGGCATGGACGCCTTTGCCCGCGGCCTGAAGATCGCGGCGGCCATCCGCAAGGACGGACGCCTGATGGAATTCGTGAAGAACCGCTACCGCAGCTGGGATGCCGGCATCGGTGCGAAGATCGAGGCGGGCAAGGCCACCTTTGCGGACTGCGAGAAGCACGCCCTGAAGCTGGGCGAGGTCAACAACCTCGAATCCGGCCGTCAGGAGCAGCTCGAGGCGATCTACAACGAGTTCATCTGAGCATTTGCCTTCTCCAAAGCCCTTCCGGAACCTTTCGGAAGGGCTTTTTTGTGGTCGAAAGCGGCGGGCATTTGTTTCAGCGTCACAAAGTTAGCACATTAATTTTTGAAGTGACCAAGGCATCCCGCCGATACTTTTTGGCGAGTCTGTAACCGGGAATGCAACTGATCCAATTTACGCCGGTCTCCGTCGGCTTTCTGGCCGATCTGCTGTTGCTGGTCTTCGTCCTGATCTTCATGGGGCGGGCGGCCAGCCGGCCGGATGCCAGCGTGTCTACCCGGCTCCTGTTTCAGATGCTCGCGTGGCTGGCCGTGTTTGCGGCCTTGCAGCTGGCCGCCCAGAGCATGCTCCAGCCCTGGAACATCTACCTGGGCTATCTGCTCAATATTCCGGTCAGCCTGGCGGCCGTCTGTCTGCTGCGGTTTGCGTACGCTTTCCCCGCGTTATCGCCACAGATGCGCATCGAAGCCCGTTTGGCCACGGTGGCCGTGCTGGGTCTGCCGATGGTGGAAACGGGACTGGCCATCCACCGCCTGCAGCTCCTGTTCGCCGCGCATCAGGTGGTCTGGCGGCCGGGTTGGGCCGATATGCTGCTAGGCGGGGCTTTTGCCTGGACCGGTTTCGTCCTGTTGCGCAAGACGGCGGTGCTGGCCGCGCCGGATGACCGGAGACCGTGGCTCATCAGGCTCGTAAGACCACTCACCAACCACGCCCGGGCCACCTTCGCCATGGTGCAGGTCTGCCTGATGATCGCCACCATCGTGGCGCTGTCGGCAGGTTTTCTGATCAGCCTCCCGGACCCGCTCATCGATGGGATCATCAGCCTGGGGACTTTGCTGGCGATCTACTTCTTCGTCGTCATCTACATCAACCGGTTCGCCGGCACCATGAGCCTCCAGTTCAAGCTGGTGGGCCTCGTGCTCGTAACATTTTTCGCCGTCCAAAGCCTGGTGAACTGGATGGTGGTGGGGCTCTACGTGAAATCGCGGGCCCGGGAAGTCGCGACGGGCAAGCTGGAGTTGCGGCATCCCGTCGCACCACACCAGACCTTGCATTTCACCCCGAACAGCGCCGGCGGATACGATATCACCTCCGCCCCGTTTCACCTGCTGCCCGCCGCTGGCCAGCACCTTCGTCTCAAGGATTTCATCGGGGGCCGTCACACCCTGACCCTGCCCTACAGGTTTCCCTATTTCGGATTGCCCGAGGCCACCATCACGCTCAGCCAGAACGGGTTTCTCTCCATGGGCCAAACCACGCCCGACGTAAATTCCTTCCGTTGGTACTATGGTTCGCTGCCTTCCATCGTGCCGGCGATGCTGGATCAGACCTTCACCGACGACCCGGCCTGTGGGGTTTATGTGGATCCGCATGAGGATCGGGTGACCATCACCTGGTTCCGTCTCCGCGCCCTGCAGTTCCCTTCGGCCACGCCCGACTTCCAAGTCACGCTGGAGGCCAATGGCGGCATCGAAATGAGCTATGGCAACCTGAATTTGCCCGCGATTCCCGACCCCGGCAGCCGCCCGGTGCTGTCCCTCGTCGGATTGATCCCCGGAGGACGGGTGACCCCGCTTCAATCCATGTTCGCCAATGGTACGCTCCCAGGCACGCTGAAGACCGGACCGGAAGGGGTGGTGGAAGATGTGTTCCGCGATTTCCGCGACAGCACGCACCCGCTTTGCATGCGCATGTCGGCGCTCACCCTGGCGGGCAGCCTGATCCTTCTGGGGCTCTTCCGCTGGGTCATTCGCAGCACGCTGCTGTACCCCATCAACCGCCTGGTGGCGGGGGTTCACGCCCTCGATGTCAACGAGTCCGCCCCGAAAATCCCGATCCAGCACCCCGACGAGCTCGGCTTTCTCACGGAATCGTTCAACCGGATGGCCGACTCCATCCGCTCCGCCTCGGCGGAACTTCGGCAGCATCGCGATCATCTCGAACTGCTGGTGCAGCAGCGCACGGCGGCGCTGGAAGAGGAAATCCACAAACGCGAGCTGGTCGCCCAGGAGCTCGACCGGGCGCGGATCGCGGCGGAAGCGGCTGACCGCGCAAAGAGCGAATTTCTGGCGAACATGAGCCACGAAATCCGCACGCCGCTCAACGGTACCATCGGCATGACCGACCTGTTGCTGGCCACATCGCTGACCTCGCAGCAGCGCGATTTTGCCGAGACCGCGAACAGCTGCGCCGGAGCCCTGCTCTCGGTCATCAATGACATCCTTGATTTCTCCAAGATCGAGGCTGGAAAGCTTGAGATCGAGAGCGTTGAGTTCGATCTTCGCGCCAGCGTGGAGGATGTCCTCGACCTCGTCGCCGAGCGGGCGCACGCCCAGGGCCTCGAACTGGTCGGCCGGGTGGCCCGCGACGTTCCCGAAACAGTGAGCGGCGACCCCGCCCGGCTGCGC
This sequence comes from uncultured Verrucomicrobiota bacterium, assembly GCA_903907995.1. Lineage (GTDB taxonomy): Bacteria > Verrucomicrobiota > Verrucomicrobiia > Limisphaerales > UBA9464 > CAIVQB01. Next base: position 6,185 of record CAIVQH010000002.1, on the reverse strand, counting down.
CAGGTGCTGCTCAATCTGCTGGGCAACGCGGTCAAGTTCACCCCGCAGGGCGAAATTCTGCTCGAAGTGACAAGAGGCGGCGGCGACGAGTCGCGGGTGCAGCTTCACTTCAGCGTCCGTGACAGCGGCGTGGGCATAACGCTGGAAGAACAGACCAAGCTGTTCCAGGCCTTCAGCCAGGCCGACAGCTCCACCGCCCGACGTTTCGGCGGCACCGGTCTGGGCCTGGCCATCTGCCGCCGGCTGGTCGAGCTGATGGGGGGCACCATAGGGGTGCAGAGCCAGGCAGGGCGCGGCTCGACCTTCTGGTTCGACCTGCCCTTTTCCCTGCCGCCGGTGGAGGCCGGGCAGTCCGCGTCCGCTCCTGTCACTCCGTCCGTGCTGGCAGGGCTGCGCGTGCTGGTGGTGGATGACAGCGCCACCAGCCGGCACGCCCTGGAGCAGATGCTCGCCGACTGGCATCATCGCGCTGACCGCCAACGCCATGAAAGGCGACGAGGAAGCCTGCCTGGCGGCCGGCATGGATGACTATCTGGTAAAGCCCATCCGCCTCGAAGCCCTGAAATCGTGCCTCGAACGGAATCTGCCCGCCGACCCGGACATTTCCGAACTGCCGGGCTGATTTCGCCGCGCTTGCCCGGCCGCGTCACTCGGGGGAGATCGAAATGACAATCTTGCCGAACTGCCCCCCGCGCTCCATGAGCTCAAACGCATCGTTCACGCGATCCAGCGGGAACACCTCGCTGATGACCGGATGTATGCCCTTGCGCGTGACGAATTCCGCCATCGCCGCGAAATCCGCCGGGCTGCCCATCGTCGTGCCGAGCAGGCTGAGTTGCTTCCAGAAAATGCGGCGCGTCGGCAGTTCCGGAGGATTTCCCCGCGTGGCGCCGAAGAAAACAATGCGACCGCCCGGGGCGGCGAGTTCCACCAGATCACCGAAGCCCGGCCCGCCCGCACTGTCCACGATCACGTCGAACTGGCCGTAGTGCCCGCCGAACTCCTTGGCCCAGCCACCGTGCGTGTAGAGCGCGCCGTGTTTTGCCCCCAGCTGCTGCGCCCGCTGGATTTTCTCCGGCGAACTGGAAGTCACGAAGGGAACCGCCCCGGCCGCGACCGCAAATTGCAGGGCAAACAGCGCCGTGCCCGCGCCGATGCCGTTGATCAGCACCTTCTCATGCGCTTGCAGGTTCGCCCGGCTGAAGAGGGCGCGGTACGCGGTCAGGCCCGCCAGCGGCAACGCGGCGGCCTCCTCCCAGCTCAGATGCCCCGGCTTGAGGCACAGCTGGGTCGCCGGCACATGCACCGCCTCGGCCAGGGTGCCGTCCTTGGGCAGCCCAAGGATGGTGAAGCGCGGCTCCTGCGCACACTCGTGGTGTCCCCAGTCGAGCGAAGGATTGATGATGACATCGCGCCCCAGCCACGAGCGCTCCACTCCGGCACCGACCTCGGTCACGGTGCCCGCACCGTCCGAACCGGGCGTGATCGGGAATTTCAGTCCGGCGTACTGGCCGGTCTTGATCCACAGGTCGCGGTGGTTCAACGCTGCCGCCCGCAACTGCACCACCACCTCCCCCGGTCCCGCCACCGGATTGGCGACGTCGTTGAGCCCGAGTTCGTTGATGCCTGTAAGGATGGCGGCTTTCATGATCTGATCTGGAGTGCGGCGGATTGCGTGCGGAACGCCGCAGCGTGGGCAAGCACCGCCTTGCAGGCAACTGGAGACCGCCAACTTTTGACGCCCTCTTCGCATCTCCCCATCGTAAGAGACGAGGCGACGAGGCTGATTCTGCTTCCGGGTGGATCGCCTGCTGGTGGGGAAACATGGAAAAAGAAAAGTCGGAGCATCTCAACGTCGTCTCCTGCATTCCGTTAACTCCTGTCTCCGTGCGCAGCACCTCCGCAACCTCGCTGCCTCCTGACTCCTTCTCGCTCCGCGCTCAGACGTGCCGGACGACATCCGCCGCCGCGAACCGCACCTTCGGCAGGGTCGCGTACTTGTCGTCGGCCGCCCGGTAGCCGGCCGGGCACACCACGACCGTGGTGTAACCCGTGCCTGCGAGGCCGAGCGCCTCGTCATAGTTCGCCGGCTCGATGCCCTCCATCGGACAGGTGTCCACGCCGATCAGCGCGGCGCTCGCCATGAACTGCCCCAGCGCGATGTAAATCTGGTGCGTCTGCCACGTGTCGAGATAGCCGCCCGCCGCCGCCTTGTTGACGGCCCCCAGCATCATTCCGCGGTAGCCGGCCAGCGACTCGATGGGCACTCCGCGCACCTCGGCGATGCGGGCCACAAAACGGTCCACATACGCCTCATCCAGGTTCTTGCGGACCGCGAACACGACGAGATGGGAGCAATCCGCCGGCTGCGACTGCCCCCACGAAAGGGGCACCAGTTTGTCCTTCACCGCCTGATCCGTGATCACGATGAACTTCCAGGGCTGCAAGCCACAGGAACTGGGGCTGAGCACCAGCGCCTGTTCCAGCGCGGCCCAGGTTTCCGCCGGAATTTTCTTCGTGCGGTCGAACTTCTTGGTGGCATAGCGCCAGTTCAGCGCCTCGAGGAGTTGCGATTCGGCCAGAGGGGTCATGTGGATGGTCGTGGCTACGGGTTGGTTGGTTGCGGCGGGAAAAACCAGATACCGCCGCGCGCCGCAGATTAGCCCGCCCGTTTTCGCCCGCAAATTTTCATCAGGCACCGCGCGGGACTTGACCCCGCCGCCGAATCCCCCGAAAGTGACGGCCCTTCGGCGTCTGCCCAGACGCAATGAAAGGCGGGGTAGCCAAGTGGTAAGGCACGGCTCTGCAAAAGCTGCATTCGTCGGTTCGATTCCGACCCTCGCCTCCAGCCTGTTTTCTCGAACAAATCAGGACTTTCTGGAGCAAATCGCCCACTTTTCACTGCATTCGTCAGTGGATTCGTCAGTGTCAAAGTGCCGGAACTACCTTCCGCCACCTTCCGGCAGTTGGGCTTTAGACCGGGTTAACGGACCTCGGCCAGCATCGCTTAGGCTGTTGGTCATGAAGAAAAAACCTGCTGAAAACAATCGGTACCGCCTGTTCTTGAAGGGCGCGTATGGCACCTACTACCTCGAAGACACGGTCACTCATCGGCAGACGAGCCTGAAAACGACCGACAAGATCGAAGCGACCCGCCTCTGGCAGGCCAAAAACGAAGCGGCCGAGAGTCCCGACCGTTCCTTTCGGGTAGGCGTTGCTTACCTTGGTGCATCTGATCCAGACGCAGAGAAGCGGACATGGGCTATCGTCATCGGTACGTATGCCGCGACCCATCCCGAAGGCTCATCAACTCGGATTCGCATTGAGCGAGCGGGCAAGGATAAGGCCATCACCCCGCTACTGAAGCTCCCCCTTCTTCGGACCCGTGCCGAAGACATTTTCAACGCCCTCAACCACGGCGCGGTTTCGACCAACACCTACCTCCGCCGCTTCCAAAACTTTGCCGTGGACTGCGGCTGGTTGCCGAAGCCGATCCTGCCGAAGAAGCGGTGGCCGATGGTGCGGCACAAACCGAAGCGAGCGATCTCGGCAGAGGAACACACCCGTATTTTGGGGCGCGAACTGAATCCTGAGCGTCGAGCGTTTTACGCCCTCTGCTGGCACACTGGGGGAAGCAGCTCGGACGTGGCGGGTTTGACCACTGAGGACATCGATTGGACCAATCGACTCATCACCTACAGCCGCAAAAAGACGAAGCAAAACAGTGGCATTCGATTCGGCCCCGAATGTGAGTCAGTCCTGCGGACTCTGCCGACGAACGGCGCACTCTTCCCGAATCTGGCCAAGGTTCGAGCTTCCGATCGGGCAACGGAATTCCGGCAGCGGTGCGATGGACTCGGCATCAAGGGCGTGACAATCCACTGCTACCGCTACTCATGGGCAGAGCGGGCAAAGCTCAGCGGAGTGCCCGAACGACTTGCACAAGCCGCTCTCGGACATTCAAGCAAAGCTGTCCATCGGGCATACGCCAAGGGCGCACTGCTGGAGATTCCTTGCCTTGAGGACTTGGACCGGCAGCGGATGCCGACTCGCATCCTCCCCACCGAGGAAAACGACTTCGAATCGACCACGCTCTCCGCGTGAAGACCAACCGGTGACGTTGGCTCGTTTGCCGACGTCACCGACCGGGGCTCGACCGTCTCAACGCTTCCCAGAGACCGGCGTAGTTCGGCAGGATGCTCTTGAGTACCTCTTGGATTGCCGGGCTGTTGAGTGCTTGGGTGCTCATCGTCGTGTGCGCGTCCAACGATCCCATGATGGCGTTCAACAGTTCGTGGTCGCCTTGTCAAATGTAGTTTTTCTGATTTTTTGAACGTGGTCTGTGGAACCATCTAAACAATTGCACACTAGCCATTTAGGAGGGCGTATGCTTCGCTTAATCTGCAACATCCACCGCCAGCAACCTATCCCCCCATCGATGTGGGTTCTGGTCATGAAGCGGCATTTACCCCAGATAGGGCTTCTTGCTTTGCCAACACGCAGTTGATTTTTCCTTAGAGAAAATCGTATTTACGTATATACATCGTTGCACTGCAATGGTTTATGATATCAATTCTTCGTGCACACCACAGCTGCACGGTGGCGCGCTAAATTGCGGTTTTCAGGGGCAGAAGCCTATTTGGCGGAGGTGTTCGTACTTGGCCAAAGGGAGTTGATCCTTCGGCGAATGGAGGGTGTGTTTTTCTCGGTGCATCTGCGGCAGGGGTGTACCTAGCTCACAAGGCTGCATGAGGGGAACGAGGGCGAGTAGACTGAAGCAGCACTCAGGGGCTTGAAGTGACGCTTACCGAGCTAGGCAGTGCCGCGCAAATTGAGGTTTCCGGGGCAAAAGCCAATTTGTTGGCGAATTGAGGCGGAATCGAGGTTGGGCTTTTGCCGTAAACGCTCGACAGGCAGATGAGGAGGTGGTAATTTTTTTGTTGACATCCGTCGACTCTTGCCTCGATAAACGAGCATCCAGCAAGCCTGTTCAGCAGCTGTTACACGCACTAGTTTTTCATTGCATAATACCTAGTTTGTCTTATTTTGAATATGCAATATTGAGTGATTTAATTTAGCACTATGGAAATAAATAATTGTCTCCGACTACTGGCTTTTACCGCCTTCACCACCACCGCCGCCCAAGCTGGGTTGTTCAACTTTAACTACACGGGAAGCTTCGATAGCAGCACCACGCTCGGAGGTGTCGCACTGGGCGCCGACACGCCTTTCTCGATGGTGGCCACTTTTGATTCTTCCCAGAACTATGGGTATGCTGGATCGATTGGAGTAGGTAACTATCAGGTCACAGCCCTCTCGTTGACCCTCGGTAGTAGTACTTATACTGCAATCCCTGACAGTAATCTAACAGTTGTTGTAACTGACGTTAGTTTTAATAGCTCATTCATTGTTGGATTGTTTTACAACCCATCTGTGGGTCCAGGGCAAGGAATGTACAGTACTTTCGGTGCGCAATCTGTTTCCGGATTTGATGTCACCGCACCCAGCGCCAACACGTATTCCGGCCTTGACTTTGACTATAGCTCGGGTTACTCACTCTCCTTGGTGGGTGTGACCGGCGGGTTGGCGAATATGGACTTTGGCACCACTACTCCGACGGCGTCTATCACCGCCGTGCCCGAGCCTGCGGAATACGCAGTGGTGACTGGATTTGCAATTGGCGTATTCGTTCTGGTGCGGCGTCGCAAGCAGGTAACGTGCAACGGATGAACGCACGAATCACCAGTTATAATCTCGTCGATTTGCTGTGGGTCAAGTTGGACGCGAGTCCTCAGTGAAACATTGATGAACATTTAGATTTAGTGATTTAAAGTTGAGAAAATGGAACCCATTCTTTCAGAAATGAGAGGATGGGTTTTTCGTTTACCGAATCAATGTCCACAATGCCCATTGCCGCAACAAAACGGCACCTATGCATACGTTTGCAGTGTTGACGTATGATTTGATGGTCCTCCGATCAAATGTGTTTGTATGACATTTCTTTTTTAAATCGGCACTCGTTTGAACTTCATCACAGGTCGGATGCCAAATTGCTGAATGCAGTTGTTCTGAATAGTTGCCTCGATCAATTTGGCTTTATTCTCAATTTCAGCATCTTCTGGTTCTGCAAATATTCCATAGCCATCATGCTCGGGAACGAGAACTAGATTGAGTGCTGCGGCAGC
>CAIVQH010000001.1 GCA_903907995.1 uncultured Verrucomicrobiota bacterium | reverse complement strand
TCTTTCGTCGGCGAATCGCTGGCCTGAACCTTGTCGAGCGAGAGCATCGGCACGAGATGTTTGACGCGGGCAAATTTCTCGTTGGGCGCACCGCCGACGCGCCGGGTGGGCGATTCGGGTGTGACGAGTTCGGGGAATTGGTTTTCCAGTTCCTGAAGCTCCTTGAAAAGCTGGTCGTATTCGCGGTCGGTGATGAGTTGCCGGCCCTCGACATAATAGGCGCGGTCGTGCCGGCGGATTTCGCCGGAAAGTTCGGCGTGGCGTTTATGGGCTTCGGCGGGCGTCACCTGGAAAGATTATGCGCTACCGCCCGCGTTGGCACTTTTTTTCAGCAACCGGCCTGACCGCCGGTTCCACCGGCGCATTGGCCGGCAATCCGGCTTTGCAATAAAAACGTCAGCTTTGCCAAATAAAGTTCAGCGTATATTAACTCGCTTTGGTATCAGTTTATGTTGTAAGACAAGTTGCCAATAAAATTTCAACAAAAACCATTTTAAACCTATGACCGCCAAAAAAAGCACCAACGTCCCTCACCCCAACCGCGCCCTGCCCAGCAAAGGGGTGGAATGGCTGCATAACCCCGTCTTCAACAAAGGCACCGCCTTCACCGGGGCGGAACGCGACGCGCTCGGCCTGCGCGGGCTGCTGCCGCCGCACGTCCAGACCATGGACGAACAGGTGCAGCGCGTGATGAGCAATTATCGCAACAAGACCAGCGACATCGAACGCTATATCCAGCTGGTCGGTTTGCAGGACCGCAACGAGACGCTGTTTTACCGCATCGTCATGGACAACCTGGAAGAAATGATGCCCATCATTTACACCCCGACCGTCGGCAAGGCCTGCCAGGAATTCGGCCATATTTTCCGCCGCGCGCGCGGCATGTATGTCTCGATGAAGGATAAGGGCCATATCAAGAAAGTCCTGGAAAACTGGCCCACGCGCGATGTGAAGGTCATCGTGGTCACTGATGGCGAACGCATCCTCGGCCTCGGCGACCTGGGCGTTTCCGGAATGGGCATCCCCATCGGCAAGCTCTCGCTCTACACCGCCTGCGCCGGGATCAATCCCACGCAGTGCCTGCCCATCACCATTGACATGGGCACCAACAACGAAGCCTTCCTCAAAGACCCGCTCTACATCGGCCTGCGCGAAAAACGCATCAGCGGCGAGCCCTTTGATGCCATCATGGAAGAGTTCATCACGGCCGTGAAGACGGTGTTCCCCGGCGTCCTGCTCCAGTTTGAAGATTTTGGCAACGGCAACGCCTTCCGCCTGCTGGAAACCTATCGCAACCAGCTGTGCACGTTCAACGACGACATTCAGGGCACCGGCTCCGTGGCGCTGGCGGGCGTGCTTTCGGCCCTGCGCCTGACGGGCGGCAGGATGAGCGATCATCGCGTGTTGATGTCGGGCGCGGGCGAAGCCGGCATGGGCATCGCCGACAATATATGCGCCGTCTTGATGGAAGAAGGCCTATCCCTCGCCGAGGCGCGCAAGCGCATCTGGTTCGTGGATTCCAAGGGCCTCATCGTCAAAGGCCGCGCCGGCCTGGTCGAACACAAATTGCACTACGCGCACGACCATACGCCGTGTGCCGATCTGCTGTCCGCCGTCAAAGCCATCAAGCCCACCATGCTCGTTGGCGTGTCCGGCCAGCCCCGCACCTTCACGGAGGAAATCATCAAGTTCGTAGGCAGCTACAATGCCCGCCCGGTAATCTTTGCGCTGTCTAATCCGACCTCAAAGGCCGAATGCACCGCCGAGGAAGCCTATACCTGGACTGAAGGCCGCGCGATTTTTGCCAGCGGCAGTCCATTCGCCCCCGTCACCTACAAGGGCAAGACGTACGTTCCCGGCCAGGGCAACAACTCCTACATTTTTCCCGGCGTGGGCCTCGGCGTGGTGGCCACCGGCGCGACCCGTGTGACCGATGCCATGTTTGTCACGGCCGCCAAAGCGCTTGCCTCGCTCCTGCGCGAGGAAGAACTCGCCGAAGGCCGCATCTACCCGTCGCTCAAGCGCATCCATGAGGTTTCGCTCAAGATCGCCGTAGCCGTGGCCGAGGAAGCCTACCAGAGCAAGCTGGCCACCCAGCCGCGTCCGGCAGATCTGACCGCCTTCATCCAAGCGCAGATGTTCAAGCCGGAATATTCCGACTACACCAAGCTGTAAGGGGCGGATTCCTCGTCGTAAACGTCATCCCGCAGGTAGAACGATTACTCCTTTACGATTCGGCGTCGAAGAATGTGCCACATCGGAACCGAGGCCTTTGCGACTTTGCCTCTTCGCAACCTTGCGGTAAAATCGGCGCGTATGTCAGACGCCTTGCCCATACTCCGCCTGACCGCGCCGGAAGCCGCCGAACCGGTTTCGCGCCCGCGCGGGGCCGCGCCGTTCCGCATCGGGTCAGTAAAATATCTCAACGCCGCGCCGCTCACGCGCGGCATCGAGAGTGAAATCTTTTTTGCCACGCCGGCCCGGCTCGCCGAGATGCTCCGGCGCGATGAATTAGACGCCGCCCTCGTCAGCATCACCGAAGTGCTGCTGAATGACCGTTATGACATACTCGACGGCATCGCCATCGCATCACTCGGCGAAGTTTATAGCGTGCTGCTGGCGCATAGAAAACCACTGGCGGAAGCAAAGGAAATTTTCTGCGACCCCGCGTCGCTCACCAGCGTCAACCTGCTGAAAGTACTGCTGGCCGAACGCGGATTAAAACCGGAATTCAAACCACTGGAAAGCTACGCAGCGGCGGCGAAAAAAGACTTCGTCCTGCTCATCGGCGACCAGGCGATTGAATTCCAACGCAAGCCGCACAAACACGAAATTTTAGACCTTGGCGCGGCTTGGCAAGAGTTGACGAGTCTGCCCTTTGTTTATGCGGTCTGGGCGTTACGCCGCGGCATCGAAAACCTAGAACTGCGCCGCGAATTGCGGGAAGCCAAGAATTTCGGGCTGAAAACACTGGAGACCATCATCGAGACCCGCGAGGAGTTCGACGAGAATTTCCGGCGCGATTATTTTGAGTGGCACATCCACTTCCACCTCGGCGAGGACGAAAAGCGCGCCATCGCAAAATTCTGCGAACTGCTCCGCAAACACAACCTCGGCCCGGTGTTCGCGCCAAAGTTCGTAGCGTAAACCGCCAATCAGAATTGGGTCAGCTTTTCCAGCTCCCTCGCGCGCTTTTCAATATCGGTGCGCTTCGTCTTGGTGGTGGCAGTAAGACCAAATCCTTCGCAGCAAAACGATGCAGTGACGCTGCCATAAACCATTGCGCGGCGGATGTTCGCGTCAACCGAGCCTTTCGCTGTGGCGAGATAGCCCATCATGCCACCGACGAAGGAATCGCCCGCGCCGGTGGGATCCTCGACCGTGTGCAACGGATACGCGGGGCAGATGAAAACACCTTTCGGCCCGGAGAGAATCGAGCCGTGCGAACCTTTTTTGATGATGACGTATTTCGGACCGAGCCGGTGGATTTTTTTAAGCGCGCGGAAAACATTATCTTCCTTCGTCAACTGCGCCGCCTCGCTGTCGTTCAACACAAAGCCGTCCACGCGCGGCAACAGCTTCAACAAATCCTTCAGCGCGATGTTGAGCCATAAATCCATCGTGTCGGCGACAACGAACTTTGGCTTGCGCATCTGATCCAGAACGTGGTGTTGCAGCGCCGGAGCGATATTGGCGAGCAGGACGAACTGCGTCTGCTGATGCACCTTGGGCAGCGTGGGATTAAAAGTCTCAAACACGCCGAGCTCCGTCGCGAGCGTGCGGCGGTTGTTCATGTTCACTTCATATTCACCCGACCAGTGGAAGGTTTTGCCGGGCAGAATCTGGAGGCCGCTCAAGTCAATTTTATGCCGCTGGTAAAGCTGGATATATTTTTTGGGGAAATCCTCGCCGACGACGCCAATGAGTTTCACCGGCGAAAAAAAACTTGCGGCGACGGCAGCATGGCTGGCGGAACCGCCAAGCAGACGCGGATTATCCCGGGTGGGAGTTTTGATAGAATCGAGGGCGGTGGAACCGACAATGAGAACGCTCATGTTAAATTTGCAGTTGGAAGTTGGGAGTTAGAAGTTGGGTAAATTCAGTGGCTGCCTGGTTTCTTTTCAATAAGTTCGATTTCGTAGCCTTCGGGCGCGTCAATAAAGGCGAACGTAGTTCCGCTCGAACTGGTCGTCGGGCCGTCGGAAAATTTCAAGCCGTGCTTCGAGAGGTGTTGGGCAAATGCCTCAAGGTTGTCTACCTCGAACGCGAGATGGGTGAGGTCGGGCTGCACCTGCACCGGGCCGCTACCCGGGAAACAAGTGATTTCAACCAACTCCTCGCTACCGGGCGTTTTCAGAAAGACCAGCTCCGAACCACGCGGCGATTTGTGCCGCTTGATCTCCTCCAAGCCGAGAACATCGCGGTAAAATTTCACCGTGCGCTCCAGATCGTTCACGCGGTAACGCGTGTGCAGCAGTTTTGTGACCCGGCTCATGTTCGAAGCATTAGGGTTGATCCCATTGAAAGTCTAAGTGGTGCCCACGACAGGACTTGAACCTGTATGATGTTACTCACTAGAACCTGAATCTAGCGCGTCTGCCAATTCCGCCACGTGGGCAACGAGATGCGTGCGGGGAGATAGGCGTGCGGAGGCCCGCCGACAAGCCTTTTTTCCGGCTATTGACCCGGCGGGCCGTCTGCGCTTCCATGTCGGTGTTACCCTCAGATGACTTTTTTGCAACGTTGCGTGTTGCCAGTCGCGCTCCTCCTTACCCTTGTGGCGCGGGCGTACGACTGGCAGACCGGACCGGGCTGCCGCTTTGCCCGGCTGCCGGTGCCGACCACGGGCCGGACGGGTTTCACGCTGATGAATCCGGCCGATCTCGGCATTGATTTCACGAATTCGCTGTCCGAGGCGCGGGCCCAGCAGTTCCAAAACCTGATGAACGGCTCGGGGCTGGCCACGGCCGATTTTGACGGGGACGGGCTGCCGGACCTGTATTTCACGCACAAGCAGGCGGCCAACCAGCTCTACCGCAACCTGGGTGGTTGGAAGTTTGCGAACGTCACCGCCGCCAGCGGCGCGGGCTGCACCAACCTCTCCTCCGTCGGCGCGCTCGCGGGGGACATCAACGGCGACGGCGCGCCCGACCTGCTGGTCTCCAGCTTCGGTGGGCCGCACGCCTGCCTGCTCAATGACGGGAAGGGGCATTTCACCGACATCACGGCGGCGGCGGGCTTCACCGGCAACTCCGGCGGCACCTCGATGGCGATGGCCGACGTGGATGGCGACGGGGATCTGGATGTGTACCTGTGCAATTTTGCCGTGCAGGCGATCCTCCGGGACGGCGGGGCCGTCTCCTCCCGCATCGTCAATGGCAAGACGGTCGTGACCGGCCGCTATGCCAAGCGGGCGAAGATCGAGAACGGCCGGATGTACGAGCTGGGCGATCCCGACGTGCTGTTCCTGAACGACGGGCAGGGGCATTTCACCCCGGCGGTCTGGGAGAAGATGTTTGCCGATGCGGATGGGCATCCCGTCCCGACGCCGCCGGACTTCGGCCTCGCGGTGCAGATCCGGGACGTGAATGGCGACGGACTGCCGGACATCTATGTCTGCAACGATTTCCAGACGCTGGACCACCTGTGGCTGGGCGACGGGCAGGGGCATTTCCGCGAGGCCTCCATCTGGGCCCAGCGCAACATGAGCTACGGCTCGATGGGCGTGGATTTCGCCGATCTGGACCGCGACGGGCGGCTCGACTTTGTGACCGTCGAAATGCTGGAGCCGGACCTGAAAGAGCATCTCCGCAGCATCAGCCCGACGGTGCCGGTCAACCGGCTGCCCGGTCATTTCGCCTATCGGGAGGAACTGGCGCGCAACTGCCTCTACACGCAGCGGGCCGACGGGACCTTTGCCGAGATGGCGAATTTCGCCGGGGTGTCCGCGACGGGTTGGTCCTGGGGGACGCTGTTCCTCGATGTGGATCTCGACGGCTGGGAAGATCTGCTGGTCTCCAACGGCTACATGCACGATGTGAACAACCGGGACATCTCGGACCTCACGCACGGGCGCGGCAACCAGAACGTGCAGGCCACCAAGGACAACCTGTTCCTGTTCCCCCGGCTGGAGCCGCCCAAGGCGGCGTTTCACAACCGGCATGACCTCACCTTTGAGCGGGTCAGCACGGCGTGGGGCTTCGATTCCACGCGACCCGCCTATGGGATGGTCACGGCCGATCTCGACGGCGACGGGGACCTCGATGTGGTGCTGAACTGCCTGGAAGGGCCGCCGCTCATCTACCGCAACGACACGATCGCCCCCCGCGTGGCCGTGCGGCTGAAGGGCCGGGCCCCCAACACCGCCGGTATCGGCGCCAAGATCATCCTCAAGGGTGGCCCCGTGACACAGAGGCAGGAGATGATCGGCGGCGGCCCCTATCTTTCGAGCAGCGACACCTTGCGCGTCTTTGCCGCCGGTTCGGGCGACATGACCCTTGAGGTGGAGTGGCGTTCAGGCCGGCGCAGCGTGATCAAGGGCGTGCAGGCCAACTTCATCTACGAAGTGGACGAGGCCGTTTCGGAAAGCATGGAACCCCCGGTCCGTCCCCCGGTGCCGGCACCGCTGTTCACCGAGGCGACGGCGAAACTGGACCACATGCATTTTGACGAGGCGTTTGACGACTTTGGTCAGCAGCCGCTTCTCCACCGGCGGCTCAGCACGCTCGGTCCGCAGGCGGTGGTGGCCGACGTGAATGGCGACGGGCATGACGATCTCGTGATCGGCGCGGGACGCGGTAGCCAGCTCACCGTGAAGCTGGGGGATGGGGCCGGCGGCTTTGCCGACCTGCCGATGCCCGGCGGCAATCTGCCGGACGATGTGATCGGCCTCGCCTGGCTGTCCGGGCCCAAGGGCCAGGGCTCGCTGCTGGCCGCGCTGGCCAACTACGAAAGCGGCGACACCAACCAGCCCGCCGTGCTCCGCTGGGATTTTGCCGGCGGCAAGGCGCAGGCGGGCGAACCGGTGCCCTCGCTGGGCAGCAGCAGCCCCGCCGCGCTGGCCCTGGGCGACGTGGATGGTGACGGGCAGGCCGACCTCTTCGTGGGCGGCCGGGTGACGCCACGCCGCTGGCCCGAAGCGCCCGTTTCCAAGCTGTTCCATAATTCGGCCGGCAAATTCGTCGTGGATGAGGCCAACACCCGCGTTCTGGCCGGGGCCGGCCTGGTCACGGCCGCCGCCTTCGTGGATTTGGACGGGGACAAGCAGACGGACTTGGTGCTCGCCACCGAGTTCGGGCCGATCCGCATCTATCGCAATCAGGCGGGCAAACTGGCCGAGTGGGATGCGCCGGTGAACTTTGGTCCGACCCCGACGACGCTCAGCCATTTCACCGGGTGGTGGAACAGCGTGGCCGTGGCCGACGTCAACGGCGACGGGCGTCCCGACCTCATTGCCGGCAACTGGGGGCGGAATTCCAACTGGCAGGTCTGGGGCGACGGCCTGCCGCGGGTCATTTATGGCGATCTGAACGGGGATGGCGTGGTCACCGCGGTTGAGGCCGTGAAGGTCGATGGCCGCGTGATGCCGTGGCGCTACCGGGACACTTTGGCGGCCGGGCTGCCCGATCTGGTCTCGCGCTTTCCGAAAAACGCGCAGTTTTCGGAGGCGACGCCGGCGGAGATCTTTGGCGCCCAGTTCGGAAAAACGCACGAACTGACGGTGACGACCCTGGCCTCCATGGTGTTCCTCAACCGGGGCGACCACTTCGACGCGGCCGAGCTGCCGCCCGAGGCCCAGTGGTCCTGCGTCAACGCGATCACCACTGCGGATGTGGATGGCGACGGCAACCAGGACCTGTTTCTCGCGCAGAACTGTTTCTCCGTGCGCCCCGACGACCTGTGCCAGGATTCCGGGCGCGGGCTGTGGCTGCGGGGTGACGGGAAGGGCGGCTTCGTGCCGCTACCCGGCGAACAGTCCGGGGTGGTCGTTTACGGCGAGCAGCGTGGGGCAGCCATCGGCGACTTCAACGGGGACGGCCACCCCGACCTCGTGGTCACTCAAAACGGAACGGCCACCCGGCTGTTCCTCGGCACGCGCGGCAAGGTCGCGCCGAAGTGACCGGTGCCTACTTCGCGCTGCCGGCAAGCCGGGTCTTCAGGCGTATCAGCGCGTTGCGGGCGGGGGTGAGGTTGGGGTTGATCTGCAAGGCGGTTTGCAGGGGGCTGATGGCATCCTGCAGGCGGTTCTGGGCGACGTAGGCGTTGCCGAGATTCAGCCAGGCCTCGGCGTAGTCGGGCCGGAGCCGTGTGGCCTCGCGGAAATGATCCACCGCCTCGGTGAGCTTGCCCTGCTGCGCGAGCGCATTGCCGAGGTTGTTGTGGGCGCTGCTGCTCTGGGGCTGCAGCTTGATGGCCGCCTCGAAATTGGTCACCGCCGCGGGGAGCTCACCCTTCTTCACGAGCAGGTTGCCCAGGTTGTTATGCGCCTCCCCATAGTCGGGCAGGATGCGCAGCGCCTCCACGTAGTGCTGGATGGCCTCGTCGCTGCGGCCCAGCCGGTTCAGGTAGAACGCCAGGTTGAAATGGGTCTCCTCGTCGTCGGGAGTGAGCTTCAGCGCCTTCTCCAGCAGCGGCACCGCCTCGGCCAGCTTGCCCGCCTGGGCCAGCTTGTTGGCTTCGGTGACGAGCCTGGTGCTCTCACCGGAGGCGCCCAGACCGATCGGCAGCGGTGCGGTGCCGTTGGTTGCGGCCGCCCCGTTGGTGGTCTTGGAGGCGGCCGGGGCGTTGGTGGTCGCCGGCGTCGGGGCCTGGCTGGCGGGACCGCAGCCCGTGATGAGCAGCAGCAAGCCGATACAGGCGGCCAGGGGCCGGAGAATTTTTGGCATGCCGCGAGGCTACCGGGCCGCCGCAAATTTCACCAGCCCCGTGATGAATCCCGATTTTCAGGGGCGCAGCCGTTCACCGTCGGCCGCATTTCCCTCGCCGGTGGAAAAGGGGTATGCTCATCGCCCCCAAACGGTTGGCCGAGGGCCAGTCGCGTCACACCGGTCCCCGCCGGCGCGCCGCATATTTTCACAACGCGCCTCTTGAATCCGGGCGGGCCATTCCTACAGTCCGCCTCGCTTGACCAACGATTGATGAGCGATTCCATCTCTTCCTCGCCAATGGCCGCCGCCGCCCCCCACGGGTGGGACATCGCGGCCGCGCGCACGACCTACAACATCGACCGTTGGGGCGCGAAATACTTCGACATCAACGAGGCCGGCCACGTCGTGGCCCGCCCGCTCCAGGAGGCGGGGGCCACGGTGGACATCACGGACGTGATCGAGGAGGCCAAGGTGCGCGGGCTGAAGTTCCCGCTGCTCATCCGCTTCCAGGACATCCTCCGGCACCGCGTCGAGGCCATCAACCTCGCCTTCCGCGCCTCCATCGCCGAGTTCGCCTACCAGGGCCAGTATCGGGGCGTGTTCCCGATCAAGGTCAACCAGCTCCGCGAGGTCGTGGAGGAGATCCTCGACGCCGGCAAGCCCTTCAACTTCGGCCTCGAGGTCGGCAGCAAGCCCGAGCTGTACATCGGCATGGCGCTCCAGAGCGAGCCGGGCTGCCTCATCATCTGCAACGGCTACAAAGACGCCGCCTTCATCAAGCTCGCCCTCCAGGGCATCAAGCTGGGCAAGCGCGTCATCATGGTCGTGGAGAAGCTCGAGGAGCTGAAGCAGATCATCACCGTTTCCAAGCAGGTCGGGGTCGAGCCGCTGATCGGCATCCGCGCCCGCCTGCTGAGCAAGGGCGCGGGCAAGTGGGCCGAAAGCGGCGGCGAAAACGCCAAGTTCGGCCTGAGCACCGCCGAGCTGCTGGCCGCGACCGAGCTGTTGCGCGAGGAGAAGCTGGAGCACTGCTTCAAGCTGCTGCACTTCCACATCGGCTCCCAGGTACCCGACATCCTCACGGTGAAGAAGGCCGTGCAGGAGGCCTCCCGCTTCTACGCGAAGCTGCACAAGATGGGCTTCAGCATCGAGTACATGGACGTGGGCGGCGGTCTGGGCGTGGATTACGACGGCTCGCGCAGCGCCTTCGACAGCTCCACCAACTACTCGCTGCAGGAATACACCAACGATATCGTCTATTACATCGCCGACGTCTGCAACGCGGAGAAGGTGCCGCACCCCGACATCATTTCCGAGAGCGGCCGGGCGATCGTCGCGCACCACAGCGTGCTGGTGGTCGAGGTCTTCGGGGCGATCCACAAGTCGCCGGCCGTCGAGCAGTTCACCTATGGCGAGGGCGAGCACGCGCTCGTGAAAGAGCTGTTGGACATCCGCAAGAACCTCGCACGGCTGAACAAGCTGGAGGCGTACCACGACGCGCTGGAGCGCAAGGAGGACGCCCACAACATGTTCACGCTCGGCCTCATCGAGCTGCCCGACAAGGCCAAGATCGAGACGCTCTACTGGGAGATCAGCAAGGCGGTCGTGGACACCTTCCGCGGCCAGGCCTACATCCCCGAGGAGATCCGCAAGCTGGAGGATTCCCTCGGCGACCAGTACCTCTGCAATTTCTCCGTGTTCCAGTCGCTGCTCGACCACTGGGCGCTCGGCCAGCTCTTCCCGATCATGCCGCTCAGCCGGCTCGACGAGCGGCCCACGCGCGAGGGCACGCTGGTGGACATCACCTGCGATTCCGACGGCGCGGTGAACAAGTTCATCGACCTGCGCGATGTCCGCGACACGCTGCCGATGCACGCCCTCCGTCAGAACGGCAACGGCCAGGAGCCCTACTACCTCGGCTTCTTCCTTATGGGCGCCTACCAGGACATCATGGGCGACCTGCACAACCTCTTCGGCCGGGTGAACGAGGTGCACGTCTTCCTCGAACCCGACGAGCCCGCCGGCTACTACGTCGAGGAGGTCATCGAGGGTAACACGATCATCCAGTGCCTCACCGCCGTGCAGTACGACGAGAAGGAGCTGCAGCGGCAGATGAAGGCCCAGGTGGATGCCGCGATCAAATCGGACCGGCTCAAGCCCAAGGAGGCGATGAGCCTGCTCGACGACTACGAGCGCGGGCTGAAGGAATACACCTACCTGGCGATCGGCTAGGCCCTGCGATGGAGCCGCTGGCGACATTCGAAGAGCAGCGTGTCGCAGGAAAGCGGCTCTATCGGCTTTTTCCTGATCGGATCACCATCACGGGAAAAGAATATTTGGGCTCGGAGTATGAGATGACGGTCAACCTCAGCAACCTGTATTCCGGAACGGATCGACTCACCGCGCGGGAACCGCTTTTTCGCTCGGGATTTTATTTACTCCTGGGAGGAACTGTGGCCAACGAAATATTGGTGCGTGGACTGAAGATGGAGCGATTTGCGTCACTGAGTGGACTGGCCATGACGCTGGCTATCACCGGCCTGATCATAATGCTGGCAACTGGGCGGCGGCGGGAGTGGGTTGTCTTGAAAAATCTTCAGGGGCAGAACGTGGCAAACATCAGTTGCAGTATTTCCCAGCGGGCGCGCCTGAACTGCTTTATAGAGGCTGTCAAAGCCCAGGCCTCAAGCTTTCAAAAAGCCGGGACAGCTCCCAACTCCGATGGCAAAGCCTGAGGTCATCCCTTCGCTGGCCCGCGTGGTACGCGGGCTTTCGGCGCTTTTCTGGGGCCTGCCGCTGGTGCTGCTGCTCGACGCGAAATCCGCCCTGGAGGACAGCCTGCGCGGTTTCGGCTTCCCGCCCGTCGTCGGGGCCAGCCTGCTGGTGGTCTATGGCCTGCATCAGTTCAGTTACTTCCAGCCGCAGGAGCGGATCTGGGTTGCCGCCGTGGAGCGGGCCCGGCTGCTGGCGCTGCTGCTGCTCGCGCTCGCGCCCTTCACGGTGTGGTGGAGCCGGCAGCCCGACCAGCCGTTCTACACCCAGAGCATGGTCGTGCTCCTCTTCGCCGGCATGGCCTTCCTGCTGGCGCTGAACCACGTGCTCGTGCGTCTCGCCGCCATGCTGCCCGACGAGACGCTGCGTACGGAGACCCGCTTTTTCGCCCATCTCAACCGCACCCTGCTCCTCACGCAGACGATCCTCGCCGCCGCCTACCTCCTGCTCCTGCGCCAGGAGCATCTGCCCGCCGGGCTTTCGTGGCTCCTCAGCACGCTCGACCTCGCGAAGGTCTGGCTGGTGGTGGTGCTCTCGCTGCCGCCGGTCGCGCTCACCATGACGCTCCTCTGGAAGACCAAGGAAGTCATCATGACCAGCGTCTTCCGCGGCTGACGGAAAGGATGAACAACGAAGGCGCGAAGGCGCAAAGAACAGCCGAAAAGGACTGCTCTGCCGTGTCTTCCTTTGTGTCTTCGTTCCTTGGTCGTTCATCTTCCACCGTTTCGGCTTCCGCAATCCCCTGCCGGCGTGACGCCGGCAGCACATTGGTCCCTTTCCGCCTTGCATTTGCGCTTTGCCGCTCCTTTCCCCGCCCGCTAGCTTCCGCGTTCCCTGAAAGGTCCGAGATGAGCGAGAAGCCCGATTACAAGAACACGCTGAACCTGCCCCGCACCGAGTTCCCCATGCAGGCGAACCTGGTGCAGCGCGAACCCCAACGTCTGGCGCAATGGGAGGCCGACGGCATTTACGCGCAGATCCGCGCCGCCCGCGCCGGCCAGCCGAAGTTCGTGCTGCACGACGGCCCGCCTTTCGCGAATGGCGACGTCCACGTCGGCACCGCGCTCAACAAGACGCTCAAGGACATCGTCATCCGCTACCAGACCCTGCGCGGCAAGGATGCGCCCTACGTGCCGGGCTGGGATTGCCACGGCCTGCCCATCGAATCGAAGGTCGCCCAGGAATTCCGCGCCGCCGGCAAGACCGACGCCGACGCCGCGACCATCCGTACCGCCTGCGACACTTACGCCCGCAAGTACATCGACCTGCAGCGCGGCCAGTTCAAGCGCCTCGGCATCTTCGGCGACTGGGAAAACCCGTACCTCACCCTCGACCGCCAGTACGAGGCCGACGAGCTGCGCATGTTCGCGGACATCGTGGAGAAGGGCTTCGTCTATCGCGGCAAGAAGCCGGTGTATTGGAGCATCCCTTTCAAGACCGCGCTGGCTGAGGCAGAGGTCGAATATGCCGACCACGTCAGCCAGAGCGTGTACGTAAAATTCCGCCTCAAGGGCGAGCCGAACACCTACGTGCTCATCTGGACGACCACGCCGTGGACGCTCCCAGCGAACCTCGCGGTGGCTTTCAACCCCGGCTACCACTACTCGCTGGTGATGGCCGAGGGCGGCTCCTACATCGTCGCCAATTCGCTGCTGTCCACCGTCTCCGAGAAGCTCAACTGGGGCAGCTACCAGATCGTCCGCACCCTGCACGCGGATGAGCTGGCAACGATCGAGTACGAGCACCCCTTTTGTGCCCGCACGGGCAAGCTGTACCCGGCGGAGTTCGTCACGAGCGACACCGGCACCGGCTTCGTCCACATCGCGCCCGGTCACGGCGCGGACGACTACCAGCTCGGCCTGAAGGTCGGCCTGCCCATCTATTGCCCGGTGGATGACGATGGCCGCCTGGCACCGACGAACGATCTGCCGCGCGAGCAGCAGCTGCCCGAATCGCTCGTCGGCAAGTCCACGCTGGAGAAGAACAACCGCTCCGAGGCGAACGACGCCGTGCTCGCCCTGCTCGTCGAGAAGCAGGCGCTCGCGCACCGCGAGGATTACCACCACAGCTACCCGCACTGCTGGCGCTCCAAGACGCCGATCATCTTCCGCGCCGTGGACCAGTGGTTCATTCGCATCGACCACGAGCAGGCCGGCACTAGCTTCCGCCAGTCCGCCCTCGCCGCCATCACTTCGGTGAAATGGATTCCCGACTGGGGCCAGAACCGTATCGAGGGCGCCGTGAAAACGCGTCCCGACTGGTGCATCTCACGCCAGCGTTCGTGGGGCGTGCCGATCCCGGCGTTCTACGATACGACCAACGAGCCGATCCTTAACGCCGCTATCGTCCGTAACGCCGCCGCGCTCATCGAGGAGCACGGCAGCAACGTCTGGTTCGCCACGCCCGTCGCCGAGCTATGGCCCAAGTGCCGTCCGGTCGATTGGGCTGGCAGCGAGGCCGTCCGCAAAGGCACGGACACTCTCGACGTCTGGATCGATTCCGGTAGTTCCAGCCGTGCCGTGCTCATGCGGTGGCCGGAGCTGCAGCATTCTATAGTAGGACAGGCGTCCCGCCTGTCTTCTAATTTATCTTCAGACGAGGCGAGCCCTGACCAAACTGCAAAGATTGAAGACGGGCGGGACGCCCGTCCTACTCTGGCTTGGCAGGCCGACGTCTATCTCGAAGGCTCCGACCAGCACCGCGGCTGGTTCCAGTCGTCGCTGCTGCTCTCCCTGGCGGGCAATGGCGCGCCGCCGTTCAAGACCGTGCTCACCCACGGCTTCATGGTCGATGAGGACCGCGAAAAGATCTCGAAGTCCAAGCAGGGTGCGGGCGGCTACCAGAAGCCGCAGACCGCGGACCGCTACATCAAGGACTACGGCGCCGACGTGCTGCGCCTGTGGGTCGCCTCACAGGATTACCGCAGCGACATCGTCGTCAGCGAGGAGCGGCTGAAGAAGGTCGGCGAGACCTACCGGCTCATCCGCAACACGCTGCGCTACCAGCTCAGCAACCTCTACGACTTCGACCCCGCGAAGCACGCCGTGCCCGACGAGAAGCTCACCGGCCTAGACCGCTGGATTCTCGGTGAATTCGCCAAGCTGGAGGCCGAAGTCGCGGCGGCTTACGACGCGTACGAGTTCCACGTCGTTTACCAGAAGGTCGCCCAGTTCATCGCCGTGCAGCTCAGCTCGCTCTACCACGACGTGGTGAAGGACCGCCTCTATACCGACGCGGCCAACACCTTGCGTCGCCGTAGCACGCAGACCGCGCTCCATCGTATGGTCAGCCGCCTGAGCCAGATGCTCGCACCGCTACTGGTGTTCACCGCCGAAGAGGCCTGGGAGTTCATCCCCGGCAAGCCGGTCAAGTCGGTCCACATGGCCTTATGGGCACTGGCGAGCTCGGCCACACCGGAAGCCGGCGGCCTCGATTGGACGCGCATCTTCGCCCTACGCGAGGAAGTGCTACCGCTGCTGGAAAAGGCGCGGCAGGCCAAGACCATCGGCAAGAGTCTGGATGCCGTGGTGCATTGCTCGGCTCCGGGCATCAGTTCCCAGGAGCTGCAATCGGCCTTTGAGGAGCAGTTGCGCGAGATCTGCAATGTCTCCGCCGTGATCTTCACGGAAGCAGCCGAGGCGGCCATCCGTGTGCAGCCGGCCAGCGAGCTGGGCCGCGTGAAATGCGAGCGCTGCTGGCATTGGGAAACCGACATTGGCCAGAACGCCACGCACCCGACCATCTGCGGCCGCTGCGTCGAGGCGGTGACATCGGCCAGCGCGTAACCGCGCCAGCCAGAATCCCAAAGGGATTCCATCATTCAGCCCAGGGTTGGGCCGCGTTGCGGACCTACCCTGGGTCATCCGGCAAAATGATCTTCAACCCCAACGTGGGTTGCATCGCCTTACCTTCGGGCTTCGATTCATCTCCTTCAGAGATGAGAACGATTCTCGCAGATTACCCGGCGTAGCCTGACTTCGACAGGCAACGCCGGGCTTAATGCTGAAATCCCTTCAGGATTCCTTCAGGCACGCGAGACGTCGCGCATCAGCCACGTCTTTCCGAATCGGGTGTTCGGAAACGCCCCCACAAATTCCAACTGCTTGCCTGCCTTCAACGGGCATGTTCAGGGCGTCTGATGCCTCCGAATGATCCGTTCAACTTTCATGAGCTGGTCGATCCTCTCCTCCGAGGTTTCCTGACTGTGTTCGACTGCCTGGAGCTGTTGAATGGCCTCCTCGAAAT
The DNA here is from genome assembly GCA_903907995.1 of uncultured Verrucomicrobiota bacterium. Classification (GTDB taxonomy): domain Bacteria; phylum Verrucomicrobiota; class Verrucomicrobiia; order Limisphaerales; family UBA9464; genus CAIVQB01. The sequence goes on along the minus strand of CAIVQH010000001.1, from coordinate 75,669 downwards.
GCTGCTCAATTGGTGAACGGATGCGGGTCGAAATGCGTTGCCCGGCACCGCTTCGTCACAATTCGTGTTTGCCTCGGGCGGCGGTCGGCCAATGATGCCGCGTGCTCGAACGCGTGTTTCAGCTAACCCAACACCGCACCACGCTCCGCCGTGAACTCGTGGCCGGACTCACCACCTTCGCCGCGATGGCCTACATCCTCGCGGTCAACCCCGGCATCCTCGGCCAGACCGGCATGGATCGCGGCGCGCTCATCACCGCCACCGCGCTCGCCTCCGCGCTGATGACCGCCCTGATGGCGCTCGCGACGAACTATCCCATCGCGCTCGCGCCCGGCATGGGGCTCAACGCCTTCTTCACCTTCGGCCTGTGCCTCGGCGCGAAAGTCCCGTGGCAGGCGGCGCTCGGGCTGGTCTTTTACAGTGGCGTCATCTTCCTCGTGCTCACCCTTTCGGGCATTCGCAAGAAGCTCATCGAGGCCATCCCGCACGAGCTGAAACTGGCCATCACCTGCGGCATCGGATTGTTCATCGCCTTCATCGGCTTGAAGGGGGGCGGCATCATCGTCGCCAGCCCGCCAACCTTTGTGAGCCTGGGTGACCTGCATCAGCCGGGACCGCTGCTCGTGCTCGGCGGCATCGTGCTCACGGCGATCCTCGTGTGGCGGAAGATTCCCGGGGCGATCATCATCGTGATCGGCCTGATCACCGCGCTGGGCTTCTTCCTGACGACGACCGGTGCCGATGGCAAGGCGCTGCCGATCACAGCCGCACCCGAGGCCATTGTCGCCCTGCCCGCGTCGCTCGCGCCGACCTTCCTGAAGCTCGACCTCGGCTACTTCTGGTCGCACTGGCGCGAATGCCTGCCGCTGCTGCTGGCGCTGCTCTTCGTGGATCTCTTTGACAACATGGGCACGCTTATCGGCGTGTGTCAGCGGGCCGGTTTGCTCGACAAGGACGGCAACCTGCCGAAGCTCGGCCGCGCGCTCACGGCCGACGCCACCGCCGCCATGGTGGGCTCCACCCTCGGCACCTCGACCGTGACGAGCTACATCGAATCCGCCGCCGGCGTCGAGGCGGGTGGCCGCACCGGCCTCACCGCCCTGACGACCGCCGGGTGCTTCCTGCTCGCGCTGTTCCTGAGCCCGCTCATCGCCATCATCCCGGCCGCCGCCACTGCTCCGGCGCTGGTCATCGTAGGCGTGTTCATGATGCAGAGCATCGCCGAACTGGACCTGAGAGATTTCAGCAAGGCGGTCCCGGCCGTGGTCACGATGATCGCGATGCCGCTGACCTTCAGCATCGCGGAAGGCATCGCCCTCGGCTTCGTGGTGTACGTGCTCTTCAGCCTCGGCACCGGCCGCGGCAAGGAAGTGAAACCGCTGGCGTGGGTGCTGGCCGCGCTGTTCCTCGCGCACCTGATCTGGAAATGACTTTGCAAAGCACCAAAAACCAAGCTCCAAGCTCCAGAGAATTTTCAAATTCCGGCCCTCGAAGGAAGCTACGGAACGCCCGACGCCCTGGTGTTTGGAATTTGCTGTTTCTCTGGAGCTTGGTCCTTGGAATTTGGTGTTTTTCCACCGGTTGCACCTCCACCAAACCAGCCACACCTCACCCGCTCTACGCTGTGATGTCGGCTTACTCGCCGGAGACCAAGGCGAACGAGCTTGCCCTGCTCGGCACGAATGCGCCTGGGTCCGTCAAGGTCATCAACGGCATTCCGTTCAAGCGGGTGAGCTTCGAGGGGCACGACCTGCTGCTCTTCCCCAGCGGCGTGAGCATGGTCAACGCGGCGATGACCACGCAGCTCGCGCTGGAGCGCTTTCCCGTCACGCATGTCCTCTTTGCCGGCATCGCGGGCGGCATCAACCCCGCGCATCACATCGGTGATGTGGTGGTGCCGGAGAAGTGGGCGCACCATTCCGAGGCGGCGTACCTGAACCGCAAGCCCGACGGCTCGGGCTACGTGCTGCCCGAGTACTACCAGCCGCCCTACGAGAACTTCGGCTTCATCTTCCCCGACCACGTGTGGGCCGTGCGCGACGGCATGGCCGAGCCGGTCCGGCAGGCATCGTTTCCCGCCGATCCCGAACTGCTCACCGCCTCGCGCCGGGCGCTGGCACATATGCCGTCCCTCAATTTCGGCGGACGCAGTGCTGAGGTGAGCGTGGGCGGCGTTGGCATCAGCGGCCCGGTGTTCATGGACAACCGTGAGTACCGCGAATGGGCTTTTCGCGTATGGCACGCGGACTGTCTCGACATGGAGTCCACGGCGGTCGCGCAGGTCTGCTGGGCCAACCGCAAACCCTGCCTGATCGTCCGGGCGCTCAGCGATCTGGCCGGCGGTCAGGAAGGCGTGAACCCCGCCGACCACACCGAGAACGACACCTCCCGCCACGCCGCCATCGTCCTCCGCGAAATCATCCGCGAACTGCCAAGATGAGTCGGATGTTTTTAAACCACGGATGCACTCGACTGGATATCGCCGAAACTTGGCAAGTTTCTTCAGCGCTGAGAGCGCGATTGATTATAGTCTGGGGGGAGGGAGTGTAGCAAACTTAGCCCCAGGTCGGCGGCTAAAGTAGGGCAAGGGCTGAAAGTTCCGCTACCTGGGGCTTCGCTCGTCCGACTCGCTCCACCCCAGGCTATATTTTTACGGGCTTTCAGCCCTCAGTTGGAGTCCCTAACAGGCTTGCAGCCTGTTCAGCCCACAGCCTCATCGGCATGCGGTCCCGATTTTTCCTCTTGAGCTATGTCTTTCCAACCATCACCCGAACTCGCGGAGATCGGTGGGTCGCTTTGAAGTCGACATCATGCCGGCAGCCGGTTCCACACTCTGACGCCAATGAATGCCATTTCTGTCCTGGCACCCTACAAGTACGAAGGGCTTTGGGTCTTTGACGATCCGGACGTCGGGCTGCGGCGCGAGCCATTCGTGTTCGGCATCGACACGATGATTGACCGGCTGGTTGCGCACATTCCTGACGCACAGGGAGGGTTTCGCCTGCTGTTTTCACCCACGCCGTTTCCCGGCTACACGTTGAAGCTGGAATGGCGCCGCCCCGAGTACGGCGGCAACTGGTACTGGTGCTCCCAGTTTGAGCTGGAGGGCTGGTTGTGCCCGGCACTGTTCAAATAATTTACCCAGGCGCCTGCCGAACTGTATGCGCGGGCGGAGGCAAAAACTGGCACGTCCACGGCCTGAAAACGTTGAAACTGACTTGAAAACACGCCTTGTCATGTGGCTGTTCGTGGAGTTGCTGGTGGCAACGAGCCTGAGCGTGTCGACTTGCATCTTACGCCATGACCACACGAAGGCTTGGTCGGCCTGGCATAACAATCCCACCCCGGAAACAAGGCGGGAACTGGACCGGCAGGGAACCTTGGACAACTGGAGCCATGTCACTTTCGCGCTGACACTATTTGGGGCGATGACGGTGGTGACGGTTCCAGTCATTGTCGTGGTAACGCGCCACGGTTGGAGAGGCATTGGGGAAACGAAGATCGCCAAATTGCTGCTGCCTTAAGCCCCCTGGACCTGTCTGGAATTATCATTCATCCAGTCGCTAACGACGACAGGGACGCCACGCTTCCGCCTTGCCGCTCTGCTTCGTCTTCGGCGACTCTGCGCCATGACGCTCCTTCGCCGGGCTTTCCTGTGCGGCCTTTCCCTTTGTGCCGCGTTGCTTCCCACCCTGGCCGACGACAAGAAGGAAGACGCAACCGCCGCCTGGCTCGCGGAGCACTATACGAAGTACGAGCACCGCATCCCGATGCGCGACGGCGTGAAGCTCTTCACACGGGTGTATGTGCCGAAGGATGACTCGACGAACCAGCCCATCCTGCTCACGCGCACGCCCTACGCGCTGAAGCCCTACGGCACCGGCCGCTACACCGATCCGAGCGGCTCCTTCGAGACGCTGGTGAAGGACGGCTTCATCATGGTGGCGCAGGATGTGCGCGGGCGCTTCGCCTCGGAGGGCACCTACCAGCACGTGCGGCCGTACAACCCGGCGAAGGGCCCGAAGGACAGCGACGAGAGCACCGACGCGTGGGACACCATCGACTGGCTCGTGAAGAACGTGCCGAACAACAACGGCAAGGTGGGCATGCTGGGCATCTCCTACCCGGGCTTCTACACCTCGATGGGCATGATCGATTCGCACCCGGCGCTCAAGGCCGCGTCCCCGCAGGCGCCGGTGACGGACTGGTTCATGGGCGACGACCTGCACCACAACGGCGCGTTCTTCCTCTCGCAGAACTTCGACTTCTTCTACTGGTTCGAGACGCCTTCCGACGATCCGCTGCATGACAACGGCCGGAACTACGTCTCCCACAGCCACGACGGCTATGACTTCTACCTGCGCCTGGGGGCGCTGGGGAATTCGGACAAGCTGTTCAAGAACGCGTTTCCCGCGTGGACCGAGTTTCTCAGCCATCCGACCTACGACGCCTTCTGGCAGGCGCGGAACGTCCGGCCCAGCCTGAAGAACGTCCACTGCGCGGTGATGACAGTCGGCGGATGGTACGACGCGGAGGACCTGTTCGGCGCGCTGGAGACGTATCGGGCGACCGAGCGGCAGAATCCGGGCATCACGAACATGCTCGTGATGGGGCCGTGGTCGCATGGCCAATGGAGCCGCGGCGACGGCGACAAGCTGGGTGACATGAACTTCCATCTGAAGACCTCGCCGTACTACCAGGAGAAGATCGAGCTGCCGTTCTTCCGTCACTATCTCAAGGGCGACACGAACTATACCGCGACCGAGGCGACGATGTTTGAGACGGGAACGCAGATCTGGCGACGCTTCGACACGTGGCCGCCGAAGAACACGCAGTCAAAAACGCTGTTCTTCCACGCGGGCGGCAAGCTCGACTTCAACGCGCCGACGGAAGGCGCGGACGCCTTTGACGAGTACGTGAGCGACCCGGCGAAACCCGTGCCCTTCACCTCGGAGGTCACGATGGACTACCCGCGCGGCTATCCCACGCACGACCAGCGCTTCGCGGCGGCGCGGCCCGACGTGCTCGTGTACGTGACGGAGCCCCTCGAAGAGGACCTGACCTTTGCGGGTCCGCTGACCGCCGCGCTGAATGTCTCGACCACGGGCACCGATTCGGACTTCGTGGTGAAGCTCATCGACGTGTACGACGAGGACTTCCCGAATCCCGAGCCGAATCCCGCCCACGTGGTGATGGCCGGCTACCAGCAGCTCGTGCGCGGCGACGTGATGCGGCTGCGCTTTCGCGACGGCTTCGAGAAATCCTCGCCAGTGGAGCCGGGCAAGGTCACGAAGCTGGGGTTCACGATGCCCGACATCCTGCACACTTTCCGTCGCGGTCATCGTGTGATGGTGCAGGTACAGAGCAGCTGGTTCCCGCTGGTCGAGCGCAACCCGCAGACCTACGTGGACAACATTGTGTACGCGAAACCAGAGGACTACCGGAAAGCCACCCAGCGCGTGTATCGCGCGGGCGATGCCCCTTCCGCCCTGAAGGTACTGGTGCTGCCCAGGCTGAAATAAAGCACCAAAAACCCAAGCTCCAAGCTCCAGAGAAGCTTCAACCGCCAAACCGTGGGCTGTGCCTTGGAAGTTTGATGTTTGGCGTTTCTCTGGAGGTTGGAGCTTGGTCCTTGGAATTTCTCCCAAGCTACGCCGGGAATTGTCGTCCGGCCCGGCCTGCGTCATAATCCGCGTCGGATGAAACGACCCTTTCGCCAGCTGCTCGCCGTCCTGGCCGTTGCCGCCAGCCTGCTCCTCAACGCGGGTGCCGAGTCCGCCCTCGTGTTCCAGACCGACTTCGGCCTGAAGGACGGCGCCGTGTCGGCGATGAAAGGCGTGGCCTTCGGAGTGAGCCCCACGCTGAAGCAGTTCGACCTGACGCACGAGATTCCCGCTTACAATGTTTGGGAAGCGGCCTTCCGCCTGAAGCAGACGACGCCCTATTGGCCGAGCAACACGGTCTTCGTCTCGGTGGTGGACCCGGGCGTCGGCACCGCGCGCAAGGCGGTGGTGGCGCGCACGAAATCCGGCCAGCTCATCGTCGGCCCCGACAACGGCACGCTCACCTTTCTGGCCGAATCACCCGGGCTGGATGAGGTCCGGGAGATCGATGTCGCGCGCCAGCGGCTCAAGGGCAGTGAGGCCAGCCACACCTTCCACGGGCGCGACGTGTTTGCCTATGTGGGGGCGCGGCTGGCAGTCGGGCAGCTCGCCTTTGCCGAGGTGGGCCCCCGGCTGACGGGCGACGTGGTGCGCATCGCCTACCAGCGGGCCACGCTCACCAACGGGGTGCTCGTGGGCGGCATCCCGGTGCTGGATGTGCAGTACGGCAACGTGTGGTCAAACATCCCGCGCGAGCTGTTCGGCGAATTGCAGCCGAAGCTCGGCGACATATTTCTGGTGAAGGTCAGCCACGACGGCAAACCGGTGTTCGAACGGCAGGTGCCCTACGCGACCAGCTTTGGCGACGTACCGAAGGGCCAGCCGCTGCTCTACCTGAACAGCCTGCTCGACGTGTCGCTCGCGCTGAACCAGGGCAGCTTTGCGCAGAAGTTCCACGTGAGCTCCGGGCCGGACTGGTCGGTGGAACTGCGGAAAGTCGCAGCGACAGGGAAGTGATTCGGCAGCCGGGACGTGACCTCGCCTGTGCCATACGTCTTGTCGTTACGGCGCCACTGGCTACCTTGCCCACCGTCGTACCTGACCCTATCCGCCCATGAACAAGATCATCCTCATCGTGCTCGCGGTTCTTTTCCCGCCCGTGGCGGTCGCCCTAGCCACCCGGAGCATCGGCAAGACCGTCCTGAGCATCATCCTGTCGTGCCTGTTCTGGATACCGGACATCATCTACGCCCTGTGGCTGGTGCTCGCGAATCCCGCGCCCTGAGCCGGCTTCGCTTCACCTCAGCCCACCGCTTCGAGCGTGCGCATCAGGTTTTCCGAGGCGGAGCGGCAGAGGCCCACGAACGTCTCCTCGGCCAGCGTGAGCCGCCGGCCGCGCCAGTGCAGGATGCCCCATTCGCGCTTCAATTTGCGGCGGCCGAGCGGCAGCGCCACCAGGGAGCGGTCGCGCAGCTCCTGCTGGGCGATCCAGGGGGCCATGATGCTCACGCCGAGGCCGAGCTTCACCATCTCCTTGATGGCTTCCATGCTGCCCAGCTCGATGACGGTGTTCAGCACGATGTCTTCCTTGCGGAAGTAGTCGTCCACCAGCCGGAACGTGTGGGATGACTTGCGATAGATGATGAGGTTCTGCCGCGCGACCTCCGCGCGGGGCACCTCGCCGGCCTGCGCCCACGGATGCATCGGCGAGGCAATGAACGCGAGCTCGTCGGAGAAGATCGGCAGGAACTCGAAGCGCTCATCCGTCGGCATCTGCAGCACCATGGCGATGTCCATGCGCTGGCGTTCGAGCCCGCTCACGAGGTCGCGGCTGTCGCCGGGCTCCACCTGAATCATGCTTTGCGGGAAGCTCTCCTTGAATTCGCGCAGCACCGGCGGCAGCAGCACCTGACAGATCGAAGCGGTGGCACCGATGCGCAGCCGGCCGCGTCCCCACTTGCCCAGATGCTCGATGCCGTCGCGAACCGCAGCCATTTCGCGCAGAATAATCTGTGCGTGTTTCAAAAGGTGCTCACCGGCCTGCGTGAGCATCACCTTCTTGCCCACCCTGTCCAAAAGGCGGCAGCCAACATCGGTCTCCAACGCCTTCATGGAATGGCTGACAGCGCTTTGTGTGAGAAATAGTTCCCGGGCGGTGTGCGTGAAACTGCCCGTGCGGGCAAGGATCACGAACGCTTGGAGCTGTCGGCTGTCGAGGGGTCCCTTCATCAATGAGCTGGTTTCATCAGAACCAGTCATTCTTTGCGGAGCACTCATCCGGCCAAGTCGGGTCGATCGGCATCCGCCTCGCTAGTAGCACCTCGGGAACGCAACCCGCGACACTGATGCGACGAAATATAGCCAACTCCGCCACCGTGCGGAAAACCACGATCTCCAGCACCCCGGTGCGGCTGGGCTTCGTGCCGCTCAACGACTGCGCCCCGCTTGTCGTGGCGCAGGAGCATGGCCTGTTCGCGCGCTTCGGCGTGGACGTGCGGCTCAGCCGCGAGCTCGGCTGGGCGACCGTGCGTGACAAGATCATCCACGGTGAACTGGACGCGGCGCACGCACCGTGCGGCCTGCCGCTGGCCCTGGAACTCGGGCTGAACTGCCTGCCCACGCGCACCGTGACCGGCCTCGTGCTGAACCTAAATGGCAACGCGATCACCCTCAGCGAGGAGCTGTGGCAGGCCGGCGTCCGCGACGCCCAGACCCTGCGCGTCTTTCTCACGGCCAACCGCGGCCGGCGCACGCTCACCTTCGGCACGGTTTCGCCCTATTCGACGCATACCCTGCTCCTGCGTCGTTGGCTCACGCAGGCCGGGGCCGATTTCACCCGAGATGTCCGCTTCGTGGTGGTGCCGCCGCCGCAGATGGTCGTGAACCTCGCCGCTGGCCACCTCGACGGCTTCTGCGCGGGCGAACCGTGGAACAGCCTGGCGGTGTCGGATGGTACCGGCTGGATCCCCGCCACCAGCTCCGACCTGTCGCCGCTGCACCCGGAGAAAGTGCTGCTGGCCACGGCCGACTTTGCCGAACGGCGCGAGCCGGAGCATCTGCGTCTGCTCGCGGCCCTGCTGGAGGCCTGCGCGTATTGTGATCAGCCCGCCAACCACGCGGCGCTGGCGGACCTGCTCAGCAACCGCCGTTACCTGGGCCAGCCGGCCGAAGTCATCCGGCGCGGTTTCCCCGGCGACTTCGATTATGGCCACGGGCTCCGCTCGCCGATGGCCGACTTCATCGTTTTCCACCGCGAGTCCGCCAACGTGCCGTCGCCCGACAAGGCGGCCTGGGTCGCCCGACACCTGCTCGATGGCACCGCGCGTGAGAGGTTTTCCGCCGACCAGCTCACCCAGATTTTCCGCGCCGACCTCTTTGCCCAGGCGCAGGAACTCCGCCTTGCCACCCTCCCCCATGAAACTGACAGTGAAACCCGCCTCCTCACCGCTTAACCCCGGCCGCCGCCGCTTCCTCAAACAGTCCGCCATCGCCACCGTGCTCGCCGGCCTGCCCGGCGGCTGGAGCGGCCGCGTGTTTGCGGATGACTCGCCGGAAACGCCGAGCTGCCGCTGCGGCATCATCGCGCTCACCGACTGTTCCCCCTTTGTGGTCGGGGCCGAGAAGGGCTTCTTCAAGAGGTACGGCCTCGATGTGGCGGTCTCCAAGGGGGCCAACTGGGCCGCCATCCGCGATTCGCTGAGCAACGGCGACAACCAGTTCACACACATGCTCCTTAGTATGCCCTTCGCCTCGACGATGGGGCTGCTCGGTTCGCCGAAGAAGCCGATGGTCATCCCCTGGCTGGTAAACCGGAACGGCCAGGCCATCACGCTCAAGACGGAGTTCAAGGGCAAGGTGCAGGGCGACGCCAAGGCGCTGAAGCCCTTCGTCGAAAAGGCCAAGGGCCTCGGTGAACCGCTCTCCTTCGCGATGACTTTCCCGCCCGGCACCCACGCCATGTGGATGCGTTACTGGCTGGCCGCAGGCGGTGTCCATCCCGACAAGGACATCTCACTCATCACCATCCCGCCGCCGCAGATGATCTCGAACATGAAGGTCGGCAAGATGGACGGCTTCTGTGTCGGCGAGCCGTGGAACGCCCGGGCCATTGCCGACCAGATCGGCTACACCGCCATCACCACCCAGATGATGTGGAAGGATCACCCGGAGAAGGTGTGCGCCTTCACGAAGGAGTTCGCGGAGAAGAATCCGAAGACCGTGAAGGCCGTGCTCAAGGGCCTGAACGACGCGAGCGTGTGGCTCGACAAGGTCGAGAACCGCCCGGAGCAGTGCGACATCGTCAGCAAGCCCAACTACATCAACTGTCACAAGGACATCATCCTCGGCCGTCTGCTTGGCGACTACGACCTCGGCGACGGGCGGAAGTACAAGGATGAGTTCCCGATGATCTTCAGCCAGCGCAACTGCAACTACCCGCAGCTCAAGTACGGCGTCTGGTGGCTCACGCAGTTCCGCCGCTGGGGCATGGTCACGGGTGCGCCCGATTACGAGGGCGTCGCCAGGCAGGTGCTCCGGCCCGACCTCTACGAGGAGGCGATGAAGGAGGCCGGCTACACGCACGGCGGCGCCGACGCCAAACCGGAAACCCTTTTCGACGGCATCACTTTCGACCCGGCCAAGCCGGAGGATTATGCGAAAGGATTCCCCGTGAACTCTCTCAAAGGCTGACCCCCTGAGACCAACGGCCGGCGGCGGGTTTTTGTGTGTTGTTCCCCGCCGCCGGCTTCCTCTCCGAACGCCCGTACCATCCATTCATGGATAACTTTGCTCCTACCGACCTTGCTGCCCGCCTGACCGGCCCGGTCACCTCTGAACCGGCGGCCAATGGCCATGCGCCTTCGCGCCTGCCCGCAGGATGGAGCGGCGGTGTGTTTCCCGGCGATGGCCCGGAGGTGCGCGATGTGCGGTTCAGTTTCCTGCCGCTGACGGACTGCGCCCCATTCCTGGTCGGCCTGAAGAAGGGATTCTTCGCCGAATTCGGCCTCAACGCCTCGCTGCACCGGGCCCCGAGCTGGACCGCCTCGCGCGATGCGCTGGTCTCCGGCGAGGTCCACGCCGCGCACATGCTCTACGGGATGCCGCTGGCCTCGCGCCTGGGAATCCTCGGACAGAACCGCACGCCGCTGATCATCCCGTGGATGCTCGCACGCAACGGGCAGGCGATCACGCTCGGGAAAAAGTATTCCGGCCAGATCGGCGCGGAGGCGAAGGCGCTCTACAAGCATGCCGCCGAGAAGCGCGACGCGGGCAGGCCGCTGGTCTTCGCGCATACGCTGCCACCCGGCACCCACGCCCTGTGGCTGCGCTACTGGCTGGCGGCGGGCGGCATCGATCCCGACCGCGATGTCGCGCTCATCACCATCCCGCCGCCGATGATGGTGAAGAACCTCGCGGGTGGCCGCCTCGATGGCTTCTGCGCCGGCGAACCGTGGAACGCCCGCGCCGTGGCCGAGGGCGTCGGCTACACCGCGATCACCTCGCAGACGATCTGGCCCGACCATCCGGAAAAGGTCTGCGCCTTCACGGCGGAATTCGCCGAGCGGCATCCGCGCACGGTGAAGGCCGTGCTCAAGGCTCTCCACGCCGCGAGCGCCTGGTGTGATGATCCGGCCAACGCGACCGAGTTGGCCGAGCTGGTAGCTGGACCCGACTACCTGAACTGTGCCGCCGAGGCGATCCGCGTGCGGCTGCAATCCGGTTTTGCCTACGGGGATGGCCGCCTGTCCGGGGCCGCCCCAGGACTGGCCTTCCACGCGCGCAATACCAACTGCCCGCAGGCTCGGGAATGCCTGTGGTTCCTTAGCCAGTACCGCCGCTGGGGCCTGGTCCACGGCGCGCCGGATTACGCGGGCGTAACGCGCTCCGTCCTGCGCCCCGACCTCTTCGCCGAGGCCATGCGCGAGCTGAGCGTGCCGGCCGATCCCGCCGAAACCCGCGCGGTGAAACTCTTCGACGGCAAAATCTTCGATCCTGAAACGCCCGAGGATTACGCCCAGTCCTTCGCCCTCAAGTCGCCCAAAGGCTGACCACTCCACCTTCCTTCCATGAAAGAAACGCTGCGCAAACTCGATTTCCTCCTGCTGCCCCTCCTCGGGGCCGCGGTGATCACCGGCCTGTGGTATTTCAGCAGCGCCACCTGGGCGGGCGACCTGCCGAACCCGACGAAGACCTGGACCGAGAGCAAGCCCTACGTGCTCGACCCGTTCGGCAAGCGCGGCGAGATGGACCAGGGCATCCTCCGCTTCACCTGGCTCTCTCTGATCCTCGTGGCGAAGGGGTACTCGATCGCGCTGATCCTCGGCACACCCATCGGTTTCTTCCTCGGCCTGTCGAAGACGTTCACCAAGGCGTTTGACCCGATCATCCAGATCCTGCGTCCGGTGTCGCCGCTCGCGTGGCTTCCGCTGGGGATGGTGTTCTTTGCCAAGGTGAAGGGCGTCAACATCAGCGAGATGGCCGCGCTCTTCACCATCGCGCTCTGCTCGATGTGGCCCACGGTGCTGAACACCGCCGTCGGCGTACGGGCGATCCCAACCGATTATATGAACGTCGCCCGGGTGCTCAAGCTCTCCCGCTGGAAGACACTCACGAAGGTGATGATCCCGGCGACGCTGCCGTACATGTTCACCGGCTTCCGCCTCAGCCTCGGCATCGCGTGGCTTGTGATCGTCGCCGCCGAAATGCTCACCGGCCGGCCGGGCGTCGGCGGCTTCCTCTGGCAGCAGTACAACGCGCTCGTCTACGAGCAGATCATCCTCTGCATCCTCACCATCGGCCTCGTTGGCTTCGTGCTCGACCGCCTGATGAGCGTGGTCGAGAGGCGCTTCAAGACCGCGTGAGCTCTGATCATTTATGATTGATGATTTACGATATACGAGCCGGCAGTGCGGTCGCGATGGCTCGTAAAAAGTCGTAAATCGCAAATCGAACATCGTAAATCACATGTTTCTTCAGCTTAAAGGTGTCTCGAAGGGTTATGGTCCCAGTTCAGCGCGCACCGAGGTGCTCGCGGACATCGACCTCGAGATCGAGCAGGGTGAGTTCGTCGCCATCGTCGGCTATTCCGGCGCGGGCAAGACGACGCTCATGTCGCTCCTCGCCGGCCTGATCCGACCCGATACCGGCACCGTCCGGCTCGAAGGCCGCGACATGGATGGCCCCGGTCCCGACCGGGGGCTCGTGTTCCAGAATTACAGCCTGCTGCCGTGGCTGACCGTTTACGAAAATGTCGCCCTTGCCGTGGACCAGGTGTTCCCACAATGGACACCGGAGCAACGCCGGGCGCACACGGAGAAGTTCATCGCGATGGTGAATCTCACGCCGGCCCGCGAGAAGCGCCCGAGCGAGCTCTCCGGCGGCATGCGGCAGCGCGTGAGCGTCGCGCGCACCATGGCGATGCAGCCCAAGGTGCTGCTGCTCGACGAGCCGCTCGGCGCGCTCGATGCTCTCACCCGGGCCACGTTGCAGGACGAGATTTCACGCATCCGTCATCAGGAAAAGCAGACGGTGGGGCTCATCACCAACGATCCCGACGAGGCCATCCTGCTCGCCGACCGCGTGATCCCGCTCACCGCCGGGCCGCGCGCCACACTTGGCCCCAGCATTCCCGTCCTGCTCCCGCACCCGCGCGACCGCCGCGCCGTGAACGAGAACTACGACTTCAAGCAGATCCGCAACGAGGTCATCGACTACCTGCTCAAGGCCCGCGACCGCAACCGGACCTCGCTCACCCTCAACCTCGTGCTGCCCGACGTCGAACCCGAGGACATCACGCATAGGCGCCCGCCGCTGTTCGGACGTGGTGGCCGCGCGCGCCGTCCGTCCGAGGTGAAGACCGTGAAAGTCGAAGTTGAACCCTGAACGAATCCGCGAACCGACTTATCCCGTGAACGACTACCTCGAGATCTTCAACCTGAAGAAGGTTTATCCCTCCGCCAAGGGGCCGCAGACCATCGTGCAGGGCTTCAACCTGAAGCTGCGCAAGGGTGAGTTTGTCACCGTCATCGGCCACTCGGGCTGCGGCAAATCCACGGTGCTGATGATGGTCGCCGGCCTGAGCACCATCACCGATGGCGGCATCGTGCTGGCCGGCAAGGAACTGGATGGTCCCGGGCCTGACCGCGGCATTGTCTTCCAGTCGCCGTCGCTGCTGCCGTGGATGACGGCGAAGGAGAACGTGATGCTGGGCATCGAGCAGGTCTTCTTCACGGCCGAAAAGGCGGAGCGCGAGCAGATCGCCGAGTATTATCTCACTGTGGTTGGCCTAGCCGATTCGATGCACAAGAAGCCGGGCGAACTTTCGCAGGGCATGCGCCAGCGGGTTGGCATCGCCCGCGCCTTTGCGCTCAAGCCCAAGATGCTCCTGCTCGATGAGCCGTTCGGCATGCTCGACTCGCTCACCCGTTACGAGCTGCAGGCCGTGCTGCTGGAGCTGTGGCGCAAGAACAAGATCACCGCGATGATGGTGACTCATGACGTCGACGAGGCGCTGTACCTCTCCGACCGTATCGTCTGCATGACCGACGGCCCCGAGGCCGGCATCGGCGAGATCATCGAGGTCAATTTCCCCCGGCCACGCGACCGCAAGGCCGTGATGGAACATCCCGACTACTACCAGCTGCGCGCCCGGCTCATCGAGTTTCTCGAGGTCCACGCGCACAAGAAGAAACCCGCCGCGTTGGCACCCGTGTCCGCTACAGCTGTCGCCATCACCGCCTGATTTGAAACCCTTTCAACCTGCCCACCCACAATGAACACAGCCCGTCTCACCTCAACCCTCAGCACCATCGCCCTGGCCTTCGCCGTCCAATCAACGGTGGATGCCCAGTACGCCCCGCCCACGCCGTTGCAGCCCTTCCCCGGCTTCATCAACACCTACCTGCGCAACCAGGACGCCTACCTGGCCAACTGGGACGTCGGCGGTTCCGTTCGCCTTCGCTACGAGCTCCGTGAGAACAACCTCGCGGCCCCGGGCAACAGCGACTTCGCCTCCACCGCGACCGCGAAGGGTACGAATCCCGGCGGCATCTCGAACGACAACGGCTACTTCGCCGACAAGGTGCTGTTCCGGCTCGGCTACACCGACAAGTGGTGGGGTTTTCTCGCCGAGGGCCGCAGCAGCAGCGTGACCAGCGACAACCGCGGCTTCGCGCCCAACGCGCCGCTCGGGGCCAGCCCGGAATCCGACGGCCCGATGGAGCTGCACCAGGCGTATGTCACGATCGGCAACCACAAGGAGTTCCCCGTCTCGCTCAAGCTCGGGCGGCAGGAGCTTTCCTATGGCGACGAGCGGCTAGTCGGTGCGTTCGGCTGGAACAACATCGGCCGTGTGTTCGATGGTGCCAAGCTGCGCTGGCAGAACTCGTGGTTCGGCGTGGACGCCTTCGTGACGCGGCTGGTCGTGCCCGACGACAACTCCTTCAACACGTCGAACGACTACGAATATTTCTCCGGCGTCTATTTCAACACGAAGAAGATCCCGAAAAATTGGACCGAGTTTTACGTGCTCGCGCGTAACGTGGGCACGGGCGCGGCGAACTTCGACGCTCCCTTCACCACGCCGGCCCCGTACAACACCAGCGCCCGCGACATCTACACGATCGGCACGCGGCTGCGCTCGGCGACGAACGAGTGGGGCAACTTCGACTACACGGTCGAGGCCGCCGGGCAATTCGGTGACTGGAAGAGGCCCGCCACCGGTGTGCGCGCCAATGAGCGCGATGCCCAGCGGGCCTTCGCCGTCTCCGGCAATTTCGGCTACACCTTTGCCGATGCCTTCGGCACGCCGCGCATCGCGCTCGAGTACAACTACGCCACCGGCGACAGCGATCCGAACGACGGCACCCACGGCACGTTCGACAACCTGTATCCCACGAACCACAAGTTTTACGGCTACATGGACCTCGCGTCCTGGCAGAACCTCCACAACATCCGCGCCATCTTCCAGCTCAAGCCCCATCCCCGCGTGTCGCTCTCGTTGGAGGGCCACCTCTTCTGGCTCGCGGACACCCATGACCGCTTTTACAACGTCGCGGGCGTTCCCCGGGCCGGCGCGACCATCGGCGGCGTGAACACGGGCGCGACCGGCAGCGGCCTCGGGTACGGACTCAACCCGAGCTACGGCAGCTTCGTTGGCACCGAGATCGATGCGGTGTGCGGCGTGATCCTGACCAAGTTCTCCAACCTCGAGTTTGGCTACGGCCACTTCTTTCGCGGGGCCTACATCGAGGACACCTTCTCCAAGTCCGGCTCGCAGGATGCCGACTGGATCTACACCCAGCTCCTGGTGCGTTTCTGATGCCTGATCCGAACATCATTCCCACGTTGCCCGACAACGCGCCGTTCAGCCCGGAACAACGCGCCTGGCTGAACGGCTTCTTTGCCGGCGTCTTCTACGACCGCCACGGTGCGCCCGGCACCGCTGCGGCGCCGGCGAAGCCCGCGACACCCTTGCTCGTCGCCTTCGGCTCGCAGACGGGCAGCGCGCAGAGTCTGGCGAAGAAATTCGCCAAGGAGGCCGAGAAGCGCGGCTTTGCGCCGGCCATTCGGGAACTGAACGCGATCGCCCCGGCCGACCTGGCGAAGGAATCGCGTTGCGTGGTGATCACCAGCACCTGGGGCGACGGCGATCCGCCCGACAATGCCGTGAACTTCTGGGCGAAGCTCAGCGCCGAGACCGCCCCCCGGCTGGAGAACCTCGCGTTCGCCGTGCTGGGTCTGGGCGACAAGAACTACGCCGAGTTCTGCGGCGCCTCGAAGAAGTTCGATGAACGTCTCGAGAAGCTCGGCGCGAAACGCCTCGTCCCCCGGGGCGAGTGTGACGTGGATTACGAGGCGGCCGCCCGGGCGTGGACCGAAGCGTTGTGGCCCGCGTTGGCCGGTGAGTCAGTAATCAGTAACACAGTGATCAGTGATCAGTTAGCCGCGGCCGAGACCAAGGCGGCCACGTCGAACACTGCTTCACTGATTACTGACCCACTGATTATTGCTTACTCGCGTCAGAATCCCTTTCCGGCCCGCCTGAAGACCAACCGTCGGCTGAACACCGCCGGTTCGCAAAAGGACACCCGGCACTTCGAGATCGTGCTCGAGGGTTCCGGCCTCAGCTACGAGGCCGGGGATGCGCTCGGCGTGGTGCCGACCAATTGCCCCGCGCTCGTCGAAGAACTGCTCGCCGCCCTCTGTGCCAAAGGCGATGAACCTCTCGAAGGCGTGCCCGGCAAGAACGACTCGGAACCCGGGACTCGGAACCCGGGACCGCAGAGCCTGCACGAGGCGCTGCTGCGGACTTACATCATCACCGCACCCGCGCCTGCGCTGGTGAAGGACGCCGCGACCCGCGCCGGCAACACCGAGCTCTTGGCCTTGCTCGATCCGGCGAAAAAGGCCGACCTCGACCGCTGGATCTTTGGCCGCGATGTCGTGGACGTCCTCAAGGCCTGTCCCGATGCGAAGTTCACCCCCGCCGAGTTTGTCGCGCATCTGCGCAAGCTCCAGCCGCGGCTCTACTCGATCTCGTCCTCACCCAAGGCGCATCCGGGCGAGGTTCACCTCACTGTGGCCGCCGTGCGCTATGACGCCCACGGCCGGAGCAAAAAGGGCGTCTGCTCCTGCTGGCTCGCGGACCGTGTGGCCCTCGGTGAGACTGCCGTGCCCGTGTTCGTGCAGGTCTCGCATGGGTTCCGCCTCCCGAGCGATCTGACCAAGCCGGTCATCATGATCGGGCCGGGCACGGGCATCGCGCCGTTCCGCGCGTTCCTTGAAGAGCGCCGGGCCACCGCCGCGAGCGGAAAGAACTGGCTCTTCTTCGGCGACCAGCAGCGCGCGAATGACTTCCTCTACGAGGAGGAACTGACCGCGTGGACGAAGGACGGTTCCCTCACGCGCCTCGACCTCGCCTTCAGCCGCGACCAGGCCAAAAAGATCTACGTGCAGACCCGGATGCTGGAACAGGCCGCCGAGCTGTGGTCCTGGCTCGAGGCCGGAGCGCACGTTTACGTCTGCGGTGATGCCAAGCGTATGGCCAAGGATGTGGACGCCGCCCTCCACACGGTCATCGAGACCGCTGGCGGACGCACGAAAGAGCAGGCCGCCGAATACGTCGCCGCGCTGAAGACGGCAAAGCGCTATCAGCGGGACGTTTACTGAACATGAGCACGCCCAAAATTCCCTTTTCCGAAGTCGCCGGCCAGAAACTCTCCGGCGAACAGACTGCCTATCTCGAAGGGCTCTTCGCCGGCCTGCAGAACCGCGGCCTCTCCTTCGGCGACGTTCTGCCTAATCCCGCCGCCGCGCCGACGGGACCCGCCCAGCCGAACTTGGACGACCTCATTCCCGAGGAGCGCATCAAGCACGAGCTGCATCCGCTGGACGCCTACCCGCTGCTGCTCCAGCACGCGGCGGCGAACCAGGCGCCGGACAAGGAGAACACCTTCCGCTTCAAGTGGCAGGGCCTGTTCTACCTCACGCCCAACAAGGAGGCCTACATGGCACGCCTGCGGATTCCCGGTGGCCAGCTCTACAGCTTCCAGCTCCGCGAACTGGCGAACGTCGCCGACCAGCTCACGAGCGGCTACGTGCAGATCACGACCCGGGCGAACCTGCAGATGCGGCTCATCCTGCCGAAGGACACCGTCGAGTTCGTGCGCCGCATCCAGTCGATCGGCCTGCACACGCGCGGCGCGGGCGCGGACAACATCCGCAACCTCACGTGTGACCCGGCGGCCGGTGTGGACCCCGACGAGCTCATCGACACGCTGCCGCTCACGCACGCACTCGGGCAGCTCATCCTGAACCATCGCGAGTTCTACGACCTGCCCCGCAAGTTCAACATCGCCTTCCACGGCGGCGGCAAGATCCCGACCGTTGAGGACACCAATGACATCGGCTTCAAGGCGGTGAAGGTGGTCGCGAAGGCTGACGGGTCCGCTGGCAACCGGCTCATCACCGACCAGATCGCGGAGGGCGTTTACTTCCGCGTCGCGCTCGGCGGTGCGACCGGCCACAAGGCCTTCGCCCGCGACCTCGGCGTGCTCGTGAAGCCGGATGAAGTGCTCAAAGTCACTTCGGCGCTGCTCCGCGTTTACATCGCCAACGGCAACCGCAGCGACCGCAAGAAGGCGCGGCTGAAGCACCTTCTCGAAACCTGGACACTCGAGCAATACCTGGCGGAGACGGAGAAGCTGCTGGGTTATCAGTTGCTGCGGGTTCCCGCCGGAGCCGTGGTCGAAGCACCCAACCCAAAGCTCGAAGTTGCGCACCCGCACGTGGGGATTTATCCGCAGAAGCAGGCGGGGCTGAACTGGATTGGCGCGACGGTCCCGGTGGGCCAGCTCACCGCGAAGCAGCTGCGGCGGCTCGCCGAGATCGCGGACCTCTACGGCGGCGGCGAAATCCGTCTGACGGTCTGGCAGAACTTCGTCCTCCCGCACGTCCGCGACGCCTTTGTCGAGACGGCGAGGAAGGCGCTGCTGAAGCTCGGCTTCGAGGCGCGGCAGTCGAATCTCAGGAGCGGGTTCATCGCCTGCACCGGTAATTCCTACTGCAAGTTCGCCGGCGCGGACACCAAGGGCCACGCGCTCGACCTGATGAAGTGGCTGGATTCGCGCGTGACGCTCGACCAGCCGATCAATGTCCATATCACCGGCTGCCCCAATTCCTGCGCGCAGCACTACATGGGCGACCTGGGCCTGCTCGGCGCGAAGGTGAAGGTCGGCGGCGAGTCGGTGGAGGGTTACCACATCTTTGTCGGCGGCGGCTTTGGCGGCAAACAGGCCGTGGGTCGGCAACTCTTCACCGGCGTGAGTGTCGCGGAGCTGAAACCCATGATGGAGAAGATCCTCAACGGCTATCTCCGGCACCGGCAACCCGGCGAGACGTTCCTGTCGTTCACCACCCGTCACGACCTCGGCAAACTCCAGGAGCTGCTCGGCGGTGCCTGAGCCCGGTGTGCCGCAACGTATCTCTTGATGCCCAAAGCCGGCCATGACGGAAACCCGGAGGAGCAGGTCTCCACGCTGATCGACCAGTTGCTGGCCGAGCAGCGCCAGCTCACGGCGGTGGCCAAGTTCTCGCGCGCGCACGACCGCCACGACGGCCCGCTGCTGGAGTCGCACTACCGTGACCTGATCCCGCTCACCGCACCGCGGCCCGGCGAGCAGTTCGCCTTCGAGGTCAACCTTGACCAGTGCTCCGGTTGCAAGGGTTGTGTCACCGCCTGCCATTCGCTGAACGGGCTGGACGACGACGAATCGTGGCGTGAGGTCGGCTTCCTGGTCGGCGAGGCGATCGTGCCGCTGGCGCAGGTGCAGCGGGCCGTGAAAAAGGACGAAGGAAATCCCGCCGGCCGCCTCCCGTACGTGCCCTCGCCTGGCAACAAGGTCATTCCCCTCCAGCAGACCGTCACGACCGCCTGTCACCACTGCGCCGAGCCGGGCTGTATGCTGGGCTGCCCGGTGCTGGCCTATGACAAGGACCCGGTCACCGGCATCGTCCGTCACCTCGACGACCAGTGCATCGGCTGCAGCTACTGCATCCTCAAGTGTCCCTATGACGTGCCGAAGTATTCGGCCAAGCGCGGCATCGTGCGGAAGTGCGACATGTGCCACGGCCGGCTCGCGGAAGGCGAGGCGCCCGCCTGCGTGCAGGCCTGCCCGAATGAGGCCATCCGCATCACGCTGGTGAATCTGACCGAACTGGCCGCCCAAAGCCTGAAGTCTGCGACGGAGAATGCCGGGATCAACGGCTGGCTGCCCGACTCGCCCGACGCCGCGATCACCCGGCCGACGACCCGCTACATCTCCTCGAAGCCCAATGCCTCGCTCCGCGCTGCTGATCACAGCGAACGGAAGCCCCAGCGCGCGCACTGGCCGCTCGTGCTCATGCTTGTGCTCACCCAGGCGGGCATCGGCGGCTTTTTCGCGGTGGCGGCGCTGTCCATCGAGGGCCCTGCAGGTGGCATCACGCCGGGGCTGGCCGCCGTCTCCTTTGCCCTGCTGAGTGGCGGACTTCTGGCCAGTGTCTTCCACCTCGGCCAGCCCACGAAGGCGTGGCGCGTGTGGCTTGGCTGGCGGACGAGCTGGCTCAGCCGCGAAGCCATCGTGCTGAACGCCTTCGCCGGGGCCGCAACTGGCGCGCTGGCGTTGCTGTGGGCCGACTGGGCCAGCCAGTTGAAATTTGTGCCGCCGTCGGTTGCCGACTGGCTCCGCCGTGCCGGCGAGATTCCGGTCCTGCTCTGGAGCGCGCCCGTCGTCGGCCTGGGCCTGGCCGCGCTGTACGCCCAGACGATGGTGTACGCCGACACGCACCGGAAATTCTGGCGGGTCAGTTCCACCGCGCCGCGCTTCCTCGGTTCGGCACTGGTGCTCGGGACCGCGCTCGCGTTTGCCTTCGCCCCGGCGCCGGTGCTGGCGGTCGCCCTAATGCTCATCAGCCTGCCCAAGCTCGCCAGTGACTTGGCGATCCTGAAGCACGCCGACTCGGACTCCGAGCTTTGGACCCAGCTGCGCCACACCGCCGCCCTCCAGCTCGACACGCTGCGACCGGCGCTGGTGCTCAGGTTGCTGGCAGGTCTCATGGGCGGCGTCTTCCTTCCTTTCGCCTTCGCGGAAAAGGCGGCTCCGCCCGTCGTGGCGGTCGTCGCGCTGGGTCTCTGCCTGCTGGGGGAAATCTCCGAGCGATACCTGTTCTTCACCTCGGTCGCGCCGGACAAGATGCCGGGAATGCCATGAGCCAGCTCCCCATCAATTCCCTCCTCCGACAGTGGACCGGCCCGCTCACCGAAGATCTCGTGCGCGCGCCGGGGTCGTTCGGGCTGGGCCAGGTGCCCACGCGGCTGAAGCCCGACACGACCACCACGATGGTCTGCGGTTTCTGCTCCACCGGCTGCGGACTGAACGTCCACCTCAAAGATGGCCAGGCCGTCAATCTCACGGCGGACCCGGAGTATCCGGTGAACCTCGGCATGGCGTGCCCGAAGGGCTGGGAAGCGCTCACCCCGCTCGCCGCGCCCGACCGCGCCACGGCCCCGCTGCTGCGGAATGCGGCCACCGGCACGCTCGAACCGGTCTCGTGGGTGCGGGCGATGAACGAGTTCGTGACGCGCTTCAAGGGCATTCAGGAGCGTCACGGCAAGCACAGCATCGCCTACCTGAGCACGGGGCAGATCTGCACTGAGGAGATGGCCTTCGTGGGGTCATTGTTCAAGTTCGGCATGGGCGGGTTGCACGCCGACTCGAACACGCGCCAGTGCATGGCCACCGCGCACGTGGCCTACAAGCAGAGCTTCGGCTTCGACGCCCCGCCCTACACCTACGCCGACTTCGAGGAGTCGGATGTGCTGGTCTTCGTCGGCGCCAACCCCTGCATCGCGCATCCCATCATGTGGCAGCGCGTGCTGCGCAATCCTCACCGGCCGGAGATCATCGTGCTGGATCCGCGCCGCACGGAAACGGCGATGAACGCGACGCTGCATCTGTCGCTCGCGCCGAAGTCGGACCTTACGCTGCTCTACGGGCTGGCTCACGCGCTGATCGCCCGCGGCGCGGTGAAGCGGGAGTTCGTGGAGGACCACACGAAGGGTTTCGAGGCGTTCGCGCAGTTTGTCGCCGAGTTCACTCCGGAGCGCGCGTGCGAGGCCGCGAAGCTGCCGCGGGAGGATTTCGACCGCTGCGTGGAACTCATCGCGACCGGGAAGCGTGTCAGCTTCTGGTGGACGATGGGCGTGAACCAGGGCCACGAGGCCACGCGCACCGCGCAGGCCATCATCAACCTCGCGCTGATGACCGGGAACATCGGCCGACCCGGTACCGGGGCGAACAGCATCACCGGCCAGTGCAACGCGATGGGCTCGCGGCTCTTCGCGAACGCCACGTCACTGCTCGGCGGCCGCGACTTCACGAAGGCTGAGGATCGCCAAACCGTGGCGCAGGCACTCGGCATTCCGACCGAGACCATCCCGGCGCAGAATTCGTGGGCCTACGATCAGATCGTGGACGGCATCGAGTCCGGGGCCATCAAGGGGCTGTGGATCATCGCGACCAACTCGTCGCATTCCTGGATTCATCAGGGCCGCTTCAATGACCTGGTCAAGAAGCTCGATTTCCTGGTCGTCCAGGATCTCTACCATACCACCGACACGGCCCAGCGTGCCCATCTGATTCTGCCAGCGGCCGGCTGGGGCGAGAAGGAGGGCACGCTGATTAACAGCGAGCGGCGTTTCGGACTGGTGAAAAAAGTCCTGCGCGCCCCGGGTGAGGCGCTGAGCGATTTCGCCATTTTTCAGCTCATTGCGGCAGCCTGGGGCTGTGGCGACATGTTCCGCGAATGGCGCTCGCCCGAGGCGGCCTTCCAGATTCTCAAGCGCCTCAGCGCCGGCCAGCCGTGTGACATCACGGGCATCCGGGATTACCGGCATATTGATCAGGAAGGCGGCATCCAATGGCCTTGGGCGGAAAGCACGCAGGCGGCGGAAGGCTCGCCCGGGCCCGACCACCGGGAACGCCGCCTGTTCACCGACGGCCGGTTTTACACACCCGATGGCCGCGCGAAGTTCCTCTTCGACCAGCCGCGCCCGGTCGCCGAACCGACCGATGCCGCGTTTCCCTTCACGCTGCTCACCGGTCGCGGCACCTCCGCGCAGTGGCACACCAACACGCGCACCGCGAAGTCCGAGATCTTGCGCAAACTCTATCCGGCCGACTGCTACGTGGAGATCCATCCTGACGACGCGCGCCGGCTGGACATCGCGCCGCATTCGCAGGTCACGGTCAGCTCCCGCCGCGCGAGCCTGACCGCGACGGCGTTCGTCACGCCCACGGTGCAACCGGGCCAGGTGTTCATCCCGATGCACTACGATGCGGTGAACCGGCTCACGTTCGGCAGCTTTGATCCCCACTCCCGCCAGCCCAGCTACAAGCACTGCGCGGTCAAGATTTCACCAGCCTGAGAGGGTAGCAGCCGAGGTGACGAGGCTCCATCTGAACGACGGCGAAGTCAGAGCCTCACGTCGGCTGCTACGAGCGGAGAGCTGAGTCGCGGTAGCGTCTTGGACTGTGCCAGTCCTCTGGCGCTTTCGGCCGCCGGTTGGATGGACACTGGGCCGAAGTATGACTCCCGCTTGCCGGTTACCCCGACCAAAGCGGCAGGGGGCTGCCGCAGTCCAAGACCTCGCGGACTTCACAGGGCGCCGGAGAAGTCGTGCCCGCCTCCCTTCGTTCCTTTGTTTCTTTGTTGTTCAGATACAGGCCTTAGAAGGCTGCCGTTTGCATTTGAACGCGCCTGCTCCCGGGTGTGAACTCATGGCGCTGCAGCTTCGTCCATGAAGAAGGTCACCATCACCCTCCTCACGCTATTGATGGCGTTGTTCTGTGCGCATCCCCTGCACGGGATGTTTGGCGATGCGGAGACTCAAGATGTTCCCATCGACCGGTTGATCGGGAATTTGGAGCGTCGGCTGACACAGAACACCAATGACGCACGCGTCCTCTATTATCTGGCACGCCTGGAGGCCATGGCGGCTTCCACACAGGTGACCAACGTAGCTGTGTCTAAAAAGGATGGAATGCCGCAGCTCATTGAAGATTCGGGAGCCTCGGGGGCGTACGAGCTTCCCACCAATCTGGTCCTCAAGCTGACGATTGCCAGGCACTCGACCAATTCCATCAGGCATTTCGAAAGGCTGCTGGCCTTGCTTCCAAATTCGACGAACCAGGATGATCGCTGGCTGATCCTCCCGGCCAATCTCGGCTATGGGTGGGCCCTGAATCAGGCAGGCCGAACTAACGACGCGATCCGACAGTATCGTAAGACCCTTGAAGTGGCTTGGAACAAGGAAGTCGGCACGAAGGTGGACGAGTTGATGGACACGGTTCGGCTCACCATTCGAGAAAAAGAATGGTTTGGCTGGCAAAAGCGCCACCTTGGCCCGGGGATTTGCTTCAGCGAAGAAACCATCGGCTATCTGTTAAAAATTCTCGATCCAGTCCGGGACGCCAAAGAAATCGCGGATTTGAAACAGAGACAAACCGCTCTTTCCCGCATGGGGCGGATGATCACACCGGTAACAGTTCCCTTAACGGCCGAAACCGACCTGGCCAGTCTCATTGATCCGGCTGCAACCGTGCCCTTTGATCTGGACGGTTCCGGCCTGCCCCGGCGTTGGGGCTGGATCAACGATCGTGCCGCCTGGCTGGTCTGGGATCCCCGGCATGCCGGCAAGATCGCCTCGGGACTGCAATTGTTCGGCGCGGTCACCTTCTGGATCTTCTGGCGTGATGGCTATGAGCCGCTGGCCGCGCTGGATGATGACGGCAACGGCGTGCTGGAAGGGCACGAACTGGACGGCCTGGCCCTGTGGCACGACCTGAATCGCAATGGTATCAGCGAACCCGGGGAGGTTCGCCCCGTGGCCGAATGGGGGATCGTCCGCCTGCAATGCCATCCTCAGCACGATGCTTCCGGCATGCCGTTTCATCCGGAAGGAGTGACATTCAGCGGCGGCACCAATCGTCCCACTTACGACTGGTCGGCACCGCTGGCTCACGAGCCACTTCGTTGAACCGGGACGGCTGACCGTCCGGAGAAGAACAAACGGCATCAAGGTCGCGGTAGCGTCTTGGACTGCGCCAGTCCTCTGGCGCTTTCGGCCGCCGGATGGATGGCCGAAGGACTGAAGCATGACTCCTTCTGGTCGGGCGCCCCGATCAAAGCGGCAGAGGGCTGCCGCACTCCAAAACCTCGCGGACTTCGCGGCGAGGCTAGAGATGCGCGCCCGCCTTTCTTGGTTCCTTCGTTCATTTGTTGTTCAGATACGCCTTCAAAACAGCCCCGGCCAAAGCCTTTGACGGGTTACAACGCGGCCCCTAGCTTCTCGCCTCCGTAAAGAACCGCGTCCGTCAATGATCGGCTACATCTTCAAAAAAATACTCGGCTCCCGCAATGAGCGCGAGGTCAGGAAACTCCGTCCCATCGTCGGGAAGGTGAACGAATTCGAGCTGCAGCTCCAGTCGCAGCCCGAGGAGGTGCTCCGTCAGAAGACCGCCGAGTGGAAGGCGAAGTTTTCCACGATCACGGACAATGCGGAGCTGAAGCGCGAGCTGGAGGCGATCCTGCCCGAGGCCTTTGCGGTGGTGAAGAACGCCTGCCGCCGCCTCAACGACCGGCGCGCCGAGTTCGAGGTGCGCGGCAAGCCGCAGGTCTGGGCCATGGTGCCCTTCGACGTGCAGCTCATCGGCGGTGCGGCCCTGCACAAGGGATACATCGCGGAAATGGCCACCGGCGAGGGCAAGACGCTCGTCGGCACGCTGCCGGTCTATCTCAATGCGCTTTCCGGCCGCGGCGTCCACGTCGTGACGGTGAACGACTACCTGGCCGCCCGTGACTCGGAGTGGATGGGCGCCGTCTATCGCTACCTCGGCCTCACGGTTGGCTGCATCCTGCACGACCAGTCCCCGCAGGTCCGCCGCGAGCAGTACGCCTGCGACATCACTTACGGCACGAACGCCGAGTTCGGCTTCGACTACCTGCGCGACAACGGCATGGCCACGCGCGCCGAGGAGCAGGTCCAGCGCGGGCATTACTTCGCCATTGTGGACGAGGTGGATTCCATCCTCATCGACGAGGCGCGCACGCCGCTCATCATTTCCGGCCCCGCCGTCATCTCGGTGGAGCACAAGTACAACGATTTCAAGCCGGTGGTGGAGCGGATCGTGGCCGCCCAGCGCGACCTCTGTAACCGCTTCCTCCGCGAGGCCGACGAGGTGCTCAAGAAGCTCAAGCCTGCCGACGGCTCGAACCCGAAGAATCCCCAGGAACTGGAGCAGGAGCTCTCGGCGCTGCTCTACCGCGTGAAGCTCGGCCAGCCGAAGTCACCGGGCCTGCTGCGCTTCTTCGAGGACCCCGAGAATCTCAAGCGGGTGCAGGGCTATGAGGTCGAGCTCCATGCCGACCAGTCCAAGAAGCAGCTTTACGCCGAGAAGGAGCAGCTCTTCTTCGCCATCGAGGAGAAGTCGCACGAGGCGGACCTCACCGAGAAGGGCCGCGAGTACATCTCACCCCAGGACCCCGAGGCCTTCGTGCTGCCGGACCTGCCGACCGCCTTCAGCCAGATCGATTCCGGGGCCGAGAGCGACGCCCGCAAGCGGCTGGAACAGAAGGCCAAGCTGCAGGCCGAATTCGAGGAGCGCGCCTCCGTCATCCACACGATTTCCCAGCTGCTCAAGGCCTACTGCATCTACGAGAAGGACGTGCAGTACGTCGTGCAGGACAACAAGGTCATCATCGTCGATGAGAACACGGGCCGCCTGATGACCGGTCGCCGCTGGAGCGAGGGTCTGCACCAGGCCGTTGAGGCCAAGGAGGGCGTGGACATCGAGCGCGAGACACAGACGCTGGCCACGATCACGATCCAGAACTACTTCCGCCTCTACCACAAGCTGGCGGGCATGACCGGCACCGCCGAGACCGAGGCCGCCGAGTTCTTCGACATCTACAAGCTCGGGGTGATGACCATCCCGACGAACCGGCCCAACATCCGCAAGGACAGCCACGACACGGTTTACAAGACGCGCCGTGAGAAGTTCACCGCGGTCGTCGCCGAGATCAAACGCCTCCATGGCGAGGGCCGGCCCATCCTGGTCGGCACCATCTCGGTCGAGACCAGCGAAATGCTGGCCCGGATGCTGAGCCGCGAGAAGATCCCCCACGCGGTGCTGAACGCGAAGTTCCACCAGCAGGAGGCCGAGATCGTCGCGCGCGCCGGCCAGCGGGGCGCCGTGACCATCGCCACGAACATGGCCGGCCGCGGCACCGACATCAAACTCGGCGCCGGCGTCGCCGAAGTTGGCGGCCTGCACGTGCTCGGCACCGAGCGCCACGAGTCCCGCCGCATCGACCGCCAGCTGCGCGGCCGCTGCTCGCGCCAGGGCGATCCCGGTTCCTCGCACTTCTTCATCTCGCTGGAGGACGACCTCATGCGCCTCTTCGGTTCCGACCGCATCACGCGGGTCATGGAGCGCATGGGCCTTGAAGAGGGCCAGGAGCTGGAGCATCCGCTGCTCAACCGCTCCATCGAGACCGCGCAGAAGCGCGTGGAACAGCACAACTTCCAGGCCCGCAAGCGCACGCTCGAGTACGACGACGTGATGAACAAGCAGCGGGAGATCATCTACGGCTTCCGCAACGAGATCATCCGCTCCGAGGACGTCCGCGACCGCCTCATGGACATCATGGAGGAGGTCGTGCTGCTCAAGGTGCAGGAGTTCACCGCCGCCGACAACGATCCCGCCGAATGGAACATCCGCGGCCTCTCGGACTGGGTGAACCTCAATTTCCCGCTCGGCCTGCCCGAGGAGGACATGCTCAAGGCCGCGCATTCCGGCAAGGAGCTGCCGGTGGCCGATTCCCTGTTTGACGGCCTCAGCGAGTCGCAGTTTTCCCTGCTGAACTACCTGTCTCAGGCGATCCGCGAGGCCTACGAGCTGAAGGTCAGCTTCGAGAAGCCCGAGGCGCTTTCCAGCCTGGAGCGGTACACGATCCTCAGCGCCATCGACCGGCTCTGGCAGGAGCATCTGTACGGGATGGATTCGCTCCGGAATTCCATCGGCCTGCGCGCCTATGGGCAGCGCGACCCGCTCATCGAGTACAAGTCGGAGGCCTTCAAGCTGTTCGACGAGCTGATGGTCAACATCAAGACCGAGATCTGCCACAACATCTTCCGGAGCGCGTCCAGCCTGATGGCGTTCCAGCAGTTCCTGCACAACCTGCCCCAGGTCACCACGCACCAGGCCGCGAGCGCCTTCGACAGCGCCGCGCCTGATCCGGATGCACCGGTGGGCAGCGCGAGCAGCGTGGTCAGCGAGGCCAACGACGCGATCGCCAAGGCGAAGCCGGTGAAAGCCGTGCCCCGCGTCGGCCGCAACGACCCCTGCCCCTGCGGCAGCGGCAAGAAGTACAAGAGCTGCTGCGGGAAGTGAGCCGAGAGTGAGCCAGTAGGTCAGTAAGCGAGTAGGTCAGTGAATCCGCTGACCGTAAAGGTAGCGGGCAAGATGACCGACGGGCTTGGCGCCGCTCCCACGCTGGTTCAGTGTCCGGCCAGAACCGCCGAGATTTTCTGCTTCAGCTCCTCGCTGACTTCGGAGGGCGGGCGTTCGCCATCCACGATGGCGAAACCGTAGGTCTTTTGCAGGCGGCGGAAGGCGGCGCGCATCAGCGCCTGGTATTTCAGGAAGCTGTCGAACATGTCGCGGGAAAGGCCGAGGTCCATGCCGCTTTCCCAGTAGTCGAGCGACTGGTTCTTGGCGAAGACGCGCTGGACGAGCTGCTCCGGCCGCACGTCGAGGTAGATCACGGCGTCGGGCACGAGGGCGATGCCATAGACATTCCGCAACCACGCCTCATCCACGCCCCGCACGAGGTCACGGACCATGAGGGTATAGATATAGCGGTCGGCGAGGACCATAAAGCCGGCCCGGAGGGCGGGCAGGATTGCATTCTCCAGCTGGTCGGCGAAATCGGTCGCGTAAAACAGCGACAATGTGGTGCGGGAGAGGATGTTGCCATTCTGCGCCTGCTCCAATTCCTCGCTGACGAGGGTGGAGCGTTTGAGCCCGACCTGCAGGGTGGCGTGGCCAGTACCTTCGAGCCACTGGACGAGCTGGGAAATCTGGGTGGAGCGCCCCGAGCCGTCCGCCCCCTCGACGACAATCAGCTTGCCGTTCAGCTTGGTAAGATCCTCACCGGGAAGACCGTGGCCGTAGAAGCGCTTCGGCGTGACCTCGGGGACAACGACGGAGGCCGGCGGGCGGGTTTGGGTACGACGGATGGGCGATGGCTTGCTGGCGGGCATAACGAAAGGGGAAGTCAGAGCGCCTTGTTCGTGGCGAATTTCCGGATGGCCACCTTGGAGGTCAGCAGCTTCCGCACGAGGCCCTGCTGCTCCTCGATGCGCTGGTTGGCGTCCATGATCGTGAAGTGGAACTCGGTGCTCATGGCGAGGTACTGCTCAAAGATGCGCGCTTGGAAGAGGCGGAAGCTCTCGTAGGGATCGGGCGAGAGGTTAAGGTCCATGCCCGCCTCGTGGAACTTGAGCACGGGCCGGTTGTCGAGGATGCGCGCGAGCGACACCTCAAGGTCCGCGCGGAAGAAGAAGGTGAGGTCGGGCAGCGCCGCAAACGAATAGACCCCGCGCACCCAATCGGGTGGGCAGCCGCGCACCACGTCGCGGGCGAAGGCGGTGAAGATGTAGCGGTCGCACAGCACGATGTAGCCGGCACGCAGCAGCGGCAGCAGTTGGCGCTCGTAGCGGTCGGCAAAGTCGGTGGCGTGGATGAGGCTGAAAGTCGTGGGCGTGAGCAGGTTCTGCTTCTTGCCCTTGCTGGTGGCGCTTTTCACGAGCGCCGAGGAGTTCCACTCGGAGAAGAAAACCTTGCAGCCCTGCTGTTCCAGCCATTTCTGGAGCAGGTGCACCTGGGTGGATTTGCCGGAGCCGTCGAGGCCCTCGACAGCAATCAGGCGCCCGGGAAACCCCAGTTCGGCGAACGTCTTCGTCATCGCCGCGAAACTAGGCGCGGTCCGGCCCAAGACAACGAGTTTTTATGAAATGAGCCCATTTGGGGGACGGAGTTCGCGCAAAATGCTGGCCAAACCTGCGCAACTTGCTGCCGAAGCAAACCGCTCTTTCTTGCGTAGCAGCCGACGTGAGGAGGCTCACACTTCCCGAACAATTAGAGCCTCCTCACGTCGGCTGCTACGGCACACGGAAGGGTTTCTACAGAGAGAGATCATGTCTCGCGGGTCGGTTCCTCACTCGTCATCGCCGCCGCCGCCATTGCTCTTCCGTTCCCATTTGCGCAAGGCGCGCTCGGGCAGCGCGGTGTCGGCCTTGGCGAAGTAGGTGTCAGGACCGAAGGTCTCATTCACCGCCTGCTCCAGGGGCAGCGAGGGGGTGACGAAATAGCGGTCGTTGCACTCGATGAAGGCCGTTTCGCCGCCGGGCATTTTCAGCGCGAGGAACAGCGGCACCGTCCCGGCGTGCGCCTCGGCCAGGCCGCGGGCCGTCTCCAGCTTCGTGCGGTCGAGGTTGCCCGCGCGCAGGCGCAGGTGGACCTGCTTGGTGAACTTCTTCGGCGCGTCCTCCAGCCGCAGGATTTCCTGCGGGAAGAGTTTCGGCTTGTCCTCGCCGGTGTTGACCTCGGCGGTGACGAGCAGGGCGGCGTTGGGCACGAACAGCGCGCGGTACTTGTCGTAGTTCTCGTTCATGCAGAGGAGCTGCACCGTGTCGGTGAGATCCTCGATCGTGACCATCGCGTAGGGCTTGCCCGACTTCTTGCTCACCCCCTGCTGGATCGCGCTCACGAGGCCGCCGAGGCGGACGACGCTGCGATTGGGCTGGGCGGCCAGGTCGGCCACGGTGTGCAGCGCGTAGCGTTCGAGCAGCTTGGCGTATGGCTCCAACGGATGACCACTGACGTAGATGCCGAGCAGTTCCTTCTCGTTGGACAGGCGTTCCGCGATCGGCCAGTCGGGCAGGACGATGGGCTTTTCCACCTTCTTCTTCGGAGCCGCGTCGAAGCTGTCGAAGAGCGAGGACTGCCCCTTGGCCTTGTCCGCCGCCATCGAGCCGGCGCGGGCCAGGGAGTGTTCGATCTGCACGAACAGCGTGGCGCGATTCGCGCCAAGGGCGTCGCAGGCCCCGGCCTTGACGAGCGCTTCGAGGACTTTCTTGTTCACCGTGCGGGTGTCCACGCGCTCGCAGAGATCCTGCAACGACGTGAAGGGCCCGCCTTCGCGCCGGGCGTCGAGGATGGATTGGACGGCGATTTCGCCGACGCCCTTGATCGCCGCCAGACCGAAGCGAATGGGAGCCTTCGCCGAACCGTCAGCGGTGCCAGCCGCCGGTGACTGGTCGGCGCAGGAATCGCCCACAGTGCTGTTGCTGTCGCCATGGCTGCCACCCATCCGGCTCAGCGTGGCCGGCGCGAAACTCACATCCGACTCGTTCACATCCGGGCCGAGCACCGGGATGCCGAAGCCCTTCGCCTCGCCGATGAACTGCGCGAGCTTCGCCAGGTCCGCCTGGTCGTTCGTCATCATCGCGCTGAGGAACTCCACCGGGTAGTTCGCCTTCAGGTACGCGGTCTGGTACGCGACGATGGCGTAGGCGGCGGCATGCGACTTGTTGAAGCCGTAGCCGGCGAATTTCTCCAGGAGGTCGAACACCTCGTTCGCCTTGGGTGCGGGAATCTGGTTCTTCTCGGCGCAGCCCTTCACGAAGTTCTCCCGCTGCAGGGCCATCTCCTCGAGCTTCTTCTTGCCCATCGCGCGCCGCAGCAGGTCCGCGCCGCCGAGCGTGTATCCGGCCAGGATCTGCGTGGCCTGCATCACCTGCTCCTGATAGATCAGGATGCCGTAGGTCTCCCGGGCGATCGGCTCCAGCAGCGGGTGCGGATACTCCACGACCTGCTCGCCGTGGCGGCGCTTGATGAAGTCGGGGATCAGGTCCATCGGCCCCGGCCGGTAGAGCGAGATGAGCGCGGTGATGTGCTCGACCGACTGGATCTGGAACTTCTTGCAGAGGTCGCGCATGCCGCCGGATTCCAGCTGGAACACCCCCAGCGTCTGCGCGTTGTTCAGCAGCTCGTACGTCTTGGCGTCATCGAGCGGCAGCGTCTCCAGATCAATCGTGAAACCCCGAGTGCGCCGCACCATCTCGACGGTGTTGCGGAGGACGGTGAGCGTCTTCAGCCCGAGGAAGTCCATTTTCAGCAGGCCCAGATCTCCCACCGGCCCCATCGCGTACTGCGTGACGATGCCGCCGTCGTCGTCCTGCTTCAGCGGGAGCAGGTTCACCAGCGGCTGCGCGCCGATGACCACGCCCGCCGCGTGCACACCGGCGCTGCGCGCCTGGTCTTCCAGGACGAGCGCATAATCGACCAGCTCGCGCGTGACCTCCTCGGAGTTGTAGGCGGTCTTGAACTCCGCGTTCTTCTCCAGCGCGTCCTTCAGGCCCCACTTTACGTCCGTGATCATCTTCGCGAGGCGGTCGCACTCGCCAAAGCTCAGGCCCATCACGCGGCCCACGTCACGCAGCACGGACTTCGCGCCCATGGTGCCAAACGTGATGATCTGCGCGACGGCGTCGCGGCCGTATTTGTTGCGGACGTACTCGATCACCTCGGCGCGACGGTCGTCGGCGAAGTCGATATCGATGTCGGGCGGGCTTACGCGCTCGGGATTCAGGAAACGCTCGAAGAGCAGCCCGTAACGGAGCGGATCGACGTTCGCGATCTCCAGCAGGTACGTGACCATCGAACCGGCCGCCGAACCACGCGCCACGCACGCGATGCCGTGATCGCGCCCCCAACGGATGAAATCGCCGACGATCAGAAAGTAGGAGATGTAACCGGTCTTCTCGATCACCCCGAGCTCAAGGCTGAGCCGGTCGAGGATGGTCTTGATGGCGGCCTGGACGTGCGGATGGCGCGGGTCCGTGAGCAGTAAATCAGTAATCAGTGGGTCAGTATTCAGTGAATCAGACGTGGGCGTTGCGGCCTCTGACTGATTACTGATCACTGATGACTGATTACTTTCCAGGCCCGCCGGCGCTTGCGGAAACAAAAACGCGAGCCGCTTCGGGTCGGTGATCCCATCCACCACGATGTCGTTGCCCGCGACATGGGCGGCGATGGTGTAGCGCTTCAGCAGCCCGTCGCAGAGCACCTTTCGCAGGTAGCCCTCGCGGGTCCACACCTCGGGCGGCTGGAAGACGGGATAGTGCTCGGCGCCCTTGCCGAAGCGGATCTTCATATCGACCTGCTCGGCCACCTGCAGGGTATTGAGCACCGCTTCCGGCGTCTCGGCGAAGAGCGCCTTCATCTCATCCCCCGAGCGCAGGTAGAACTGCGCCTCCTGGTAGCGCATCCGCTTCGTGTCGCTGAGCTGTGCCTGCGTGCCGAGGCAGATGAGGCAGTCATGCGCCTTCCAATGGCCCTGTTCGACGTAATGGACGTCGTTCGAGGCGACCGTCTTGAGGCCGAACTCCTTCGCCCACGGGATGAGCGAGCGGTTCACCTTCGCCTGCTCAGAAATGCCGTGGTTCTGCAGTTCAAGATAGTAGTTCTCCGCCCCGAAGACCTGCTTGAACCAGTCGATGGTGCCCCGGGCCTTCGCCTCGTCGTCCTTGAGGATGTGCTCCGACAGCTCGCTGGCGAGACAGCCCGAAAGGGCGATGAGGCCGCCGGCATGCTGCGCGAGCAGTTCCTTGTCGATGCGCGGCTTGTAGTAGAAGCCCTCGAGGTTGGCGGCGGTGACGAGCCGCACGAGATTGTGGTAACCCGCCTCGTTTTTCGCGAGCAGCACCAGGTGGTGGTACAGGTCGCGTGTGCTGGAGCCCGGCTTCTTGTCCAGCCGGCTGCCGGGGGCGACGTACACCTCGCAGCCGATGATGGGCTTGATGCCGGCCTTCTTCGCCGCGTTGTAGAACTCGATCGCGCCAAACATGTTCCCGTGGTCGGTCATCGCGAGCGCGGGGAGCTTCAGTTTGGCGGCCTTCTCCATCAGCCGGTCCAGCCGGCACGCGGCGTCGAGCAGCGAATACTCGGTGTGCAGATGCAGGTGGACGAAGTCAGACATGTTTGGCGAAAGAATCGACCCGGCGACGTCGGTGTCGAGGGTGGAATCCGTCACGGTTGCCGGGCACAGCGGCACTTCGCTCTCATTGGCGCCGGGCATTAGCCCGGCATCCAACCAGCCTCCCAGCCCAGCCGTTTCAACGGTTTGCTCGGGCTAGCGCCACCGGCGGTCGGGGAAACGGTTGAAACCGTTGGGCCCAAGATCCGCTTCTACGCCCGGCTGAAGCCGGGTGTTAACGAAATGATCCTACGAAAAAGCCGTGACCCGAGGTGGGCCACGGCTCTTGTGATCAAAGCTCGAAAAACGTCTGGTTACCGCAGCGCCGACATCTCGGCGCCGAGCTTGTGGATGGTGCCGATGACTTCGGAGTGCAGTTCCGCGCCATCCGCGGCGTTCACCGAATACTTCACGCTGAACTGGTCGGCGGGCTGCATGCCCTCGACTTCGAGGAACAGCGTGCGCTTGTCGGCCGAGAGCTTGGCGGATTTCACCTCCAGCTTGTCGTGCATGTCCTTTTGGGGACCCTGCCCCGGCTTGCCCGGTTCCTTCACCGGTACTTGGTGGGCTTCCTTCACGGAGACCTCGGGCGAACCGTAGTTGCCGGTGTAGCGGTAATTCCACAGCTCCACCGCGTAATTGCCGGTGTCCTCGGCGGTCTTGGCGTCGAGGTCGGCACTGAACTTCAGCTCGATGCCGTTTTTGGCGGCGTGGGCCTTCACCGGCATCCGCACCGGCTGGCCGGTGTAACGCACACGATAGAAGCCGCCGTCGCGCGTGGCGGAGTTCTGCCAGCCCTTGAGGCCGGCGACGTAGAGCTGGCCGTCGTGGTCATTGAACCGGGCGCGCATGATGCCGCTGGCGAACTTGAGGTTGAAAGGCACCATGCTGGCCTGCTTCGTGCCGTCCACGTCGTCCATCAGCACGCCGTAGAGCAGGCACTTGCCGTAGCTCAGGAACAGCGGCGCACCCTTCCATGGGCCCCACTTGTCGCTGGTGACGTAGACCTGGCCACCACTGGAATTGTCCCAGCGCATGGGCAACCACGCGATCGGCTCGTCATAGCTCGTCGGGATCGGCATCGCGCCTTCCCAGCCCTTCAGGTTGTTCGCCTTGCGGGCGTCGGGATCGCTGGGGTTCACCTTGATCTCGTGGCCGTCCGGATAGCGCAGGGTCAGCTCGCGCTGGGCGGAAGGCGTCATGCCCATGAAGGCACCGGGTTTCACCAGGTTGAGCTTCGAGGAGGGCATCCAGTGGCCCTGGTTGTCGCCGACGAGGATGGTGTCGTCGGGACCGATGGTCATGCCGTTCGGCGCCCGGAGACCGGTGGCGTAAACCTCCAGCTTCTTACCGTCCGGCGAGACTTTCAGCATCGTGCCCTGGTGCGGCGAAGTGACGTTCGGCTCCCAGGGCGCGCCCTTGCAGTAGTAGAAGTTGCCCTTGGAGTCGGTGTGCAGATCGAGAACGAACTCGTGGTAGTTCGGCGTGACCACGGTGTCGTTGTTGAAGTTCTCGTAGAGATCCGCTTCGCCGTCGCCGTTGAGATCCTTCAGGTGCGTGATCTGGTCGCGGCCGGCGACGTAAATCTCGCCCTTCTGGACCTTCACCCCGAGCGGCTGGAAGAGGCCGGTGGCAAACCGCTTCCACGTCAGCTTGTCGAGCTTGTCGTCGATGCCGGAGACGATCCACACGTCGCCGTGAAAGGCGCAGATGACCGCGCGACCGTCGGGCAGGAAGTCAAAGCCGCCCCAGAAGGTGCGCGTATTGTAAACGTTGGGGAACGGCTCGGTGATCGTATCCACCTGATACGGGCCGTCGTTGGTGCCGCGCACGCCCTGGGTGATGGGCGTCTCGGTCCAATGGGGCGGACCGCCCTTGGTCAGGGTGCGCAGGTCAGTGATCTTGCCGCCGTTCTTGATGGAGGCGGAACCGGTTGCGCGCGCAAAGCTGAGCAGGAAGGGCTTGTTGGCCGCGACCTTGGCCAGCCTCAGCGACACAGTACCGTCCGCCGACGTCTCGATGCTGGAATCCGTCGGAAGGCCGGTGCCGCCGATGTTCAGATGTGCGCCATTGGTCAGGGCAATGTTGCCAACGAACGGCTCACCCAGCATCAGCGTGGGGGTGCCCGGCACGGCACCTGAAGCCAGCACCAGGGTCACGCCTTTGGCCGGCTTGGTAAACTGGATGGTCCGGGTAATCGCCTCGCGGCCCATGGCGGCGTCGTAGCCAGGGCTTTCCAGCACCGGCACGCCGCCGACCGTGTAGCTGAGCACCACCTGGTCGCCATTGATGTACAGACCCTCGTAGTGCGCCCAGTCCTTCGGCAGCGGGCCCTGCTGACGGGCGCGTGAATCGGCCAGTTGACCGGCCGGGCTGGCCCAGCCAGGCCCCATCATCGTCTCGACGATGATGTTGGTGCCCTTCACGCTCGGCGGCGGCGGCCACTCGATCTTGGTGAGTGTGTTGCCGAAGTTCAGGAAGTCGCCCGACCAGCCCACCGCCAGGCGCAGCGTGTCGAGGTCATAGACCACATAGTGGTCCTTCGCCGCGCCGAGCGTGATGGCGAGGCCTTTCATGGCGGCTGGCCGGTCCTTTCCCAGCATGATGGTGCCGGACCAGAACGGCCCGCGCACGGGCGGTGCGTCGGCGGCCAGCGAGGGGCCGGCGAGGGTGAAAACGAGACTGGCGGCAAGGCCCAGCCGAGGCAGTGACAGCGATGGCGGATTCATTACAGGTGAAGTACGAACGGATTCTCAACCACTGCCGGCCAACAAGCAAGCCGGCGGCGCAACGGGTAATGTATCCGTTTGCCGACTCGGCACCCGGTAGGGCCTGCGCGCTGCGGCACTTTCCCCGTCCTGAAGGGGCGGAATAGATGGGCGGAGGTCGTAGGCGTTCGTTCCGTCGCCTGACGCTGCGCTCGGCGACGGGGCCAGCGCAGCGCGCCGGCCCTACCCGGCTTGGATGCGTTCCTTCAATCTGAGCGGCTGCTGCCAACGGCCGAAATTCATGACTATGAATTCCTAACCAAGCGCCTCCCGCAGCGCCTTGGCCTCCGTGAGCAGTTCCTTCGCGGCGGCGAGGGTCGCGGAATCTCCGGTGGTGGGAACCGGTGGCGGTGTGATGTGATGCTGCTTTTCGTCGGGGTCGCCGAGGCCGGTTTCGCGGAACTTTCGCAGCCGTTCCGTGATGAGGTCGCGGATTTCCTCGGCGTGTTCCACATCCTGAAAATGTCCCGTGTGCAGGGATTCTCGGCCGTGCTGGTAGTGGCCGTGTCCGGTGCCGCCGCCGGCCGACTGCACCTTCACATCGGCCAGCCCGAGCAGGCGCTGGAGCGGCCCCTGCGCGACGGTGATCTGCTGGAGATTGGCAAAGCTCATGGTCAGCTCGCGCAGGCTCCAGACGCCGCTGCGCAGGCGCAGGCTCCTGTCGGTGACGATGTACCAGCGCTGCTCGTAATCGAGCTTCCGGATGCCGTAGGTGATCGGCAACTGCACGAGATAAATGGCGATGCCGACCAGTTTGATGGCCCAGAGCAGGTGGAACACCCAGTCCGGCGTCTGGACCGCTGCCCGCCGCCAATCGTCGGGCGTGCGCAGGTCGTTACGGTGTTTCTTGTGTTTGGCGGAGGGGGTCGCGTTGGTGGTGTGGTCGGCGGGCTCGGCGGGTTTGAAGGCCGGTTCCTCCGGCGTCGGGGTCACAGTTGCCGGAACCGGCGCGGGCGTGGCCCTGGCCTGTTCGAGGACGCGGTCCCGCTCGTTCTGGACGAAGTGAAGGGCCAGAAACCAGAACACGATTGCGACCAAAGCGACGAACTGTCCCAAGCCCCAGAGCGTGATCCGGAGGCGGAAATAATTCCGTCCGGCGTGGAAGATGCGGACGGATTCCGGCGCGCCGGCGGGCGGTTCCGGTTGTGGCGGCACACGCAGCACGCGCAGCAACCATTGGGTGATGCCCTCAAACATGGCCACCGCCCTCCTTGCGGTCGGTACGCTCTCCCAAGGCCAGGCGGATGCCGCGCAGTTCCGCGGCGACTTCCCGCAGGGTGGCGGCGAGTTCGACGTCGGCCACACCAGCAGGGGCTGCCAGCACGGCGGGTGCGGGCTGGTGGTGGTCCTTCACCCCGCGCATCTTGGAATAGAGAAAATCCCGCACGGCCTCGAACTCCGGCAGACCTTCGATGGTCATCTCCGCCGAGGAACTGCCGCTGGCGGTCTGCACCAGCAGCCGGGCCAGCCCCAGCCAGCGCTCCACGAAGTTCGACTGGAGATGGATGTCCTGGATGCGCGCGTAGTTCAGCAGCACCTGCCGGCGGAAGAGGATGCCCCAGCTCATGGAGACACCTTCCGCCGTGAACTTGTAACGCATGGTGTGGTAGCGAAACCAATTCACCGGAACCAGGATCGGCGCGGCGGGCAACACGACCAGGCTGCACAGCAGGTAGTAGGTCCAGAGCTTGGGGTGGGGCCGCTCGATGGCGAGGATCGCGCCTTCGTCGAAAGTGGGCTTCACGCGGCCAGCAAACAAAGCGCCGCCGGCGAATGCAAGCGCGACGGAATCCAGCTCGGGAGGGCGCGGTTCCACCCGCGCCGTCATTTCCTTCGCCCCGGCCGTGTGCGGAATATCCGATTTAAGCGCGTTGCGTTTCGGCGTTCCCACACGCCCACCGGAGAGAATATGGGGCGCGGGTGGAACCGCGCCCTCCCACGTGTCCTCGGCACGAAAAAAATGCATCCAAACCCCGGGCGTTGGCGGATAACGGGCCAAACGTCTGCCGCAGGTCGCGGTTCCGCCACCGAATGTCCCCCTCCGAACAACCGATCCCGTTCCCCGGGGTCGACCCGTCTCCGGCGCTGCCGGCGGAAGTGGCGGACCTGGCCGAGGATGCCCGGTTGCTGGGGGAACTGGCGGCGGGGCATTCCGGCGCGCTGGCGGAACTGTATCGCCGGCGGGGCGGCCCGCTGCTCGCGCTGCTGAGGCGGATGCTCGGCGACCCGCAGGAGGCGGAGGAGGCGCTGCAAGACACCTTTGTGCAGCTCTGGCGGCGGGCGCGGAACTACGACGCCGCCAAGTCGGGCCCGTTCACCTGGATGGTGATGATCGCCCGCGGGCTGGCGCTGGACCGGCTCCGGCGCCGTTCCCGGCAGAACGTGGCGTTCAGCGGCTATCGGGAGGCGACCGGCACGGTCGCGCCGGACACCGACGACGGTTTCACCTGCGTGGCCGGGGCCGAGACGACCGGGCACATCGTGCGGGCGCTTGGAAAGCTTCCCGCCGAACAACGACAGGCCATCGAGCTCGCCTTCTGGCGCGGCTGCACCCAGGAGGAGATCGCCCGCACCACGGGGGAACCGCTGGGCACCATCAAAGCCCGTATCCGCCGCGGCATGCTCGCCCTGCGGCAACTGCTCAAGGACCGCCATGAATAGCGCCCGCAACCTTCAGGACACCCCGGCCGGGGAACAGGCCAGCCTCTACGTGCTGGAACTGCTCCCGCCGGCGGAACGCCGCGACTTCGAACGGAAACTGGCGGCGGACCCCGCCCTGCGCGCGTTGGTCCGCGAGCTGCAGGGCAATGTGGATGCCCTCGTGCTGGCGGAGCCGGCCGCGCCGGCCCCGATGCGGGTGTGGGGTCGGATCGCCGCCGAGGTGAAGGCTTCTGAGGCGCCGCTGCTGGCGTTCCCGAGAGGGGTGCGTGCCTGGGGGCTGCGTACGCTGGCAGCGGCCGCCTGTATTGCGCTGGGTGCGTTTCTGCACCAATGGCTGGCGGCGCCAGCGAAGCCGGAAGCGGACCCTGCCGTGGTACTGGGGACCGCGCCGTCGGCGGATGCGCCCATCCTCTTCGTGACCAACCACATCGTGATCCAGGAAGTGATGCCGCTCCCCGCTTCCGGCGGATTGACGAACCCGCCCGCCCCGGCCACGGCGGTCGCGCAGGCCGAGGTCGTCCGGCTGCGGCAGCGGGTGAACCTGCTCGCCTCGCAGGTGTCCGCCCTGAACCAGGTGCTCACGCAGCAGATGGTGTTGCCGGACGGCGTGACCCGGCTGCATGTCTTCCAGCTCGTCGGCACGAACAGCGCGGAACTGCCGCCGCCCAGTCTCCAGTCCCTGCCCGAAACCCTGGCCCAACTGGCCACCGGCCAGCTTCCCGCACCGGCGAATACCGGAGTTGCGCCGGCGACGAACCGGCTGGCGACCGCACACGAACCCACCGTGGCGGCAACCACTCCGACTTCCAGCTCCATCACTGTCCCGGCGACAACCCCATCCACGCCCAATACAGAGGTCGCGTCCGCGACGACAACGCCCACGCCAGCGACGTCCACGCCGTCCACCACGTCAACGAGCACCACGTCAACCGTGGCTGCCTCGGCCACACCCACCAACAGCGTCGCCTCGACGGCTTCGCTGCAGCTCAACAACGGGCAGCCGCTCGGGTTCATCAATCCGGATACCGGCATCGGGGCGTTCGTCCTTTCCAGTGGCACCCCGATCGCCAGCGCGAACTACGTGGTCTGGCAGCATGTCACCGATTCGGCGGGCATTTCCTTCTTTTACAACGTGGGCAACAGCGTCGCCAACCTCGGGACGACCGTGATCCCCATCCACGCGTGGAGCAACGCCCCCGGCGCGTTCTTTATCACCACCGAGCCCACGGAAACTGCCGGCTCCATCACCGTGCCCACCGGCGCCGTCGTGGCCATGCCGCCTCCGGGCAAAAACTGAGGCCAATTTCGTTTCACCGCACTCCCATCCCGCATTGCTTATGAACCATCCTGCCAGTTCGTCCCGCTGTTGGCTTGCATCCGTATGGTCTGCGCCATACACTTATGGGCACACTGTCCGGCTCATGAAACCGCTGCCCCCCATCACCCTGCTCGCCGCGCTGCTTGCGTCGGCCACGCCGGTCTGCGGGGCGGAGGTGGCGGTCGCCAGCGCGGCCGCGGTCGCACCCGTCCCGACGGCGGTCACCGGCATCCGGGCGGCGGGCGAGGATCTGGTTGTGACGGTGCATGTCCCTCCCGGGCACCGCCGGGTGACGCTCGAAGGCCGGCCGCGCGCGCAAAGTGGCACCTGGACGCCACGCGCGGTGCAATGGAGCGACGGCACGAGCGGTGAACTCACGTTCACGCTGCCGTTGGGCGATGGCAATGCCGCCACGGAAATCTTCCGCGTACACGACGAGAGCGAGAGCGAGCTGGGCTTGCCCGCCTCCTTCTTTGCCGGCGTGAGGACTTTTGCGCCCTCCAAACAGGCGGATAGCGGCGGCACGGCAGTTGCGCCGCAAACCTTTGCCAGCAGCACCAGCACCGGCGTCGCCACGATGGCTTTGGGAAATCTGACCGCACCGGGCCAACTGGTGCTCAACGCCTGGTCGGAAGGTGCTCCGACGGAAGCCGTGTCACCGGTGGACTGGGTGTTCGTCGCCGGCGACCAGCTCCTGCAGCTGCGTGCAGGGGATGCCCAACCGCCCCAGCTCACGCTCACCAGCACCGCCGACCCCGAAACTCCGCTGGCCACTCTTTCACTGGAAGCCGCCCCGGTGGTCGGGGCCGATCTCCACGCGGGCCGCCTCTACCTGGTCCAGTCGCGCGCTGATTCCTGGCGCAACGACCCGGTCACAGTCTCCAACCAGATCGTGCAGAAGGTGCCGCAGCCGCCGGTGCAGGAATCGGTGACCAACACCGTGGTCGAGACCATTCCGCAGCCGCCGCTGGTCAGCTATGTGACGGTCACCAACATCATCGTGTTCCCGCCGATCCCCGGGAATCCCCTTCCGCAGCCGCCGCAAACCAACATCTTTGAGCGGAAGATTTTCACGTCGCAGCCGCCGCTGCTGGTCACCAACGAGGTCGTGCAGATCCACGAGATTCCGCAGCCACCGCTGCTGATGACAAACTGGGTGACTGCCACCAACTGGACCTCGGTCCGCGTGCCGGGCCTGCTGCGGCTGAGCGTCATCGAAGCCGGGACCAACACGCTCGCGGTGACCGGCCAGACCACGCTGGACAACCCGACCAATTATTATGGTGCGCCGCTGGTGGCGCGCTGGCCGCAGGATGGCGTGGTGGTGTGGACCGAGCGCGCCGACGGCAGCGGACCCGTTTATCGCGGGCCGATCCTGAGTTTCCCGGGTTTTACCCTGAATGGAGGGGCCATCAGCTTCATCGGCAACAGCTCGGGTTTCGCCACGGGCCTGACGCCGTCGGTAGTCCCGGTCTTCTGGAACTCGTTGACCTGGTGGGGCAGCCAGACCCGACTGTTCCTCGCGTTCGACGTGACGGATGCCGCGGCTCCGCGGCTGGTTTCGACCACCCAGCTCGGTGACAGTGGCTGGAGCGGCTACAGCGACACCTTCGCGGCGGACGGCAAGCTCTACGTCAGCCATGACGTGACGACCTACCAGCCGACCACCAACCAGGTGACGCCCGTTGGCAACGGGACCGGCTCCATCCTCTTCCTCAACTACTGGCAGCCCGGCGCCTGGGAAACCCGGCATTTCCTCGACGTGCTGGATTTTGCCGACGCGACGAACCCCGTGGTGCGGGTGCCCGTGGAGTTCCCCGGCCGGCTCCAGGGTCTCTCGCATGGCGGCCAGCTCGTCTATGCGGCGGGTCAGAACCCGACCAATGCCGACGACTCCACGCCGTATCTGCACGCGCTGGCTTACGACGGCGTGCAGGCTAGCCTGGTCGCCTCGTTGCGCCGGTCGGACCAGTGGCCGCAACCCCTGCTCGTAAGGGCGGATGGCGGCGTGCTGCTCGGCGTGCCCGGGGCCACCACGAACGACGTGCCCGCGCTGGAAAGCTGGGCGGTGAGCACGGCCGGAACCTTTGAGCATTACGCCACGCTGCCGCTCGCCGCGCCCGCCGAGGATCTGCAGGCGTTTGGCGACCTGCTGGTCGTGCCGGCCGGCGATGCCTTCCTATTCTACGACGCCACCGATTCGGCCGCGTTGCACCCTCTCGGCTCGGGGGAGCGCGTGCCTTCGCTGTTGTTCGACTGGAGCCACGCCGACGCCTCGCCCAGGACCGGGCTATGGCTGCCCGGTGCCGGTCAGGGCCTGGAGCATGTCCCAATCCATCCGTGAAGCTGCGCCATCACCATCGTTACCCCTCCAGGAATCCGTGCTGCGCCTTCACGCTCATCGAACTGCTGACGGTCATCGCCATCCTCGGCGTGCTGGCCACCCTGCTGGCCTCCACGCTCGCCAACGCCCGGATCCGCGCCCAGCAGGCCACCTGCCTCGGAAATCTCCACCAGATCGCGCTCGCGGTGGAGATCTACACCCAGGATGCCGGCCGCCGGCCCCGGTCCATGACCCGGCTCACCCAGCGGCCGGCGCTGCTCGGCACGGGCAGGACGCTGCTCTGCCCCTCCGACCCCGCCGTCAAGCTGACCCGCAACTCCAAGGGACAGACCAACCAGGCCTGGGGCAACCTGGCCAACGCCTCCCAGGAGCCGGACAGCGAGGGCAATCTCGGGGATCCCGAGGCGGGCTCCTGGCAGGCGGAGATCGCCGACAAGAAGGAGAGCGTGCAGTTCTCCTATCTGCATCCGCTCGGCTGGGCCAAAACCGTCTGGCAGAAGCTCAGCGCGCAGGGCAACCAGAGTGGCATCGCCGTCTGCCAGCTCCATGGGGTGCGCACCGCCACGGATCACAACTCCATCGACCACCGGCCCTTTGCGGACTATGAGGGCCGGACCTTCCGGGCGCAGCGAGACGGTGCCGTGGTGACGCGGAAAATCTTTCGCAGCACCCCCCAACAGACAGGCACCTCGCCGCCAAAGCCGATGGATTATCCGTGGGACTTTTATACGGACAACCCGCCGGCCAATCCCTAAACCGGCGTCCCGCGCATGCCCAGTCCGACCGATTCCGCCCTGAACCTCGTGGCTGAAGCCCCGCCCGAAATGCCGGCGGAGCGCGTGTGGTCCGACTGGCGGGTCTGGCGCGCTCTGCTCTGGAGCGAATGGTTCGCCCACGCCCGGCTGCTGCTGTTTTTCATCCTCGCCTGGATTGCCGCCGTGTGGCTGCTGCCGCTGGTGGTGCATCCCCTCTGGATTCTGATGCTCGGCGCCGCCTATGCCCTCGTCGCCGGGCCGTCATTTGGCGGCGCGGATGTGGTGGCCGGCTGCGAGGAGTTCACCTTCGCGCTGCCCGTGCCGC
This sequence comes from uncultured Verrucomicrobiota bacterium, assembly GCA_903907995.1. GTDB lineage: Bacteria > Verrucomicrobiota > Verrucomicrobiia > Limisphaerales > UBA9464 > CAIVQB01. The sequence continues at coordinate 31,251 of CAIVQH010000001.1, read as the reverse complement.
GTGGCCGGCGTTTCGCCGCGCGCCTGGCGGTGGGCGGGGGCGGGCTTTTGCTGCTGACGGTGGCCAACGTCTTCGCGCTGAACGCGAACCTGGCCGACATCCTCGTGCGGGTGTTTCTCGACAGCGGCCTGACGGGCTTTGAGCTGCGGCAGCCGGAGCTGCTCTACGGGCTGGTGTTCGCGTTCCCTTTCGCCGTGTTCGCGCTGAGCTTCTCGGTGGCCTCGCTGGCCACGGGCCGCACGGTGGCGTTCACCGCCTGGGTCTGGGGCACGCTCGGTGCGCTGGCCACGCTGCGCGGGGCGGCGATGGCCGAGGAAGCGTTCTGGGACCGGCTCAACGGCCGCCTCATCGTTTCCTCCCTGCTGCTGGTCGCCGCCGCCACCCTGCTCATCGCCGGCCGGGCATATGTGCGCAAGGAGGCCGGCCCCGGCGGCTCGCCGCTGCGGATGCCGCTGAGCTGGTGGGGCAGCCTCGCGCTGCTGCTGCTGGCCGGCGTAGGCGTGGCGCTGCTGATCGCGTGGGTGGCTACCAACTTCGGCCGGCTGCTCTGACGATTCCCCGGTAGGGAAACACCGGAGCCAAACCGGGCTGACCTTCGGCCGCCCCTGTGCTAGGGTAGCCCATGTTCCTGACCGGACTTGGAACTGCCGTGCCGACCCGCCGCATCACGCAGGCGGAATGCTGGGACGCCTTTCAAGGCGCCCCGCAGTTCTCCCAGCTCGACAGCCGGGCGCAGGCACTGTTGCGCCGGGTGCTCACCGGCCAGAACGGCATCGCCACCCGTTATGCGGCCGTGAAGGACTGGGATGAGGCGTTCGTGCTGACACCCGACGCCTTGCACGCCCGCTTCGCCCTGCACGCCCCGGCCCTGGCCACGCAGGCGGCCGAACGCGCCCTCATCGCCGCCCGCCTCACCGCCGCAGACATCGATGCGGTGCTGGTCAGCACCTGCACGGGTTACCTCTGTCCGGGGCTCACCAGCTATGTGGGCGAACGGCTGGGACTGCGACCGGATGTCGTGGCGCTGGATCTGGTGGGACAGGGTTGCGGCGCGGCGCTGCCGAACTGGCGCACTGCGGAGGCCCTGCTGACGGCGAAGCGCGCGAAGCATGTCCTGTCCGTCTGTGTCGAAGTGTGCAGTGCGGCCTTCTACCTCGACAATGATCCCGGCGTGCTCATCAGCGCGTGCCTCTTTGGTGATGGTGCCGGCGCGGCCGTGCTGTCCGCCGAGCCAGCCGCCCATGCCCGCCGGGTGGAATGGAAAACGACGGGAAGCATCCACAGCCCGGCTGACCGGGACGGTCTCCGGTTCGAGCAGCGCGGCGGGATGCTGCGAAACATTCTCACCCGTGAAGTGCCGGCGCTGGCGGCCCGGCACGAGGCGGACCTCCTCAAGGAAGTGCTCGAACGCGCCGGACTGGACCGGGCGGATATCACGGCCTGGATCCTCCACGCGGGGGGGCGCGAAGTGCTCGCCGCCCTGCAAACCCGGCTGGTACTCGGCGAATCCGACCTGGCCTGGAGCGCCGGTGTGCTGCGTGACTATGGCAACCTCAGCAGCCCCTTCGTGCTGTTCGTGCTGGAGCGGGCGCTCGCCGCGAATGCGCCCGGCGGCTGGTGGTGGCTCTCGTCGTTCGGGGCGGGATTCAGCTGCCATGGCGCACTGTTGCAGGTGGAGTAAACCATGGAGCGACGTCTCGAACCGGAGCTGCTGGATGAACTGCCGGCCGCCGACCCGAAGGCGGCCGGTTCCCGCGCCGATCTGCGCCGGCTCAATTTCATCATGGGGCACGCGGGCATCCTGTCGCGGGCATTCCGCCACCAATTTGCCGGTAAACCGGTTCCGGGCCGGCCGCTGCGCGTGGTCGAACTCGGCGCGGGCGACGGGAGTCTGGCTTTGGAACTGGCCCGCCGCTGGTCGGCTTTCGGCGTCGCGGGCGAGCTCATGCTGATCGACCGTCAGAACCTGCTTTCACCTGAAACCCCGCGCGCGTTTGCCGCACTCAATTGGTCGGTTCAGGTCGCGGAGTCGGATGTGTTTGATTGGTTTGAGACGCCGGCTCCGCCGGCGGATGTGATGTTCGCCAACCTGTTCCTCCATCACTTGGCCGAGGATCGGCTGCGCGCCCTGCTACGGCTGGCCGCCTCACGGACATCGCTCTTTCTCGCGTGCGAGCCCCGCCGGGCCACGCTCGCGCTGACGGCCTCACGGCTGCTCGGGCTTATCGGATGTAATGCGGTCACGCGACACGACGCCGTCGTGAGCGTGCGGGCGGGCTTCGTGACGGGTGAACTCTCCCGGCTCTGGCCGGAGAACACGGGTTGGAAACTGGGCGACCAGCCGGCGGGCCTCTTCAGCCAATGTTTTACCGCGCTACGCCATGGCTAGGCCCATCACCATCGTGGGCGGCGGACTGGCCGGGTTGACGCTCGGCATTGGCCTGCGCCAGCGCGGGGTGCCGGTCACGGTCTGGGAGGCCGGACAGTATCCGCGACACCGGGTCTGTGGCGAGTTCATCAGCGGCCGCGGCCAGGGCTCGCTCGGCCGGCTTGGCCTGCTGGACGGCCTGAAGCAGCTGGGAGCCTGCGCCGCGACGAACGCGGCCTTCTTCACGCCGACTGCGACCGTTGCGGCGCGCCCACTACCGGAAGCCGCCCTGTGTGTCTCGCGTTTCACGCTGGACCAATGGCTCGCCCAGGAGTTTCAGCGGCTCGGCGGGGATCTGCGAACGGGTGAACGTTGGGCGGGCGAGTATGGCGAAGGGATTGTGCGCGCCAGTGGCCGGCGGGTGGAACCGGCGGCCGAAGGCTGGCGGCTCTTCGGCCTGAAAGTTCACGCCCGCGACGTCCGGCTGACCGCCGATCTGGAAATGCACTTCGGGCCCGATGGCTACGTCGGCCTTTGCCGGCTGCCGGACGGCGAGACCAATGTCTGCGGACTCTTCCGCAGTGCGACGGCGGTCCCTGACCTGGCGCTGCGCTGGCGCGACTGGCTCCGTGGTGCCGCCGGTTCGGCACTCCATACGCGCCTGACCCACGCCCGCTTCGACGAATCTTCCTTCTGCTCCATCGCAGGCATTTCCCTGCGTGCCCGGCAGGCCCTCGGCCAGCGGGAGGTGTGTGCGGGTGATTCCCTGTCGATGATTCCGCCGGTGACCGGCAATGGCATGTCCATGGCCTTCGAGTCGGCGGAACTGGCGATCACTCCTCTGCTGCGGTTTAGCCAGGACGAATTGGACTGGACACAAATGCGGCAGCAGCTTGGCCAGGCGTGCGACGCCGCCTTCATTTCCCGGTTGCGCTGGGCCGCCTGGTTGCAACGGGCGTTGTTCCACCCACCCGCCCGGGCCGCGCTGATGTTTCTCGCGGCTCGATCGGAGACGTTATGGCGGGGTCTCTTCGAGCACACCCGCTGACCGTGCGCTCCGCTGCCGGAGCCGTGGCGGCGGGGATCGGGCAACGGCCTTACTGACGGAGCTCGGTAGCCGGTCCGCTGCCACCCTCCGTCCGCGCCGGCGGCAGGTAGATGGCGAACGTTGTGCCTTTCCCCGGTTCGCTTTCGACGGTGATGGCGCCGCCGTGCTGTTTGATGATCCCGTGGGCCACGGCCAGGCTCAGGCCGGTGCCCTTGCCCGGCTCCTTCGTCGTGAAAAACGGCTCGAAGATCCGTTTCAGCGTGGCCGCGTCCATGCCCTGGCCATCGTCGCGGATGGTCAGGCGCACGTAGCTGCTGGACCGCAGGGCGACATGCGGGCGCGGAGAAGTGCCGTCCAACTGCAGGAAGTCCAGAGTCACGTGGATCCGTCCCGGCTTTTCCCGCATGGCCTCGACCGCGTTGAGACAAAGGTTGGCAATCACCTGGTGCAGCCGGGCGGCGTCGGCGTGGATCTCGGGCACCTCCGGGTCAAGTTCGTGATGCACCTCGACCGTGGCAGGCAGGCTGGGACGCAGCTGCCCCAGCGCTTCAGTGACGAGCGGGGCCAGCTGGAGCCGCCGGTGATCCCGCTGCTGCTGCTGGGTGAAGGAGAGGAGCTGCCGGACCAGATTGGCCGCCCGGTCGCTGGATTTCAGCAGCAGGCGCAGGTGTTCCTGCAGCGCCGCATTCTCCGGGGCGGCCAGCCGGCCCAGCTCCGCGTAGGCGATGATGGCCGCGAGGATGTTGTTGAAGTCGTGCGCGATGCCGCCGGCCAGCGTGCCGACCGCCTCCATCTTCTGCGCCTGGCGCAGCTGCGTTTCCAGCCGCTGGCGCGTCGATTCCGTCCGGAGCCGGTCCGTCAGGTCGCGACAGGTCACGGTGACCAGGCACTGGTCGCCCAGCGGAATTTGGGCCAGCGACATTTCCAGGGGGAACTCCCCGCCTTCGGCCCGCAGGCCGCGGCCCGGCCGGAACGGCTCCTTGCCGGCCCCGCCCGTCGTCGCCTGGGTCGGCTCTGCCAGCTGTGCCGGCGAGAGCCCGGGAATGAAACGCAGGAGCGGCTGGCCCAGGGCGTGGTCCGCCGGACAACCGAACATCCGTTCCGCGGCCGGGTTGAACACAACGATGCGGTGAGCTCCATCCACCGTGATGATGCCGTCCGAGGACGAATTGACGATGCCGGCCAGCCTGAGCCGCTGCTGTTCCAGCGTGGTGGTCAGCTGCCGCTGGGCGGTCACGTCCCGCACGGCGATGAGGTGCATTGTCCGCTCGCCGGCATGGGTCGACCGGGTCTGGGTCTCCGCGAGAAACCGGGAACCGTCCAGCCGCAGCAGGAGATACTCATGGCGGGCTTCCCCGCCGGAGCGCAGGCATTCCGCCGCCCGATCGCGGTGTTCAGGGCTCACCAGGTCCAGCACCTCGCGGCCGAGCATCTGCTCCCGCCGGCAGCCGAACATCTTCAGCATCGGTTCATTGGCATCCACAATCCGCCCGTCTTCGCTGAGGCAGACACCCTCAAAGCTGGCGGTGGCGAGGGTGCGGAACCGCTCCTCGCTGGCGCGCAGCTCCACCATGGTCTGGTCGCGTTCGCCGAGGGTGATCGCCGGGATCAGCCCGATCAGGGCGTTGATCACCAGAAACGACTGCATGACCAGGACGTATTCCCCCGACGAGATTTGGGCCGGGGTCAGGCCGGTCCGGTAATGAACCGTGAGAAAGCCCACCAGCAGGGATAGCAGCAGGTTGATCGCCGTGGTACCCCGTATCCCGAAGCGGAGCCCCGCCCAAAGCACAAAGAGCATCAGCCGCGACTTGTAGGGCGCGGTCAGTCCCCGGTCGAAGACCATGAGGTACCACGTGGCGCCGATGAGCCCGGTCACCAGCAGGATCGCTTCCAGCAAGCGTGCCGGTTGCGGGGTCCAGCGGCGGGCGCTTTCCGCCGTGGCGGGCGCGCACCAGGACAGGACGAGCGGGGCGATCAGCAGCATGGCCATGGCGTTGCTCGACCACCATATTTGCCAGGCCTGCCAGTACGAATTCCCCAGCCCGGAGAGGGTGACGGCGGCGGCACCCACACTGGCACCGGCCATGGGCGCCAGCAAGGCGGCGTACACGGCCAGCCAGAGGAACTCCCGGAGCGTCGCGATGGTGGGCCGCCGGGCCACGAAACGGCGCATCAGCCACGCTCCGAGCAGCGCTTCCAGGGTGTTGGCGACATAGAAGAACAGGGCGGTGACGGGCGGCGTGCCCAGCGACAGGTCAAAGGCGAGACCGGCCCCCAGCGCGGCCAGCATCAATCCGGGCCACTGGTGCGTCTCGTGCAGCAGCAGCACCCCCATGTACACGCCCGCTGGCAGCCAGAAACTCACGTACGAGGTGTCCTGGACGGAGAGGAATCGGCCCAGATGGGCGCAGGCGAAAAAGGCGAGGCCGAAAAGCGCGGCCCGCTGCCAGAATGGAAACGCGACGCCGGCGGCAGCGCTTTCAGCGGGCGGGTTCTTTCCCGATCCTGAATCTGAGGAGTGATCGGCCGTGTTCAAAGGGTGCTTCATTCCAATGGAAGCAGGTTGGCGCCGCGAGTCCAAGCAGAACGCCTAAAGTCTCGTGATCATGATCTCCTTCTTAATCCTGATCGTAATCGCCTTGTTTCCAGCGATTGCGATCAGGAGAAGGTTGCGATCAGGAACCCTGTCCCAGAACGCCGTGCGGCTTGCGCTGCCGCAGGTTTGCGCCGACAAATTGGCCATGCAGACCCGCGCCATCGCCACCGCCGTCGCCAGTGCGTTCGTCCTCGCCACCTCCGCTTTCGCTGTGAATCCCCCCGCCCTCGTCTATCCCCCCGCCGCCCGCACCAACGTCGTGGAGGACTATCACGGCACCCAGGTGCCCGACCCTTACCGCTGGCTGGAGGATGACAACTCCCCCGAGACCAAGGCGTGGGTCGAAGCGCAGAACAAGGTCACCTTCGGGTATCTCGAGACGCTGCCGCTGCGCGCGCCGCTCAAGGCCCGCCTGACCGCGCTCTACAATTTCGAGCGCTACGGGGTACCGTCCCATCAGGGCGGCCGCTACTTCTTCAGCAAGAACGACGGCCTGCAGAACCAGTCCGTGCTCTACGTCGCCGACGCGCTCGACGCCACGCCGCGCGTGCTGCTGGACCCGAACACGCTGACTGCCGACGGCACGGTCGCGCTCAAGGGCTACGCCATCTCCGAGGACGGCTCGAAGATGGCCTACGGACTCTCCGCCGCCGGCTCCGATTGGGAGGAGTGGAAGGTCCGCGACGTCGCGACCGGGAAGGACACGGGCGACGTGCTCAAGTGGGTAAAGTTCTCCGGCTGCTCCTGGAAAAAGGACGGCAGCGGCTTCTTCTACTCGCGCTACGATGAGCCCGCCGAATCGGCCAAGCTCACCAAGGTCAACGAGTTCCAGAAGCTCTACTTCCACAAGCTGGCCACGCCTCAGGCTGAGGACATGCTGACCTACGAGCGCAAGGACCAGCCGAAATGGGGCTTCGGCGGCAGCGTCACTGACGATGGACGCTACCTGGTCATCAACGTGAGCCAGGGCACCGACACCAAGAACCGGGTGTTCTACCGGGACCTGGCCGCGCCCGACGCGAAGGTGGTCGAGCTGCTGAACGACTTCGATGCGAGCTACAACTTCATCGGCAACGACGGGCCGGTGTTCATCTTCCTCACCGATCTCGACGCGACCCGGGGCCGCCTCATCGCCATCGACACCGCGAATCCCGCCCGCGCGAACTGGCGCGAGCTGGTCCCGCAGTCCGACGCGACCCTGACCGGCGCGAACATCGTTGGTGGCCAGCTGGTTGCCGAGTACCTGCGTGACGCTCGCAGCCAGGTGAAGCTGTTCGACCTGGCGGGCAAGTTCGTGAAGGAAGTCGGCCTGCCCGGCATTGGCAGCGCCGGCGGTTTCGGCGGCAAACGGTCGGACACGGAGACCTTTTACAGCTTCACCAGCTTCACGACCCCGGGCCGGATCTACCGCTACGACTTTGCGACCGGCACCAGCACCCTCTGGCGGCAACCGAAGGTGGATTTCAACCCCGACGCCTATGAGGTGAAGCAGGTCTTCTATACGAGCAAGGATGGCACCAAGGTGCCCATGTTCATCACCTACAAAAAGGGCCTGAAGCTGGACGGCTCCAACCCCACGCTCCTGTATGGCTACGGCGGCTTTAACATCTCGCTCACCCCGGCCTTCAGCGTGGGGAATCTGGCGTGGATGGAGCTGGGCGGCGTCTATGCGGTGCCCAACCTGCGCGGCGGCGGCGAGTACGGCGAGGAATGGCATCAGGGCGGCACCAAGCATCACAAGCAGAACGTCTTCGACGACTTCATCGGCGCAGCCGAATGGCTGATCGCCAACCACTACACCTCGCCCAAGAAGCTGGCGATTTCCGGCGGCTCCAACGGCGGCCTGCTCGTCGGCGCCTGCCTGGCCCAGCGGCCCGAGCTGTACGGCGCGGCGCTGCCCGCCGTCGGCGTCATGGACATGCTGCGCTTCCAGAAATTCACCATCGGCTGGGCCTGGACGAGCGATTACGGCTCCAGCGACAACGCGGAGGACTTCAAGGCCCTCTACGCCTACTCCCCGCTGCACAATCTCAAGCCTGGCGTGGCCTATCCGCCGACGCTCGTGACCACCGCCGACCACGACGACCGTGTGGTGCCGGCGCACAGCTTCAAGTTCGCCGCCCGCCTGCAGGAGGTGCAGGCCGGGACCGCCCCGGTGCTCATCCGCATCGACACCAAGGCCGGCCACGGCGCCGGCAAGCCCACCGCCAAGATCATCGAGGAATCGGCGGACAAACTGGCCTTCATCGGCGCGCAGCTCGGGGTGACCAACAGCCCGCCGATGGTGCAATGACTCGGAGAAGCTCCAAAGACCAAGGGCCAAGCACCAAAGAAGGTCCAAGCTCGAAATCCCAAACATCGATCCCAGACGGAGCTTTCTGCTTGGAGCTTGGGTTTTGATAATTCTCTGGGCCTTGGAACTTGGGGTTCGGAGCTTCCGTGATCAAAATCCTGCCTCACGGAAGCGTGCCCGGGTTTTCCATTCCTGCCGCCGTGCCCGATGCAGAGCGCGCCAATGGCAATGCAGACGCAGGCAGTGAGGCGGTGAACTGTCAGCCGTTCGTTCAGGAAAAAGCGGCCGAGCAAGGCCGCGAACACCACGCTCGTTTCCCGCAGGGCCGAGACCGGTCCCATGGGACCGGTGGACATGGCGAAGATGACAATGCCATAGGCCAGCAAAGAAACCACGCCGCCGCCCGCCGCCATGAGCATCTCCCGTTGCCCCCGGACCAGGCTTCGCCCGTCACGCAGCCACATATAGACTGGCGGCATCAGCACGCCCCAAAGCAGGCACATCCAGACCGTGTAGCCGAGGGGTGTCCCCGACCGCCGTGCGCCCATGCCATCAATGACACTGTAGGCGCCGATGAAGCAGCCCGTGCCCAACGCATAAAGCAGGGTGTCCGTTGACATCCGTTTTCCCTGAAAGGCCAGCGAGAGGATGCTGGCGGAGATCATCACCACGCCCAGCAGGCTGACCGCATCGGGCAGTTCCCCGGCAAACAGCGTGGCCCCGATCGAGACCAGCATCGGCGAGGAGCCCCGGTAGATGGGATACGTCTGGCCAAGATCACCGCTCCTATAGGTCCGGATCAGAAACAGGTTATAGCCCACGTGGAGCAGCGCGGATAAGACCGCGTATCCCCAGCTGCCCCGGGCGGGCAGCGGCACCAGGAAAGCAGCCACACCACAGACGCTCGCGGTGGCGATGGCCATAATGGTCATGGACCACAGGCGGTCGGCGCCGGCCCGCAACAAGGCATTCCAGCTCGCATGCAGCGCCGCCGCAAAAAGGATGATGAAGACCGTGAGAACTGACATTAAGTACCCGACTCTCGCTGCGTTCAGCGTGGGCTCCTCAGCCTGGCAGGAAAACGTGGGCGAGGCGACCCGTGGAAAACCAATGGCTGCCGGTCTTCCGCCTTATCTTTCACCGCACCGTCTCCCAACCTTCCTGCTCTTCATCGAAAACGCTAACGCCATACCCTGAGCACCGCGCTTGCCGCAAACGCCGCCGAGGGTTACTTAAAGCCGATGCGTTTTCGTTCCGGTCAGCTCCTTTGCGTGCCGTTGCTTGCCGCCCTGCTGGGCTGCAAGAAGGAGGAGGTCCAGGTTTACCAGGCACCCAAGGACATGGCCCCCGCCGCGCCGGCCCTGAGTTCCGCCGACGCGCCCGCATCCGCACCGGCTCCGGCGGAGGCGGGGACCTCCCGGCCGCCCTGGAATGTGCCCGCCGGCTGGACCGAAAAGGAGGCGAGTGGCATGCGCATCGCCAGCTACAGCATTACCGCCCCAGATGGCCGCACCGCCGATGCCTCCGTGGTGCCGCTCGGCCCGACCGCCGGCAGCGAACTCGACAATGTGAACCGCTGGCGCACGCAGCTCGGGCTCGGCTCGGTGACTGACGCCGAACTCGCCGGCCTCACCCAGGCCGTGCCCATCGGCGGCGTTACCGGCAAGCTTTTCGACCTCGTCGGCGACAAGCCCACGCTGGATGACAAGTACAAGGCCCGCACGCTGGCCGCCATCCTGTCGGTCGGCACCGCCACCGTGTTCTTCAAGCTGACGGGCGAGGACGCCCTGGTGGCCGAGAACAAGCCGAAGTTCCTCGCCTGGCTGAAGTCGGTGGACACCGGCGACGGCGGCGATACGGCCACCACTTCCGCCCCGGCTCCGACCGCAGCCGCCGCGACCCCACCGCCCGGCATGGCCGGTCCCATCGCACCGCCGCCTTCGACCGGCCAGCCCCAATGGGATGTGCCCACCGGCTGGAAATCGGTTCCGGCCTCGACCATGCGGGTCGCCAGTTTCGTCGTCGGCGAGGGCGGAGATTTTTCCGTGGTCGCGCTCGGGCCCGCCGCCGGCGGCACGCTGGCGAACCTGAACCGCTGGCGCGGCCAGCTCGGCCTCAGCCCGGTCGGCGAGGCCGACATTCCCACCGTCACCACCACGCTGAATCTGCCCGGTGGTGACAAGGCGATCGTCGCCGACCTGACGGGCGAAGGCGCCGGGGCGGGCAAGAAGATGCTCGCCGCCATCGTGTCACGGGCCGACCGCACCTGGTTTTACAAGCTCACCGGCAGCGCCGCCCTGGTGACCCAGGAGCACGACAACTTCGTGAAGTTCGTGCAGTCGGTGAAATATTGAGCATCAATGCCCGCCACTGGTCCCAACCGGCCGGCCATTCACCCCATTTCCTCAACTTGCACCGAATCATGATCCGCCATTCGCGTCAGTCTGCGTGATTTGCCGTCCGTTCCCTTTTTCGTGAAACGATTACTCGCACCGCTTACCTCGATCCGCCTGACCGTCACGCTGCTGGCGCTGGGTATCGCCGTGATCTTCTTTGGCACACTGGCCCAGACCGAGGACGGCCTGTATGTGGCGCAAGCCCGCTTCTTCCGGTCGTGGTTCTCCGTGTTTTCGCCGCACGATCCCGCCTGGAAATGGATCAAGATTCCGCTGCCCGGCGGCTACCTCCTCGGCACGTCCCTGCTGGTGAACCTTATTGCGGCGCACATCTCGCGCTTCAAGTTCGCCTGGAAGAAGTCCGGCATCGTGATGACGCACCTGGGCATCATCCTGCTGCTCGTCGGCCAGCTCGCGACGGACATGTTCGCGCGGGAGAGTCGCATGAGCTTCGCCGAGGGCGAATGGCGGAACTATTCCGAGGACTTTCAGAAGACCGAGCTGGTCTTCCTCAGCGACACCACCGACGCGGCGATGAACAACGTCGTCGCCATTCCCGATTCGGAGCTCCGGCCGGGGGCCGAAATCCGGCTCGAACCGCTGCCCTTCAGCGTGCGTGTGAAGGAGTGGATGGAGAACTCGGAGCCCAGCTTCCGCGCGCCAATGATGCAGAAGACCAACGCCCCGCAGGCTTCGAGCGGCATCGCCCAGAACTTTGACTTCCAGCCGGCCACCGAGACGCGGACGATGGACAGCAAGAACATCCCCACCGCCCTCATCGAGCTCGTCGGGACCGATGGCAAGAGCCTCGGCACCTGGGCCGTTTCTGACTGGGCGGGTGAGCCGGCGATGGCCGCCTCGGCCGCGTTCAGCTGGTCCAAGCAGTTCGGCGCGGACCTTGCCCAGCGCATCCACGGGCTCCTGACCAAGCCGCAGACCGTCACCGCCGGCGGGCGCACCTTCACCTTCCAGCTCCGGCCCATGCGTTATTACCAGCCCTTCACCGTCAAGCTGCTCAAGACCACCCACGAGGTTTACGCCGGCACCGTTTCCGCCGCCGAGCCGGACGGCATTCCCAAGAATTTCCAGAGCCGCGTGCTGGTGGACCACCCGACCGTGGGCCGCCGCGAGGTGGACATCTACATGAACAACCCGCTGCGGTTCGGCGGGCTGACCTTCTTCCAGTACCAGATGGGCCGGGAACAGGCTGCCGCCAGCCGGGGCACCAGCACGCTGCAGGTTGTAAAAAACCCGTCCTGGCTCACGCCGTACGTCGGCTGCGGCATGGTCGCGCTCGGGCTGCTGGTGCAGTTCGGCATCCATCTCGAAGCCTTTGTCCGCAAGAAGCGGCCCGCCTGAAACCGGCACCGACCACGTCCAATGGCTAACAATCTTACTCCTGCTCTTGCTCTTAATCGCCGAAGCACGAGACTCATGATCAAGAGCAGGAGCAAGGCCGAGCAACAGCCCACTTTCCTTCCACCATGAAAAAGCACCTGCCCTGGCTCATCCCCGCCGTGTTCGCGGTGTGGTTCCTCACCACGCTGGTTCCGGCGCGCGAGGACAAGTTCGCCTTCGGCCAGTTTGGCCGGCTGCCGCTGCTCTCCGGCGGCCGCCCCCAGCCGCTCGATTCCTTTGCGCGAAACACCCTCGTGCAGATCCGCGAGCGCCACGACGCGTACGATCCGGTGGAAAAGCGGACGATGTCGGCCCCCGAATGGCTGGCCGAGGTGATGTTCAAGCCCGAGGCCGCCCGCGACCGCCGCGTGTTCCGCGTGGTGAGCCAGGAGCTCAAGCAGGTGCTCAAGCTGCCCGAGTCCAACGTGGACCACGGCGAGAACGGCAAATACTACTCGTGGAACCAGATCGCCACCGAGGCGAACTTTGCCACGCTCCAGGAGCAGATCGGCCGCGCGGTGAAGAAGGAGGAATCCCAGCGGGACGCCTATGACCAGGCGGTGCTGAAGCTGGGCAACGCGCTTGAACTCTTCAACACGCTGCAGGTTTCCGCGCGGTCACAAAGCGCCACCAATTTCACCGCCGAGGTGACGGCCTTTTACAAGTCCCTGCCGGCCAATGAAGGCGCGCTGATCGCCGTGAAAACGCGCTATGCCGGCAAGAATCCCGATGAGGCCAAGGACGATCCGCTCGTGCGGGAGGCCGCGAAATTCTACGACAAAATCGGCAGCCGGGGGGAAAAGCTGCCGCTGCTGCTCCCGCCCGAAAACGGTCACGACTGGTCCCGCCTGCCCGACCGCATGATGGATCTGACCGGCGGCGAGCCGCTGCCCAAGGCCATCCAGGCGTGGGCCCGCATCGGCGACGCCTACGAGACCGGCAACTCCATCGAGTTCAACGCCGCCGTGGCCGAATATTCGCGCTACTGCGCCGATACGATCCCGGCCGAGACAAAGAAGGCCGGTCGCGAGGTGTTCTTCAACCGGTTCGCTCCCTTCTACAACGCGATGATCATCTACGTCGCCGCGTTCCTTTGCGCGGTCGGCTTCTGGTTCAACTTCGCCGAATGGCTGCGCGTGGCGGCCTTCCGCCTCGTCGGCCTGGCCTTTGTCATCCACATGACGGGCCTGATCTTCCGCATGGTGCTGCAGGGGCGTCCCCCGGTGACGAACCTCTACTCCTCGGCCATCTTCATCGGCTGGGGCGCGGTGGTGCTCGGGATGATCCTGGAACGCTTCTGGCGGAACGCCATCGGCCTCACGGTCGGCAGCCTGCTCGGCTTTGTGACGCTCATCATCGCCCACAACCTCGCGCTGGACGGCGACACGATGATCATGATGCGCGCCGTGCTCGACACGAACTTCTGGCTCGCGACGCACGTCGTCATCGTGACGCTCGGCTACGCCAGCACCTTCGTCGCGGGCTTCCTCGCGATTGTGTACATCGTGCGCGGCTTCTTCACGCGCGGCCTCGATGGCAACACGGCAAAGTCCCTCGCGCGGATGGTCTATGGCATCGTCTGCTTCGCGACGCTCTTCAGCTTCGTGGGCACGGTGCTGGGCGGCATCTGGGCGGACCAGAGCTGGGGCCGCTTCTGGGGCTGGGACCCGAAGGAGAACGGCGCGCTGATCATCGTGCTGTGGAACGCGCTGGTGCTGCACGCCCGCTGGGGTGGCCTGGTGCGCGAGCGCGGCGTGATGACCCTCGCCATCGCGGGCAACATCGTCACGAGCTGGTCATGGTTCGGCGTGAACATGCTCGGCATCGGCCTGCACAGCTACGGCTTCATGAGCGGCGCCTTCCCGGTGCTCGCGACCTTCGTCGGCAGCCAGCTCTTGCTCATCGTCCTCGGCTGCCTGCCGCCACGCTACTGGCAGAGTTTCAAGAACCTGCCGGCGACACCGACGAAGCCATCCGGACCTTCCGCGCCGGTAAAGGGCGGCGGCAAGCCGCGCCCGGCGGTGGCGTGATCAAACAGGCTTGGCCGCATTCTCCGCGATCCGCCGCACGGCCACGCCGGCAGCCACGAAGCCGAAGGTGCCCGTGACAAAGGTCGCGGAGCCGAACCCCCAATCGCAGTTCAACCGGTGCCCTCCTGCCTCGCCTTCCCCGGGTGCCTCCGCCACCGCGCACACCGTGCCATCACGGTGCGGGAACACCGGCAGTTCCTCGGAACACACGCAGTCCACGCCGAATTTCTTTTCGCCGCGCGGGAAGTCATGCACCTGGCGCAGGCGCTTCCGCGTCTCGCTGAGCAGCCGGTCGTACGTCGCCCGCGCGAGGTCCACGACGCGCACCTGCGTAGCGTCCCGTCGGCCGCCCGCGCCACCGCAGGCCACGATTGGTAGTCCCTTGCTCCGGCACAGCGCGATGAGGCGGCACTTGTTGACCACGCTGTCGATGGCATCCACGACGTGGTCGTAGCGCGGCGTGAGCAGGCGTTCGGCGCTTTCCTCGGTGAAGAATTCCATCCGAGCGTCCACCTGGCAGTGGGGATTGATCGCGCGCACGCGGTCGGCGAGCACCTCGACTTTGGCGCGGCCCACGTTGCCGTCGAGCGCGGGGAGTTGGCGGTTCACGTTGCTCACGCACACCTCATCGAGATCCACGAGCGTGAGCGCGCCGACGCCGCTGCGGGCCAGCGCCTCCACCGTCCAAGAGCCGACGCCGCCGACGCCCACGACCAGCACATGCGCCGCCCGCAGGCGCGCCAGTCCGGCCTTTCCGTATAGCCGAGCCAGGCCGCCGAAACGGAATTCGTAGTCGCTCGTGTCCACGCTCATGTCCCGCAAGTGTAGAGCCGTTTAAAAAATCGCCCAGCGGGAATAGATGCGTCAGGGTGCAAAGTGGTTCCCATTTCAAGAACCATTCAGGACTGGGCAACCAATCCTGTCTCTGTCTCCGCTCCGGCGCTGAAAGCGCGCCCGAAGAATGCCTGGGGTGGAGCGAACGCAGTGAGCGCAGCCCCAGGAGAGGGTTTTTGGTAAGGCTTGAGGGCTGAAGGCCCGGCCCAAAGCAAGGCGGCTGCCTCTCGCTTACAGCGCTCACCCTCCTATTGCCTGGGTAACCCGGGGCTGCGCTCGCCACGCTCGCTTCACCCCGGGCATTCTTTGGACGGGCTTTCAGCCCTGTAGGCCAACCCGTCAGCAGCACGCCGATATTTCGCGTATCTGGCACACCAGTTCACCCGTGAAGCCCCTCCTTTCCTGCTTTCCTGTTTTCCAAATTAAATTCCTCCCCTGGGCGGTGAACAACTGCGGCCAGCCGGTGGTTGACGCCATGGCTTCCGCACGGCAGATGAAGCGCGTGGGCCGCAACAGCAATCCCGTCGGCAGCTTTGGCCGCAGTGTCGCGCGCAGCGTGGCGGTGCGCATCGTCACGCGTCTGGTGTGGATGGCGCTGGTCGGCGGCGCGGCCTTTTTCGGCTGGCAGCAGTTCGGCAAACCGAAATCGCGCGAGGCCATTGCGGCGGAATCCACCCAGGTCATCAACGTCAACACCGCCTCCGTGCATGAGCTGATGCTCCTGCCGCGTGTCAACGAAGGGATGGCACAGCGGATCATCGCCGATCGCCCCTATGCACGCGTCGAAGACCTGCTGAAGGTCAGCGGCATCGGCCCGAAGACCCTTGATGGCCTGCGTGCCCGCGTGGTCGTCGCGCCGGCGGGAAAATAATCGCCTTCCCTTCGCCGGCCCGCTTTCGTAGCTCCCACGCATGAAGCTGATCTCCTGGAACGTGAACGGCCTGCGCGCCGTGCTGCGGAAGAACTTCCTCGACTACCTGGCCGCCGAGTCGCCCGACATCCTGTGCCTGCAGGAAACGAAGTGCTCGCCGGACCAGATTGAGCAGCTCTGGCCCGCCGGCTACGAGACCCACTGGAACAGCGCGGAGAAGAAGGGCTATTCCGGCACCGCCATCTTCACCAAGACGAAGCCGCTCAAGGTCACCCACGGCATTGGCCACGCCGACCATGACCGCGAAGGACGTGTGTTGACCGCGGAGTACGCCGACTTTTACGTCGTCAACGTGTACGTCCCCAACTCCAAGCGCGAGTTGGAGCGGCTCCCGTACCGGCAGCAGTGGGACAAGGACTTCCTCGCCTACCTGAAAAAGCTGGAAAAGAAAAAGCCAGTGATCTGGTGCGGCGATCTGAACGTGGCGCACACCGAGATCGACCTCGCGAACCCGAAGGCGAACGTGAAGAACCACGGCTTCACGCCGGAAGAACGGGCGGGCTTCGATGCCTTCGTCGGGGCGGGCTTTCTGGACACCTTTCGGGAGTTCGAAAAGGGCGGCAGCCACTATACCTGGTGGAGTCCGATGGGCACGGCCCGTGCGCGGAACGTGGGTTGGCGCCTCGACTACGTGCTCCTGACTCCGTCGCTGCGTCCGCGCCTGAAGCGCGCCTTCATCCAGCCGCACGTGATGGACAGCGACCACTGCCCGGTGGGGATTGAGTTGGACTGAGGGCGTCTCTTTCGGAGCGCCGATCTCCGATCCGGCGCGGCCACCGACCGATAAGCCAACACGCCGGGTCGGAGACCGGCGCTCCGACGCCACATCTCCCCTCACTCGTGCGTCGCCGCCAGCCTCGGATCATCCAGATCGAGCCGGTACATCATCTGGTTGTAGTCGTAGCGTGAGGTGGCTGTCGGGTTGCCGGAGAAGGATTCGGAATAGGTGCCCTCGAACTGGATCAGCCGCCCGCCCTGTTGGTCGAGCACATCGTGGTGGACCGGATTGTAGAATGAGTAGTGCTCGTGCGTGGCCACTTTGCGCGCCTTAAGCCACGGACCGAGCGGGTCGCGTGACTCGGCATACCAGACCTCCCCGAGCGCGGAGGAAGTACCTCCCGATTCCACGGCGATGGCGATCCACCGCTGGCGATGGGCGTTCCAGCGCACCGAACCGCCGTGCAGCAGGACCGCTTTGTCTGACTCCGTGTCGAAGGGCAGGAAGTGCAGTTCATTGGTCTGTACGAGGCCGGCTTTCAGCCAGCGCTGTTCGTCGCGGTTGCGCGTGGGGGCCGTGTCGCGCCGCCAGGCCCATTGCAGGGAGCCGGTTGCATCGCGCTGGGGTAGGGGTTCGTCCTTGGCGTTGCGGTTGGTGCCGATGCAGGTCCAGGCCTCATAGCTCGCGGGATTCAGCACGTCCTCCAGCCGCGCGGGCACGCGGATGTTCGGCAGATGGTCGCCGCACAGCAGGTAGTCACGGCCGGCCACCGTGTGCTTCACCGGATGGCCCTGGATGAACCGCCACTGCTCGTCCTCGGGTAGCGTGGTGGAAAGTTCGAAGAGTTCGCGTTCGTCATTCCATACGGCGAGCCCATGACGGAGCTGCTTCGCGAGCGATTCCCGGTGGGAGAAATGCGCGACCAGCCGTTCCTTGCCCTTGGCATCAGGCACAGTCACCACGCCGTCGATCCACACGACGCCTTTTTCACCGGCCTTCAACGGCACCATCTCGCGGCTGAAGCCCTCGTGGTCGGTCCAGTAATGCAGATCCACGTCGCGCGCCGGATCAAATCCAGCGGTGCCGGGCAACACCGACCACGCGCCCGAAGTGCGGAACTGTCCAAGCGGATAGCGCAGCCGCGCGGTGTCACCCCAGAACCAGAGCAGCCGCCCGTGATAGGGCGCGAGCTGCACCGAATCCTGCCCAGCCACGAGGCCGCGGATGGTGGGCTCGCCCGCCGGTGCCGGCTCGCCCAGCAGCACGCTGTCGCGGTAGCGGCCCTCGCCCGTCACACGGTACAGACGTTCGGCGACATTGCGCCGCTTCAGTTTCAGAGTGACGCGCCCACCGGGAGTGTTGGTCACAGCCACGCCGGCGTAGCCGAAACCGTCTTTGGAAAACTCGTACCCGTGGCTGTGGATGGTCAAGAACACCGATTGCCCGGCCCAGCCCGGCTCCTGAATGGCGACCCAGCCGGCGTTGTCGGTGACGTAGCGCAGGTGGTTCACCGTCTCCAATTCGACCAGCGGCACGCCGCGTCCGGTTGCGTCGTCCACAACTTGGATTCCGAACCACTCGTTGGTCGCGGCGAGCGACGGTAGAGATAAGAACAATGCGAGGCCCAAGGCGAGGGAAAGGGGCGTTTTCATGAAGTCCCTGGTTTGCGACGTAAGAACCACGTGGCAATGAGCAGAGCGAAGCCTAGCAGCAGCACGGCAATAGTGGTCACTCCATTCAGCATGGGGCGTTTCTCCGAAAGGATCCGGCCGGTGGCAAGATCGAACACATAGCGATTGCCGGAGAAGAGGATGATCCCGTGTTCTCCCCAAAAAAGCCCTCGAGGAGTGGTAACCACTTCGACCTCGTTGGGGCCCATGGCGTGAAAATCATCCAGCCAAGGAGTATATCCGACGTGATCCGGCCAGCTCACAGTGTTCAAGCCAGGTCCTTCCCTAAAACCTTCGATCAGGTCACCCGCCCCATACGAGCGGATTTCCCTTCCCGCATTGTAAAACCGCATGACCGCCGGCACCGGCAGGACGGGAGCCAGTTCCGATTGTGAGATACGCACGATTGAATTGAAGTCGGACGACGCAACAAATCTGTTCGAGTGATCAAACCAGTCCAGGAAGTAAACCGGTTGGAGGTCAGGAAGCCGAAAGACGCCGTTTGAGGAAAATTGGGTATGGAGATCTATCCGTCGGCCGTCAGGCAGGGTTGCAAAATAGTTCTTACCATTCGTCGAGATCGTAAGCTCCTGCATCACGAGGCAGAGCGATTTGTCGGGTGAAACCAACAGATAGGGTTCAATTGTCCAGCGCACGTCCGCTTTTACCTTGTGTGCACAGATCCCCCAGCAGAGCAGCCATGCAAGCCAGGCACGCATAGCAATTGAGCGTCAGCCCCGCGTGATCCACCCGCCGCCCAACACCAGATCGCCCTCATCACCGCCGTAGAAGACACATGCCTGACCCGGTGTCACGGCGCGGGCCGGCGCGTGGAGTTTCACACTGGCGGTGTCGTTGGGGCCGGGGGTCACCGTCGCGGCGGTACCGGCGTGGTTATAGCGGATCTTGGCCGAGCACGCGAAGGAGGCGGGCGGCGTTTCCCATGGAATCCAATTGCAGTTGGCCACCGTGAAGGTGTCGCGGCTGAGCGTGGATTCGTCGCCCACCACCACGCGGTTGGTCGCGGGCTCGAGGCTCACGACGTACAGCGGATCGCGGGAGGAGATGCCCAGTCCGCGTCGTTGGCCGATGGTGTAGAACTCGATGCCGTAGTGCTCGCCGAGCTTGCGGCCGGCCGTGTCCACGATGTCGCCGCGGTGTTTGGTGGCGAGCTTCGCCTCCTCCAGGAACTTCCCGTAGTCGTTGTCGGGCACGAAGCAGATTTCCATGCTCTCCTCCTTGTCGGCGGTGCGGAGCGCGCAGGAGCGGGCGACGTCGCGGGTGTCGGCCTTGGTCTTCTCGCCCAGCGGGAACATTGCACGGGCGAGCTGGTCCTGCCGCAGGCTGAAGAGGAAATAGCTCTGGTCCTTGCGCGTGTCGCGGCCCTTGCGGAGGAGCGTGCGGCCGGTCGCCGCGTCACGCTCCAGCCGCGCGAAGTGGCCGGTGGCGATGAAGTCGCAGCCGAGCTGCCGGGCGCGGTCCAGCAGCACGCCAAACTTGAGGTGCTGGTTGCACATCACGCAGGGGTTGGGCGTGCGGCCGGCCTTGTATTCGGCGGCGAAGTACTCGATGACCTTCTGCTGGAAGAGCGCGGCCTCATCCACGAGGTAATAGGGCACGCCAAGCTGGGCGCAGACGCTCCGGGCATCCATCACGGCCTGCGGGCCGCAGCACTTGTCCTCGGCACGGTTCACGCAGTCCTGCGGCCAGAGTTTCAGCGTGACGCCGATGACGTCGAAGCCCTGCGATTGCAGGAGCGCGGCCGTGGCGGAGGAATCCACCCCGCCACTCATCCCCACCAACACGCGCTGTTTCACCATACCGGTCACGGGCGAGAGCATGGCAGAGAATCCGCAAAATCAGAAATCCGAAGTCACACTCCGAAATCGCGGTGGCGCAAGCCGGGCTGATGGCTAGGTTGCACCATGGAAATGAATGGCCAGCTCCAACGGTGGTCCAAAATAGTCGCCCTGACTGCGCTTGTGGGCGTGATCATCGCGTCGGCCGGCTGTGCCGACATGATGACCACCTCGGTGACCGCCCCCGGCGTCGCCGCCTACAGCATGGGCGACCTCGGCACGGTTGAGAACGCGTCCATGGGCCGCACTTGGGCCGCCGTACAGACCGCCGTCAACAAACTCGAACTCCGGGAATACAAGACGATGAAGGACGGTCTGGAAGCCCGTCTGGAGGCGAAGTCCGGCACCGACCGCACCGTGGTCTTCATCCTGCGCCGCCTCAGCGACGCCTCCACCGAGCTGCACATCCGGATCGGCACCTTTGGCGACGAGGCCTACGCGCGGCAGGTTCTGGACGCCGTGAACGCGGCGTTGTGAACCGCGTGGCTGCGCTTGCACGGCGGTGAGGCTGGAAAGGCCGGCCTTTGCCTTACCAGGCATTTCCGCGAGTCTGTCGCTGAAATGCTTCTGATCCCCACGCACGTCGCCCCGAGCGGCATCCACGGCAACGGCCTGTTCACAGTCGGGCCGGTGCCCAAGGGCACGCCGCTCTACCGGTTTCTCGCCGGCTTTGACCAGGTCTTCACGCTGGCTCAGTGGGCCGCGTTGCCGGAACTGGCGCGGGGCTATGTCCGGCACTTCAGCTACCTGACGGGCGACACCCGGGAGTTCATCCTGAGCGGCGACCACGCGCGCTTCATGAACCATGAGGAACAGCCCAACACGGGCGCACCCTCCGATGACGGACTCTCCGTGACCACGGTCGCCCTGCGCGATCTGGCGGCGGGCGAAGAGCTGACATGCGATTACCGCGCGTTCGACGCCGACGTGGCGTGGAAGCTGGGCCGCGTCGCGAGGGATGCCGCCCCGGGCACTTCTGTGTAGCCCGCCGCCGACTTGTTTCGACAACCGTCCGGCCGCTGCGGTATTCGTCGCCCATGGCAAGTCTCCGGGGTCTGGTTCAGCGGGTGCGGCAGCTTTTCCGCAAGCCGCCGGTCGGTGAAATCCCCAAGCAATGGCTGCGCCCGTTCCTGCCGGAGAATCCGGTGGTCGTGGATTGCGGCGCCCATTACGGGTTTGATTCGGAAGAATTCTCGCGCCTATGGCCGCGTGGCCGCGTGTATTCGTTTGAGGCCCTGCCCTCGGTTTACGCGAAGCTGCATGGCCGGGTCGGTGCGCTGCCCAATGTCCGCACGTTTCCCCTGGCTTTGGGCGACAAGGATGGCACCGCCCAGTTTCATGTGAGCGAAGGGGGCGGGGACCGGCCCGACAGCGATGTGGACCAGTCCAGCTCGCTGCTGCCGCCCGATGAGATCCTGAAGCTGCACCCGCACATCCGCTTCCAGCGCACGATCGAGGTGCCGGTGCTCACGCTGGACACATGGGCCGCCCGGGAAAATGTGCCCCGGGTGGACCTGCTCTGGCTCGACATGCAGGGGTTTGAGGGCCGCTTCCTGGCCGCCTCGACCCGGATGCTCCCCGGCGTGCGCGTCATCCATGCGGAGGTCAACCGCCTGTCCAACTACGCCGGCGTGATGCTCTATCCCGAGCTGCGGGCCTGGCTGGAGGCGCATGGCTTCGTGGTCGTGCGCGAGGAAATGCCGTGGGCGGATGGAGGCAACGTGGTGTTTGTGCGGCGCGAGTTCGTCCCGCCGAATTTCACACTGCCAGCCGCCAAATCCGCTGGCTGAAGGGTCCGTGGTGGCCTGGGCCGGCTGAGTTGACCCCAGTGCACCGGGTCCAATCGCGCGCGCATTGACTCTGTGGAGCTAGAGAAACACAGTGCCCATTAACGCCGGAAAAGCGCCCAACGCGCCGCCGTGACGCCGTTGATCTTTGCACTGAATCCTGCATGCCCCTGACTCCGAGCCAGCAATTGGCCACCCTGAGTGAGTACCTCTCCGCCCGCCGGGAAGCCATCCTCCTGGCCTGGCGAACGGCGGATCGCGCCGATCCCGAACAGATGACCGGCCGGGCGCTCACGCTCGGGCAATTTCTCGATCACATCCCCCCGATCCTCGATGCCTATGAACTCCGGCTGCGCTCCCGTCCGGGTGGCGCGGACGCCCGGACCGCCGAGGCCGAGAAAAAGGAGGAAGAGGTGAAGCACGGCCTGCATCGCTGGCAGCAGGGCTACCGGTTGAAGGAGCTCGTGACCGAGTGCGGCCACCTCCATCTTTGCGTCTTCGAGGAGCTGGGCCGCCTGGGCGCCACCCATCCCGAAATCGAGCCGGCAACCCTGCTCGAGGCGCAGCGCCAGCTGCTCCGCCTGATCAATGACACCATCAGCGAGAGCGCCGCCCAATACGAGCGGATGCAGCAGGCGGAGGCCGCCAGCCGGGTGGTGGACCTCCAAAAGGCGCTGGCCACGATGGACGAGGTGGAACAGCGCCGCGGCGCGTTCATCCAACAGGCGGTTCACGATCTGAACAACGACATCCTCGGGGTCAGCATGGCGGCCTCGATGGTCGTCCATCCCCATCTGGCCGAGGCCGACCGGGCTCGTTCGGTGGCCGTCCTGCAGCGGGCCACGCAGGGGCTGAGCACGATGCTCGGTGAGCTGATGGAGCTGGCACGGCTGGAGGCCGGCCAGGACAAACGGAAGCTCGCCCGCTTCGACGCCGCGGCGCTGATCGCCGAATTGTGCCGGGGGAGCCAGCCCTTCGCCCAGGAACGGAATTTGTTTTTGCGAGCCGAGGGACCGTTGCGCCTGGCCGTAGAGGGGGACGCCGAGAAAGTCCGGCGGCTCGCGAAAAACCTGCTGCTGAACGCGCTCAAGTACACGGAGGAAGGCGGTGTGACCGTGACCTGGGGTGAGGAGAAGGAGAATTGGTGGCTGATGGTGCAGGACACCGGGCCGGGAATGTTGCCGGGCGCAAGCCAGTCCCTGAAGGCCGGCCTGCAGGAGGCCACCGCGAGCGCGAAGGAATCGGATGAAAAGTCCGCCGCCATCAAAGGTGAAACGTCGCAGGTCCTGGCGGCCCCCGGGGACACGGCTCCCCGAACCGGCCCCGCCCTGGACCAGCCCGGCGAAGGGATCGGTCTTTCCGTGGTGAAGCGCCTGTGCGAGTTGCTCGACGCGAGCCTGGAAATCGCCAGTTCGGCGCCGACGGGCACGACCTTTCGTGCCGTGTTTCCACGGCGTTACGGCAGCCCTTCCTGAGGTGGAACCGGCGGACAGCATCACGTTAGAGCAATTCCAGAATTGATGTAGCGGCTAAAACCGATCGCTTAGTGGGTTCATGGTAACGGGCGAAGGTAAGCCGGCTCTTCATCCCACCCCTCACCCTCTCCCCGTTGAGGGGCGAAGGGACTCGGTTTGGACCCTCCGCTGGCGCCAGAACAGGGTTGTGTTCGTCAATGTTCAGCAAAAGGGCTGGGCTGAGGAGGAGTGGGAGGCGCAAGGTTATGGGTGGTGTCAGGCGGCGATTTGCAGGGCCGATTCGGTCGGGGAGATTCGGAGCCCCGCCGCCATCCGTGATCCTTTCACGAATCCCCGTGGGACACTTTGGATCAGCCCTCCCCCTTTGTTCCTTCGTTGCTTGGTTGTTCCAATTTCCGCGAAAAAAGTCCGGCCCGGCGGAGCTGCCTCCGCCGGGCCGGTTCGTTTTGGGTACCCGGCCGCCGCCCCGGACGCGATCAGTGCGTGAAGGCGGGCGGTTCTTGGAACAGCTGGAAGAAGCAGGGCTCGCTGATGAGCTTGAGCAGGTCATCCTCGCGCCGCTTCAGGTCGGCGAAGACGTACGTCGTGACATGGTCGGCCGGGTCGAGCTTCGGCATGTTCAGGCCGGTGAGGAAGTCACTGAGCTTGGCCTCCTCGCCGCCCTTGCGCGGGAAGACGTGGGTGAACGGCGTGCCCGTTTCGCCGGCGTGGCAGCCGTTGCAGGTGTTGAGTGAGAACTTGTGGCGGATGTCGGTCGGGATGCTGCCGCGCGGCGCGCCGTCCCAGAAGAAGTCCTGCGTGGTCATCGGGGCGGAGCCGCCGAGGAAGGGCACCATCGGCTTGCCCGGCGTGCGCCACATGAGTGGCACGATGTGTTGCTGGAGCGCAATCAGTCCCGCATTGGCGGCGCAGTACTCGCTGATGATCGGCTGGAAGTTGTGATCCGGATCCGGCGTCTGCTTGACCGTCACCTCGCGCAGCCAGCCGGTGTCGCTGTCGTTGGAGAAGAGGCGCCACTCGCGCAGTTCCCACGGCTCGCGCAGCAGCTCGTTCGCCCGGAGCTGGCTGAGCGCGCTGAGGTTCGGCTTGCGGCGCGGATCGGCCCCGGCGGCGGCAAACTGGTCGGTGATGTGCTGGAGCGCGGCGTTGTAGTCCGGGCCGAAGGCCATCCGGTTCAGGTTGTACCATTCCAGGCCGTATGACTTGATCTCGGCGCAGGTGTTCTTGGGCACGGCATACTCGAAGATGACCGTGAACTGCGACGCGTCGCAGGAGCCGGACACGCCGCCACCGCCACCGCCGTAACCCGTGCCGCCGCCATCCGTCGCGTGGAGGCCGGGGATGAGGCAGAACACGAAGCGGCCCTCGCCGCCGATGTTCACCGGGTTGCACGGGTCGTCGTTGATGATGCCGCCGTAGCCGGGGTTTCCGCGCAGGTCGAGGCGGTTGACGATGGCCAGCAGCCGGAAGGGCGCGATGCTCATGTCGAGCGGCTTGTCGGGACCGCCGCTGGCGGCCTCCCAGTCGGTGAGCACCTGTTTCACGATCTCGACCTGGCGGTTCGTGACCGTGTCAAAATTGATCACCTGGTCGGTGATCCACGAGCGCAGCCAGCGTCGGGCGAACTCGCCGGGCTCGATCCCCGTGACCGGCTGGTTGCAGACGTCGCTCATCAGCTTCCCGAAGGTCCACGCGCCCAGCTTCGTGCCGCGGTCGGGGCGGCACGGGTCAAAGGTGCGGGTCGGATCCTCCACCACGGAGAGGTCGGTGATCAGCAGGCTCTTGGGCCAGAAGATCGGGCGGTTGAGATAGATGTCGATGTTCGTGTCCAGCGGGTCGGTGACGATGTTGGTGAAGGTGATGTTGGTGATGAACGTGACGTTCGTGAGGCAGATGTTCGTGATGATCGGCGACGGCGTGCTCGTGGAGACAATGTTGGTGACGCACACGTTCGTGGTGATCGGGTCACCCGCCGGAATGAACACCACGTTGGTCGTGCAGACGTTGGTGATGATCGGGTCGCCATCCGTCACCAGCACGATGTTGGTCGTGCAGAGATTGGTGAAGACTGGCACCGGGTTGGTGTCCGCGAACACGTTGGTCACGCAGAGGTTCGTGACAAAGGCCGCGCTCGTAGCGGTCTTGAACGCGAGGTCAAAGCACATGACATTCGTCGTTAACTCGGGGC
Source organism: uncultured Verrucomicrobiota bacterium (assembly GCA_903907995.1). GTDB lineage: Bacteria > Verrucomicrobiota > Verrucomicrobiia > Limisphaerales > UBA9464 > CAIVQB01. The sequence goes on along the minus strand of CAIVQH010000001.1, from coordinate 5,657 downwards.
CGTCCGTGACCATCACGAAGTTGGTCCTGCAGTTCACCGCGCCGGTCGGCTGGCCGTTGGGCCCGACCTTCACCTCGTCGCAGACGAGCTGCGGCACGAGCCGGGCGGGATTCATCACGATGTTGGTCACGCACACGTTGGTGATGCCCGGCTGCGGCGGAGGATCGATCACCACGTCCATGCAGTTCACGTTGGTCACCGGCAGGGGCGGCTGGGTGCCGATCTGCACGGTCTCGCAGACGATGTTCGTGGCAAACCTGTTCGACCGGCCGAGGACCACCGGATCGCACACCACGTTGGTCACGAACGTGCCCCGGTCGAGGTTCGTGCCGATCACGATCGGATTGCACACGATGTTGGTGACCAGCGCGGCGTCGTTGGTGCCGATGATCACGGGATTGCACACCACATTGGTCACCGGGAAGAGGTTGGTGATGGCCACCTGCTGGCTGATCGGCGAGGCCGGCCTGGCCCCGGAGCGTTTCGCGGCGGCCTGCTTGCGCTGGGTGGCCTCCGTGGGCTTGCCTGTGCCGTCAAAGGGCGTGGGCAGGATCGGCACTGGCTTGCCCTGGTCGAACGCATCGAGGTCGAACAGCGCCGGCGGCTTGGTCGCGTCCACGCTGCGGCCGTCGAAATGCCCGAGCACCTGGAACTCCGGCGGCAGCGCGTTGATGAAGTCGTTGCCGGCGGCGAACTCGTTGCGATCCACGAAGATTGCACCCGTGAACACGCCGTCGCCGGCCTTGGCGTCACCGCCCTGTCCGTCGTCGCGCAGTGTCACCAGCTCGCCATCCTGCAGCAGGGTGAAGGACGCGGGCGGGTTCTGCCCGGGCACCAAAATCGCCTCCATGAAGGCGTTGCCATTGGCCGAGGCACCCTTCCGGATGGTGGCCGACTGGATGCGGAAGGGACGGCGCGCGTCGCCGTCCACGATGGGTTTCACCTCGCCCGGGATGCCCTTGTCCAGCACCCGGAAAAACAGGGTTCCGGGAGTGAAGGGCACGGTGGAGGTGCTGGCTTTGGCCTGGGGCGCGGCCACGGTGGTCCAAGGGCCGTCGGGACTGGGTGCGGTCTGCAGTTCGCCGCCGGAATTCCAGTCAAACTTCACCTCGTTGCCCTGGAATAGCGGCGAGGATAGCTGCGTCTGGCCGGTATCGGCCGGCACAGGGAGGGTACAGGCAAGCCAGGTGGCGAAACTGACGCACGCCAGGCGGAACACGGAGAGGGTCGGGAATGCTTTCATGGTGGAAGCCATGGGGCCGTCGCAGGCACGGCTGGGGTTCTGGGGAGGAACCGGTACTTACTTAATGGCCAACCCGACTCAACCAAAGCTGATCGGCCATTACGGAGATGAGACACGCAGCCTCCGGGCCGTTCGCAGATTTGCGCAAATGGCGAAAAGATACCCTTCCAAAACTCCATGAAAATTGCCCTGCCCACCAAGGCTGGGGGCTCACTCCTTTGCCCTGGCCACATCCCACTAGCACCGGGCTTCAGCCCGGTGACCTGTGCGCCATGAGGCCCAGCCGTTTCAACGGCTTACGCGGAGTTCACGTTGGTTCGCTTGCCTCTCCAAGAAGCTTTTCCCGTTCAATCAGGTCCTTGATCTCCATTCTGACCGAATCCCAATCAAGATTTCGCATCTTGTCAGAAGATTTCCCCCCGCTTCGCCACCGGCGTCGGCACACGCCCCATGGCATCAGCCTTCAACAGCGCCGCACCTCCAGGCATCAACGTCAAAATGCACACACTATGACCCTTTTGCAGCCCCAATTTGTGTGATGCTCAGGGTTTCGCCGCCAGCGAGGCGCAAACCAGCTCCTCGTCGTTGCGGGCAAAGATGCAGCGATTCACATAAACCGGCGGCACCCACACGAGTCTTTGATTCATCAAATATGAAGTTGGTTTGAGCAGATGCACACGGCTTAGCTCGTGGTAACCGTCGGGAGTGAGCCGCGCGACAATCAGGTTCCCTTCGTCGGTGAATAGAAACGTGACCTCACCATTGGGCGTCAGGTGGATGCTCGCGCCGAATTTGGACTTCGTCACGTTGGTCGTCCCCCAGAGCTGCTTGCCGGTGCCGGCCTCAAGGCAGACTAGCTCGCCGCTGGATTTCGCCGAGTACACATGGCCGCCCTGCAACATTGGGCTTGAGGTATTGCTCAACAATCTTTTGGAGGGAGCCAGCGAATCCGGCCAGAGCACCTTGGCGGTTGGCGCGTCGGCGTTTAATTCAAACATCAGACCGGAAATCAGCAGCCGGTTCGTCTGAATCACCGGAGTGGGAATCGAATCGTTGCCGCTCGTCACCATCATTTCTCGCCAGTAAGTTTCGCCCGTAGCGGGGTTCAAGGAAGTCACGGACGAGCCGGTCCAGACAATCAGCTGCCGTTTGCCGCCGGCCACGACGATCAACGGTGAACTGCTGGACTTGGGGTCATCCAAAGCCTTCCAAACCTCTTTCCCCGTATGCTTGTCGAGCGCGATGACACAGCCACCCGGCTGGGCGCCGGCGACTAGGATCAAAAGATTCCCTTCAATCAGCGGTGACCCACGGACACTCAGTATCCCGACTGTGTATTTGGTGTCCAAATGGATTTCCCAAATGACTTTGCCGCTCCGCGCATCCAGACAATCCACCTGACCGCTTCGGCCCTGCCAGTAAACTTTTCCGGCCTCGACAACCGGTGTCGCGGCCGGACCGCCGCCTTGCTCGGGGTTGAACGCAAATTCCGGGTAAGCCAATTCATACTCACGACTCCAGAGCGGCTTGCCGGTGGATTCCTTAAAGCACAGGAGGCGTTCCCAAGCCTTCGGCTTATCCAGCCGCATATCGGTCAGGTAAACACGGCCTTGGACCACGACTGGGCTTGTCCAACCCGGCCCCACCGGCGTGCGCCAGCGAAACTTCAATCCCTGGTTCGGAAAAGTTCGCAGAATGCCAGTTTCGTTCCAGACGTTGTCGCGGTTCGGCCCGCGCCACTGCGGCCAATCCCCCGCCCGCACGGTCAGGGACAACAGCAAGGCAAGTGCAGCAATCTGAAAAAATATTCGGCGATTCATGTTCAGGGTGAGACGCCCGAATCTGACGATTCGTCCCGCGATTGCGAGGCTTAGCGAGCCCATCCATCGCTTCTGGCAGGCGCGCATTTCGCGCGCCAATCCTCTGAGCTCTGCCCCCCCACGCGCACGATGGACTTTGCCGGTCCGCACGTGATTCTCCCCGCCATGCCGCCGATCTACTTCGACTACAACGCCACCACGCCGCTCGAGCCGGCCGTGCGCGCGGCGATGGAGCCCTTGCTGGGCGAGGTCTGGGGCAATCCCTCCAGCGTGCATTCCATCGGGCGCGCGGCGCGGGCTGCCCTCGACGATGCGCGCTACCGGCTCGCAGCGCTGTGGAAATGCAAACCCAGCGAGGTGGTCTTCACCGGCGGCGGCACCGAGGCCAACAACCTCGCCGTGCTGGGCACGGCGCGCCTGCTGAAATCCAAGGGCCGCCATCTTGTCACGACGCCGGTCGAGCATCACGCGGTGCTGCACGCGTTCCAGTTCCTCGCGAAGCATGAGGGCTTCGACGTCACGTATCTGCCCGTGGACGTCTACGGTCGCGTGCGCGTGGAGGACGTCGCGGCGGCCCTGCGGCCCGACACGACACTGGTGTCGGTGATGGCCGCGAACAACGAGGTCGGCACGCTCCAACCTGTCGCGGAGATTGGCGCCCTGTGCCGGGAGCGCGGCGTGAAGTTCCACACCGACGCGGTGCAGGCCTTCGGCAAGCTGCCCTTCCGCGACATCCACCAGTTCGAGGCCGATCTGGTCGCGGTCTGCGCCCACAAGTTTCACGGGCCGAAAGGCGCGGGCGCGCTCTTCATCCGTTCGCCGCTCCAGCCGCTGCCGACGCAGGTCGGGGGCGGGCATGAGAACGAGCGCCGGGCAGGCACGGAAAACCTCGCGGCCATCGTGGGCCTCGTCACCGCCTTCGAGCGCTTCGTGCCCACGCCGGTGTTCCCGGCGGTACCGCTACGTGAACACACAGAACGGCTGGCGGCCGCAGCGGCGGCGATTCCCGGAGTCACGCTGCGTGGGCATGCGACCGAGCGACTGCCGAACACGATCGCCTTCACCGTGGCGGGTGCGGACAGCATCGCGCTGATGGCCGTGCTGGACCTGGAAGGCATCTGCGCCTCGAGCGGCTCGGCGTGCTCCGCGGGCTCGCTGGAGCCCAGCCACGTGCTGCAGGCGATGGGCGTGCCGCCCGCCGAGGCCAACGCGCTCGTGCGGTTCTCGCTGGGACGGGGCAACACTGCCGAGGAAGTGGACCGGGTGATCCAAGCACTGCCCGGAATCATCCAACGCCTGCGCGGCGGACAATAGAGGCGTCCCAAGAATGCCGTAGCCGCAACAAAGACGGATGGCATCGATCTCGCTTGGGCAACGCGAGCACTGGCCGATCGGGAATCTCCTTCCCCCTCAATCCGGGCCACTTCCGCGGGGAGCAACGGTATTTAATGGTGCAGGCCATGCACGGGACTGGCTGGAATGATTGCCCGGCAACCCGCCGTGTTCAACAGGTGTTCCCTCTCCCAGCGGAAGAGAGTGGTATCAGGGTCAGGGTCAGGGTGAGGAGAACGCCCCGCCCACCGGGCCACCGCCTCATTGCCAAAGCTCCCCGGGCATCCACGATGAAAAATGCTATCTAAAGACCCTGGTTGCCCCGTGCGGGCTTGCACACTTTCCCCGGCCACTTACGTTGCCGTCGTGATTGTCCCGCAGAAAACAAGGCGAAGGGCTTTTAAAATTCTGGCGCTGGTCCGGGAGCCTGCTTCGCAGGATTATCCCTAAATCCAAGCACACCGCTTTGCAGGGCAAGCATATACCCTTCGGGAGAACTGACTCCACCAAACGGCACTCGAAGCGCAGTAATCCGTGCGATCTGATAGATATTCTGAATCGGCTTGCGGTTGCCCTTTTGTATGGCCTGCCCCAATTCATAGATCTTATCGTCCCTTTCAATTTCATTCGCGAAATCATCAAACTGCAACAGAAGATCCGAAAGCGGGAAAAGTGCGGATGCTGTTTCCAGCGAATCTTTCTCCGGATCCTGTTCAGAAAGAAATACCGCACATGCCTTGTTCCCGGATTTAAACAGGGTCACAAGCGCTGAGACGAACAGCTTCTCTTTGGCGCATAGCGGAAATTTGGTTTCAATGTGATCCAATCCGTCCACCACCACAAAATAACCCCTTTCCGTGCCATCGGCCGAGCCCTTCTGTTCTCCGCGTGGCCGGTTATAGGCAACATAGACCCGGTGGAAAAACTCGGCCGCAGTGATATAGGAAGGTTCGTTATGGATGAAACTGATCCTGTCATCCACCTGGAGAGAATCCACATACTCGATAGCGGCAGCAATTTTGGCGGGGTTGGCAATCGATGAGCCAGTCTTAACATCAACATCATATTCTGCTAAGGCCTGAATCAGGTTGCGGTTTTGGATAAACGCTCCGAGCTCTCCTTTAAATTCGGATAATATGATGTCGGCCAGAATTTCCCTTACAACATGCCAGTCCGCATTGAGCGAGACGATTAATCCCGTACGGTCGTGGCGGATCACATTCGCCAACATTGAAGCATAGGCAAATCGCGTCTTCAATGTG